>NZ_MBLM01000126.1 GCF_001854655.1 Parafrankia colletiae | reverse complement strand
GGAACCAGGAAGATCCCCCAAGCGGAGCTGCGGGCCGTCGCCGGACAGGCAGCCGCGACCTTTCTCCGCGCCTTCGGCACCGAGCCCTAGCCAGCTGTCGGTACATGAGTGAAGCTGCCCCGGTTTCGTTCACAGGTAGGGCTTTGAATGGTTATGCGGCGAGGCTCCAGGGAACGCAGGAACACTCATCGACATTCGCGCGCCGGCGCCGGCGCCGGCGCAGGCCCGGCGACTATGCGCCCGCCTCGGCCTTCCCAGCTGGCTGTTCGTGCAGGCTCCTCACCACATCGATGTTGTGGCGGTAGCCGACCGTCTCGTAGCCCACTACCGTCACCCACGGAGTGAAGGCCACCACGACGAGGCACCAGGTGACGGATACCCCGCCCGCGGCCATCAGGACGGGGGCGACCAGGAAGCCCACCGAAAGCGCGACCAGCAGCAGGTGGAACGGGTCGATGCTGCGGCTGATGACCGCGTAGAACAGGTACAGCGCGGACACGTACACCGCCAGCGGCACGACGACCGTCAGCACCGTCCCCACCAGCGACAGCTCGCTGTGGTGCTCCAGGAAGTACGCCGCCGCATGCAGCCCGGCCCCGACGCCGACGATCGCACCGAACAGCGGCAGGTGACCGTAGCCCCAGCCGAAGGACCGGCCCCGGCGGGCATGCAGGATCTCCCCGTGCGGGATCACGAAGTACGTCCACCACATCCCGAAGGTCAACGCCGTACCGGCGAGCGCGAGCAGTGCGACGTCGAACGTCAGGCCGGCGGTGGTCAGCGCGGTCAGGCTCACCATTGTGCCGAGCAATCCCTCACCGAGCGTGATGATGACCATCAGTCCGTACCGCTCGGCGATGTGATGCGCGTGCCAGGGCGTGCCGCCGAACCGGCGTTCCGCCAGCACCGGACCGCTCAGCTCGATCAGTACCAGCACCGCGATCAGCGCGAACGTCGTCCTGATCGGCAGGTCGACGATCGCCAGCGCGCACCAGCCGATCTGGGAGACGACGATGGACCCGATGTAGGCGGCGTGCGCGCCGCGGCGGGCCGGGTCCTGCCGGCTGGCTCGCAGCCACTGGATCAGCATCGCGACCCGCATCACGACGTAGCCCCAGACCATCACGTCGTTGTCCAGTGTCTCCCCGTGGTCGAGGGAGGCGAACATCGCCGGAAGGCCCAGCGCGAGCACCAGCACCCCGACCATCTGCAGCATGGTGGTCAGCCGGTAGAGCCAGTCGTCCGTGTCGTACGCCGACGCGAACCAGGCGAAGTTGATCCACGCCCAGGACACCGCGAACGTCGCGAAGGYGAACCCGACGATCCCGTCGGCCACGTGGTCGGCGGCGAGCGCGTGCGCCAGCTCGTTCGCCGCAGTCCCGAACGCCACCACGAACGCCAGGTCGAAGAGCAGCTCCAGCGGGGTCGCCGCCCGGTGTTCCTCCTGAGGATCCCGCCCCGCCATCCTGGACGTCCGATGCCGCAGGTTCTCCATCAGTGACCTCCTGAGGGGACTGTCGTCTTCAGCGGCCTTGACCTGGGATGGAGGAGTTCCGCAAGGCGGCCGGGCTAGTCGAACAGGGCGCTGACCGACTCGCCGTTGTGAATGTGCCGCATGGCCTCGGCGAGCGCCGGTGCGATGGAGAGAACCTTCAGCTTGGACGTCTGCTCGGCCTCGGGAACGGGCACCGTGTTGGTGCAGACGATCTCGAGGACGTCGGGCTGGTCACCGATCCGCTTCAGCGCCCCGTTCGCGAACAGCCCGTGGGTGCAGGCGACACGGATCGAGCGGACACCGATGTCACGGAGCCTGTCGAGCAGCTCGAGCACGGTGCTGCCCTTGGCGATCTCGTCGTCGAGAATGATGATGTCGCGGCCGGCCACCTCACCGATGACCGCGCTGATGGCGACCCGGTCGTCGGCGAACCGTTGCTTGGCCCCGGCGGCGACCGGAACACCGAGGCGCCGGGCGAACCGCGCCGCCTCCTTGGYGTTGCCGAGGTCGGGGGAGACGACGGTGGTGTTCGACAGGTCGTACTGGAGGAAGTGGTCGGCGAGCTCGCGCAGCGCGTGCAGGTGATCGACGGGAACGCTGAAGAACCCGTGCACCTGCGGGGAGTGCAGGGTCATCGCGAGGATGCGGCTGGCTCCCGCGGTGACCATCAGATCCGCGACGAGGCGCCCGCCGATGGAGATGCGCGGTGTGTCCTTCTTGTCCGACCGCGCATAGGAGTAGTGCGGGATGACGACGGTCGTCCGGGCGGCGGAGGCGCCCCTGGCGGCGTCCAGCATGAGGAGAAGCTCGACCAGGTGCTCCTGGACGGGGCGTACCAGCGGCTGGATGATGAAGATGTCACGCTCACGGCAGTTCGCCTGCAGCTGCACCTCGAGGCAGTCGTTGGCGAAACGGTCGATCTGGACCGGTGACAGCGGCACGCCCAGGTGCCTGCACACCTCGTCGGCGAGCTGCCGATGGGCGCTTCCGCTGAACACGGCAATCTCTCGCACGCACCGCTCCTGGCTGTTCGGGAGGTTGTCGGGATGTGTTCATCCTATGAGGGTGTCCGAGGCCGCTCAGCTGGTGTCCGGCGCGGGGCGGGGTGTCCGGTGAGGTGGATGCGCGGCGTGACGGTCCACGTGTGCCTTCGTGTGCCTTTACTCGTGCGGTAGTCCCTGTTGTCCGCAGGTGGCGAGCGCACGGGCGCCGCTGGTGGGTAGCCGGTCGAGCGCCAGGACCGTCAGGTCCTGCCGCACCGGCCTGATCGCGTCGGCCACGGGCTGGTAGCGGCTCTCCGCTTCGCTCGCCGCGATCAGCAGCTCCTCGGCCCCACCGAGGCGCAGGTTGGTCTCGAACGTGACCGACTGGACGTCGGTGGCAGCGAACAGGTCCCGGCTCCGCGCCACCGCGGCGCATCCTGCCGCCGCGTCCGCGGCCGCGTCGGACCCGTCACCCTGTTCGGTGGGCAGGCCGGCCGTCCGGCAGACGGCGAGCGCGGCCGGGACGGCCTCGGTCAGACCGGCGGCGTCCAGTGTTCCGGCGGCGTCCACGACCCGGTCGACGGCCTCCTCCAGCGTGCCCAGACGGCTGTCGTAGCTGGCCGCCGCGCGGACGAGACCCCCCACCCCGTTCATCCGGTGATGAGTCGGCCCCGGCTGCGAAAGGTCCACCGGCGGGCGCAGGTCATCCAGGCTGCGGGCCAGGGCCAGGCAGGCCGCTGTCGCGTCCGCCGGGGCCGCCGCGGGTCCGGTCGGCGCCGGGCCTTCGCCTGGCCGTTCGATGTCATTCCCACCGCAACCTGCGAGCAGGACGGCGACGGTAAGGAGCGCCACCGCCGGCCCCCATCGATACTGCCGAAATCCGCATCGCACGGCCCAAGTATGACAAAAAGGACGAGTCTGTTACTCGCCTGCCGAGATCCGCACCCTGAATGCCGCTGTCCGCACCGGCCAAAACCCGACGAACAGCGCCCACCCGTAACCGCGGGCACCCGAAATCCTCGTGCAGGTATGACAGCGTAGGGGCCGCTCGGTCCTGGAGGGGAACGCGACGGTCGCAGAAGGCCTGGTCCAGCCGATTGCCCGGTCCGCGAGGCGCGATGAGGGTCACAGGAGATGCTTGCGGATGTGGGCTGCGGTGCACACCAGATACGGCCCGCCGGAGGTGGTGGAAATCCGGGAGGTCGACAGACCCCGGGCTGGTGTCGGTGAGCTGCTGGTCAGGGTGCATGCGGCGACGGTGAACCGGACTGACTGCGGCTACCGGGCCGCCCGGTAGCTGGCGCGGATACCGGCAGGGGTCTCCTTCGAGCAGGCCGCGGCGGCCACGGAGGGCGCGCACTACGCCCTGTCGTTCATCACGAGGATCCCGGCCTGGGAGGGGAGGCGGGTCCTCGTGATCGGGGCGAGCGGGGCCATCGGTTCGGCAGCGGTCCAGCTTCTGAAGTGCCGGGGTGCCCGTGTCACGGCGGTGTGCGGGCCCGACGGGGTCGACCGGATGCCAGGGCTGGGCGCCGACGGGGTCATCGATCACACGACCCAGGACTTCACCCAGGACTTCACCCAGGACTTCACCCAGGACGAGGACGGCTACGACGCCGTGCTCGACGCGGTCGGCGCGAGTTCGTGGAGCCGGTGTCGGAGGCTGCTCCGGCCCGGCGGGGTGTACGCCTCGGGCGAGCCCGGCCGGTTCGCGCAGAACCTGCTGCTGGCGGCGCTCACCCCGCTGGCGCGCGGCAGGAAGGTGATGTTCCCGTTCCCCTCGATCGACCAGCAGATGGTCGAGCACCTCCGGGACCTGCTCGCCTCCGGGCAGTTCCAGCCGCTTCTGGACCGGCAGTACCCGCTGGAGGAGATCGTGGACGCCTACCGGTACGTCGAGTCCGGGAGGAAGCTCGGCAACGTGGTGATCTCGATCCGTTCGTGAGCACGCCCGTCCGCCACCGCGTCCACCACCCCGCCGGACATCACCGACGTCCACGCTCGGCGCCTCGCGATCCTRCCGGCCGCTCGGTGTAGATCCCGCATCGGAGTGGGACACCTCGGTGCAGGTCCTCCCTACGATCGCGGTTGTCGGGCCAGATACTTTTGCGGGGGTGCTGCCCGAGCGGCGCGCCGGAACCGAGGAGGCGGGGGATGGGCCTCGGCGTACGTCTTGATCGTGCGCAGCAGAGCAGGCCGAGTGTCGCGTTCCCGCTGGCGGTGGTCTACAAGTTCGCGGAGGACCAGGGCGGCTACCTCGCCGCGCTGATCGCGTTCTACGGCTTCCTCTCCTTGTTCCCGCTGCTGCTGCTGCTCGTGACCGGTCTGGGTTTCGTGCTCGCCGGGCATCCGGATCTGCAGGAGCAGCTCGTCAGCTCGGCGCTCAGCCAGTTCCCGATCATCGGTGATCAGCTGCGCAGCGACGTCCGCGCGCTGCGGGGCAGTGCGGCGGCGGTCGCGATCGGTGTGCTCGGCAGCATCTGGGGCAGCCTGGGGGTGGCCCGCGCGCTCGGGAACGCGCTGGACACGGTGTGGGCGGTGCCGCGGCGCTCCCGGCCGAACCCGTTCCTGGCGCGGGTGCGCAGCTTCGGGCTGATCGGCCTGCTGGGTCTCGGTGTGGTCCTGACGACCTTGCTGTCGGCGATCACGACCCGCGCGAGCGACCTCGGAACGGGGCTCGGCGCCGGCCTGCAGGTGCTGGCGGTGCTGCTCGGCATCGCCGGGAACACCGGCCTGATCCTGGTGGCGTTCCGCCTGCTCACCGTCAAGGACGTCTCGTTCCGGGCGAACCTGCCCGGGGCGGCGCTCGCGGCGCTGGGCTGGCAGGTAATCCAGTCCGCCGGTACCTACCTGCTGCAGTACCAGCTGCAGGGCCGCACCCAGGTGTACGGCCTGTTCGCCCTGGTGCTCGGCCTGGTCACCTGGCTGTACCTGCTGGCGGCGGTGATCGTGTTCGCCATGGAGATCAACTCGGTGCGGGTGGGCAGGCTCTACCCGCGGGCGCTGCTGACACCGTTCGTCGACGACGTCGTCCTGACCGACTCGGACCGGCGGGTGTACACCGCGTACGCGCAGGCGGAGCAGTTCAAGAGCTTCCAGCAGGTGGACGTCTCCTTCGACCAGGATCGGCCCATGGAGCTGCTGCACGCGATGCGTACCACGGGCACCTGCCGCCGGTTCCGGCCGGACCCGGTGCCCGACGACGTCCTGCTGGAGGCGTTCGACGCGGCGCGTTTCGGCCCGCAGGGCGGGAACCGCCAGCCGGTGCGGTTCGTGGTGGTCCGTGACCCGGAGCACCGCCGCGCGCTCGCGGACCTCTACCTGGCCCGTTGGCAGCCCTACCTGGACGAGCGCGGGATCACGGCGACGCCGGACACGGACCACTTCGTGCGCACCCTGGCGGACGTCCCGGTGCTCGTGGTGGTCTGTGCGAAGCTCGCGGCGCTGCACCCGACCGACACCGACCTGGACCGGCTGAGCATCGTCGGCGGGGCGTCGGTGTATCCGATCGTGCAGAACCTCTGCCTCGCGCTGCGCGGCGCCGGCGTCGCCACCGCGCTGACGACGCTGCTCGTCGCGGACGAGCCGAAGGTGGCGGCGCTGCTCGGCATCCCGGAGGGGTACGCGACCGCGGCGCTCCTGGCGGTCGGCTACCCCGAGCGGGACTTCCCGCGGCGCCTCCGCCGCCGCCCCGTCACCGACCTCGTGTTCGGGGAGTCCTTCGGCCGCCCGCTGGCCGATCCCGAGATGCCCGCGTCCCCGGAACCCGGCCGGTAGCGGCGCGGGCACTGGCCGACGATGGTTTCGGCGAGGTCATGGCACGGACAGGTTCCGTGCCTATCGGTAGCTCGTGACGATCGTGTCCAGCTCCCGCTGCAGCCCGTCGAGCGTAACTCCCAGGACGTCTTCCTGGATCAGGGTCAGGAGACGGCGACGGGTCAGCGGAGTTCCGTCGGTCAGAGCACGGGACGCCGACGACGACGGATCCGAGACGAGGCCCAAGGCCAGTATGCCGGGTGATATCAGCCCGAGTTGCCACCGATTGCTGACCTGCTCCGCTGCCAACAGCGCAGTCCTGGTCGTGCCGGTCAGCGGAGCTCCCAGCCAGAGCCCGCGCGGCGCTGGATCCGGGTCCGCCACTGCGCCGGCGGCCCGTTCCATGCGCCGTATCGTCTCGGGGTCGCGCGATTCCAGCCAGATGCGGCTCCACCGGCCACTGGAGTGCGCGTCCCAGATCGTCAGCAGCATCACACGGGTGTCGAGCGGGGCGCCGCCGCGTCGACTGGTCGTGACGTGGTGGAGTGCCGATCTCGCCGATTCGGTGAACCGGTCGACCTGCGGGAGGGTCGTGGCCGGCGATGGGTCGGTCCTGGGCGGGGCCGGTTCCCRCACCGTGCCTGCCGGGGACGATCTTCGGGCGGGCGCGATCCGCAACTCCATCCAGTCGTGGAACCTGGCCCAGACGACGAGCAGCGGGACGGTCAGAACCAGGGGAGGAAGAAAGCCGAGTCCGGCGGGAGCTTCCGCTACCACAAGTACGACCGAGGATCCGACCACCAGCCCGAGCACCAGAAGCATGGCGCACACCTCGGCGGCGAAGGCGAACGTCACGCATCGTTTCCCGCCACGGCGTACCACGAACAGTGCGACCGCCGAGTAGCAGCCGGTCAGGAGTGCCACGCCAGAAAGGCCGATCAGCAATTTCAGGGTGGCGTTTCCGCCGATGAGGGCGCTTGCGACCACGAACAGAACAAAGCTCGTCGCGAGTGCCAGGAAGAGCCCCGTCCTCTGGAGCCCTGTCTCCTCCGGGTCTGGCTCGAAAACCGGACGATTGCCTGCGTTGCTGGTCATGTCATGCGCTCGGGGGTGAGTGCCGGGGTTCCGTGGGTGTACGACCGCGGTGTGCCTCGGTGGTACACCCGGAGGGCTGCGGCCAGCTCGGAATCCAAACTGCGCTCACCCCCGTGACCGGTCATCTTCGTCATTTTACGGGACAGTCAACAGCGAGTCAGCCGGTTCGGGGTCGGTTCGGCGTCTCCGGCCTAAGAGCAGGAAAACCGCCGGAACCGGCGCTCGGGTCCGTTCTCGGCTTCGCCCGAACCGCCGGCATTCGCGACCAGAAGGTCGACACCCGCGAAGTACTCGGCCGCCGTATCGACGAACCGTTCGACGTCGCCGGCTGGTGACACGGGCAGGTGCCTGTTCCTGCTGCCGGGCCGTGTCCGGAAGCCGCGGCCGGTGCGCCGTTTCGCGGTGGTGAGCTGCGGCTTCGGGTGAGTGGGGCGACACTGGACGGGTGGCCTCACGGGAGCATGTCAGAGTCGAGGTGACCGGGATCGTGCAGGGCGTCGGGTTCCGTCCCTTTCGTCCATGGCCTGGCGACGCGGCTGGGGCTCGGCGGCGAGGTCGGTAACGACAGCGAGGGCGTCCACATCGAACTGGACGGCGACCGGCGCCGCATCACCGCGTTCCTCACCGCGCTGCGGGACGAGGTCCCGCCACTGGCCCAGATCGAGTCCGTGGACGTCACCCCCGTGGACGTCACCCGCCTGGCGGTGCCGCCGGTGGGCCGGCCGGAGTTCCGCATCGTGGAGAGCGCGGCGGCGGCCGGCGCGGGCGGGCCCCGAACCCAGGTCTGCGCGGACAGCGCCACCTGCGACGACTGCCTCGCCGAGCTCGCCGACCCAGCGGACCGCCGCTACCAGTATCCGTTCATCAACTGCACCAACTGCGGGCCGCGCTTCACGATCACCCTGGACGTGCCCTACGACCGGGTGGCGACGACGATGGCCCCGTTCCAGATGTGCGCGCGGTGCAGCGCGGAGTACCACGACCCGACCGATCGCCGCTTCCACGCCCAGCCGGTGTGCTGCCCGGCCTGCGGCCCCACCCTGGAGTTCCGCCCGGGGCCGGGGTTCTGGCTCACACCCGAGTTCCGGTACGGCCCCGGCCTGAGGGTGGGCGCCGGACTGCGGCCGCCCGACGCCGCCGTCCGTGCCGGCGACCCGGCGCGGCGGTCCGCCTACGCGCTCGACCAGGCGGCCGGGCTGCTGCGGGCCGGCGGCATCCTCGCCGTCAAGGGCCTGGGCGGGTACCACCTCGCCGTGCGCGCCGACGACGAGCACGCGGTCAGCGCCCTGCGTCGGCGCAAGCACCGCGAGGGCAAGCCCTTCGCCGTCATGGCGCGCGGCCTGGCCGACGTCGAGCGGATGTGCTTCCTGGACCCGGCCGCGCGCGCCCTGCTCACCGGCCGCCGGCGCCCCATCGTCCTGCTCGACCACCGAGGCGGCCCGCCGCACATCGCGCCGTCGGTCGCGCCCGGTGTCGCGACGATCGGGGTGATGCTGCCGTACACGCCGCTGCACCATCTGCTGCTTGCCCGCCTACCCGGTCCGATCGTGCTCACCAGCGGCAACATGTCCGACGAGCCGATTGTCTTCGAGGACGACGCGGCCCTGCGCGCGCTCGCCCCGGTGACGGACGGGTTCCTCCGCCACGACCGCGCGATCCACACCCGGCTCGACGACTCGGTCGCCCGGTCGGTGCGCGGGCGGGAGACGCTGGTGCGCCGCTCCCGTGGCTACGCCCCGGAGCCGGTGACCCTGCCGGAGGCGCTGGAGTTCCGACGTCCCGTGCTCGCCTGCGGCGCCGAACTGAAGAACACCGTCTGCCTGGCGGCGGGCCGGCGCGCCTACCTGTCCGGGCACATCGGCGACCTGGAGAACCACCAGACGCAGCGAGCGTTCACCGGCGCGATCGAACACCTGCGGCGGCTGTTCGACATCCGGCCCGAGTTCGTCGCGCACGATCTGCACCCGGAGTACCTCTCCACCAAGTGGGCGCTCGACCAGGATCTGCCCGTGATCGGCGTGCAGCACCACCATGCGCACATCGCCTCCTGCCTGGCCGACAACAGGCAGGCCGGGCCGGTGATCGGGGTGGCCTTCGACGGGCTGGGCTTCGGCGTCGACGGCACCCTGTGGGGCGGCGAGTTCCTCTGGGCCGACCTGGCCGGCTTCGCCCGGGTCGGGCATTTCGAGGCGGTGCCGCTGCCGGGCGGGGCGGCGGCGGTCCGCGCGCCGTGGCGGATGGCCGCGGCCTACCTGCTGGCCTGCGGCGCCGACCACCCGGAGACCCTCGCCGTCGCGCACCGCAACGCCCCGCAGTGGGACGCCGTCACCCGCCTCGCCCAGGCGCGGCCGATCGTGCCACTGACCAGCAGCGTCGGCAGGCTCTTCGACGCGGTCGCGGCGCTGGTCGGCGTCCGCGACACGATCCGGTACGAGGGCCAGGCCGCGATCGAGCTGGAACGGATCGCGGCACCCGGCGACCACGGCACCTACCCGGCCGGCGGTGGCAACAACGGAACCGCCGAGGGCGCGGGCGGTGGGCAGGCCCTGCGGCTGCGCGGTACCGACCTGATCGCCGGTGTCGTGGAGGACCTGCGGGACGGTGTCGAGGCGCCGGTCATCGCGGCGCGCTTCCACAGCGGCCTGGCCCGGCTCACCGTCACCACCTGCGTGACGCTGCGGGAGCTGATCGCCGCGCCGGGCGCGGGAACCGTGGCGCTGTCCGGGGGCGTGTTCGCGAACCTGCGCCTGTTCGGCGACGTGGTGGACGGCCTGACCCGTGAGGGGTTCACCGTGCTGACCCACTCCCGGGTGCCGTGCAACGACGGCGGGATCAGCCTGGGCCAGGCCGTGGTGGCCGGCGCAAGGATCAACGAGGCCCGGGCGGCCGGGGCGCGCAGCCGGCGCAGYGGGCACGCAGCCAGCTGAGCCAGTCGGCCAGCCCGGTGCCGTCGGTCACCGACACCGCCACGACCGGCGCGGACGGGTTGACCTGGCGGACCGCGTCGGTGAACAGCTCTCCGTCGAACGCCAGATACGGCAGTAGATCAACCTTGGTGAGCAGGATGAGATCCGCCGCCCGGAACATGTGCGGGTACTTGCTGGGCTTGTCCTCGCCCTCGGGGACGGACGCCAGCACCACGCGGGCCGATTCGCCGAGGTCGAACAGTCCGGGGCACACCAGGTTGCCCACGTTCTCGATGAGGACCACCGACCCGCCCGGCAGGTCGAGGCCATCGGGCGGGTCCAGCGCGCGCAGCGCCCGCCCCACCGTCGGAGCGTCCAGGTGGCAGCCGGTACCGGTGTTCACCTGGACCGCGGGGGCGCCGGTGGCACGGATGCGCCGGGCGTCGAGCGCTGTCTCCTGGTCGCCTTCGACCACCGCGCACGCGACCGTGCCGGCCAGCGCCAGGATCGTGTGCTCCAGCAGCGTGGTCTTCCCCGCCCCCGGGGAGCTCATCAGGTTGACCGCACAGGCCCGCCGCGCCGCCAGCCACGCCCGGTTGGCATGGGCGGCCTCGTCGTTGTGGGCCAGGACGTCCAGCTCCAGACGCAGGGTTCGAGCCCGCGCGTTCTCGGAGCCGTCCAGCCGGCTCCGCCCATCGCAGCCGCAGGTGCCACACATCGAGACCACCTCCCGTGCCCGTCCTCAGCCCGCCTGCCGTGAGCCCGCCTGCCGCGCCGACTCCTCCCCGACCGCCGCGGGCCGTGCGGGTTCCACCTCGACCGCGGTGATCCGGACCTGCTCGCCGCCCGTCAGGTCGATCTCATGGCTGCCGCAGGGGCACGGCGTGAGCAGGTCCGGCAGCGCGACGTCGCTGCCACACCGGCGGCACCGGCCGTGCCCGGGCGGCTCGGTGACGTCCAGGCACGCACCCTCGAGCGGGGTGCCGGCGGCGACCAGGTCGAAGCAGAACCGCACGGGGTCGGTCATCACCCCGGAGAGCCGGCCGATCTCGACGGCCACCCGGGTGACCCGCAGGTCCGACGGCACCCGTTCAGTGATCATGTCGACGAGGCCGACGGTGACCGAGAGCTCGTGCACCTGCCCGCCGCCGCTCAGCAGATCCGGGGCAGCGGGTCGCCGACGAGCAGGTCGACGATCCGGGTGCCGCCGAAGGTCGTGTTCAGCAGCACGGTTCCCGGCGGTTCGTCGACGACCCGGCCGATCACCGCCGCGCCCGCGCCGAGCGGATCCGCGCGCAGCGCCGCGAGCGCCGCGTCGACCGCCTCGGGGGCGACGACCGCGACCATCCGGCCCTCGCAGGCCACGTACAGCGGGTCGAGGCCGAGCAGCTCACAGGCACCGCGGACCTCGGTGCGCACCGGCACCGCGTCCTCGTCGACCACGACCCCGACACCGGACGCCCGCGCCACCTCGTTGAGGATCGTTGCCACCCCGCCGCGGGTTGCGTCCCGCATCGCGCGCAGCCCGCCGTGCTCGCTGTGCCCGTCGTGCCTGCCGTGGTCCGAATGTGGGCCTGTCGCCGTGAGCAGCCGGGCGGCGAGCCCGGTCAGCGGGGCGGTGTCCGACCGGATGTCGGCACTGATGTCCAGGTCGCCACGAGCCAACAGCACGGTGATGCCGTGGTCGCCGATCGGCCCGGTGACCAGGACGGCATCCCCCGGCCGGGCCATGGAGGCGCCGAGGCGCAGGTCGGGGTCGACCAGGCCCACGCCGGTGGTGGTGATGTAGCACCCGTCGGCCCGGCCGCGCTGGACGACCTTGGTGTCCCCCGTGACGACCGAGACTCCCGCGCGGGCTGCCGCCCCGGCCAGGTCGCCGACGATGCGCCGCAGCTCCCCGACGTCCATCCCCTCCTCCAGGATGACCGCACAGGCCAGGTGCAGCGGCCGGGCGCCGGCGACCGCCAGGTCGTTGACCGTGCCGTTCACCGCCAGGTCGCCGATGCTGCCGCCGGGAAAGAACAGGGGCGTCACGACGAAGGAGTCCGTGGTCAGGGCGAGGCGCTCGGCGCCGGCGGTGAACACCGCGGCGTCCTCCAGCGGCTCCAGCAGCGGGTTGCGCAGGGCCTCGAGGAACACCGCGTCGATCAGCGTCGCCGTGGCCTTGCCGCCGGCGCCGTGTGCCGACGTGATGTGGGTGTCGCGCAGCTTCGGTCGCCGCCGCCTCGCCGCCTCGACCCGGTCGAGGACCCCGGCACCACCCCYCCCMCCCCYCCCMCCCCYCCCGCCGCTCCCGCCGCCGGTACCGCCTGCCCCGCCTCTCTGCGCTGCTGCCGTCATACGGTGCTCACCGCCTTCGCAGCCTTCGCGTTGCCCGCGCTGCTGCTCTCGGTGCCCAGCGTGCGGTGCCGGAGGCGCCCGAAGTTGTAGAAGGCCGCGCAGGCCCCTTCGGGGGAGACCATGCATGCCCCGATCGGGGTCTCCGGCGTGCACCCGGTACCGAAGACCTTGCACTCCCACGGTTTGATGACGCCGGTGAGCACCTCTCCGCACTGGCAGGCCTTCGGATCCTCCACCCGGGCTCCCGGCGGCGCGAAGATCCGCTCCGCGTCGAAGGCGGCATAGCGCTCCCGCACCTGCATGGCCGACCACGGGATGCGGCCCAGGCCGCGCCACTCGAAGTCGGCGCGTGGTTCGAGCACCTCGTCGATCGCGGCGAGCGCGACCGGGTTGCCCTCGGCGGCGACGACCCGGGTGTACTGGTTCTCCACCTCGCAGCGCCCGTCGCGCAGCTGGCGCAGCAGGTGGTGGATGGACTGCAGGATGTCCAGCGGCTCGAAGCCGGAGACCACCAGCGGCCGGCCGTAGTCACGCGGGATGAAGTCGTAGGGCCGGCAGCCGATGACCGTCGAGACATGGCCCGGGCCGACGAAGCCGTCCAGCCGCACATCGGGGGAGTCGAGGATCGCCCGCAGCGCCGGGACGATCGTGATGTGGTTGCAGAAGATCGAGAAGTTCTGCAGCCCCTCCTGCGCCGCGCGGCGGACCGTCATCGCCGTCGACGGCGTGGTGGTCTCGAACCCGATGGCCATGAAGACCACCCTCCGGTCGGGGTTCGCCCGCGCGATCTTCAGCGAGTCGAGGGGGGAGTAGACCATCCGGATGTCGGTGCCCTCGGCGTTCGCGTCGAAGAACGAGCCGTGGCTRCCCGGGACGCGCATCATGTCCCCGAACGAGGTCATGATGACCCCGTCCTGACGGGCGATGTGCATGGCATCGTCGACCCGGCCCATCGGGATGACGCAGACGGGGCAGCCCGGCCCGTGCACCAGGGAGACGGCCGGCGGGAGGTGGTCCTCCAGCCCGTGTTTGTAGATCGTGTGGGTGTGCCCGCCGCACACCTCCATGAAGGCGTAGTCACGCCCGGGTTCGCAGAGTCCGGCGATGCGGGCGGACAACGCCCGCGCCGTGCCGGCGTCCCGGTACTCGTCGACGAAACGCATCAGCTCCACCTCTCCGGTCAGCCTCGCCCGTATGCCCGATGGACGGTCCGGTCAGTCGATGGACGAGGCACGCAGGGCCGCCAGCTCGTCGTCGTAGGCCCGGCCGATGCCGGTGAGGAACTCCATCGCGGCCTGCGCCTCCGCCTCGTCGATCCGTGAGAGGGCGAAGCCCACATGGATCAGGACCCAGTCCCCCGGACGGGGCGGGCAGGCGTCCAGCAGACCGATGTTGATCGCCCGCCGGACCCCGCTGACGTCAACCGTCGCGATGTCCGGATTGTCCGGTCGGATCGCCACGACCTCGCCGGGGATGCCAAGACACATCCGGATCACAGCCGGCTGAACTCGAGGTAGCGCCGTACATCCGGGGCCACCGTGACAGCGACTGCGCCGAGGCCCGCCGCCGCGGCGGTGAGCAGCACCCAGTGAGACATGATCACTCCCTTGTGGACAGTTCGATCACCGGTGGTTCGATGAGCGAGAGGTTGATGGGCAGCGGGACGGGGAAGAGCGCGTCCGTGCTGGTCACGGGTGGCCCGTCCGGGCTACCGGTGCCGATGATCGAGCGGATCAGGGTGAGCGCCGGCGCGACCGCGGCGGCCACCGGTGCGGAGAGCCCGATCTGGTGGTCCACCCGCGCCGGCTCGCAGCCGACCAGCAGTACCCGGTCGAGGTCGCCGCCGAGCGTCGCGACCAGATCGAGAACGGCGTCCGGTCGCATCCCGTGGGCGTCGAGAGAGACCGGCGTCCGCGCGCCGCCGAGGTCGACCAGCGAGACGGTGCCCGGCGGGCGGCCCTGGCCGAGCGCGTCGACGAGCACCACCGTCCCGTACCCGGAGCACAGGTCGAAGGCGAGCTGCAGGCCGCTGATCCCGTAGTCGGCGGCGGTGACCCCGGGCGGCACGCCGCCGCGCAGCAGGCGCCGCACCACCTCGACGCCGAACCCGTCATCACCGAGCAGGAGGTTGCCAACCCCGGCGACCAGCGTGCGGGCGGCCGGTCCGGCTCCGGTGGCCGCCCCGTTCGTGCCCGTCCCCGGCGTGGTCATCGGGCCTCCAGTTCGTCGGGCGTGAAGTACAGGAAGCGGCCGAACTCGCGGCGCAGATCCGCGCCGGGGTCGTCGTCGAGGGTGACCGCGACATGGGTCTGCCCGTCCACGTCGTGCAGGACGGTGGCGACGGTGGCCGCCGCGCCGTCGACGAACATGTCCTGCGCGTCCGTGCGCATGACCTCACCCGGCGGCCACGTCGCCTCCGGGCTCGGAGTCCCGGCCGCCGTGGCCGTTGTGGCCGCCGTGGGCGTCGTGGCCGGGACGGGCATCGCCGTCGGGATTCCGCGTGGGCGGATCCGTACCGCGCTGCCCGGGGCCAGATGTGCGGGCGCCTCCGGGTCCGGAGTGCCTGCCGCGCTCGGCGGGGTGACCGTGGTCCGGCCGTGCAGTTTCTCGACCATGGCCGGCGCGAGCTCGGCGACGGCGTCGAGCAGGTCCGCCGCCCGCGGGTCCGTCGCTCGCACACCCTGGCGCTCGGCGTCGGTGAGGGTGGACGTCCGCAGGGCCAGCATCTCGTCGATCTCCGTCGCGTCGCAGAACGGCGCCGGGCTCTCGGCGGCGATGCGGGGATGGTCCGGCAGGATGATCGGCGCGGCGAGGACCGTGTCGGCAGGTCCGGCCTGGCCCAGCAGGGCGGGCCACAGCCGCTCGTTGACGCAGGCCCGCGCCGCGTCCGCCGCCCACTCGGGTGGGTCGGTCAGGGAGAGGAAGCCGCCCCCGTCGGCCCGGGCGACCAGGTGGACGCCGAGGAACGCGGTGGCGAGTGCGGCGTCCCGCTCGTCCGCCCGGGGGATGGTGTCGGCCGGGGGTTCCACGTCGGCTGGAGGTTCCATGGCAGAGGTGTTGCGGATCGTGACGCGGATCCGGAACCCCCCGAAGGGGCCAGGCAGCCGCTGGGCATCGAGGAGAACCTCGCCCCGCCGCCCGCTCGGGCCGTCAGCGGCCAGCACCCGTCGGGTGGGGGCGGCGAGCAGATCGCCGACCTGTACCGCGAAGCCCATCGCAGCCTCGCCGCGGCGAGCGGTGCTGGCCGGCGCCGCCGACCCGGGCGCGGTGTCGCCCTGTTCCCACAGCCAGCGGACGCCGACCCTGAGCCGGGCGTCCGCCCGCCCGTCGAGGAGGAACTCGGTGTGCGCGTTGCTGTGCTCTCCGCTGCCCGGGGCGGCGGCGGCCGGCGGCATCAGGACGCCGAACTGCCAGTGGTGCTGGTTCTTCAGCGCGTCGGCCCGGTACGGGTAGAGGAGGTAGCCCTCGTAGAGGACCGTGTCGGACACCGCCCGCGCGGCCTGGTCCAGGAAGGCGAGGGGGTCCGCTCCGGCTCTGTCGACTCTGGTCATGGTGCGCCTCCGGCGAGCAGCGAGGTGATCGCGGCGTCCGCGGTGGGGATCGCGCGGTCGCGCCGGTAGCGGGCCAGGGCATCGACGGTGCTCCGGTCCAGGCGCAGCCACGCGGTGCCGGGGAAGTACAGGTCGATCAGCTCGCGCCAGGTCGTCACCGGCAGCCGGTAACGGGCCTCCAGGTGCCAGGGCACCTGCTCGACGCGTAGCCCGTGCGGGCCAAGGCCGAACACGGTTCCGCTGAACAGGAGGTCCAGGGGGATCACACCATCGCGCAGCGAGCTGAAGTAGTTCCCGGAGGCGACCTCGAGGTCATAGGTGCAGGGCACCGTGAGATCGACATCCGCGGCGCCGGCGAAGCCCGGGACCATCGCGGAGACCGTCGCGAACTGGATCGGGTGCGGCGGGCCGGCACCGAACAGCCCGGTCAGAGCCTGTGTCTCCGCGTCGTCGTAGCGGCGGCGGGCGGTCTCGATGCGGATCTGGCAGCGCAGCGCCAGCGCGTGCAGCCGCTCGCCGCTGTTCTCCTCGATGTGCAGGCGGAACAGCAGTGCCGGCGCCGCCGCGTGCCGGAGCGGGGCGACGTCGACGCAGCTGAAGGTCAGATCGGCCATCATCCGGCCCCCGTGCCCGTGCCCGTGCCCGTGCCCGTGCCCGCTCGGCGGCGGGCGTCGGCGAGGAACGCGGCGAGCCGCGCGCGGGCCTCGGCTCCGCCGTCGAAGCCGCGCCAGTGCAGCCGCAGCTCGCCGACGAGCCGGTAACAGGCATCGATCGGCAGCAGGTAGCCGCTCTGGCCGTCGCGGGTGACGTGGACGAGCAGCGCCTCGACATCGGGCTCCGGCAGCCAGCCGGCGGTACCGGCCGGGGCGGCGGAAGGAGTGAGGTCGGACGGCAGCTCGCAGTGTGTCGCCCCGGCGGGGCTCGGGTAGAACGCGCTGATCTGCCCGTCGTGGATGACGAAGAACGCGAGGCCCACCGGTATCGCCGCGGCCGCGAGCAGCTCGGAGGCGGCCGGGAACCGGGGCGCGTACCGGTACCGGGTGGGGATCGCCCGGTACCGCCCACCGCCTGAGCCGGCAGCGGTGAACAGCAGCCGGCACCCGGCACAGACGCACAGGATGGAGCGTGCGCCGAGATCCGCGACGTGCCCGTGCCCACCCGGCTGCCCGCCAGCCTGCCCGTCCGACGTCCCGCCCGGCATCGACTCGCCGCAGAACTCGCACCGGGGGGCGCGGCCGGCTGCCGGGTCGCGGGCGAGGAAGCGGTGCAGCGTGGCGGTCACGCGCTCACTCCGACGACGGGCAGCAGGGTGCGTCCCGCGGCCAGGTCGTCCGCCTCCGCGCGGCCGCCTTCGACGGTGATGGTCACCTCGGGGGCGAGGACGGCGATGGCGTCCTCGACGGCGGCGGCGACAGCGGGGCTGGCCGGGGGAACGGCCGGGCGTACCACGACCACCCGGGCCTCCTCCGGTCCGGTGATCTCGAAGGTGGGGGTCTGGCTCCCCAGCTGTTCCCGGACCTGCGCGAACGCCTGCTCGACGCGCTGGCTGGTCCCGACGGGGTGCAGGCCGTGCATGGCCAGCAGGGCCCCCAGCTGGGGGTCCGCACCCCACAGCCGGACGGTGTCGTCACCCGTGAGCTGGGCCAGCCGGGCCAGGCCCGAACCGTAGAACTCCATCAGGGCCCGGACGATCTCCTCCGCGAGCACCCGGGTCCGGTTCTCCCCGAGCTGGTCCAGCCGGGCCAGGAGGTCGTCCACCCGGGCTGCGGCGACCCGCGGATCCGCGGCGGCCGGTGCGGTGGCCGCGGGTGTGGGTGCGGCGGGTGTGGGTGCGGCGGGKGTGGTGGGCGAGGCGGGCACGGKGGGTGCTGAGGKTGTGGCTGTCATGGGGGTCAACCCGCGGGGGTGAAGGCGTGCGGGGTGTGCACGACCTGGAGGGTCCGCCCGGTGCCCGTGTGCATGTGGACGCCGCAGGGCAGGCAGGGGTCGAAGCTGCGGACGGTGCGCATGATGTCGATGCCCTTGAACGACTCCGGCGGGTTGTTCTCGAAGATCGGCGTGTTCTGGACCGCGTCCTCGTACGGGCCGGGTGTTCCGTACACGTCGCGCACGCTGGCGTTCCACGGGGTCGGCGGGTAGGGGTGGTAGTTCGCGATCCGACCGTCCCGGATGACCATGTGGTGCGACAGCACCCCGCGCACGGCTTCGGTGAAACCGCAGCTCACGGCGTCCTGCGGGACGTCGAACGGTTCCCAGGTGCGGGTGTTCCCGGCCCGCACCTCGGCCAGCGCCTGCTCGGCGAAGTACAGCGCGCAGGCAGCGGCATAGGCCTGGAAGTAGGTGCGGGCCCGGTTGCGCTCCAGCGCGTTGCTCCAGCGGGGGATCGCCCACTCGTAGGCGCGCTCGCCGACCGTCGCCGTCTTCGGCAGCGTGATCCTGACACTGTGCCCGGTCGCGCGGACGTAGCCGATGTCGACCAGCCCGGACAGCGCGGTGCTCCACAGCCGCGCGATCGGGCCACCCCCGGTGTCGAGCGGGAGGTGGTCGGTGCCGTCGAACCAGCGCGGCGACATGACCCAGGAGTACTTGTCGTCGAAGTCGCGCCGCCCCGGACGGGGGATGGTGTGCTGGTTCCAGGGATGGTGGCGGTCCACCGGGTTGCCCAGCGGGTCGGTGGTGACGAACATCGGCTGGTCGTCCCAGTCCTCGTAGTACGAACTGCCCAGCAGGATGCGGATCCCGAGGTTGATGTCGACCAGGTCGTTGGTGACGAGCTCGCCGTCGACGATCACGCCCGGGGTGACGAACATGTGCCGGCCCCAGTCGGCCATGTTCCGGTAGCTGAAGTCGCAGTGCGCCGGATCGTTGAACGAGCCCCAGCACCCGAGCAGGACCCGGCGCCGCCCGACCTCCTCGTAGCCCGGGAGCGCCTGGTAGAAGAAGTCGAACAGGTCGTCGTGCATCGGCACGACACGCTTGAGGAACTCGACGTAACGCATCAGTCGGCTGAGGTAGTCGGTGAACAGCTGCACCGACGCCACCGTGCCCACCCCGCCCGGGTAGAGCGTGGACGGATGGACGTGCCGCCCCTCCATCAGACAGAACATCTCCCGGGTCAGCCGGCTCATCGCCAGGGCCTCGCGGTAGAACTCGCCCTCGATGGGGTTGAGCGCGTGCATGATGTCGGCGATGGTGCGGTACCCGTGGTCGCCGGCGTGTGGCGACTCGGTGTTCCGGGCCAGCTCGAGAACCTCGGGATTCGTCTCGGCGACCATCTTCTCGCAGTAGTCCACCCCCACCAGGTTCTCCTGGTAGATGTTGTGGTCGAACATGTACTCGGCCGCCTCGCCGAGATTGAGGATCCATTCGCCGAGATGCGGCGGCTTCACGCCGTAGGCCATGTTCTGCGCGTAGACGGAACAGGTCGCGTGGTTGTCACCGCAGATCCCGCAGATGCGGCTGGTGATGAAGTGCGCGTCGCGCGGGTCCTTGCCCTTCATGAAGATGCTGTAGCCGCGGAAGATCGACGACGTGCTGTGGCATTCGACGACCCGGCGGGCCGGCCAGTCGATTTTCGTGTAGACACCGAGGCTGCCGACGATGCGGGTGATCGGGTCCCACGACATCTCCAGCAGGTTCGAGCCCCGGGCGTCGGTTTCCCTGTGCGCCGAGGTGGTCGTCATGTCAGCACCTTCTCCCGCTGGTCTGCGCTGTCCCGGTGCGCGTGGACGTCCCGGTGCCGCCAGCGCGGCTCGATGTCCGCCTTGTGCGCGGTGATCGCGCGGAGCCGGCGGATGACCGCCCCGTACACACCACTGGCCAGGGTCGAGACGTGCGCGCCCGGCGGTTCGTCCATGAACGGCATGAAACGGTCCGGGAAGCCGGGCATCGTGCAGGCGATGCAGATGCCGCCGACGTTCGGGCAGCCGCCGATCCCGTTCATCCAGCCGCGCTTGGGGACGTTGCATTTCACCACCGGCCCCCAGCAGCCGATCTTCACCAGGCATTCGGGTGTTCCGTACTCGGTGGTGAACTGGCCTTCCTCGTAGTAGCCGGCCCGGTCGCAGCCCTGGTGCACGGTCGCGCCGAACAGCCAGCGCGGCCGTAGCTGGTCGTCCAGCGGAATCATGGGCGCCTGGCCGCTCGCCTGGTAGAGCAGGTAGGTGATGGTCTCCGACAGGTTGTCCGGCTGCACGGGGCACCCCGGAACGCACACGATCGGGATCTGGGCCTTCGATTTCCAGTCCCACCCGAGATAGTCGGGAACGCCCATCGCCCCGGTCGGGTTCCCGGCCATCGCGTGGATGCCGCCGTACGTCGCGCAGGTGCCGGCGGCGAGGACGGCGAGTGCCCGGGGGGCGAGGCGGTCCAGCCAGGTGCTGGTCGGTATCGGCTGGCGGGTCTGCGGATCGTTCCCGAACCCGCACCAGTAGCCCTCGCCGGTGATGAGGTCCTCGTTCGGGATGGACCCTTCGACCACGAGCACGAACGGTTCCAGCTCGCCGCGCTCGGCCCGGCGGAACCATTCGATGAACGTGTCCGCGCCCTGCTCGGGGCCGGACYCGAAATCGATGAGCGGCCAGTGCACGCTGACCTTGGGCAGCCCGGGCAGGGTGCCGAGCACGATGTCCTCGATGCTGGGCTGTGTCGCCGCGGTGAGCGCGACCGAATCCCCGTCGCAGCTCAGACCGGCGTTGATCCAGAGAATGTGGATCGGATCCTCGACTGTGGACACGGTTCCCCCACCCCTTCCGTCGTCGACCGATCACGGGTCCTTCACGCGACGGCGATCGCCTCCCCGGCGTGCACCAGCACGGTGTCGCCTGCCTGCGCCGCCACCAGCGCGATGCTGATCTCCGCCACGCCCGTCGAGGCCCGCGCCAGGGCCAGCCCGCCCTCCTCCAGACGGACGACCTCCATCTCGATCACTCCGTCGGAGCAGGTCACGCAGTGGTTCGTTTCGCCGGCGGGATGACACGGTGGGGCGCTCGGGCTGGTTACGTCCGCAGGATCCTTGCAGTGCGTGTTCACGGCCTAACGGTACGTCTGTGATGTGGGCCCCACCACTCGACGATCTGGGCCGCGGGCCCGGGACGGCCCGGGCCATGGCCCGCAGTGGCGGGAACGACGTCCCATCCGCCGAACCGGGCCGCCGTCGCGTTCTACGCTCGGGCCATGGCCTTCGCGTCCTTGCGCGATCTTGTCGCCGGTGGTGGCGTCGCCGTGCTCACCGGCGCCGGGATCTCGACCGGTTCCGGCATCCCGGACTACCGGGGCCCGAACGGCTCGCTGCGCCGGCACACCCCGATGACCTACCAGCAGTTCACCCGGGATGCGGAGTCCCGCCGCCGCTACTGGGCCCGCAGCCACGTCGGCTGGCATCACGTCGCCCGCGCGCGCCCGAACCCCGGGCACCGGGCGCTGGCGGAGCTGGAGGCGGCGGGTCTGCTGGACGGTGTCGTCACCCAGAACGTCGACGGCCTGCACAGTGCCGCCGGCTCGCAGCGGGTGATCG
Organism: Parafrankia colletiae; assembly: GCF_001854655.1. GTDB lineage: Bacteria > Actinomycetota > Actinomycetes > Frankiales > Frankiaceae > Parafrankia > Parafrankia colletiae. Next base: position 86,741 of record NZ_MBLM01000126.1, on the reverse strand, counting down.
ACCTGCACGGGAACCTCGCCCGGGTCCGCTGTCGCTCCTGCGGCGTGATGGGTACCCGGGCCGACCTCGACCGGCGGCTGCGCGCGGCGAACCCGGGTTTCGGCCTCAGGTTCGCCGCCGGCCCGCTGGGCGCCGAGGTCAACCCGGACGGCGACGTCACCCTCGCCGACCGGGAGATCGCGGACTTCGTCATGGTCGGCTGCCCGGGCTGCGAGGGGGACCTGGAGCCCGACGTCGTGTTCTTCGGCGCGACCGTCCCGCCCGAGCGGCTCGCGAGCGCCGTCACGCTGCTGAGCTCCGCGCGCGCCCTGCTCGTGCTCGGCTCCTCGCTGGCCGTCATGTCCGGCTACCGCTTCGTGCTGCGCGCCGCGGAGCTGGGCATCCCGGTCGGGATCGTCAACCAGGGCCCCACCCGGGGGGACACCCGCGCCGTCTTCACGCTCGACGCGCAGCTCAGCGCCGTCCTGCCGCGGCTGTCCGCCGAGCTGCTCGGTGCCGCCGCCCGATGAGCGGCCCGCCGCCGGGACGGCCGCGCGACCACCCGAAACGCACCGTGCGCGCCGGGCTCACCGTGCGCGCCGCCGGGGTGGGCGACGCGGCGACGGTTGTCGATCTCATCGAGTCCGCCTACCGGGGCGAGCGCAGCCGGGCCGGCTGGACGACCGAGGCCGATCTGCTCGACGGCCAGCGGACGGACCTCGCCATGGTCACGGAGGAGCTCGGCCGGCCCGACTTCCGCTTCCTCCTGGCGGCCGACCCCGGCGACCCTGGCGGCACCGTCGTCGGCTGCTGCCAGCTCCAGCGGCGCGACGGTGGCATCGCCTACTTCGGCATGTTCGCCGTCCGGCCCGAGCTGCAGGGCCGCGGCGTCGGTGACGCGCTGCTCGCCGCCGCCGAGCGGTTCGCGTGCCGCGAATGGTCCTCCAGGCGGATGGAGATGTTCGTGATCTCGCTGCGTGCCGAGCTGATCGCCTGGTACGAGCGGCGCGGCTACCGGCGCACCGAGCGGCGCGAGCCCTTTCCCTACGGCGACGAGCGTTTCGGCGTGCCGCGGCGCGCGGATCTCGCCTTCGTCGTCCTGGACAGGGACCTCCGGGACCCGGYGGACCGCATGGACGTCGATGCCTGGCCCCGGAACGCCGGAGACGCCGATGTCCAGGACAAGGGTGCCGCGGATGTCGATCCGGGAAACATCGGTCTCGGCAAACGGCAACAATCATCTTCGGGGTGACAACGGTGTTCTCCTGAACGGTCCACGTCGCGGCGTGCGTCCGGTCAGGGGAGAATAGCGGCGTGAACGCTGGCGTTGATCCACACCTGTCGATGATCCGTCCGGTTGTGCCGAACACGTCGCACGGCTGCGCCGAGTGCCTGCGGGTCGGGTCGGTCTGGGTGCATCTGCGGTTGTGTCTGAGCTGCGGCAACGTGGGCTGTTGCGACTCGTCCCCGATGCGCCATGCGCGGGCCCACGCGGCTGCCGAGGGGCATCCTGTCGTCCGGTCGCACGAGCCCGGTGAGGACTGGCGCTGGTGCTATGTGGACGAGACCTACGTCTAGTGCCAGCTGGTCCCGGCACCGGCGACCGAGTCGTGGCCGCCGGTGCCGGGACCGGTTCGTACCTGGCGCCGCTGGTGGGGCACGCGGTCGTGCCGGGCACGAGGGTGCCGGTCCGCGCCGCGGTGGAGCCCGCGTGGGCGCTAGTGACGCACCCCGTAGCGGTCATCGTGGTGGCGATGTTGACGGGACGCCCACAGCGGGGCGGCGATACCGACCAGAGCCACCGCGACGCCGACCTGGAGAACATGGCGAATCCAGTCGAAGCCCGACGTGTCGCGGACCCCGATAGCACTCGCGATGACATTTCCGACAAGGGCACCCACGATACCGATGGCCACGGTCAACCACAGTGGGATATCCTGCCGCCCGCGCCCGATGGCGTGCGCGATGAAGCGTGCAAGAACTCCGATGATGAGACCTGCCAGCACAATCCAAAGAATCTGAAACACGACGGACGGCCCCCTGGGTCGGGTGTTGGATGTCTACCGGTATCCCCGCCCTTCCGGCGTCGAAACGAAGTGGCCGACGAGACGGGATGTGTACGGATGGCGTTGATGGCGGAACGTGGCGGGAACGGCGCGGCGTTTGACGTGGGCGTTCGGCTGCTGACGCCGGACGGCGAACTCGTCGATGATCCGCGGTTCTCGGTGCGGGCCGGTTCGGGGCAGACCGAGTCCTTCTACCGGGAGATGGTGCGGGCGCGCCGCCTGGACGAGGAGGCGACGGCCCTGCAGCGCCAGGGCGAACTGGTCCTGTGGATCCCTCTGCGGGGGCAGGAGGCCGCCCAGGTGGGCTCCGCCGCCGCCGCCCGGCCGGGTGACTTCCTCTTCCCCAGCTACCGGGAGCACGCCGTGGTGTGGCACCGCGGCATCCCCGCGGTGGATGTCCTGCGCCTGCTGCGCGGGGTCTCGCACGGCGGCTGGGATCCCGAGCGGTATCAGGTCGCCAACTACGTGCTGGTGCTGGCCTCGCAGACGCTGCACGCCGTCGGGTACGGGCTGGGCGTGCGGATGGACGACCTCACCCGCCGGCCCGACCTGAACGGTGCGGCTGGCACGGGAGACACGGGAGGCACGGCTGGCGCAGTGGGCACGGGCGGTGATGGCCAGGTGGTGATGGTCTATCTGGGCGATGGGGCGATGAGCCAGGGGGATGCGAACGAGGCGTTCGTGTGGGCGGCGAGTTTCGCGGTGCCGGTGGTGTTCTTCTGCCAGAACAACCAGTGGGCGATCTCCACGCCCAGCAGCCGGCAGTCGCCCGTCCCGCTCGCGCGGCGTGCCGAGGGTTTCGGCTTCCCCGGGGTACGGGTCGACGGCAACGACGTCCTGGCGGTGCACGCGGTGACCAGCTGGGCGCTCGACCACGCCCGCGCGGGGGGTGGTCCCGTCCTCATCGAGGCGAACACCTACCGGATGGCGCCGCACACGACGTCCGACGACGCGACGAGGTACCAGCAGGCCGCCGAGCTGGCCTGGTGGCAGGCCCGGGATCCGATCGACCGGCTCGGGCGGCTGCTGGCCCACAGCCATGACGCGGCCTGGTTCGAGCAGGTCAGAGCCGAGGCCGACACGGCCGCGGCCGCACTGCGGCGCGAGTGCCTGGCCCTGCCCGACCCGGCGCCCCGCTCGCTGGTCGATCATGTCCTGGTTGGTGACTCCTCACTACTGCGCGAGCAGCGGGGGCAGATCTGGGAGGGTTGACGCCGTGATAGACGTTGAACTCCGCGGCGGACCCGTTCCTCCTCCCGCCTCCGGTGAGTCGGCCGGAGCTGACCAGACGTCCGGGGCCCCGCAGGTCGCGGTCATCCGCATCGACCGGCCGGAGCGCCGCAACGCGCTCGACATCGAGCACTGCGAAGGACTGCGGGCCGCGCTCGGGCGGGCGGAGGACGCCGGTGCGCGCGCGATCGTCCTCACCGGTGTCGGATCGAGCTTCTGCGCGGGGGCGGACCTCAACCAGGTCTACGGCGAGGCGTTCACCGACGCGCTCTACAACGCGCTGCACGCGATCACGGACACCCCGCTGCCGGTGATCGCGGCGGTGAACGGGCCGGCGATCGGCGCCGGGCTGCAGCTCGCGCTCGCCGCGGACCTGCGGGTCGCGGCCGACAGCGCCGTGTTCGCGATCCCGACCGCCCGGCTGGGACTGGCCGTCGACCCGTGGACGCTGAGCCGCCTCGCCGCGCTCGCCGGCGGCGGAACGGCGCGCGCCGTCGTGCTCGGCTGCGAGACCGTCCCGGCGGCGCGGGCGCTCGGCGTCGGCCTGGTCCAGCGGGCCGGGGACCTGGACGTCGCGCTGGCCTGGGCGGACGAGCTCGCCGGCCTGGCGCCGCTGACGCTGGCCTACTCCAAGCAGGCGTTCAACGAGGCCACCGACACCGGCGCGGTCCCGTCGGAGGCGGTGACCGCCGCCTACGAGGCATGCTGGGCCAGCGAGGATGCGCAGGAGGGCCGCCGGGCCCGCGCGGAGAAGCGGGCCCCGGTCTTCCAGGGCAAGTAGGGCACGTAGGGCCGCCGACGTCCGACGGAGGCTGGCGAGAGGCGGGGGCGGCTGTGGGAAGCGCGACGGTGGGAAACACGGCGGTGGGAAGTACAGCGGTGGGGAGCACGGTGGCGAGCGTGGAGAGCACGTTCGAGTCGCGCAGTCCGGCGACCGGCGAGGTCGTCGGGACCTTCCCGGTGATGTCCGCGGCGGAGGTGACGGCCGCCGTGGGCACGGCGCGGGCGGCCGCGCCGGCGTGGTGGTCCGCCGGTTTCGACGGGCGCCGCGCCGCGCTGCTGCGCTGGGCCGGCTGGCTCGCCACCCACGACCGGGAGGTCGTCGACCTCGTCCACGCCGAGAACGGCAAGCCGGTGATCGACGCCCGGCTGGAGCTCCTGCTGACCTGCGAGCACATCCGGTGGGCCGCCCGCAGCGCCCGGCGGGTGCTGGGCCCGCGGCGGATCCGCGGCGGCCCGGTGACACCGGACCACAGGGCCCGGCTCGACTACCTGCCCTTCGGGGTCGTCGGCGTGATCGGGCCGTGGAACTACCCGCTGCTGACGCCGACCGGGTCGATCGCCTACGCCCTCGCCGCGGGCAACACGGTGGTGTTCAAGCCGAGTGAGCTGACACCGGCCCTCGGCCTGCTGCTCGCCGAGGGGTTCGCGGCCGCGAACCCGGACCTGCCCGCCGGTGTCCTCACCGCGGTGACCGGCCGCGGCGAGACCGGAGCGGCACTGTGCGCGGCGGGCGTCGACAAGGTCGCGTTCACCGGCTCGGCGGCGACGGCCCGGCAGGTGCTGGCCGCCTGCGCCGAGACGCTCACCCCGGTCGTCGCCGAGTGCGGCGGCAAGGACGCCGCCATCGTCGCCGAGGACGCCGACCTCGCCGCCGCCGCACGGATCGTCGCCTGGGGCGCGATGGCGAACGCCGGCCAGACCTGCGCGGGCGTCGAGCGTGTCTACGTCGTCGCCGGGGTGCGGGATGCCTTCCTCACCCACCTGCGCCGCCAGCTCGCCGGCATCCGCGCGGGCGCCGGTGAGCGGGCCGCCTACGGCCCGATGACACTGCCGGGCCAGGCCGACGTCGTCCGCCGCCACGTCGACGACGCGCTCGCCCGCGGCGGCTCGGCGCTGCTCGGAGGGCCGGAGTCGCTGCGCGCCCCGTTCATCGACCCGATCGTGCTGGTCGACGTCCCCGAGGACAGCGCGGCCGTCCGCGAGGAGACCTTCGGGCCGACGATGACGGTACGCACCGTCGCGGACGTCGACGAGGCGGTCGCCCTGGCGAACGGCAGCCGCTACGGCCTCGGCGCCGCGGTGTTCTCCCGCAGGCAGGGTGACCGGATCGCCGCCCGGCTCGACGCGGGCATGGTGTCGGTGAACTCGGTGCTGTCGTTCGCGGCCATCCCGGGGCTGCCGTTCGGTGGCCGCGGGGAGAGCGGCTTCGGCCGGGTCCACGGCGCCGACGGCCTGCGCGAGTTCGCCCGGCCGCGCTCCGTCGCGACCCGCCGCCCCGGCGTGCCGGGGCTGGACGTCACCCGCTTCGACCCGCTGCCCGGGACCTCCGCCGCGCTGCGGCTGGTCCTGCGGCTGCGGCACGGCGGCACGGCGGCAGACCTGGTCACCAGACTCTCCGGCCTCTCCCGGGCTACCCGTGCGCGAGCAGCCAGGAGATCAGTTCGCGGGCGATGAATCCGTCAGCGCCACGGCGGCCGAGTACCGCATCGGCACGAAGATCGGTGTCGGTGTCGGTGTCGGTGCCGGTGTCGCCGGCCAGGCCGAGGGCGGTGCGCAGCCCGGCCAGGACCGTCCCGTTGACGTCCCGGCCCTGCAGCGCGAGCAGCAGCGCGGCCTGCTGCCGGTCGTCCAGCCTGGTGAGGACCGGCGCGGCGCCGGGCAGTGTCACCACCTGGCGCGCCACCTCCGCGTCGACGACGATGTCCCCGGCGACCAGGCGGTCCAGCGCCGACTGCAGCCGCTCGCGGTCGGTGATGGTGGACTTCAGGACGTAGCCCGTCCCGCCCGGCGCGCCGCGGAGCAGTTCGGCCGCGTAGGGAGCCTCGTCGTCGGCGGTGAAGACCAGCACGGCGGTGGCCGGCCGCAGGGCCCTGATCTGCCGGGCGGTCCGTAGCCCCTCGTCGGTGTGGGTGGGGGGCATCCGCATGTCGACCAGCGCGACGTCCACCGGCGCGGCGGCGGGCGCCGCCGTCACGACGTCGACCAGGTCGTTGCCGCGGCCCAGGGCCGCGACGACCTCCGCACCGAGGCTGGACACCAGCGCCCGCAGCCCGGCGCGCAGGTGCGGGCTGTCGTCGGCGAGGGCTACCCGCACGGGACCGTCACCCGCGCCGTGGTGCCGCCGGCGTTCTGACGGACGGCGAACGATCCGCCGAGGGCGCGCACGTGGTCGGCACCGACCCGCGCCCGGTCGGTGGGGACCGGCGCGAGCGTCGTCACCTCGCCGACGATCGAGGTGCCGTCCGTGCGCACCTCGACGCGTACCGCCGCACCATCCGAGGCGGGCAGGCCGCGCAGGGTCGCGGCCAGCGCCAGGTACAGCGCCCGCTCGCTCGCCGGGTCGAACCGCTCGGGAGGCACCCGCAGCTGGCTGGGCCGGTCCAGGGTGGCGGTGAGGGCGGCCAGCGCCCCGCCCAGCCCCTCCTCGTCCAGGATGGCGGGTCGCAGCGCGTCGGTGATCGCGGCCAGCTCCCCGCGGGCCGCCCGCAGTCCCTCGGCGATCTCGGCCAGCGCGCGGGCCGTCGCCTGCCCTGGTCCCGCCTGCCCGGCGGCGCCGGCGTAGGCGGCATCGTCCGAGTGGGCGGGGGAGTCTGCGCGGGCGGCGAGATCGGCGAGGTCGGCGAGCCCGCGGGCCCGGTCACCGAGGTCCCGTTCCAGCATCTCCCACTCCCGGAACCAGGTGCGCGAGGCCCGCCGCCGGGCGTCACCGAGCCGGACGAGCTGCGCCCGCAGCCCCGACTGGGCGCCGGCGTGCTCCAGCGGCACCGCCGCGGCGTCCAGCACGGCGTCAACCTGCGGGCGGTGGTGGCGCAGCACCGGGTTCAGGCTGAGCACGGCGAGAAAGGTGCCGTCCGCGGACCGGGCGGGCAGGTACCAGCGCCGGTCCGCGACCGTACCGCCGCTCGCCACGGGAGGCAGGTCGACGGGCCGCCCGTGCAGGTCCACGAAGCTGTCCCGCTCCGCCTGCGGATAGTGGACGTCCAGCGTGCCGTCACGGAGCACCGTCCGCAACGCGTCGCGGACGGACGAGGGGGTCGGTGACCCGATCGCCGCGTGCAGCCGGTCGGCGGTCGTCGTCACCAGCAGCCGCGCGCGGGCGCAGACGGCGAGCAGCGCGCACGGCGCGGCGATGGAGGACGCCCCCTGCAGCGCGATGGCGTCCTCGAGCTGACCCAGGGTCGGGCCGGACATCAGGTCCGGGTAGGTCACGGCCGCCACCAGCGCGGTGAACCCCGCCAGCAGCAGGACCGGGCCGGCGATGATCCGGTCGAGGCCCGGGTAGGTCCGGACCCGGACGAGCGCGAGCAGCACGAACGACGCGGGCACCGCGACGTAGAGAACCGTCAGGACCTTCATGAACACGACGAAGTCGGCGTGGTCGAGCAGGAGTGGCGCCGGCCAGAACACGTCCGGCGCGAAGCCGTTCCACTCCGGCCTGGAGACGGCGATGGTCGCGGCCTGCCCCAGCAGCAGGACCACCGCGCTGGACCCGACCCACCAGCGGTCCCACCGGCCGCGCAGGGCGTTGCCGGGGTAGATCAGCAGGCCCCACCCGTAGGTCAGCCAGAACGCGGACTGGCTGACGCTGCCCACCAGCGGCAGTGCGGCGGCGTCCCAGCTGATCAGCCAGGTCAGCGCACTGAACCCGCCGGCGGCGGTGAGCAGCAGGCCGCACCGGCGCGACGACCGCTGCGCGCCGAGGAGCACCCCCGCGACGGCGAGCACGGCCGCCACACCCGCGTTCGGGACGGCGCCCAGCCGGTGGTGCTGCCAGTAGGGCCACCCGGCCGCCACGGTGCCCGCGGCCACGACCAGGGTGGTGACCGCGGCCGAGAGGATGAGTCGCGCCGTCGCGGAGCGTTCGGGGCCGACTGGCATCGCTCAGGTCTACCGGAGAGTGGTCTGTTCCTCCTACCGGACCTGCCCCGGTACGACCACGGGTTATCCCGGGGTGGCCGACTGCACCGGAAGCTGTGAGAAGATCCGGTGTGCGTGTCGCGATCGCGGAGGACAGCGGCCTCATCCGGGAGGCCCTCGGGGTGCTGCTGGCGACGATCGGAGTCGAGGTCACCGCATCCGTCCCGACCGGCACCGAGCTGCTCGCGGCAGTGCGCGCGGAACCACCCGACGTCGCGATCGTCGACATGCGGATGCCCCCCACCAGGACCAACGAAGGTCTGCTCACCGCCCGCGGGCTGAAGCAGGCGTATCCGGGGATGGGGGTCCTGGTCGTCACCGCGCATGACGACGACCCCTTCGCGGCCGACCTGTTCGCGGGCGGCGCCGAGGGTGTCGGCTACATGCGCAAGGACAACATCACCGACCGGCAGGCGCTCAAGGACGCRCTGACCCGGCTCCGTGACGGGCAGCCGGTGATCGACTCGCACATCGCCGCCCGCCTGCTCGCCGGCCACCCGCAGTCACAGCGCCTGCGCGGCCTGTCCGAGCGCGAGCGGCGCATCCTGGAACTCATGGCGCAGGGCCTCTCGAACAGCGGTATCTCCCAGCAGGTCCACCTGAGCCCGAAGACGGTCGAGTCCCACATCGCGAGCATCTTCGGCAAGCTGGGGCTGCGGATGGAGCCGTCCGAGAACCGGCGGGTCCTCGCCGTCCTGGCCTGGGTGGAGGCCGGCCGCCACGGCTGACGCCCCACCCGTCACGGCTGACGCCGCACTACGCCGAGGCTGACGCCGCACCACGCCACGGCTGACGCCCGCGTGCGACGGCTGCGCCGGCCCGCCAGGCACGACGTCCGGTGGCGGGCGCAGGCCCGCGGGTGTGATGGTGCGCGGAATCGGCCGGCTCCGGCCGCCGGGCGACTTACACTCAGATGATCTTTTCGTCGTGTCAGGTCTCATCGGGTCAGGTCAGCGAGGTGCCATGAGCGGTTCGGACGCCCTGAGTCACGTCATCACATTCTGTGGGAAGTGCAGCTGCGGCTGCCCCGAGCTCTACATCGACCACGAGGCCGAGGCCGAGCGCCGGGTCGTGATCACCGACGACTTCGGTCAGCGCATCCAGATGAGCATCGAGCAGCTGGAGGTCATCGTCGACGAGGCCCGCGCCGGCCGGCTCAGCTCCCTGGTGACCGCCGAACTCGCCACGGGAGGGTGACCCACGATCATCCCGCGGCCGCCGAGCTGGTCCCGCTGCCCGGCCCGGTGGCCGCCGTCGCCACCGCGGCGTCGCTGTTCGTCGCGTTTCTCCACCTCCGGCGGCTGCACCGGACGCCCTGGCCGGGGGTGACCAACCCGGACGGCTGGATAGAGGCCGGGCACGCGGTGGTCGCCGTCGGCATGGCGATCATGTTCGTGGCTCCTGCCGAGGTCGTCGGGTCGTGGCCGTTCCTCGCCGTGTACCTGGTGGTCACGGCCGCACTGCTCGTGGCCCTCGTGGCCCATCCGCGGTGCGGTGCGCCGGCCCTGTGGTCCTGCTGTGCGCTGCTGCTGGTGGAGGCCGCGGCGATGGCGTGCATGTCCGGCTCGACGGGCATCGCACGCTGGCCGCTGCGCACCGACGGCGCCCTCGGCACCTGGTGCGTCGTCCTGTTCGGCGGCGCGTTCCTGACCGCCCTGGTCGGGCTGCCCGCCCGCCGCCTCGCGACCGCGACCACGCCCCCGATGGCAACCGCGACCGCAACGGCAACGGCAACCACGCAGCTTGCTGCCCCGTCCACGCAGCTCGCCGCGGGCGCCGTGCTCTCCGACCAGGGGGGTCGCGCCAGCCAGCCGCGGGCCGCGCTCGCGGCACTGCTGCGGGCCTTCCCGGACCCGGTGGTCCCGCGGGCGTCGAGGCTGGTCATGTCGGGCGGGATGGTCCTGATGTTCCTGTCCCAGAGTTCGAGCTGAGGCCACGCCACCGGCTGTCTCCCCTGCGGCGGACGTCCGATTCGTTCAAGACGGGCCGCCGGGGCCGCGCCTAGCCTGGGCCGCATGACAGCGACCCTCAACCTCACAGGCCTGGTCGTCTCCGACATGGCGGCCACGGCGGCCTTCTACCGACGGCTCGGCCTCGAGATCGCGGCCGACGCGGACGGCCTGGCACACGTCGAGGTGGAACTGCCCGGCGGTCTGCGGCTGGCCTTCGACACCGAGGACACCATCCGGTCGTTCGACCCGGGATGGAAGCCGGGAACCGGCTCGTCCCGGATGAGTCTGGCCTTCGCCTGCGACAGTCCGTCCGACGTGGACACAACCTTCGCCGAGCTGGTCGAAGCCGGCTACCGGGGACACCTCGAACCGTGGGACGCGGTCTGGGGCCAGCGCTACGCCTGTGTCGCCGACCCGGACGGAAACCCGGTCGACCTGTACGCTCCGCTGCCGACCGCCGAGGGCTGACGCGCGAAGGTCAGGACTGCTGCTGGCGCAGCAGGGTGCGCAGCGGGACGCCGGCCAGTGCCCGCACGTCGCGGGCGAGATGCGGCTGGTCGGCGTAGCCGGCCTCGGCCGCCGCGTCCGCCAGGGCGGTGCCGCTGCGCGCCAGGGCCAACGCGTCCTGCAGCCGCATGATGCGGGCCAGCGTCTTCGGACCGTAGCCGAAGACCGTCCGGCAGCGCCGTAGCAGCTGGCGTTCGCCGATCCCGGCGGCCTCCCCGACCTCGGCCACACTCGCCCGCCGCCTGACGCCCGCCAGGACGGCCTGCACCAGGCGGTCGTCCGCGAGGGCCGCGTCCACCGGGCGCGCGGCCAGCGCGTTCTCCAACGCGGCGACGGGGTCGGAGGCCTCGGCCACCTGCTCGGCCAGTCGGCGTACGGGGTCGTCCCCCCAGACCTCGGCCAGCGGGACCCGCCGATCGCGCACCTCGTCCGCCGGGACCGCCAGCAGCGCAGGGCCGCGCCCCGCGTCGAACCGCAGACCGGCGAAGCGGGCGCCGGCCGACCAGGTGGCGAGCGTCGCGGTCGTGTCGGGCCCGGCGATCAGCAGGGTGCCGTCGGCCCAGATCACGTCCATGCAGCCGTCGGGCAGCACCCGATGCTCGGCCGGCTGGTCGGTGCCGGCCTGCCAGGTGGTCGCCGGCAGCCGCCGCGCTGGCTGTTCCCGGTACATCTCCCGACGCTACCGCGGCTGATTCCCGGCAAAGTGGTTCCGGGGCGGGCGGGCGGGCGCATCAGCGCCTACCGTCAGCCGGTCGGCAGATACGAGGTCAAGGGAGCGATCGCCTTGCGTCGAATCGTGCTCATCTTCGTCCTGACCGTCACCGCCCTGCTCGCCGGGGCGATGTCGGCCGCCTTCGCAACGCCGTCCGCCTCCGTGCCAGGCACCTCCGCGCCCACCCCGCCGGGCACCGCCCCGCCAGGTACACCGGGAGCCGGTTCCGCGGCGGCGGTGCCCGGCGGCGGCCTGAGCGCGGCGCAGGCGGCGAGTCTGGTACGCAGCCAGGGATACACCCCGCTGGGAGTCAGCGGCTACGAGCCGGGCTTCGCGCTGAGTGTGATCGTCGGGCGGCTGTCGACGTCCGCGGACGGGCATCCGCAGCAGGCCTTCTTCTTCCACCAGGGCAGATACGTGGGCACCGGGACGACACCGAGCGCGGGAGTGCGGTGGATCTGGTCGACCAGCGACGTCGTTGCCCTGCAGTACGACCTGTACCGCCCGGGTGACCCGATGTGCTGCCCGTCCGCAGGGGCCGCGACCGTACGGTTCGGCTGGGATGGCAGCGGGGTCGTGCCGCTCGACCCGATCCCGTCCAGCGACTGGTCCGCGCCGCTGAGCCGCCGCTGAGCCGCGGCTGAGCCAGGCCACGGGGCCGGGCTGCAGGGCCGCGGAGTGCCCGCCGGGCGGTGCCCGCCGCGTCGCGCGGCGGGCACCGTGACCGGCCTTCTTCTACGTCATGTAGAAACGATGTCGTGGGTGTGCTCTACGACCTCGTTGTCGTTCTTCATCTGATCGGTATGGCGATGATCGTCGGGGGGTGGCTGGCCCAGATCCGCGTGCCGCACCCGGTGATCACACCGGGGATCCTGCACGGGGCCCTGGTGCAGATCTTCACCGGGATGATCCTGGTCGGGCTCGCGTCGAGCGGAGCTGTCGACCAGGACCTGAACAACACGAAGGTCGCGGTGAAGCTGGCGGTCGCCGCGGCTGTCGCGGGCGTGGCCGTCGTGGGCAACGCGCGCGGGCGCGAGGCCCCGGCGGCCCTGGCTCACGCGGCCGGTGGGCTCSCCGTGGGCAACGTCGCGATCGCCGTCCTGTGGTGATCGGCGCCCCCGCTGATCGTCAGTGGTCGGCGGGGGCCTCGACCAGCTCGGTGAGGACGCCGCCGAGGCCCTTCGGGTGCAGGAAGGCGATGCGGCTGTTGGACGTCCCGTGCACGGGCGTCTTGTTGATCAGGTCGAAGCCGGTGACGGTGAGGGCGGCGAGGGCCGAGTCGATGTCGCCCACGCCGTAGGCGATGTGGTGGATGCCGGGGCCCTTCTTCGCCAGGTACTTGCCGACCGGGCTGTCCTCGCGGATCGGCTCGAGCAGCTGGACGTAGGAACCGCCGGTGTCGCCCTTGTGGACCAGGAGCATCGCCTCGCGGACGCCCTGCGCCTCGTTGGTCTCCTGATGCGCGACCTTCAGGCCGAACGCCGCCTCGTAACGAGGGATGGCCTCCTCGAGCGAGGCCACGGCAATTCCGACATGGTCGATCCTGGTCAGCACAACAAACGCTCCTGCATCGTGAGACGGTCGGCCCGGAGCCTCGTCCGGCTCGGGACCTGGATCTGGGCGACGTCCGGCCCCAGGTCCAGCCTTCGAGACTGCCCGGTGGGAGCCCGACGGTCCACCGAAGTGTCGGGCGTGCCACACCACAGGTGCTGGAAGCGTGACCGCGCGTGACGCAGCTCACCCCGTGAACGGGACCGTCCCCGCCACGGCTCCGCCCGGCCGGGAGGGCAGGCGGAGCTTGTGACGGGGACGGGTCCCGCGATGCGTGTGGCCGAGGATCAGCCGAAGAGCTTGGCGTGGGTGGCCGGGCCGATGATGCCGTCCGCCACCAGGCCGTTCTTCGTCTGGAAGTCGATCACCATGTGGTTGGTCTGCGGGCCGAACCGGCCGTCGATCGTGATCGGGTAGCCGAGGGCCTGCAGCTTCTGCTGGACGAGCGCGACGTCCCAGCGCACGCCGGTGACGCCCAGGCGCATGTAGCCGCCGCCGCCCGTCCAGGGGGAGGTGGAGCTGCCGCCGGTGGCGCTGGAGGTGGTCGAGACCGTGGTGGTGCGGCCGCTGCCGACGGCCGCGGCGGCCGCGGCGCCACGGGACAGGAACCTGTTGTGCCAGCCGTTGTTGTAGGCGCTCCAGGCCCGGATGCCCTGCATGTCGCACACGCGCTTGGCTGCCCAGGCGTTGACGTTCGGGTCGTACAGGTTGCGGCTGCCGACCCAGCTGCTGTGGGCACGCAGGTTGATCTGCCACAGGCCGCGGGAGTCCTCGCCGACGGTGGCGTGGGCGGTGGTGTTGCCGCCCGACTCGGCGAGGGCGACGGCCACCCAGGTGCTGAGCGGGATGCCGCGGCAGGAGGAGAGGCCGGCGTTCTGCGCCGCCTGCGCGATGGAGACGTCCGAGATGGTGGCCGCGCTGGCCGGGCTGGCGGTGAGGAACAGTCCTGCGGAGGCGCCGATAACGCTTGCCGCCGCTACCGCGGCGGAACGGCCGCGGCCACGGGAACGGCCGTTGCTGGGCTTGGACCTGGGCATGCGGTGTTTGCCGATCGACATCTGGATGACTCGTTTCTACGTTGAAGAGCAGCCGGGATCCGGCGGCCGAGAGCGCAGATAATCCGTGTACGGATCAAAAAATGGCAACGAAAGGTCGCCACGAACAGCGCATGATTCGGCGCGCGTTTATGGGAACGGTGTGAAGAACTTCCGGGCCCGCGCTGGGCCTAGCTTCCAGGAATCAACCCCGAGGGGCGGGCACCAGGTGGCCGCCGCAATGTTCCGGGGGAGGAGGGGAAGTCCCGGCTGCAGTTCCATGCATACGCATACGAAGATCCTTCCCGTACGCCTGCGGGGTTAGCTGTCGGGTTCGGGCCGGGAAGCCCGGTCAGGCRCACGAGCGCGCCGACTTCACCCCGAGGGCGGCCACCGCGGCGGCCGCCCGGAGGAACGTGGTTCCCCCGCTTCTGCCCTGGYGATCTCGGAGGGACGACGGGYCAAGGGCAGAACTCGGCGTACGGCCCGTCGCTTGCTAAGGAGCCAGCACACCGTAACGAACTACTAAGGGTAGTCGCAAGTACTAAATTCCCACCAATTACGGCGCACGGCAGTCACGTTGCGTGCTCTAGGTTCTGTGACATGTACCCTGTGTCACGACGAAGGCGGCCGGATCCGCTGCGTGGGGACGATGCGGCGAGCGTGGCGGATCAGACGGTCTCCTGCGCCACCCACGGTCCGGCGAGGGCCGGGGGCGGACCAGAAAGTGACCCGGCCCGCATCGGCGGGAGATGCGGGAGGCGGGGGCGGCCCGGCGAAGCCGTCGGCCCGGGGACGCGTCCGGGCAGGCCGCGGCCCGGGCGCGCACACACGCCCGGGCCGGGACGATCGGGAACGAGGTGGACGGGCCGGGCGCGGTGCGCCGGCCGGCCACCGGTCGGAAGATCAGCGGGAGATCAGGAAAAGGACTGGACGGGAGATCGGGAGGAGGACCGGATCAGACCCAGCCGGACATCGGGTACGCCGACATCAGATCGCGCACCTCGCCGGCGATGCGGGCGAGGGTGGCCTCGTCCTCGTCGCCTGCTGCCTTCACCGCCTCGTCGATCCAGGCGGCCAGCGCCGGCATCTGCTCCGGCTGCAGGCCACGCGTGGTGACGGCGGCCGTTCCCAGCCGCACGCCCGACGGGTCGAAGGGCTTGCGCGGGTCAAACGGAACCGTGTTGTAGTTGAGCTCGATACCGGCCCGGTCCAGCGCCTTCGCCGCGGGCTTTCCGGCAACGCCACGGCTGGTCAGATCAATGAGGATGAGGTGGTTGTCGGTGCCGCCCGTGATGAGGTCGAAACCGCGGCTGGAAAGCGCCTCGGCGAGGGCCTTCGCGTTCGCGACGACACGGTGCGCGTACTCCCGGAAATCCGGGGTGGCGGCTTCCCGCAGCGCGACCGCGATGGCCGCGGTGGTGTGGTTGTGCGGACCGCCCTGAAGACCGGGGAAAACGGCCTTGTCGATGGCCGCGGAATGCGTTCCGTCGGTGAGGATCATCGCGCCGCGCGGGCCGCGCAGCGTCTTGTGGGTGGTCGTGGTGATGACCGGCGCGTGCCCCACCGGCGAAGGGTGGGCGCCGCCGGCGATCAGACCCGCGATGTGGGAGATGTCGGCGACGAGGACCGCGTCGATCTCGCGCGCGATCGCCGCGAAGCCGGGGAAGTCGATGGTGCGCGGGATGGCCGTGCCGCCGCAGAAGATCACCTTGGGGCGGTGTTCCAGGGCGAGGTCGCGGACCTCGTCCAGGTCGACGCGGCCGGTGTCGCGGCGCACCCCGTAGCGGATCCCGTTGAACCAGCGGCCGGTGGCCGACACCGACCAGCCGTGGGTCAGGTGGCCGCCCGAGGGCAGGCCCATGCCCAGCACCGCGTCACCCGGCTGCAGGAACGCGAGGTAGACGGCGAGGTTGGCGGGGGAGCCGGAGTAGGGCTGGACGTTGGCGTGCGCCACCCCGAACAGGGACTTCGCCCGGTCGATCGCCAGGGTCTCGACCGGGTCGATGACCTGCTGGCCCTCGTAGTAACGCTTACCCGGGTAGCCCTCGGAGTACTTGTTCGTCAGCACCGAGCCGGACGCCTCGAGGACGGCCGTCGAGACGTAGTTCTCGGAGGCGATCAGGCGGATCTTCTCGAACTGCCGCCCGGCCTCGGCCTCGACCAGGCCGGCGATCTCGGGGTCGGTGGCGGACAGGTGTTTCATGGCGGGCTCATGCATGCGGGACCTCCACGCGGACAGACGTCTGACGTCGGAGGCACCCAGGCGCACGGCGCCGCCAGCAGATTCGTCGCTCCCCGGTGGTCGTTTCCACCCGAGCGCGCCAGTCACGACCCTTCGCCCGTCATCGTAGTGGCAGGGCGCCGCTGCGCGGTGAACRCGGATCGGCCCCGGCGGGACGACCGGTCCGGCCGGACACCGATCCCTACCGTGGGTGAGAGGGATGTTGCTAAGGGGGGGTCTACGGGTTGTGAAGTAGATCGCCGATTGTTAACGATTGACGTTTAGGCAGGTCGTCGGGCATTCTTCACACATGCGGTGGACATACCTGGCCGTAGCGTGCCGCTACGTCGACTTCGAGCTGACCTCCAGCGACCTCTGTCGCTAGCCCATCGCTTCACCGGTGCCTCGGYGCCGGACCTCGCAGATCCGGTTCTCTCCGCCGGGTTGTGATGCAGCCCGCCTTCGGTCGACGATCGCTGGCGGGGCCAGGCTTCCACCGCTTCCCGTGCACCGGCCGGTGCCGCGCATCCGCTGATGCCGGCGCAGCCTGGCCGGCCGCGCCTCGTCCCCCGAGCCACCCCCGCTCCCACGCCACAGCCACCCCCGCGCGACATCCGCCGCCGCGGCCTGCCGGGCTGCAACGACCCATGCCCTGACTGAGACGACCCGCGCCCTGACGTCGCCGGGTTGTGTTCCCGTGCCCTTACCCCGCGCACACCGTCCTGCCGGACAACGGCGATCGACGCGATGACGTGACGAGCCGACGCGGCCCCGCTCGCGCCGGGTGTCCGGCATGCCCGGCCGCAGCCATGTCCCCCCGCGAGCCTGAACGACCCGAGGCGATCGRCCCGCCTCCGCAAGCCCCGTGCGACCAGCGAGACAGCGACTCCGGCGTCCTGCCGGCGCCGTGTTCCCCGCGATCCCCGTGTCCAGCCGTCCGGCGCCGCGCCGGAAGCGTGCCCGTTCATGCCTGAGAGGACCATCCGTGAGCACCCCGAGGACGACCTTCACGACCTCCGTCCCCGCATCCGACCTGGCGGGCCCGGTGATGGGGCGGCGCGGCTTCCTGCGTCTCGGGGCGCTGGCCGCCGGCGGGTCGATCCTGCTCGCGGCCTGCGGCGGCGACGATGCTTCGGGCACCAGCGCCGGTGGCAGCGGCGGGACGCTGCGCTGGGGGTGGGCGCTGGTGACCTCGTGGGACCCGATCACCTCGGCGGCGGGCTGGGACGTCCACGCCCTGTCGCTGGTCTACGCGGGCCTGACCAAGCTGGACGAGAAGGCCACCCCGGTACCGGCGCTGGCGAGCTCCTGGGAGTACAACGCCGACGGCACGGCGGTCACCTTCACGCTGCGTCCCGGCCTCACCTTCAGCGACGGCACCACCGTCGACGCCGCCGCCGTCGCGAAGAGTCTCCTGCGCGGGCGGGACGCGCAGAACTCCCTGGTCGCGGCCCAGCTCGCCAGCGTCAAGGACGTGGTGGCGGTCGACGCGACCACCGTGCGCATCGACCTGAAGAACACCGACTACCAGCTGCCGGCCATCCTCGCCGGCAAGACCGGGATGATCGTCAGCCCGAAGGCCATCGACACCGACGAGAAGGGCCTGGCCACCAAGCCGGTCGGTGCCGGTCCGTTCCAGCTGACGTCCTACGTGCCGAACGACAGCGCGAAGCTGACCCGCTTCGCCGCCTACTGGGACGCGGCGAACATCCACCCTGCCAACTTCGAGCTCTACATGCCGCCCGAGGCGGCCACCGCCGTCGCCGCCCTGCAGTCCGGCCGCCTCGACGTCGCCACGGTGYCCGCGTCGCAGGTCGAGGCGGTCAAGGCGGCCGGGTTCGAGGTCCAGATCATCCCCTCGCTGGTCATCAGCGTGCTCGACGTGAACAACACGACGGCGCCGTTCGACAACCCGAAGGTCGTCCAGGCGATCAAGCACGCGGTCGACCGGAAGGCGCTGGTCGACACCGTCCAGTTCGGCATCGGCGAGGTCAACTACCAGCCGTTCCCGAAGGGCCACCCCGGGCACGTCGCCGACCTGGAGAACGCCTACCCGTACGACCCGGCCCTCGCGCGCCGGCTGCTCAGCGAGGCGGGGCACCCGGACGGCATCGATCTCACCCTGACCACCGCGATCGCCGAGGGGCTGCCCGAGCAGGTGCAGGCCCAGCTCGGCAAGGTGGGAATCCGGGTGAAACTGGAGACGATCCCACAGGCGCAGGCAACCCAGCTGGTCTACATCCAGCGGGCGAGGCCGTTCTTCACCGACCAGTTCGCCGGGCGGGAGAGCCCCGTCCAGGCGTTCCAGGTCCTGTTCGGTGAGCAGGGCCTGATGAACCCCGGCCGCACCACCCCGCCGGAGCTCAAGGAAGCCGTCGTGAAGATCACCGCGACCCCGCTGGACGACCCGGACTACCCGTCCGTCGTGCAGGCGGCGACGAAGATCGCGGTGGAGAAGATGCCGAACGTCTTCCTCTTCAGCAACCCGCGCATCCTGGTGCGCCGCCCGAACGTCTCGCCGCTGGGCAGCTACCYGATGGCGCAGCGGTTCGAGGGCGTCACCGTGACCGGGAACAGCTGACGTGGCGAACACGGCGACCCTCGACGCCCCCGACACCCGGAAGCGGGACGCGGGCGCGGGGCGGGACACGGGCCCGGGGTGGGCCCGGGCGACGCGGCTCCCACGGCTGTCCGGTCTGGTCCGCGGCCTCGGGCGTCTGCTGGGCGTGGGGGTGCCGGTGGCGCTGGTGGCCACCTTCATCACCTACGGCCTGAGCGCGCTCACCGACACCAACCCGGCCGCGATCGTCCTCGGTGACCTCGCCACCCCGCAGGACATCGAACGGATGAACCACCAGTTCGGGCTCGACCGGCCGTTCCTGGTCCAGTACGTGAGCTGGCTCGGGAACGCACTCACCGGGGACCTCGGCTACTCCTATTTCACGACCCTGCCGGTGGGGGACAGCGTCGCGCGCGCGGTGCCGGTCGACCTGTCGATCACCCTGGTGGCGGTGGTCGTCGCCATCCTCGTCGGCGGCACCGCCGGCATTGCGGYGGCGCTGAACAACGGCGGGCGGTTCGACCGCGCCGTCACCGCCGTGTGCTCGGCGGCGTCCACTGTCCCGCCGTTCGTCCTCGGGATCGGGCTGATCATCCTGTTCTCGGTGACCCTGCCGGTGCTGCCCTCCGGTGGCTACGTCCCGCTGAGCGAGAACCCGGGCCAGTGGCTGCGGTTCATCATCCTGCCGGGGCTGGCCCTCAGCCTGGAGCTCACGGCCGAGATCACCCGCCAGCTCCGCACCTCGCTGGTCGGCGCGATGCGGGAGAACTACGTGGTGGGCGCCACTGTGCGTGGTCTGTCGGTGCCCCGGGTGGTGTTCGGTCATGCGCTGCGCAATGCCGTCGGGCCGGCCCTGACCGTCATCGGGCTGTACGCGCCGCGCCTGATCGGCGGGGCGGTGGTCGCCGAGGCGGTCTTCAACCTGCCCGGCCTCGGCCATCTCGCGCTGCAGGCGGCCGACCGCGGCGACATCCCCGTCATCCAGGGAGTCCTCGTGACCTCACTCGCGCTGGTCCTGGTGAGCAACGTCGTCGTCAACGCGGCGCTGGTCCGGCTGCGCCCGGCGGCGGAGCGCCGGTCATGAGCGTGCCGCGCCGGATGCTCCGGCTGACCTCGGTGCGTCTCGCGCTGCTGGTGCTCGCCGCGATCGCCGTGCTCGCGGTCGCCGGCGGCGCCCTCGCGCCGCACGACCCGGTCGCGCAGAACCCGCAGGCGATCCTGCAGGACCCGGGCACCACCCACTGGCTCGGCACCGACTACCTGGGCCGTGACGTGCTGAGCCGGCTGATGGACGCCACCGGCCGCTCGGTGCTCGGCGCGGTGGAGGCCGTGGGCGTCGGGCTCGTGCTCGGCGCCTCCACCGGGCTGGCCTCCGTGGTGTTCGGCCGGGTCTTCGAGTGGATCTCACTGCGGATCAGCGATGCGCTGCTCACCCTGCCCTACATCATCTTCGCGATCGCGGTCACCGGAGTCATCGGGAACGGCATCCACCAGGCGATGCTGGCCATCGGCCTGCTGCTGGCGCCGGCCTTCTTCCGCATCACCCGGGCCGCGGCGCTCGGCCTCGCCTCCTCCCAGTACGTCGAGATCGCCGAGCTCGTCGGGGCTTCCCGCTGGTGGATCCTGCGCACCCACATCTGGAACAAGGTGCTGCCGACCATCGCCGTCACCGCGGCGAGCAGCGCCGCCGCCTCACTGCTCGTGGTCTCCTCGTTGTCGTTCCTCGGGATCGGGACGAAGCCGCCCGCCCCCACCTGGGGCGGCATGCTCGCGTCCGACCTGAACTACCTCGCCCAGCGGCCGTGGGCGCCCCTGGCGCCCTCGCTGGTGATCATCTTCACGGTGGCGGCGCTGAACGCGCTGGCGGACGCCATTCGCGACACCACCGGCCTGGCGACGGGCGGGGTCGAGGCCACACCCGCCCTGCTGGCCGCGGGCAGCGCGCCGGCTGCCGGCAGCGCGCCGGCAGCCGGCGGGCCGGATCCGGGCCCGCTTCAGCCGGCCGTGGCCGGCGTTCCGTCCGTGCCGCGGCAGCCCGGGGAGGCGAACGATGTCCGATGACCTGCTGCGGGTCGACGACCTGCACATCACCGTCGGCGGTGGGCCGGCCGGCCGCCGGAACCGGCAGCGCCGCGGGGGTCGGTTCCGGCGCGGCGGCCGCTCGTCCGCGACGGCCGCGGGCAGCGGCGGGCTGCGGGCGGTGCACGGGGTGTCCTTCACCCTCCGGCGCGGCGAGGCCGTCGGCTTCGTCGGGGAGTCCGGCAGCGGCAAGACGCTGACCTGCCGGGCCGCCCTCGGCGTGCTCGCGCCCGGCTGCGACGTCAGCGGCGGCCAGATCGACTTCGACGGGACGTCGCTGGTCGGCCTGCCGCGGCGGCAGTGGGACGGCCTGCGCGGCACCCGCATCGGCGCCGTCTTCCAGGACCCGGGCTCCTACCTCAACCCGTCCCACACCGTCGGCCGCCAGCTTGCCGAACAGTTCCGGATCAAGGTCGGCCACGGCCGCCGCGAGGCCCGCGCCGCCGCCGTCGCGCTGCTGGCGACGCTCGGACTGCACCAGCCGGAGCTGGTCTACCACCAGTACCCGCACGAGCTGTCCGGCGGCATGCTGCAGCGGGTCGTGCTCGCGATCGCCGTCGCCGGCGAGCCGGACCTGCTCGTCGCCGACGAGGCGACCACCGCCCTCGACGTGACCGTCCAGGCCGAGGTGCTGGAGGCGCTGGACCGGCTGCGGGCCGAGCTGGGCCTGGCGGTCCTCGCCGTCTCCCACGACCTCGCCGTGATCGCCCAGCTGTGCGACCGGATCCTGGTGTTCTACGCCGGGGAGGTCGTCGAGACCGGGCCGACGGCGGACGTCCTCGCCAACCCGCGGCACCCGTACACGGCCGCGCTGCTGCGGGTCGCCTCGGTCGGTGACTGGCGGCGCCGCGAGCTGGAGGTCATCGACGGCTCCGCGCCGCCCGTCGGCGCGCGGATCACCGGCTGCCGCTTCGCGGACCGCTGCACCTTCGCCACCGACGCCTGCCGCACGGCGCCCGTGGACCTGCGCGCCGTGCCGGACGGCGGGCCCGGTGCGGACCGGGCGGTGCGCTGCATCCGGCTCGGCGAGATCGACCCGGCTGCCCGAGCCCCCGAGCGAGCAGGAGTACCCGCATGAACCTCGCCGACCTCGAAGCCCGGCCCGCGGACAGCGCCGTGCCGCCGGCCACGCCCGCCACCGGCGACCGCGGTCGCGGCCGCGGCCGCACGGACGATCCCGCCGTCGCGGTCGAGCCCGGGGCGGCCCGCGGGCCGGCGTCGGACACGGAACCCCTGTTGTCGGTCCGTGGCCTGACCGTCTCCTTCCGCGCCCGCAGCGGGCCCAGCCGGCGCACCACCGTCCTGCGGGACGTCTCGCTGGACGTGCGCCCCGGCGAGATCGTCGGCGTCATCGGCGAGACCGGCTCCGGCAAGACCACCCTCGCCCGCGCGATCGTCGGCCTGGCACCCTCGGACGCCGGCGTGATCGACGTCGACGGCACCGACATCCGCCGGCTGCGCCGCCGCGCCCGCCGCGGATTCCGGCGCGGCGGAGCCATCCGCTTCGTCTTCCAGGACCCGCTGCGCGCCCTCGACCCCGACCTCACCGTCGGCCGCAGCGTCGCGGAGGGCCTCACCGTCGCCGGCCGCGGCACCCGCGACGAGCAGCAGGCAGCCGTCGCCGACGCGCTGCACCGGGTCGGCCTTGACCCCGCCGTGGCCGACCGCCTGCCCGGCGCGATCTCCGGCGGCCAGCGGCAGCGGGCCTCCATCGCCCGCGCGATCGTCGACAACCCGCGCCTGCTCATCTGCGACGAGCCCGTCAGCGCGCTGGACGGCTCGAACCGCAACCTCATCCTGCGGCTCCTCGACACGCTGCGCCGCACCCCCGCCGGTGCGGACTCCGCCGAGCGTGACCGGCTCGGGATGATCATCATCTCGCACGACCTCAGCTCACTCGCCGGCATCGCCGACCGGGTCGTCGTCCTCTACCGCGGCCGGGTCGTCGAGGACGGCCCGATCGCCGAGGTGTTCAGCCGCCCACGCCACCCGTACACGGCGCTGCTGATCGCCTCAGCGCCGAGCATCCGCGACGAACACGGCCCGTCCCCGGCCCAGTTGCGCCGGCCCGCCGACCAGCTCGCCGACCGCCCGGGGGAGCGGGGACGTCCCGCGGACGCCTGCGTCTTCGCCCACCGCTGCCCGTTCGCCACCGAAGCCTGCGACCACACCCCCGCGCTGGAACCGGCCGTGCCGGGCTGGACGGTCGCCTGCCATCACGAGCCGACCTGGCGCTCGGCGCTGTCCACCAATCCGGCCGAAGCCGCGGCCACGCTGACCGAAGGAGTGAACAACGATGCCCGTTGAGTTCATCGGGATGGTGGCCACCGCCGCCGGCAGCGAATCGCAGGGCTCGAGCGGCCCCGTCGTCGACCCCGACTACCTGGACCAGTTCGTCCGCGCGCACGAGGAGGCGGGCTTCGACCGCGTCCTGGTCGCCCACGCGTCCTTCATGCCCGACGGGTTCGTCGTCGCCGACCAGATCCTCGCCCGCTCGAAGAAGCTCGGCGTCCTGCTCGCGCACCGGCCCGGGTTCGTCGCCCCGACCATCGCCGCGCGCAAGTACGCCACCATCGACGCCTTCAACCCCGGCCGGATCGCCCTGCACGTCATCACCGGCGGCGACGACGCCGACCAGGCCCGCGACGGCGACCTCGCGGACAAGCCCACCCGCTACCGGCGCACCGACGAGTTCCTCGACGTCCTGCGGCGCGAGTGGGAGTCGGCGGAGCCGTTCGACTACGACGGCGAGTTCTACCAGGTCCGCGGCGCCTGGTCGGCGGTGCGCCCGCCCGCCGGACGCATCCCGATCTTCTTCGGCGGGGCCTCCGCCGACGCGGTGCGGGTCGGCGGCAAGCACGCCGACGTCTACGCCTTCTGGGGTGAGCCGCTCGCCGGCATCACCGAGCGCATCCGCGAGGTCCGCGCCGCCGCAACCCCCTACGCCCGCAGCCCCCGGTTCAGCGTCAGCCTGCGGCCCATCCCCGCCGAGACCGAGCAGGCCGCGTGGGACCGCGCCGCCGACATCCTGGAGCTCACCCGCGCCCGCAGCGCGGACATCCAGAAGTTCCTCAAGGGCTCCAACCAGGTCGGCTCGCAGCGGCTGCTCGGCTACGCCGACGAGAAGGACGTCCACGACAAGCGGCTGTTCACGGCCATCGCGAAGGCCACCGGCGCCGTCGGCAACTCGACCGCGCTGGTCGGCAGCTACGAGCAGGTCGCCGAAGCCCTCRTCGACTACGTGAACGTCGGTGTCTCCACGCTGCTCATCCGCGGCTTCGACCCCGTCGCCGACGCCCGCGACTACGGCTCGCTGGTGAAGCTCGTCCACGAGCAGACCGCGGACCGCGACCTCACCCCGCCGCCGCCCGCGGTTCCCGCCGCGGCGACCGCTCAGGCCTGAGGCACCGCCGGCCGGCCGGCCAGGCGRCCCGTTCGCCGTTCGCCGTTCGCCGTTCGCCGTCGACGCTGACACGACAGGGAGCTGAAGGAGCATGACCATCGAGATTCTCGGCATGGTGGCGACCAAGGAGGCCTCCGAGACCCGCGGGTCCTTCTACGACGGGCCCGTGGTGGACACCGCCTACCTCACCCGGTTCGCCAAGGCCCACGACGAGGCCGGCTTCGACCGTGTCCTCATCGGCTACGGCGCGACGGGCCCGGACGGCTTCGCCGTCGCCGGCCACGTCCTGGCGCACACCGCGCGGCTCGGCGTGCTCATCGCGCACCGGCCGGGCTTCGTCGCGCCCACCCTGGTCGCCCGCAAGCTCGCCACCCTCGACCACCTGAGCGGCGGCGGCCGGGTCGCCATCCACCACATCTCCGGCGGCAGCGACGCCGACCAGCGCCGGGACGGCGACTTCGCCGACCACGACACCCGCTACGAGCGCACCGCCGAGTTCATGCAGGTGCTGCGCCGGACCCTCACCTCGGACGCCCCGTTCGACCACGAGGGACGCTTCTACCGGTTCGAAGGCGCCTACAGCACCGCCAAGCCCGCGACCCCGGCGGGCATCCCGCTGTACTTCGGCGGGCAGTCCGACGCCGCGGTCGCCGTCGGAACCCAGCACGCGGACGTCTACATGCTCTTCGGTGAGCCGCTGGAGCAGACCGCGGAACGCATCGCGCTGCTGCGCGCCGAGGCGGCCCGGCACGGGCGCACCCTGCGCTTCAGCCTGTCCACCCGGCCGATCATCGCGCAGACCGAGGACGCCGCCTGGGCCCGCGCGGACGCGATCGCCGACGAGACCCGCCGACGGCTCGCATCGACCGGCGACCCCACCGCCCGGGCCTGGGGGATGACGAACTCGGTGGCCTCCAACCGGCTCCAGGACGTCGCCGCCCGCCAGCAGGTCCACGACGAGCGGCTGTGGTTCGGCGTCACCGCGCTCACCGGCCCGGGCGGCAACTCCTCCGGCCATGTCGGGACGGCACAGCAGGTCGCCGACGCACTGCTGCGCTACCACGAGATCGGCGTCGACACCTTCCTCATCCGCGGCTTCGACCCGTACGAGGACGTCGTCGACTGGGGCAGGGAGCTGATCCCCGCCCTGCGCGCCGGCGCCGCCCGCATCCCCGCCCCGGCCTGACCGGCCATCCCCGTCCCGGCCGGATCGGCTCGGGACCCGGAAAAGCACGCCACGGAACGGGGCGGGTTCTCCGCCCCGTTCCTGTTTTCCCTCAGGCATAATCTGTCGGTCAGCCACGGGGACGTCCATCTGGCCGAGCTGTGTGTAACGCCGCCGGCGTCCCTCTGTGGTATTGGATTGCCTGTGGGGGAATTGATGGTCGTTGCGCAGAGATTGTCAAAAGGTGCCAACACGGCAGTTGCCGCGGAGACCGTCCGCGCTGTGGTTTCCTCTGCGTCCGGCCCGTCCCTTGATGTCTGCGCCGTCCTGGTGACCAGCGCGGGCCAGGTCCGCTCCGACGATGACTTCGTTTTCTACAATCAGCCGCGCCACCGGTCCGGCGCTGTCAGCCTCGCGAGCGGCGGCGCGGACGGCTCCGCCGGCACCGGGGGAACCCTGACCGTCGCGACCGGGCGGATCGAGGCCGAGATCGCCACGGTGGTGATCGCCGGCTCGGTCGATGACGGTACGTTCGCCGGAGTCGGCGGGCTGCTCCTCCAGGTCCACGGCGAGGACGGCCCGCCGCTTGCCGAGTTCGCGCCGGACACCGCGGAACCGGTCACCACCATGGTCTTCGGTGAGTTGTACCGGCGCGGAACCGGTTGGAAGTTCCGCGCGGTCGGCCAGGGCTGGGACAGTGGCCTGGCCGGCCTGGCCAGAAGCTTCGGGATCTCCGTCGAGGAGCCGGAGGACGCCCCGGCCGGGCCCGCCGCACCGCAGCGCGGCGCACCTGCGCCCGCCACGCGGGGGACAGCCGGCCCGGGACCCGCTGTGCCGCCTGGGGCCGCCGTGCAGCCCGGACGGGTTCTGCCACCCGTGCCCGCACAGCCGGTCGGCGGCGGCGCCCAGCGCCGCGCCGACTGGTATCCCGACCCCGAGGCGGGCGGCGGTCTGCGGTGGTGGGACGGCCACACCTGGACCGCGCAGACCCGAGGGCAGTTCACCGAATCGGACACCACCTGCGGACGCTGCGGCGCCGCGAAACGCCGCCGCCTCTTTCTCGGGCCGGTGCCCTGCGCGCCCTGCGAGGACGCAATCCGCAGCATTCTTGCGGACTGGCACCGCCGGCTCGCCGCGAGTATCGACGCCGGCCCGGGAACGTCCACTCTCGAGGATTTCTGGGCCGAACTGCGTTTCCAGCGCGTCCCCGAGGCCGCCGGCCAGGAGGTGTTCCAGTCCGTGGCGCTGGGTTATCTTCAGCGGCTCGTCACGTTCGCCTTCGCCGACGAGATCATCGAGGAGCACGAACTCACCCTCTTCGAGGACGAGGTCCGCCGCCTGGGCATCGGGCACCCCGCGGTCGGGATGATGCGTGAGCGGCTGCAGCGCGGCCTCGACCTCTCCCGCATCCGCAACGGCGAGCTGCCCCGGGTGACGRCACCGACCCTGCACCTCGACCTGGACGAGATCGTCCACCTGGATGTGAGCGTGGTGCAGGTGCGCCACCTTGCCAGCGGCCCTCGGCACACCCCTGGACGTCTCGTCGCCAGCAACCGCAAGCTCCGCTTCCTCGCCCAGACCGGTGCGGGCACGGAACTCGCCTGGGCAAAGGTGGTCGCGGTCGCCGGGGGCTACGGAACCGTCGACATCTCGGCGACGACGGCCCGCGGCGGCGGCATCTACCGCGTCGACGACCCGGAGTACGCGGCCGCCGTCCTCTCCGGTGTGCTGCGCGTCGCGCGGCGGCTGGTGATCGCACCCCGCGGACGCGACAGCCGCGCCGTTCCGCAGGCGGTGAAGGCGGAGGTCTGGCAGCGCGACAGGGGCACCTGCGTGCAGTGCAGCGCGACCGAGTACCTGGAGTTCGACCACGTCATCCCGCACAGCCGAGGTGGCGCGACCAGTGTGAACAACCTCCAGCTGCTGTGCCGCCGCTGCAACCTGGAGAAGGGTGCGCGCATCTGACCATCGCCGCAGCCTGCCCGGTGGCCCCGGCCGCCAGAGCAGTCCCTGCTACCAGCCTGACGACTGCCTGCAAGCAAACTGTCAGCATTATGGGTCGACAGCTTGCTCATGGGTGGGGGCACGGCAGTGGACGGGCTGAACGAGCGGGAGATCGAGGCACTCGCGACCATCTTCGACAACGAGATCGCCGCGCGGCAGCTTCTGGAAGAGGCGGGTCTGTCCCGGTCGCACCTACCGGTATGGCAGGTCAACGCCGGGATCTTCTGGCGCGAGGTCAGCCGGATCATTCAGGCTGGAGTCATCACTGACGGTCGTGCGCGCATCCTCGCCGCGGCGGGCAGGAGATTCCCCGGGAACACCGACTTCACCCGCTCCGCCACCGGCGAGGTGACCTGTTCCGTCCCGGGCACCACCGTCCCTGTGCCCGGCGAACGGAGGCCCGGTGACCGGGAGGCGGCGAGCGTGCCGCCTCCCGGGAAGACCGGCTCTCCGCCTCGGCCGGCCGCGCAACCGACATCACGGGTGGTGGAGGGCCGCGAAGACCTGCTGACCCATCCAGGCAGCGGGGGGGACGGCCGGTGGCCTGGCACCGGCCGGCCGACGCGGCGCAGTCTTCTCGTGTTCGGTGGGACGGCAGCCGCGGGCGCGGTCGTCGGCGGCGTTCTCCTGACCACACGGCACGGTGCCGGGCAGGTGTCCGACCAGCCCGACGCTCCTGCCCCGCCGGGCGTGGAGGTCTGGGACGGCCCGGTCCACGGTGCCAGCCCGCTGGCCGCACCGCTGATTGGGCATTCCGAGACGGTGAACTCGGTCGCGTTCTCACCGAATGGTTCGACCTTGGCGAGTGCCAGCAATGACAGGACGGTGCGGCTGTGGGACGTGGGCAACCCGGCCGTCGCCGCCGCCCTCGGCCGGCCTCTGAACGGGCACACAGCCGCGGTGACCTCGGTGGTGTTCGCTGTGGCCCGGCCGATCATGGCCAGCGGCGGGGCGGACGGGGCCGTGCAGCTGTGGGATGTYAGCGACCGGGCTGCGCCGAAGACCTTCGATGATCCGGGAAAGCCGCTCGCCGATCCGGAGAATCCGCTGCACGTTGTGGCGCTCTCGCCGGACGGAAACGTCCTGGCCACGGCCGGGGAGGATCGGTCGGTGCGGCTGTGGAACATCAGCCGGCCGGCCGAACCGGAGCTGCTCGGCCAGCCGCTGACCGGACACGGCGGCGTCATCCGAGCGCTCGCGTTCTCGGCGGACGGGAAGATTCTGGCCAGTGGCTCCGATGACCGCACCGTCCGGCTGTGGGACCTCGCCGGCGGCGCACCTTCCCACGCCTTCGACACAGTCACGATGAAGCACGACGATGCCGTCTGGGCCGTGGCTTTCTCGCCACACCGCCTTCTGGCCACCGGCGGGGACGACCGTGCGATACGGCTGTGGGATCTCGCCGACCCCACCGCGCCGAAGGCGGCAGGCACGGTCGGGGCGGACCACACCGACAACCGGGTGTCCGCCCTCGCGTTCTCCCCGGCGGGGACGACGCTGGCTGAAGGCGGTAACGACCGCCTGGTCCGGCTGTGGAATGTCGCCGAGCCGGGGGCGCCGCGCCCCAGCACCAGACCTCTCACGGGCCATCGGGACTCCGTCTGGTCCGTCAGCTTCTCTCCGGACGGACGTGTCCTCGCCAGCGGCAGCGGTGACGCCTCCGTCCGGCTGTGGGCCCTTTCGTAGCGCGGCACCGCACGAGTTCCGGTCGCGACGGGAAGATGGCCCTGGCCCGGGCAGTGTGCCAGGCCGGGGGGTTCGCGTTCGCCAGGTCGGCATGGTGACGTGACGCGCACCTTACATTCGGTGGATGCCTCGTCCGGCGGAAGGCAGCCTGACCACAGGCGCCCCGACCATACAAAGGGCGGCCTACCCCTCAACGTGACCATCACCGCGTGGCCACGACCGCCTGCACCGAAAGGTGACGTTCTCGTGGCTCGATTCCTGTTTGCCACCACTCCTGCCGTGGGTCACACCGCGCCGGCCTATCCGATTGCACGGGCGCTGGTGGGTCGCGGGCATACCGTCCGGTGGTATGCCGGTTCGGGCTTCGCCGACGCGATCACGGCCACCGGCGCGACATTCCATCCGATAAGCGACCCTCGTGACGATTTCAGTGTCGCGGGCCTTGATGGCCGGTTTCCCGAGCGAAGAAAGGTGTCCGGCCTGCGCAAGCTGCAGTTCGACATGGTGCACGGGTTCGCCCGACCGACGTGCACCCATGTCAGCGACCTGCGGGCCCTCCTCGATCTGGAGCCCGCCGACGTCATTGTCGGCGACACCGCGTTCATTGCCGCGCCACTGATCCAGGAACTCGGCGGACCCGTGTTCGCCGGTTTCGGTATCTCCGTGCTCGGCTTCCCCAGCCGGGAACTCGCCCCGTTCGGCCTCGGGCTCACCCCCTCCGCCACCCTGCCCGGGCGGATCCGCAACCGCGTCCTCGAACAGGTCATGCGCCGGATCGTGTTCCGGTCGATGAGCACGGAGGTCAACGCCATCCGGCGCGGGCTTGGCCTGCCTGCCACCTCGGACGTGCTGTTCGAGTATCCGCTGGCATCCCGGCTGTACCTGCAGTTCAGCCCACCCGGCTTCGAGTACGCCGTCACCGACCTGCCGCCCCAGGTGCGCTTCGTCGGGCCGCCGCGCCCGCTGGGCGACCCGAGCTGGACCCCTCCGGCCTGGTGGGACGAGCTCAGCTCCGGGCGCCGGGTCGTCCTGGTGAACCAGGGCACTGTCGCGACCGACGCGGAGCAGCTGCTCCGCCCGGCGATCGACGCCCTCTCCGGGGAGGACGTCCTGGTCGTCGCCGTGACCGGCGGCGGCGACCCGGCTGCGCTCGGGACCCTGCCGCCGAACGCCCGCGCCGAGCGTTTCATCCCCTTCGGCGAGCTCCTGCCGCACGTGGACGTCTTCCTGACGAACGGTGGCTACGGTGGGACACAGCTCGCGCTCTCCCATGGCGTGCCGATCGTCGCGGCCGGCAGGACCGAGGACAAGATCGAGGTCAACGCACGGGTGGCGTGGTCCGGGGTCGGCGTGGACCTGCGTACCCAGACTCCGTCGGGGGAGCAGATCCGCACAGCCGTCCGCAGGGTCCTGGCCGACCCGCGCTACGCCATGAAGGCCCGCCGCCTCCAGGCCGAGATCGAGGCTGCCGGACGGGAGGAGCAGGCCGCCGACCTGCTGGAGACCCTGGCTGCCTCCGCCTCGCCGGCCGCCAGCACTCCCACCGCCAGTACCTCTTCGCGCAGCGCTGCGTAGACCCGCCCGCGCACGGGCGTGTTCAGTGGCAGTGGCCCTGTCTGCCGAGGGTTTCCACGGGGGGCGCGGCGGGGCGGGTCCACTGCGGCACGGGGCGGCTGGTCGGGCCCCAGGTGGCGTTCCCGTCGGCGTCCGAGCGCCAGTACCAGCAGGCGTGGCTCCCCTCGGGCCAGCCCTCGGGCTTGTCCTCCCACGCCTCGCCGCGGCCGTAGGGCGTCCGGTCGAGCAGAGCGAAGGAGCCGTTGGCCGGCTCGTTGCCGCGGCCGGTCGTGGAGTAGGTGAGGAACACGCGGTCGCCGTCGCGCAGGAAGCAGGTGAGGTAGCCCATGGCGCCGCCGACCGGCTCGTCCAGGTCGCGCACCGAGTACCAGGGCTGGGTGTAGCCCATGAAGGCGACGTAGGAGGCCACCTCGTCCCACCGGCCCGTCGTGACGATCGCGGCCGAGACGCCTCGGGCGTTGAGGTAGACGGCGTCCTTGAGGTGCCAGGCCATCATGGTGCAGCCCTCGCACTGCCCCTGGTGCGGTGCGCCGTCCCACCACATGTGCTTGTAGACCACGAGCTCGTCGCGGCCCTGGAACAGGTCCAGGAACGGGACCGGGCCGTCGGCGCCGACAACCTGCACCGTCCCGTCGAACTCCACCATCGGCAGCCGGCGGCGGGCCGCGGCGAGGGCGTCGCCCTCCCGGGTGTGGGCCTTCTCGCGGACGAGGAGCTCATCCCGGGCGGCCTGCCAGGTGGCCAGGTCGACGACGGGCGGGCGTCCTGGCAACGTGGTGGCCGGGTCGGCAGGGATGGTCGTCATGGTGTCCTCCGTGGTGTCTCGTGCCGGGCCGCGTCGTACGACGCGCTACAGCGGTCACCAGAACAGACCCGCGACGCGGCCTGAACTCATCGCGGCAGGAGATCCCGCCATCGGCTGGCTAGGATCGGGTGTCATGCGACGCCGACGACGTTGATCCCGGGGATGTTCCTCTGCTGAGGCGGGCCTGGCCCGCCGGCTGTATGCGTATGCGGCGTGCGAGGAAGCAGTCCTCTTCTACCCGCTGTACGCGTTGCTGCTCGTCGAGCACGGCCTGTCACCGGCCGCTGTCTCGTCGCTGTTCGCGCTGTGGTCGCTGACGGCGTTCCTCACCGAGGTTCCCTCGGGTGTGCTTGCGGACCTGGTGTCGCGCCGGCTGCTGCTGGTCTTCTCTCCGCTGCTGACAGCCGCCGGGTTCGCCCTCTGGACACTGGCACCCGGCTACGGTGCTTTCGCCGCCGGGTTCGTGCTGTGGGGAATCGGCGGGTCGCTGCGGTCGGGCACCTGGCAGGCGTACATCCACGCCGAGCTCACGGCGCTGGGCCGGGTGGATGTCTACCCCCGGCTGACAGGCCGCGCTGAGGCCGTCGGCACCGTGTCAGCGCTGGTCGCGGCCGTGGTGGCCGGCCCGGTGCTGGCCGCGGGCGGGTTCGTCATGGTGGGCTCGGCGAGCGTCGCCGCACCTCTGACGGCCGCTGCTCTGGCCCTGGCCCTGCCCCACACCCGCACCACCATGACCGCTGGCGGGGCTGGCGGGGCTGGCGGGGCTGGCGGGGCTGGCGGGGCTGGCGGGGCTGGTGGGGCTGGTGGGGCTGGCGACGCGGCGGACGGTGGCCGGGATGCACGTTCGAGTGTCGGCGGCGAGCAGGAAACAGGGTCGCTTCGGGTTCTCCGTGCGGGCCTGGCGGCTCTGCGCCGCTCGGCGGCGACACGGGCTGCCGTCGCGACGGTGGCCGGCCTGGCAGCCATCCTCACGCTCGACGAGTACCTGCCCCTGCTCGTCGCCGACACGGGACTCCCACCGTCCCTCGTCCCCGCCGGTTACGGGATCATGCTTGCCGGTACCGCCGTCGGCGCCTGGCTGGCCGATCGCGGAACCCGCCACCCGGGGCGGGTACTGGCCGCCGGGGGATGCGCCCTGGCTGTCGGTGCGCTCAGCGCCACGCCTGTCGGGCTGGTCGGTGTGGCGGTCGCGTTCGGGGTGCTGCAGTGGGCGGCGGTGCAGGCCGACACCCGGCTGCAACAGGTCGTTCCGGACTCCTCCCGGGCGACGGTCACCTCGCTGGCCGGGTCCGTGTCCGAGATCGCCTCGGTGGGGGTGTTCGGTTTCTGGGCCGCAGGATCGGTGTGGGCGGGCCTGACGGTGCTGTTCGGCTGCGCCGGTCTGCCGGTGCTCCTGCTCGCCGCTGCGCTGCGCCGTTCCCGCAGCCGGCCGGCTCGCGCCGCCATCCGTTGTTGCGCGATTCGCCTCAAGCGTAGAGCGAAGCGATCCGCGAAAAGGTGACAGGTCGACTTCGACATGTTCGGACCGAAATTCCTCGGTGCTCATCGACGCAGGGTGATGAACCCTTTCTGAACCTGCACTGAAGCGGACGGGGAGACGATGGAGAGTGGTGGAAGGAATGCCCCCCGGGCTCTGGTGAACGTGTCCGGTCGCGCCGGTCAGGCGAGTGGCCGTGACGCGGTCTCGACCAGGCGGCCACCGAACAGGTCACGATCCTGGAATGAGGAGGCCATGATGAAGCGCAGGTACGAGGCGCCGTCGATCTCGGCACGAGGATCTTTCCGGGATGTCACCGGAACCTTCTTCTGGGGCTGGCACCGAGGCTGGGGCTGGGGCCACGGCTGGGGCAGTTGGGGCGGCTGGGGCTGGCACGGCGGCGGCTGGGGACGTGGCTGGGGCTGGTAGGAACCAGCGGAACCTGAGCTCCTCACCCCGGAGCATCTCCCCGAAGGAACCCCGGAGCATCTCCCCGAAGGAAGCGGCAGCCGTGCCCGATCGACGGCGGCGAAGCGTACGCACCCGTACAGGTCGGCCTCAAACCTGCCGAGATGGTCCGCCCGGGCGTCCATGGCGGCGACCAGGTCGGGCACGGCCTCCGCGCAATACTCCAATCGGACGATTGGAACCGGCCGCCGCCGGGTCGGAGACGAGCGGTTTCCTCCCCGTCCCGTGCCGTCGGGGCGAGATTCTGAAGCCACCGTGCGGTGCGAACTTCGGTGGAGGAGATGGTCTGTGACCACGGTGAGCGGCGCGGAGACGTCCACGGTCGATCTTGGCGGGCTGGTGGGCGCGATGACGGCGACCCGCCTTGCGGACCCCTACCCGCGGTACCGGGAGTTCCGGGAGGCCGCGGCCTTCGTGCCCGAGGAGAGGGACGGCCACACGATCACGCTGGTGACGCGCCTTGCCGAGGCGTCGGCGGTGCTCGCCCATCCGGCGTCCGGCCATGGGTACGGCGCCGGCATCAGCTACCGGGGGGTCGCCGAGGACGGGCTGGGCTCCCTGCTGCGCGCCGACCCGCCCGACCACACCCGCCTGCGGCGGCTGGTCGGCAGGGCGTTCACCCCGGCGGTCATCGAATCCCTCGTCCCGGAGATCACCTCCGTGGCGCACACCCTGCTCGACCAGGCGGTCGACAAGGGCCGGATCGACGCGGTCRCCTCCTACGCGCGCCCGCTGCCGCTGCGGGTGATGTGCCGGCTGCTCGGCGTCCCCACCGCGGACGAGGAGCTGTTCGGCGGATGGGCGGACGCACTCAGCCGCGGCCTCGACCCCGCCTACCTGCTCACCGCCGCGGACAAGGCCGCCTGCAACACGGCGACGGTCGCGTTCGACGACTACTTCCGCGACCTGATCGCCCGGCGCCGCAGAGAACCGCGCGAGGACCTGCTCAGCCGCCTCGTGGAGATCCACGACGACGGCGACATGCTCACCGAACGGGAACTGCTCGAACTGTGCACCCTGCTTCTCGTCGCCGGCCACGAGACGACCGTGAACCTCATCAGCGGCGGCATCCTCGCGCTCCTGCGCAACCCCGACCAGCTGGCGAACGTGCGGGCCGATCCCTGGCTGGTCGGCTCCGCGGTCGAGGAGACCCTGCGCCACGACCCGCCAGTGCAGTTCGTAGCCCGCACCATCCTGCAGGACGCCGAAATAGCCGGGTACCGTTTCACCCGCGGCGACGGCGCCGTCATCATGATCGGCGCCGCCAACCGCGACCCGGCCGCGTTCGCCGAGCCGGACCGGTTCCTCGCCGCCCGCCACACCAGTTCCGCCGGGGCACGACGCCATCTCGGGTTCGGTGTCGGTATTCACTACTGCCTCGGCGCGCCCCTGGCCCGGCTGGAGGCGGACATCGCCTTCCGCGCGCTGTTGAAGCGGGCGCGCTCCATCACCCTGGCCGAGGAGTCGCCGGCCGGCGGCGCTCTTATCTACCGCCCGCACATCATCCTGCGGGGCCTGGCAAGCCTCCCGCTCCACCTGTCAGCAGCCTGAGCGACGCGGTCGACCTGAAGGAGACGGGTCAGCCTGGATCGCTGGTGGTCAGGCCTGGGATACCTGCCCGTTCGCGCTGTTCCAGAACAGCGGAGCCATGCTGGAAGTGTTCCGTGGGCCCCCGTCTCCGGGTGCCACGAGATGAAGCCGCCCGTGAAGGTCATGAAGCGGCCTGTCCCGTCYAGCCCGGCTCCCGACATCGCCCAGTTCCTCGCCGACATAGTGGATGATTCTTTACGCTGGCCTACCGCCTGCGGGGGGTGATGACAGCACCGAGAGCCTCCTTGACGACCATCGGACTCATCTCCAATGTGTGGAAATCGGTGATGACGATGTCGTCCGCGCCCACACCCGAGGCGGCGAGTTCGACGACGGTCTTCTCCAGACGTCGGCTCGTGACGGTGTGGTCGAAGGCCTCCAGCGGGTGTTTCACCACCAGTGCCGCCTGCCGGGTCCCGTGGCCGACCAGGCAGGATGGCGCCGGTGTGCTCAGCCGGTGGGCCGCACCGTGAGCGTCCGCCCAGTCTCCGAGCACGCGCTCCTCACGCTCCGGGCTCGCCGGCAGCGTGCCGCGCCGGAGCACGCTGAGAAGGTCCCGGGCCACCCGCCAGTCGAGCAGCGGATGGTAGGCCATGTTCGTGTAGTCCCGCAGGCAGCGGTAACAGGAAGAGACGCATTCATCGGCGTGGGTGTCCTGGTCCAGACCGCCCAGATAGCGTTCGACGGTGTCGAGGAAACGTGGCAGCTCCGCCGCCTCGCCCAGATGTGAACTGAAACCTGCCCCGTTCTCCAGGGTGTCCGCCAGGAACGCATAGAAGCTTTGCTCGCCGCCACGGGCCGACGAATGGATGCCGGCCGTGATTTCCTGCGTCTGCACGTCCAGATGTTTCGCCGCCGCGCTGCGGAGCAGGAACGCCAGCGAGTACCAGGCCGTCCGCAGCCCCTGGGAGATATCGGCGGCGCAGCGCGGCGGAGCGTCGGCAATGTTCAGGCGCAGGCCCTCGCCGGGGAGGGTGGGGATGTCCGAGCCGACGAAGAGCAGGTCGGTGTGCAGAACGGCGCCGAGCGCGACCCGGGTCGTGTCCCCGGCGGGCAGGCGGATCCGCTGGTCCTCGACGCGGTCGACGGTCGCGGCCTCGAGATAGCCACCCCAGGGGTCGGCGACGGTACGGCGGAAGGCGAACAGGCGTCCGAGGTTCTCGTTGACGATGTAACGGGAGCCGCGTCCGGACAGCGCGACGAGGTTGCGGTCCGTCGTCGACTGCTCCAACTTGTCGAGGTCGCTGGTGGCGCGGGCGACTATGCGCCGAGGTGACCAGGTGAACGCCCCGTCGAAGTCCCGTTCGGCGCCGGCGCGGAAGCCGAGGGGCTGACGGGTCTCGACCACGCGGTAACCGTCCCGTCCGCACGCCGGGCAGTCCGCGGCCCCCGCCGGTGCCGTCATGGCCGCCGCTCCTGTCGCCCCTGCCTGGCCGGTGGGGCGGGTCAGCTCGGGGTCGGTGACCTCGCCGACGTGGTTGCACTCCATGCACAGGCCGAGGTGGTGGCCGTACGCGAGTGGCTCATCGACCGGCTTCGGCCCGCGGAACGACGGTTGGAAACTGGTTACGCCGACGACGGTGTGGACCGACCCGTCGCGGACGATCTCGCTTCCAGGGGCGAACTGGGACAGCGCGATCGACAGATCCCGGTCGACGACGTCGTCCGGAGGCCAAGGGAAGGAGCGGGTCGGGCGGCTGAGGTGGAGCAGCCGGACCTGGGTCGGGAAGCCGAACATCGGCAGCAGCCCCGCCTCCGCGAGCCGCTGGCTGAGCGCCTCGTGCCCGACCGGGCGGGCGGCCACAGTGTCGATCGCCTCGGGAAGCCGCCGCAGCCCGGCGATCGCCTCGTCCACCGTCAGCCGCAGCGATGTGTGGGCCGACAGCGCCCGGAAGATCGCCGTGACCGTTCCGGTGTTCGCCGCCAGCCACCGCCGGATGTGCGGCCCGCGCCGGTCCCATTCGTCGACGGCGCCGAACTCACCGTGGACGTTCGGCACCCTGCCGTCCACCCGCAGGTCCGGGGGCAGTGCGCGGAACGCCGCGGTCAGCACGGCGGCGCTCAGCGATCGGTCGAGGATCTCCCGCTGCCCCATCGCCAGGTACGGCGGCGGGGTCGGGTCGTTGGTGATCTCCACCGGGTGCTGGAAGTAGTGCTCGTCGTGGCTGCGGCCGCGGCAGACGGTCAGCGCGACCGCGACGGGGGAGTCCCGCCGGCCGGCGCGCCCGACCCGCTGCTGGTAGTTGTAACGGGTGGGCGGCATGTTGGCCATGGCGACGCCGGCGAGCGCGCCGATGTCGATGCCCGCCTCCATGGTCGTGGTGACGGAGAGCAGGTCGACGCCCTGGGCGAGCGGGATCTCGTCACCGTCCAGGAACACCTCCTGGAACATCGCCTGGCGGCGCTGGCGTTCGGTGCGGCCGGTCTGCCCGGTGAGCTCGGCGCAGCTCAGTCGGAACCGGCCGTGGCCTGTCGACGCCTTCCACCCGTAGTAGTCCCGACCGGCGTCCCGAGGGGGGTTCCCGGACGTCGGGAGCGCGGCCCGGCACCGGGTGCAGACCAGCGCGCCGGGGTGGAGATGCTGGCGCCGACAGGCCGGGCACGTCCATGCGGTGTCGCCTGGACGGCGGACCACGACCTCCGCCGGGTCCACGAGGTACTCGCGCACCGCGTTGCCCCATCCCCGCGCCGCGCGGGCCGCGACCTCGTCCGGGTCGAGCCTGTGGGCGCGGGCGACGGCCTTCCAGAACTCCGTCAGCCGCCGCGGCGGGCGGGGGTTTCCGTCCCGATACCCGACGAGGCGACGCAGTTCGGCGAGGATCCGGACAYTGGCCCGGGCGATCGCCCGGTCGCCGGTCGGGTCCAGGTGGTGGTCCGACGTCCCCGGGCGCAGGTCGAGCCAGCCCAGGCCGAGGGACTCGAAGTCGCGGCCGGCCCCGGAGAGCAGGTTCTCGATGACGTTCTCCAGCAGGTCGTCCTCGGCGCCCAGCAGGCTGGCCTGCTCGGACGCGGTGAGCGTGCCGCGCACGACGGGAACGCCGGTCGACCAGTCGTAGAAGCGGTACCAGGACTCCTTGCCGTGGTGCTGTCGTGAGGGCTGTGGACCGGCCGGATTGACGCCCATCCGCAGCAGGCGTTCCTGGATCCTCGGCACCAGCGAGCGCAGCGTCGGCGGCTGGGAGAGGTTCGCCTCCAGGCCGGAAGGGTCGACATCGCCGGCGATCCAGGCGGCAAGCAGCGCGTTGAACTCGGTGCCGGACCGCTCACGCAGCCGGTCGAACGCGGCCTTGCTCTCCGGGGTCCGGTCGCCCTGCGTCCACCGGCGGGCGAGGTCGACGTCCGCGGTGCCCTGGTCGTCCTCCTCGACGATCTCGACGAGGAGCAGCCGCACCAGGTCCTGGTAGTGCCGCAGGCCGACACCCGCGGCCATCTTGGCAGCGTCCTGCCTGCTGTCGGAGAACAGCAGGACCTTGCGCTCGGTGGCGTCCAGCTGGCCGGCCAGCTCGGTGACGAGTACCTGGTTGACCTTCTCGAACCCGGTGCGCATCAGCCGCACCGGGGAGCGGTAGCGCTGCGGGTCGATGGCGGCGAGCGGACGTCCCTTCACCGAGCCGCGTCGGTAGGTGATCTCCCAGTCGGCGCCGCAGGCCGGACACCGGGTGGGAAACGGGGGGAGCGCGGAGCGGTCCACCCCCACGCCGCGCTTCGCCTCGACGTGAAAGCTCCAGCCCGTCGAACCGTGCTCGATGTTGCGCAGCAGGCCGCTACGGGGATCGAGCGTGCTGCGGCGGAAGGTGAACGTCAGATCGCCGCGTTTCCAGGTGGCGTCGTCGTCGGCCTGCTGGGGCTGGTCCGAAGGCCAGTAGACGACATAGTTCGCGGCGGTACGGTCCACCGCCGCCTGCTCCGGGAGGCGCCTGAGCTCGGGGACGTCGGGGAACAGCTCCGCATTGAACAGCCGCCGCTCGGTCTCCGCCGCGACGGTGAAGCCGCCGAGCATGACATCGCCACAGCTCTGGCAGAAGACGAGTTCGAGCACCCGCGCGCCGCACAGGCACCGCTCCCGCGGCTGCGCATACAGCCGGCCGATGCCGGGCCRCCGCCGGACACCGGAACCGCGCTCGCCGGTGTCGCCGCCGCTTCCGGTGACCATGACGGGGCAGATCGGGTCGGTACAGGCCCAGATGCCGCTGACGTTGCGAAAGAAGAAGTGCGCGCGGATCTTCGGAAGGCCGCCGCCACCATCGTTACCGGCAGCCGACCGCAGCACCCTGAGCAGACCACGTAGCGAGGCTTCCCGCTCGTCGCGCGTTGCCACCGGGAACAGTCGGGATGCGAGGTCGTCGGCGGCCCGTGTGACCGTGCCGCCGTGCTCCGGGTCATGTAGCGCCGCACGGAGCGCGTCCGCTCCGCCGGTGCGTGCCAGCAGCTCCGCGGCCTGTTCCGGAGACGGGTCCGTCGGCTCGGYGGCGGCGTCGGTGAACAGGCGTGCCGCCGCACCGCCGAGCGCGACACCACCGACACCGGCCGCCGCTCCGACGCCGGACGTTCCCGGCGTCGGCTGCACGGTCGTGCCGGCGACGAAGTCGAAGGCGTCGGCGTCGGCGGCGAAGAACTCGGCGAGGAAGCGGCGGTCCCGCTCCGGGCTCAGCGACGCCGAGGCCGCCAGGATGCGGAACTGCTCCGGACTGTCCGCCACCCCCAACCGGTGCCGGAGGTTGCGCAGCAGGTAGGCGACCTCCGTACCTGCCGTGCCCCGGTAGAGGTGCAGCTCGTCCACGACGAGGGTGAAGCGGTGCTCGGGATGCGCCGCGAGCCAGTCCCGGGTCGTGTCGAAGAAGCTCTGGTCGCGGGAACGCCCGAGCATGATGTTCAACATCGAGTAGTTCGTGATCAGAATGTCGGGGGGTGCGGCGGCCATGTCCCAGCGCGAACGCATCTCGGCGCCGTCCAGCCGGGGGACGAAGAACCGCGCGTCGCCGCCGTTCCGGTGTGCCTGCCGGGCCCGCTTCTCGGTCTCCCGCAGGTAGTCGCGCAGCTCGCTGAGCTGCCGGCTGTCACCGGGCTCGCCGGTCACCGGCGTCGCCCCGGTGTAGCGGCCGAAGGTGAAGCGGTGGCCGCGGCGGTGCCGGTCCAGCCATCGGCGTGCCTCGTCACTGTCGAGCGCCCGGCGCAGCCGGATCAGCTGGTCGTCGACGAGGGCGTTCATCGGGTAGAGGACGAGCGTGCGCACCGCCGCCGGCCGGCCGCTCTCGTCCGCCCGCTGTGCCCGGAACGGGCCGTTGCCTCGCCACCAGGGTTCGAACGGCGCTGGACCACCACCCCAGGCCGCAGATTCCGCCAGCAGGCTCGCGATCACCGGCAGCAGGAACGACTCGGTCTTGCCGGAACCGGTGCCCGCGGTGATGACCATGTTCCGGCCAGGTCGCAGCCCGGCGCGCAGCGCCTGCTCCTGATGGGTGTAGAGGCTGCGTCCCGCGGGCAGCAGGCCGCAGGCGGCGAACGCGGCCAGCTCGGCGGGTGCGCCGGCCCGCGCCGCCGACTCGGCCAGCGAGCACCCGGTCGAGGTGTACTCGGGGCGCAGCTCGACCAGCGGCTCGGTGTAGACGCCGCCGGGCCGGTCGAGCAGCGCCCGCCGTTCGGCCTCCAGCTCCTCGTCGGCCAGTCCAAACGGGGTGTCGTAATACCGCAGGTAGGCCTCGCGCAGCGCGTCGAAGGCACCGAAGACGTCGAGGGCAGGCGACGGACTGTCGGACATCAGCACACCTTCAGAGAAGAGTGGAGCGAGCGGGCGATCCGGTCGGCGACGCCGAGCGGGACACCGTCATAGACGATCTCCTGCCGGCCCCCGTCGCGGACGGGCGGAAGCCCGGTGCACAGCGCGGCGACCGCGCCGTGCGTAGCCGGCAGCGGCATGCTCATGTCGACGATGAGTGCCCCCAGGGCGTCACCGCCATCGTTTCCGCCGCCTCCTTTGCCTATGCCGCCCTCACCGTCCGACCGCCATCGCAGCGGCAGCCCGGAGTTGTCGTCCACCAGGTACCGGCCCTCGGCCCCTGTGGTGGCGAACCACGTCCCCGCCCGGCACAGCAGGTACTCCTTTCTGCCGTAGGTATCCCGCCGATACAGCCCGTCACCGAGGATGCGGCGGTCCGCCGGCTGGAACCGGGACGTCCGCCGGTTCCACCGCTCCAGCTCCGACCCCTGCCTGCCGGGCCGCTCCACCGCCACGGTCGGTGCGATGCTGCACAGCGCGGTGCTTCGCCGGACCGCTGCCTCCGGCTCGACGGGCATTCCGCCGCGGGCTGCCGCGGCCGCCAGGGCCTGGTCGTCCTCGTAGGCCAACCACCAGGTGGAGGGCAGCGGTAACCTGCCCGGACGCTCGTTGCGGTGCACGGTCAGCCGCACTCCCGGCCCCTCCGCGGCGTAGATCTGATCCTCGGACACCGCGCCGGCGAACAACGCGAGACTGCCGCGACCCGGCAGCTCGGCCAGCCGCGGGGGCTGTGCCTCCCACCGTCGCCGTGTGGTGTCGACCGCGAGAATGCCCAGCTCACACAGGTCCCAGACCAGACGCCGGACGTCCCGCGAGTCGGCCGCCTCGCCTGCGTACCAGGCCACCGTCCGGTACAGGGGACCGAGCGGGCCACGGTGGCGGTCGGCCAACCAGGCGAGCAGCACGTCCGGATCGGGCGTCACCGCGCCCTCCCTGCCATGGCCGTGGCATTGGCATGCCGCCGGTTGAGCGCCGCCCGCCGGTAGTGCTCCCACGCTTTCCTCTCGGGCCGTTCGACGTCGCTGGCCAGGACGAACCGTGCCCACGCAGCGGTGTCCACGGCGTTCAGCTCGCCGATGCTCGGCGGTACCTCTCGGAGCTGGTGGACCCGGCGCGGCGCCCCGTCGAGCGCCAGCCACACGGCTTCGGGCGGCGCCGTGACCCGGTAGGCGAACGCGCGGAGGGGGACTCTGCGACGCCGCCACCACCGCGGCGGCTCGGGTTCCCGGATCGGGATCGCATGCCCGTCGGACAGGAAGAAGTACGCCGCGGTGCCATAGGGCACGGTGAGCCGCGTCTCTCCCCACCGTGTCTCTCCCGTGGGTGCSGGCAGGACGAGCGGCTGCGGGGGATGGAGGGTGAACTGGCGGGTGTGGCCGCCCACCTGCACCGTGTGCAGACCCTCGGACAGCGACAGCGACCGCAGCGGGATGGTCCGGTCGGCCGGTGGCGCAGGGAGGCGGTGTCCGTCGAGGAGGACGGACTCGGTGGGATCCCACTCCGCGGGAAGCACCAGGTCCGGCGGCCCGTCGATGAGATAGCGCGATCCCCACGCGCCCGCACCGCTTTCCCGGCCCACCGGGAGCCCGCCGACCAGCCGCGGACGTCGGGACACCCGCACCGTCACCGCGGCCCCGAGATCCCGCAGCCGTGCGCCTGCCAGGGCGGCGTCGGTGAGGACAATCTCCCGGAGCACCTGCCAGCCCGGGAACGGGCCCTGCTCCGGGTGGACCTCGTCGGCCCCGGCCCCGGCGAGCATGTCCATCACTGCGTCCAGCAGATCGTCGCGGACGACCAGCAGCAGCGGCTCGTCGGACTCCACCACGGCGGTGGCGACCCAGGCACCGGCCGCGCTGTTCTCGGTGGCGAGGAGCACGCCGCGTGCCGGCTGCTCGACCTTCAGCCGCGCCCCCGCCGCATACAGACCGTGGGACAGCACGGCCTCGGCGTCGGGCAGGTCACCGGTGAGGCGGTACGAGCTTCGGTCGGGTTCCGCCCGCACCTCGAAGCCGCCTCCGCCCCCACTGTCGACGCCGGAGGCGTCGGAGGCGCCGTGCAGGGTGTCGCCGGCCACCCCGTCGACGACCGGGGCGTACCAGCCCACCTGCCAGTCGCCCCAGCCGTCGTCAAGAAAGGTGGGCAGCAGCGCAAGCCGACGCAGGTCTCTCCACCTCGCCTCCGGAGTGGGCGCCCCAGGTACGGCGGTCAGGACGGTGGACCAGGTCGGACGCTGGCCGTCGACCCGGTCGGGTGAATCCGCCACGGCCGCGAGAACGCCCCCGAGGACCTCGTCCCGCACCGGCCGCGGACTGCGCAGGGCGTCCCGCAAGGGGGGTGAGAGGAGGTCCATCCGCAGCCCCTCCCAGCGGCGCAGCGCCACGACGAGATCGGCCGGGCCACGTCTCGCCGCGGCCTGGCCCGCTGGTGAACGGAA
Source organism: Parafrankia colletiae (assembly GCF_001854655.1). Taxonomy (GTDB): domain Bacteria; phylum Actinomycetota; class Actinomycetes; order Frankiales; family Frankiaceae; genus Parafrankia; species Parafrankia colletiae. The sequence goes on along the minus strand of NZ_MBLM01000126.1, from coordinate 43,544 downwards.
GAACCCGTCCAGCTCCGGCAGGTCACGTTTCCGTACGACGGCCTGAGAGAGCGCGAATCCTATCCGCGTCTGACGCCCCTCCTGAAAGGTCACGAGGCCCCGCGCGCCGCCGTGGGCCCACATCCAGCCACGCAGCGTTTCCCAGTGGCTCGGGATCTGCTCGTAGCTGCTCTTCAACCGACGGTTCGTCTCCTGCGCGGATCCGCGGGGCATGGGAAGAAGGTCGACGAGCCGGCGATAGTAGTTGCTGGACCAGGCGCTGCCGTCGCGGTGCATCCGCGTCGCGGCGAGCACGCAGACGGCCAGCAACGGAAGGCACGGCGGCGGTTCGGGCAGCGGTTCCGGAAGCGGGTTACCCGGCCTTGTTCTCCGCCACGGCGTCTCGGCACGGAAGATGCCGTCGAAGATGTCCTCCCGGGCATCCCAGTCCAGCCGGCTCTGGAGAGCTCCGACCAGGTCCGGCCCGGAGGATCCCCGCAGCCGCTGCACCTTCTCGTCATCCAGGTGAAGGATGACGGGGCGTCCGTGAGCGGCCGGGCCGAAGAACTCCGCGGTCAGTCGCTGCTGCCACCAGTCGTACGGGTCCATGAGTGACCTCGTCTTTCCCGGGAGACCCGGCAACGCTGCGCGCGCCGGTCATCCATGGTCAGGGGGATGACGTCGTGCTGATCACAAACCGATCGACCGCGTCCCGACCTGCGGAGACAGAGCCGATCATCGAGTTACTTTGGCGGGGAACAAAATGCTGGGACCAGGAGAACCCCGCCGGCGGCAACCAGCCTGAGTCGCCTTCTCCGCCGGATGGCGAGAACAGCCCAGCCCGCCCCAAACGCCACGTCAGATTGTATTCCCTGTGCGGTTCAAACCCTTGGCGTGACGCGCCACGCCGGTCTCAGGCCCGGTAGGGCGCAGCGCGGCCGACTCCGTCCACGAACCTGTGTCGTCCTATTCCGGGAGCATGGAGACAACCCGACTCCTAACGGGTCCACCGCGTCTCGCCGGTGCTCTGTCGTTGCAGGCAGACGGTCCGAATACCGCTAGACCTCCGGTGCGGCGGCGAGTCCCTGCGGCGCCGGTGCCGTAGCGGCTGGTGCTGGTGTCGGGCTCGGGGCCGACGTCGCAGGATTCTCGGGCTGGTCCGGTGAGGGTGGGCCGGGAGGGGGCGCCTCCGTAGCTGACGGTCCGGCCGGGGCAGGAGTATCCGGCGCGGGGCCTGCCGGGAGCGGTGCCTGAGTGGCTGCCAGGGCCGGTGTGTCCTGGTCGCAGGCAGTACCGTCATTGTCCCGGTCGAGCCCGGAACGGTAGCCGGGCGCGCCACGCGGGATCGGGGCCACGCCGGCGGCGCGGGCCGCGTCACAGTTGGCGTAGTACACCGGGGACTGCGCCGGGGCAGGCGCCGGCGGTGCAGCGGCGGACGGCTCCCGCCCCGGCCCGGAGACAGGCTGGTTCGGCGCAGCGGCGCGCTGGTCGGATACAGCGGTACCTCGGTCTGGCACCGCGGCGTGCTGGTTTGGAGCGGTGGCGGCGCGGTCCGTCGACGCAACGGCGGAGCCGCCCGGACTGACGCCCGTGGTACCTCCCGGCCCCCTGTTTCGCGACGGAGATCCGRCTGGAGCAGCCGCCAGTGTGTCCGTCGTCCCGAGTTTCCCGGTGAGCGCTCCGTCCGGGGATGCATTCACTGCAGCGGTGGCGCGCCGCTCCTGAGCCGCCGGCCGTGGCGCCCCGCCGTCATCCGGCCCATCGGTGCCCCCGGCGCATGCGGCCAGCATGGCGACCGATACGACAATGATCGCCAAACGTGCTCCGCCCACGGTGTCCCCCTCACCCTGTCACAGCGCAGTGCACGTTACAGGCGGAAAAGTCCCCTGCCGCAGGCGGGTGCCCGCGTCGTCGGCCGTGACATGGCCTGTGGTTGTCACCGTTCCTGGCAACGGTGGACACCCCCCGTATGGGCTAGGGTCACCGGTGGGACATTGCGGGCGTGCCAGTCGGGGGACGGGCCCGCGGAGATGGCCGGGGGAGACGGGGTGCGGGAGCAGGGCCGGTGGGAGACGGTCACGCCGTCGCAGTTCCCGCACGAGCGGGAGGCGCTGGAGCACGTCCGGCTGCTGCTGCCGGACGCCGAGCCGTACCGGGCCTGGTCGAACTTCACGTTCACCGCGACCACCGGGCACATCCGCGAGGTCGACCTGCTGGTCGTCGCCCGCGGCGGCATCTACCTCATCGAGATCAAAAGCCTGGTCGGACGGCTGACCGCCGCCGGGTCGAACTGGACGCAGCACCGCGAGTCCGGCGGCACCCGGATCTTCGACAACCCGCTGCACCTGGCGAACCAGAAGTCCAAGGAACTGCGCTCCCTGCTGCAGAACGCCAGCCGCGGAAAGACGAAGATCCCGTTCGTCCAGCCGGCGGTCTTCCTGTCGAACCCGACCCTGCGCGTCGATCTCCCCGACCACCATCGTCACTGGGTCTTCGGCCCGGAACGCGGCACCCCGGCACGCCCCGCGGGCGCTGCAGGTCCCGCGGGGGCTGCAGGTTTCAGGGGTTCTGGGAGCCCCGCAGGTGCGGGCGGGACGCGACTGCCGTCGATCTGGTCCGGGCTGTTGGACGTCCCGCTGCGGGACGAACGGCAGCGGATCACTCCGGAGCTGTCGAAGGCCCTGGCCTCGCTGCTGCAGGCGGTCGGCATCAGCCGCAGCCGGCGCCACCAGCGGGTGGGCTCCTGGGAGCTGGAGTTCCCGGCGTTCGACTCCGGCCCGACCTGGCAGGACCATCATGCCGCCCACACCATGGTCGCCTCGGAGCGGCGGCGGGTGCGGATCTACCTCGTCGAGCGGGCCGCGGGGGAGGCCGAGCGGGCGAGCCGGGAGGCGGTCGCCCGCCGCGAGTTCCTCGTGCTGCACGGGATCAACCATCCGGGGATCGTGCAGGTCGACGCCCTGGAGAGCCACGAGGCGGGCCCGGCGCTGGTCTTCCGGCACCGGCCGGACGAGATGCGTCTCGACCACTACCTCGACCAGTACGGCGACCGCCTCGACGCCGGCACCCGGCTGCTCATGATCCGCCAGCTGGTGGAGGCGGTCGCCTACGCGCACCGCCGGCACCTGTACCACCGGGCGCTGTCCGCGCGCAGCGTGCTGGTCGTGCCGTCCGTCCGCCGCGGCGAGAAGCGCTGGCTCGCACCCACCCTGATGATCACCGACTGGCAGGCCGCGGCCCGCGACGCCGATTCGGGCACCGGTGCGGCCACCGGCGCGATGACGTCGACGTCCCGTGAGCTGGCRGTGGCGCCCGCGGCCCGCTTCCTCCCGCACCTGGAGCTGGCCGCCGCCGGCTACCTCGCACCTGAGATCAACGCCCCCTGGCCGGACCCGGTCGGCATCGACGTGTTCGGCCTGGGCACGCTGGCCTACCTGATCCTCACCGGCCAGCCGCCCGCGGACAGCCCGAACGCGCTGAAGGCACGCCTGGAGCAGGCAGGCGCCCTGCACCCGGCCGAGGCCGTCGACTCGCTGTCGGAGACGGTGGACGAGATGGTCGCGCAGGCGACCCGCCCGCTGCCCGAGGACAGGCACACCAGCGTCGGTGACTTCCTCGACTGGCTGCAGCTCGTCGAGGAGGAGTTCACCCGGCCGAGTCTCCCGCCCGCGGAGGAAACCGGCGGGGCGGAGCTCGAATCCGAGGCGGATCCGCTGGAGGCCCAGCACGGCGACCTCGTCGGTGGCGAGTGGCGGATCCGGGAGCGTCTCGGCACCGGGTCGACGAGCCGGGCGTTCCTCGCCCGCAACGAGAAGACGGACCGCGACGAGGTCCTCAAGATCGCCCTGTCGGACGAACGGGCGTCCCGGCTGGAGCACGAGGCGTCGGTGCTGGGCCGGCTCAACGACTCGCGGGTGATCAGGCTCGCCCGCCCCGACACGCTCGTCGTCGGCGGGCGCCGGGTACTCGTCCTCGACCACGCCGGCGAGCAGACGGTGGCCCGCAAGCTGCGCGACGGCCGGCTCTCCGTCGACGAGCTGGAGACCTACAGCGACTACCTGTTCGGCGCCGTCGACTACCTGGACGGCGAAGGCGTCGCCCACCGCGACCTCAAACCGGACAACATCGTCATCCGCCGCCGGCCCAACCGCACCTACCAGCTCGTTCTCATCGACTTCTCGCTCGCGAACATCTCCATCCGCGATACCACCGCCGGCACCCGCCGCTACCTCGACCCGTTCCTCGGCGCCGGCACCCGCACCACCTACGACGACCACGCCGAGCGCTACGCCCTGGCGGTCACCCTGCACGAGATGGCCTCCGGCGAACTGCCGGTGTGGGGCAACGGATCCGCCGAGGCACGGTTCACCGAGGGCCCGCCCACAGTGGCCACCGAGGCGTTCGACCCTGCCATCCGGCCCGGCCTCACCAGCTTCTTCCTACGAGCCCTCGACCGGGACGCCGCCCGCCGCTTCCCGTCCCTGAAGGACATGCGGGACGCCTGGCAGGCCGTCTTCCGTGCCGCCGACTCCACCCCGCCGACCCCGGCGACCATCCACCCGGCGACGACCGCGGCCGTGACCCAGCTGGCGGCGGGCACCCGTCCCGACACCCCCGGAGTCGGCGTCGGCGCCGCGGCCGTCGCCGGAGATCCGCCGGACAGCGTCGCCGCCCGCGACCGGGCCGCCGCAGTGGCGACCGCGGACACCCCGCTGGAAGCCGCCGGCCTGTCACCGCGGGCCGTCTCGGCCGCGCACCGGCTGGACGCGACGACCGTCGCCGACCTGCTGGCACTCGGCTCCAAGGAGATCATCAGCCTGCCGGGCACCGGCGCGAAGACCCGCCAGGAGCTGCAGTCCCGGATCCGCCAGTGGCGCCGCGTGGCCGCCGCTGCCGCAACCGCGGCGGCAGAAGCAGCGGCGACGGCTGCGGCGACGTCGCTGGAGACGGCGGTGCAGGCCAATGCGAAAGCCGTCCTTGTCGGGCCGGCCGACCTGCCGCTGCCCGTCGGCCAGCAGCCGGAAGGCCAGCGGGGCCCAGGGCAGCAGGCAGACGGGACGGCGGCGCAGCCAGCTCCCGACTACGCCCGGATGCCCGTCGACGTCCTCGCCGCGCGCCTGCTCCCGCGCCCCGTCGCCGGCCGGCGCAGCGCCGCCGAGCGCAACGCCACCGAACGCGAGGCCGCACGCCTGCTGCTCGGCCTGCCCGACGCCGCCGGGGTGCCGCCGGACGTCCCCCTCTGGGCGCCGCAGCAGCAGATCGCCGAGCGGGTCGGGGTGACCTCGGGGCGCATCGCGCAGGTGCTGAGCGCGCGGCGCAAGGCCTGGCACGCCGACGAGGCCGTCCGCTTCGTGCACGACGAGCTGATCGAGATCCTCGGTGACCTCGGCCGGGTGACGGGCTTCGACGAACTGGTCACCGCCATCCTCGCCCGCCACGGCAGCGGCGCCGACAGCGCCGGTGTCCGGCGATCGCCCGCCCAGCGCCGGGCGCTCGCCGCCGCCACGGTCCGCGCCGCGCTGGAGATCGTCGACCTCGACCTCGACACCGAACCCCGCCTGGCCCGACGCCGGTACTACGACCGGATGCTCGTCGCGCTCGAAGCCGCCGAGGACGACGGCCCCCTCGCACCGGCCGCACCCGCCCTCTTCGACTACGCCATAGCCCTGGGTCGAGCCGCGGACCGACTCGCCCGCGCCGAGGAGCTGCCCGCACCGGCGACCGTCCTGCGGGAGCTCTCCGCCGTCCGCACCCTGCCCGCGGGCGGCGACCCTGCAGCCGAGGGCCTCGACGACACCGGCGAGGCCGCCGACACCGACACCGGCATCGACACCGGTATCGGTATCGACGACGGGCCGGGTGCCCTGACCGGGATCGCCGGGCTGGGCGGTTCCGCCGAACTGAGCGGTGCGGGGGGTCCGAGCGGCGCGGGTGGCCCTGGTGGGCTCCCTGCGCTCGACCAGCAACGGCTCGTCCGGATGGCCGCCGCCGCCTCCCGAACTGCCGCCACCAACGCTCGCCTCGAGATCTACCCGCGGGACCTCGACCTGGTCCGCGCCCTGCGGCTTGCCCAGGCCGGCGTGTCGCCGACCCGCCCGGGCGCCATCCCGCCCCAGGTCAGCGGCTCGGGCGACCGCCCCGACCGGCTGCTGCTGGACGTCCCGACCATCCACGAGAGGGTCCACGCCCGCTTCCCCTGGCTCACCACTCCGCTGCCGACGCACCCGGAGCTCGACAGGCCGCTCGCCGCGGCCGGCTTTGTCCTCGAATGGGACGCGGCCCGCGACGGCTACGTGTCACCGCACGGCCTGCTCTCCTCGACCGGCCTCGGCGGCTCGGGCCCGCGTTCCACCTCGGTCGTCCGCCAGCCCACCGACCTGGGCGGCCGGCCGGCCCGCACCATGTTCGACCACCCCGACCAGGCCGCCGCGGCACTCACCGAACAGCGCCTGGCCGCCGCAGCCACGGACGGCGGCTTCCGCGCCCTCACCGTCCGACGCAACCACTACCTGGCCGCCCGCGCCGAACTGGCCCGTCCACACCGCTTCGCCGTCGACCTGGTGGACGTCGCCGCCGTCTTCCTCGACGCCCTCCACGCCGAGGTCGACCCGCGCCCCAAACCGACCTGGTCGACGATCCTGCGCGCTGACGCTGCCGCCCCCGGCACCCGCGCCGCCACCAACCTCGCCGAATACGTCCGCGCCGCCTGGGCCCGCGCCGCGCTGCAGCTCACCGCCCAGGTCGACGCGCCCACCGACCACCCCCACAACCGCTCCGGGGCCGGGACCGGCCGGCCCGCCCCGCTGCTGCTGCACGACGCCGGCCTGTTCGGCCGCTACGACGGCCGCGGCCTCGACGTCCTGTTCGCCCTCGCCGACCGGGCCCGCGCCGGCGGCCGTCCCGTCTGGGTGCTGTGCCCGACGACCGACCCGACCCGGCCACCGCGCCTGGACGGATCCCTCGTCCAGCTGGTGACCGAAAGTGAATGGGTGGTGCTGCCCGACGCCTGGGTCACCAACCGCCACCGCTCCGCCGACGAGAACACCGGCTACGCCGGCCAGGCGTCCTGACGAGGACGGCGCTGGCGCTGCGGCTGGCAAAGTTTGCCCGGCATGACGCCGCCCACCGCAGCCCCATCCGCTCCAGACACGCCCTCATCTCACCTGGTGTCCCCGGGGAAGGCAGGACGCCCAACATATCTTCGTAGCGAGCTGGTCAGGTGTCGATATCCGTCGTCAGTGAACAGATCTACGCCCGCTATGCTCCTGAGGGAATCGGGTATTTCGCATGGTTCGAGGCGGGTGGGAATGATGAATTTATCGCGGCTTTCCATCATTGGGTAAAGTGTTTCTGTAAGAATTCGTGACCAGCTGTCTGTGCTGTTTCGGGATAGCAGGATGATAACTACGCGGCTTCCGCGTAGTGCGTTCTCGGTCGCGGTCTGTGTGTCCTGGCCTTCCGGTGCGTCGGCCAGGTCGATGTCGTCGAGCCAAGGGGAAAAACCGTCTCGACGCAGCTGCCCGTACAGGCTGCGGGCCCGGTCGATGTCGGACTGCGCGTAACTGATGAAGAAACGATCATGGCCTGGGTAGGTGGGCGGGTGTGTGGGACGCTTCCGAGCACTAGTCCCCACATAGCGGTCAACCAGATCCCGCAGCACTGCGTTCGCCGGGTAGTCGGAGCTCGCCGCGGTGAGGAGCCTTTCGTAGGGCTCCTGGACGATGCCGGCCTCCATGTCGTCGATGATCGAGGACCAGAGCTGGAAGGAACTGGTGGAGCTCCACGACGGAGTCTGACGACGAGGAATTCCGATCCGGCGCAGGAGATTATCCACCGAAGCGGGCATGATGAAGATCATCGAAAGCTCGCTCACTAGCAGATCGCGGTCTTCTGATGAAAGCCGGACCCGGTCGCCCTGCGTCTGCCGGCGAGTTGCCGCCGTCGAGGGCTGCGTATACCTCGGTGGGTCGGAAGGCACACCTCCTGGTGCCGGCCTGACATCCCGCTCCTCCACTCCTTCCCGAAGATCGACGAAAGGTTCCGTCGGCAGGGCCGGCGGGAGAATTGACGACCAACCAACCTGCCCCTGCCAGGCGGGCGCGTCGGCGCCGGTCGACTCCYCGGCCTGTGATGAGCTCAGGTCGGGATACTCCTCGGCCGCGTCGGCGAGTCTGTCGACGATTTCCCGGGCGGAGGGGCGGCGATCGGGTTTCCCGTCAGACGCACGGGTGACCAGCGCGTCAAGCTCTGTGAATCCGGAGTTGGGATGGGGCTGGCCGCGGYGGCTTCGCTGCCAGCCGGCCGTCGTCCGCAGGACAAGATCCGCCCAGCCATAGATGTCGGCGGATGGCTCCAGTGGAACGCGCCTTCGAGCCTCGGGGCGGAAATGTGGCCGCGACTCCGCGTCGTTGCCGGGCGTGCGGCTCCCGATCAGGCCGGCAGAATGCATGCGCACCAGCTGGAACCGTCCCTCGTGGGACCTCGCCGCGCCGGAGCTCAGATGGCCGTGGACCAGCCCAGCAGCGTGGACCGCAGCCAGGGCACGCGCAAACTGGTAGGCGAACCGGAGCCGCCAGACGGCGTTTCGCGGTGTCTCGCTCTCGTAGACCATGTCGTCGAGCCGCTCACCTGGGGCGAAGTCGACGACGCAGTAGGGCGGATCGTGGTCGGCGTAGGCGTGGACCAGCCGGGTCACGAAGGGGCTGTCGATGGTGGCCCAGGGTCTGCTGATGGCACGAAGGTTGTCGGCAAACACCCGCGCAGGTCCGCTAGTGGCGATCTTCACGACTGCCAGGCGTCCTTCACTGACCCGGGTCAGGAAGATCGGGCCGAGTTCGGTCCTGTCGATCAGCCCGAGGAACGGGAACGGGCCGATTCCGCGTGGATCGTCGGGGCCTAGCGGCCGCACACCCGCCGGCAGTGTCGGGCTGAGAACGTGCCAGGGCTCACCGGTAGCGCGGACCCACACCGGCCCCTCGACCGGCACAGTGACGAAGCCAGGCCGGGGAACGGCCGCCACCGCCTGGGGCCGTTGAGCCGCGAGCAGCAGGGCGAGTGCGTCGAGCAGCTTGGCCCGTGCCTCCGCTGCCTCGGAGCCGTCGGTATCGGCGCCGGTCGCGGCCTGGGCCGCGCCCCCTGCCTGTGATTCCAGAGCCCGCCCCACTGTTGAGGCGTCGATGACGACTGTCGGAACGCGGGCCGTGGCACAGAACTCCAGTGTTTCCGCTGCCCGCCACAGCGCGAGCGGTCTCCCGTCTGAGAACAGAGCAAGGACGGACGACTCGGTCTCCAGCGACGCCACGTCCAGCTCTGCCGCGTCGCGTCGGGAGACGGCGAACCCGTGCTCCCCGAGGAACCTCGCGACGGCATCGATGCGGTCGGTACGTCTGGTTGCCGGCAGCTCGATCACGAGGACTCCTGGCCGATGGTCGAACTCGGCGGACGCGGTGGTCTCGCTGTCGAGCCAGGGCAGCGGCTCGGAAAGCGGCCGCGGTGCCAGAAGGTCGAGGACGACCGGGTCGGAACCGGGGGCGGTCAGTTGATGGGCACCCGGGACCGGAGGGCAGCTCAGCTCCAACTGGCCACCGGCGAGCCGTACGCCGACCTCGACCCTCGACCCGTCGGCCGACAGATGTTCCAGCAGCCGGGTCGCGGCGGCGTCGGGTGAGACGCCGAGGGACTGCCCGACCTGCCGCTCGGCGAAGGCAGCCAGGAACCTCGCTGCCTCGCTGTAGGCGAGAACCGCCGGTGGCAGCCGAGGCAGCGCGCGTGCCGCCCACCTCGCGATGTCTTCCCCGAGTCGCGGATTCGTCCTGTCCCGCAGATCGAGGAACACCTCGTGCAACGCGCCGTCGATCGTCCGGCGGGAGGCACCTCGCAGTCCGAGCCAGATCAGCTGTTCCTCGGTGCGTAGATAGCGCCCCGCACCGTCGGCGTCCCGGACCCGTTCCAGCAGCCCACGGGCCTGCTGTGCATGGGCGCGGTGCCGGGGTGGCCGGTCGAGCAGGTGGCGGCGCAGCGTCGGCAGCATGCCCTCGTCGAGCAGGAGCATGTCCCCGCTGGCCTGGGCGACCAGGGGCCCGAACCACAGTGCGGCCTCCGCTGAGGCGGGCAGGYCGGGGTGCAGCTCCTGCCGGAAGACCCGCACCAGCCGAAGGTCGACAAACGCCGCAATCGACAGGCTGGCCGCCAGTTCGAAGGCGTCCCGCTCGACGGCTGTCACTCCTGCCGTCGTGCCCATCGGCTCTGGCTCCGTCATCGGGACACCCGGATCGCGTCGTGAACAGTGGTCGACTCATCCCAGGGAAGAACGGGCAGCTGCGCGGTCAGCGCCGGGTCGATGTCGCGGCGAGCGCCGGGGACGAGCGCGAGCGGCCGGCATCCAGCGCGGCGGACGGTCGTGACGAACTCGGCCCATTCCTGCGGTGGCGCCGGCGGCGGCGCCCAGGGATGGCCGCCGCCGAAGTCGGTGACGACGAGCACCGGTGTGCCCGGCGCGGGAGGTCGGTAGCGGCCCCAGGGCCGCATCCCTGGCCCGGCGCCGGAGATCGGACACACGGCAAACCGCAGCACCTCCACCCGCGGCCCCAGGACGCGGCGGAGCTGCTCTGGAAGGGCCCGCAGGTCCGGGAGGTAAGGACGCATCGCCGGCGCGAGATCGAGGAGAACCTGGACCCCGCGCCGGTTCGTCCGGACGCGGCGCCGTGGAAGCGCGGTCAACGGCTCAAGACGGGCGAGTGCCGTGACGATCGGGGCAAGGTCGAGGTCGCCGTCCTCGGCCAGCATCGCCAGTACGGTCGCGATGATCACCCGGCTGGAGCGGGCCGGAAACAGCGGCGGCACACCGGGGAGAATCCTGCCGACGCCGGTCCCGGCCTGGCGGCTGCCGGTGGTGTCGTCAGCTCGGTCGACACCTGCGCCGTCGCTGCCGACGCTGCCATCGCGCCTGGCCGGCCACCAGGCAGGCAGATCCGCCGCCGTGTCCTGGCGGAGGAGCCGGGTCCAGCCTGATGGCTCGGTCGCGGCACCGGCCGTGCTGGCAGTCGGATGGTCCTGCCGCACGCTGCCAGGCTGTCGGGACAGCTCGATCTCGGGGATGGGATCCGGCGCGCCGGCGGATGTGCGCTCCCGGTCCGAGGATGTCGTGGCGGGCAGCGGGGAAGCGAGACCGAGCAGGCGGGCCGCCGCCTCCACGGTCTCGGCGTCCTCGCACCGCAACCGGCCGAGAACCCTGATCACGTCCGCGGCGAAGACCGCCGGCGACCGGCTCGTCATCACTCCTCCGGCCTTGCCCACTTCGCCAGGGTGAGCCTCTTGACCAGGAACCATTCGTCCTTGGCTCCGCGCGGCGTGATGCCGAGCCGGATCGCGGCGCGCACGGCGTCGATGTACTCGGCGGTGCCCGGCGGGCGGTCGCCTTCCCGCTTCGCCTCCTTACGGGCCTGGCTGGTGATCGCGGCCACCTCCCGCAACAGGTCGTCCGGACCGTCCGGGAAGTGGCGCCGGCCGATGTCGACGAGTTCGTCCTCGTCGGGGAACTGCAGCGTGAGCACCACGCATCGACGCAGGAACGCCGGCGGCAGATCGCGCTCCTCGTTGGTCGTCAGCACCACCAGCGGAGGAGCATCCGGTCGTTCGTTGCGGACGGCATACCCGCCGAGGTCCGTCACCTCGAAGGACAAGGTTCCCAGCGGCCCGAGGAGATCATTGGGAACGTCCGGCTCCGCCTTGTCGATCTCGTCGAGGAGCAGCACGCCGCGTTCCCTGGGCTCCGGCGCGGGCACACCCACGAACTCGGCCGCATCCCTCGGCGCGAGTGCCCGCCAGAACACGCCCGGGCGGATATAGGAGCGGAGCCCGTCGTCGGCCTTCCGGCCGGCGCCGGCCGGCCCCGCCTGCGCGTCACGCAGCCGGCGGACGGCGTCGAACGTCCACTGCAGGTCCTGTGCCCGGGTGCGCGAGGTGACCGTCGCGGCCTGGAAGTCCCAGCCGGTCTGTTGGGCCACAGCCAGCGCGAGCATCGTCTTTCCGCAGCCTGGCTCGCCCTGGACGAGCAGCGGCCGCCCGGCGGCCAGCGCCACGTTCACCGCGAGCCGAGAATCCCTGGTGAAGCGGTAGCCGCCGACAGGCACGTGGTCGCCGACGACGGATTCCGGCTGCGGCGCGGCGAGCGCTGGTCCGGGCTCACCGAAAATTCTGTGGTAGCGGTAGTCGTCAGTGTCGGACACGCCCCATGCCTCTCCTGGCCCTCCGCAGCGAACCCGCGATTCTGGGTGGGCTGCCGGCCATGCGCCGGTAAAGCTTCTCGTAGGTGTGCTGCGGAGTGCCGTCGAACGCCTCCAGTTGGCCGATGCCGTCGATCCGCTCGCCGTCCGGGTCGAGGATGACGAAGAACAGCAGCTGTGCGTAAAGCTCGCGCAGCGTCGCGAGTTCGGCGTCGGCTTCGGCCCAACCACCGGCGGGCACACCGCCATCGGGTGCGACAGCATCGGGTGCACCGGCACCGGCACCGGCCTCGCCGGCGATGGCCACACCGTTCGGGGGCCGGCCGCGGCGAGCATCACGCAGGCGGGGCCACAGCACCGCGATCGGGCTGTCGTCCCCGTCCTCGTACAGTGCGGCACGCAGGGCGCGACGCAGGTCGTCCTCGATCTTCTGGCTGATGTCCGGCTCCCTGTGGTCCAGCTCGCCGACGAGATCCATGACCTGGTCCCAGATCTGCTCCCCGGGCCCGCAGCGCTTGCCTACGCCAGCGCCGTCGGGGTCGGGGTAGTCCGTAGGAAAGAAGTCGACGACGCGTGGGGGCACCGGCTTGGCCCGCGCGCGGACAAGGTGCCAGTAGGCGTACCAGGGCTCCCTCGCCCGGATCGTCACGGCCGGCGCCGGGCCGGGGCCGGCCAGGGCCGGGAAGTCGGCATAGAAGGCTGCCAACGAGGTGAACGCGCCTAAGGGAACGGTACCTTTGAAAGGAAGCACGAGATCGGCGACATCCACGCGTTCCGGACCGATGTCAACGGCCTCGAAGAAGGCATCGGCTATGCGCTCCAGGGCGAGATCGTCCGCGTAGATGCGGTCCGCGGACAACATCGCGATCGTCGACCTTCGGCCTGCGTCGCCGAAATCGGCGGGGGTGACGGCCCTGGTCCGTCCGTCGCGTTCGTCGACAACGACGCCGAACTCCTCCGCGAGGAACCTGAGCGAGGCTGCCGGGCACGTCTCCAGGAGGGTGGAGACCCTGGCCCGCAGCGAGCCGAGCTGCCGCCTGGCGGGCCGTGCCGACTGGTAGGTGCGGAGCGGAACCTCGCCTGGCGATCTCTTCGGGGGGATCCAGGAAATGTCCCTGGAGCCGCCCTTGCACAGCTGATCCCAGCAGCGGACACCTTCCACGTCGTCCAGCGTGTCGAGCAGGGTGATGGGCGCGACCGTGAGTGTCTTCACGCCCTCGGGCGGAAGGTGTTCCATGACCACCCCGACGACGCGGTGAGCACCGCCGTCCGAGGCGAAGACGACGGCTCCGGACATCCCGCTCCACACTGACTCCGCCCGTCGCACACCCGGCTCCGGCGCAACCTGGTGGGCTGCCGGGTGCCCGACGGCACCCGCCGGTCGCGGCCCAGCTCCATGTGGGGTCTTCGTCAGAACGTCCAGTGCCAGCGTGCCGGTATCGAGGTTGTCGCCAGGCGGGATCCTGCCCAGGACGTGCACCGTGTTCGGGAAGCCGCCGACCCGCTTGAAGGTGGGGAAGCCGATCGCCCAGCACCTCTCCACCGGCAGGGGCGAGTCTCTGTTCAGCCGCGCGAAGGAGACCTGGTCGCACAGCGGGAGAAGCTCGTCGAGCAGTGTCTCGTCGATCGTCAGCACGGCGAGGTCGACCTGCTCGCTGCCGACGAAGAACGGGGATGCGGGGATCTCGTCCACCGTTCCGACCAGGCGCACCGCCAGGCTCTGGCCGAACTGGAGTTCCGTCTGGTAGTCCAGACTGTGCGCGCAGGTCAGGACGGTCGAACGGTTGACCAGGTATCCAGCGCTGCTGCGTAGGCGGGCAGGCCGACCAGGGCCGAGGTCGAAGCGGACCTCGACAGTGCGCATGGTGCCGACCTGAGCGGGACGTTGCATCGGGGATGTGCCGGCGGGGGTCAGGGCAGCTGCAGCGCGGGTGCCTCGGGACGTGGTTTCAACGGGGGGTGGGTCTCCGCGCTGATCTTTGTGGGAAGCGGATTGCCGGCTGCATCGACCGGCGAGCCGAGGCTGATGGTGATCTTCTGGATCTCCTCCTGAGCGTACCTCCCGCCGGCGCCGAGCCCGATCAGCCAGAAGCGGATACTCGCCGCGGAGTCCACGGAGGCGGTCACTCCGACCTGCAGCTCGATGGTGACATCCTTGATGGGGAAGTAGAACGGTGCGCCAGAGGCCGCTGCATCGGCCTGGGCCTGGAGAATCTCCCTACGCAGCGCCTCGACGGAGTTCGCCAGCGAGAGCCGCTCCGCAGGTACCCTCTTCCGTCTCCACATGACATCCCCCGAGGTCACAGGCCGGTTGACGGCAGAACGTCGGATCGACGCGGTCGTCCAGACCGGAGTTTCACTGAATTCTGCCAGAGTGACGTCGACACCCGCGGGGGTGGCCCGGCGGCGACCGTCCTCCAGGTAATGCGGGTCCGCATCCATACTGGCCGACGGTCCGAGCCACGGCACCCCGGAGCAGCGGGTCGCATCGGCAGTCGGGCCCATACCGGCAGGATTGTTTGYTGTTTGACAAAAAATGGGGAGCGGATGGAGTCGGAGTGCCGGCAGGCACTGCGGGGAGTCGGATACTTCTTTTCTCGATCGCACTACTGCCCTACCGTGAGACGAACACTCGTGCTGGTTAGCCAGATTCCCCAGGAGGCTGCAATGATCGAGTCTGTCGGGCTGGCAGTCGCGGCGCTGTTTGCCGTACGGGCGACGGAGGCCTTCGGTGCCGGTGCCGGTGAGGGTGCCTGGGGGTTCGTTCGTCGGCTCGCGGATCTGGTTCGGACCAGGTTCAGCTCCGATCCGGATGCCGGCGCTGCTCTGGACGAGCTGAGTGCGTCTCCCTCGGACGCGGCGCGGATCGAAGCCGTCGCAGCTTTCGTGCAAGGGTACGCGGACGTCGATCCGGGTTTCGCGGCGGAACTGGAACGGCTCATCCGCCATGGTGCAAGCGATCCCGTCGCAGGCCGCTTCGTGACCGAGATAACCGGTAACGCGAGTGTGGGAAAACTTGTGAACATCGGCGAGGTAACGGGCGATGTCAGCTTCTGAGGATGATCCGGCCAGTGAGATCGACGTAGCCGTCGCTGCGAGCCTTCTGTCCGAGTCCGCTGCCGAGCCCGGGAATCACTCGGTGCAGGTGTCGGTGGGCGATGCCGCAGCTGTGGAGAAACTGACYGTTATCGGCGCCGTCTACGGTGACGTCACGGTAGGATCAGTCGACGTTGCCCTGCCGCCTGGTCTGCGATATGGGGCGTCGCTGGTGAAGGGAGATGGGGCGCAGGTGCAGCGCCGCGCACTGTTGAAAAATATCGCGTTGGGTGTTGGGAACGCGATTTCGGTGAACATGTGGGAGGCGCTGGAACTCGTCCAGCGAGACGTCGAGGAAGGCCTCGCCCAGTCGCTCGACAGCGCTGCTTCGCCGCAGGCCTGGGACGCTGTCGCAGAGAGCCACGCGCGCTCCTACGCCGTGAGCCCGCCCGTCCCTCTGATGCGGGACATCCTGATCGACATCTCGGATCTGCAGTACGCCCTCGGCAATCTCCGCTCGCCGCAGCCGCGGAGGCAGCTGGTCCGCTGCCTGGGCCAGCTGGCGGCGCTGATAGCTGTGCTGGCTGACGACATGGGTGAGAGCAGGGTGTCGCGGAACTGGATGCGAACCTGCCGGCTCGCGGCCACCGAGGCGGGTGATCGGAACCTGGCGGCCTGGAGCCTTGCTCGGGAGGCGTTCTTCTTACTCCACTACAGCGAATCGCCGCGGCGGGCCGTCGAGCTCGCTCGGGCGGCCGCGGAGCATGCCGGGTCAGCCCRGTACGCCGCCGCGGTCATGGCGCCGACCGTCGAGGCTCGCGCTCTCGCCAAACTCGGCGACGAAAACGGCGCCCTCGCCGCCGTCAGGCGCTCCGAGGACGTGTTCGGCGCGGTCGGCGACCCGGAGTCCGGCGGCGTCTTCGGCTGGACGGAGCAGCAGCTCTGGTTCAGCGCAGGCAAATCCCTGACCACGCTGGGGATGGCGCAGCTGGCGTTCGAGGCGCAGGACCACGCCATCGACCTCTT
Organism: Parafrankia colletiae; assembly: GCF_001854655.1. Lineage (GTDB taxonomy): Bacteria > Actinomycetota > Actinomycetes > Frankiales > Frankiaceae > Parafrankia > Parafrankia colletiae. Next base: position 27,279 of record NZ_MBLM01000126.1, on the reverse strand, counting down.
TCCGCCGGCCGAGGTGCTCGATCCGGCCCTTGTCCGGCTCGACCGTGCACAGGCTCTCATCCGCAACGGTGAGGTCACGGACGGGTGCCGGCTCGGAATCGAGATACTGCAGGCCCTCCCGGCGGACTTCCGGTCACCGCTGATCGGTTCGTGGGCGCACGACGCCCTGCTGGCGATACCTCCAGCCGACCGCCGCCTCGCCGTCGTCCGGGACTTCGGCGAAGCACGGCGAACGTTTCTCGGCTGACAATTCAGCCGTTGACGACATTGGCAGGCGTGCCCGCGAGGTAGGCCGCGATGTTCGCGACGCAGACATCGCCCTTACGGCTGATGGCCTGGTCGGTGTAGAAGCCGATGTGCGGCGTCAGGATCACGGTGGGGAGCGCAGCGAGCCGCGCGTCGGGGAACTCGCTGTCGTCCAGTGCCGCGCCCGCGATGACACGCGCCGCCAGTGCGTCGGTGAGGGCCACCTGATCCACCACAGCCGCACGGGACGTGTTGATGAGGTACCCGGTGGGCTTCATCAGGGCGATCTCGTTCCTGCCGATCAGATTTCTGGTCCGGTCGGTCAGCGGTACATGCAGGGAGACGATGTCGCTGGTGGCCAAGAGCGTCTGCAAGGGAACGAACTCGACCCCCAGGGCCGCTGCCCGCTCCGCGCTCGGGTTCAGGGCGTGCGCGACCACGCGAAGCCCGAGCGCCTTCGCGAGCCCGGCGACCTCRCCGCCGATGTCGCCGACCCCGACCAGCCCCAGCGTCTTCCCAACCAGCTCGGAACCCCGGAAGGGATGCCAGTCAAAAGCACCGCTGCGTACCGAGCGGTCCGCCGTGACTATCTGCCTGGTCAGACTGATCAGAAAGCCTGTGGTCAGCTCCGCGACGGCCCGTCCGGCGTAGGAGGGGACGTTGGTGACGAGAACTCCATGCTCGCGCGCAAACGCGGTGTCGACGTAGTCGTAGCCGGTGGCCCACACCGAGATCATGCGGAGCCTGGGAAGCGCCCCGAGTTCCGCCGCCCCAAGGGACGTCCACCCGAGCACGGCGATGTCGGCGTCCGCCAACCGGCGGACAGCCTCCTTCGCGTCGGCCGGATTGTCACGATAGGTCTCGACCGAACCGAGAGCCGCCAGCCGGTCGTGCTGAGTTTCGGAAAGCTCGACTTCATCCAGAACGACGATGTTCATCGTGGTCGACATCCAGTAGGTAGGAAACCTGCCCGGTCACAATCTGACACAGACCCTACCGCTGCAGTGTTCCTGCCTCCGCGGGTTCGTCCCCACGGGTTTGTCCGCCGGCCGGCTGCCGCCGGTTCAGCTGTCGCAGCCGGTGCCGTCGCCGTCCCGGTCCAGGTCGAACGGGTCGGGGGCGTGACGCGAAGCGGCCCGCGGGCATAGTTGGGCCCGTTCCCCTCCCCACCTTCGCAGTCGTAATCGCCGATGCCGGTGCGTAGGCAGACGTCCGGATACGACGAGTCGCAGCCGGCGCGGGAATCCGCCGTGGTCGGCGGTGCGGGCCGCGGCATGGGAGGTTCGGGTACCCGCGGCGGATCCGCTGCCACGGGTGGCGCCGGCGCCAGCACCGGAGGAATCGGCGCCGCGGAGGCCACTGGCGGAACCACGGCCGCCGGTACCGGACGGGTCGGTGCCGGTACTGGCGCCGGTGGGGGCTAGGTTGCGACAGGCTGCGGCTGGGGCGTCGCAGAAGAGTGCTGGATGTCCGCCGCCGGTGGCTGAGACGTCGGCGGTGGCCCCGCAACAGAGGACTCTGCGAAGGAGCCCTGGGTGGCAGGGGCAGCCGACGTGGCCCGGGTCGCCTGTGCGGCCGGCGCGTTGGGACCTGTCTGCGAGATGGACGTCTCCAGGATGCCCGCCGTCGCCGCGGGTCCAGGTGTCGACGGACCATGCCGTCGGCGCTCCGAGTCGGCGCGAGCAGCGGTCTGGGTCGCTCCGACGTCGCGGAGGCCRCAACCACCGACCTGTCCGCGCCAGATGTCCCACCGTCGGCGTCCTCCGTGGGCATGAACGCGACGCACACACCGAAGACGACCATGGCGGTGACCGTCACGCCCGCGGCGGCGCGGCGGCTGCGGATCCGCGCCCACACGAGACGACCCCGGGCCAGCGCGACCAGACCGACGACAAGGACAGCGAGCGACCCGAGCCCCAGGAAGGCAAGAAGGGTGGTCACAGCCCCGTGCCACCTTCACCGAAAAGCGGCCGGGGCCTGGCACGTATGCGCCGATCGTCCAACGTCGTCAAGACCCGAGCTCCCAGGGAAATCACTGTCAGACTATGGCGGTGACAACATACCCTTGTCCTGCGACGGCGGTGCAGCGACATGCCGCCCGGTAAAATTCGGTCCGGGAGGCGCCCATACCCATTTCGCTCGACCGGATCCAGAATCCGTCATGTACTCGAAGTGCCCGATTGACCGGCAGTCCGCGATATCGTCCCGCTTTGTCGGTATRCCCGCGGTGCCGCCTGCTGCGGAAGTGGTGACCGTGCCCGACATCACCGCTCGGCGAGCGCGGGTTGAGTGCGCGAACCGCTATTTGCCGGCCGGCAGAGGTGGGCGCTCCTGCGTCGCGGTCGGATCAGACGCCTGACGAGGAGTCCCGCTCCAGCCCTGCCACGTCCACACGCACAGAGCGCCGGCGATGCAGGCGAGCCCCATCGCGAAAAACGCGATCGATACCCAGTTGTGATCCTGCGGGAAAGGCTCAATCTGGAGCAGGGTCAGGCCGGAGAAGAGCAGCGTCCGGCCGAGCGAGGTCGACCTCGTGGCCCTGCTGCGGAAAGAACGACCGCGGACCGTCTCGACGAGAAAGAAAACGGCGACCAGGCCGAACACCGGTGCCAGGACAATGGAATCGATCACCAAGTAATTATGGCAGGCCGACAGTGCCCACGTACGGGGACGACGGATTCCGGGGCGGAAGCTTCCACCCCGGCTCTCCGCGCTCATCCGGGCGGCTGGGGCAGGCGGGGCGCGCCTTCGGACGTCGATGGTCACCGGGTGCGGCCCCCTGGAGGGGGATCCTCACCAGGTGGTTGGCTAGTCTCCGGCGAGCCGGCGGTGACGCGGGCGGGACCGTCAGTGCCGGAACCAGGCGGGGGCGTTCCGGATACGGCAGCAGGGGGAGAGGCGCTGTGCTCGATCGCGGGTTGCTGTTGAAGGACCTCCAGCGGCAGGTCAAGCTCCTGGAGCGTGACCTGAGTGCCCAGGTCGACGAGCTTGCCGAGGTCGGGCAGCGGCTGCGGGCCGAGTACGACCGGGCATTCAAGGTCGGCCGGACGGCGGCGACCTGGTCGGCGTGGCTCGGCGAGCGGGTCACCCAGGCGGCGGCCGCCTGGGTGCTGGGCACGGTGTTCGTCCGCTTCTGCGAGGACAACGGTCTGATCGGCGACCCGTACCTGGCCGGCCCTACCACCGCCCGCCTCACCCTGGCCGAGGAGCGGACCGAGGAGTTCTACCGACGCAACCCGGACAGGACGGCACGCGACTGGCTCCTGGCCGGTTTCGGTGAGATCGCGGCGGTGCCCGTCGGCGCCGGACTGTTCGACGAACGGCACAACGCGCTGTTCCAGATCCCGCTCACCCACGACGCCGCCAAGGAGCTGCTCGGCTTCTGGCGGCGTCGCACCGAGGCCGGCACCCTGATCCACGACTTCACCGACGACACCTGGGACACCCGCTTCCTCGGCGACCTCTACCAGGACCTTTCCGAGGACGTCCGCAAGAAGTACGCGCTGCTGCAGACCCCGGAGTTCGTCGAGGAGTTCATCCTCGACCTGACGCTGGCCCCGGCCATCGAGGAGTTCGGCTACGACGTCGTCAAGGTCATCGACCCGACCTGCGGCTCCGGCCACTTCCTCCTCGGCGCCTTCCACCGCCTCCTCGCCGAATGGGAGAACAACGCCCCCGACCGGGACGTCTACGAACGGGTCAAACTCGCACTGGACGCCATCCACGGCGTCGACATCAACCCGTACGCCGCCGCGATCGCCAAGTTCCGCCTCGTCATCGCGGCCCTGCGCGCCGCCGGCCTGACCACCCTGGACTCAGCGGCCAGCTACACGTTCCCGCTGCACGTGGCCATCGGCGACTCCCTGATCAAGCACCGCCAGCTCGACCTGTTCGGCGACGACCACGACGAGCTCGCCGAGTTCTCCTACGCCACCGAGGACCTCGCCGACCACCCCGGCATCCTCGAAGAGGGTCGCTACCATGCTGTAGTCGGTAACCCGCCCTACATCACCGTCAAAGACAAGAAGCTCAATGACTTGTATCGAAGTATGTATGACGCTTGTGCTGGCGCATACGCACTTTCTGTTCCCTTTGTGCAGCGGTTCTTTGAACTCGCATGTCGAGGCGACATTCAAGGGCGAGGCGCTGGCGGGGTGGGTCAGATTACCGCAAACTCATTCATGAAGCGAGAATTCGGTAAGAAACTGATCCAGGAATTTTTCGCTGTCAAGGCTGAACTGACGCATGTCATTGACACCTCCGGTGCCTATATTCCCGGTCACGGTACCCCGACCGTTATACTGATCGGGCGGTGGAACCGAGATAAACGTTCAGGTACTGTCCGCGCTATCCTGGGGATTCGGGGTGAGCCGGCTGCGCCAGTGCAAGCGAGTAACGGACTAGTCTGGAAAGCGATCATAGATCAGGTTAGCAGGCCGGGATCGGAAAGTGAGTGGGTGACAGCTGCAGATCTGCCGCGTGATAGATTGCATGAATACCCATGGAGCTTGGCGGGGGGTGGTGCGGGTGATCTTCAATCTCTCGTAGAGGCTGCTCCGGTAGCTTCCCGTGTACTCGGTAACAGTGCCGATTCAATTGGCTTTATGGCGGTAACCCGTCTTGATGACGCATACTTCGCTCCGCCGGCGGCAAGTAGGCGGTGGGGATTGTTGGACTGGGTGCGGCCAGTAGCGCGAGGGACCTGCGTGCGTTCCTGGTGGGTGGAACCCGAAGAGGTGGCTGTCTTCCCGTACGGTGCTGACGGGCGGAGTGTGGCTCCGCCCGATGCGTTGGTCAGGCACCTGTGGCCAAACAGAATTCTACTCGCAGGGCGGCGTGCATTGGGGGGGACCCCGGAGGAGCGCGGGCTCCCCTGGTACGAGTACTCGGACTTTCATCCAGATCGATACTCCGGCAACCGGGGCATCGGATTTCCCTTTGTTGCGACGCACAGCGAATTTGTGAAAGTCTCAAGTGAGACGCTATACATTAGAACCGCCCCCGTGATTACTCTCCCTTCCGGGGTATCTGAAGAAGAGTGCCTGCGGTTGCTGGGGGTATTGAACAGCTCGACGGCGTGCTTCTGGCTCAAGCAGGTCAGTCACGACAAGGGTAGCCAGGGCGTGAATGAGGGATTCAAGTCACAGACCTGGGAGCGATTCTACGAGTTCACAGGCACCAAGCTGCAGGAGTTTCCGTTGCCGGCGGAGTATCCGTTGGAGCTGGYGCGGAAGCTGGATGCGTTGGCACAGCGGTTGACGGCGGTCGGGCCGGCGGCGGTGGCGGCGGAGGGGGTGCCGACGCGGGCACGGCTGACGGAGGCACAGGCGGAGTGGGGGGGTACGCGAGCGCGGATGATTGCGTTGCAGGAGGAGTTGGACTGGCAGGTGTACCGGCAGTACGGGCTGCTGGCTGACGAACTGGTCCTGCCGATGGGCGAGGTTCCGGAGATCAGGTTGGGGGAGCGGGCGTTCGAGATCGTGCTGGCGCGGAAGATCGCGGCCGGGGACGAGACGTCCGAATGGTTTGCGCGACACGGGTCGACGCCGATCACCGAGGTGCCGGCGCACTGGCCGGCGGAGTACCGGGCGCTGGTGGAGAAGCGGATCRGGGTCATCGAGAACGACCGGAACATCGGGTTGATCGAGCGGCCCGAGTACAAGCGGCGGTGGGCGACCGAGGGGTGGGAAAAGCTCCAGAACGCGGCCCTGCGGGACTGGCTGCTGGACCGGCTGGAAACCCGTGAGCTGTGGTTCGCGGACGTCGACGGGATGGTGCAGCCGCGGCTATGGACCACCGGGCGGCTCGCCGACGAGCTTGCCGCCGCCGCGGACTTCGTCTCCGTCGCCGAGATCTACCGGCCCGGTGAGGAGCTGCTGAAGGTCGTCGCGGGGCTGGTGGAGGACGAGCACGTCCCGTTCCTCGCTGCCCTGCGCTACAAGGATTCCGGGCTGGTGAAGCGGGCCGACTGGGAGTCGGTGTGGGATCAGCAGCGGGCCGAGGATGCTGCGCCCACGCCGGAGCAGGCGAAGGAGATCCGTGACGCGATTCCGGTGCCGCCGAAGTACGCCCAGGTCGACTTCCGTAAGCCCAGCTACTGGCGTGCCCGGGGGAAGCTCGACGTCCCGAAGGAGCGGTTCATCTCCTATCCGCACGCGGGGCGGGAGAACGACCCGACGCTGCTGATCGGCTGGGCCGGGTGGGATCACCGGGAGCAGGCGCAGGCRCTGGCGACGTTGGTCGTCGAGCGGCAGGACAACGAAGGCTGGGGTGCCGACCGGGTCACGCCGCTGCTCGCGGGTCTGCGTGAGGTGATGCCGTGGGTTCGCCAGTGGCACAACGAGGTCGATCCGCTCTATGACGGGTCGCCCGCCGAGGTGTACGACGCCTTCCTCGCCGAGGCGATGGGCCGGCACGCGCTCACCGCCGAGGCCCTGACCGGCTGGCGCCCACCGGCTGCCACCCGCGGCGGAGGGGCGAGAAGGAAGGCGCCGCAGCCGAAGGCCTGACGAGGCCCACCTTCACCGCCGACGAGACAGCCGTGGGGTACGCCATCGGAGTGCACGCCGCATCGCGGTTCGCCCGGACCTACCGGCTTCCCGTTCCGGTCAGCGCAGATCGTCCATGAGCCCGGCCGCGCGACTGCCCGCCGCCCTACGGGGCACGGTCGAGGTGCTGTGGGACTACCACGACCTGCACCACGACCCCCGCTCCACCGACGTCGGCATCGGGCTGGGCAGCCACGACCTCGGCGTCGCGACCTGCGCCGCCGCTCTCTACCACCGCCGCCTGTTCCCCCGGATCGTGTTTACCGGCGCGAATGCGCCCACGACTGTCGAGACGTTTCCCCGGGGCGAAGCGGTGCACTACCGCGAACACGCCGTGGCTCTGGGCGTCCCCGACGAGGCTGTTCTCCTGGAGACGACCGCACGCAACACCGGCGAGAACATCACCCGGACCCGCAGCCTGCTCACCGCCCACGGCATCGCACCCGGATCCGTCACGCTGATTTCCCGGCCCTACCAGCAGCGCCGGGCCTACGCCACCTGCCGCCGATTCTGGCCAGACGTCTGCGTTCGATGCGCGTCGCTGCCGACCACCCTGGACGACTACGTAGCCGGTATCGGTGACGTCGAACGCGTGGTCGCCATGATTGTCGGCGACACCCAGCGGATCTGGCTCTACGCCGAACGCGGCTACGCCATCCCTCAGCCCGTGCCCGACAACGTTCGCGATGCCTACCGCGAGCTCGTCGAAGCCGGCTACACCAGCCGCCTCGTCGCCTGACCGTCAACCGAAGCCGGGTAGCCCGTTCGCCCGACCCCGCCCAGGGGGTCGGTCGCCGCTGCGGAGTTTATTTCTTGCCTTGAAGCAAGTATCTGCACTGTTCTGCGTCCTGGCGCTCCTCGGTGGCGGTGCGGGAATGGCGTACTGCCATTTCCGTGAATCCCCGCACTCCGGGATGGCTGACGACGTACCGTGGATGTGAAGTTCGGTGGTGTCAGGCGTGCCGTCGACAGAAGGCTGATCGCCGCCGAAGTGCTTGAAGCTGCCTGGGCTCTCGTCGTCGCAGGGTAGTCCGGGCTTCCGGGAGTCCGTATGGGCAGCGAACGCTGGCTCTGTCCATCCCCGTGGCCTGCGAGAAGAGTGTTGCTCGCCGCCAGCAGGGCTTCGGAATGCTGGTTCCCGCGAGGTTTGTCATGTCTGGATCCTCGTCCCAGCCTGGAGTTTTTGAGGTGATTCTGTGAGTAGGGTCCCCGGTCACAGTGCGCGCTGCGAAGACGCTAGGGAGCCAGAATGTGAATGTAAGTTCTGCGGTGGATCCATGCACAACGTGCGTGGCTTTGTCGACCTGTCTCGCGGGTCCGCGGAGGAGCGTCGGGAGCGGCGCGACGACATCGGGCGCAAGCTTGTCTGGAAACCTGGAGGGCGGACTCTCAAGGAGGTGGTCCCAAACCAGAACGGGGTGGTGAAGATCTGTGTCGTCGACATCGCCGAAGGTGTGGCCGCGAGCTCTCGCAGTGGCGGAACCGGCCCGGGCGTCCAAGCTGAGGGTCTGGAGGGTTCTGGCCCGGATGTCGATCAGGTCGAGGYGATGGCCGATCTGCTGGCTCGGGATGTCTGGCTGACGGTCAGGGATGATCTTGACGAGGTGGCCAGAAGGTCCGGGCTGGATCCGGAACAGGTTCGTATCGGTCTGGCGAACCACGGCTGGTGCGATCTGATAGTCGGCATTGTTCGGGTGATGGAGGTGGCCAACGGAGTCATGGGAAGGGTTGAGAACAGAGCGCGATCGGCCATCGTGTGGGCGATAACGCAATCGTCGATGCAGAGTGGACGTCAACWGGTCGTCGAGCAAGTCGTCGAATTTCTTGTCGACAAGGTGTGGTCCGCCTTAATCGAGGCGCTCAAACGGGCCGCGTCGCCCCTGGACGCCCTGACGAACGAGGATCTTCTTCGATTACTGCGAATTATCGCCGTGTTCATCTGCCCGGCACCCGCGAGACATTTCGAGGTTCGCAGGTACGCACTCGAACCGCTGGGGGAGGACGCCCGAGGCTACCTGACCGACCAGACCAAGGAGTATCTCGGCCAGGTGTTCGTCGACTGGACGACGAGGAAAGCGTGACCCTTTCTGGCCGCCCTGTGTGGCCTTTGTGGGGTCCGCGAGCGTGACCTCTGCATGGTCGTGCTGGAGTGGCCTTGCTGGGTCTCCTCATGGCGAGCGAGGGACATGGCTTCCACAGCCATTACGATCAGCGGCGTGTCGCCTGTGTCGCGTGGACGTAAGCCGAAGAAGAGCAGCAAGAAGCGGTCACCTGGGCGCCCGGGTTCTGGGCAGCCGCGGCGTGCGGCCGGGGCGCGAGCCGGCGCGACCGCGCGGGATGCCCCCGGGTCGGAGCCGCTGCGAGCTGAGGAGACGCCGGGCTGGTTTCTACCGGCGATCGACGAGACTCTCGCGGGAGCTGATGTCGTCCTGGCAGCCGACGGGCCGCGCGCCCTGGAGGAGGCGACGTCGCTCCTGCTCGGCAGGCAGCTGCGGCGGGCCGTGGACGAGGACGCCGTCGGGTGGTTCGACTGGTGGCTCGTCGAGCTCGTCGGCGGGCTGGCCGTGCGGATTCGCGGCGAGCTGGGCCGGGGCGGCGCGGGGTGGGAGGCGCCGTGGCGGCTGCTGTTCGGCATCGCCTCGATCGCGGTGCCCTCGCTGGCGTCCAGGGCACTGGCCGCGGCCCGTGGGCTGCTGGCAGACGTGGTCCGGGCGGCCGATCAGCCGGGCTGGCTGCACGAGATGGCTGAGATCGCCGCGACGGGTGAAGTCTGGCAGATGAGGGACGCGTACGGCACCCGCCTGGCGGTGATCGCCGGCTTCGCCTACCCGGAGACGAAGGATCCGTCGGTCTTCCTCTTCGACGTCGATGCCTGCGGCGACATTCTCGTCGTGAACGCCGGCTGCTATGACGAGGTGTCCCAGGCTGCCGCCGCCTGGCGGTCCCTGGCCGGTGAGTCCGCCGACGGTGCGCAGCTGCGGCCGGTCACGAGTGCGGATGAGCTGCTGTGTCTCGTCCACGCCGACAAAGACGACCTTTACCTGAGTGGACGTGAGTCGGATTCAGCGCTGGACAACTGGTACCGGGTGATGCGCCGCCTCGTCGACCTGGAAGTCGCGTTGGCGAAGCGTGGAATGCCGCTGCCCGCCCGAACGTCGCTCTTCGGGGGCCACGACACGGCACCGACGATCGCGGCCTTCACCGCCTGGTCGATCGACCGCCACGGCCAGCCTCCGGAGACCGCGGCGGTCGAGGCCCTGGCCGGCGAATGGTTCGACGGATGCCTGCCGGGAGCCGAGCAGGCCGCGTCACCGCACCGGGTCCGCTACTTCCAGGAACTGATGGGCGACTGGGTCGACGGCGAGGTCACAACCGCGGCCAAGGCCCTGTTGCCCGACTGGGTTCGCTGGAACTGCGAGCGGGCCGGCACCCCCGAACACCTCGCCGCCCTGTCCATCGCTGCCGCCGAGGCGGAGCCGGCACCGTTCGATCGGAGCGGGTCGAGCTGCGCCTCGTGATCCCRATGAACTGAGCCCCGCCGCGCCCGCCCACCGCCGCGCCCACGGCGCCGCTGTTCTCCCAGGAGATCGTCGGGCCGACGCGGTGCCTGGCTGTCACTCCGTCGCAGTCGTTGTGGCTGCGTAAGGTGTCGGTTCAGGTACGTCTGTGTCATCAGTGCGGGGAGGGGGAGTGTCGATGACCCRCAGGTTCAACACCGCCGGCCCGTGCCGGCCGGGTATCGACTACATGATCCCGGCCGCGTCCCGGCTGCCCGAGGCGCAGGGCCTGATCGACCAGGAGGGGTACTTCGTCGTTCATGCGCCCCGGCAGACGGGCAAGACGACGACGCTGGAGGCGCTCGCCCGGGAGCTGACCGCCGCTGGCCGGTACGCGGCGCTGCTGTTCTCCTGCGAGGTCGGCCGCGCGGCCGGCGATGATTTCGGCGCCGCCACGCGCGGGATCCTCGACCGGATCCGGGCAGGTGCGCAGGACGCGCTGCCGGCGGAACTGTGCCCACCGCCGTGGCCGGAGGCGTCCGACGGCGCGTTGCTCGCGGAGGCGCTGACCGCGTGGGCACGGGCGTGTCCGCGGCCGCTGGTGCTGTTCTTCGACGAGATCGACGCGTTGCGTGGGCAGAGTCTGATCAGTGTGCTCAGTCAGCTCCGGGACGGTTACCGGGGCCGCCCCGACGGTTTCCCCTCCTCCGTCGTGCTGTGTGGCCTGCGTGATGTCCGCGACTATAAAGCCGCTTCCGGCGGTGACCCCTCGAGGTTGGGAACGTCCAGTCCGTTCAACATCAAGCTGAAATCTTTGCGGTTGGGAGATTTCACCGCCGACGACGTGCGCGATCTTTACGCCCAGCACACTGTCGACACCGGTCAGGAATTCGCTCCGGAGGCTCTCGCCAGGGCATTCGAGTTGACGGCCGGCCAGCCCTGGCTGGTAAATGCCCTCGCTCGTGAGGTCATCGAGGAGATCGGAGTTCCGGTCTCCGAAGCTGTCACGGTAGATGATGTGGAGTACGCGAAGGAACGGCTCATCCTGGCCCGGGCCACGCATCTGGATTCGCTGGCGGCCCGGCTCGCGGAGCCTCGGGTACGCCGGGTTCTCGGCCCGGTGCTCGCCGGGGATGTCCTGACGATCGAGCCCTATGACGACGACATCGCCTACCTGCGCGACCTGGGCCTGATCGCGCCGGACCCTCCCGTGCGGGCCGCCAACCCGATCTACCGGGAGGTGATCGTCCGGGTTCTGGCCAGCCGTATCCAGGAAAGTGTCATCGCGGATCCCCGGTCGTTCATCCGATCGGACGGAACTTTCGACCTGCCCAGAATGCTCACGGAGTTCACCGAGTTCTGGATCGAGCACGGTGAGTTCCTCACCTCCCGCGACTACTACCACGAGGCCGCACCGCAGCTGGTTCTCATGGGTTTTCTGCAGCGGGTCGTGAACGGCGGTGGTTACGTCGACCGCGAGTACGGTGTCGGTACCGGCCGCACGGACCTGCTGGTCCGCTGGCCGTACACCGGCGTGGACGGCACCCGCCGCCTCCAGCGGGAAGCCCTCGAGCTGAAGGTGTGGCGTGCGGGCCGTTCCGATCCGCTGCGCGCCGGCCTGCGCCAGCTCGACGGCTATCTCGATCGTCTCGGCCTGGCGACCGGGGTTCTCGTGGTCTTCGACCAGCGTCCGAACGCTGCCGACATCGTCGAGCGCACCGCCTTCAGCACCGCGACGAGCCCCGCCGGGCGGACCATCACCCTCCTCCGGGCGTAGCCAGCGGGACAGCGGAACCGCCAGCGGACGTCAGCGGGGCGGTCGAACGCCGCGGCGGCCCGCCCAATAGTTACGATCCGGGTACGGATGGCTGCCGGGGGGACGCCCGCCTTGGTGCCCGTGCCGTGCCTGTCTGACCCGGACCGGAGGTGCCCACATGACCAGCCCGTCATCGCAGCCGCTGCTGCGGGAGGTCATCGACATCCCCGAGCGGACGTCCGACAGCGACTTCGTCCTACGGCTCACCGAGGGCGTCACCGACGTCCAGGCAACACTGCGCGACTATGTGATCACCGACCGGCTGGTCGGGAACTTCGACGAGGCCCTGGGGCTGATCGCGCAGGCGGTGAGCACGCGGACGTCCAAGGGCGTGTACCTGCACGGGTCGTTCGGGTCCGGGAAGTCGCACTTCATGGCGGTGCTGCACGCGCTGCTGCGCGGCGAGCCGGCCGCCCGCACGCTCGACGAGCGGCTGACGGACGTCCTCGGCAAGCATGACGGGGAGCTGGCCGGCAAGAGGTTCCTGCTCGTCCCGTTCCACATGCTGGGTGCGAAGTCGATCGAGCAGCGGGTGCTCGGCGGGTACGCAGATCATCTGCGTGCGCTGCACCCGGGGGCGCCGGTTCCTGCGGTGCACCGGGCCGAGGCGCTGCTGGCCGAGGCGCGCAGCGTGCGGGCGAAGGTCGGCGACGCCATGTTCCTCGGCGTGCTGAACCAGGCCGGTTCCAGCGGTGCCGGCACCGCCAGCGCCGACGGTGGCGCGGCGCCCGCGGTGTCGGCGGGGGACGAGGAGGACGAGTGGGGTGACGACACCTCGTGGACGTCCGCCGACCTCGACGCCGCCCTCGCCCCACCGCCCCCCGCCGGCATCGGCGGTTCCGCCGGCGTGGGTCACGCTGCCGGCGCCGACAGTGCGGGCGACACGGAGCACGCGAAGCTCCGCCGCCGGCTGGTCTCCGACCTGCTCACCACCTGGTTCGCGAACACGTTCCGCGACCTGCGGGAGGACGCCGACGGTTTCGTCTCCCTCGACGCCGGGCTCACCGAGATCGCCCGGCACGCCCAGGATCTCGGCTACGACGCCGTCGTGCTGTTCCTCGACGAGCTGATCCTCTGGCTGGCGAACAACATGGGGGATTCGGCGTTCGTCTCCCGGGAGGTCCAGAAGGTCACGAACTTCGTCGAGGGCGGGCTCGGCGCGCGGCCGGTGCCCGTCGTCAGCTTCATCGCCCGCCAGCGGGACCTGCGCGAGCTCGTCGGCGAGTCGATCGCGGGGGATGTGCGGCTGTCGTTCCTCGACGTCCTCACTCTCGCCGACGGCCGGTTCGACAAGATCGTGCTGGAGGACCGTAACCTGCCGCTCATCGCGAACCGGCGGCTGCTGCGGCCGCGGGACGCCGACGCCGCGGCGGCCGTCGCGCGGGCGTTCGAGACGACGGCGAAGGTCCGTGTCGAGGTGTGGGACACGATGCTCGGCGGCAGCTCCCAGCTCGGCGCCGACCGGGACGCGTTCCGGCTGTCCTACCCGTTCAGCCCGGCGTTCATGGACACTCTCGTCCACGTCTCGTCCGCGCTGCAGCGCAACCGGACGGCGCTCAAGCTCATGCGCCAGCTGCTCGTCGACCACCGCGACGACCTGCGCCTGGGCCAGGTCGTCCCGCTCGGTGACCTGTGGGACGTCATCACCCGCGGCGCCGACACGCCGTTCACCGACGTCCTCAAGGCCGAGTTCGACGCGGCGCAGAAGCTGTACGCCCGCAAGCTGCGGCCCTACCTGCTCGACGCGGAAGGCCTCGACGAGGACACCCTCGCCAGGGTCCGTCGTGCCCAGAGCGCTGGCCCCGGCTCCGGCTCCGGCAGCGCGGCCGGTACCGGCAGCGCGGCCGGCCTCGATCCGGCGCTGGCGACGAAGGTCCGCCGGTTCACCGCGGACGACCGACTGGTCAAGACGCTGCTGCTGTCCGCGCTCGCGCCCAGCGTGCCGGCGCTGCGGAACCTGACCCCGCGGCGGCTGTCGGCGCTCAACCACGGCAGCATCACCAGCCCGATCCCGGGTGGCGAGGCGGGGCTCGTCGGCAAGAAGGTCGAACGCTGGGCCGGCCAGTTCGGCGAGATCAAGTTCCTGCCGGTGCAGGGCGGCGACCCGGGTGTCGGCCTGGAGCTCGTCGACGTCGAGGTCGACAGCATCCTCAACTCGGCCGTCGCCTACGACAGCGCCGGCAACCGGCGCTCGCTGGTGAAGCGGCTGCTCGTCGACGAGCTCGGCGTCACCGTCACCGGGGACGCCTACGGCGACCGGCTCGACCTCGTCTGGAAGGGCAGCCGGCGCAGCGCCGAGGTGATCTTCGGGTCGGTGCGCGGGCAGGAGCTGCGCGACGACCAGCTCGCCCCGGTCGACCCCGACGCGTGGCGGATCGTCCTCGACTACCCGTTCGACGACACCGGAGACGGCCCGGTCTACGCGCGGGCCCGCGTCGAGCGGCTGCGCGGTGCCGGCGCCCAGTACCGGACGGTGTGCTGGATCCCCGCCGACCTGACCGCCGCCCGGCTCACCGACCTGGGAATGCTCGTCCGGCTCGACCATCTGCTCGCCGGCGGCGGGCACCGGTTCGACAGCCACGCCCAGCACCTGAGCGCCGACGACCGGCAGCGCGCCCGCGGCGTGCTGAAGAGCCGCTACGACGCGCTGCTGACCAAGACCCGGGCGGTGCTGCGCTCCGCCTACGGCCTCACGTCCAAGGACGAACAGGACGTCACCGCCGACTACAGCGACCATCTGCGTGCGCTGTGGCCGGGGCTGAGCCCGGCGCTGCCGCTCGGTGCCTCGTTCCGCGAGGCGGTGCGGCGCATCGTCGGTGACCTGCTCGCCGACCAGTTCCCCGGTCATCCCGACCTCGACCCGGACCGGACCGGGACGCCGGTCAAGCCCGCGGAGCTCAGGCTCGTCCTCGGCTACGTCACGAAGGCGGCGGAGGCCGACGGCGGGTCGGTCGAGGTCGCCCGGGGCGACCGGGTCCCGATGCGGCGGATCGCGCCGGCGCTCGGGCTCGGGGTGATGCACGAGGTCCGTTTCGAGCTCGGCCGCGACTGGGCCGACCACTTCACCCGCCGCGCCGCCCAGACGTCCGCCGGCTCGGGCACCGCGGGCCCTGGCACCGTGGGCTCGGGTCCAGCGGGCTCGGGAACCGGTGGCGAGGGGCCGGGGGAGCTGCGGGTGGCTGACCTGCTGACCTGGATCGACGAGCCGAAGCCGCGCGGTCTTGAGGACAACGTCGCGCACCTGATCGTCGCTGCCTTCGCCGAGCAGACCGATCGGGCCTGGTACCGCTACGGCGGCCTGCTCGCCACCCCGCCCGAGCTCACCGCGGTCACCCGGGACATGACGCTGCGCGAGCAGCCGTTGCCCGCCCTCGCCGACTGGGAGACGGCGTGTGCGCGCGCCGAGGCCCTCTTCGGGGTGCCGCGGCCGGCCTTGCGTCGCGGCCGGCTGCTGCGCGGCTTCGCCGACGACATCGTCGCCCGCGCGCGCCCACTCCGGCCGGCGAGCCAGGAACTGGTCGACGTCCTGGAGGAACGCGCAGTCGACCTCGGCCTCGACCCCCGCACGGGGCTGGCTGCCGGACGCGAGAGCGCGGCTGCCGAGGGCGCGGCTGCCGGGAGTGCGGCTGCCGGCAGTGAGGCCGGGGCCGGCGACGGGGGGCGGCTGCGGTCCGCGCGGGCCGCGCGCGATCTGCTCGCCGCGCTCGACGGTGCCGGGACGGGGGCGGCCGTCGTCGAACGGCTCGCCCGGGCGGACCTGGCCGTCCCGGCGAAACAGCTCGCCGCCACCCTCAGCCGCGCCGGTGCCGTCGCCGCCGCGGTCAGGACCGCGCCCTGGGACGAGACGTTCGCCGTCATCGTCGGGCTTGCCGAGCCGTACCAGACCGAGGCCCGCGCGATCCTCGGGCAGATCCACGCGGCCGGCGTCGCCGACGAGCTGATCACGCCGCTAGCCCCGGCCCTGCGCACCGCGAGGGTCGAGGCGACCGCGCTGCTGCGCCGTGCCACGTCGTCGCGGTCCCTCACCACCGGCGAGACCGAGCGTGTCCCGCCGCAGGGGGAACGCGAGCAGGGCGGCGGCGACCCGACCGGCGGCTCCCGCGACACCGACCCGGCCGGCCTCGACGATGCCGTCAGGATCCGGGTCCCTGGCCGCGACGGCATTACGGGCGGACGCGGAGTCGAGCCCGGCAGGAGCGGCGGGCACAGTGGCGACGGCGAGCACGGCGAGCACGGCGAGCACGGCGGGGGCGGCGGAGGGGTCGTGCGGACCCTGCCGATCCGCGCAGGGGAGGCAGACCGGGCGCTCGCCGAACTGCGCGACCTCATCGGCGGACGTCCCGGCGAACTCCAGATCATCTGGAGGCCGGCGACATGACCGTCCTGTCGCGTCCCGCCGGCCCCGGCGGTAACGGCGGCCTCGGTGGTCCGGCTGGAACAGGCGCTCCGCGGATGACTCCGGCGATCGTCACCGGCCGGGTCTCCCGGCTGCGGCGGGGCGGGCAGAACGGCCGCGGCGGCGGGCCGCGCATCCTGCTCGTCCGCGCGCGGCCGGAGTGGACCGGACCGGCCGATCTGGACGTCGGCGGCCGGCCGGTCCGGGTGGTGCCCTGCGTGTCGATGCTCGCCGTACTGGAGGAGATCACACGCTGGGCACGCGACCCGGTCGAGGACGGCTGGCTGTTCCTGCTCACCGACGCCGACGAGGAGACGCTGGGCGACAGTGTCCTGGCGCAGGTTCACCGGCAGCGGGTCGACATCATCGAGCCGTGGCTGGCCGTCCTGGAGGACTTCGGTGCCATCGAGGCCGACTCACGGCTGCGCGCACCGGAGTTCCGGTGGATCGCCCAGGCGCTGCTGGAGGCCCGCCCCGCGACCGGCTGGCCGCRCCGGCCCGGCCGCCAGCTCAGCCGCCAGGACGCGCTGGCGGAGCTCGCCGCCGTCCGGCTCGGCCTGCCCGAGCTGGGCCTCGGAGCAGCCGACCTGGACATCTCCACCCTGCTGCGCTGGACGACCACCCCCGGCGCGACCGACGCGCTGAGCCGGCTCGGCGCGGAGGAACGCGCCGGCCTCACCGCCTACCTGGCCGAGCGGACCGGGCGGCCGGGGCAGGCCCTGTTCACCCTGATCGCCGCCGGGAACGGCGAACGGGCCCTCGCTCTCGGCCTGGTCTGCGACTGCCTCTGGCCCCGCCGCGACCGGGGGCGTGCGTCTGGCCTGGACCCCACTCGCGGCCGGGACGGTGACCCGGCGGGCTGGCCGGCGCGGGCCGGGGAGGACTCCGCCACGATCGCCGCGATCGAGCGGGCCAAGGTGCGGGTCGAGCGGTACTTCGGCGACGTCCGGCTCGACGACACGGTGATGCGTGCGTTCGCCGACGCCGTCCGCGAGGTCATCGTGACGGAGCTGGCGTCGACCCGGCCGGGCGGCGGCCGGGTCGGACTCGACCCCGGCGGCGGCGCGGTGGCCACCCTGCACCCGGAGGACGGGCTCCTGGCCGTGCTGGACGCCGCCGCACGAGTGCTCGCCGACCTGGACGCCCCGTCGGCGGGCGCCGCGAGCGACGTCCTGCGGACGGGGTTCGACCACCGGCTGGCCGCCGTCGCCGACGCCGTTCGCAACTTCGTCGCCAGCGCCGAGTCCGGGGTGGTGCGCGCGCTGCTCGCGCGGACTGCCCGCGACGTGGCGACCGCCGTCGGATCACTGCGCGGCCACCTGCTCGCCGGGTTCGACCGGCCCGAGGTGGAGCGTGCGGTGATGGCGGCCCGTCTCGTCGGCTGGCTGGCCGCCCAGCCCACCGGCTCCCTGAGCGTGGCACCCACCGCATCCGGGCAGGCCCCCGCGGCTTGGTGGACGTCCGGGCCGACGACGCTGGACGAGGCCCTCGACACCTATCTGGACGACGGCGCCTGGGCCGACATCGCGCTCAGCCATCTGGCCGTCGGCACGCCCGCGCCCGCCGTCGGCACCGCCTACACCGACCTCTACCGGGTGGCGTCCCGGCGCCGGCGTGCCCTCGACACAGCCTTCGCGCAGCTCCTCGCCCAGTGGACGGTGACCGGCCGCTCCGCCGGCACCCTGGCCCCGGGCGGTGCCCTGGTGGGGCAGCGTGGGCCGCTGTGCGTCGAGGACGTCCTCGACCGGGTGGTCGCGCCGGTGTTGACCTCCCGGAACGGTCGGGCTCTGCTGGTGGTTCTCGACGGGATGAGCGCGGCGGTCGCCGCCCAGCTTGCCGCCGAGTTGCGCCGCGAGCGGTGGGAGGAATGCGACCCGCTCGGTGCCGCTGGCTCGGGAACGGCCGATCCCGCCCGCCGGCGGGCGGCGCTCGCCGTCCTGCCGACCGTCACTGCCACCTCGCGGACGTCCCTGCTCGCCGGCCGGCTGACCGACGGGGACAAGGCGACGGAGAAGGCCGAGTTCGAGGGACATCGGCGCTGGCGCCGGCGCGCGGTCCGGCTGTTCCACCACTCCGACCTCGCCGGTGAGCCGGGTGTGGCGCTCGACGGGGAGCTCGCCGACGTGCTGACCTCCGACACACCGCTGGTCGCCGTTGTGATCAACACAATCGACGAGACGCTCGACAAGGGCCGGCAGCGCGACGACGGCGGGTGGAGTCTGACCGACGTCCGCCGGCTGCGCGCCGTGCTGGGCTATGCCCGGACGGCCGGGCGGGTCCTGATCCTGACCAGCGACCATGGGCATGTCGTTGACCACGGCAGCCAGTCGCTGGCCGCCGCCGACGCCGTGACCGCCCGCCACCGCACGCCCGGTCAGAACACCCCGGGCCAGGGCGCCGGCCTCCGTGACGGTGAGGTGGAGCTCGCGGGGCCGCGGGTCCTCGCGCCCGGCGGGCGGATCGTCGCCCTCTGGGATCAGGGCCTGCGGTACCGGAGCCGCAAGGGCGGCTACCACGGTGGCGCGTCGCCAGCCGAGACGACGGTGCCGGTGCTGGCCTTCCTGCCGTTCCCCCTCTCCGCGACCTCGGCGGATCAGGATCTTCCACCCGGCTGGCGTCCGCTGCCCGACCAGCGGCCGCACTGGTGGTCGCTGGAGGCGACGGACCTCCTCGGCAGCCTCGGCGGCGGCGACACCGTGCTGGTCGGTCAGCGCTCCTCAGCCTTCGCCGCCGGCTCCGCGCCTGCGGCCACCTCCGCGGAGGGGACGATGCTCGTCCCCCGCAAGCGGCGCCGGACTGTGGAGGAGCAGGTCGRCCCGGCGCTGTTCGATCTTCCCGAGGCGCCGTCGCGCGCCCCGGCGCAGGCAGGCTCGACGGCCGAGGGTTCCTCTGGTGCGGGGCGGGAGGGCGAAGCCCCGGATCCGGTCGACGTTCTCGTCGCCGGGCTGCTGGCGTCCGAACTGTTCCAGTCCCAGCTCGCCGGGCTGGCCCGCCAGGTGCCGGTGGAGAAGGTCGAGGCGGCGGTGCGGGCGCTGGTCGGCGCGAACGGCACCCTGGCGACGAGCGTCGTCGCCGAGCGCGCCCGCGAGCGTCCGGTCCGCGCCGCCGGGTTCGCCGTGACGCTGCAGCGCCTGTTCAACATCGACAACTACCCGGTGCTCGAGCGGATCGACGACGGGCACACCCTGCGCCTCAACGTCCAGCTGCTGCGCGACCAGTTCGGACTGAAGGCTTGACCGCCGCTGAGGTCGGCGTCAGCGCGGCGCGGCGCCGGGACGTCCTCGACGCGCTGCGGCGCGGGGCGGTGCCGGCCGCCGGGCTGGACCTGCTCGCCGTCGGCCTGGACCGGTTCGAGCGTGCCACCATCGAAGATCTCGCCGCCGTCGCCACCGGCGGGTCGGTGTTCAAGGCGGTCCGCGGCGAGTACGGCTCCGGCAAGACGTTCATCACACGCTGGCTCGCCGAACGGGCGAAGAAGGCGGGCCTCGCCACGGCCGAGGTGCAGATCTCGGAGAACGAGACGCCGCTGCACAGACTCGAGACCGTCTACCGCCGGCTGACCGAGCGGCTGACCACGGCGACGTTCCCGCCGAGCGCGCTGCGCCAGGTCGTCGACGGCTGGTTCTACGCACTGGAGGAGGACGTCCTCGCCGTCGACGAGGCGGCGGGCGTCAACGCGGCGGCACTGGACCGCGCCGTCGGCGAGCTGGTCGACCGCCGGCTCGCGGACGTCGGCCGGACCGCGCCCGCGTTCGCCGCCGCACTACGCGGCTACCGGGCGGCACTGGCCACCGGCGACGAGGCGACCGCGGCGGCGGTGCTCGCCTGGCTCGGCGGGCAGCCGCACGTCGCCGCGAGCGCCCGGCGGGCCGCCGGTGTCCGCGGCGACCTGGACCACTTCGGGGCACTCGGTTTCCTGCAGGGGCTGCTCGTGGTGCTGCGCGACAGCGGTTTCCGCGGGCTGCTGCTCGTCCTCGACGAGGTCGAGACGCTGCAGCGGGTCCGGTCCGACGCCCGGGACAAGGCGCTGAACGCGCTGCGCCAGCTCATCGACGAGGTCCACAGCGGCCGTTTTCCCGGACTGTTCCTCGTCATCACCGGAACACCTGCCTTCTACGACGGCACCCAGGGAGTACAGCGCCTCGCGCCGCTCGCGCAGCGGCTGGCGACCGACTTCACCGCCCACCCGAAGTTCGACAACCCCCGGGCTGTCCAACTGCGGCTGGCCGGGTTCACCGAGGCGTCGCTGGTCGAGCTCGGCGGCCGGGTCCGGGGCCTCTACGCGGGCGGTCTGCCCGGTGACGAGGCAGGACGGATCGCGAGGCTCGTCGACGACGCCTACCTCGGCGAGCTGGCCGGCGCGGTCGCCGGGCGGCTCGGCGGCAAGGTCGGCGTCGCGCCCAGGCTGTTCCTGAAGAAGCTCGTCGCGGACGTCCTCGACCGGGTCGACCAGTTCGACGACTTCGACCCCCGCCGCGACTACCCGCTGACCATCGGCGCGGCCGAGATGACCGACCTGGAACGCAACGCCGCCCGCGCCGACGACATCGACCTGGACCTGCCTTGACGGTCGAGCCGACGGCGACCGCCGGGCCAGCGCCGCCTGCCGGGCCGGCCGCGGTCGTTCCCGATGCGGCGGATCTGCTGCACCCGGTGGTGCTGCACCACATCGTGAACACGCTGCAGTGGCCGGGGCTGCGCCCGTTGCAGGAAGCGGCGGTCGCGCCTCTGCTCGCCGGGTCGGACGCGCTGCTGCTCGCGCCGACCGCCGGCGGAAAGACGGAGGCGGCCACCTTCCCGATCCTGTCGCGGATGGCTGCCGAGAACTGGCAGGGGACGTCCGTCCTGTACCTCTGCCCGTTGAAGGCGCTGCTGAACAACCTCACGCCCCGRCTGGCGACCTACACCGGTTGGCTGGGCCGGCAGGCCGCGGTCTGGCACGGCGACGTCCCCGAGAGCCGGCGTGCCCGGATCCGCCGTGAGCGGCCTGACGTCCTGCTGACCACCCCGGAGTCGCTGGAAGCGATGCTGGTCAGTGTCCGGACCGATCACCGAGGCTTCTTCTCCGGCGTACGAGCGGTGATCGTCGACGAGGTCCACGCCTTCGCCGGCGACGATCGCGGCTGGCACCTGCTCGCTGTCCTGGAACGGCTCCGCAGGCTCGTCGCCGCCGAGCGTGCCCCGGCCGCCCCTGCCACCCCGCCGGCCGAAGCGGCAGGGGCGGCGGAGCTGCAGGTAATCGGACTGTCGGCGACGGTAGGAAACCCGGGCGAGCTGCTGCGCTGGCTACAGGGCTCCGGCGCGGGCCGACGTCCCGCCCAGGTTGTCGCCCCTGACCTGCCCGCGGTCCGTCCACCGCAGGCTTTGAGCCCGGCACCACCCGCAGGTGAGATCGAGCTCGACTACGTCGGGTCGGTGACGAACGCGGCGAAGGTGCTGGCGGCGCTGCACCGGGGCGAGAAGCGTCTCGTGTTCTGCGACTCGAAGAAAACCGTCGAGGAACTCGGCCAGGCGCTGCGCGGCCTCGGCGTGACCACGTTCCTCTCCCACGCCTCCCTCTCCGCCGAGGAGCGACGCCGTTCCGAGGAGGCGTTCACCGAGGCCCGGGACTGCGTCATCGTCGCCACCAGCACGCTGGAACTCGGCATCGACGTCGGCGACCTCGACCGGGTCGTCCAGATCAACGCCCCGACGACCGTCGCGTCCTTCCTGCAGCGGCTCGGCCGCACCGGACGGCGGGCAGGAACGACCCGCAACTGCCTGTTCCTCACCCTGACCGAGAGCGCGCTCGTACAGGCCGCCGGGCTGCTGTCGCTGTGGGGGAGCGGCTGGGTCGAGCCGGTCGTCGCCCCGCCGGAGCCGCGGCACATCGTCGCCCAGCAGCTGCTCGCCTACTGCCTGCAGGAGAACCGGATCGGTGACCGGACCTGGGTGGACGAATGGAACGGCCTGGCCCCGTTCGATCGTTCGGCGGAGCCGATCGTGCGCCACCTTGTCCGTGCCGGCTACCTGGACTCCGACGGCGGGATGCTGTTCGTCGGTCCCGAGGCGGAGCGCCGTTTCGGGCACCGGCACTTCTCCGAGCTGACTGCCGTGTTCACCGCCGCGCCCGAGTTCACTGTCCTGCACGGCCGGGACGAGATCGGCCGCACCGACCCCGTCCTGCTCACCGACCCGGTCGAGGGCCCACGGCTGCTGCTGCTCGCCGGCCGCAGCTGGCGGGTCACCCACATCGACTGGAAACGCCGCCGCTGTTTCGTCGAACCGGCGGCCGGCGGTGGTCGGGCCCGCTGGCTGACCTACGGCGATGGCGGGATGTCCTTCGAACTGGCTCGGGCGATGCGGGACGCCCTGCTCGGCGCGGATCCGCCGGTGCCCCTCACCCGCCGAGCGGCGGACCGACTCGAGACCGTCCGCGACAACCACCTCAATGTCGTCCACCAGGGCGGAACGATGATCGTCCGGACGGAGGACCTGACGGACGTCCGCTGGTGGACCTGGGCCGGGGAACGAGCCAACCGCACCCTCGTCGCGAGCCTCGGCGACCTCGCCGATCCCCTTCAGACGCCGAACGCCGCCTACCTGCGCCTGCGCACCGACGTGACCTCGGCTGTGTGGAAGGCGTCGACCGCGGACCTGGCTTCCCGCCTGTGCCTGCCCCAGGTGACCGACGAGGCGCTGGCCGGCCTGAAGTTCAACACCGCCCTGCCCCCACGCCTGGCCGAAGCCACCCTCGCCACCCGTCTTGCGGACCTCCCCGCCGCCACCGCCGTCCTGCGCGAACCTGTCCGTTTCACCGCCCTGGGAGCCTGACCGATCCAGGTGCCGGCGAAGACCAGATCAGGTGGTCGGGCACCGAAGCATTCGCAGCGGACGGTGCGGGCGTGCGCGCGGGTCGGTTGGCTGAGCGGCTTGTGGTGGGTTCTTCGGCGGATTTACCGCCCTCGATCTCTGATACTGGAGACATGGCGGACGACCACCACCTGAACCGCGTAGTCGGGAACGACGACGGGCACGAGCCGCCCAAGGTGATGGTGTACCGGACCGGGACGGAGGGCGGCGTCTCGGCGGGGGTGGAAGGCCCGCCGGATCGACGGATTCTGACGGCTGACGTATGGCACGCCGACGGCGTGATGGCAGGCGACAGAAATGTTCAGAAAAACGTCAGTTATCTTCGGCTGGACGAGCCTCGAGTGACGTGTGAATCAGCTGTCGTGGGTGCGGCGTCGATGCGGGCGTTTTACGCCCTGACCGAGAATCCGGACAGCTCGCTGCGGCGGATGGCGTTTCGGCGGGCACTTACTCGACAGGATGGTCAAGACCTCGTCGCGCGACAGGGAGTGGTATGCGGGACGGTGCACGGCCCGGCCCGGGTGATGTCCTACTCCRTCCGGGTGCGCTCCTCTCGCGGCGTAATTGTAGGTGACCGAAACGTCCAGACAAACCGCTTCAACTATATGCTGAAGGCGCCGACTCTCTCTATTCATGAAATTGCGGCGTGCCATCCAAAGGTGGCTAGCATGGTGGTCCGCCTGGTTGCCCAGCCCGACGACGAGCGACGAATTCGGGCTCTTGGCAGGGAAATTGACCGGGCGGTGCATGGCATTGGTGATCGGCTCTGGTTCGCTCAGGCTGTCCAGGCGGCGCCCGGATTGGGTTGCTGTGCCGGAGTTGTCATCGGTTGCAATAATAGGCAGATCAACACCTCTGAGGTGAAGGTGCGTTCGGTGGACGTCGATCGCGTCATAGAAACACTGAACGAGCAGGCGTTCGATGCCGCCGAGATCCGGCGTCTGGACGCCGAATACGCGCGGCTCGTCGCCCTCCTGGATGGGCCGGCCAGCGACATTACGRCTGATCTCGCCGCCATAGGCCAGGAGGCAGTCACCAACCGGGAACAGTACTTGGAGATCCAGGAGCGCCGCTTGGCGCGGTTTGACGACGAGGCCGTCATCACGCATGGAGACCGGGTCGAGGTGGCCCGGCTGCTCGGCGCCGCGCGGCTGGCGGTTGCGGATCTTACCGAGAGGGTCGGGGTCTGGATTGCCGACGCCAACGACCCGACGTCGGTGTCCGAACCGTCGAAGAGCATCCTTCTCCGTATCGCCGAGGCCCTCGGGCTGATCCGACCGGGCGAACCGCACGCTGACGCGTCGACCCTGGGCACGATCGACCTCACGACGACGCCACCCCGGCCGGATGGGTTCGTTTCATCGGCGCAGGGGGAGCCGGAGCAGCCTGCTGAAGCGTCAGGCCTGGACGTGCTCGGGCTGCCGATCCTGGGGGAGCCCGGCGAGGTCACATTCCCGGACGGGCCGAGCCTGTCCAACGCATGGAGCGACGCGCTCCCGCCCGTAGCGGAGCAGGCCTTTTCGTTGACCTGGGTGGTGGATGCCGCCGACGGGCTGGAACCAGCAGACCCCTGGACAAGCTCAACTCTGCCATCGTGGTCGGTCGTGATGCCACCAACGCTCGCCGACCTGACCAGGCCAGATGACATCGACATCGCCGGGCCAGACGGGATCGACGGGATCGACGGCATCGGCGGTTTCTAGCGGGGCCTTCGCCAAGAGGCGGGGAACTGTCTGCGGAGTTCTCGTTCGAGATCGCGCCGCACCATCGGGGCCAGCTCCGCGCGCAACTCCGCCTTCATACGCTCGATCTCCTCCAGGCGGACCTCTGCCTGCAGGTCGTCGCCCATCGTCCCGCGCAGTTCCTCCTTGAGGCGCTCGCGGACCAGCGCAAGTTCGGTGGCTGACCGCTCGGCTTCCCGTCGGGAGCGGAGCCACGGCCCGAGCTCGATCACCTTCGTCGCCCCGGCGGTCAGGCCGGCGGTGTCAGGACCGGATCCCCCGATGCCGATCAGCCCGCGCAGCTGCTCGGATCGCAGCAGGTGAACGCGGGTGCCGTCCCGGTCGGTCACACACAGGAGCGRCCCGAGCAGGACCGATGCCCGCGTCGCGGTCGCGGCAGCAAGCAGGAGCCCGGCCAAGGCGTCGTCGTGCGATGGCCCGCCGTCCCCGTCCAGAAGCGCGACGTGGTCCTCGATACGGGAGGTGAGGCTGCGGATCGCGGCCTCACCCGGGCCGGAGGTCATCCGCAGCGCGATGGCCCGCCGACCGCCGTCAAGCTGCGGCTCGGAGACGTGAACGATCTCCAGGCCCAGATCGGTTGAGGCGCTCGTATACAGGTCGAGGATCACTTCGCCGTTGGCGTCCGGAGACAGCAGCAGATGGYCCGGTAACCAGGGCAGCGCGGGAGCCACCCCGAAGGTCTGGGCGGCACCGATCTCCCAGGTCGCGCGGGTGAGCTGGGCCTGGGCGCCCGCCAGGCGGGGGAGCACCTCCCGCTCGACGGCCGTCAGCCGGTCGGCCAGATCGCCAACTCGGCGCTGCGCGTCCCCGAGCAGCTCGGACAGTCCGACGACGCGGGCGCCGGCGGTCACCTGCTGCTCCGCCAGCTCCGCGTGGTCCTTCTGGAGCTGGTCAAAGCGCGCCGCCGACCCGTCGACTCGCTTCCCGAGCTCCTCGAACCATGCTGTGATCTTGTCGAAGCGTCCGTCCATGCTGATCAATCGGCCGGCCGTCGTGTCGGGCTGGCTGGCGCGCTTGTCGACGGCGACCAGCTGCGAGCGCAGGGTCGCCAATTCGGTCCGGACATCGGAAAGCAGACGTTGATCGTCCCGCAGCCTTGTCTGGAGTTCCCGGACGATCTGCAGGGCCCAGGTCGCACCGACGACGATGGCGATCAGGACCAGCAGGTAGACGACGAACAGAGCGGTGTTCACGGCGGAGGATCACTCCTGGTCCGGTCGGTTCGGTCAGGCCCTGGGGCATCGGCCATGCGGACGCCCCGAGCCCACGCGGGGTCGATGTCCGACTGGCGGCGGTCAGCGCCCCGGCGCGGCGGGCCCCCCACGGCCGGGCGGTCGGAACTGATCTCGCTGAAGCGGCTGCCCCCGATGCGGCTCGATGCCCGGCCAACGCGATATCGGGGCGTCCTGAGGCTCCAGCCCGGCCAGGCGGCTGGGCGTTCGGGCACGGTGAGTGAGCCGTGGGATCCGGGCGATGCGCCTGGCCGCAACACGACCGCGCTCGTCTCGTTCGCTCTTGATGCCRTCGATCTGCCCGCGCAAGGAGTCGAGCGTGGCCTTGATCGCCGGTATGCGGTCTGTGTGCGGAGAGTCGGGCCGCTGCGCGCGTTCCAGCCGTTTGGCCTGCAGTACCACACACTGTTCGGCCCGCTCGATACGCGCCAGCTCCAGCTCGTCCCGGCGTCGTGCCGCTTCGTCGTTCAACGAGTGGGGCGCGCCGAGCTTGCCGAGTTCGTCCCTGTCGCGGCGGTCATCTGCGTCGAGGAGCGCCAGCTTCGCCCGCGCCTTCGACTCCAGCGCCTCGAGCCGGACCCGGACGATGACCGTTTGGACGTCGACGTCCCGGATCCGGTTCTTCGTGATGGTCGTCTGCCGGTTAGCCGTCCCGATCATGGCGCCCCCGGTCCGCCCAGATCCGGCCGCTAGTGGTGGCCGGCGTTAGTTCGTCGGTTATRCCGCCAGGTCGAAGCGTCGGGCTGTTTTGAGCAGGTCAGCGCGGGTGTAGGTCCAGTCGAACGGCTGGGCATTGTGGTTGTAGCGGGCCTGGAAGGCGWTCACCCGCGCGGCCAGGTCGTCGAGGTCGGTGAAGTCACCGCGGGTGATCGCTTTACGTTGCAGGATCGAGAAGTAGATCTCGATCTGGTTGAGCCAGGACGCGTGCACGGGCAGATGGACGAGGTGGG
>NZ_MBLM01000125.1 GCF_001854655.1 Parafrankia colletiae | reverse complement strand
CCGGCCCGGCGAGGAACACCACGGCGGCATCCAGCTCGTGCTGTTCGCCGAGACGCCCCAGCGGGCTGGTGCTGGCGATGAAGGTCATCAGCGCGTCCCTTGGGATCTCCGCGGTCATCTCGCTGGCGAAGTAGCCGGGGGCGACGGCGTTAACCCGGATACCCCGGCGGCCGGACCACTGCTGAGCCAGGTCACGGGTAAGGCCGATCAGACCGGCCTTGCTCGCGGCATAGGCCGCCTGCGGGGCGTAGGACTTGATAAGCCCGAGAACGCTGGCGATGTTGACGATGCTCGACCCGGGTGCCATGACCCGGGCGCAGGCCTGGGCCGCCCAGTAGGCGCCGTTGAGATTGATGTCGATCACTCGGCGGAACTCCTCCGGCTGCTCCCGGAGGGCCGGTACCGCGCTGCCGACGCCGGCGTTGTTGACCAGGATGTCGATCCGGCCGAACTCGGCGACCGCCTTCTCCACCAGGGCGGTGCACTCGTCCGGTGTGCTGATGTCGGTGGCGACGGGGAGGGCCCGCCGGCCCGTCTCCCGCACACTGCTCGCGACCTCCTGGAGGCGGTCGGCGCGGCGGGCGGCGAGGACGACATCCGCGCCGGCCTGGCCGAGGGCTCGGGCGAATCCGGCGCCGAGACCGGAGCTGGCCCCCGTGACGACGGCGACCTTGCCATCCAGCCGGAACAGGTCCAGCACGTTGCTGTTGCTCACCGCTTCTCCAGGTCCGCGCGCAGGGCCCGCAGCCCGGCGGCGGCGAGCGGGGCGGTGGCTTCGCCGACGGACTCGAAACCGGCGCCGCGGGTTGCGCCCTGTCGGTACCGGGCGTGGATGCCCTCCGCGATCACCGCCACCTTGAAGTAGCCGAGCGCGAGGTAGAACGGGAAGGCGCTCAGATCTCGGGCGGTGACCGCGGCGTAGCGTTCGATGAGGGCGGCCGCATCCGGCAGGCGCTGGCTGGTGGACGCCGCCGAGCCGGCCAGCACGGGTGCGAAGGCCGGATCCGAGTACGCGATGTGCAGGCCCAGGTCGGCGAGCGGGTCGCCCAGGGTGGCCATCTCCCAGTCGATGACCGCCCGCACCGCGGCCGGGTCGTCCGGGTTCAGAATGACGTTGTCGATGCGGAAGTCGCCGTGCACGATCGACGCGCCGCTCTCGACCGGGTGGGCCTCGGCGAGCCTGGCGTGCAGGGCGTCGATGTCGGGCAGGTCGCGGGTGTGCACACGCTGCCACTGGTCGTTCCACCGCCGGATCTGGCGGCTCAGATAGCCCTGCGGGCGGCCGAAGGTGCTCAGCCCGACGGCCTCGGGGTCGACGGCGTGCAGCCGGGCCAGCACGTCGATCAGTGCGTGGGCGCACCGGTCGATGTCGGCCTGGGGGAGGGCGTGGAGCTCCTCCTCGGTACGGATGACCGTCCCCGGAACGTGTTCGACCACGGAGAAGGCCACATCCAGCGGACCGTTCTCGCTGGCGACGACCGGGCGGGGGACCGGCACACCGCTGCCGAACAGCGCGGCCACCACGTGGTATTCGCGCAGAACGTCATGCGCCGACGGGGTGAGCCCGCCCAGCGGTGGACGTCRCAGCACCCAGCGGGTCTGCCCRTCGGTGAGCAGGTAGGTCAGGTTCGAGCGGCCGCCCGGCAGCAGCGTCGCGGTCAGCCCGCCCCGAAGGCCCGGCACCCGCTCGGCGAGGAACCGTTCCAGGGCGGGCAGGTCCAGCCCCTCGACGGCCGTGCTCATCGGGCCAGCTCCGATGCCTGCCGCCGGAGTGCCCGCCGGGCGATCGCCCAGCGGTGCGTCTCGGACGGGCCGTCGTAGATCCGGAACGGCCGCACCTCGCGCAGGAACCGGCCCAGCGGGACATCCCCGGACACACCCAGGGCACCACAGATCTGCAGCGACCGGTCCACCACCCGCCACACCGCCTCGGCACAGAACGTCTTGCCGATCGCGGTGGACTGGGCGGCCGGGTCGCCCTGGTCGAGCTCCCAGCAGGCCCGCAGGATGAGGCCCCGCGCGGCGGCGATGTCGATCTCACTGTCGGCGATCATCTGCTGCACCATGCCCAGCTCGCCCAGCCGCGAGCCGAACAGCTCGCGCTCGCCGGCGCGCCTCGTCGCGATGTCCTGCGCATGGCGGGCGATGCCCAGCCAGCGCATGCAGTGCGTCATCCGGGCCGGGCCGAGGCGGACCTGCGCGTACCGGAAGCCCTCGTCGACCTCGCCGAGAACGGCGTCGTCGGGTACCTCGCAGGTGTCGAAGACCAGCTCGGCATGGCCACCGAACATGCTCTCGTCGAGCGTCTCGATGTGGCGGGCCACCTTCATGCCGGGGTTGCCCGCGTCGACCAGGAACATCGTCGCGCCACCCGCATCCCCGGCGCTGCCGGAGGTGCGGGCCATGCAGATCGTGAAGCCCGCTCCGTCGGCGCCCGTGATGAACCACTTGCGCCCGTCGATGCGCCAGCCGCCGCTGGTCCGCTCCGCGCGGGTGGCCAGCGCCCGGGGGTCCGACCCGGCGCCGGGCGCGGGCTCCGTCATCGCGAAACAGGACCTGAGGTCGCCGGCGGCGAGCGGGCGAAGGTAGCGCTCCTTCTGCTGGTCGGTCGCGACGGCCTCCAGCAGGTGCATGTTGCCCTCGTCGGGCGCGGCGACGTTCAGCGCGAGCGGGCCGAGCAGGGAGTACCCGGCCTCCTCGAAGACGGCCGCGCGGCCGCGCATGTCCAGCCCGTGGCCCCCGTACTCGGGACCGACGTGCGGGGCGAACAGGCCCGCGGCCCGGGCGGCGTCCTGCAGTTCGCGGCGTACCGCCTCGGAGGGGGCGGCGCTGCGCTGCCGCTTCTCGAGTGGGAGCACCACCTCACGAACGAACTGCGCCGTGCGTCGGGCAAGATCGGCGACGGCGGGCTCGGGGGAGAGGTCAACAGTCATCGGATCTCCTGCGGCGACCGCCTGGGCTAACGACCATTAGCCGGATGCTAGTCATGCCTTTGTGTTGCCTGCAAGGGGTTCGGCTAGAATGCCGCGTCGGCGCACACGCGGCGTCGCTATCGTCCGTTAGCGACCGGGGAGACAGGTGGTCCTGACCGGCTCGGCACGGTCCGCGCAGATCCGTGCCGCGGCCCTCGAACTGTTCACGCGCCTCGGCTACGAGGCCACCACGATGGCTGACATCGGCACCGCCGTCGGCATGCGCGGCCCCAGTCTGTACAAGCACGTGACGTCCAAACAGGACGTGCTCGCGCAGATCATGACCGGCACGATGGAGGCGCTCCTGGCTTCCCACCGGGCGGCCGTCGCCACCACCGAGGAACCGGTGGAACGGCTGCGCCGGGCGACCGAGGCGCACGTGCGGTACCACGCGCGGCACCGCCAGGAGGCGTTCGTCGGGAACCGTGAGATCCGTAGCCTCGTCCAGCCGCACCGCGGACGTGTGCTGGAACTGCGTGCGGAGTACGAGCGGTGTTTCCGTGACCTGATCGAGGCCGGCATCCGCGCGGGAGTGTTCGAGGTGGCGTCCTCGAGGCTGGCCTCGTACGCCATCCTCGACCTGGGAATGGGCGTCGCCGTGTGGTTCCGCGCCGACGGCGAGCTGACCGAGGACGCCGTGGTCTGGCAGTACAGCCAGTTCGCCCTCCGCATCGTGAACGCACACTGACCGGCTCCGCCGGCGTGCCGCTGCCGCGCGGAACCGCGGAACCTCCGCGCCGAGATCGTCGAGCCTGAAGGCCTGAAAGCACCCATGCGGTCGCATGGGTGATGATGTCCCGTCAGTGCGTCACAGTATACTCAAACTCGACATCGAGTTTGGAAGCGTGGCAGAGTTCCTCTGGCGCGGAGTCTCTCTGGTACACGGTGCCTCCGGTACAGAGTGCCTCTGGCGCGGGGCGGCGCGTCGTAGGGAGGTCGCAGTGGTGCGGTCGTGCTGGTCGGTCAGCGACGTCTGACGTCGGCGGGCAGCGCTGTAGTCCGTACGGCGGTGGCACCAGCCGAGGCTCCGACACGGCGGAACGGTGCGCTTCTCGGGAGGGGCGACGGCCGGCCGGCCGGCGTGGTGGCCGTCATCGGCCCGAGTGGCCCGCCGTGGCGAAGAGTTCTGCGGGCAGACGAACGGTGAGATAGGGAGAGATATGGACGACACGGTAGTCCTGGACGGCCGTTCTGCGGCGAGGCGACACCGTCGACGTTCGGCGAGCATGCTCTTAGTGGGGTCCCTGACGCTGCTCGTATCCGCCGCGGCGTGCGGTTCGGACGACGACGGGAGTGAGCCCGGCCCGGTGGACTCGGCCGCGGCCGCCAGCGCGCTCGGCCCGGTCAGGGCGGCGGCGGGAGAGCCGGTCAAGATCGGTATCGTCTCCGACGGCAGGTCCGCTGCGATCGACAACTCGGTCCAGTTCGATGTGGCGGAGGCGACCGCGAAGTACCTGAACGAGCATCGCGGGGGAATCGGCGGGCGGCCCGTCGAGCTGGTGACGTGTGAGACGCAGGCAGACCCGGCGAAGGCCACCGACTGCGGCAACCAGATGATCGAGAACGACGTCGTCGCGGTCGCGGTCGGCGAGTCCGGTGTCGGGGACAGCGTCTGGGAGCCCCTGGCCGCCGCCGATGTGCCGGTGATGCTGTACGGCGCGACCAACCCGGCCGTCCTCTCCGACCCGACGACCTTCACGGTGAGCGATCCGAACTTCGGGATCCAGCAGCTGCCGATCGCCATCGCGAAGGCGGAGAAGCTCAGCAAGGTGACGTCGGTGGTGATCGACGTGCCCGCCCTGCTCCACAACGTGGAGGAGGTCGCGCCGAGGCTGATGGAGGAGGCCGGGCTCGACTACCAGCTCGTCCGGGTCCCGCCCGGCACAGCCGACATGACGCCGCTGCTGCAGGGCGTCGTGGGCGACGACCCGAGCATGGCGTTCGTCGTCGGCAACGACTCCTTCTGCATCAGCGCGTTCAACGGCCTGAAGGCCGTCGGCTTCGACGGCCCCATCAGCGCGATCTCGCAGTGCATCACCGACGCGACCCGTGATGCGGTGCCGGGCGACGTGCTGGACGGCATGACCGTCGCCGCCTCGATGCCGACCGGCGGGGACGACCCGTCCACCGTCCTCTACAACGCCGTGCTCGAGACCTACGGCAAGGACATCGACGCCAGCTCGTCCACCGGTCGGGGCATGTTCGTGACCTTCGCGGGCCTCGCGGTGGCGCTCGAGGGGATCACGGGCGACGTGACCCCGGCGACGGCCGCCGCCGCCATCAGTTCGATGCCGGAGAAGGAGCTGCCGGGCGCGGGGGGCCTGCGATTCCGCTGCAACGGCAAGGCCTTCCCCGAGACGCCCGCGGTCTGCGTGCGAGGCGGGCTGACGACGGTCCTCGACAACGAGGGCCAGTCCACCGCCTTCAAGGTGGTCGCGAGCTCGCCGATCCTGGACTGACCGAGCCGCGGAGCACACGGGCGCCCGCGCCCGATGGCGCGCCTGCACGGCTGGGCCCGGCTGCACGGCTGGGCCCGGCTGGGCCGCGCAGCTGTGCAGCCGGGCAGCCGGGCCCACCGGCAGCCGGCGACCTGCCGGTGCCCGTCCCCCCGCGGGAAGTGCGCACTGCGCCGGCTCAGGCGCCCCGGAACCTGTAGAAGGTGGTAGTGGACAGCACCCACCCCGCGACGCGGGGCGTCGGCCGGACGCCCGAACACGAGCCGCCCCGCCGCCGCCCTGGTCGGCCAGCACGCCTGAGCCGGCAGATGGTCATCGACGCCGCGATCGCCCTCGATCCCGACACTCTGACGCTCCAGGCGGTCGCCGACCGCCTCGGAGCGGACCGCAAGGCGGTCAGCTACTACGTGTCCGGCCGGGAGGAGCTCCTCGAGCTCGTCACCGCGCAGGCCCTGGCGGCGGAGCTGGAGCACCTGCGCATCCCCGAGGGCAGCTGGCAGGAGGCCGTCCGCGTCTACGCGCGCGGTGTGCGTCGGGTGCTGCTGCGCGAGGCCTCGCTGTCGCTCCTGATCGACAGGCTTCCCGGAGCGGGCGTCCTGGTCCCGGCCGACGCGCTGCTCGCCAGGCTGCTCGACGCAGGCTTCGACGAGGACCGGGCCAGCCACGCCCTCACCCTCATCACCCGGGTGGTGTTCAGCAACGCCAAGGACATCCTCTTCGCCGCGCGCTTCGCCCGGCACCCGACGGTCACCGAGGTACAGCGCATTCTCGCCGAGCTTCCCGACGACCGGCTTCCGCACCTGCGGCGGGTCTCCGCCCGGCAGTGGTCCCTGGACGGCACCAGGCCCCCGAGCGACACACCGTCTCCGGGGGACGCCCAGGAGTCGACCTTCGAGCTCGAGCTCGAGTTCATCGTGGCCGGCCTGGAACGCCTGCGGGCCAGAAGCACCGGTGCGGCGAACTCCGCGGCCCGCCGTCCGGCGAACTGAGCACGGGGCCCCGGAAGCCGGGCCCCGGCACGGGTGTCAGCTCCAGCGGGGGCGACAGGCCGGGCGACCTCCTCGCCGCGAGCCTGGCCGCGGTGTCATGGGCCGGTCGGGCCCGCGCCAGCGGGCCCGGGGGCAGCACCGGTCCTGCCCCCGAGGTCCGGGACGGCATCCCCGCAGCGTCGGCTCCGGAACGGACGCGGTCGAGAACTGCCGTGATGGGCACCCGTGTCGCGGGCCGGGAACCCTGTCGCCCCCGATCTGCTCCACGACCTCTCCGTGCTCCATCACGGCGACGCGATGCGACGCCTGCCGTACCAACGCGAGGTCGTGGGAGATGAACACGTAGGCGACGCCGGTGGTGTTCTGGAGCTCCACGAGCAGGTCGAGAACCGCCGCCTGGGAGGACGGGTCGAGAGCCGCGACCGGTTCGTCACAGATGATCAGCTCCGGTGAGAGGGCCATGGCGCGGGCGACGGCGAGGCGCTGGCGCTGGCCACCTGTGAACTCGCGCGGCAGCCTCCGGCCCGCACCGGCCGGGAGACCGATCTGGTCCAACAGCTCGCGCACCCGTCTGGCAGCCGCGGCGGCCGGGACCCGCTGAGCGCGCAGCGGCTCAGCGAGCGCCGTCTCGACCGTCAGCGTCGGATCCAGCGACCTGTCGGAGTCGCGAAGAACAACCTGGATCTTGTCCGCAAGGCGGCGCCGCCCGCCCCGGGACAGCCGGACGATGTCCTGCCCCTTGAGCCGGATGGAGCCTGAGGCCACCGGTGCGAGCCCCAGCACCGCGCGGCGCAGCGTGGTCTTGCCGGATCCGGACTCGCCCACGATGCCTAAACACTCGCCGGGACGGACGTCGATCGAGACGCCCCGTAGTGCTCGGACCGGGTACCTGTGAAAACCTCTGACCGGATAGTCGACCACGAGGTCCTCGACATCGAGCAGCGTGCTCACATCTCGGCCTTTCGGAAGCGTGGATTCTACGGCGTGYCAGGTTTCTCTCGCCTGCGGCACCGGCGGGCAGACGGCGGTCTCTAGTTTTTCCCTGCCGGGAGAAATTAAGATACGAGCAGCCGTAGGTCAAGGGGTCTGCCGGTACCCGAGAGGCCGGGCCGGGAGGCTGACTGGCGCGGATGCACCGCGCACTCGTCACCCTGTGTCATGAGTTGCTTGACGGAACGTGGTGCGCGCAGGTGGACCATCGGCCGTACGCCGGACGCGCTGCTRCTCAACGCGGTCAGGTCCGTCGATCGGGCGGCCGCGGGTGGTCGAGCGCCCACAGCCCCGCTGGGAGATCGTGCGGCCGTCGGCGGACGGCCGGCGCCGCCCAGCTTCCGGTGCCTATCTCAGATGAACGGCTGCTCTTGGTCCGCACAGCACACTGATCGCCTCGTCGAACAACAGTCTCTTGGTACCTTCGATCACCGTGCGATCCTTGTGAGCGAGTGGACGCGCGAACGAGAGGGCGTTGGCGAAGGCCGGTTCGTCGGAAGTCGCCACGTCGACCAGTCCGGATGCTGCCGCGACCTTCGCGTCGTACCGCTTTCCTGTTGTGATCATCTGGAGTACCAGTGAGGGTGGAAGCTTTGCCCGCAGCAGGGTCAGCTCGCCGAGTGTCACTGGGTAGCCGGCATCCGCGTTGGGGAGGCAGAGGTATCCCCGCCCGGACTCCATGACGCGGTAGTCGTGGRACAGGGCCAGCATCACTCCGTTGGCGAATGCGTGTCCCTGGATTGCGGCGACCGAGACGACGGGGAGGGCCAGGAACCTGGCGTACAGCCGAAGCATTCCACGAACGAAGGAGTGGAGACACTGCTCGTCGAGGTCGAACATCCAGGAGAGGTTGACGCCGTCGCACCAGTGCCTACCGCTGCTGGTGGTGACGAGGGCGCACGGCGGGGGAGACTGCTCCACCTCGTCCAGCAGGGCGTTGATTGCAGCAAGTCTTTCGGCGTCGAAAAGGTTCCCGTCGTCCCCGAGGTCGAGTATCAGCAGTTCGTCGGTTCGGCGGAGTTCTGGGGTGGATGTCCTGATTCCTGTCATCCATTCCCCCTGATCGGCGAATCGGCCACACGCCACTGCCAATGATGCTAGATCGTTGCTGTGATCCCGCAAGTCGACTGCTGTCGCACTGCTCCGCGGACCCTGTCGGTCGCGGCACTAGGCCCGGGGAAGGCCGAGGAGCTGCCGGCCGACGATGCCGCGGATGATTTCCGAGGCGCCGCCGGAGATGGTCAGGGCACGGCCCCAGAGATAGTTGTGGTACCAGCGGTCGGCGACCTCGAGGCCGCTGTCGTCGACGGACGTCGACGAGCCGAGCAGCTGCATCGCGAGTTCGGTGAGAGCGACGTTCGTCTCCGTGTAGGCGAGTTTCGCGACGGGACCGTCGCTCGGATGCTCGCTGTCGACCAGAATCCGGTCGACGGTGTCGCGCACGATGAGCTTGACCTCCTCCACCCGCGCCAGGGCCGTCGCCAGCTGAGCCTGGACGTCTTCGTGCTCGAGGGCTGTTGTGCCGTCGGGCAGGCGAGCCGCGGCCGCGAGGGAGACCAGGTCGGAGAACATGCGCTCGAGCTGGACCGCGTTGGCGCCGACGAACGCCCGCTCGGAGGCCAGTCCCGAGGTCACGACCTTCCAGCCGCCGTTGATCTCACCGAGCACATGCTCGCGGCCGAGGCGGACACCGTCGAGGAACACCTCGCAGAACTCGGCGGAGCCGGTCATCTCACGAATGGGCCGGACCTCGATGCCCGGGAGGCTCATCGGGACGACGAACGCGGTGATCCCGGCATGCCGCTCGGCGGCCGGATCCGTGCGGGCGACGAGGATGCCCATGTCGGCCCACTGGGCGTCGGTGCTCCAGATCTTCTGGCCGGTCACGACGAAGCCGCCGCCGTCGGGCTCGGCGCGGGTGCGCAGTGAGGCGAGATCACTGCCGGCGTCCGGCTCACTGAACAGCTGGCACCAGATGTGCTCGGCGGAGCGGATGCGGGGCAGCAGCTCGTGCTTCTGCTCCTCGGTCCCGAACGCGATGATCGCGTGACTGGCCAGCATCACCTGGTCGAGCGGGCGGTAGGCATCACCGAGGATGAGCTCCYCCATCAGGACCAGGTCGTGTACCGGGAGGTGACCTGGGCGTCCGCCCCACTCGGTCGGCCAGCCGGCGCCGAGGTAGCCGGCCTCGTACAGCGATCGCAGCCAGGCCCGGATCGTCCGCTCCTCGTCGGGATCCCGCGGGACGCGTACACCCTCGTGGCGCAGGCGCAGGCCCCGGTCGGCGATGAAGGACCGGATCTGTCCGCGGTAGGCCTCGATGTCAGCGGGCATCGGTCCATCCCTCGAGGTCGGCGAGCGCACGCAGGGCACCTCGCGGATTGGCTGCCAGCCGCGCGTTCTGGTGAACCCGGCGCTGGTGGAAGTGCAGTCCGTACTCCCAGGTGAAACCGATAGCCCCGCTGAGCTGCAGGAGATCGTGCAGGATGTGCGGGGCGCCGGCGCCTGTGCTCGACCCGGCCACGGCGACCCATCGCCGTGCCCGGGACGACCCTGCGGAGAGGAGCCGCGCCGCCTCGGTGACCACGAGGGTCATACCCCGCACCCGCACGCTGTGATCGACCAGCCGATGCTGGACCGCCTGGAACCCGCCGATCGGCCGGCCGAAGCTGCGGCGTTGGCCGGCGTAGGTGACCGTGCGCTCCAGCATGCGATGCGCGCTGCCGACCGTGTCGGCGGCGAGGAGCAGCTCGTACAGGTCGACGGCGACGGCGACGGCCGGCACCACGAGGCGGCGGCCCTGGCCCGGCACCACGGTGACATCGGCACAGGTCCTGGAGACGTCGAAGCCGTGATGGCGGGCGTCGGCGCTCCAGTCGAGCGGGTCCAGGAGCAGAGTCGCGCCGTCACCATCCTGCTCAAGAAGCACCAGCGCGTCCGAGTGGGCCACCCCGTCGACCAGCCGCGCCACCCGGCCGTCACCGCTCAGGCGCCCGAAACCGCAGACACGCTCACCGGACAGAACGCCGGACAGGACCTGGTCGGCGACCGGATCGTCGGCCAGTGCCAGGACACGGGCGCTCGCCGCCAGCCCGGCGTACGGGCTGCCGTGAAGCGCGGCGCCGAGTTCCGTCGCCACGGCCACCGCCGCGTCGGCCCGCAGGCCAATGCCCCCCTTCTCCTCGGGCACGCAGAACCCGGTCACGCCGAGCTCCGCAAGAGCTCTCCATCCTTCCCGCCAGTCAGCGGCGGGCGCCGATGGCAGCTCCTGGTGCGCCGTTCCGAGCGTCCCGCGTAGCGCGTCACGAAGCTGACGGATCTCCTCGGAGGCGTCGGTGGTGATCAGAACAGCATCAGCTCCCGGTTCACACGGCCCACAGCCTCGGTATCGACGTCGACTTCGACATTCTGGGGCGACCGCGAACCCCCGTCAAGCAGTGGTTGCGGGCCCCTGGAAACGGGCCCGAAGGTGCGGCCTGGCGGGGGTTCGGAGCGGGCCGCGCCCCTGGTGGGCACCTACCGCCGGATTCCGATGCGCGCAGGGCCGGGCGGTGGGCGAGGCGCCGCCGCCAGGATTGGTCGCCGCGCCCGTGTTCGGCGGTGTCGACGACCAGGCGGCGAGAGTAGTTTTCCGGCCGCTCGCCGTCATGCGCGTGATGCGGTTGTTCGCTGGGGGCGGGTCGCCGCGCACAGGTCGGTGTGCCGCCCCCGGCCTTCAGCAGGAGCATCCGCTTACCGGATGCTCCTGCTGGTCGACGATCAGAGCTCCGGGTGAATTCCCAGTGCGTTCGTCCAGAGGATGGTGAGCTGCTGCACCGCGGTGTCGAGATCGAAGTTCGAGCTGTTCTCGGTGTTGAACAGAAGGTCGGCGAAGTAGGCGACCATGCCGCCGAGCGCCTGCGCGGCGTACGCGGGATCGACGTTGCGGTCGGCGAGATCGGCGTCCTGGAGGATCCGCACGCGCCGCTCGATGGCGTGGGCGAAGACCTCGTGGCGTTGCAGGCGAATCTTGAGAACGTCGTTGTCGAAGGTGGCGACCTGCTGAATGACCTGCATTATCTTGGCGTTCGCGGCATACGTCTCGAGATAGTGCCGGTTGGCCGTGCGGATGCGTTCGACCGGATCGGTGACGGAGCCGGTCGGCTCGGGAGTGAGAAGATCAAGCTCGACCGAGTCGACGACCTCCCGGAAGATCTCTTCCTTGGAGACGAAGTACGTGTAGAACGACCCGTGGGAGAACCCCGCCAGATCGCAGATGTCGGCCACCCTGGCGTGGAGGAAGCCGTCACGCTCGAACACGATGCGGGYCGCATCGACGAGCTGGCTCCGGCTCTGCCGACCCCGGCGGGTGCGCCCGGTACCGCGACGCTTACCAATTTCGACCTCGTCGCGGCGCGCGCGGGGGGCGTTGGGAAGCGCGGTCCCCTGTTGGGTACGTTCAGGCACGGTGGGTCCTCTCGGCGCGTGTCAACCGGCTCTGCTGGCTCGCGCCGGAACCCGGCGAGCGGTGACGGGTCTGGTGGGCGCTGCCGCCACCTCGTGGCGACGCAGCCAGGCCCAGGTCCCGCCGCTCCTGCTCCAGCTGTGCAGGTCGGACGGCAAGTCCGACACGCCTGCGCTCCCGGGCCACGCTCGCTCCACCTCTCACGATGTCCGTGCCATGGTGCACCAACATTTAGCTCGACGTCGACCTTGACATCGAGGTTCCCGGTGTGACGATGTCGCGGCTGTGATGCCTGCCACGGGTGAGGCCCGCGTCGGGCAGACGCCACCTGGGCTCGGGCCCGACTCCGGAGGCCGGTTCACGAGCCAGACGTGATGTGCACCGGTTGGGCCGCGGGGCTGGCGACCCAACCGGCGGCTGTGCTGGTCAGCGATCCCGCAGCCGCGGCGCCAGATCGCTGTCCTTCGTTGGTGATTCCATGACGAGCCGGGATCGGATGACCTTCCCGGAGGCGGTGCGGGGGAGAGGGTCGTCCCAGTGCACGAGCTGCTCCGGCAGTTTGCGCCTGGCCATCCCCTGCGCAAGGAGATGCGCCACGACGTCGTCGAGCGTGATGGTGCTGCGGTCYGCTGTGGTCACCGCCACCGCCAGCCGTTCGCCGGTCGACGGGTCGGGCAGCCCGAACGCGGCGTGTTCGAGCRCTCCCGGCAGTCCCGCGAGAGCGGCGTCGATCTCGCCCAGYGAGATCTTGAGGCCGTTGCGGTTGACGATCTCCTTGATCCGCCCGACGACGGTCAGCCTGCCCTGGTGCGCCTCGATCTGATCTCCGCTGCGGTACCAGCCATCCTCGAACGCAGCCTCGTCATCCGCCGGGTCGAGGTAGCCCAGGAACACGCTGGGCCCGCGCAGGAGACCTTCCCGA
This sequence comes from Parafrankia colletiae, assembly GCF_001854655.1. GTDB lineage: Bacteria > Actinomycetota > Actinomycetes > Frankiales > Frankiaceae > Parafrankia > Parafrankia colletiae. The sequence continues at coordinate 74,604 of NZ_MBLM01000125.1, read as the reverse complement.
GGGTGAGCGGTGGAGCCGGTACGCACCTCGCCACCAGGCATGATCGCGCCGTCGTCGGACAACCGCCGCTCACGGTCGTCGGACGGCAGGCTCCCCGAGAACAGCGGGGCCTCCGAGGAACCGTACACCCGGGTGATCTCGATCCCGAACGCGTCCGTGGCCAGCTCGAGCAGGGGGCGCGGCAGCATCGCCCCGCCGAGTGCGAGCGTCCGCAGGTGCAGGCCGGTACCCGGCGTGGCGGAGGCCGCGGCGGCCAGCAGCCGCTCGGCGATGACCGGCGCGCCACCCAACAGGGTCGCACCCGCCGTGTTCATCCGGCGGAGTGTCTGGTCGGGCTGGAAGTAGTCCTCCAGTACGAGCGTGCCGTGCTGATCGGCCGCGAGCTGGATCTGCATCAGGCCGGTGATGCTGGTGAGCGGGCTGACGAGAAAGACCACCGTGCTCTCGTCGGCCGAGGTGACCCGCGCCATGTTGGCGGCACCCGCGGCCAGGGTGTTGAGGGAGTGGACGACACCCTTGGGGCGGCCGGTGGTTCCTGAGCTGAAGAGGATCACCGCGGCACGGTCACGGTCCGGCTCGGTCCAGGGCAAGGGCGCCTGTGTCGGCGGGGCGAGGGCCGCCGGCTCTGCCTCGAACAGTTCCAACGGCAGGGTCCCGGCGGCGCCCAGCGCCTCGTCGAGTCGGCTGCCCTCCCTGGCGGGGACGATCACCCGGGCCTGATCGGGTAGCGCGTCCAGGGCGAACCGGACGTCCGCGGCCCCGCAGCGTCGGTCCAGCACCAGCACCGTCACACCGAGGCGCAGCAGGGCGTTGTAGGCGATCACTCCGTGGCGGGTGTTGCCGCTGATGAGGAGGACGCCGTCGCCCGCCCGCACGCCCCGCGCGGCCAGGGTGGCCATCCCGGTCGCCACGGCGCCGGCCAGCTCCGCGTAGGTGAGCCGGCGGTCGTTGTCCACGAGGGCGAGCGTGTCCGGCCGTCGCGCGGCTGCCGCCTCGACGCCGTCCGCCAGACCCCGGTTGTCCCACAGACGGTCGGCTCGGTAGCGCGCCACCCGTTCCGGACTCGCCCGCGGGAGGAGCGGCCGCCTGGCGACCACGGTGCGCTCGGCCTGCGACTGCCCGGTGTCGATCCTGTCGGGCACGGTCAGGCCGATCCCGTCCGGCTCAGCATTCTCGCCAGGTTGCGCTGGAACGCCGGTTCCTCGAAGGACGCGGTCTCGCCGTCGAGGCCCGTCGCCAGCAGCGCCCTGACCGCCTGCTGCACGCCGGCGTTGAGCAGGGCCTTGCTCTCGGTGACGGCCTGGGGTGGCAGCGCCGCCAGGCGGGTCGCGAGCTCGAGTGCGGTGGTGCGGGCCGTGCCGCGGGGGACCACCCGGTTGGCCAGGCCCAGGCGCAGCGCCTCCTCGGCCGGGATGCGCTCACCCAGCAGGATGAACTCCTTGGCGCGCAGCAGACTCATCAGCAGGGGCCACACCAGCGCGCCGCCGTCCGCGGCGACCAGCCCCAACGGCACGTGTGGGTCGGCGAAGTACGCCTGCTCCTCGACGACGACCAGGTCGCTCATCGCGGCGAGGCTGCACCCGAGCCCCACCGCCGGGCCGTTGACGGCGGTGACGATGGGGACACGGAGAGAGGTGATCCCGCGGACGATGTCCGCGGCCTCCCGCATCACGTCGGCCCTCAGTGCGGCGTCGCGGACCATCCGGTCGAGGAGGCCGAGATCGCCGCCGGCCGAGAAGGCGTCGCCCGCCCCGGTGAGGACGACGGCGCGGATCTCCGCGTCCGCGTCGAGCGCCGGCCACAGGTCGGCGAGCGCCCGGTGGAGCCCCTCGTCGACCGCGTTGAAAGCGCCTGGGCGGTTCAAGGTCACAACTCGTACGGCACCGTGGGTCTCGATGAGCACCGGGCTGTCTGGGTCCTCGCGCGCGACCACGTCACTCCCTGAAGGTTCCGCGAACTTCGACATTGCTTCGAGGTTCGCATGTTCCTATATTGACGTCAATGTTGCGTATAACTGCCAGCGGCCAAGACGATCCGTTTCGTAACGATGCGTGGAGGTACGCGGAGGCCTTCGAGGCGTGGCTGGTCTCCCGCCCGCCGGCGCTCGAAGCCGCCGCCCGCCCCGTCGCCTCGTACGAGAAGCGGGTCGCGGTGACGTCCGAACTGATGGGCGTCCTGTCCGGCGAGGGATGGGCCCGCTACGGGTGGCCGGCGGAGGTCGGCGGGCTCGGTGGCGACATCCTGCACCGGGCCGTGATGTGGGAGGCGCTCGCGCGTCACGGCCTACCCGCCATGGCGCTGTTCGAGCACCTGGAGATCCTGGCGCCGACGCTCGTCGCGATGGGCGACCGCGACTTCGTCGCGCAGGTGCTGCCGCGCTTCCTGCGCGGCGAGGAGCGCTGGTCGCAGGGGTTCTCCGAGCCCGAGGCGGGTTCCGATCTCGCCAGCGCCCGCACCCGTGCCATCGCGGTCGACGGCGCCCATGTCATCACCGGCCGGAAGATCTGGACGAGCTGGGCCTCCTACGCCACCTGGTGCCTGGTCCTCGCGCGGACCGGGACCGCGGAGTCCCGCCACCGCGGGCTGACCGCCTTCGCCGTCGACCTGCGTGCCCCGGGCGTCGAGGTCAGGCCGATCGAACAGGCGAACGGCACCGACGAGCTGGCCGAGGTCACCTTCGACCAGGTCGCCGTCGGGCCCGACCGGATCGTGGGTGAGCTCAACGGCGGCTGGCGGGTCGCCATGCACATCCTCGCCCACGAGCGAGCCACCTTCGGGTGGTTCCGGCACAGCTTCCTGCACCGCCAGGTACTCGACACCATCGCCCATGGCTCGCCGGTCGGCGACACCCTGCTCGGGGACGCTCTGCTCGATCTGGCCGCGGTCCGGGCCACCAGCCACGAAGCGCTGCGGGCCCACGCGGCCGGCACCACGCTCGGCCCCCGGGCCGCGTTCGTGAAGCTGCTGCTGGCAGCCAGTGAGCAGTCGGTCAACGACTGGGTGCTCGCGAGTGATCCGGACCTCGCCGTCGGGCTACAGGACGACCACGTCGCGGTGTGCCGACAGGAGTACCTGTTCTCCCGCATCGTCACCGTCTACGGAGGCTCCCAGCAGATGCAGCTCGACACCATCGCCAAGCAGATCCTGCGGCTGCCGTGACACCGGTCACCGAGCAGGCCGACCACGAGTTCCTCGACGCGGCACGCCGCGCGCTGCGTGCCCCGGCCGCTGCGAGCGCCGCCGATACTGCTGGCGCCGCCGACCCACTCGATGCACTGGGGTGGTGGGACCTGCTTCCGGAGCTCGCCGATCGGGACGCCCGTGCCGCAGCGCTGGCGCTGTTCCGTGCCCAGGGCCGGGAGCTGTCGACCTCGGCCGCGTTGGGAGCTCTGATGGCCCAGCCGTTCCTCGCGGCGACCGGGCTTTCCCCCGGATCACTCGTCGCGGCGATCGGCCGCCGGTCAGCCCGTAGGGGAGAGGTACTGGTGGTCGTCGGAGACGTCACCGAAGCGGCCCTGCTGATCGACCGCCCGGGGCGCGGGGCAGCCGTCCTCGGCAGAAGCGAGGTCGAGCTCCAGCCCGTCGCGATCGCGGGCCAGCTCGCCGTGCACGAGGTGCGGGCGGACCTTTCCACCTGGTCGCCCACGGTCGAGGAGAAGCAGGCCGAGCCCGCGCGTGCGCGTGGCCGCTTCCTCGGCCGCCTCGCTCTGGCCCTGGAGATGCTGGGAGCGGCCGAGGGCGCGCTGGCGCTCGCGGTCGCGCACGCCGCCGCCCGCGAGCAGTTCGGCCGGCCCATCGGCTCGTTCCAGGCGGTCCGCCACCTGTTGGCCTGGGCGCAGACCGACTGCGTCGCGCTGGAGAGCGTGGTGGCGACCGCCGTTCGCCTCGACGCGGCGACGCCGCCCGGGCACGACGAGGTCGTCAAGGCCCTGGCGGGCCGCAACGGGCGCCGGATCTGCGAGCGGGCGCTGCAGGTGCTGGGGGCCATCGGATTCACCCGGGAACACAGCCACCACCACTTTCACAGCCGGGTCCTCGCGCTCGACTCCCTGCTGGGGACGTCCACCGAGCTGACGCACGCGCTGGGCGCCAGGATCCGCGAGACCCATACCGACCCGGCCGTGCGCGCCGCGGTGTTGCTGCCGAACCCCGAACCGTGACCGCCGGGGCCGTGCGCCCTTCCTGCCCAGGCCGCTGACCCGTCGGCCACCGCTGCGCGCACGTGCCGGGGGCGGTCTCCCCGCGCGGCTGCCGCAGCCGTGCACGTCCTGACGCTGTCGCACATCCCGATCACCAGAGGAGTATCTGATGTCATCCGCCCCATCGCCCTATCCGATCTTCGACGCGGACAACCACCTGTACGAGACCGAGGACGCGTTCACCCGGTTCCTGCCCGAGCAGTATCGGGGGGCGGTCCGCTATGTCCAGGTCGACGGTCGGACCAAGATCGCGATCAGGGGTCACATCAGCGAGTACATCCCCAACCCCACCTTCGACGTGGTCGCCCGTCCCGGTGCCCAGGAGGACTACTTCCGTCGCGGCAACCCGGAGGGCAGGTCCTACCGGGAGATCGTCGGCAAGCCGATGCGGGCGATCCCGGCGTTCCGGGAGCCGGCGTCCCGCCTGGCGCTGATGGACGAGCAGGGCGTCGAGCGGACGCTGATGTTCCCGACGCTGGCGAGCCTCCTCGAGGAGCGCATGCGTGATGACCCGGAGCTGGCCCACGTGGTCATCCATGCTCTCAACGAGTGGTTGCACGAAACCTGGCAGTTCAACTACGAGAACCGGATCTTCACGACGCCGGTCATCACCCTGCCGATCGTCGAGAAGGCGATCGAGGAACTGGAGTGGGTCGTGGAGCGCGGCGCCCGCGCCATCCTGATCCGCCCCGCTCCGGTGCCCGGGTTCAGTGGTTCACGGTCGTTCGGGCTGCCGGAGTTCGACCCGTTCTGGGCGAAGGTCGTGGAGCACGGCGTGCTGGTGACGCTGCACTCCTCGGACAGCGGCTACAGCCGCTACACCGACGACTGGGAGAGCAACAAGCGCGAGTACCTGCCGTTCCAGCCGGACGTGTTCCGGATGATCGGCCAGTGGCGGCCGATCGAGGACTCGGTGGCCGCGCTGATCTGCCACGGTGCGCTGTCCCGGTTCCCCGACCTGAAGATCGCCGTGGTCGAGAACGGTGCGTCGTGGGTCGGCCCGCTGATCAGGACGTTGAAGGACGTCTACAAGAAGTACCCGCAGCAGTTCGCGGAGGAGCCGGTGTCGGTGCTGCGGCGCAACGTGCACATCAGCCCGTTCTGGGAGGAGGACATGGCCGGCCTCGCGGAGCTGCTCGGGATCGAGCGGGTGCTGTTCGGCTCGGACTTCCCGCACCCCGAGGGCCTGGCCGAGCCGGCCAGCTACTTCGGCGAGCTGAAGAACCTCACCGAGGAGGAGAAGGCCCTGATCATGGGCGGGAACCTGGCCAGGCTGATCGCGGTCTGACCTGGCCGACGTCAATCTCGACATTGATCTCGATATCGACTATCGTCTCGGCGGGGCGCCCGGGKAAGTCCCGGKCGCGGCGCCGGCAGGCCCGCAGCGGGKACGCGGCGGGKACGCGGCGGGKACGCGGCGGGCAGGTGGCGGGCGAGGAAGGATCGCGAACATGCGGGAGAGCGACTTCGCCGAGGTGCTCGCGGCTGTCCGTGCATTCGTGCGGGAGCGGGTGGTCCCCGCCGAGGCGGAGATCGAGGAGAACGACGCCATCCCGGAGGGCCTGCGGGCCGAGGCCGCGCGGATGGGGCTGTTCGGTTTCGCCATTCCGGAGCAGTACGGCGGCCTGGGCCTGTCGATGAGCGAGGAGGTCCGCCTCGTCGGCGAGCTCGGCTACACGACGCCGTCGTTCCGGTCGATGTTCGGGACCAACAACGGCATCGCCGGGCATGTCCTCCTGGAGGGCGCCAGCGAGGAGCAGAAGGAGACGTATCTCCCCAGGATCGCCTCGGGTGAGTGGACGGCATCCTTCGCGCTCACGGAGGAGGGCGCGGGTTCCGACCCGGCCGGGCTGGTCACCTCGGCGGTCCACAAGGACGACGAGTGGGTCATCAACGGTTCCAAGCGGTACATCACCAACGCGCCGACCGCCGACGTCTTCATGGTCTTCGCCCGGACCGACCCGGCGGCCACCGGCGGCGACGGCATCAGCGTGTTCATGGTGGAGCGCGGGACGCCGGGCGTACGCGTCGGCCCCAAGGACGCGAAGATGGGTCAGGCGGGTTCGCTGACGGCGGACGTCTACTTCGACGACGTCCGCGTCGACCCGCGGACCCTGGTTGGCGGTGCTGCCGGCGAGGGCCGTGGGTACCGCACCGCGATGCGCTGTCTCGCACACGGCCGCATCCACATCGCCGCGCTGTGCGTCGGTCTCGCGCAACGGCTGCTCGACGAGTCGGTCTCCTACGCCGCCACCCGGTCGCAGGGCGGTCAGGTCATCGGCGAGCACCAGCTCATCCAGGGACTGCTGGCCGACTCGGCCACCGATCTGTACGCGGCCCGGGCCCTGGTGAAGGAGACGGCCGCCGCGTTCGACGACGGCAGCGACACCAGGATCGGGCCGTCCTGCGCGAAGTACTTCGCGTCGGAGGCGGTCGGCCGCGTCGCCGACCGTGYCGTCCAGATCCACGGCGGCGCGGGCTACATGCGTGGGGTTCCGGTCGAGCGGTTCTACCGGGACGTACGGCTGTTCCRGATCTATGAGGGAACCAGCCAGATTCAGCAGCTCGTCATCGCCCGCCAGCTGCTGYGCGCGGCGGACGGCGGCAGGGACCGAGGGGTACAACTCTGATGAAGATCGAGGACATGGTCCTGGTCAGCATCGACGACCATGTGGTCGAGYCGCCGGACATGTTCAGGCGGCACGTGCCGGCACGGTGGGCGGACCAGGCGCCGAGGGTGGTCACCACCGAGGAGGGCTTCCAGTCCTGGGAGTTCGACGGCCACCGGACGGGCACGCTGTCGCTGAACGCGGTCGTGTCCTGGCCGCCGGAGGAGTGGGGCCTGGACCCGGCCGGCTACGCCGAGATGCGCCCGGGCGCGTACGACATCCACGAGCGGGTCCGGGACATGAACCGCAACGGGATCTTCGGGTCGATGTGCTTCCCGACCTTTCCCGGTTTCAGCGCCGGCAATCTGAACCGCGGCCGCAACGACGTCGCCCACGTGATGGTCCAGGCGTACAACGACTGGCACATCGACGAGTGGGCGGCGGCCTACCCCGGGCGGTTCATCCCGCTGGCCCTGCTGCCCACCTGGGATCCGCAGCTCATGGTCGCGGAGATCCGGCGGGTGTCGGCGAAGGGGTGCCCGGCGGTCTCCATGCCGGAGCTGCCGCACATCGAGGGCCTGCCCAGCTACCACGACCTCGACCACTGGGGCCCGGTCTTCCGGACCCTGGCGGAGACGGGCACGGTGATGTGCCTGCACATCGGGCAGGGCTTCGGTGCGCTCAAGCAGCCCAAGAACGCCCCTATCGACAACTTCATCATCCTGGCGACCCAGGTCTCCACGCTCGCCGCCCAGGACCTGCTGTGGGGGCCCGCGATGCGGGACCACCCGGATCTGAAGATCGCGTGGTCGGAGGCCGGGATCGGCTGGATCCCCTTCTACCTCGGCCGCTGCGATCGGCATTACACCAACCAGCGGTGGCTGCGGCGGGACTTCGGCGGGAAGCTGCCCAGCGAGGTCTTCCGTGACCATTCACTCGCCTGCTATGTCACCGACCCCGTCGCGCTCAAGGTGCGCAACGACATCGGTGTCGACATCATCGCCTGGGAGTGCGACTACCCGCACTCCGACTCGATCTGGCCGGACGCACCCGAGCAGGTCATGAAGGAGATGACGGACGCCGGCGCGCCCGACGAGGACATCGACAAGATCACCTGGCAGAACTCCTGCCGGTTCTTCAACTGGGACCCGTTCCGTGGCCTGCCCCGGGAGCAGGTCACGGTCGGCGCACTGCGGGCGCAGGCCACCGACGTCGACACCACGGTCCGCTCCCGCAAGGAATGGGCGGAGCTCTACACCGGAAACGCGGCGGACGCGGCGATCTGAAGCCTCCGTAGCAGTCTCACCGCCGGCCGAACCTGGCCGGCCCCACCCCTGTACGGCGAGGGCGTAGCGTTCGGCCGCGCGGTCAGCCCCGAAGGAGCTGGCCGCCGTCGACGACGTATTCGCTTCCGGTGACGAAGCCTGCCGAAGGTGAAGCGAGGAAGGCGACGACCTCGGCCACGTCCTCGGCGGTCCCGGCGCGACCGAGAGGCAGTTCCCTGGCGAGCCGCTCGACGATGGACGGGGCGAGCATGGGAGTCGCGATCGGACCCGGGACCACCGCGTTCACCCTGATTCTGTCGCGGCTGAGCTCAAGGGCCGCGGCCTGGGTGAATCCGCGGAGCGCGAACTTCGAGGATGAGTAGGCACAGTGGTGCGCGAATCCGCGCTGGGCGGCGACCGACAGGGTGTTGACTATCGCGGCATCATGCTCCTTGGCCGCCGCCCGCAGGGCGGGCAGGGCGGCCTGGACGCCGAGGAAGGCGCCCAGGCAGTTGACCTCCCACAGCGCACGCATCTCCCCGGAGGTCTCGTCTCCGATCGAACCGCTCCGGAGGACTCCCGCGTTGTTGACCAGAACGTGCAGGGCGCCGAAACGTTCGACCGCGATCCCCACGACCCGGCGCCAGTCGCTCTCCTTCCGGATGTCCCCCTGGCAGTCCACGACCAACCGGTCATTACTTTCCGGGGTTGTCACGTCGACGGCCACGACGGCATAGTCCTGTGCGCGCAGGCGTCGGACCACCGCGGCCCCCTGGCCCCGCGCGGCACCCGTGACGATGGCGACTCGACTGGGCATGTCCTTCTTCCTCGTTCTCCGATGAGACGACGGGGTTGCCCGGTAGAGCACCGACTAGACGGCATCCGGCTGGCGGCTGGGACTGGGCCTGAACGGCAGGGTGCTTACGCCCCGTACGTTGCTGACGACGTGGCGGTGCGCGCGGGACTCGTCCACGTCGAAGTCGGGGAAACGACTGAGAATCTCGTCGAAGGCGACCCGCATCTCCATCCGGGCGAGGTGCGCGCCGAGACAACGGTGGATGCCGAAGCCGAAGAAGAGGGTGGACGGGTCCTGGGTGCGGTTCAGATCAAAGCGGTCGGGCTGGTCGTAGACGCGGTCGTCGCGCAGCGCGGAACCGGTGATGAGCATGACCCGTTCGCCAGCCGGGATGGTTGTGCCGTGCAGTTCGACGTCGCGGGTCGTCGTGCGGCCCTGTAACTGTGACGGGGCGTCGTAGCGCAGGGTTTCCTCGACGGCCTTCGGGAGTAATGACCGGTCGTTGAGCAGAGCGCGGCGCTGGTCGGGAAATCTGGTCAAAGCCATCAGGCCGTTGGGGATGCCCTTGGCCACGGTCTCGTGGCCGGCGGCTCCCATCTCCAGGAACCGCTGGGCGATCTCCGAATCGGTGAGGGTGTGCGTGACACCGTCGTCGTCGACCACGTCGGTCTTCATGATCAGGCTGATGACGTCTGTCGACGGGTTGCGTCGCCGGTCCTCCACGAGACTCAGGTAGAGCGCGTGCAGGTTCAGGCCGGCCTCCAGCACCTTGTCCATGTCGGCGTCGGGACCGCGGGCCAGGAACTGGTCCGACCAGCGGTTGACGTCCGACCGGTGCACTTCGGGGATGCCGAGCAGCTCGCTGATGACATCGAGCGGCAGTCGGATCGAGAACTCGCGTACGACATCGAACTCGTCGAGATCCGTATGGGCGTCCAGGAGCTCGGCGGCCCGTGACCGGACGAACGGTTCGAGCTCGAGCATGCGCCGCGGGGTGAAGACCCTGCTGACGATCTTGCGGTGCCAGTGGTGCCGTGGCGGGTCCTGAGTGATCAGCAGGCCGCCGCCGGACTCGTGGCCCTCGATCGTGACGCCGCCGGTGCTGGTGTACGTCTCCCAGTCGTTGTGGGCGGCGACCACGTCGGCGTGGCGGGACAACGCCCAGAACTTCCGTTCCTCGTTGCGGTAGACCGGAGCCGACTCCCGCAGCTCGGCGTAGATCGGGTAGGGATCGACCGCGGTCGCCAGGTCGTAGGGATCAAAGTGGGCCACGTGTTCTCCTCGATGCCAGCGGCCGGACATTGCGCGGGTTCGGTCCTGGGAGAATTTCTCAGTCCTGGACGATTTCGATGATCATGGCTGCGGCCATGCCACCGCCGGCGCACATCGAGACGCAGCCGAGCGCCGCGCCGCGGCGGCGGAGCTCGCCGATCATGGTGACGATCATCCGGGCGCCGGTGGCGGAGATGGGGTGGCCGAGGCTGGCCCCGCTGCCGTTCACGTTGACGATCTCGGGTCTGATGCCGAGCTTGCGGATGGCGGCCACGGGTACCGAGCAGAACGCCTCGTTGATCTCGAACAGGTCGATGTCGCCGAGGGCGAGTCCGGCCCGGTCGAGTGCCCTGGGAATCGCGAGGGTGGGTGCCAGGCCGGTCCGCGCGGGCTCGATGCCAGCAGTCGCCCATGCCCGAACCCGGGCCAGCGGGGTGAGCCCGTGGGCGGCGGCGTACCCGTCACTGGTCAGGGTCACGGCCGCGGCGGCGTCGTTGAGGCCGGCGGAGTTCGCCGCCGTCACGGTCGCGTCGGGGAGCTCGGGGTGCAGCAGCGGCAGCCCGGCGAGCCGCTCGAGGGTGGTGCCGCGGCGCGGGTGCTCGTCGGTGTCGAACCGGACGGTCGTGCCGTCGGGCCGGGTGACGTCGAGGGGGACGATCTCATCGGTGAACGCCCCGGAGTCGATGGACGCCAGCGCGCGCTCCTGGCTGTAGACCGTCCACTCGTCGACGTCGCGGCGGGTGAGGCCCATCTCCCGTGCGGTGTTCTCACCGACGGTGATGGACATGTCGAACGCGGGCGCCTCCGGGGTGTCCGGGTGGGCCGGCGCCATCCACGGCTGGTACGTGCCGGAGGCGTCCCGCTTCGTCGAGCGCGCCGCGTTGGTCAGGCTCTCGGTGCCGCCTGCGATGACAACCTGGTCCATGCCGGCGCGGATGCTGCCGGCGGCGATCGCGACCGCGGACAGGCCGCCTGCGCAGTGCCGGTTCGTCGCCAGCCCGGAGACGCCGAGCAGGCCGAGGCGGACGGCGATGTTCCGGGCGATCACTCCGCCGCCCTGGTAGGACTCGGCGAGGACGAGGTCGTCGACATCCTGCGCCGGTATGCCACTGCGTTCCAGCACGGCCGGGACGATCGCCTCGGCGAGCTCGAACGCGTCCAGGCCGACGAGCGTGCCCTTGCGTGCTCTGCCGATGGCGGTGCGGGCCGTCGAGACGATGACTGCTTCGGTCACGAGAACTCCCCGGAGGATCGGTCGCTGGGTGGGGTGGCTGGGCTGGAGGCGCCCCTACTTCGGCGGGAAGCGCAGGGCCCCGTCCAGGCGGATGTTCTCGCCGTTGAGGTAGGGATTGCGCGCGATGGACTCCACCAGCAGCGCGAACTCCTCCGGCCGGCCCATCCGCCGGGGAAACTGGATCGTCTCGACCAGGCGGTTCTTCAGCGTGTCCGGAGCCGAGAGCATCAGCGGGGTGCCCATGGTCCCCGGCGCGATCGCGCAGACGCGAATGCCGACGGGAGCGAGGTCACGCGCCATCGGTAGCGTCATACCGAGGATGGCGGCCTTGGCCGCGCCGTAGGCGAGCTGGCCGGCCTGCCCTTCGAGCCCGGCGATGGACGCGGTGTTCACCACGATGCCGCGTTCCCCGTCCTCGGTGGGTTCGTTGCCGGCCATCGCGGCCGCCGCCAGTCGGGTGACGTTGAACGTGCCGATGGCGTTCATCTCCATGACCCTGACGAAGGTCGCCTTGTCGTGCGGCGTGCCGTCGCGGGCGACCGTCCGGCCGGCCGCGCCTCCTCCGGCGACGTTCACCACGAGTGACAGCGTGCCGAGGGCCTGTGCCGCGCTTATGGCGGCCGCCACGGCCTCGTCGTCGTTGACGTCTCCGCCCACCGCCGCCGCGGTGGGGCCGATGCTGTCGGCCAGCTCCTTCGCGCGCCCCTCGTGCAGGTCGAAGACCACGGTGCGCACGCCGATCTCGGCCAGGCGGTGGACGCAGGCGGCGCCCAGCCCGCCGGCGCCGCCGGTGACGATCGCCGAACGCCCGTTGAGATCCATGGTGTCCTCGTCCTCCTGTCCGGATGGACCGGGTGGCCCCGCCGCGAGAAATATCGACGTCGACATTGACATTTGTGACCGTAGCGGCCGTACGTCACCGCGACAAGAGGTCCGCTTCCGCGGGGAGTCCCGGCTCGAGGTGTGCGGTCGGCTCGGTGGTGGCTCGCCGACGGCGCCGGCCACGGGAAACTCGAAATTGACATCGAAGTTGCATACGGGCTATGGTCCGCGCGTGCCAGTGTCGAAGGTTGCGCTCGGGCTTAGCCTTGCCGGAATCCACGGGGACGCGGCGTCACTCGCCGATGTCGCGCGGCGAGCCGAGCGGTCGGGATACGACTCCGTGTGGACGGGTGAGGCGTGGGGGAGCGACGCTTTCACGCCGCTGGCCTACATCGCCGCGGTCACCAGTCGGCTGCGGCTCGGTACCGCCATCGCGCAGATGCCGGCGCGCACCCCGGCCACCACGGCGATGACGGTGCTGACGCTGCAGCAGCTCTCGCAGGGGCGCGTCCTGCTCGGGCTCGGCGCGTCAGGGCCACAGGTCGTCGAGGGGTGGCACGGTGTGCCCTACCGCCCGCCGGTGCAGATGACGCGTGAGTACCTGGCCGTGCTGCGCAGCGCCCTGGCCGCGAAGGAGCGGCTCGAGTTCTCCGGCTCGGTCTACACCGTTCCCTACACCGGCCCGGGCTCCACCGGGCAGGGGCGTCCCCTGCGCTCCACGATGCCGGCCGCCGCGGACACACCCATCCTCATCGCGGCCCTGGGGCCGAAGAACGTCGCCATGGCGGTGAAGGAGGCCGACGGCCTGCTCCCGTACCTGTGGAGCCCGACGCGCTGGAGCGGTGCCTGGGGAGAGGCCCTGGCGAAGGCGCCCGCGGGATTCCAGGTCGCGCCCACCGTCCTAGCCTGTGTCGGGGACGACCTCGACGCCTGCCGCGACCAGGTACGCCCTCGCATCGCGCTGCACATCGGGGGGATGGGCTCGAAGTCCAGGAACTTCTACGCCCTGCTGGTCGCCCGCTACGGGTACGCCGACGAGGCCAGCCGCATCCAGGATCTCTACCTGGGCGGCGACCGCGCGGCGGCCTGTGCCGCCGTTCCCGACGAGCTCGTCGACGACCTGGCGCTCGTCGGCCCGCCCAGCCGGATCGCCGACCAGCTCGCCGCCTGGCGGGACAGCCCGATCACCACCCTGATCGTGGAGCCGACCGACCTGGCCATGGTGGAGCCCATCGCCAGCCTGTGGTGACGGCAGAAGGACCGAAGGGGAGTGCCATGCCCGACCCTGCGATGACGACCGTCGCCGACCTGCTGCTGCGGCGGCGGTCCGAGGACGACGGGGCTGCGCTGCTCCTCGGGGACCAGCGGTGGAGCTACCGCCAGCTGGTGGAGGAGGCGTCCCGCCGGGCGGCGCTGTTCGAGGAGCTCCGGGACGCGGGCAGCCCGCCGCACATCGGTGTGCTGTTGGACAACGTGCCGGACTATCTGTTCTGGCTGGCCGCCGCGGCTCTGTCGGGGGCCGTGGTCGTCGGCGTCAACGCGACGTACCGGGGCGACCAGCTCGGCCAGCTCATCCGGCACACCGACTGCCAGGTGCTGGTCACCTCGTCCGGCTACCAGCCGCTGCTGGCGGGGGTCGACACCGGCGTCGCCGCCGACCGGGTGCTGGTCGTCGACGGGGCGGACTACGTGGCGCGAGTTGCGGATCAGCGGCCGCTGCCGCCCGCCGGGCCGCTGCCGCCCGCCGGGCCGCTGCCGCCCGCCCGGCCGGTGCGGGCCGAGGATCTGTTCCTGCTGATCTTCACCTCGGGCTCGACGGGCCTGCCGAAGGCGGTGCGCTGCACGCAGGGGCGGTTCGCCCGTACCGGCGCCCACGTGGCCCGGATCGCCGAGCTGGGCGTCGGCGACGCGGTGTACTCGCCGCTGCCGTTCTTCCACTCCAGCTCGCTGTTCACCGGGTGGTCCTCCGCGCTGAACGCGGGGATTCCCCTAGCGACCCGGCCGAAGTTCTCCGCCTCGAACACCCTGCCGGACATCCGCCGGTTCGGCGCCACGATGATCACCTACACCGGCAAGGTCCTCAACTACATCCTCGCCACGCCCGACCGTCCCGACGACGCCGAAAGTCCGCTGCGGCTGGCGATCGGCAACGAGGCGTCGGTGCGGGACATCGGTGTGTTCGCCCGCCGGTTCGGCTGCACCGTCCGGGACAGTTACGGCTCCACCGAGGGCGTGGTCATCGTCCGCCGTGACCCGTCGATGCCCTCGGGCGCGCTCGGCGCCGCCGATCCGACGGTCCGGGTGCTCGACGCGCAGACCGGGCAGGAATGCCCGCCGGTGACGTTCGGTCCGGACGGGCGCCCGACCAACCTGGACGAAGCCGTCGGCGAGATCGTGGAGACCGCTCCCACCGGCGGGTTCGAGGGCTACTACCGCAACGAGGAGGCGACCCGGTCCCGGTTCCGGGACGGCTGGTACTGGTCCGGGGACCTGGCCTACCGCGACGCCGACGGCTGGCTGTACTTCGCCGGCCGGTCGAACGAGTGGCTGCGGGTCGACGGCGAGAACTTCGCGGCGGCGCCGGTCGAGGCCATCGTCGCCCGCCATCCGGACGTGCGTTCCGTCGCGGTCTACGCCGTGCCCGACGACCCGGTGGGGGACCGGGTCATGGTCGCCCTCGAGCTGCGGGGCGGCGCCGGGTTCGATCCGGTGGCGTTCGACGCCTTCCTCGCCGAGCAGCCTGATCTCGGCCCCAAGTGGTGGCCGGCCTTCGTCCGGGTCACCGGGGAGCTGCCGAAGCTGGCCAGCATGAAGATCGACAAGATGCGGCTGCGGCGCGAGGCCTGGCGGGTGGACGGCGTCCTCTGGCGGCCCGCCAGGGGCGAGGCCCTGCGTCGGCTCGACGCCGCCGACCGCACCCGACTCGATCCGCTGCTCGGATGAGCGACGTACCGGTTCCCGGGCCGAGGGGAACTCATGGCGGCTCTCCACTCAGACAGTGCTGAACTCGTGACAACGCTCGAGCAACCGGCCGCCAGCCCGGCTCTCCTCGCCGACGGTTTCGTGTTCGCGGAGGGCCCCCGCTGGCGTGCCGGGAAGCTCTGGTTCTCCGACATGCACGGCGAGGCCGTCTACACCACCACGCCGCTCGGTGCGACGACGCGCGTGCTGGCGATGCCCGGCCGCAAGCCGTCAGGTCTCGGCTTCCTGCCGGACGGGTCGGCGCTGATCGTGTCGATGACGGACCGTTCGCTGCTGCGCCTCGCTCCGGACGGGTCGAGCACGGTGCACGCGCGGCTGGCGGAGCTGGTGCCGGACGAGCTGAACGACATGGTGGTCGGCGCGGACGGCACCGCCTTCGTGGGCAGCTACACCACCGAGCCCGGCGCCGGTGTGATCATCCGGGTGGCTCCGGACGGGTCGGCTGCCGTCGCCGCCGACGGGCTGGACTTCCCGAACGGCTCGGTGATCTCGCCGGACGGCAGGACGCTGATCGTGGCCGAGTCCAAGGGGCGGCGGCTCACGGCGTTCGACCTCGACCGGCACGGGAACCTCGGCCGCCGCCGGGTCGTGGCCACCACCCCGGACGCCGCTCCTGACGGCATAGCCCTCGACGCGCAGGGAGCGGTCTGGGCGGCCTTCCCGCTCGCACACGAGTTCCGGCGGATTCTCCCCGGCGGCGAGGTCACCGATCGCGTCGACACCGGCGAGAAGATGGCCGTCGCGTGCGCCCTGGGCGGAGCCGACCGGCGAACGCTGTTCCTGCTGACGGCGACGGACTGGACCGCGGAAGCCCTCGCGGGGCGCAGAACCTCCACGGTGGCGACCCTGCGGGTCCTGGTTCCCGGGGCCGGGCTGCCCTGACCGGCCTGACCGGGCGGGCAGGGCAGCCCGGCCGGCCGGCCGAAGGAGGCCCAGCGCTCAGCGGGGCAGGCCGAGCCCCCGTTCGGCGATCGTGTTCCGCTGGATCTCGTCGGTTCCACCGCCCAGGCGCAGACCGGGGGCGAACAGCAGCCGTTCGATCCACGGCGCGGACTGCGGGTCGTCGACGAGCGTCACCGCCATCCCGAGGATGGTGGTCGCCGCGTCGGCGCTGAGCCGGGCGTGCTCGGAGTAGAGCAGCTTCGTCGTCGGCCCGGCCGCCGGGACGGTGTGCCCGGCGGCGATCCTGGCCCGGAGCAGGTCCAGGGTGCGCTCCCGGATGACCGCCTGGGCCAGCAGATCCCGAACGCCGGGATCGTCGGAGCAGCCGAGCTGCCTGGCCAGCCCGACGAGCTGGGTGGCGGAACGCGCGCTCGTGCCGCCGCCGATCGCGGCCCGCTCGCTGGCGAGCATCGTCCGCAGCACGGCCCACCCGTCCCCCAGCCCGCCGATCAGCCCGTTCTCCGGCACGAAGGCGTTGTCGAGGAAGACCTCGTTGAAGTGGTAGGCGCCGGACATCTGACGGAGCGGGCGGATGTCGATCCCGGGCTGCTCCATCTTCAGCGCGAAGCACGACAGGCCGGCCCGGCCCTCCTCCCTGCTTCCGGTCCGGGCGATCAGCAGGGCGTAGTCGCTGCAGCCCGCGTTGGACGTCCACACCTTCTGGCCGGTGACCGACCACCCGCCGTCCATCGGCGTCGCCCTCGTCGACACGCTGGCCAGGTCGGAGCCGGCGCCCGGTTCGGACAGCAGCTGGCACCAGCCGTGCTCGCCCCGCAGGACGGGCGGCAGGTAGGCGACGCGCTGTTCGTGGGTGCCGTGCCCGAACAGCACGGCGGGGACCATCTCCAGCGCGACGGCGAACATCTTCGTCGACACGCCCCACCGGGCCTGCTCCGCCGCGACGACCTCGTCCTGCCAGTCCGGAGCGCCGTGGCCGCCGCACTCGGCCGGCCAGGACCGGCCGGCCAGACCGGCGTCGAACAACCGGCGCTGCCAGGCACGCGTGACGGTGATCGCGTGCTCCTCCTGCTCGTGGTACTCCTGCGGGCTCCGCGCGCTGACGACGTGCACCGCGGAGAAGTCCTCCGGCGACCCCTTGCGCGGCGCGTTGGCCCCGAACCACTCGCGAACACGGCCCTCGAACTGTGCTCGCCCTTCGAACTGCGCCGGCCCTCCGGCGGTGCTCCCGGGCGCTGGTGCGGATGAGTGCTGCATCGGATCTTCGCCTCCACACACATGCGTAGCGTCTCGGTTCGGGATCAGGCCGGGCTGGCGGTCGCGGCCTGCTCGGCGAGCACGTACCGGGCGAGTCGCTGCCGGTGGTGGGCCGGGTGGCCGAAGAGCTGCCGCGAGCTGTGTGCCCGCTTCAGGTACAGGTGCGCCGGATGCTCCCAGGTGACACCGATGCCGCCGTGGACCTGGATGTTCTCGGTGGCCGCCGTGACGTAGGCGTCACCGCAGCACGCCTTCGCCAGACTCGCGGCCAGTGGCAGGTCGGGTAGGTCGCCGGCCGCCGTCCACAGACCGTGGTAGGCGGCCGAGCGGGCCGACTCGACGCCGAGATGCAGGTCGGCGAGCTTGTGCTTGACGGCCTGGAACGAGCCGATCGGCCGGCCGAACTGGACCCTGGTTCGGGCGTAGTCGACCGCCATGTCGAGCACCCGCGCCGCCCCACCGACCTGCTCGGCGGCGACCGCGACCGCCGCGAGGTCGAGCACGCGCTCCAGCACCGGCCAGGCCGCGCCCTCCTCACCGAGCAGCCGGGCGGGAGCCGCGGTGAAGGTGATGTCAGCCTGCCTGCGGGTCTGGTCGAGGGTGGCCCGAGGCACACGGTGCACGCCCGGGGCGCCCGCGTCGATCGCGAGGACACTGAGGCCGGCCCCGGTGCGGGCGACGACGAGCAGCAGCGACGCCGTGTGCCCGTCGAGCACGAACGCCTTCCTGCCCGAGACCGTCCACCCCCTGCCCTGGTCCTGGCCGTCACGGGCGGCCGTGGCGGTGATGCCGTCGGCATCGTCCCAACGGCCCGCGGCTTCGGTGAGCGCGAGCGTGGCGAGGGTCGTGCCGTCGGCGATCCCGGGCAGGTAGTCGTGGCAGGCGGCGTCGTCACCCAGGCCGAGCAGGGTCGAGGCGGCGAGGACCACGGTCGACAGCACCGGCGCGCACAGCAGTGAGCGTCCCGCCTCCTCGAGGACGACCCCGAGCTCGACGAATCCGCAGCCCGCGCCGCCGTACTCCTCCGGCAACGTCAGGCCGGCGATACCGAGCTCGCCGGCCAGCTGGCGCCAGACATCGGGGTCGTAGCCGTCGGCCGTCTCCATGAGACGTCTGACCTCGGCCTCCGGTGACGTCTTGTCGAGGAAGTCACGCACCGTCCTTCGCAGTTCGGTCTGCTCCTGGGTGAAAGCGAGGTTCACGTGGCCCTCCTCGGGAGGTGAAGACAGTTCGGCGCGCGTATCGCGGTCCAGCCGCACGGGGTTCCCCGGTGGCGGGCGGGCCGGCTCACTTCCCGTCGGCGAGACCGAGAACGCGGGCGGCGTTCTCCCGAAGGAACTTCGGCCACACGTCCTCCTTCAGTGGAAGCTGTGCCAGTTCTGTCATGATCCGGTCGAGGGACAGGCCCATGGGAAAGTAGCCGCCGTACAGAATGCGGTCCGCGCCGCGGGTGTTGGCATAGTCGATGATGTCCGCCGGGTAGTAGCGCGGCGAGAAGGCGCTGGTCGAGTAGTACAGGTTGGGCCACTTGATCATCAGCTTCACGGCGAGGTCGGTCCACGGCTCCGCGCCGTGCCGCATGACGAAGACCAGCTCGGGAAAGTCGTACATCACCCGGTCCACGAGCTCGACATGCTGGACCATCGACGGCACCCGGGGGCCGGCGATCCCGACCGTCACGAACACGGGGATGCCCAGCTCGACGCACTTGGCATAGATCGGATACATCTGGGGTGCGTCGATGGCGACCTGCGGCAGCACTCCGTGCGGGAAAAGGGAGACGGCCCGCACCCCCCACTGCTCATGGGCGCGGACGAGGGCCCGAATTCCCTCCATTCCCCGGTTGGGGTCGCAGCTCCACGAGCCGACGAACCGGCCCGGGTGTTCGGTGAGTGCGCGTTCGGCGGCCTCCGTGTTCGCGCTCAGGCTGACCAGGGCGATCTCGACCCCGTGCCGGTCCATCTCGCCGAGTACGAGCGCGACCGGGTCGGCCTCGTCGGCGAGGTGGCTGGCGGGCACATCGTGAAACATGTAGGACGCCGGCATCACGAATTCCTCCCGCGACTCCCGGTCGCGCAGGGATTCCCGTATCTGGCGGTACAGCGCGGCCGGATCCTGCGGAAATCCCACCATCGTGTCGATCACGCCGATGTCGAACGGCCGGGTCGACCGGTCGGTCGTGGCGGGGGGCGGGAACGTGGGAGCCACCTTGGGTACCTTCCGTGACAGGTGCGGCGTGACGCCGTCCCTCAGCAGCGGTGGCGGCGTCCGGGCCGGGATCGGCGGCGGGCGCCGTCGGTCGGACCGGCCACACCATAGCCCGCGATCACTGTTGATGTCGACATCGATGTCGACATGGGCTACGCTCGCCGCACAGCGGTGGATTCGCCGCCAGGCCCGGGCGATCCGCCCTCCGGGATGCGGCCGCGGGGCAGGATCTCGCGGCGAGGCCCGTACCGAACTCAAGGTCAAGATTCCATTCCGAGTCGACCACGTCCATGGCGGCTGGGGACCCCGCGCCCGGTCCTGAGGCTGGAGGGCACATGTATCCCGGCTCCTACGCGGCGTCCGCTCCGGACCGGCCCGCGATCGTCATGGCCCGCAGTGGGGAGATCGTCACCTACCGCGAACTCGATGATCGCTCCGCCCGGCTCGCGCGCCTCCTCCACGCCCGCGGGCTACGCACCGGCGACGTCGTCGCCCTGCTGGCGGAGAACCACCCCCGCTTCCTGGAGGTGCTGTGGGCGGCGGTGCGCTCGGGCCTGTACCTGACGGCGATCAACCGCTACGCCACCGCGGAGGAGATCGCCTACATCCTTCGTGACTCCCAGGCGTCGGCGCTCGTCGCGACCGCGAAGCTTGCCGCCGTCGCCGGCGCGTCGATGGCCGGCCAGGTGGCGGGCTCGATAGCTGGCCCGGTGGGGTGCGGGACGCGCCTGATGATGGACGGTGCCGTCGAGGGGTTCGAGCCCTACGAGGAGGCCATCGCGTCGTTTCCGGCACAGCCCCTTCCGTGGCAGCCGTGCGGTGAGCTCATGCTCTACTCCTCGGGCACGACCGGGCGTCCCAAGGGGATCAAGCGTCCGCTGCGCGGGATCGACGTCGGTGACCCGGCGGTGTCGAACGGCGCGCTGATGTGCCAGCGGCTCGGCGGCATGGAGCAGCGGTCGGTGTACCTCTGCCCGGCGCCGCTCTACCATGCGGCCCCGCTCGGCTGGGCCCGCGGCGTGCACGAGCTGGGCGCCACCATCGTGATCATGGAGAAGTTCGACGCGC
Source organism: Parafrankia colletiae (assembly GCF_001854655.1). GTDB lineage: Bacteria > Actinomycetota > Actinomycetes > Frankiales > Frankiaceae > Parafrankia > Parafrankia colletiae. The sequence goes on along the minus strand of NZ_MBLM01000125.1, from coordinate 53,992 downwards.
GGGAGATGCTCGAGCTGATCGAGCGGGAGCGGGTCACCCATGTCCAGGCGGTCCCGACGATGTTCGTCCGGCTGCTGAAGCTCCCGGCCGAGGTCCGCCGGGGCTACGACCTGTCGAGCCTGCGCCGCGTCGTCCACGCTGGCGCTCCGTGCCCGGTCCCGGTGAAGCGGGAGATCATCGAGTGGCTGGGTCCCATCGTGACCGAGTACTACTCGGGAACCGAGGGCGCCGGCATGACGGTCATCTCGTCGGCCGAGTGGCTCGACCATCCCGGTTCCGTCGGCCGGCCGGTGATCGGCACGATCCGCGTCTGCGGGCCGGACGGGGCCGAGCTGCCCACCGGGGCGACGGGCTCGATCTACTTCGAGCGGGACGGCACCGTCTTCGAGTACCACAACGATCCGGAGAAGACCCGGTCGGTGCGCCACCCCGAGCACGAGAACTGGCTGTCCCTGGGCGACCTGGGCCACGTGGACGACGACGGCTACCTGTACCTCACCGACCGGAGCGCGTTCACGATCATCTCGGGTGGGGTGAACATCTACCCGGCCGAGATCGAGGCGTGCCTCGCCGTGCATCCGGCGGTGGCCGACGTCGCCGTGTTCGGCCTGCCCGACCCGGAGATGGGCGAGTACGTGCAGGCGGTCGTGCAGCCGGCCGAGGGCGTACCGCCCACGGCGGAGCTGGCCGAGGCACTGCGGGCTCATGTCCGGGGCCAGCTCGCCGGGCCGAAGGTTCCCCGGGTCATCGACTTCCAGGCGGAGCTGCCGCGTCTGCCCACCGGCAAGCTCTACAAGGTTCCGCTGCGGCAGATGTATCTGGATCGCCTGGCGGCCCGCCCGCCGGCGGATCCGCGGACGCCGCCCACCGCGGCGTCGTCTTCGGAAGTCTCAGGAGGAGTGCGGTGAGCGGGCACGACAGGCTCTACATCGACGGGCGCTGGACCAGCCCCGCCGGCTCCGAGTTGTTCGAGGTGGTGTCCGCGGGCACCGAGGAGATCATCGGGACGGTTCCCGCGGGGCAGGCCCAGGACGTCGACCGGGCGGTTGCCGCGGCCCGCGCGGCGTTCGACTCCGGGCCGTGGCCGCGGCTGGACCCGGCCGAGCGCGGTGCCGCCCTGGGGCGGCTGTCGAAGGCGTTGCAGGCGAGGTCCGAGGAGCTCGCCGTCACGATCAGCCAGGAGAACGGCACCCCCGTCGCCGCCGCCCGCCTGGCGCAGGTGCTGATGGCGACGATGACGCTGGACTACTACGCGGGCCTGGCACCCGATCTGTCGCTGACCGAGACCAGGGCGGGCATGCTCGGGCCGGCGGTCGTGCGGCGGCGCCCGGTCGGGGTGGTCGGGGCGATCGTCGCCTGGAACGTGCCGCTGTACCTGAGCGCGCTCAAACTCGGCCCCGCGCTGCTCGCCGGCTGCACCGTCGTGCTCAAACCGGCGCCGGACGCGCCGCTGTCCCTGCAGCTGCTCGCCGAGGCCGCGGACGAGGCCGACCTGCCGCCCGGTGTCCTCAACGTCGTCCCGGCCGAGCGCGACGTCAGCGAGTACCTGGTCACCCATCCCGGCGTCGACAAGATCTCGTTCACCGGCAGTACCGCCGCCGGCCGGCGCATCGCGGCCCTGTGTGGCGAGCGGCTGCGCCGGGTGAGCCTCGAACTCGGCGGGAAGGGCGCGGCGATCGTGCTCCCCGACGCCGACCTGAGCGCCGCGCTCCCCGGGATCCTCCAGTACGGATTCATGCTCAACGGGCAGGCCTGCGTGGCGCAGACCCGGATCCTGGCGCCCCGCGCGCGGTACGCCGAGCTGGTCGAGGGACTGCTCGCGCAGGTGGGGGCGCTGAAGGTCGGCGATCCACTGGACGAGGCGACCGAGCTCGGCCCGCTGGCCAGCGCCCGCCAGCGCGACCGGGTCGAGGAGTACATCCGGATCGGGCGGGACGAGGGCGCCAGGCTGGCCCTCGGCGGCGGCCGCCCGGCCGGCCACCCACGCGGCTACTTCGTCGAGCCGACGGTCTTCACCGACGTCGACCCGGCGATGCGGATCGCCCAGGAGGAGATCTTCGGCCCGGTGCTGACCGTCATCCCCTACGACACGGTGGACGACGCGGTCGGCATCGCCAACGGCACCCCGTACGGGCTCGGCGGATCGATCTGGACCGCCGACGTGGCGGCGGGCTACGCCCTGGCAGACCGGATCGAGGTCGGTGTCCTCGGCGTCAACATGTTCATGCTCGACAACGTCGCGCCGTTCGGCGGATTCAAGGACTCCGGGCTCGGCCGGGAGCTCGGGCCGGAGGCCCTCGCGGCCTACCTCGACCACCAGACGGTCAACCTGCCCGCCGGCGCGACCGTGCCGGGGGTGTGAGGTGACACCGGAGCCAGCGGGCGTACCCTCCGCGGAGCCGCTCACGGAGCTCGGTTTCTACACCCTGGCCGGGCACAGCGGACGTCCCCGCGATCTCGTCGACGAGGTGCGGGACGCCGAGCGGCTCGGCCTCGGCGCCACCTTCATCTCGGAGCGGTTCAGCACGAAGGACGCCGCGACCCTGTCCGGCGCCGCCGGGGCCGTCAGCGAGACCATCGGGATCGCGACCGCCGCCACGAACCACAACACCCGGCACCCGATCGTCACCGCGACGATGGCGACCACGATGCACCGGCTCACCGGCGGCCGGTTCGCGCTGGGGCTCGGCCGCGGCTTCGACGGCCTCTTCCGGGCCCTGGGCCTGGCCCCGATCACCGGCGCGCAGCTCGAGGACGTCGCCGGGCTGCTGCGCCGGCTGTGGCGGGGCGAGGTCGTCACCGGGCATGACGGGCCGGCGGGCCGCTACCCCTACCTGCACCAGGACCGGGACTTCGACGAGGACATCCCCATCCTGCTCACGGCGCTGGGCACCCGGACGCTGGAACTCGCCGGCCGCTGCATGGACGCGGTCGTGCTGCACACCTTCTACTCGGACGTCGCCGTCACCGGGGCCCTGGCGGCGCTTGCCCGGGGTGCCGAGTCCGTGGGGCGGGAACCGCGGAGCGTGCGGGTGTGGTCCGTGCTGGCCACCGTCTCCGACGAGATCCCCGAGGACCGCCGGCTACTGAAGACGGTCGGCCGGCTCGCCTCCTACCTGCAGGGCTACGGCGACCTGATGGTGCGCGTCAACGACTGGGACCCGGCGGTGCTGGCCCGGTTCCGCGCCGACAGCCTGGTCAGCGGGTTCCGCGGCGCCTTCGACGCCAGGGCGACCACGGCCGAGCTCGAACACCTCGCGACGCTGATCCCGCCGGACTGGCTCTCGACCAGCGCGACCGGCACCGCCCAGCAGTGCGCCGAGGCCGTCGCGCGGCAGTTCGATCTGGGCGTGACAGGAGTGATCTTGCACGGAGCCACGCCGCGGGAACTGGCCTCGGTCGTCGAGGCGTACCGCGGGATCCGGCCGCACGGCGTGCGCGGCTTACCGGCGAACCCTGGGCGGGTGGCATGACCAGCGGTGCTCGGAACACCGTCGAGACCCGGATCGTCGACGATCCGGCCGAGGTCACCGCGGCCTGGATGACCGAGGTGATGCGCGCGGCCGGCAGTGACGTGGAGGTCACCGGGCTGCGCTACGAGCCGGTCGGTACCGGGCAGACCGCCCGCAGCTTCCGCTTCCACCTCGAGGCCGCGCCGGACCAGGCCGGCCGCTGCCCGGCGAGCGTGGTGGTGAAGATCGCCGGCGGTGCCGATGACATCCGCAGGCGGCTGCGGTCCGCCTACCGCAACGAGGTCGGCTTCTACACGACCTTCGCCGGGCGTGCGCTGGTCCGGGTGCCCCGGTGCTGGAGCGCCGCGCGCAGCGCCGACGGCCTCCGCTTCACCCTCGTGCTCGAGGACGCCCATCCGGCGCGCGCCGGCAGCCAGCTCGACGGCTGCACGTTCGACCAGGCGGCCCTCGCCGTGCGCAACCTCGCCGGCCTGCACGCGCCGTTCTGGAACGCCGAGGACCTCACCGAGGACGCCGGCTGGCTGGTCCGGCTCGACGACGCCGGCATGGAGTTCCTGGGCAGTGTCGTCGTCGCCGCGGCGGCCCGGTTCACCGAGCGGTACCAGGCCGAGCTCGGGCCGGGCGACGCCGACATCCTGCGGCGCGCGGCCGGGCTCGTCGCCGGCTGGGGGAGGCACACGTCGTCCCGCCACTCGCTGCTCCACGGCGACTACCGGCTCGACAACCTCCTGTTCTCCGGCCACTCCGACCTGGGGGACTCTGACGTGGGGGACTCCGACGTGCAGGCCGTGGACTGGCAGACCCTGGAGGTCGGCTTCCCCGGGCGTGACCTCGCCTACTTCCTCTCCACCGCCCTCGCGCCCGCCGACCGGCGGTCCCACGAGGCGGCGCTCGTCGCCGCCTACCACCGGTGCCTCGTCGAGCACGGCGTCACCGGCTATCCCGTGGACCTCTGTTTCGAGGACTACCGGCGCGGGATGCTGCAGGGCCCGCTGATCACGATGATCGGGTGCGTGTACGCGAGCACCCCGCGCACGGACAGCTCCGACCGGATGTTCCTGTCCATGGCCGCCAACGCGTGCGCCGCGATCCGCGAGCTGGGAGTCCTCGACCTGCTGGCGACCTAGCGCCAGACCGCCGCCGCGTGCCAGGCCTGAACCAGGTGGCGCCGGCACCTCACCCCGTCCCGACGGAGGTCTCGTGGGAAACCCCTTCAGCTACCAGGACAAGCGGGTCGTCATCACCGGCGGTGCCTCTGGGATCGGCGCCGCCCTGCTCGAGCTGCTCGGCGAGCTCGGTGCACCCTACGTCACGGTGATCGACCGGAAGCCGCCCTCTGGTCCGGCACGTCGCTTCGTCGAGGCCGACCTGTCCTCGCGGGCGGGTGTCGACGCCGCCGTGGCGGCGATCGAAGGCCCGGTGGACGTCCTGTTCAACAACGCCGGCGTCGCCGGCACGCAGCCCGCGCCGGTGGTCTTCAGCGTGAACTACCTGGCGGTCCGCCGGCTCTCGGAGCAGCTCGTGGGGCGGATGCCGGCCGGSGGGGCTGTCGTCATCACCTCGTCGATGGCGGGGATCGGCTGGCAGGCGCACCAGGACGAGCTGGGCAGGCTGATGGCGATCGACGACTGGGACGAGGCGCTGACCTGGCTGGACACCCACCCGGAGCGGGCCGTCGACCCATACGCGCTGTCCAAGGAATGCACCCAGCTCTACACGCTCCACGCGGCCCGGGCGGCCAGCCGGGCCGGGACGAGGATCAACAGCGCCTGTCCCRGTGCCACGAGCACGCCGCTGCTCGGGGACTTCCGGGTGACGATGACCGACGAGATCATCGACTGGTCGGTCCGGCAGGGCGTCGGCCGGCCGGCCTCGCCCCGTGAGGTCGCGCAGATCCTCGCGTTTCTCGGCTCGGACGCCGCCGGCTACCTCAACGGCGTGAACCTCCCGGTGGACGCGGGCCTGCAGGCGGCCCTCGCGACGGGCCAGACCGACTAGCGCAGCCGCAGCCGCAGCCGCAGCCGCGGTGCGTGGTCCGAGATATCTCGACATCGGTGTCGACTTCGATATTCTGGCGGCGCGGCGTCGGGTGTCAGGCCGCGTGAACGACGACCGGAATGCGAGACGGACCGTGACGAACCAGCCCGCCAAACCGTGGATCTTCGACTTCGACAACCACTACTACGAGGCGGAGGACGCCTTCACCAGGTACCAGGACCGCTCGCTGCGTAACCGCGGTGTGCGGTGGGCCGAGGTGGACGGCCGGCGCCGCCTGCTCGTGGGAGGGACGCTCAACTCCTACATCGCCAATCCGACGTTCGATCCCGTCGCGAAGCCGGGAGCGCTGTACGACTGGTACCGGGGCAACCCGCACCAGCAGCAGATCAAGGACGCCTTCGGCGAACTGGAGCCGCTGCGGCCGGAGTACCGCGATCGCAGGCGTCGCCTCCAGCTGATGGACGAGCAGGGACTGGCCGGCATGCTGCTGTTCCCCACGCTCGGGGTGGGCGTCGAGGACGCGCTCAGGCACGACCCGGAGGCCGGGGCCAAGGTCTTCCGCGCGTTCAACCGATGGCTGGACGAGGACTGGGGCTTCGACTACGAAGGCCGGCTGTTCGCCGTGCCCTACGTTCCCCTGCTCGACCCCGCGGCCGCCGTCGACGAACTGCGACGGGTGATCGAGGCCGGAGCCGTCGTGGTGAACGTCCGCAACGCACCGRTTCCGGCGCCCGGTGGCTTCCGCTCACCGTTCGATCCGGTGTACGACCCGTTCTGGGGGCTGGCCGCCGACGCCGGGATCGTCGTGGCGACCCACGCCGGCCTCGACGGCTACGACACCCTGGTGCAGATGTGGGAGCCGGGCGGCGCGGAGAGCTCGCTGTTCCGCACGCCGTTGCGCGGCATCGTCACGAAGGGCCGGGCGGTCAGCGACTTCTACGCCGCCGCGGTCTGCCACCGGATCTTCGACCGTTTCCCCGCGCTGCGGTTCGCCAGCGTGGAGAACGGTGCCGCGTGGGCACCCGAGCTGCTGCACCGGCTGGACGACGCCGCCAACCGGAACCCGGGCTACTTCCGGGACCATCCGAGGGACGTGTTCGGTGAGCACGTGTGGATCACCCCCTTCTGGGAGGACCGCATCGACGAGCTCGTGGCCGACGTGCGGGTCGACCGGCTGCTGCTCGGTTCGGACTGGCCGCACGCCGAGGGAACCCGGGAACCCGCCGACTTCCTGACCGAGTCGCTGGGCGGGCTGYCCGACGCCGACATCCGCCGGATCGCCCGGGAGAACGCCCTCGAGGTCATGCGGATCTCGCTCGACTGACGGACTCCGCTTCCACACACAGCGGGCGCCCGGACAGCGCGCAACCGGACATCGAGTAACCGGACACCCCGCAACCGGACACCCCGCGAAACCCACATCCACCAGCAGGCGCACGAGCGAGAGGTCACCGAAGTGGCAGAGTCCAGGATGCTGGTCGACGGCAAGCTCATCAAGGCGGACTCGGGCCGGACGTTCGACAACGTCAACCCGGCCACCGAAGAGGTCCTCGGCCAGGTGGCCGACGCCTCGAAGGCGGAGATGCAGCGGGCGATCGCGGGGGCGCGCCGGGCGTTCGACGAGACCGACTGGTCGACGAACCACGAGTTCCGCAGGCGCTGCCTCGAGCAGCTCCAGGACGCCCTGGAGGCGGAGCGGGAGGAGTTGCGGGAGGAACTGATCCTCGAGGTGGGCGCGCCGCGCCTGCTGACGAACGGCCCGCAGCTCGACGATCCGCTGCAGAGCGCGCTGCGCTACCCGGCCAAGCTGATCGACGACTTTCCCTGGGTGACCGACCTGCCCGACGCAGACTTCATGGGCACGGCGACCACTCGGCAGGTCTGGAAGGAACCGATGGGGGTTGTCGGTGCGATCGTGCCGTGGAACTTCCCGGTGGAGGTGACGCTGAACAAGCTCGGCCAGATCCTGGCCACCGGCAACACGGTGGTGCTCAAACCGGCGCCGGACACCCCGTTCAACGCCACCCGGATCGGGCGGCTGGTCGCCGAGCGGACCGACATCCCGCCAGGCGTCGTCAATGTCGTGACCTCCGCCGACCATCTGGTCGGTGAGGAGCTCACCCTCTCGCCGCTGGTCGACTGCATCTCGTTCACCGGATCGACGGCGGTCGGCAAGCGGATCATGGAGAAGGGGGCCGCCACCCTCAAGCGGGTGTTCCTCGAGCTGGGCGGGAAGTCCGCGACGATCGTGCTTGACGACGCCGACCTGTCGACGGCGGCGATGGCGGGGCTCATCGTCTGCACGCACGCGGGCCAGGGCTGCGCCATCCCGACCAGGGTCCTGCTGCCGCGCTCGCGCTACGCCGAGGGCGTGGAGAAGATCAGGGAGACGATGGCCGCGGTGCCCTACGGCGACCCGCAGCGGCCCGACGTCCTCATGGGCCCGCAGATCTCGGCCAGGCAGCGGGAGCGGGTGCTCGGCCACATCGCCAGGGGTGTCGAGCAGGGCGCGACCCTGGCTCTCGGCGGCGGGCGGCCCGCGCACCTGCCGAAGGGCTGGTTCGTCGAACCCACACTGTTCGTCGACGTCGACAACTCGATGACGATCGCCCAGGAGGAGATCTTCGGCCCGGTCCTCGTCGTCATCCCGTTCGAGGATGACGACGACGCGGTCCGGATCGCCAACGACAGTCACTACGGCCTCGCCGGCATGGTCCACTCCGGTTCCCTGGAGCGGTCGCTGGCGGTGGCCCGGCGCATCCGCACCGGCAGCCTCGGGCTCAACGGCGGAGTCGCCTACGCTCCCGACCTGCCCTTCGGGGGCTACAAGGACAGTGGGATCGGGCGCCAGAACGGTGTCGCCGGTTTTGAGCAGTACCTGGAGACGAAGGCCGTCGCCTGGGCGAAGGGGTAGGCCCCGACGTCGGCCCGCCACCGGACGGAACCGTGGGTCCGGTGGCGGGCCGACGAGGCCGGGCGTGCGCGGAGACCTACGCGACGATTCCCTTGATCTTCAGGTTGAGGATCGCGTCCCAGTCCAGGCCGAGGCTCTGGAGGATCTCGTCGCCGTGCTCGTTCAGCTCGGGGGAGCGGCCCGCGGCCGCGGGTCGCTCGTTGTACTGGACCGGGGCCGCCACCAGCTGGAAGGAGGTGCCGTCGGCGGTCTGGACGTCCTGGAGGAAGCCGTTGCCGGCCGACTGGGGGTCCGCCGCCGCCTCCAGGGTGGTCTGGGAGACCGCCCACTGGCCGCTGAAACCGCTCAGCCGTTCGCGCCACTGCGCGAGCGTGCCCTGGGCGAACACCGCGGCCAGAATGTCGGAAGCCGCGCCGGTGTTCGCGCTGATCGCCGCGTGGTCGACGAAGCGGGGATCGTCGATCAGCTCGGGGCGCCCCAGGATCCGGCAGATCTCCGGCCAGTATCGGGTCACCTGCAGGCAGGAGAAGGCCAGGATCCGTCCGTCGGCGGTCCGGTAGGTCCCCACGAGCGGGTTGCCGGTGCGACCGTTGGGCGGCTGCCCCCAGGGCGTGTCCAACTGGAGCGAGAGCGCGATCCCCTGGCCCATCGCCCACAGGCCCACGCCCATCAGCGACACGTCCACGATGGTGCCCTCGCCGGTGCGTTCCCGGTGGTAAAGCGCGCCCATCAGCCCACCGGCGATCGTCATCGCCCCGATCGAGTCACCGAACCCGGGCGCGGGGGGAAAGCGGATCCTGTCGTCGTCGGCGTCCATCAGGGCGGCGGCGATACCGGCGCGGGCCCAGAAGGCGAGGAAGTCGTACGACCCGCTGTCGGCATCCGGCCCGCGCTCGCCCTGGCCCGTCCCCCGGGCGTAGATGATGTTCGGATTGTGGGCGCGGATGTCCGCCACGTCGATCTTCAGTTTCGACCGTACGCGGGGCAGCTTGTTGGTCAGGAAGACGTCGCTGGTCGCCGCCAGCTGGTAGACGATGTCGAGGCCCTCGTCGGTCGTGAGGTCGAGGGCCAGGCTCTTCTTGTGCCGGTTGGAGTGCTCGAGCAGCACGTGCACCGAGCCTGAGACCGGGCTGGTGCCGGTCGAGGCGAGTCCCCGCATCGCGTCTCCGCGCTCGACGTGCTCGATCTTGATGACCTCGGCACCCCAGTCCGCCAACAGCGCCGAGGCTGCGGGAACGAAGGTGTGCTCCGCCACCTCGAGGATGCGGACACCTTTCATCACTGCCGTCATGCCGTCCTCCGGCCGTTGGGTATCTCCGCTGACGTGATCGTCCAGGCTGACATCAATCTCCATGTCGGCATCAACCTCTGTGTTGACATAAACCTCTATGTTGACATCAACCTCGATATTCGGTCACCCTAGCGGGAGGCTGTGATGCTGGCAACGGCGCTGCCGGGGCCGGCCGACCGGAGGCGTGAATGACAGTGGGACCGAGTGCCGACCAGGAGCTCCTGGTCGGCACGACCCGGAAGTTCCTGYAGGACAGCGTGTCCGGCGAGGCTCTGCGCGACCTTGCGCGCCACCCGGCGGGGTACGAGCCGGAGTACTGGCGGACCGGGGCCGAGCTGGGATGGACCTCGCTGCTGGTCGCCGAACAGCACGGCGGCGGGAGCGTCAGTGGCGAGGGCCTGCGTGACCTGGCGCTGGTCGCGTACGAGTTCGGGCGCCAGGCGGCGCCCGGCCCGCTGCTGGCGACCAACGTCGTTGCCTCCGCGCTGTCACGGGCGGGCGGGGAGCACGGGCTGGCGGCGCTGGGTCGGATCTGCGCCGGTGACGCCGTCGGGGCGTGGTGTCTGAGTGAGCCGGTGCCCCGTGACGGGCTCGGTGACGTGGCCGCGACCGCCGTCCCGTCAGGTGCCGACTGGGTGCTCTCGGGCGGGAAGGCTCCGGTGGAGCACGGAGCCCAGGCGGAGTTCTTCCTGGTCACGGCTCGAACCGGGGACGGCCTCACCCAGCTCCTCGTTCCCGCGGGGAGCCCGGGTGTGACGGTCACGCCCCTGCGGTCGATCGATATCTCCCGCCGCTTCGCCCGGGTCGACTTCCACGAGGTCCGGGTTCCGGCGGCGGCCGTCGTGGGCGAGCCGGGCTCGGCGGCGGCCGAGGTCGAGCGTCAGCTGCAGACCGCCGTCGCCATTCAGACCGCCGAAGCGGTCGGAGCGATGGACCGGGCGTTCGAGCTGACGCTCGCCTGGGCGGGGGACAGGTACTCGTTCGGCCGGCCGCTGGCCTCCTACCAGGCGTTGAAGCATCGGTTCGCCGACCTGAAGATGTGGCTGGAGGCCAGCCACGCGGTGGCGGACGCGGCCGCGGTCGCCGTTGCGAACGACGACGACCGGGCGGCGGAGCTGGTCAGCGTGGCGAAGTCGTACGTCGGGCAGTACGGCCCCGAGCTGTGCCAGGACTGCGTCCAGCTGCACGGCGGCATCGGCGTGACCTTCGAACACGACCTGCATCTCTACCTCCGCCGGGTCGTCCTCGCGAGTGCGCTTCTGGGCACCGTGCGGGAGCACCGCCTGCGGATCGCCACTCTGCTGGAAGCCGGGAACAGCGCGGGAAAGGCCGTGGCGTGAGCAGCGACGAGACCGAGTCGGTCGAGGACTTCCAGCTCCGTGCGCGGAGGTGGCTGGCGGAGAACATGCCGCCGGCCGTGCCGGGTGCCCCTGGCCGGATGACCGTCCGCCCGGACGAGGAGGAGCTGGCCGAGGTCGCCGAGGAGCGGCGGCTGCAGCGGCTGCTGTGGGACGGCGGATTCGCCGGCATCTGCTTCCCGAAGGAGTACGGCGGCCTGGGTCTCACGCCGGCGCACGCCGCGGCCTTCAACGAGGAGATCGCCGGGTACCGGTACCCGTCACGCCTGCAGGTCCCGACCATGACGCCCTGCGCGGCGGTGATCCTCGAGTTCGGCACGCCTGAGCAGAAGCTCGCGCACCTCCCGGCGATCCTGCGGGGTGAGGAACTGTGGATGCAGTTCCTGTCCGAGCCGGGATCGGGCTCGGACGTCGCGGGGGCGAAGACGAGCGCCGTGCGCGAGGGCGACGAGTGGGTGATCAACGGGTCCAAGATCTGGACGACCGGGGCGTGGTGGTCGGACTGGGGACTCTGCCTGGCCCGCACCAACTGGGACGTGCCCAAGCACCGCGGGCTCACCGTGTTCATGCTGCCGATCCACCAGCCCGGGATCGAGATCTCCCGGATCGAGATGCTCGACGGCAACAAGGAGTTCTGCCAGGAGTACCTCACCGACGTACGGGTGCCCGACAGCGCCCGGGTCGGCGGTGTGGACGACGGCTGGACGGTGGTCACCCGCTGGCTGTTCCACGAGCGTTCGTTCACCTCCTCACCGTTCGCCGTCCATCCGGCCGGCGGCGACGCGGAGTCGTCCGGTGACTACGGCCCCTCCCTGCTGGCGCTCGTCGAGCTGGCTGGTCGGCTCGGTGATCCGCGGGCGCGTGAGCTGGTGGGGGAGGCGCACACGTTGAAGGTCGCGATGCGGGAGCTCGACCGGAGACTGCACACCGTCATCGCGACCGGCAGGGCCTCGGACCAGCTGGCAGCCGTCGGCAGGTTGATGCACGGCGTCGCGACGGGGCGGCTGTCGAGCATCGCCTTCGACCTGGCCGGCCCGACGGCCGTGGCCAGCGGCGAGGACGACGAGGTGCTGGGCGGCCAGGGCATGAGGTTCCTGCTGCGCCAGATCGCCTCGATCGGTGGTGGTACGACGGAGATGGCCCGCAACGTCATCAGCGAACGCGTCCTGGGGATGCCGCGCGAACAGACCCTGGACCGGAATGTTCCCTACCGCGAGGTGCGCACCGCCCCCTCCTCCGGAGCGCCGCCGGCGGACCGCCGTCCCTGACCCGCCGCCGGGCATCTTTCCTGATCGACGACTTCGGAGGAACCAGCATGGACATCGCGGCAGCGGCAACCGTCTTCACGGATCCGCGGGCGTACGCCGACAACGAGCGCTTCCACACCGCCACCGCCTTACTGCGGCGCGAGTCACCGATCCACCGTGTCGAGCATCCGAACTTCAACCCGTTCTGGGCCGTGACCAAGCACGAAGACGTCATGACGATCTCCCGCGCCTCCGACATCTGGATCAACGAGCCCCGGCCGGCGCTCGGCCCCAAGCCGAAGGACGCCGACCGGGAGAACATCCCGATCCGGTCGCTGGTCCAGATGGACGCGCCGGACCATCCGGTCTACCGCCACGTCAGCGCGGACTGGTTCAAGCCGGCCGGTGTCCGGCGGCTGCGCGACCGCATCGCCGAGCTGGCGAAGCGCTTCGTGGACCGCATGGCGGAGCAGGGCGGCGAGTGCGACTTCTTCGCCGACATCGTCTCGCACTACCCGCTGTACGTGATCCTCTCCCTGCTCGGCCTGCCCGAGGAGGACTTCCCCCGGATGCTCAGACTGACCCAGGAGCTGTTCGGCGCGGACGACGAGGACCTGGCCAGGAACCAGGACAAGCAGGCGCAGATGCAGACCCTGATCGACTTTTTCACCTACTTCCAGGCGCTGATCCAGGAACGCCGTGCGAACCCCACCGACGACCTGGGGTCGGTGATCGCCAACGCCACGATCCGCGACGAGCAGATCGGTGAGCTCGAGGCGGCCGGCTACTACACGCTGATCGCGACGGCGGGGCACGACACCACCAGCGCGGCGCTCGCCGGCGGGCTGCACGCCCTGCTGGAGAGCCCGGGCCAGTGGCAGCGCCTGGTCGACGACCCGAGCCTGGTGACGAGCGGCGTCGACGAGATGATCCGGTGGGTCTCCCCGGTCAAGCAGTTCATGCGTACCGCCCGGGAGGACACGGTCGTGCGTGGCGTCGAGCTCGCGGCGGGGGAGTCGGTCCTGCTCTCCTACCCGTCGGCCAACCGGGACGAGGACGTCTTCGACAACCCGAACACCTTCGACGTCGGGAGATCCCCGAACCGGCACGTCGCTTTCGGGTTCGGCGCCCACTACTGCCTGGGCACCCACCTGGCCCGCCTCGAGGGCCAGGCGCTCTACGCGGAGCTGGTCCCCCGGGTGCGGTCGATCGAGCTGGCCGGAACGCCCGAGTACATGGAGGCCCTGTTCGTCGGGGGGCCGAAGCGGCTGCCGATCCGCTACACGATGGCCTGACGTGGGCGACTCCACGCTCCTCGACGAGCTCGCGGTCCAGGCGACCCTCGCCCGCTACTGCCACCGGTGCGACGACGCCGACTTCGCCGGGGTGGTGGCGCTGTTCACCCCGGACGGTGTCTTCACCCACGGCGACCGGAGCGTCCGCGGTCCGGAGGCGCTGCTCGAGTACTTCCAGACCATGCAGGGGCGACCGGAGCAGCGTGGCAAGCACCTGATGGGCAACGTGGTGGTGCGGTCGGACGGGGACGTGGCCCGGTCCGTCTCGGACTACGTCTTCTTCCGCTTCGAGAGCCAGGGACTCGTCCCGGCGATCGCCGGGAGGTACCACGACGAGCTCGTCCGGCTCGACGGCGAGTGGCGGATCGCCCGGCGTGACGCGATGCGCCTGAACACACCGGAGTGACCGCCACGGCGCACCACTTCGCCCGGCTGCTGGCGCTCGCGCTGGAGCCGGGCGGCCCACCCGTGACGGCCACCGCGCCCGTGCGCCCGGAGTCGTTCGTGCCCGGGACCACCCGCATCCGGGCCTCGCTGCTCCTCGCCATGGTGGACATGGTCGCCGGGCAGACGCCGGCCGGGCCGGGCACACCGGCGGTGGGGGCCACCATGGACCTGCGCGTGGTCCTCCTCTCGCCCCCGCCGGAGACAGGTCACCTGCACTTCCGGTGCGAGCCGCTGCGGGCGGGGCGCCGGTTCGTCGTCGCCGAGACCGAGCTGTTCGCCGACGGCTCGCCTCTGCCCTTCGCCCGGGCCGTGTCGACCTTCACGGTGCTCGATCTCGGCGCCGGGCTGGCCGCGGGCGCCTCGCGGGTCGTGCCGGTCGAGGGAGGTTCCTTCGACGCGTTCCTCGGGGCCCGCGCGCGGGACGAGCACACCCTCGTCCTCGACTCGTCGCCGAGGCTCGCCAACGGCCCGGTGGGCACCCTCCACGGCGGTGTCCAGGCGTTGGTCGCCGAGCTCGCGGCGGAACGCGTGGTGCGGGGGAGCGAACGTCGCCTCGCGGCGACGGACCTGGACATCCGTTATCTCGACCGCCTTCGCGTCGGCCCGCTGACCGCCTCCGCCCGGCAGGTGCCGTCCCCGGCCGGCGCCCCGGTCGCGGTCGTCAGGCTCGGCGACGCCGGTTCCGGCGACCGTCTGATCGGCCACGCGACGGTTGCCTTCGGAGAGCTCTGAGCTGCGAGCTGTGAGCCGTGCCCGTTCCCGACGTCGTCCGCCCTCGCGCTGAGGGTGGCCAGGAGGAGTTCTCATGCTTCCCACTCCCGAGGACCAGGTGGYGATAGGCGACCTGCTGGCCCGGTACTGCCTGACCCTTGACCTCGACGATGTGGAGGCCTGGGTCAATCTCTTCGTCGAGGACGGCAGCTACCAGGTGTACGGGCGTTCCTTCGACGGGCACGAAGGGCTGCGCGGGATGATGGCCGCGGCCCCCGGTGGACTGCATCTGGGCGGCCCGCCGGTCATCGAGATGCTGGGTGCCGACGAGGCGCGGACGTCCCGGAACCTGCTTTTCGTCAGCCGCGCGGACGGCGTCTCGCGCAGCGCCGTCTACACGGACGAGCTCGTCCGGACGGCTGACGGCTGGCGTATCAGACGCTGCAGGTGCCGGTTCATCACGGCGGCCGGGCTCGCGGACCGGCCTGAACGCTAGCCCCTTCCGTCCCCGTCAGGAGACACCAGGACACCACCGCCGGACCGGGTTCCGGCGGACCGCCGGCGCCGCCCTCCGTCAAGGGCTCCAGCGCCGGCGGTTCTGTCGTGCGTTCCGGTGCGGTCAGGTCCGAGCCACTCTGACCTGCCCATTGCCAGTAATCCTCCGGACAGCTATGTTGCAGCAACCTCGATATCGATGTCGACATCGTCAATTTTGTCGACGGGTGGCGACCTGCCACGTACACGTCGTGAAGACAGGCGGGAGCGGTGATGTGATCCCCTCGGAGGACGCGGCGCACTTACTCCAGGTGGAGGAGGTCTCGGTCAGCTTCGGTGGCATCAGGGCCGTCAGCCAGGTGTCGTTCGATCTTGACCAGGGCTGCTGCGGGCTGATTGGTCCGAACGGCGCGGGCAAGACGACCCTGCTCGACACGTTGGCCGGTATTCACACGCCCCGGGAAGGGCGGATCCGGCTCGACGGCCATGACCTCACCGGGCAGTCCTCGACCTGGCGGGCCCAGCACGGCATCCGCCGGACCTTCCAGCGGCACCAGGCGTTCGGCTGGCTGACGGTGGAGGAGAACCTGCTGGTCGCGCTGGAATGGCGAGGCCGGACCAGGCGCATCCTGGCTGATCTGGTGGCCACACCCTCGACACGCCGACGGCGCCGCGCCCATGCCGGGCGTATCGAGCACGTCCTGGAGCTCTGCGGGCTCCTGCAGGTACGCCACCAGCGGGCCGCGACACTGCCCATCGGCCAGGTCCGGCTGATGGAGTTCGCCCGCGCGATCGTGGACGAGCCACGCCTCCTCCTGCTGGACGAGCCCACCTCGGGTCTCGGCCCCGAGGACACCGAACGGCTGGGATCAGTCGTCAGGGAGATCACGGCGACGGGGACCTGCGCGGCCGTCCTCGTCGAGCACGACCTCGACTTCGTCATGGACGTGTGTGACCGCATGATCGTGCTCGTGCTCGGCGAGGTGCTGGCGGCCGGCGACCCTGCGGAGGTCTGCCGCGACCCGGAGGTCATCTCCGCCTACATCGGAGTGGCATAGATGGACAAGTTCGTCAGCCTGGCACTGAGCGGCGGGGTGTCGGGAGCGGTCTACTCGCTGCTCGCCATCGGCCTCGTCCTGAACTACCAGACCGCGCGGATCTTCAACTTCGGCCACGGGGCGACCGCCTTCTCGGCGGCCTACCTCTTCTTCCAGCTCAACACCGGGCTGGGCTGGCCCAAGTGGGTCGCCTTCGTGCTGGCCGTGTGCGTGTTCGCACCGCTGGCCGGCGTGTTGTGGGACAGGCTCGTCTTCCGCCGGCTCGCCGGCGCCAGCGAGGCGGCGACCACCGTCGCCAGTGTCGGCATCCTGATCACGATGCCGGCCGTGGTGCTGTGGGTCTGCGACACCCTCCGCACGACCTTCGACGTCGGATTCGCCGACACCTCGACGGCCTACACCGTCCCGGGGCTCGGCCCCAGCATCCCCCGGACCTGGACGATCACCGACGGGTTCGTCGTCAACTCCAACCAGCTCATCGTGCTGGCGGTGGCCGTCGTCGCCTTCCTGGGTGTGTGGGCGCTGCTGCGCTTCACCAGCCTGGGCCTGCGCATGCGCGCCGCGGTGGACAAGCCCGAGCTGGCCCGCCTGCGGGGCACCAACACGGCGACGACGTCCGGCCTGGCCTGGCTGCTCAGCTTCTTCCTCGCCGGTCTGGCGGGTGTCCTGGCGGCTCCGTTCGCCGGAACCTTCGGGCTGGTGTCGGACAACTACACGATGGCGCTGTTCGTGGCGGCCACCGCCGCGGTGATCGCAGGGCTCCGTTCCTTCCCGATCGCGTTCGCGGCCGGACTGCTCATCGGAGCGGCGCGGAACCTCGCCGAGGGCTACGTCAGCGGCCAGTACCTGGGCTCCTTCGGGGAGTGGGTGGAGGGGGTCACCGGCCTCCGTTCCTCCCTGCCCTACTGGATCCTGATCATCGCGCTGGTGGCCGTCAGCGTCGAACGTCGCCGGCGCGTGGCCGGTACCACGAGCGAGGAGAGCGCGCCGCCGGACCATCTGGGGGACCTCCCGCCGTGGCGGCGCCACCTGCCGTGGGCGGTGGCGGGGGTCCTGCTGCTGGTGTACGGCCTCTTCCTGGCCGACGGCACCTGGCGGAACATCGTGCTGTCCGGCCTGGCGCTCGGCGTCGTGCTGCTGTCCTTCACCGTCGTGACCGGGGTCGGCGGCATGGTGAGCCTCGCGCAGTCGACGTTCGTCGGCGTCGCCGCGCTGACCGCCGGCTGGGCGACGGCGAAGGACTGGCCGTTCCTGGCCGCGCTGCTGCTCGGCGTGCTGGCCGCGACCGTGATCGGGGCGGTCGTGGCGCTGCCGGCGATCCGGCTCGGGGGAGTGTCGCTGACGCTCGCCACCCTGGCGCTGTCGCTGCTCGGCTTCAGCGTGCTGTTCAACATCAAGGACTTCGTCAACGGTTCCGAGGGCTGGACGATCGACCGGCCGGCACTGGGCTCGATCGACCTCGCGGACGACCGGACGATGCTCGTGGTGCTGTTCGCGATCGTGGTGCTCGTCGCGCTCGTCGTGAACAACCTGCAGCAGTCCGCGTCCGGGCGGGCCATGGCAGCGGCGCGGTCCAGCCCACCCGGCGCCGCCGCGTCCGGTGTGCCGCTCAGCGCCACCAAGCTCACGATCTTCATCGTGTCCGCGGCGCTGGCCGGGTTCGGTGGYGTGCTGCTGGCGAGTGTCCAGGGATACGCGCGTGGGATCTCCTGGCCGCCGATCATGGGATTCCTGTGGCTGGCCTCCGTCGTGCTGTTCGGTGTCCGGCGCCCGCACGGCGCGATCGCCGCCGGCCTGATGACCATGGCGCTGCCCCGGCTCGTCGGCCACGGCGTCCACCTCGGCTCGTTCGGGTGGGACGGGACGACGTCCCCGACCGTGACCCAGATCCTGTTCGGGCTCGGTGCGATCGGCCTGGCCCAGCAGCCGGACGGCATTCTCGCCATGGTCGGGGCGGGGCGGTACCAGAAGCGCCAGGCCCGACTTGCGGCGAAGGCGATGCCGGTGGCACAGGCGATCCCGGCCGCACCGGAGGTGAATCCGGCACCCGACGCACCTTCGGACGCCCCCGCTGACGCTGTCAAGGACGCCGCCGCCGCGTCCACGCCAGCCGTCGCCGCGCCTGTCGCGGTGCCCGCCGCGTCGGCGGACGCGGAGCCGGCACTGCTCGAGCTGCGTTCCGCGCGGGCCAGCTATGGTGAGGTCGAGGTCCTGCACGGCGTGGACCTGGTCGTTCGCCCCGGCACGGTCCTCGCGTTGGTGGGAGCCAACGGCGCCGGCAAGACCACCCTGTGCCGGACGATCTCCGGCCTCATGCCCTGCGACGGCCAGGTGCTGTTCCGCGGCGAGGACGTCACGCAGGTGCCCGCGCATCTGCGGGCCCGGATGGGGATGGTGCTGGTTCCGGAATCCCGCGGGATTCTGCCCAGTCTGTCCGTGGACGAGAATCTCGAGCTCTGGCTTTCGGACCGACGGGCCCGGGACGGCGTCTACGACCGGTTCCCGAATCTCGCCGCCCGGCGCCGGGTGGACGCGGGAAACCTGTCCGGCGGCGAGCAGCAGATGCTGAGCCTCGCCCCGTTCCTCGCCCGCCCGCCGGCGCTGCTGATCGTGGACGAGCCCACCCTTGGCCTCTCGATCCAGGTGAGTGCCGAGATTCTTGCCGCGCTGCGGAGTCTGCGGGACGAGGGAACCACGCTGATTCTGGTCGAGGAGAAGGCGCGGGAGGTCATGACCCTCGCCGACCGGGTCGGTGTTCTCTCGCTCGGCCGGCTGCAGTGGGTGCGTGACCGGGCCCAGGTCGACGTCGACGAACTGGTTTCCGCATATCTGGGCGGTGCGGTGGCTGTTCGGGTCGCCGGCTGAGACCGCCGAAAATTCAGCGAGGGCGAAAGTTCAGGAGGCATTGTGAAACTGGCCCGAAATGGTCCGGTACGGTCCGTCTTGGCGTGTGCCGCTGCGCTCGTGCTTGTGAGCTCGGTCGCGGCCTGCGGATCTTCCGACGACAGTTCGTCGACTGCTACCTCGGATATCGGGAAGCCACTGGACGACGCGGCTGCCAGCAAGGCGGTACTTGACCGACTCGGCCCGATCGACCTCGCCACCGGTGACACGACGCGCGGGGTCGACGGCAAGGTCATCACCATCGGTGGAGTGGCCGACGTTCGGAATCAGGAGGGGATCGAGAACTTCCCGGGCGTCTGCGACGGCGCCCGCGCTCGATTCGAACGGGCGAACCGCGACGGGGGCGTCAACGGCTACACCTTCCGGTACGTCGGATGCACGGACGCCGCGTCCGACGTGACCCGCACCCGGGAAGCCGTGCAGGAGATGGTGGAGGACCGAGAGGTCTTCGGCCTGGTGCCGTTCACCGCGACGACCTCCAACAGCCGCGACTACCTCAACAAGGCGCACGTGCCGTACTTCGGCTGGGGTATCTCCCCCGACTACTGCGGTTGGAACGAGAGTCAGTTCGCCTTCTCGATCACCGGGTCGCTGGGCTGTGAGAACGTTCTGCCCGGCAGCATCGCGTACTCGTCGGTGGGCCTGGAGTCCTATCTGGCGGCGTCCGGGAAGAAGGCGGGAGATGTGCAGGCCGCGCTCGTCGGGGTCTCGCAGTCCGCGTCCGAAGTCTCGATCTCGAGTCTCAGGGGGGTCGGCCTCGGCCTCGGGATGAAGGTGCCCTACGCGAAGGCCCCGCTCCCCGGCCCGGGCGCGCCGCCGCTGGCCGACTACACGCCGATCGCCAGCGAGATCATCTCCAGCGGGGCCAACCTCGTCGCTCTGACGACACCGCCCGCCACCCTCTTCCCGGTCGTCGCAGCCCTGCGGGCCGGTGRCTACTCCGGCGATATCCTGATCTTCTTCTCGGACGAGCGGCTCACCGCCGTCGCGGACCAGCTCGACGGTGTGTACGCCATGTCGTCGAACTTCGGCTCGTCGGTGTTCCCGAGTGACACCTTCAGGGCGGTGGCGGCGGACCTCAAGGCCGTCGGCTCGTCCGCGTCGGCGGGTTCCTCCGGGACTCTCACCTCGTACTACTCCGCGGACCTGTTCCTGAGCGCCTTCGCCGAACTGGGGGACAAGCCGGTCACCACCGAGGCGCTCGCCGGGGTGCTCAACTCCGGGTTCGAGTACTCGCAGGTCGGTAACGCCATGTGCGGATCGACCTGGCCCGAGTACCGGGTCCTGGCGAGCAACTGCGCCGCGGTCCTGCGGTTCGACGGGGAGAAGAAGACCCTGGAACCGCTGCGCGACCTGGCGGTCTTCGGCAGGGAGTACCTGTTCTCGGTGCCGAAGAACTGACCGGGCATCCGATGGCACAGTCGGCTGTATTCTTCGGACTTCGTTTCGACTTCCGCAACCCGTCCTTCGCCGGAACCACCATGGCCGACCGTTACGCGGCGGGGCTGGACATGGTCGAATGGGCCGATCGGCTCGGCTGCCTCAACGTCACGATCTCCGAGCACCACGCCTCGGCGGACGGTTATCTTCCCAGCCCGGTGCCGATGCTCGCGGCGATGGCGGCTCGAACCAGCAACGTCCGGCTGCTGGTCGCCGCGTTGCTCGCGCCGTTTCACGACCCACTGCGCCTGGCCGAGGACATGGTCGTGCTGGACCATCTGAGCAGGGGGCGGATCGACATCCTGCTCGGTGGCGGTTACGTGCGCGAGGAGTTCGCCATGTTCGACGTCCCGATGAAGGAGCGGCCGAAGCGGGTGACGCACGCGGTCACCACCCTGAAGGCGGCCTTCACCGGCGAGCCGTTCGAGTACCTGGGGCGCACGGTGCAGGTCACGCCTGCGCCGTTCCGTTCCGGCGGGCCGGCGGTGCTGCTCGGCGGGAACAGCGAGCCGGCCGCCCGAAGGGCCGCGCGGATCGCTGACGGCTTCCTCCCCGCGATGCCGGCGGTGTGGGAGTTCTACCGGGACGAGGTGCTCAGGCTCGGCCGCCCTGACCCGGGCTCGAGCCCGGTCGGTGAGAACCGGGTGGTGGCGCTCGCCAAGGACCCCGAGGAGGGCTGGGAGCGCATGGGTCCGTACTTCCTGCACGAGACGAACGCCTATGGCGTGTGGCAGGCCCAGGACGACCTCGTCTCGCCGTACCGGTCCGTCTCCTCGCTGGAGGAGCTCCGGGCCGCGGGCCAGTACGCGGTCCTGACGCCCGAGCAGCTCGTGGAGGAGCTCCGCGCTGCACCGTTCCCGTTCGTCAACCTCCACCCGCTGTGCGGGGGGATACCGCCGGAGCTGGCCTGGTCGAGCCTCCATCTGTTCGAGCACGAGGTGCTGCCCGTCTTCGCCCCGAGCACCACAGACTGAGGCGCCGCGCCGCTGCYGGCGGGTGGGGAACGCCGGCTCGGTCGGCGGGCTCCGTGACGGTCCCCAGATGTTGACATCGATGTCTCTCATGCGCTGGAGGTTCGAAGGTGACAGATCAGGGTCGGGACGTGGTGGTGGTGACGGGCGGTGCCTCCGGCTTCGGCCTGGCGCTCGCCGAGCGGTGCGCCGCGTCGGCGATGGACGTGGCACTGCTCGACATCGACGGCGAGCGGGTGGCGGCCGAGGCTGAGACGCTGGCCGGCGCACACCCGGTGCGGGTCGAGGGCCGCCGCGTCGACGTGACCTCCGAGGCCGACCTGACGGCTACGGCGGGTCAGGTCGACGTGCTCTTCGGGCGGTGCGACCTGCTGTTCGTGAACGTGGGAGTGCAGCATTTCGGCGCCGTCGAGCGCCTGACGGACGACGACTGGCGCTGGGTGCTCGACGTCAACGTCGTCGGTGCGGCGCGGACGGTCCGAGCCTTCCTCCCGCTGCTCCGCCGCAGCGGGCATGGGCGGATCGCCTTCACGGCCTCGGTCAACGTCCTGGCGCCCGCGGCCCGGCTCGGGGTGTACCAGGCCAGCAAGGCGGCTGTCGTCGCGCTGGCCGAGACGCTCCGATTCGAGCTCGCGGAGGACTCGATCCAGGTCAGCGTGATCCTGCCGGCCGGGATGACGACGCGTCACCTGGAGAGCAGTCTCGCCGCCCGACCGGACCACCTTCCGAACGGCGACGGGTCTTCTGACGACGACCGGAAGGCGATGATGGCCAGCCGCCCGATGTCCGACGCGGACGTCACGACCGCGGAGGTCGCGGCCCGGCACGCCCTGGCCGAGGTGCTGGCCGGCGAGCCGTACGTGATCACCCACGGTGATCTGGCCGAAGCGGTCGCCGGCCAGCAGGCGGCGATCAGCCGCGCGCTCGAGCGCATGCACGCCGCCACGGACGGTGCCACGCACGGTGCCACGCCGAACGGCGGCGCGGGCGCACGCCCACCCGCGGAGGTGCTGGCCGACATCGAGGCTGTCCGGCAGCTCAAGGCCAGGTACTTCCGCACCCTGGACACCAAGGACTGGAACGGCTTTCGGCAGGTCTTCGCCGACGACGTGGTGATCGACACGACCGCGTCGGGCGGCAGCGTGGTCACCGGCGCCGACGCGTTCCTGGAGTTCGTCAGGGCCGCCCTGGCCGATGTCCTCACGGTGCATCACGGTCACTCACCCGAGATCACGGTGAGCTCACCCTCGTCGGCGAGCGGGACGTGGGCCATGGCCGACCACCTCCGGTTCGCCGACGGTAACGAGCTGACCGGCTTCGGCCACTACCGGGAGACCTACGAGAAGTCGGACGGCACCTGGCGGATCAGGACCTCGACTCTCACACGCCTGCGCATGGACGGTTCCTTCACCCCGCCGGCCCCCTCCTGACTGCGCCGGGAGCCCCGGTCGTGCGGCACGGGCGGGTGGAGCTGCGTTCGTGGAGAACGAACGGCACCCGTGACGCGGGTGCCGTTCGTCGCGGTGGCTAGCTGCTGGCTGCGATCGACCGTGCCGTGATCGTGATCGACGGAATGCTGGTGCCGGCCCGGTTCTCCAGGAGATTCGCGATGACACGGACGATCTCGTCGACGTCCAGGAAGTCGCTGTTGACGTAGCCCTTGGCCATCCAGGCGGGATAGAACCGGGCGGCGAGGTCCTGGTCCCACTCGGCCGTGAGGGATGTCGCCGAGGCCCCCTCGCCTCCCACGCAGTTCCCGACGACGACCCTGGTGAACCCGACGGAGCCGTGTTCCGCCCGCCAGGCCTCGATCAGCTTGTCGAGCGCTGCCTTGCTCACCACATACGCGCCCAGCCCAGGCCAGGGGTCGGTGAAGGAGGCGCTGATGGACGACAGGTAGGCGACGGTTCCGTTCGAGGCCGTGAGGTGAGGGAGAGCCGCCTTCGTGACGAGTGCGGCTCCGACGACGTTGGTGTCGAAGGTGCGTCGCCAGTCCGCGGCGTCGAGCTCCGCGAGCGGGCGCAGGATGCCGACGCCGGCGCAGTACACCAGGCTGTCGATCCCGCCCAGCTCGCTCGAAGCCTCCTCGATCGCCTCGCGGCAGGACGCCTCGTCGGTGACGTCGCACGTGGGCTCGACGAGACGTGACCGGTGGCTGGGTGGCCGGTGAGCGCGGGATTCGGGACGGTCCGCTACCAGGAGTGGCGGCGGGCCGCGAGTCGCCGGAGCTCCGCCTTGATGATCTTTCCGGTCGAGGTGCGGGGGAAGTCCTGCACCGCCTCGACGTACTCCGGCAGCTTCTGGCGGCCGAGACCGGCGTCCAGCAGGAGCTGGCGAATCAGGTCGAGGGTCGGGAGCGGGGCGGCGGGTGCCAGGCGGAGCACGGCGCACGCCTTCTCGCCGAGCCGGTCGTCGGGAACCGCCACCACAGCGGCTTCCAGAGCCTCGGGCAGGACCTTGAGCAGGAGCTCCTCGACCTCCGCGGCGCTGATGTTCTCGCCGCCGCGGATGATGACGTCCTTCTTCCGGTCGGTGATCGTCAGACATCCGTCGCGGTCGAGAACACCGACGTCCTCGGTGCGGTACCAGCCGTCGCTGTCGAAGGCGGACTCGGTGAGCGCCGGGTCGGTGTAGCCGATGCAGCAGTCCGGCCCTCTGGTCCAGATCTCGCCGGGCTGCCCCTCGGCGACGGGCTGGCCGTCGTCGTCCAGCAGCTTCAGTTCCACTCCGTCGAGCGGACGCCCGTCGGTGCGCAGCCGCGACCGCTCATCGTTCTCATGGCGTGAGCCGGTGACCGACGGATGCTCGGTCGAGCCGTACATCCGAACGACGGAGACCCCTGCCCTCCTGGCCCTCTCGGTGACGGCTGTGGGCACGGTCGCGCCCCCCAGCCCGACGAAGCGCAGGTATCGCAGGTGYTCGTCGCTGAGGTCCGGATGGTCGAGCAGGCTGGTGAGGAAGTAGGTCGCACCCGAGCCGGCGCTGAGGCGGTGCTCGAGCATGGTGGAGAGCACCCGGGCGGGATCCCAGACGTCGATCAGGTTGACCGGGTCGCCGCGCAGGACGGGTATCAGCAGCGCACCGATCATCCCCATGAAGTGGCCCACCGGTGTGCCGACCAGCGAGGGCTGCCCTCCGTTGGCCTCCATGGCGCCGAGCTGACGCACCTCCGCGCCCAGAGTCCGGTGGGAGTGAATGACGCCCTTGGGATCGGCTGTGGTCCCGGAGGTGTAGGCGATCAGTACGGGAGCGTCGGGGCTCGGCGTGGCGGTTTCGGACAGCGACGGACCCTGCTCGAGCGACTCGAACGTGACGGCACTGCCAGGCAGGGAACGCGTTCCCGCCCCGACGACCGCGACCACGGCCAGCGAGGGGACGTGCTTGCACACGCCTTCCAGCTCGCTCACGTAGTCGCGCCTGCCGAAGCCCGCGGCCGTGACGAAGGCTGCCACCTCGGTGTGCCGCAGGATGTAGGAAACCTCCTTCGGGCCGTAGAAATGCACGATCGGGACGACCACCGCGCCGAGGAAGGTGCTGGCGTAGAAGGCCACAGCTGCCTCCACCCAGTTGGGGAGCTGGAAGGCGACAGCGTCCCCGGTCCGCACGCCGTGTGCCGACAGCCCGCCAGCCAGGGCGAGAGCTCTCGCCCGCAGGTCCGCGAACGTCCCTTCCCAGGGCCTCTCCAGCGAATGGATCCGCAGTGTCTGATCGGCGTGGGTCCGCAGCGCGTCGCTGATCTTCGTGCCCATCGTCGTGTCGTCCCACTGGCCCTGGCGTCGCCACAGGTCCGTGAGGTGCTCCGGGATCGGTCTGGTCGTCCAGCGCGGCTCCGGCACGGCGTCTCCTCCGTCGCGGTGGGGCGGCCCCGTCAGTACGGTCAGCGTCCGATCCAGCGTGGGGCGCGCTTCTCCGCGAAGGCGCGTGCCCCCTCGCGGGCGTCCTCGCTGCCGAACACCGGCGCCACGGCCGCCGCGATGCCGTCCCAGTCGGCCGCGGCCAGCTCGCCGACCATCAGCTCCTTGGTGACCCGCACGGCCAGCGGACCGTTCGCGGCGATCTGACCGGCCAGGCCGAGCGCCGTGGGAAGCACCTCCGCCGCCGGCACGACCCGGTTGACCAGCCCCATCTCGCTCAGCCTGGCCGCGCTGACCATGGCACCGGTCAGCCCGAGCTCGAGTGCCAGGGCGAGGGGGATCCGCTGGGGCAGCCTGGTTCCCCCCTCCGCGGCGATCAGCCCACGGCTGACCTCCGGCAGGCCGAACCTGGCGGTCTCGGCGGCCACGAGGAGGTCGCAGGCCAGGGCCAGCTCGAAGCCACCGCCGACAGCCGTTCCGTTGATCGCCCCGATGATCGGTTTGGGGAAGTTCCGCCTGGTGAAGATGCCGAGCCCGGGGCCGGAGATGTCGGAGAGRCTGCCCGTCAGGAACGCCTTGAGGTCCATGCCGGCGCAGAAGACGCGCTCACCGGCGGCGGTCAGGATGACGGCACGGACGTCGTCGTCCTTCTCGGCCTGCTCGAAGGCGTGACCGAGCCYGGACATGGTCGGGCCGTCGAGGGCGTTGGCCGCCTGCGGGCGGTTGATGGTGACCACCGTTACCGGGCCGCGCCGCTCGACATCGACGGACATGGAGACTCCTTCACATTGCCGTGGGTTGTCCCGGCGCGTTCGGAGTTCTGAACACGCCGGGGTCTGACTATTGGCCGACGCGTTCGAAGACAGCCGCGATGCCCTGGCCCCCGCCGATGCAGAGGGTTTCCAGGCCGTACCGGGCATCGCGCCTGTGCATCTCGCGCAGCATTGTCGCCAGGATCCGCCCGCCGGTCGCGGCGACCGGATGCCCCAGGGATATTCCGGAGCCGTTGACGTTGAGACGGTCCCAGTCCGACTCGTTGAACTTCCACTCCCGGCCGCAGGCGATGACCTGGGCCGCGAAGGCCTCGTTCAGCTCGATGAGATCCATGTTCGCAAGCGTGAGCCCGGCGCGGTCGAGCGCCTTCGCCGTTGCGGGAACCGGGCCGATCCCCATCCGGTCGGGGGCGACGCCGGCGACGGCCCAGCTGACGAGTCGGGCCAGCGGCCGAAGGCCAAGCCGCTCCGCCGCCTCCGGATGCGTCACGATGCAGGCGGCGGCGCCGTCGTTCTGGCCGCTGGAGTTACCCGCTGTCACCGTGGCCGACGGGTCGGACTGGCCGAGGATCGGGCGCAGTGACGCCAGTTTCTCGCTACTCGTGTCTGCCCGGGGGTGCTCGTCGGCATCCACGACGATGTCACCTCGGCGGGTGGTGACCGTCACCGGAATGATCTCCTCGGCGAACTTTCCGGAGCGCTGTGCGCCGACGGCTCGCTGATGTGAGCGCAGTGCCAGCTCATCCTGCTCCGCGCGGGAGATGCCATAGTCCCTGCGAAGGTTCTCCGCTGTTTCGATCATCCCGCCGGGTACCGGGAAGTGAATCCCACCGGCGGTGGTCCGCCCCCGCACCAGCGAATCGTGCAGCACGACCGCCCCGCCCCGCGATCCCCACCGCATCTCTGTCGAGTAGAACGCCGCATTACTCATGCTTTCGGCGCCGCCGGCGATCACCACGTCCGCCGTGCCCGTCTGGACCTGCATCGCGGCTGTGACGACGGTCTGCACCCCGGAGCCGCAGCGTCGATCCAGCTGGAGACCGGGGACCCCGGCGCCGAGACCGGCGTCAAGCGCGACCACCCGTCCCAGGGCCGGTGCCTCCATCGTCGGATAGCACGAACCGAACAGGACGTCGTCGATGTCGGGGCTGGACAGGCCGGTCCTGTCGAGCAGGCCCCGCACGACCGCCGCGCCCAGCTCGTGGGAGCTGAGCAACTTCAGGGCGCCCCCGTAGCCACCGACCGCGCTACGCACCGGTTCGCAGATCACGGCTGTCCGCATGTGTTGTCTCCCCCCGCTGGGACCCCTGCTCAGACCCGTGATGGGCTTCCGGTGTCTGCCGGGAGCGCTGTATGTCGGCATTGGCGTGTCGGACCCGTTCGTCGAGCACCTCCTGGACAGGCACCACCTCGGGCGCGGGAGCTCCCTCCGGCCTTCTCGTGTTGTGTCTGCGCCTGTGCCGCAGCGGGTTCGTCTCGCTGCCTGGAGCCTACAGCAAAGCTCAAAGTCGACGTCGATATTATTAGAATGTTGATCGCGCCAGGGGTGCGGCTCGGTCGGGGTGGCTGTCGCTCTCGGCCTCCGCCACGGCGATCGAGCCGGTGCTGGCGGGCGGCCGGAGCACGCCTCGCGGACAGGACGGAGCTTCGCGTCGGGCGGAACACGACTGCTGGGCCTGATGCGCCGGCGGGGTGTCGACGCCGGAACGGCGAGAGGCTCCGCCGTGCGTGATGATTGATCCTCCCTTGTGAAATCATACGTAATATCGATGTCGAGATTGATGTCTCCTGGCGGGACGTGATGGCCCGGATCGGGCGTCGACGACGCGCCGACGAGACGGATCAAGGGAGCGCTGTCGATCAGGGGGCGCCCCGGCGTCGCGTCGAGCGGGAAACTGCTGGTCGGTCGTGGATGCGTTGCACGGCTATGGCCATCACACGGAGGCCTACGGAAGATCGATGGCGCCTGGCGGATCGCGACCTCAGAACTGACTCGGCTCCGGACGGACTTCATTCCATTTCCAGGCAGCTGACCAGACAGCTCGACCCGGTCAAGAGCGTTTTGTCACTCATGGCGCTCGCCGTAACGCCGGCCAGTCAACGTCGGAAAAGGAGAATTTCATGCGCACAGGTAGTTGCGTTAGACGGCTGGGGGTGGCGGCCGCGATTCTGGTGGCTGCCGGGGCCGGATGCTCGTCGGGCGGCGGGGAGAAGGCGGTCGTTGTCGACTGTGATACGCCCGGGGTTTCGGCCGACCAGGTGACACTGGGGTTCGTCTACTCCGACTCGGGCGTCGGCAGCGCCGCGCRGTCCTCGGCCCGTTCCGGCATGCAGGCGAGGCTCGGTCTGGCCAACGAACAGGGGGGAATACACGGCCGGCGGATCGTGTACCAGTGGCGCGACGACGCAAACTCCCTGTTGCAGAACGCGCACGTGACCGAGGAACTCGTCAGGCGCGAGTCGGTCTTCGGGCTCGTCACTGCCACGATTTCGCTCGGCGATGCGATGYGGCGGCTGGAGGAGCAGGGGGTTCCTGTCGTGGGGCTGGCGGGAGAGGCGGGCTGGGCTCAGCATCCGAACATGTTCTCGTACACGTACGGAGAATCGCCGGAGACTGTCGGCCGCTACATCCAGGCGGCCGGCGGGACCACGGTCGCCATCCTCACCACGGGATCAGCGCCCGCCACGATGGAGGGCGCGGCCCGGTACTCCGGTGCTCTGCAGTCGGTCGGGCTGACCGTGGGCAGTCCCATTCCCTACTCCGCTGCGGGCGACAGCCCGACCCGAGTGGCGCAGCAGCTCGCCGAGATGGGCGCCGACTCGCTGGTAGCTCTTTCGAGTCCGGATGACCTCGCCGCCATTCTGGAATCAGTCCACACCGCGGGCCTGAACATCGTGGCCAGCGTTTCCTACGTCGGTTACGACCGGGGCATCCTGGCCGCCAGGGGGGCACAGCTTGCGGGAGTCTCGGTCCCCGTGGGCTTCCGCCCCTTCGAGGCCGGCGGAGCCGCCATGGACCGTTACCGCAACGCGATGGCCCGGTTCGCGCCCGAAACCGGCCAACCTGAGCAGCAGTATGCGATGTTCTCCTACATCTACACGGACATGTTCCTGCGCGGATTGGATCTGGCTGGTTCCTGCCCCACCCGGCAGGGCTTCATCGACGCGCTCCGCGGCGTCACCGCCTACGACGCGGATGGTCTGATCGCGCCGGTGAGTCTCCGAGACAACGTCGGTAAGTTGAGTACCTGTAACGCGTTCGTCCAGATCAACCCAGCCGGAAATGCGTTTGACATCGTCAAGGAAAGTCTCTGCGTCGACGGGACGGGCAGCTGACGTCTCGGCTTCCCGCCGGAGATGACCGTGCTGACTCTGCTGGTACCGATCTGAGCAGTGGACGCCCTTCCGGGGGGATCACGGACCGCTCCGGTGTGACCCGGGGCTCGACATCGCGGTTGCCTGGAGGCGAGGGGTTTCCGGGACCTCATCCCGTGGCGGTGAAGTGGTTGTGGTGGAGCCGCCGCAGTGCGAACGCGAGCTGCAGCCGCAGTCTGCCGTTCGGGTCGTGGACGGACCAGCCGAGCATGTGTTCCGCCTGGTGGAGCCGTTCCTGCAGAGTCGAGTGGTGGATCGTGAGCGTGACCGCTGCCGCGCGAAGGCTCGGGTTGGTCGTGACCGCCTCCAGGGTGGTCAGCATCCAGGGGGCGGTGGTGGCGGCCCGGTCCAGTGCCTGTACGTCAGGAGCCGCAGGCGTGGTCGGGCCCACCGCCGTGGCAAGCACCGCCAACCCGCCGAGCTGGTCTGCGTGCACCAGACGGGGGCCTGGATCCATTGCCGTGCCATGGGCGGTGAACCGCAGTGCGGTGCGGGCGGCGTGCCAGGACGAAGGGAGGTCCAGGACGGGAACGGCTGGTCCGACACCGGTTCGACGGTCTGCCACCCGGGTGGTGACCGGGTCACGACTGGCGCCCGCTGGTACGGCTTCGAACAGCACGGTTCCGTCCGCGAAGGCCAGCGCACGGGCCGGGGCGTGCGGGTCCAGGCCGAGCTGGACGGCTGCCATTCGCCGGGCACGCGGCGATGCCGCCTGGTCCAGGAGAACCTCGGTCGCGGCCCGGCGGGCGCCGTCCGCGGCGACCACCGACGACCGGCCGCTCGTCCGCTCGAAGAAGGCACGGCAGGCGCCCGCTGCCCGTTCGAGCACCACTGCTTCGACCGGGCCAGCGGGACCGGGCCGTTCCAGCCACACCGCGGCTGGTTCGCCCGGCGTCAACGGGACGCTGAGCCAGTCGCTGTCGACTGCGGTGGCGACAGCGCGGCGGCGTCCCTCGATGTCGACCTCGACATGTACGCCTCGGAGGCCGTCCACCAGACGGGCCGGCGCGCCCGCCAGCAGCGCCACCCCGCGCACGATCGCCTCGAGGCCGGCCCTGCCCTCGACCAGCTGGTCGAAGTAGACGACAGCACGTACCGCGGCGCTTGCGTCGGGGTCCAGGGCTGCGAGCCGGCCGGCAAGTTCCTTCACCTGGTAATAGTGCCGCGGGCGCTACCCTGCGAGAAGTCGGCGAAGCCAGTTGATGCGCGCGGCCTTGGCAGCCTGTGAGACCGGGGCCTGCGGCGCCATGAGGTCGAAGCCGTGGAAGCCGCCCGGCCAGACGTGCAGTTCGGCGCTTCCACCGGCCTGCCAGATCCGGCTGGCGTAGGCGACGTCCTCATCGCGGAACGTCTCCGCCGAGCCGACGTCGATGAAGGCCGGCGGCAGGCCCGAAAGGTCCCGTGCGCGGGCCGGTGCGGCGTACGGCGATACATCGGGCCCGCCGCGCCGATCGCCGAGCAGAGCCGTCCACCCGGTCTCGTTCGACGTCCGGTCCCAGACGCCGCGGCCGGCCATCTGCCGGGCCGAGGGGGTGTCGTTGCGGTCGTCGAGCATCGGGCACAGCAACATCTGCCCGGCCAGCGCCGGCCCGCCGCGGTCGCGGGCCATCAGTGCCACGGCCGCGGCCAGGCCACCGCCCGCGCTGGTGCCGGCGACCACGAGCCGGCCCGAGGCGACGCCGAGCTCGGCCAGCCTGCCTGCCGTCCAGAGCAGGCCGGTGTAGCAGTCCTCCACTGGTACCGGGTGCGGGTGATCCGGGGCGAGCCGGTAGTCCACCGACACGACCACCAGGTCCAGTTCCTGGGCCCAGTCGAGCACCTCGGCGATCCCTGTCCGCGCGTCTCCGATGATCATGCCGCCGCCGTGCAGAAAACACACCGCCGCCGTCGGAACATCAGTCGCAGTCGGCCGGCACAGGACCATCGGTAACCTGAAACCGTCTGCCCCGGCTGGTGTCGTGGCAGTCTCGACGGTGAAAGCTCCGCCGCGCGCAAGGTCCTCATCGGCGGGGGAGGTGGCCGACATCTGTTGGCGGATCTCCGGGACGGAGTCAAGCGTTATCGGCTGCTGCAGCAGAGCACTGAAACTGTCGAGGGCAGCAGCCAGTTCGGCGTCGAAAGGCGGCGGCGGGCCGACCCTCCCGTCACCGTTTTCCGTACCGGTCTCCGTATCGATGTGCACATTCATCGTCGCTCCCGGCAGTTCCGGAGGGCCAAGGCCTGGTACTGGAGGCACAATAGCAGCCGTGGCAGGTGCCGGATGGCGGGAATCATCCGCCATCCGGCGGGACAGCCCGTCGGATGGCGCTAGTCCGCCGGGAATCGCTGGCCATCCGCGCGGGCTTCTCGACTTCTCCGCGGTGATTTGATGTGGGTGCTGTCGAGATAGCTCGCGGAGATGCGGGGGCTTTCTGTCCCTCCATGACCAGCGGTGCAGTGTCCTGCACCACATCCTCTGCGTCCGTTCACGGAAAACGAATGTCGATATCGAAGTATCGGGCGAACCGCTGTGCTGCGGGATGTTTGGCGAGCTCCGCGTCTCCGCCCACGCACCACGACCTGACCAGCGCCCAGATCCGGTCGCATCGAGAAGGGCCGAACCGGCCGACGGTCAGGTGGATGCGGGCGCAGGGAGCGACAGCGTCAGTTCGCGGGCGTTGTCGCGCATGATGCGTCGCTGATCGGCCGGAGTGAACGACGCCAGGCTGGCCATGAAGTCGGTCGGTTCGGGGAGGCCCTCCGCGTGTGGCCAGTCCGATCCGAACAGGATCCGCTCGACGGGCAGGTGCAGGGCCAGTTCGTCGACGCTGTCCTCCACGAACGGTGCGACCCAGCAGTGCTCGATGAACTGGTCTACTGGTGAACGCTGGAACATGCCAGGGTTCTGCGCGGCCAGAAGCTCCAGACTGTGGAGGAGGGGTCCGACCCAGGTGCCGCCGTTCTCGATGTAGGCGACCCGCAGCCCGGGGAAGCGTTCGAACAGGCCGTGGGCGACGAGGGTCCCGGCGAAGTCGTGGACGAGTCGGTGCTTCATCAGCATCTGCACGAAGGGTTCCGTCACCGTGAGTGCGTTGGTATCGCCGTCGCGCTGCGAGGTTCGGTAGCCCCATGCACGGGCGACCGCTTCCTCGACCTGCCGGTAACCGTCGTCGAAGCCGGCGTGTGGCGCAACGACGATTCCCGCTTCCTGTACGCGGGCCCAGAACGGGTCGAAGGCACGGTCCGCCGGCGAGCGGGTGCCGTCGGCGGTGAAAACCGGGCCATTGCGCACGCTCACCACACGTGCCCCGTGGTCCAGGCACCACTCCAGTTCCGCGATCGCCCGGTCCAGGTAGGAGAGGGTGAGGAACGGGACGCCGAAGATCCGGTTCCGGTAGGCGAAGCCCCAGTCCTCCTGCAACCAGCGGTTGAACGCCCGCAGTACTTCGACCGAGGCGTCGAGGTCGGGTTGCATCGGTCCCTCCACGCACACGGCGTGGGAGGGGAACATCCAGACGGCTTCGAGGCCCTGGGCGTCCATCCGTCGCAGTCGGGCGTCGCGGTCGAACCAGTCGGGATGGTCCGCGGGCACCTCGCAGGCGAGCTCATTGCCCAGCGAGCCCTTGTCGCTCTTCCCGCTGAAGTAGTCGTACAGCGCGCCGGGCCGAGGGCGGGGGTGCGCGTCCCCAGGGCCGGGGAGAATGGGGTGGGCCCTGTCGCCGATGAAATAGTGGGGCCTGCCGCCCAGGTCGACCACGCGCAGGCCGCGGTCCAGAAAGGCGGGATCGCGGTGTCGGGTGAAGGCGTCCGAGGGTTCCCAGTAGTGGTTGTCCGCATCGAAAACAGCGCCGATCGCCGCCGTCTCGGATGGGCCGGAACTGGTGGATGCACTGGTCATGTCGGCCGCCGCTCAGTCTGTCCCGTGGCGGAGCAGCCGGCCGGGGGTGGCCTGCGTGCACTCGCCGTCGACAAAGGTCGTTTTTCCGTTGACGATGATGCGGTCGTAGCCGGTGGCCTTCTGGATCAGGCGCCACTCTCCGGCGGGGTAGTCCCACACCCGTTCCGCCGGAAGGCTGTCCACCGTGTCGGGGTCGTACACGATCACGTCGGCCGGGGAGCCCTCGGACAGGAACCCGCGCCCCCTGAGGCCGGCGGCCATGGCGGGGTAGGCCGAGAGGCGCCAGTGTGCCTGTTCCAGCGACATGATCTCGTGCTCGCGCACCCAGAGCCCGAGAAGTTCGCTCGGGTACCGCGCGGTCGTGACGAACTTGGTGTGCGCCCCGCCGTCACTCACTCCGGGCAGGGCGACGGGGGCATTCGCGATCTCCCGCATCGACTCCGGCGGGGTCCTCAGCAGTGGGGTGGCGAATCCGACCCGCAGCTCACCCGCGACCGCCACGTCCAGCATCGCGTCGATCGGGTGCTTGCTCTCCCGCATCGCGATCTCGCCGATCGTGTAACCCTCGTAGGTGTCCTTGAGTTCACGGGCCCGGGCGACGTCGCTGGAAATCCAGTGCACCTTGATGTCGGCAAGCGGGTAGCCGGCTCCGAACAGCCCACCGCGCTGTTCGTGCACCTCCTTCATCGCCGCCCTCCGGGCGGGGTCGGCCAGCTTGAGCGTCTTGTCCGGCACCGTCCCGACGAGTGCTTCCCGCCAGCAGGGGATGGCGTCCGCGAGGTTGTAGTCCTCCAACGTGAACTCGGATGCGAAGTTCGTGGTCAGCGCCTGTGCGAAGACCCGCGTCCCTTCCTGCTCGTTCAGCTCCGCGAGCCGCTTCAGCGCCTCTCGGTGCGACATCTGCTGGCCGCCGTGCTGGTTGAGCGCTCCGTCGGCGAGCAGGGCGTTCCAGATGATCGGGCGCCCGCTTTCCCGCGCCATGAACGCGGCGGTCTCCAACGGCGAGGTCACCTGGGCGACCCCCCGGCCCAGCGAGCCCAGAGCCTGGCAGAACGCGCGCAGGTCGCGCTCGCTCATCAGGTCGGTCACCATCGGGGTGCCGTCGTAGTCGAGCTGGACGTTGCCGACGTCACCGAGGATCTGCGCACTCAGGCCGCAGCCACCGGCTTCCATCGCCTGGACGAGAAGGTCGCACATGCGCCGGAGCTCGGCATCGGTGACGGCGCGACTCTTGGCCTCGTCGAGGCCGACCACGTAGCCGTACAGCGGGGCGAGCGGCACGAACGACATGACGTTCACGCCCTTGGGTGCCCGGTCGACGCTGGCGAGGAACTCCGGGAAGGTCTCCCAGTCCCACGGCATGCCCACCTTCATGGTTTCCATGGGCACGGCCTCGTTGCGGGACAGGCTCAGCATCGCCCGGTCGCGGTCCTGCGGCCGGCACGGCGCGAATCCGAATCCGCAGTTCCCGATGACGACGCTGGTGACACCGTGCCAGCCGGACATGGTGCACCACGGGTCCCAGAACAGCTGGCTGTCGTAATGCGTGTGGAGGTCCACCACTCCCGGGGCGACGACCTTGCCCGCGGCGTCGACGATTTCCGCCCCGGATGAGGCCGGCACCCGCCCGATCTGGGCGATGCGCCCGTCTGTGATGGCGATGTCAGCGCGAAATCGGGGGGTCTGGAGCCCGTCGATGACGGTCCCCCCTTTGATAACCAGGTCATACATGGCCATTCCATGGTCCTTTTCGACAACCGGACACGGACTTGACGTCGGGATTCGGTACTTGTCTGCGGGGTCGCCGGGATAGCGCCCAATCGGTGGGAGGGCATCCGCAGCCGCCTGCCGGGCGGGCCTGCGGTGCCGACGCGGAGTGATGCGAGTGCTCGCCCACCGGGATCGAGCTGGTGCCGATGGGTTACGTCCGCCGAGTGAGACGCTGCTCGGCGAACCAGGCTGGCGCATTAAAGTGTCAGCGATGGCACTGATGCGTGTCAACAGTAGCGTGGGTACATGTCTGTGACCGCTGGACCGCTCGCCGAGGCGAAGCGGCAGGCCGCTCTCGACCACGTCCTCACCGCCGCGCGGCGGTTCGTGATCGAGAACGGTCTCGACGCGACCATGGAGCAGTTGGCGGAGGCGTCAGGAGTCAGCCGCCGGACACTGTTCCGGCTGTTCGGCACCCGCGAGAAGCTGGTCGCCAGTGCCTTCTCCACTGCGATGGTGAACTACATGCAGAATCTTCCCGGGTACGACGGTGAGGTGGAGGGGTGGCTCCGGTCGACGTGCGAGGCGGCGCATCGGATGAACGCCGCCATCGGCCCCGGCTTCTGGGAGCTCATGTCGAGATCCGACCTGCCGCCCGAGTTCGACGCGGTGCAGCGGTCCCTGCGCCAGGACTGGCGCGTGAGGACGGCCGACATCGCCCGGCTGTCGTGGCAGGGCCTGGGACGCCTCGGCGAGACACCCGACGAGCTGCTCGTCACGGTAGGTGCCCACCTCAGCTCTCACTTCACCGCGGCGGTCGTCACCGACGCCGGGCGAACCTGGCAGACCGCAAGCGAGCTCGCGTACAAGGCGATCATTGGTACGCTCCGCAGCCTTACGCCAGAGGCCCCGACTACAGCCGCGGACTGACCACTCCCGCGAGAGCCCGGGCCCTCCACCAGACCGGCCGAGGTGGGGCGGCGGTACGGTCAGTCCTCGATCGGGGTCACGCCGACCGGCTTGTAGTCGGTGGGTTGACCGTCGGAACCAAGCGTCGTGGTCAGCCAACCACGGACGCAGAGCGCCGGTGTCGCCGGGACGGCTTTGCCGTTGCAGCGGAATCGAAGGCCGGTCGCGCCTGGCACGTCGGTCTCGGGCATGCCTTTGATCGCGGTGACCACGGAATCGGACGTGATGTCTCCGGACACCCCGTCCGCGGCCGCCTCGAGCGCGGCGACCAGCGTGAACATGGTCAATCCGGCGACCCGGCCGGTGTCGATGTCCGAACCGTAGGCGGTTGCCACCGCGTTGTAGATGCGGGTCGAGGGGTTGTCGGTCCCGATCGGCACCACCGCCGGGAGCACCATTCCCTCGAGGAAGTCACCCGGTACCGCCATGCGAGTCCGGTCCGACAGGCAGTTCGAGATCGACGTGACGAGGCCGTCGTACCCGACCGCCCGCAGCCCGTTGAAGGCGCTGATGCAGAACGCGTCGTTCCCGACCACCTGCACGAGCTCTGGATCGCCGTCGACGACGGTCTGCATCTGCGGCGTCATGTCGGCTGTGCCCGGGGGCACCGGGACGATGTCGACGTCGATTCCGGAACCTTCGAACAGCGGCGGCACGGCCTCCCGCAGGATCGCCGCCGATGTCGGCACGTCGACCGCGACGATCGACAGCTTCTTCACGCCCTCGTCCTTCGCCAGCTGGACCAGTGCTTTCAGCGTGTAGGAAGAATCAGACAGTGTGAAGGTCGATGCGCTGTCCCGCAGCGGGGCACCGTTCGCATAGCTGAGGAACACTGGCACGCCTGACTGGTGCAGTGGTTCCCAGATGCTCTCCACGACGGCCGACGATCCGACGACCACGGCAACCACATCCTCCTCGACCATGCGGTTCGCGCAGTCGGTGCCGATGGCGGGGTCGGCCAGGGACCTGCACGTCACCAGTTCGATGGGGTGACCGGCGATACCGGACCGGTGCTCGTTGAGGTAGCCGACCGTGGCGTCTGCGACCTGGCCCTCGATCGACAGGTCCGAGACGGGGCCCTTGCCGTCGGAGATGAGCCCTATCCGCACGGGCATCCCGGCCGCGGGTTCGCGTGGTCCGAGCAATGCGGTGGCTTCGCCGGCGCCGCCCGGCGAGGAGCCCTCGCCGCTGTCGCTTCCGCATCCGGCAGCGAGGAGCAGGCCGAGGGTGAGGGTCGCAGCGCCTAATCGTGCGCCGAACAGGCGTCGTGGCTGTCGCCTGCACGCCACTCCCTCGAACGAAACCCCCGCATGCAGCACGCGACCTCGGTCTGGTTCTGTCATGGTGCGATCTCCCAGTGTTTCCGGGCATCGTGGCGCGGCAGAGCGCCCGCACGGCTCGGGCGGGCCGTGCGCTCAGGAGATCAACCGATCCCGAGAGAAGACGATGGTCACGACCTGGGGGGCAAATGTCAACATCGAGTTCGATATTGACGTCGTCAGGCTCGTCGAGCCTGGTAGTCGAGCGCCCAAGGCCGTAGTACTGGGTCGACAATGACCCAGGGTGAGGTCGTCGGTCGGGCTGGTGAGATTCGGGTCGAGGTACGGGCCTGCGGGTTGTGTCATTCGGATGAGCACGTCCGCACGGGCGCCATGCCGATGCCGCACTGTCCGCTGATCTGCGGCCACGAGGGCGCCGGCGTCGTGACCGAGGTCGGCCCGGGGGTCACCTCGGTCCAGCCGGGCGACCATGTGGCGATGTCGTTCGTGCCGTCCTGTGGCGCCTGCACCCTGCGCCGAACCGGCCGGGCGTTCCTCCACCGGGGCTGTCCGATCGCCGCGACCGGTATCGCCAACGTCTGGGAGATCGCCACCCAGCTGCGCGGCGAGGCCGGCGACCGCCAGATCGACAACGCAAAGGTGGGTCCTGCCCACGTCATCGGTCTCGGGAGCGCCTGCGGAGTGCCCATCGTCGAGAAGGCCGCGGTCTGAACCGGGCGCAGGACGACGGGATCAGGACGGACACCCCGGCATCGCATCGCAGGCCAGGCTCCAGCTCGGAGGGAAACGCACCGGTTCCGCCTTCCCCTCCGAGCCCGCAGTACCCACTCACTCCAGGGCCACACTGCCGGATAGCTACAGCAAAGCGGCGGCGAGTCGACGCCACTGCTCTCGTGGAAAGGCTTCCAGGTCGGACGTGAGTACCTGCAGGGCGACGTGGTCCGCGCCAGCGGCACGATGCTCATCCACTCTGTGTCTGATCGCCTCCTCGTCGCCCCACGCGATCAAAGCGTCGAAGACGCGGTCACTCACCGCTGCCACCTCGTCGGACGAGAAGCCCAGCCGGAGCAGATTGTTGGCATAGTTCGGCAGGGACAGGTATCCCCGAAGCCACCTGCCGCCAATGGCTCGCGCCTCGTCCGCCCCGGAACACAGGATCACGGTCTGTTCTGGCAGCACCAGCGGACCGTCGCCGAGCGCTTCGCGGGCCCGCCGCGTGTGGTCCGGCGTGACGAGATAGGGGTGGACCCCGCGGGCCCGCTTGCCCGCGAGCTCGAGCATCTTCGGGCCGAGCGCGGCCAGGACCCGCATCTCGACAGGAACCGGAGGGTCGGCGTCATCGAGACCGTCGAGGAACGCGCCCATCGCCGCCAGCGGTCGTCGGTACCGACCGGGTTCCGGGGCATCGACCACCAGCGCGTGACTTACCCCGATACCCATGATGAACCGTTCCCCGTGGATGGCTGACAACGACGCGTAGGATTCGGCGGCCGCCGCCGATGGATGCGACCACAGACTCAGAATGCCGGTCGCCACGAACACTCGGCGGGTGSCGGCCAACAGACGGTCGACCGCGTCGAAGACCGGACCGCCCATGTCCGGAATCCACAGCGCGGCGAAACCCAGTTCCTCGAGCTCGGCAGCCACCTCGGCAGACTCGGCCGGATCACCGTAATGCAGACGGTCACTCCACACACCGACACCAGACAGATTCACTGTGTTCCTCCGTTGCGGCTCGCGTTGTGCGGCGGCATCGTCTGTGTCAACGTCGCTGTGCATCCGAGCGGTGTACCGCGACGGCGCCGCCGTCCACAAGGAGGTCGGTGCCGGTGATGAAGGACGCCCCTGGACCGAGTAGGAACGAGGCCGCGTCCGCGACGTCGTCAGGGGTACCCGGTCGTTTCGGTCGTTTCGCGGGCGAGGTCTCAATCATCCCGCGAATCGCCGAGCCCCACGGCCCAGCCAGCTCCTGCTGCCCCATCCGGGTTGAAATGATTCCCGCGCTGATGGAGTTGACACGAGCGCCTCGTTCCCCCACCAGAGGGCTGTCGCCCAAACCCGGATGATGTTCGCCTGTCTGGAGACCCGTAGGCAGCGCCCGGGCTCGTGACCGCAGCCGGGGACGGTCGCTCTACTCTCGTCGACACGCCGGAGACCCTGCTCCAGCCGGCAACGATGGCCCGGATCCTGAGGCCCGCGCGGCAGCCTCTTCGACCGTGACGGGAGCGGCGGGCCACGTGGTTGGAGGCTAGGACAGCCCGGTTGCCGCGCGTGCTTCGGCGAGTGTGCTCCAGCCGGTGCCGAGCATCATCCAGCCGTCGTGGCCGGCCAGGCGGTTGAGCGGGTCGCGGACCTTGACCTGCCAGCTGCCGGGGCTGGTCTCGCGGGCGAGGGCGGCTTTGCCGTCGCAGGAGCCGTAGTATCGGCCGAGCGCGGCCGGTTCAGGCTGGGTCGCGGTGAGCAGGTGGTCGGAGTCCATCGGGTCGCTCCGTAAAAGGGCCACGGGCACGCCCGGCTGGGCGTAGCTCGCGGGTCATGGCTCGTGGGTCATGACCCGGGTGGCTGTCGCTCAAGCTCGATATTACCCTCTGGTTCGGACCCTGGCAGTGCGGCAGCGCTCGGTCYGGGCAGGGGCCTGGCCGAACGTCTCGCCACCGAGGGCGTCGCCCCCGCATCCGCGTAACCAGCAGGTGCCAGTAGATCCCTACCCACATCTGCTCTCGATGGCGGCGACGGTCGCCGCCACCTCCCGGTAGCGGTCGAGGACGGAGGGGAGCGGCTCGGCCGTGCGGGTGACCGCCTCGGCGTGAGGCCAGGACGGCGGCGCGACGCCGTTCGCGCGGGCCAGGGCCGTCGCGGCCTGCCGTGCGGCGCCGTCGGCGACGTACTCGCCGGGTGCGGGCACGGTGACGGGCAGCCCGAGGATGGCGGGTGCGATGTCCTGGACGGCAGGTGACCGGGCGCCGCCGCCGACGAGCGTCACCCGGTCGACGCGCACGCCCTGGGCGCGCAGGGCGTCGAGGCAGCCCGCCAGCAGGCAGAGCACGCCTTCCACGGCGGCGCGGGCGAGGTTCGCCGGGGTCATCGATGCTGGTGTGAGGCCGTGCAGGGAGCCGGTGGCGGTGGGGAGGTTCGGGGTGCGTTCGCCCTCGAGGTAGGGCACGAAGACCAGGCGCGCGGCACCTGGCCGGGCGCTGAGGGCGAGCCGGCTGAGCTCGTCGTGGTCGACGCCGAGCAGGGCTGCCGTCGCGTCGAGGACGCGGCTGGCGTTGAGGGTGCAGGCGAGGGGAAGGTGGTGGCCGGTCGCGTCGGCGAAGCCGGCCACCGAGCCGGTGGCGTCCCGGGTGGCGGCGGTGGCGACCGCGGCGACGACGCCGGAGGTCCCCAGGGACATGAATGCCTCGCCCGGCTGCAGGTCCAGCCCGAGGGCTGCCCCGGCGTTGTCGCCGCACCCCGGCCCCAGAAGCAGATGGCCCCAGCCGTTGGCGGTGTCGCCCCGTCCCACGGTGTCCTCGGGGCCGGCGACGGTCGGGAGCACGATCCGTTCGACGTCACCGGGCTCGCGACGCAGCGCCAGGGCCAGCAGGTCCCGCCGGTAGGCGCCGCTGGTGCCGCCGGCGGCGTCGAAGTAGCCGGTGCCGGAGGCGTCGGAGCGGTCGGTGCGCAGGGTGTCCAGCGACCGGGCGCCCGACAGGCGCCAGGTCAGCCAGTCGTGGGGGAGCGCGACGGCGGCGAT
Organism: Parafrankia colletiae; assembly: GCF_001854655.1. GTDB lineage: Bacteria > Actinomycetota > Actinomycetes > Frankiales > Frankiaceae > Parafrankia > Parafrankia colletiae. Next base: position 12,816 of record NZ_MBLM01000125.1, on the reverse strand, counting down.
CCGGCCTGCCGCGTCGGGTTCGTGGTCGGCGAGCCAGCGCAGCTTGGTGACGGTGAACGAGGCGACCGGGACCAGACCGACCGCAGCCGCCCACCGCTCGGCGCCGAGGTCTGCGACGAGGTCGTCCGCTGCCGGGGCGGATCGGGTGTCGTTCCACAGCAGCGCGGGCCGGATGACCCGTCCGTCACGGTCAAGCACGATCATTCCGTGTTGCTGGGCGGCGACCGAGACGGCTGCGACGTCGCCGAGGCCGCCGGCCCGCTCGACCGCGGTGAGCAGGGCCGTCCACCAGTGTTCGGGGTCGATCTCCGTCCCGGGGGGATGCGGAGCCGTTCCCTGGCGGGCGAGAGCGCCGGAGGCGGCGTCCCGGATGACCACCTTGCACGACTGGGTGGAGGAGTCGATCCCCGCGACGAGCGCCATGCCGCCGGGCCGACTCAGCCAGCTGAGCGGGCGGCGGCCCTGGCCCCGGCCGCGGTCGGGGTCGGGGCCGGGGTCGGCGAGCCGACGAGGTGCTCGATCGCCAGTTGCTGGAGCCGGACGAAACCGAAGTCCCGCTCGGCCGCCTTGGCCGGGTCGAAGCCGTCATCGGCGGTGAGCAGGTCGGCGGTGGTTTCGCCGGGGGCGAGGGTGGGCTCGGCGAGCTCGAACACGCCGGCGTAGGCCATCGCCTCCTGGACGGCGGGATCGGCACGGAACGCCGCCGCCTTCTCGGCGAGCAGCAGGTAGGTGGACATGCAGGCGCGGGCCGACTCCCAGACGCCGGTCATGCCCTCCGTCCGCGACGGCTTGTAGTCGAAGTGGCGGGGGCCGGTGTACCGGGGGCCGTCCGGGTAGCCGGGGAAGCCGTTCTCGAGCAGGTCGACGGTGAAGAACGCGGAGACGAGGTCGCCGTGCCCGAAGGCCAGGTCCTGGTCGTACTTCAGGCCCCGCTGTCCGTTGAGGTCGATGTGGAACAGCTTCCCGCTCCACAGGGCCTGGCCGAGCGCGTGGGTGTAGTTGAGGTTGGCCATCTGCTCGTGCCCGGTCTCCGGGTTGAGCCCGACGATGTCGCGGTGTTCCAGTTCGGCGATCAGCGCCAGCGCGTGCCCGACGGTGGGCAGGAAGATGTCGCCGCGCGGCTCGTTCGGCTTGGGCTCGAGCGCGATCCGCAGGTCGTAACCCTGGCTCCTGATGTAGCCGGCGACGGTGTCCAGGCCCTCCCGGTAGCGCTCCAGGGCGGCGAAGACATCCTTCGACCCGTCGTACTCGCTGCCCTCCCGGCCGCCCCACATCACGAACGTGGTCGCGCCGAGCTGCGCCGCGAGATCCACCGCGCGCAGCACCTTGCGCAGGCCGAACCGGCGCACGCCGCGGTCGTTCGACGTCAGGCCGCCGTCCTTGAAGACGGGATGGGTGAAGGTGTTCGTGGTCACCATCTCGATGACCAGCCCGGACGCGTCGGTGGCCTCCTTCAGCCGGCGACATGCCCGCTGGGCGGTGGCCTCGTCGGCGTCGAACGCGAAGACGTCGTTGTCGTGCAGGGTGATGCCCCAGGCACCGATCTCGGCGAGCCGGTCGGCGTACTCCCACGGGTCGAGGGCCGTCCGGGTCGGAAGGCCGAACGGGTCGGTGCCGGTCCAGCCGACCGTCCACAGACCGAAGGAGAACCTGTCCGCGGGGATGGGCTGTCGTGGCATCGCTGCTCCGATCCGCGTCTTTAGTATTTCGGTGAAACATAATTCGGAGCCGCGGTAGCGTCAACCTGTGCCCCTGGAGCTGTCCGGTCCGCACCCGGCGAGCGGGGCCAGGCAGGCGACCCTGCGGGAGAGCAACCTCGCCCTGGTCGCGCGCACCCTCGCCGCGTCGGCGCCGGCGTACCTTTCGCGGGCGGACGTCGCCGGGGCGACCTCGATGACCCGAGCCACCGCCTCACGCCTCGTCGACGAGCTCGTCGCCGGCGGCATCCTGGACGAACTGGGCCCGGACGAGCGGGGCCCGGGCGAGCTGGACCGGCCCGCGCCCCGCCGGGGTCGCCCCGCGACACCACTGGCCCCGGGTTCGCGGATCGCGGCTCTGGGACTCCAGGTCGACGCCGGTTTCCTGGCCGCCCGGGTGATCAACCTGCGCGGCCAGGTTCTCGCCGAGTGGGTCGAAAGCGGAGATCTCGTCGCGAGCCCACCGGGGGAGGTGCTGCGTCGCCTCGACGCCGCCGGCCGCGACGTTCTGTCCCGGGTGCCCGGCGGTGCCGCCCTCATCGGAGCCCGGCTCGCGCTGCCCGGCATCGTCGCGGTGGAGGACGGGCTGCTGCTGCGGGCACCGACCCTCGGCTGGTCGGACATCCGGCCGGTCGACATGCTGGCCTCCGGGACGCTCGCCGGCCTGCCGTTGACGATCGGCAACGAGGCCGACCTGGCCGCGCGGACAGTCGCCGAGAACGCGCCGGGACGGCCGGGCCCGGTGCCCGACTTCGTCTACCTGTCGGGCGGGATCGGCATCGGCGGCGCCGTGGTCCGAGACGGAGCGGTCATCACCGGCTCCCACGGCTGGGCCGGCGAGATCGGGCACGTCTGTGTCGACCCCAACGGCCCGAGCTGCCCGTGCGGGTCGACCGGCTGCCTGGAGCGCTACGCCGGGCGGCACATGATCCTCGCCGCGGCCGGGCTGGACCCCACGGCCCCGCCCGAACTCCTGGCCGAGCGGGTGGCGGCCGGCGACCGGGAGGCGTGTCAGGCCGTCGGCGTGGCGGCGTGGGCCCTCGGTATCGCGCTGGCCAGCGTCGTCAACATGTTCGACGTTCCCACCGTCGTCCTCGGCGGGTATCTGGGCCAGATCGCCGGCCTGCTGCGTGCGGACCTGGAACAGGCGCTGCGGGCCCGCGTGCTGTCGGCCCGCTGGGTCGCGCCGACGACCGTCGCGGCCGAGCCCGGCTCCGCCCCCGGTGCCACCGGTGCGGCCTTCGCCGAGCTGGCAGCGGTGATCGCCGATCCGGCGCGTTGGACCGGCCGGCCGGCGGGTTAGTGCCGTGACCGACAGGGTTGGCCCCGGCCGGTGCGTCCAGGTGGTCGCTGGCAAGGCACCGGAATCCGCCGTGTAGCAGCGCTCCTCAAGGATTCCGGAAACGTGGGCAGCGGGAATGTTTCCGGATCGTTCGCGCCTGAGGTCACCAGTGGGATGTTCGTCACCCCGGCCGTGGCTGGTCCGCATTACGCGTTCCCAGGTACGCCTTCCGGCTCGACCACCACAGCCAGATAGAGGCCTTGCCTTCGGGTACGTCGCGGGTGCGCCGGCGCACCGTCCCTGGAGCCGCCGGCGGGCTTGACACCTACGCCTATGCCAGGTTGTCCCTTCGATCGGTCAGAGCTCGTAACCTGCCGCTGCGGAAATGGGGCTACCCGAACGGGCTAGCACATCTGGGCTATCCCTTCACGATCCGAGGATTTCGTCCGTACTGTGAGGTATCCGCAAGGTGATCTTTATCGTTCTGCTGTTTCCTCTCGCGCTCATGGCAATGACGGTGGTCATGGACGCAGTCGAGGACTGGCTGAGCTCACGTCTGGTGCCGACGGGGCGGCCGGGGCTCGCGGGGGCGGCGAGGGCGAGGCGCGCAGTCACCGGTGCCGTGCGGACCGCGGGCGAGACGGCGCCGTCAGCACCGGCATCGCTGCCGCCATCACGGCCTGCCCTGGCGCCGGTGCCACCAGCGGCAGTACCGCCGCCACCGCTCGCGCCTGGAACGCGGCCTGTGGATGGGCAACAGTCGATACCCGCGCAGTACCGGCCTGCGGCGGCACGGGCCGCGGGCTGGAGCTGAAACGATGGTCCGGAGTGGCGGGCGGTTCGGGCCCGGTTGCCGCCTGTCCGGTGTCCTCCGGGTCAGCGTCGTGGAGCATCCATAGCTACGTTCTTCATGTTCCGAGGAGGTAGCGCGCGAGCGCGTGGGGCTCCGACAGGGCGATCAGGTGGCCGCCCGGCAGGATGTCAGCCTCGACACCCAGCCGGTCGCGGGCCACCCGGCGCTGGAACTCCGCCGGGAAGAGCCGGTCGTCGGCGCCGGCCACCACGTGAATCGGAACCCGAGGCCAGTAGCCGAACGAAGAGGCGGAACCGAACACGACGTCGTCCTCGGAACGGGGATCCTTCAGGATCGCTTCCGCATCCTCGGGGGATAGGTCGTGCAGAAAGTACGTGTCAAGGTCGAACTCGGTGCTGTAGCCGCCTCGCTCGGCCGCGGCGGCGCAGGCCTGGGACTGCCTGGTGTTGTCCCACCAGGCGCCCGGCGTCTCGCCCGGAACGGGGATCATCGCGTTCACGAACACGATCGCGCTGACCGGGACCAACTCGGCGACCAGGGGCGCTGTGAACCCACCGAGCGACTGCGCGACCAGCACCACCTCGCGTCGTCCGCCCACCGCGGCGCCGACCAGGGCGGCGTACTCGGACAGGCCTGCGCTCGGGTCGTCTCCGGGCAGGTCGATGGCGACCGCTTCGTGGCCGGCGGCCCGTAGCAGCGGCGCCAGCCGGTGCCAGTAGATCCCCGCACCACCGGCACCAGGGATCAGTGCGAAGATTCGCGGCCTTCCCGGTGCCCGCTCGTCCAGCTCGATCATCTCGTCCCCGCTTCCCTCGATGTCCTCGGTAGACCTCGGTTCCGGACGCGTCTCATCGGTGCGGCAGCCGCCGCCCGGCCGTCTGGCGGCTCTCCCTGTCGGTCTCGGATGAGGTATCCGCTGGGTGTGGGTTGCTGCGTCCGGTCCCGCTCCGCTCGAAGAGCATCAACGCCGTGATTCGCCCTGGTCGGTCGAGTCCTGCCGGTCGAGCTGCGCGGGCGAGGTGGGGTACAGGCTGTGCCGCGCCCGTCGCGCCTGTGTCGCGGCGGGCTCGTTGTTGGCGGTGAGGCGGAAGACGGCCCGCTCGAGTGCCGGGAGGATGGCGGTGATGTCGAGCTCGCCGTTCGCGAACTGACCGACCACTGCGTAGGCCATGTTGGTGAGGATCAGCCCGACGTCGTCGATGTAGGTGGGGTCGCCGCCGACCAGGATGGCGCGCGCGACCGGTTCGATGGCGCCCATGGCCTGCTGGTCGAGCTTTCGTCCGCCCGGCCCGTTCCGCGCCCGGTGATAGGCCTCGAGGATGCGCGGGTTGCGTTCCCACGGTTCGAAGACGTGCCGGAACACCCGCATCAGGCCGTCGTAGAGGGATTCGCCGGGAGCTGGTGCCGCCAGCGGTGCGCAGCTGTTGACCGTCAGCCACTGCTGGAGCGCGGCCACGACGAGCTCGTCCCGACTGGGAAACAGCTTGTAGATCGTCAGCGGCGAGACGTGTGCGCGGCGGACCACCTCACGGATCTGGACGGCGTCATGGCCGCCGGACTCCAGCAGCTCGAGAACCACGCGGAGGACGGCATCGCCTGACGGGGATCCGGGCACCCGGCTCCTCTCTCATGTTCGCCGACAGGCCTTGCTCAGGACATCATCCCAGATATCCTGGTTATCCGGATATCTGGGATATCCGCGTGTTCTACACGCTCAGGGGCGGCTGGCTGACCTGGAGGACGGGCCGGCACTGCCGTCACGGTGAAGGAGGACCTGCATGGCCACATACGTCCTGGTGCATGGCGGCGGGCATGGCGGCTGGTGCTACCAGCCGGTCGCTCGTCTGCTGCGGGCTGCCGGGCACGAGGTGCACGCGCCCACACTCACCGGAGTGGGGGAGCGGTCACACCTGGCGAGCCCGACGGTCGACCTCGAGTTACACATCCAGGACGTCGTGGCGGTGCTGCACTACGAGGACCTGCGGGACGTGATCCTGGTCGGGCACAGTTACGGCGGCATGGTCATCACCGGTGTCGCCGACCGGGCCGCCGACCGGGTGGGCCGCCTCGTCTACCTCGACGCGGCGAACCCCGTGAACGGCCAGTCGCTCCTCGATGTCGCCGGGCCGATCATCGAAGCGACCCGGCCACACGGCCAGGTGGTCGACGGTGTCGAGCTGGTCCTCCTGCCGGCCCCGGGCGCGGGGGCCTTCTACGGCGTGACCGACCCCGCCGACCTCGCCTGGATGGACGATCGCCTGACCGGCCACCCGTGGCGGTGCTTCGAGCAGCCGCTGACGCTCACCAACGAGGAGGCGCTCTGGGCGATCCCGCAGTACCACATCGTGTGCACCTCCACGCTGGCCACCCGCGACGCGGAGCTGATGGAGACGGCGCACGCGGCGGGCCGCCTGTGGGAGATCGACACCGGCCACGACCTCATGATCACCGAGCCGCGGGCGGTCGCGGACGCGCTCCACGAGGTCGCCGCCGTCTGACGAGACCGGCGCCTGCCGCAGCGAGCCTCGCCGTACGGTCCGGGTCGGACCGTACGGCCGACCCGGACCTCGGTGTCCAGATCGATACGGGGCGTGGCGGCCTCTCGTCGCCGGTTCGGGGCGAGCGCCTACTTCTGGATCCAGATTTCCTCGGGTAGTAGTGAGCCGAGGCCGTACTGCGCGAGGCCGTTGACGTTCTTGCCTGCGATGGCGCCGGGTTCCGCGCGCGTGAAGAAGACGGCCGGTGACAGCTCGGTGAGGCGCAGTTGGACCGTGTCGTAAGCCTCCGACCGCTCCTGTTGCGTCGCCGCTGTCCGTCCGGCCAGCAGGGCGTCGTCGAGGTCCTTGTCGGCGATCCCGGTCAGGTTTGCCGGTGAGGCGCCGCTGAAGGTCGTCCACAGCCGGGGTTCGGGGTCCTGGAAGAACGCCGACGACGTGGTCGCGTCGAAGTCGTGTGTCGCGCGCAGCGAGACTATTTCGGCGACTTCGACGGTCTTGACCTGAACCTTTACGTTGTTGAACGCGCCGAGCTGGGCCTGGATGTTCTCCGCCGTCGTCTTGCTCTCCGAGGTGGGCGCGGTGGTAAAGGTGAACGACACCGGCTTGCCGTCCGCGGCGAGCTCGTCGAACAACCGCTGAGCGGTGGCATTGTCCGCCTTGCGCAGTGGCGTGTCCGAGTGGAAGGGCGACGCCTTGCTGAAGAGCGTGTCGACGGGGGTGCCGGTGCCGTTGTAGGCGGCGAGGTTCAGTGCGTCCAGGTCGAGTGCCGCGGCAACAGCCTGCCGTGCGCGCACGTCATCGAACGGTGCCCTGCGGGTGTTCATCGCCAGGAAGAGACCGCCGCTGAGCTCCATCACGGTGTTCGGTAGGCCTGCCTTTTCTGCCTTGTCGAAGTTGACCGGATTCGACTCGATTGCAAGATCTGCGCCACCGGTCTGCAGAGTGTTGTAACGCTGATTGGTGTCAAGTGCAGTCTGGAAGGTGAGGGTGTCCAGGTACGGCTTGGGGGAGTCCCAGTAACGGGGGTTCTTGACCAGCTCCATGGAGCCTTGGCGGATCCAGCTCTTCAGCGTGAACGGACCAGCGCCGATCGGGTTGGCGTCGAAAGCCGCGACGCCCTTCCGCAGGGCTGCGGGCGAGGCGATCCAGTTCAGCGACGAGGTGACGACGGACTGGGCGTACTTCGGTACCTGGGTGACCATCGTGACCGTCAGCGTGACATCGTCCACCACCGCGGACGAGGAGATCATCGTCGCCTCCGAGCGGTGGGGTGAGCTGGTGGCCGGCTCCTTGATCCGGTCCCAGTTGAACTTCACCGCTTCGGCGTCGAGTGGAGTTCCATCGGAGAAGACAATCCCGGGGCGGAGTTTCAGGGTGAAGGCCTTGCCGTTGTCGGTCGTGGCGAAGGACTCGGCCATCTGGTAATGGATCTCGCCCGCATCGTCATTGGTCATCAACGTTCCGTACAGGGCGTTACCGACGACGCCGGTGCTCGCATAGGCGTTGCCGATGGTTCCCGGATCCAGGCTGCGTAGATCGCTCAGTGTCAGGATTCGTCCGTGCCCCCCGGCCACCGGCCTGCCGGAGGCATCTGTGGATGGGGTGGCGGAATCGCCGCTGCCACCACAGGCCCCTGAGAGGAGGGCCACGCAGCAGATGACAGTGGTGACAAGTAATCGACTTCTGCGATTCACGGTATGCCTTCCGTCGGTGTTGAAAGTGGCACGGCAATGGAACGAACGGGTAGCGGATGTCGCGCGATGTTTCCTGCTCGAGGTCGTGGCAGGAAGCGCCGGGCGTGATTTCCTGCGCGACTCCGCCACTCCCATGGCAAAGTTGGYAGCGCAATGAAGAGGCGGTAGCCGACGCTGTCGGAACAGCGAGCGCCACGCAGCTCGCAGCATCCCTTCGAGGAAATGCGTGCGTGCCTGGTTCGCCAGCCGGGTTAGCTGGCTGTCGGGTGCTGTCAGGGAAGTGGAACCGTGTCCGTTCGATGTCCGTCCCCGCTGAGGACGGGATCAAAGCATCCGGGATGGGGCCGAGTCAACCTACTGGCCGTGCGGGAGTCGTCGTGATCGCGCGAGGCCGGGAGCGCTGCTGGGACGGCGCGACAGCCCTGTTCCACCTTGACCTCGCAGCGTTCGGGTACGTGCGCTGCGCTTACTGACTGCCAGGGAGCTGGCTGGTGACGCCGTCGAGGAAGAGGGCCATGCCGTGGGTGAAGACGTCGTCGGCAGACGCGGCGGTGTAGAGATTCCCGGCCGCGCCTAGCGCGGGGAAGTCGTCGGCGGGTAGTCCGTCGAGGAGTTGGCGCAGGCCGGCCGCTCCGGCCGCTCCGGCCACTCCGTTCGAGCCGCGGCCGGCGGGGCTGCGTCGGATGCTGGTGGAGCCGCCGACGAACTCGATCATTGTTATGGTCGTGTAGACGGCCTGCCTGTCGGTCAGTCCAGCCTCGCGGAACAGAGTGAGGGCGAACTCGACGAGGCGCAGCATGTTCGGCCCGGAGCCCGACTGGCTCCGCCCAGCCGACGGAGGCAGCGGTTGGCTGAGGATGACCCTGCGCATCTCGAGCATCAGCGCCTCGACGTCGACGCGCCAGCCGCGGCCGGTGCGTTTGAGTCGGATGTCGCCCATGACGTGGTCGGCGATGAGGGCGATCAGTTCGTCGCGGCTGGCGATGTGCCGGTAGAGCGAGGCGTTGCTGGTGCCGAGCCGCTCGGCGACCGAGCGCACCGTCAGGGCTTCCAGCCCTTCCTCGCGTAGGACCTCCAGGGACGTCTCGACGATGCGTTCGGTGGACAGGCCGCCGGCGCGCGGCCGGCGCCGGCGGTCGGCCACGGAGCGCTCGGCCCACCAGCGGGCGGATCCGGGATCGGCGGGAACCGCCGTCTCCTCGGCCGACATCGTCGCTTCGGCCGACATCGTCTCCTCGGCCGACACGGCCCTGTYGTCGTGGTCAGGCGACTGAAGACCATCGGTCACCACGGGTGGTGAAGGTGTCACACGGCCCTCCGGTTCCGTCTTGACGGTATGCGAGCAGCGCCCGCATACTCATCCCCTGGTAAGCGACCGTCAGTCGCATAAGGAGTGGGAGTGCGGCCACGATTACAGCGCGGACCGTCTCCTGTCCACCGCYATCGTGTCTTCATCTGAGGAGAGTGGTCATGACCGCGGTGATGCAGGGTGTCCGGATTCTCGAGGTCGCTGAGCACACGTTCGTACCCGCCGCGTCCGCGCTGCTGTCCGACTGGGGCGCCGACGTGATCAAGATCGAGCACGTCGAGCGCGGGGATGCCATGCGCGCGCTGGCGTCCTCGGGTGTCGCGGTCGTTCCCAAGGACGTTCACGTGCTGCTGGAGCACTCCAACCGCGGCAAGCGCAGCCTCGGTCTCGACCTCACCTCCGACGCGGGCCGCGACGTCCTCTACAAGCTCGCGGCGACCTGCGACGTCTTCCTCACCAACAAGCTGCCCAGTGTCCGCACCAAGCTGCATGTCGACGTCGAGGACATCCGCGCACACAACCCGAACATCATCTACGTCCGCGGGACGGGCCAGGGCGAGCGCGGACCCGACGCCGACCGCGGCTCCTACGACTCCCTGGCCTTCTGGGCCCGTGCCGGCGTCGCGGTAGGTGTCATGCGCCCCGAGTACGGCCATGTCCCGGTTCCGCCCGGGCCCGGGTTCGGGGACTCCATCGGCGCCATGACCATCGCCGGAGGGATCATGGGCGCGCTGTTCCACCGCGAGCGCACCGGCGAGGCGACCGAGGTCGACGTCTCGCTCATGGCGACCGGGATGTGGGCGATGGGCCAGGCCCTCGCCCTCTCCCTGCTGCTCGACATCCCGTGGACCCCGCCCCCCGTCGACGCGCCGCGCTCCAACCCGCTCACCGGCAACTACCAGACCAGGGACGGCCGCTGGCTGTCCTTCACCTGCCTGCAGGCCGGCAGGTACTGGCCGCCCATGTGCGAGGTCATCGGCCGACCCGAACTCGCGACCGACCCCCGGTTCGCCGACCACGCCGCCCTGATGGCAAACAGCCGAGAGGCCATCGCCATCCTCGAGACCACCTTCGCCCAGCACCCGCTGGCCGAGTGGCGCGAGCGGCTGGCGAGCTTCATCGGTCAGTGGACCGTCGTGCAGGACACCCTGGAGGCCGCCGCGGACCCGCAGGCCGTCGCCAACGGGTACGTCCAGGACTGCACCACCGCCGCCGGCATCCCGTTCCGTCTTCCCGCCGCCCCCGTCCAGTACGACGGGCGGCCCTCGCCGGCGGGCCGGGCACCGCTGTTCAACGAGCACGGCGACGAGATCCTCGCCGAGCTCGGTCTCGACACCGACGCCGTTCTCGACCTGAAGATCCGCGGCGTGGTCGCGTGACACCCCTCTCGACGAAGAGCCTGGAGACCCTGACATGACGCTGTTCGACGCCTTCCGGTTCGACGGGAAGCGGGTCCTCGTGGTCGGCGGCGCCACCGGCATGGGTGCCGCCGCCGCCGAGCTCGCGCAGAGCGCCGGCGCAGAGGTCATCGTCGCCGACTACGCCGAGGTGACTCTCCCCGGTGCCAGGAGCATCCACGTCAACCTCGCCGACGCCGCCTCCATAGACACAGCCGTCGACCAGCTTGGCGGCCCCGTCCACGCACTGCTCGCCGCCGCCGGCGTCGCCGATGGAACCCCCGGCATCGAACGCATCAACTTCATCGGCCACCGCTACCTCATCGACCGCCTTCTCGCCGGCAGGCTGCTGCCCCGCGGCTCGGCCATCGGCTTCATCTCCTCCGCCGCCGGCCTGGGCTGGGAGGCGGACCTGCCGCTGCTGCGGGAGTACCTCGCCATCACCGACTTCGACGAGGCCACGAAGTGGGCGGTGGACCACGGCAAGGCCGACTACATGTGGAGCAAGCAGGCCGTCTGCGCCTACGTCGCGTCCCAGGCGATGCCGCTGCTGAAGCAGGGTGTCCGCATCAACGCGATCTGCCCCGGCCCCACCGACACCCCTCTCGCCCGGGCGAACGAGGAGCGCTGGCTCGGTTTTGGTACCGACTACCGCGCCGAGGTGGGTACCTCGCCGGCGACCCCACTGGAGCAGGCCTACCCACTGCTGTTCCTCTGCAGCGACGCCGCCTCCGCGGTCAACGGCATCACCCTGACAGCGGACTCGGGCTACYTCAGCGCGGGCATGACCGGCTCCTTCCCCTCGGCTGCGCCCGTCGTGAACTTCCTGCTCGGCAGGGTGACCTGACCGACGGGCGAGCATCCCGCACGGCGTGTGTCCACACACCCACCACACAGTAGACATTCAATTATCCATTGAGGACGACACACGATGAAAGAGCAGCGTCGGGGCCGCAGGATCGCCATGAGCCCGGCCGAGATCGATACGTTCCTCACTGAGGAGCGAACGTGCCGGGTGGCGACGTCGAGCCCGGACGGACCGCACCTGACCCCCTTGTGGTTCGTGTGGGACGGGGCCGCGCTGTGGCTCAACTCGGTCGTGAAGAGCCAGYGCTGGACGGATATCGCCCGCGACCCGCGGGTGGCCGTCCTGGTGGACGGCGGGCATGCTTTCAACGAGCTGCACGGGGTGGAGCTCCGCGGAAAGCTCGAAAGCGTCGGGGAAGCCCCCCGGACCAGTACTCCGAACCCCGATCTCGAGACCCCCGAGCTGCTTTTCTCCCGGAAGTACACCGGCCGCGACGAGATGCACTACGACGGGCGGCACGCCTGGCTTCGACTGACCCCGGAGAAAGTCACGAGCTGGGATTTCCGAAAGATGTGAGAACTGCCGGTGCAGCCGGGAACGGACCACAGATGCCTGGCCGGACGGCTGTCGGGCCACCCCACCCTTCGAGGAGGGTCATGAACGTCGACGACATGGTGCTGGTGAGCATCGACGACCACGTGGTCGAGCCGCCTGACATGTTCAGGAACCACGTCCCAGCCAAGCTGGCTGACCAGGCGCCGCACGTCGAGACCGACGAGACCGGCGTGGACCGGTGGATCTACCAGGGCCGGGTGACCGGCGTCAGCGGTCTCAACGCGGTGGTCACCTGGCCGCCGGAGGAGTGGGCCAAGGACCCCGCCGGCTTCGCGGAGATGCGCCCCGCGGTCTACGACATCCATGACCGGGTCCGCGACATGGACCGCAACGGCATCCTGGCCTCGATGTGCTTCCCGACGTTCGCCGGGTTCAGTGCCGGGCACCTGAACCACTTCAAGGACCCCCTGACCGTCGTGATGATCCAGGCGTACAACGACTGGCACATCGACGAGTGGGCGGGCACCTACCCGGGCCGGTTCATCCCGCTCGCCCTGCTGCCCACCTGGGACCCGCAGCTGATGGTGAACGAGATCCGCCGGGTCGCGGCCAAGGGCTGCCGGGCGGTCACGATGCCCGAGCTGCCGCACCTGGAAGGGTTGCCCAGCTACCACGACATCACCTACTGGGCGCCGGTGTTCGAGGCCCTGTCCGACACCGGCATGGTGATGTGCCTGCACATCGGCACCGGCTTCGGCGCGC
>NZ_MBLM01000124.1 GCF_001854655.1 Parafrankia colletiae | reverse complement strand
CACTCGCTGGCCTGCTACGTCACCGACCCCACCTCGCTGAAGCTCCGCCGCGAGATCGGCATCGACATCATCGCGTGGGAGTGCGACTACCCCCACGCCGACTCGATCTGGCCCGAGGCACCGGAGTTCGTGCTCAACGAGCTGAACAACGTGGGTGCGACCGACGAGGAAATCGACAAGATCACCTGGCGGAACGCCTGCCGGTTCTTCAACTGGGACCCGTTCTCCGAGATCCCCAGGGAGCGGGCGACCGTAGGTGCCCGCCGTGCGATCGCGACCGACGTCGACACGACCATCCGTTCCCGTAAGGAATGGGCCCGCCTCTACGCAGAGAAGCAGGGCCAGACCGCATGACAGAAGATCTGTACTGGGACCCGTTCGATCGGGATTTCCACGTCGACCCGCATCCGGTATGGYGCCGCCTGCGCGACGAGGCGCCCGTATACCGCAACGAGAAGCTGGACTTCTACGCGCTGTCCCGGTTCGCGGACGTCGACGCGGCCCATCTGGACACCGCCACGTACAGCTCGGCGTACGGCACGGTCCTCGAGCTCATGTCGCCTGAGCCGATGCAGACCGGGCAGATAATCTTCATGGATCCGCCGACGCACACGATGCTGCGGGTGCTGGTCTCGAGGGCGTTCACACCGCGTCGGGTCGGCGGGCTCGAGGGCCACATCCGGCAGATCTGCGCGGAGCTGCTGGACCGGCAGGTCGGCGGTGGCGGGTTCGACTACATCCAGGACTTCGCCGCGCTGCTCCCCTCCATGGTGATCTCCGAGCTGATCGGTGTGGACCCGGCCGACCGCGAGGAGATCCGCCACACGATCGACCAGACCTTCCACCTCGATCCGGAGAAGGGGATGGTCAACGACATCTCGATGGCGGCCAGCGCCAGGTTCCACGCCTACCTGTCCGACCAGCTGGAAGCGCGGCGGGCTGCGCCCAGGGACGACATGATGACGGCCCTCGTGCAGGCGGAGATCGACACCGACGGGAGCACCCGCCGACTCACCACCTCCGAAGCCGCCGACTTCACCGCGCTGCTCGTGGCCGCCGGTACCGAGACCGTGGCGCGGCTGCTCGGCTGGGCGTGTGACGTGCTCGAGACGCACCCCGACCAGCGGGCCGAGCTGGCCGCGGACCCGTCGCTGCTGGGGAACGCGGTCGAGGAGACCCTGCGCTACGAATCACCGTCCCCTGTGCAGGGCCGTGTCACCACCCGGGACGTCGAACTCCACGGCACCACCATCCCGGCACGGTCGAAGATCATTCTCCTGACCGCGTCCGCCGGGCGTGACGGGCGCAGGTATGCCGACCCTGACCGCTTCGACATCAGGCGGCGGGTCGACAGCCACGTCGCCTTCGGTCGCGGGGCGCACTTCTGCCTGGGCGCGGCACTCGCCCGGATGGAGGGGCGTATCGCGCTGGAGGAGACCCTGCGCCGCTTCCCGACCTGGGAGGTCGATCGGGACAACGCGGTACGTCTGCACACCAGCACCGTCCGCGGCTACGAAAAGCTGCCCATCGTCGGGTGACTCGGGGTTGAGGGAGACTCATGAGATATCGCAGGTTCGGGACGACCGGTGTCGAGGTCAGCACCCAGTGTCTGGGCACAATGAACTTCGGCCGGCTGGGAAATGTCGATGCCGACGAGAGTGCGCGGGTCATCCGCCGGGCGCTGGACGGCGGAATCAACTTCATCGACACCGCCGACGTCTACTCCGGCGGCCAGGCCGAGCAGATCGTCGGGCAGGCAGTGGGCTCCCGCCGGGACGATGTGGTCCTTGCGACCAAGTGCTTCTTCCCCATGGGCGGCCAGCTCCAGCGGGGATCCTCCCGACGCTGGATCACCCAGGCCGTCGAGGGCAGTCTGCGCCGGCTGGGCACCGACCGCATCGACCTCTATCAAATCCACAAGCTCGACTGGAACACCGATTTAGAGGAAACACTCGGCGCCCTCACCGACCTCGTCCGCCAGGGCAAGGTCCTCTACCTGGGCTCGTCGTCGTTCCCCGCCGACTGGATCGTCGAGGCCCAGTGGGCGGCGGCCCGGCGAAACGGCGAGCGGTTCGTCTGCGAACAACCGCAGTACTCGATCTTCGCGCGGTCGGTGGAGCAGGCGGTGCTACCGGCCTGCCAGCGACACCGGATGGCGGTCATCCCCTGGAGCCCCCTCGCCGGCGGTTGGTTGACCGGCAAGTACCAGCGTGGTCAGGAGCCGCAGGCGGGATCACGGTACGACCCGGACAGCCCGTTCATGCAGGGAACCGTCAGCTCGGCCGCCGAGCGCGCCGCTCCCGTCCGGTTCGACGCCGTGGACGCCCTGYGCGACATCGCTGACAAGGCGGGCATCACCCTGACCGAGCTGGCCATGGCCTTCGTCGCCAGCCATCCGGCGATCACCTCGACGATCATCGGGCCCCGCACGATGAAACACCTCGAGGACGCCCTGACCGCGGCGGACGTCGACCTCGACGAGGACGTGCTCGACGCCGTCGACGAGGTCGTGCCACCCGGCACCGACCTGCCCGGGGTCGACCACTTCACCCAGTACCCGTCTCTCCTGCCCGCCGCCCGCCGACGGCCATCGCGCGTCTCGGCGTAGCCGACACCGACCAGGGAGTTCTCAGGACCAGGGAGTATCGATGAAGGCCGTACGAGCCAGGGACGGCGGGGTCGCCCTCGTCGATCTCGACGAACCACCCGGCGCCGGAGAGGAGATCCTCCGGATCGCGGCGGCGAGCATCTGCAGTTCGGACCTCCTCTACATCAGACTGGGCTCACAGCGCGTCATCGGGCATGAGCTGGCCGGTTTCCGGGAGGACGGATCCGCCGCGATCGTCGAGGCGCTGTACGGCTGCATGGAATGCGACCTGTGCCGCAGCGGCCGGTACAACCTGTGCCCCACCCACCCGGAGCGGGCACTCGGCGCCACCGCGGACGGCGGCATGGCCGAACAGTTCCGCGCCCCGACGCAGCGACTCGTCCCGCTCCCGCCTGGTCTCGACGTCCGTGACGCCAGCGTCGTCGAACCGGCAGCGGTCTCCTGGCATGCCCTCCGGCTGGCCGGCACCGGCCCGGACACGCGGGTGGCCGTCGTCGGAGCCGGGGCACTGGGCCTGCTCGCCGTCGCCGGTGCTCGCCGCCAGGGCGCCCCGGAGGTCGCCCTCGAGGCACGCCACCCGCACCAGGCCGAAGCCGGCGAGCGCCTCGGCGCCCAGCTCCCCGCCAAGGGCCTGTACGACGTGGTCGTCGAGGCGGCCGGCACCCCGACCGGCCTCGCCCGTGCCACCGAACTCGTGGCACCGGGCGGAACCGTGGTGTGCGTCGGCGTTCACCTCGGCACGGTCGAGCTCGACTGGTCCCCCCTGTTCCACCGCGAGGTCACACTCATTCCCTCGATGAGCTACTGCCGGCACGAGAACGGACGCGAAATGGAGGACGCGGCAGCCATGCTCGCCGACGATCCCGAGATCGCACGTACGCTGATCACCCATCGATTCCCACTCGAGGACGCCGCCGAGGCGTTCCGGGTCGCCGCCGACCGGAAGGCCGGAGCGCTGCGGGTGGTGGTCGAACCGTGACCTCGGTGGGAATCGTGACGGTCGCTGCGCTCGGGCCGGGGATCATTCGCGGGTGCCGGAGCCGCCCGGGATGACGGTGTCGATGACGGTTAGGGCGTCGCTGATCGTCGCTGCGAGGTCTCCGCCGCGCAGGTACCACCGGGTCTGCGCGGCGAGGATGATCGCACCGGCGGCGACCGCGAGCATCGCCGGCTCCAGGTCGTCGGGTGCCTCGCCCAGCCGCGCCCCGAGGAACTCGGCGAGGACGCCGTTGAACTCCAGAACGCTCACCCCGAGCATCACCCGGGTGGCGTACAGGCTGGCCTCAACCACCCGGACCCACCGCGCGACGTCGGTCGAGTCCTCGGCGGCGACGACCTCCTGGACGGCCTGGCGGACCGAACGCATCGGTGCCTCGTCCGGAGGCCGGGCCGCCAGCGCGGCCGCGACGGCCTGGGCCCGGCGCCGGACGACACCCCGCAGGACATCGTCCTTGGCCGGGAAGTAGCGGAAGAACGTGCGGGCGGAGATCCCGGCGGCGGCCGCGATGTCATCGACCGTCACGAGGTCGAATCCGCGATCTTCGAACAGCAGGAGAGCGGCTGACTCGACGGCCCGGGCTGCGGCTTCCAGTCGGTCGGCTCGGGCCTGCCGCGCACTCGGAGACATCCTGTACGGCCTCTTTGCGCCGTCCCCAGCCACGTGCCCTCCTGCCGGTTCGCCCACGACGGTGGACAAGACTGTCCGCCATCAGGCTATTGCTGCCCCCGGCGGGGCGGGCGTTGCCGGGGGCAGCGCAAGGGGCAGGTCAGGAACCGTGCAGGCTCAGGGCCCGGAGACCGTCGGGAGGGTCAGGCTGGATCCGCCGACGCCGGTGGCGACGGTGACGTCGACCGGGGTCGGGTTCTGGGTGAGCATCGTCGGGACGCCGCCGGAGACGCGTACGGCGATGCGGTGGCCGACCGCGAACTGCCAGTCGTCGGGCCGGATCGGAACGGCGAGGGTGACGGGTGCACCGGTCGGCACCGGGGTGGGCGTCACGCTCGAGATCCGGTGGCTGGCCCGGAGGAAGCCGTTGTTGACGAGTGTCTCGGTACCGTCCGGGCCGACGTCGAGCAGTTCGACGTAGAGGTTGGCGTCCGGACCGGACAGCTTCGCCCGCAGTGTGAGCGTCGGACGGCCGAACAGCGACGTCGGTGTGGTGAGCGCGCTGGTCTGGAAAAGGAGGGACCCGCCGGCGCTCGACGGATCCTGTGGCTGGTGGAACGTCGTGGTTCCGGGTGTCCGGCTGGCCGCTCCGAGCGAGCCGTCCGGGTTGAGGGTGAACGATCGTGCGGTGGTGCCGGTCGGCCGGTAGCCGATGATCTCCCGCCATCCCGGGGAGGTCGTGCCGGTGCCGCTACCGGCGTAGCTGACCAGGGTCGGCCGGGGCGGGATCGGGACGTTGGGAAGCCGCTTCACCCAGTGGTCGAACCAGGCGAGGGTGATGCCCGGGGAAAGACCTTCGGGGTTGCAGACCCCCCCGCAGTTCGGGTACCGCAGCGGGGCCAGGTGCGGCCACTGGCCGTAGATGGCCCACGTGCGGCCGAGGGCGCCTTCGATGTTGGTCAACTGGCCGGAGCGGAAGTACTGGTCGATCCAGCCGCCCATCGCGAAGATCGGAACATTGATCGCACTGTGGCGACCGACGAACGACCGCGACTGCCAGTAGTCGTCGTACGTGGGGTGCGCGCGGTTGACCGCGTACTCGGCCTCGGCGCTGATGGCTCCGCCGCTGATCACCTGGGYGACGCCGGGCCAGTTGTCGATGCTGCCGCCCTCTGTGCTCTTGATGCCACCCGGGTAGATGACGTCGTGGTAGAGGTCGGCCGGGGACTGCAGCGGGGCGATGGCCACCAGGTGCGGAGGCCGGTTGATGGCGGCGGCGTAGGTCGTGTCACCTCCGTAGCTCTCACCGGTCATTCCGATCCGACCGTTCGAGTAGGGCTGGACGGCCAGCCATTCGACCAGGTCGTGGGCGTCCTTGCCGTCCTGGGCTGACATGGCGTTCTGCCAGGTGCCACCCGACCCGCCGGTACCCCGCAGGTTGCAGACCAGCGCGTTGTAGCCGTGGGTCGCGAAGTAGGTGGCCTCACTGGCGACATAGCTCGCCCGTAATATTGCATACGGAGTGAACTCGACGACCAGCCCGGGGAAGGTACCCGCGGCTGGCGCGCCATTGGTCGCCGGCCGGACCAGGGTGCAACTCAGCGGGGTGCCGTCCCGGACCGGAACCAGGGTCTCGGTGGAGACGGTCTGGTAGGTGGCCGGGCGGTCGTAGTTCCACCAGGCGTTCGTGAGAGCTGACAGCGGCCGACCGATGACGGGCACGGGCGGGGGCGTCGTCAGGGAGGTGGTCCCTGCCGACATGGACGAACAGGCGGCAACCGTCGAAGCGGCGACTGTCAGAGCGGCGACCGGAGCGAAGCGGCGGATCAACGTTCGCGGACCTCGGGCCATGAGGCTCCCTTCAAATCAGATGGCAGATGCTGCCACATGATTTGAGGAAGGTCACGAGACCCGAATCGGCCCAACCCCGTCCACTGATTTCGGCGGCCGGAATCCTGTTCGGCTGGTCTGGGCGGAATCCGTCCCGCCGGCAGGCGATCTGCGCGGCGCACGTCTGTCTGGCCGGGCGGGGCTGTTCAGCGGTGCTTCAGCCGCCTCCGGTCAGGCTGCGGTCACCGCCCTCGAAGGGGTGGCAACCGTGACGACGGAAGGCTTCTGGTCATGACTCGACGGAAGAAGACGGTCATCGGCGTGGCGAGCGGTGCGCTGGTCATGGCGATGGTGGGAGGCGGAGTCGGCATCGCCACGGCATCGGGCGGCGGTGACAGCTCGGCTCCGATCACCGGCACGGCCCTGGAGAAGGCCAGTGCGGCGGCACTGGCCTACACCGCCGGTGGCCGGGTGACGGACACCGAGACCGGCGACGAGGACGGCTACTACGAGGTGGAAGTCACCACCACCGACCGGGGCGTCATGGACGTTCACCTGGACCGTGACTTCGCGGTGATCAGCGGGGTCACCGATTCCGACAGTGGTCCTGACGACCAGGCTGACAGTGACACCGATGCGGATGACGTCGAGACCGCGGATGACGGGGCCACGGCCGGCGGGTGACGTCCTGTGCCTGAGCGGTTCGGGTGGCGCGCCGGAATCGGCGTGCCACCCGGACCGGGCGGCACGCTCCGGAGGAGGCGGGGTGGCAGCCCCGGCGCCGGATGGCGGCCCCGGCCGGACAGCGACGATTCCGCACCCGCACCGCCTGTTCTGGGTGAGGCTCAGAGCGAGTCGGCTTGGGAGGGGTGGGTGGGTCGAGTCGGCAGTGGGAAGCGTACGACGAATCGCGCGCCGCCCTCGGTCGGGTCGTCATCCAGGTGGATGGTCGCGCCGTGCCTCTGGGTGATCTCCCTGACGATCGCGAGTCCGAGCCCGGCGCCCTCGCCCCGGGTGCGGGCGCTGTCGAGTCGGGTGAACCGATCGAAGATGTGCTCCCGGAACTCGGGCGGCACCCCCGGTCCGTCATCCACGACGGTGAGGACCGCATCATGCCGAGCGGTGAGGACGGCAACGGTGACGGTGGATCCGGCGTGGCGCTCGGCGTTCTCCAGGAGGTTGCGTACCAGGCGCGCCACCTCGTCACGCCGGCCTCGGACCGGGGCGGCCGACACCGCCGAGATGTCCACTTCCACCCCGGCGGACGGACGCAGCCGGGTCACCTCGCTGATGACAACGTCGTCGAGGTCGAGCAGTGTCATCGAGTCCCGGCCGGGTCTGTGACGCTCGTTCTCGGTTCGGGCGAGGAAGAGCAGGTCGCGCACGAGACGCTCCATGTGCCCGCTGTCGTTGAGCAGTTCCTTCGCGGTCGACGGCCAGTCCGCGGCCTCCAGGTGGGTCAGGCCGACCTCGAGGTGGGCCCGGAAGGCCGCGAGCGGGCTCTGGAGTTCGTGGGCAGCGTCAGCGACGAACTGCCGTTCCCGCTCGGCGGCGGCATGGAGCCGGTCGAGCATGTCGTTCATCGTCGATGCCAGCTGAGCGATCTCGTCCCGCGCGGCGGGGACGGGCACTCGGCGTTCCCCGATGTCTCCGGTGATGTCGGCGACCTCGGCCCGGATCGCCTCCACGGGCCGCAACGCCCGGCCCACGACCAGCCAGGTGCCCAGGGCCGACAGCACGGCCAGCGCCGGGAGGCCGACGAACAGCGCGTTCCGCACCGTGGCGACGGCCTCCTGCACCGTCTCGACGCTGCTCCCGACGTACATGACCAGATCGCTCCCGCCGGCGGCGGCGGGCTGTGTGGTCTGGCCCGTGCGAGCCGGAGAGCGGACGCGCAGCGCCCAGATCCGATACGTCTCACGCTCGCCGTGAAGCGTCCAGTTGACGGTCCGCACGGCGGGTTCGGAGCCGGACGGGATGAACGAGGCCAGCTTCGGCAGACCCGTGATGTTTGCGCTGGCCGCCCGCACCCTCCCCGACCGGTCGACCACCTGCGCTACGTCGTCGTCGCCAGGAACGGGGACAACCGCGGGGATGGCCTGCGCCTCGACCAGGGTCGCCAGGTCACGCAGGCGGAGCCGGTCGGCGTCGTCGTGCCCCTGGACCAGGGACCGGTTCAGCGTGAACAGCAGTCCGGCAGCACCGGCGGCGAGGGCGCCGGCAACCACCAGAGTCGCCACCGCGGCCGCCCGGACGCGGACCGTCGCCCACCGGCGCCACATGAGCGGCATCTCACCCACCATCCGGGTCGAGGCGATAGCCCACCAGCCGCACGGTCTGCAGGGCGCTGCGGCCGAACGGCTCGTCGATGCGCAGGCGCAACTGGCGGACGTAGACCTCGACGATGTTGGGATCACCGGCGAAGGCGAAGTCCCAGACATGGCCGAGAATCTCCTGTTTCGAGAGCACCTCGCCCGGCCGGCGCATCAGGAGCTCCAACAGGGAGAACTGGCGTGGCGTCAGGTCGACCGGCACCTCTCCCCGCCAGGTCCGGTGCGAGGCGGGGTCGAGGCGCAGATCGCCGGCCGTCAGCACCACCGGCCGTTCCCGCGCCCCGCGGCGCATCAGCGCCCGCAGGCGTGCCATCAGGACAACGTAGGAGAACGGCTTGCTGAGGAAGTCGTCGGCGCCGGTGTCAAGTGCCTCGGCCTCGTCCAGCTCGCCGTCCTTGGCGGTCAGCATCAGGATCGGCGCCCAGTTCCCGGCCTCCCGCAACCGGGCACACACCGTGTAGCCGTTCATTCCCGGCAGCATCACGTCCAGCACGATGGCGTCGTAGCTGTGCTCGGTGGCCTGCCACAGCCCGTCTGCGCCGGTCAGCGCGACGTCGACCGCGAACCGTTCCGCCTCCAGTCCCTTCCTCAGGGCTCGCACCAGGCTCCGGTCGTCATCCACCACCAGAATCCGCATCCCCCTGAGGGTGCCATGAGGCAGCTGAACCCCGCCTGAATCCCCTCGGACGTTCCTGACCGGAACAATCGTCGAATCCTCCTTCCCGGTTCGTCGAGGGGCAGGGGAGCAACGCGCATGGCGCGAAGCCCGCCTCCGCCGATGCCCTATGCCCTATGCCGGATGCTTCCGGGTGGCATCGACTCACATCGGATTCACATCGTGGCGGTTCTATCGTGCGGGCATGACATTGCCGGGTGTCGGAGCCCCGCGGCATGCCGTACGACTCGCTGGAGGCCTCCCGTAGTGACCGGATACGCGTCGAACGCCCTGGCTCTCGGGCCGGACATCATCGGCGCCGACAGCCTGGCCAAAGCGGGTCTGGTGGTGGTCATGCTCATCGTTTTCGCCGAGTCGGGCCTCCTGGTCGGTTTCTTTCTCCCGGGTGACTCCCTGCTGTTCACACTGGGTCTCCTGATCTCTCGGAAGGAAGTCTCCGCGCCGCTGTGGCTTGCCTGCCTCCTTGTCGCGTTCGCGGCGGTCGTGGGTGACCAGGTCGGCTACCTGTTCGGGCGGAAGGCAGGACCGGCGCTCTTCCGACGTCCGGACTCCCGCCTGTTCAGGCAGAAGCGAGTGGATCAGGCGCACGGATTCTTCGAGAAGTACGGCCCGCGTTCGATCGTGCTCGCGCGGTTCGTACCAGTCGTGCGGACGTTCACCCCGGTCATCGCCGGCGTGAGTGCCATGGAATACAGGATCTTCGCTACCTACAACATCGTCGGTGGCGTCCTCTGGGGATGCGGGGTGACAATCCTTGGCTTCTTCCTCGGAAAGATCGATTTCGTCCGTCAGAACCTTGAGGTGATGCTGGTTCTCGTCGTGCTGATCTCGGCTCTTCCGATCATGGTCGAGCTCCTTCGCACCCGTCGCAGGAAAGCGTCGGCGAGCAGTTCCGAGGCGAGGTGACGGTGGCCACCGTGCGCGGGAGGGAGACGCGAATTACTTCCGTGGTGTGACCGGAAGGTGTGACGCTTTCGCTGACCTCACATCTTCGGCGGGCAGGATTGGCGGCGTTCCCCGCTCGACAGGCGCGAGCCAGACGGCGCACAATCACACCATCCGGCGGTGATAATGACGATCTCAACCATCGCGGGCTCCCCGGTCCCCGGCGGGCCGGCCGGCCGGACATCCACGAATGCTCTGGTGGTGGCGAAACAGGCCACTCGCAGGAGCTTTTCCCGGCGAATTCGTGATTCGGGAGCGGGCATCGTGCTCTGGGCGGWGCCTGTCATCGCCTGCTACCTGCTCAGCGAGGTCGGCGAGGTGTTCGCGCTGCCCRCTCCCCAGCTGGTGGTCTCCCTGGTCGCCGGAGCTGCCCTGGCTCTGACCGGGCTGGTACGCCGCCAGGTTCCGGGCGCAGCTGTCCGCTCGTCGCAGGCGGTGCTCGGCGCGCTGATGGGTACCTATCTCTCCCCCGCGGACCTGAGGTCGGTCGTCGGGCAGGTGCTGCCACTCATCACGGTCACTCTCGCAACGGTGGCCGTCTGTGTCGGAGTGGCCGTGTTGATCGCGCGGCGAACCCGGACCCGGTCACTGGACACGGTCCTGGGCCTCCTGCCCGGCGGCTCGGCGGCCGTCGTCGCCTATGCGGAGGATCTCGGGGCGGACAGCCGGGTTGTCGCGTTCGCGCAGTACCTGAGGGTCGGGTTGGTGGCCCTGTCCGCGCCCATGGTCGTCGCGGCGCTGGGCGGCGGCCCGGATGGCGGGCCGACCATCCCCGGGCGTTTTCCCCAGCTCTCCCATCTCGTCGACTCCTCCCACCAGCTGCCTGGTCTGGCCACCCTCGCGATCCTCTGTGTGGTGGGGGTCCGGGCTGGCGGCAGGGCCCGGCTGCCCGCGTCCGCGCTCCTCGGTCCCATGCTGGTGGGAGCTGCTGTGCAGGCCAGCGGCATCGCACCCGGGTTCGCTCCCGCCGGCCCCCTACAGGACGCCGTCTGGGTCGTGGTGGGCCTCGAGGTCGGCCTGCGCTTCACCCGCCCGGCCGTACGGCACATCGGGCGCCTCGCTCCCCAGCTGTGCGCGGGCATCGTGCTGGTCTGCCTGGCGTGTGCGGGCTTTGCGTGGGTGCTGGCTGCCCTGGCCGGCACGCCTTTCCTGGAGGCCTATCTCGCCACCACCCCCGGCGGCATCAACGCTGTCCTCGCGACCGCGGTGGCCACGCACACCGACGTGCCCRTCATCGCGGTGGTGCAGAGCCTGCGCCTGTTCCTGGTCGTTCTTCTCACCCCGCCGATCATCAGGTGGGCGGTGAGAAGACAGACCCGTCGGGGCGACGACCTCACCGTCTCGATCTGAACGAAGAGGGTCGAGGACGCGGACAACCTCGGGGCGGGGGAGCTGCGCGCCCGGTCCTCGGCCTGGCGGGCCTGACCCGTCCTGCCCGATCCGCCCGAGCAGGCCTGCCAGCGGCGGTAGGCAGACGCAGGCCAGCAGGAGGGCGAACAGCCATCCTGCGACGACATCCGACGGCCAGTGGACGCCGAGATAGATCCGGCTGACGCCCACGGCGAACGCCCACAGGCCCGGGACGGCCACAGCTGCGGCCCGCATGGCTGGCCGACGGGCGCGGCGGTGGAGCGCCGCGGCCACGCCCAGGGCAACCAGGGCTGATGTGGTGGTGTGCCCGGACGGGAAGGCGAAGCCCGACGGGTGAGTGATCCAGTCGGCCACCGGAGGGCGGGCCCTGCCCACGACGGTCGCCAGACCGGTGCGGAGCAGCTGGCCCGTCATCAGTGCCGCGATCCCGACGACGGCGCCCAGTAGCCACCGCCTGGGCCGCGCCACCGCGACGGCACCGCTGGCTGCGGCGAGAGCGTAGGCACAGACACCGACCCCGGTGTTCGTCACTGCCACGGCGACGTCGGACAGCGCGCGGCTTCGATGGCTCAGAGCCCACCGATGCCAGTGGATGTCGAAGGCGAACGGCGCTGCGTTCCTGAGGACGACGGCGCACAGCAGCGCCGTCAGCAGCCCGCTCGCCAGCACGGCGACGAGAAGACGGGTGGGTGCTCGCCTCTCCACCCGGCGGTCGGACCGGCGGTGCGTCACCCGGTCAACGCACCGGTGGCCAGCAGCCCGAACAGGGCAAGTCCGACGACGACACGGTAGGCGACGAACGCGTCGAAGGAATGCCGGGCCACATACCGCAGGAGCCAGGCGATGGAGGCGTAGGCGACCACGAACGACACCAGCACGCCGACAGCCAGTGGCGCCAGCGCCACACCGCCTCCGACCGCGTCCTTCAGCTCGTACAGCCCGGCACCGGTCAGTGCCGGGATCGACAGGAAGAAGGACAGCCGGGTGGCCGCCACCCGGTCCAGATCGCGGATCAGGGCGGTGGACATGGTCGCCCCGGAGCGGGAGAAACCCGGGAACAGCAGCGCCAGAATCTGGGATGCCCCCACCGCCATCGCATCGGTGAGGTCGATGTCGTCCTCGCCGCGTTTACGACGACCGAACCTGTCCGCGAACCACATCACCGCACTGCCGGCCAGGAGCGAGCCGGCCACCACCCACAGGGAGGCCAGCGGGCCCTCGATGAACGACTTCGCCGCCAGCCCGACYAGGACCACGGGAAGCGTGGCATAGAAGATCCAGCAGGCGAACCTGAAGTCGTGGTGGCGCCGCAGCTCCCGGTCGCCGAGCCCGCGTGCCCAGGCGGTCGCCAGGCGCCGGATGTCGACGAAGAAGTACACCAGCACCGCCCCGATCGCCCCGACCTGGATGACCGCGGTGAATGCGACCACCGACCGGTCGTCCACCGGGAGCCCCATGGCCCCTTCCGCGATCTTGAGATGCCCGGTGGAGGAGATCGGGAGGAACTCGGTCACTCCTTCCACGACCCCCAGGACAAGGGCCTGCCCGATACTGAGCGTGCTCACATGATCTCCCTCTCCGGCTGGCTCGGGCGCGGTACGCCGCCACGCAGCTCATCGGAGCGCACGCTAGAACCCGGCTCGTGTGAGAACGATGTGACTGCGTGGCCGGCTCGTACTGTGCCGATCGCCGATCAGGTTTCTTCTCCCGGGTGGTGCACCCTCAGGAGCAGCGAGACGACAGCTCCGCCCTCGGGATGGTTGGCAGCGTTGGCCCGGCCCCCATGGGCGGTGGCGACCGCGGCGACGATCGCGAGGCCCAGGCCGGTCCCGCCCTGGGCCCGGCTGCGGGCGGTGTCGGCCCGGGTGAATCGTTCGAAGGCCCGCGGCAGGAAGTCCGCGGGGAAGCCCGGCCCCCGGTCGCGGATCGTGATCCGTACAGTGGCCCGTCCTTCCTGCCGGGCTGCCGACCCGTCCCCCCTCTCGGGTCCGTCCGCGGTGGCAGGAGGGTCCGGCGTGACACCCGCGTCGACGTCGATGCAGGTGGCGGGCGGTGCGTGGCGGATCGCATTGCTGAGCAGGTTGTCGACCGCCTGGCGAACACGGTCGGGATCCACGTCGACCAGCAGCGGACCGTCGGTGTGCAGGCGCAGCCGCGCCTCGCGCGCCTGGGCGGCCGGCGTCGCTGCGCGGACAGCGCGGTCCAGAACGTCCCGCACCGAGACGGTCTCGCGGTTCGCGAGCTGCAGGGGGTCCGCGTCGAAGCGGGCGAGGGCCAGCAGCGCCTCCGCCAGCCGGATCAGCCGTTCGGTCTCGAACGCGGCTGCGGACACCGCCTCGGTGAGGTCCCCGTGGGAGCGGCCGGGCCGCAGTGCCAGTTCGAGCTCGGCCTTCAGGTTGGTCAGTGGAGTGCGCAGTTCGTGACCCGCGTCGGCGACGAAGGCACGGTCCCGGGCACGCGCCGCCTGCAGGCGGTCGAGCAGACCGTTCATGGTGGTGGCGAGAGCGGCGATCTCGTCCCGGGTCCGCGGGATCTCCAGACGGCCACCGATGTCGGCGGCCTCCATGGCCGCCGCCTGGCGGCGCATGCGTTCGACCGGGCGCAGGGCCGAGCCGGACAGCACCCAGGCGGCGAGCGCGGACAACAGCACCATGGGGGTGCCGGCCAGCACCATCACGTCGCGGATACGGTCCTCGGCGAGATCGGTGATGTCGGTGGGCGAGGCGACCACGAGCACCGCCTGCTGGCCGGAGGCCAGAGAGACCGGTTCGGCGACCAGGCGTACCTGCTCCTCGTCGCTCTCCTCCTCTTCCTCATCGTCGTCGTCGTCGTCCTCGGCCGTCCTGAGCGATCCGGTGCCGAAGGTCTCCCCGGTGCGGGCGGTGGTGAGAACCGTGCTGTCGGCCAGCGGATCGGTCAGGGTGGGCGGCGACGCGGCGAGAACGCGGCCGTCGGCGCCGATCAGCTGCGTGAACGGGCTCGCCGACGCCAGCTCCCGGCCGAAGGGCGGGCTTGTCCCGGTCAGCCGGGTACGCAGGGCCTCGGCGCGTGCGGAGAGCCCCTCGTCCAGCGAACTCTGGAGGCTGGTCCGCAGCAGGACGTAGAACAGGACCCCCAGCCCGGCGAGGACGAACAGCGTCCCGAGCGCGAAGACAGCGGCGAGGCGGATGCGTAGCGGCATCGGCTGGTCAGCCCGGCTGCACGCTGGTGGTGACGCGCAGCCGGTACCCGGCGCCGCGGACCGTTTCCAGCTGCGACGTCCCGAACGGCCTGTCGATCTTCCGGCGGAGGTAGGCGATGTACTGGTCGACCACGTTCGAGGTTCCGTCGTAGGCGAAGTCCCAGACGTGTTCGAGGATCGCCGTGCGGCTGAGGACCTCGCCGGGATGGCGCATCAGGTACTCGAGGAGGGCGAACTCCTTCGGAGAGAGATCGAGGGCGGTGCCGTCGCGGCTCGCGGTACGGCCGGCAGGGTCGAGCCGCAGCCCGTCGACGTCCAGAACGACCGGCCGTTCGTGGGAGCCACGGCGGATGAGCGCCCGAATCCGGGCGGAGAGCTCGTCGAAGCTGAACGGCTTGGCAAGGTAGTCGTCCGCACCGACGTCGAGCCCGCGCACCCGGTCGGTGACCTCGCCCCGGGCGGAGAGCATCAGCACGGGTGCCCAGCGCCGGGCCGCGCGGAGTCGCCGGCAGACCTCGAACCCGTCGATGCCCGGCAGCATGAGGTCGAGGACGATCAGGTCGTAGGCGACCTCGCTGGCCTGCCACACCGCCTCGAGGCCGTCCGCGACGACGTCGACGGCGAACCCTTCCTCCACCAGACCGCGGCGTAGCAGGGCGGCGGTCCGCGTCTCGTCCTCGACCACCAGTACCCGCATGGTCCCACGCTAGATCTGCCGACATGTGAGTGCGATGTGAGCGCCGCCGAACGGGCCGTGGAGCTGGTGCGGTCGAACCGGGGGCGGGTCCGGGTCAGGGGCGGACGACCACCTTCAGCGCCTGGCGGGAGTCCATCGCCTGGTAGGCGTCGGCGACGTGGTCGAGGTCGACGGTGCGGTCGAAGACCCGCCCGGGGTCGATGCGGCCGTCGAGGACATCGGGCAGCGCCTGCTCGATGTAGGCGCGTACGGGGGCGGGCCCGCCGGTGAGGGTGGCGTTCTTCCCGAACAGCGACCCGAACCCGACCGGTGCCTCTTCGTACTGGGGCACGCCGACCCGGGAGATGATCCCGCCCGGTCGCACGATGCCGTAGGCCTGCTCGTAGGCGGGCATGTGCCCGACGGCTTCGAGCACGATGTGGCTGCCCTCGCCGCCGGTGAGTTCCAGGACCTTCGAGACGCCCTCGTCGCCGCGTTCGGCGACCACGTCGGTGGCGCCGAAGTCGCGCCCCAGGTCGGTGCGGTCGGTGTGCCGGCCCATGAGGATGATCCGCTCGGCCCCGAGCTGCTTCGAGGCGAGGACCGCGGACAGGCCGACCGCACCGTCACCGATCACGGTGACGGTGCTGCCCGGAGCCACTCTGCCCATGTGCGCGGCGTGGTAGCCGGTGAGGTAGACGTCCGACAGGGTCAGCAGTGAGGGCCACAGCGCCTCGTCGACGTCGCCGGGGATCTTCACGAGCGTGCCGGCGGCCTGCGGGACCCGCACCGCCTCGGCCTGCGCGCCGCCGATCCCGCCGGCGCCGTACCAGCCGCCGTGCACGCAGGCGGTGTGGAACCCCTCGCGACAGAACGCGCAGGTGTTGTCGGAGACCGCGAACGGGGAGACGACGAAGTCACCCGGTGCCAGGCCGGTCACCTCCCTGCCGACCTCCTCGACGATGCCGAGGAACTCGTGCCCCATGGGAACGCCGTCGTCGGTCGCGGCCATGGAGCGGTAGGGGTGCAGGTCGGACCCGCACACACACGCCAGTACCACCCGGACCACGGCATCCGTCGGCTCGTGCAGCTTCGCGTCGGCGACGTCCTCGACACGGACGTCACCGGCTCCGTACATGAACGTTGMTCGCATGATGGGGTTTCCTTCGTCCTCGAGATCGGGAAGCAGTGCAGCCGAACGGCCAGGGTCAGTGGTCGATCATCTGCATCTGTTCCTCGTTGTGGTGATCTCCGGCCGGCGGGGTGAGCCGGTCAAGCTGCTCGATCTGCTCGGGGGTGAGCGTCAGGCTGTCCGCGGCGGTGTTCTCCTCGACGCGGGCGACCCGCCTGGTGCCGGGGATCGGGGCGATGTCGTCCCCCTTGGCCAGCAGCCAGGCGATCGCCACCTGGGCCGGGGTGGCGCCGGCCTCGGTGGCGACGGCCGCGACCTCGTCGGCGATGCGCAGGTTGCGCTGGAAGTTCTCCCCGGTGAACCGCGGGTTGGTCCTGCGCCAGTCGCTGTCGTCAAGCTGGTCGACCGAGCGGAGATGGCCGGTCAGGAAGCCGTGACCCAGTGGTGAGTAGGGCACGAAACCGATGCTCAGCTCGCGCAGCAGCGGCAGCACCGCCGGTTCGGGATCACGGGTCCACAGCGAGTACTCGGACTGCAGCGCGGTGATCGGGTGGACGGCGTGCGCACGGCGGATCGTGCTGACACCGGCCTCGGACAGGCCCACGTGACGGATCTTGCCCTCGGAGACCAGCTGGGACAGGGCGCCCACGGTGTCCTCGATCGGAGTGCGCGGGTCGACGCGATGCTGGTAGTACAGGTCGATGTAGTCGGTGCCCAGGCGGCRCAGCGACCCTTCGACGGCGGCGCGGATGTTGGCGGGGCTGCTGTCGAGGCCGGTGCGGCCGGTGTGGGAGATCATGCCGAACTTCGTCGCGAGGACAACCCCGTCACGGCGCCCCTTCAGCGCCCGGCCGACCAGCTCCTCGTTCGTGAACGGCCCGTAGACCTCGGCGGTGTCGACGAAGGTGACACCCAGCTCCAGGGCCCGGTGGATGGTCCGGATGGACTCCTCGTCGTCGCTGCCCGCGCCGGTGTAGCCGAAGGACATCCCCATAGCGCCCAGGCCGATGCGGGAGACGTCCAGCTTGCTCAGTCTGACGTGTCTCATGGTCGCTTCTCCTTCTCCGGTGTCGTGCCGGGCGGTGGTCGGCGCGGTGGCGTCACCGACTCTTCTCCTGCCTGGACGTCCCTGGGAGGGCCTGCCCTGCCAGGTAATGCCAGTACCCCCTTCCCGCCGCCGGCTGCGCCCACCGCGGGCGTGTGGCCCGGGGCGCCCTGTCGGATACACGGCAGTTGCTCAGGCTGCATGCGCCGCGCCGTGGTCCCGCTGCACCGGATCGACACAGGGCGCGACCGGCTCTCCTCGCTCGTCGCGGTCGTGGCCAGCACCCGGCGGAGACATACGTGAGCCTCTCCGTTCCCTGACCGCTCGTCGTCGGCGTGGCCGTCGCTGAGGCAGGCCGCGGGAGCCACCGGCGGTACGTACGACATCGCAGACGATCCAGTTCATCGGGGCCGAATCACGATCAGCTGTCTCTGGGAGTCCCTGCGGATACCCCTTTCAGCAAGGACTCCTTGTGCGCCCGCGACTCGGGTTTCCTGAAGCGATGGACGCGGCCGGGCTGGCGACTCCTCTTGTCGCCGGGCTGGTCGGTTGTACCTCCGGCGAAGAGGCCGCCGCGACGGTGCGTACGTCCACACCGGACGGCCGGCCGGAGAGCACCGGGACGACGGCGACCACGCTGGCCGGTCGTCGCAGGCTCGGTTCTCTGGAGGTGTCCGTCCAGGCTAGGTACAGCTCTGGCAGGTGCGGGCCTCGCGCACCTCAGGCCACCGGCCCGTTCTTTCTGAGCTCGGCCAGCCACACCGCGGCACTGGCGTCCGACGGTGCGCGCCAGTCCCCGCGGGGTGACAGCGTGCCGCCGGCCGAGACCTTCGGGCCGTTGGGCAGCGCCGAGCGTTTGAACTGCGACAGCTGGAAGAAGCGGGTGAGGAACGCCTCGAGCCAGTGAACGATGGTCGACAGTTCGTAGGCGTGCCGTCCCTCTGCCGGGAATCCGGCCGGCCAGCGGCCCGCGTCGGCCTCACGCCACGCGTGCCAGGCCAGGAACGCCACCTTCGACGGCGGCAACCCGTACCGCAGAATGTGGAACAGGAAGAAGTCGTGCAGCTCGTACGGCCCGATCCGGTCCTCCGTGCTCTGTAGCGCGCCGGTCTCCTCGTCGGCGGGCACCAGCTCCGGCGATATCTCCGTGCCGAGGATCGCGGTCAGCAGGCTGCCGGTGGCTTCGTCGAACTGGCCCGTGGACACCGTCCACCGGATGAGGTACTGGATCAGCGTCTTCGGCACCCCCGCGTTGACGGCGTAGTGGCTCATCTGGTCGCCGACGCCGTAGGTGCACCAGCCCAGTGCCAACTCGCTGAGATCGCCGGTGCCGACGACGAAACCGCCTCGCTGGTTGGCCAGCCGGAACAGGTAGTCCGTGCGCAGACCGGCCTGCACGTTCTCGAACGTGATGTCGTACACCGGCTCGCCCTGCGCCGCCGGGTGCCCGAGATCCGCGAGCAGCTGGCGGGCGGCGGGACGAATGTCGATCTCCGCCGCCTCGATGCCGAGCGCGCGCATCAGCGCCCAGGCGTTCGCCTTGGTCTCCTGCCCGGTGGCGAAGCCTGGCATGGTGTAGCCGAGGATCGACGTGCGCGGGACTCCGAGCCGGTCGCAGGCCTTGGCCGCGACGATCAGCGCGTGCGTCGAGTCGAGGCCGCCGGAGACACCGATCACCATCTTGCCGCCGCCGGTCGCCTGAAACCGCCGCGCGAGGCCGTGCACCTGGATGTTGAAAGCCTCGTAGCAGTCGAGGTCGAGACGCTCGCGGGTGTCGGGTACGAACGGGAACCGGCGCTGGGAGCGCCGCAGCCCGACATCACGCCGGTGTGGCCGGTGCTCGAACCGGACTGTCCGGAAGTGACGCTCCGGACGGTCATGGGCGACGGCGCTGTCGTTGAACGTCCCGGTCCGCATCCGCTCGAGCCGCACGCGGGCGAGGTCGACGTCGGTGACGAGGAGCTGGGCGCCCTCGGCGAACCGTTCCGACTGGGCGAGCAGGTCACCGAGCTCGTGGACGGTGCCCTGCCCGTCCCAGGCGAGGTCGGTGGTGCTTTCCCCGGAGCCGGCAGCCGAATAGACGTACACCGCCATCGCACGTGCCGACTGGGCCGCGGAGAGGTGGGCGCGATCGGCGGACTTGCCCACGACGATGTTCGACGCCGACAGGTTGGCGAGCAGCGTCGCGCCGGCCAGCGCCGCGTAGGAGGACGGCGGGATCGGCGCCCAGTAGTCCTCACAGATCTCGACGCCGACCACGAGCTCCGGCAGGTCCGTCGCGGCGAAGATCAGGTCGGTGCCGAAGGGTGCCGTCTGCCCGGCGATCGCGATCTCCTGGCCGGTGACACCGGCACCCGGGGCGAACCATCGCTTCTCGTAGTACTCGCGATAGTTGGGCAGAAACGACTTCGGCACCACGCCGAGGACGCGCCCGCGGGAGATCGCCAGCGCGGTGTTGTACAGCCGCCCCCGGCAACGGACGGGCGCGCCGACCAGGAGGAGGGGGCCGAGGTCGCGGGTGGCCTCACAGACAGTCGACACCGCCTCCTCCACGCCGTCCAACAGGGCGTCCTGCAGAAGCAGGTCGTCGATCGCATACGACGACAGACCCAGTTCGGGATAGACGACCAGATCCACGCCCTCCGCGTCGGCCTGCCGCGCCAGCGCGATCGTCGCTGCGGCGTTGCGCGCGGGGTCGGCAGTCGCGACGACCGGCGTCGCCGCCGCGACCCGGACCAGACCGTGACTGTGGATCGCCCCGAATTCTCCCAGCCGCACAGCGCCTCCTGGATCAATCGACCTGTTGTGCGTGTCTACGAGGCTAGAGTCCGCGGGCCTCGGAGTTCGCCCAGCGGTTGCTGCCCCTCGTCGGGAGCGACCAGGGCAGCATGCCGCCTCGCCCCGGCACCGGCCGGTGGTGCTGCGGCGGAGACCGTCGGCGAGGCCGACCTGGCCGGGCGCATCGTCCCTCGCCGGCGGCGCAGGAGGTCCGGCGCGGGTGCGGGTGCGGGCCGGCCGTTCGCTGTCCGGAGGACAGATGTAGTTCGTGACTTTTCGGAATGGCCGGCAACCCTTTCGACCGTCCCAGCGACAGATTCTGTGGGGCTCGCGCCGGGGGGCGATAAAGCCGACACGGCTCCGGTTGCCTCCGGACTGTTCACCACCGGTGGGCGGTTCAGGTATCCGGATTCTGTCGGCTGACGTCCGAAAAGGTCGACACGTTTTCCGAGGAGCCACAGATGAACCGAACACCGGTTGTTCGACGCGGTCCGACGGAGCGGCATCATCCGATGCTCCGGCGAGCCGGAGTCCTCGGTATCGCCTGCGCCGCGTTGATGGTCGTCGCCGGCTGCACACCCATGGCGGGTGGCGGCGGTTCCGGCCCCACCGCCAGCCCGACCGCGACCACCGCCGGGCCGCAGTCTCCCGGCGGGCCCGTCTCGACGACAGCACCCGCGGGCTCCTCACCCACCGCGTCCCCGTCGGCGGTGACCACCTCGCTCCCGGCCACCACCACGCCGTCCACATCCACCTCCAGCCCGGCCTCGGCGACGACCGCGCCGCCGACTGGTCCTGGTGCAATGCCGTGAAGCGTAGTTTGATCTTGCCGGGATCTGGTCATGCTGCGCGCGGGGCGAGCGGGTGGACCCGGATCGTCGGCGGGCCTGGGTGGC
>NZ_MBLM01000123.1 GCF_001854655.1 Parafrankia colletiae | reverse complement strand
CCAACGCCGCGAACGCGCCCGCGTCCGTTCCGAACGCCAACAACGCTGGGGACGCCCCCGAACACACGCCGCCTGACCAAACCGAAAAGGATCGCGGTCAACGCACTAGCCCGTGGGGCAGGGGCGCACCTCGACAGAGCCGCCCGCCTCGGACTTCCGGCCGTCGAGGTCGGTGGCCACCACGGTGTAGGCCAGGGTCCCCGGCGCCGGGGCGGGCCCGATCGGGCCGGACCAGGTCGACCGGTCCTCGATGGCGGTCACCAGTGCGAGCGGGGCGGTGGTCTCCGTACCGTCCGGCGCGCGGGTGCGCACCTCGACACCGAGGACACCGGTCGGGTCGACGACGGTCGCGGTCACGGTCGCCTGGTTCGGCCCCTGGCCGGCCGCGCAGGTGGCGACGAGGATCTCCGCCGGGGCCGCGGCGACGCTCAGCGACGGCGCGCCGGACACGGTCGCGGTGATCCGCAGGCTGCCGCCGCCGGACCCGTCGACCGCGCGGACCGGCACCGACAGGTCGACCGTGCCAGGTGGGGCGGTCTCCCTGTCCAGGGTGACCACGAGCGGCACCCTGGCGCCGGGATCGACCACGTCCTGGCGCGGCACGACGCGCACCCAGGCGGGGGTACCGCCGACCCGCACATGCGCCGGCGCGGTCCCGACGCCCAGCAGGTCGACGCTGACCGTCGACTCGACCGCGCCGAACGCGACGCTGGTGCTGCTCAGGCCGATCGCCGGCCCGACCTGCTCGGTCTCGGGCGGGGCACTTCCACCGACGCCGGGTGCCGGGCTCGGCGGGCCGGGCGACGGTGCGTCACCGGGAGCGGGCGCGCCCGCGTCGGTCGGGACGACCGCCTCCCCGGCAGGGCCGGCGAGGGCGTCCGTTCCGGCGGTCGGTGCCGCCGTCGGGGCGGCGGCCGGGTCCGGCCCGGGGTCTGTGGGGGCCGGTCGGTCCGGCTGCGAGGTGACCATCGACGTGGCCGCGACGGCCGGCTCGGAGGCCGACGGTGACTGCCTCGGGCTGCTGTTGTGGACGAGGGCGAGGCTGACCGCCAAGGCCGCGGCGGCGGCGACCGCGGCCACGATCCGACCCCAGCGGATCGGCAGGATCCGCCGGGAACGGCCCCAGGGCAGGCGGTGACGACCCGCCGTCTCGGCCTTGCCCTCCGTCCGTTGCCTCATCGCCCCCGAGCGTAGGCTCAGAAGTGGAAATGGGCGCCCGATTCACTCGTTTCCGTGACGAACCCCCCACCAGATCCACCACACCAGGGTCTGGGTCACCATCGCGAACCCGAACAGCAGGTCCTCGACCGGCGCGTGGACGAGGCGCAGGCCGGTGATGGTGTCCGGGTCGTACCGGACGATGTCGAAGCCGGTCAGGATGCCGTTCGTGACCAGCTGGAAGAACACGATGATCGCGTAGGACGTCCAGAAGAGCCGGCGGGTGACCAGCCGCGTGCGCAGGATCCACAGGTCGAGGGCGAGGGTGACCCCGACGCCGGCGACCGCCAGCACGGTGTAGCTCATGGGTCGGGGCGGTCGGGTTCGTCACCGGCCTGCCAGCCGGTCACCGCCCGCACCGCCTCCAGGGCGAGGATGGCGCACACCGGCACGACCAGGAAGAAGAGGACCTCGTCCAGGGGAATGCCGCCGGGCAGGATGATCCCCGTGGTCCGCCGCGGGTCGAAGGTCCAGTGGCCGTGGGCGATCGCGTAGAGGTCCCAGCCGACGAAGACGGCCAGCACCGGCGCGACGGCCAGGGCCAGCCGGCGGGGCCGGGCGTAGACCCTGGTCCGCAGCAGGATCTCCAGCGGTGCGGTCGCGAGCAGGCAGCCCAGCAGCACCGCGAGGTAGCTGAGGTGTTCCCACCGGCTCACGACGGGCGCTCCGCCACCGGTCAGGCGGAACGAAGGCGCCTGGCGAGGGCGGCCGCGGCGGCCCCGGGGTCGGGCGCGTCGGTGATGCCGCGCACCACCACGACCCGCCGCGCACCGGTCTCCAGGATGGCGTCGAGGGTCTCCAGGTCCATGCCACCGGTGACGAACCAGGGCTTCGCGCCGGGCGCGAAGGGCGGTGCGTGTCGGGCCGCGAGCCGGGGCAGCTCCAACCCGACCGGAGCGCGGCCTTCCTTCGTCGGTGTGGCGTGCACCGGGCCCACACAGACGTAGTCCACATCCGGGTCGGCCAGCGCCGCCAGGAACTGCTCGGGGTCGTGCGTGGACCGGCCGATGAGCACGTCCGGCCCCACCAGCTCCCGGGCCAGCCGCGGCGGGATGTCGTCCTGGCCGACGTGCAGGATGTCGACACCGGCGAAGACGGCGACGTCGGCTCGGTCGTTCGCGCTGACGAGCGCCCCGGCGGCGGTGGCCGCGGCGGTCATCCGGGCCAGGCCGGCGAGCTCGTCACGCCACTCCAGCCCCTTCTCCCTCAGCTGGATGAGGTCGACACCGGGCGCGTCCGGTGTGCCGAGGACGTCGGTGTAGAAGCCGCTGCCGTCGCCGCGGCGCGCGGTGCACAGGTACAGGCGGGCGTCGAGCAGGCGGGCGATCCGGTGGGCGCGGGTACCGGGCATCGACTCAGCCTCCCGCGACAGCACGGACGATCTCCAGCGTGTCACCGTCGGCGAGCCGGACGGAGCCCGCCTCCGACGGGGTGAGCGCGGCCCCGCGCAGCTCCACGACCACCGACCCGGGCCGCAGACCGAGCTGGGTCAGCAGGTCCGGCAGCGCCAGCCCGGCCGGGATGTCACGGGCCTCCCCGTTGACGACGATCCGCGCCCGCGGTGGGCCGGCGGACGCCGCGGAACCGGCACTGGGTGCGGTGGGCTCCGGGGCCGGGCCGGAGCCCACCCCGGTCGGACGATCGACCATGTACCCGACCCTACGGGAGCCGGCGCCGGCGCTCCCGCTCCTTCGGCCGAGCGACCCCGCCCGCGCCGCCACTCCCCGGAACGGCGCTCTCCGGAGCGGCACTCCCCGAGGCGGCACGGAGGCGGTCGGGGCAGCGCGGGTCAGAATCCCAGTGCCTGGGCGCGGCGCCGAACCTCCTTGCCACGGTTCGCGGCCATGGCGGCCGCGGGGGTGCCGGGCAGGCTCGGGTCCTCGCGAAACATCCAGTCGAGCGCCTCGTCGTCGCTGAACCCGGCATCGGCCAGCAGGGTGAGCAGGCCCGGTAGGCCCTTGACCACCGTGTTGCCGTCGATGAACAACGCGGGAATCTTCAGAACGCCGTCGATCCGCCTCGCCAGGAACGTGCGATCGCGGATCATCTGGCGCACCCGGGTGACGGGCACTCCGAGTGCGTCAGCCACGTCGGGAACGTTGAGCCAATCCATGGTCAAGAGTAAACACCCTGGCCAGCGGAAGTCAGGCGGGCGTGGTCAGCGCACCTCCGGCTGCCGCGGACCGGCGGGTCGCCTCCAGGACGGAGACCAGCGTGCGGTCCCGCTCCAGCGGGTCCCGGGACAGCGGCCAGCCGGCCAGCAGGGCGTCCGCGAGATCGCGGTGGAACCGCGCCGGATCAGCCGGCGGGGTGGGCAGCGTGGTGCGCCGCCCGTCGTGCGTGACCAGCCTCGGCGAGCGCCGCCCGCCGGGCCCGCCGCGGGCATCCGCGCCGGGCCGGGTGTCCGGTCCGGCGGCGACCAGTGTCCCGGCCGTGCCCAGCACCCGCATCCCCGGCCGCACACCGGCGGCGACGTCCGAGATCGTCACCTGGGCCTCACAGCCGCCCGCGAAGCGGATCAGAACCCGGGCGTGATCGGCGTTCGTCACGTGGTGCCACACCCGCTTGTGCCCGGTCGCGCTGACCCACTCGACCTGGTCGTCGACGAGGTCGAGGATGCGCGCCAGCGGCGCGGCGCCGCGGTCGAAGATCAGGCCGCCGCTGATCCGCTCGTCGTCGTGCCAGGTGCCGGCGGGACGTCGCAGGCCGCCGGAGAAGATCTCGATCCACATCGGCTCGCCGATCTCCCCCCGCCGCATCGCCTCCCGGACGGCCAGGTGGTCGGGGTCGTCGCGGCCTGCCGGGTAGACGGCGAGCAGGCGCGAGCGGCCCGTGGCCAGCTCGGTCAGCTCGTCCACCTCGTGGGTGGTGAGGCACAGCGGCGCGTGCACGACGACCTGCTTGCCGGCCTCCAGCGCGCGGCGGGCCCACTCCGCGTGGGTGTGGGTGGGCGTCGCGACAATGACCAGGCCGAGCTCCGGGTCGTTGACCAGGTCGTCCGGGTCGTCAACGAGCCGCACGCGCCGCTCGGCGTCCTGCCCGGGAGTGCGGGCCATGCCGCCGTCGCACAGCGCGGCGAGTTCCAGGCCCTCGACGTCGGCCAGGGCCGTGACGTGCACGCCGAACACGTCCGGGGCGCCGACCAGCCCGGCCTTCACCGGCCCGTCGTCGGCCGCGCCGAGCGCGTGCCGCAGCCACCGCCCGACAAGCCGGTGGTAGCGGGGGTCGGCCAGGACGTCCCCGCTGGTCCCGAGCGTGAACACGCCGAGGCCGGTGGACGGCCGCCAGGTGCAGATCGGGTGCTCGCCCATCTCGTGGCGGACCATGAGCAGCCGTTCGACGTCCTCGGCCACCTTGTCGGGGATGATCCACGAGTCGCGGGGGGTGAAGGAGCCGAGGCGGGCCCCGAGGGCGGCGCCGTCCGGGCCCGGCACCAGCGCCAGCTCGTAGGCGGGCGGGACCCTGCCCGGGGTGAGCCCGGACGCCTCGACGAGCGGGCTGTCCGCGGGCAGTGACCGGACCGTGGGGCCCGCCAGCAGCACCGGGACGGACTGGCGGGCTCGATCGAGCAGTTCCTGCTCGACGTGGTCGAGCGGACGGTCGATCAGCACCAGCAGGGCGTCGGCCGAGCGCTGCGAGGTGGGCCCCAGCCCGGCGGCGCGCAGGTGGTCACCGAGCGCATTCACGCCGGGGAGGTTTGATACCAGGTGAATGCTTGGCACGCGGGCACTTTAGTGCAAACGTCCCGGACAGGAGCGAAGTCCGCACGTTCCGTGCGGCCTGCGCCTCCTGAGCGCGGCACCAGGTGTGCGGCTAGGTGTGCAGTTCCTTGAGCGCGATGTCCGGGTCGGCGAACTTCGCCGCGTCGGGAGCGGCGTCGGCGAGCAGCATCCGCCGGCCGGCGACCATGTCCAGCGGCCGGGCGACGGTGACCAGGGCGACCATCCTGCCGTCCGGCGCGAACCAGCCCGCGGACCAGCCCGGCGCCCGCTTGGCGCCGGCCGGGGCGACGGCGGTGGGATCGCCGCGCAGCACCAGGGTGCTGTCCGGGCCGGGCAGCCCGGCGAACTGGACCATCCGGCCGAACTGCTGCGACCAGAAGTACGGCACCGGGTTGTACACGCTGTCGGAGTCAGCGCCGGCCTCCCCGGGGGCCGGCTCGCCGCCGGCGAGGGACCGCAGCAGGGTGGCGACCGCGACCCGGGGGGACTCCTGTGCGCACTCCCAGTGCTCGACGCGCATGCGACGCTCGTAGCGCCGCGACCACCAGGCCGCGCAGTCTCCGGTCGCGACGACCGTCCCGGGCCGGTAGCCGCTCGCCGCGCCGCCGCCGGCAGCGTCACCCGCGCCGGGGACGGCCGAGAGCCACTCGTCCACGACGACGCCGCGGTCGAGCAGCAGCCCGGACGACTCCAGCCAGCGGACGTCGGGACGCACCCCGACCCCGACGACGACGATGTCGGCGGGCAGGAACTCGCCGCCCGCGAGCTCCAGACCGTCCGCCCGGATCTCGGCGACGGCGGTGCCGACCCGTAGCTCGATACCGGCCTGCTCGTACCAGGGCATCGTGTGTCCGCCGATCTCGGGACCGAGCGCCGCCAGCAGCGGGGTCGCTCCGGCCTCGACGACGGTGACGGTCACGCCGTGCGCCGCCGCGTGCGTGGCCACCTCGGCGCCGATCCAGCCGGCGCCGACGATGGCCAGCCGCGCCCCCGGGCGCAGCTCCTCACGCAGCGCGCGGGCGTCGTCGATGGTGCGCAGGACGCGCTGCTCGGGGGCTCCGGGCAGCCGCACCGGCGCCGCGCCGGTCGCGAGCACCAGCCCGTCGAACTCCACCGGGCCGCCGTCCGTCTCCAGCACACCGGGGCGCAGGGCGGTCGCGTGCCGGCCGAGCAGAAGCTCGGCGCTGTCCAGGTCGAGCGGCAGCGTTGTGTCGTCCGTCCGGCCAGAGAGCACCGCCTTGGACAGCGGCGGCCGGTCGTACGGCCGGTGCTCCTCGGCGCCGACCAGCGTGATCGTGCCGGAGAAGCCCTGCTCCCGCAGCTCCACGACTGCTCGCCCACCGGCGAGCCCGCCACCGACGACAACGATGCGGTCCATCAGCCCACCCGATCCATGCGGCCAGAGGCTACTTGGGTTGGATGTCCACCGTCGCGCGCGAGTAGCCCCGGCCACACTCGCGCGCGACGGCCGGCCGCGCGGCGCACCATCGATGGCCGGCGCGGCGGTCAGCCGGCCGCGTCGACCAGCGGGAAGGCGTCCTTCCAGACCGGCTCGTAGCCGGCGGCCACCAGCATCGCGGCGATGTCCGCCGGGGAGCGCTCGTCGGAGATGGAGAACTGTTCCTGCGCGGTGCCGGGCCGGCCGTAGCCGCCGGGTTCGGTGGACGAGCCGGCGCTCATGGTCGTCACCGCGATGCGGACCAGCCCGTCCCGCAGGGCGGCCGGTTCCCGGGTGGACAGCGAGATCACGGCGTCCGGTTCGAACAGCCGCAGCGCGGCGTGCGCCTGGACGAACTCGGCGTCGCCCACCACCACGGTCGGCGGGAAGCCGCTGGCGCTCGGCTTGATCCTCGGCAGCGCCACCGAGACCTCCGTCCGCCAGAAGCGGCGTGCGAGGAAGGCGGCGTGCGCGGCCATCGCAAGCACGTCGGCCCGCCAGTCCGGTGCCAGCCCGAGCAGCACGCCGAGGCCGAGGCGACGCACCCCGGCGCCGGCAGCCGTCTCGAAGGACGCCAGCCGACGGTCGTAGTCGCGTTTCCAGCCGGCGACGTGGACCTGCGCGTAGCGCTCCCGGTCGTAGGTCTCCTGGTAGTGGATGGCGCCTTCGAGACCGGCGGCGACCAGCCGGGCGTAGGTGTCGTCCGACCAGGTCTGGGTCTCGATGGAGATCGAGGACACGAACGGGCGGAGCCGCTCGACGATCTCGACCAGGTAGTCGGCGGAGACCTCGACGCGATGCTCCCCGGAGACCAGCAGGAGATGCCGGAAACCGCGGTCGACGAGCAGCTGTGCCTCGGCGGCGGCCTCCTCTGCCGTCAGCGTGCGGCGGACGACCGCCAGCCCCTTGGCGAACCCGCAGTAGGTGCAGGACGACAGGCAGGCGTTCGAGACGTAGAGCGGGGCGAACAGCCGCACCGCCCGCCCGAAGCGCCGCAGCGTCGTGGCCTGCGCGAGCTGGGCAAGTTCCTCGAGCCGGCCGGTGGCGGCCGGCGAGAGCAGCACCGCGAGGTCCTCGAGGCCCAGCCGGCCGCCCGCGTCACCGCGCGCCGTGGCCCCCCGCCCGGCGGCGGCCGCGCGGCGCAGGACGGCGTCCACCTGCTCGGGGCCCGCCTGCGCCGAGGCCAGGGCCAGCGCGGGAATGTCCAGACCCGCCAGCTCGCGTGCGAACAGCCCCGGCGGGCTCGCCATCAGACGGCTCCGCCGGACGGAGCCCCACTGCCGGACGTGGACCCGAGGAAGCCGGTGAGCGGTGAGGACGCCGAGGCCTCCGTGGCGCCACCGGCCCGCGCGCGGCCAGCCAGCCGGGCGAGCCGGCCGGCCAGGGTGGCCAGGGCGAAGGCGCGGGCCATCGCGACCGGGTCGGCACTGATCGCGATCGCGGTGTTGACCAGGACGGCGTCCGCGCCGATCTCC
The DNA here is from genome assembly GCF_001854655.1 of Parafrankia colletiae. Classification (GTDB taxonomy): domain Bacteria; phylum Actinomycetota; class Actinomycetes; order Frankiales; family Frankiaceae; genus Parafrankia; species Parafrankia colletiae. The sequence continues at coordinate 102,902 of NZ_MBLM01000123.1, read as the reverse complement.
ATCGCCTCGGCCGCGTCCGACGGTGCTCCGAGGCCGGCGTCGACCACCACCGGGATGCCCGCGGTCTCCACGATCGCCTCGATCGCGTCGCGGGTGCGCAGGCCGCGGTTCGAGCCGATCCAGCTGCCCAGCGGCATCACGGTGGCGCAGCCGGCCTCCTCCAGCCGGCGGGCCAGCACCGGGTCGGCCGAGCAGTAGGGCAGCACCGTGAACCCGTCGGCGACCATCAGCTCGGCGGCCCGCAACGTCTCGATCGGGTCCGGGGCGAGGGTGCGGGGGTCGGGCGTGACCTCCAGCTTCACCAGCCCGGTGCCGGTCGCCGCGCGGCCCAGCCGGGCCAGCCGCAGGGCCTCGGCCGCGTCCAGTGCGCCGGACGTGTTCGGCAGCAGCGTCATCCCGGCCGGGACGAAGTCGAGGACGTCGCCCTCGCCGGCCCGGGACAGGTCCACCCGGCGCAGCGCGACGGTGACGATGTCGGCCCCCGAGGCGATCAGCGCGTCGCGCATGACCTGGTGGCTGGCGAACTTGCCGGTACCGACGAGGAGCCGGCTCAGGTAGGTCGTCCCGGCGACCCGGAACGGGTCCTCCCCCACCAGGGCGGCCGCCGCGGCGAGCGCGGAGCCGGTGGCGCCGGTGGCGCCACCGGGACGGCCCGGCGTCGCGGGCTCCTCCCGGGTGGCCTCCTGTGGCCGGGCCGGCGTGACCTGCTGTGTCATCAGACGGTTCCTCCCCACGCGCGCATGACCGCGATCGGGTCTGCGGGTCGCCGGCGGCATCGTGGCCGGCCTCTCAGCCCGCGTCCGCGGGCTCCCCGGTACAGGCACAGTCTAGGCGCCCGACGCGCCGGGACCAGTGGCTCCGGCATGTCCGACCCGACCGTGGACGTCCCGTTGACCCGGATCTCCCGGATCTGTGACGAAGATCCCGCCCGTTCGGGTCGAACGTGAGGGATTCTGCGCAGTAAGACCACTGTCCGACAGCTCGAACGGCCGATCGTAAACTGTCCCCGTGGATGCCACGGTGGCCGACCCTGTGATAGGCCGTCTTCTCGACGGTCGGTACACGGCCCAGGAAAGGCTCGCGGTCGGCGGGATGGCGACYGTGTACGTCGCGCACGACAACCGGCTCGACCGGTACGTCGCTCTCAAGATCATGCATCCGAACCTCAGCCACGACCCGGAGTTCGTAGCCCGGTTCCACCGGGAGGCCAACGCGGTCGCCCGGCTGAGCACCCCGCGCGCCGTCTCCATCCTCGACCAGGGCTCCGACCAGACGCCGACCGGCATCCTGCACTACCTCGTCATGGAGCTGGTCCGCGGCCGGTCGCTGCGCCAGTACCTCGGCAGCCGCGGGCGGCTGTCCGTACCCGAGGTCGTCGAGATCTTCGAGCCCGTCGCCGAGGCACTCGCCGCGGCGCACGCCGCCGGCATCATCCACCGCGACATCAAGCCGGAGAACATCCTGCTCGGCGACGACGGGCAGGTGAAGGTCGCCGACTTCGGGCTCGCCCGCCCGGTCAGCCAGGCCACCCAGGCCATGACCGGCGGCGTCGTCATGGGCACCGTCGGCTATCTGGCCCCCGAGCAGGTCACCCACGGCACCGCCGGGATGCGCAGCGACGTCTACGCCGCCGGCGTCATGCTCTTCGAGATGATCACCGGCTATCTGCCGCACACCGGTGAGACGCCGATGTCGGTGGCCTACCAGTCGGTCCACGGCGACGTGCCCGCACCGTCCACGGTCGTCGCCGGCGTCCCCGCCGAGCTGGACGCGCTGACGCTGCGGGCGACGGCCCGCGACCCCGACCACCGGCCGGCCGACGGTGCGGCACTGCTCGCCGAGCTGCGCGCGATCCTGCCCTACCTGCCGGCGCCGGACGCCGACGAGGACTACCACTCCGGCTTCACCGGGCCGATGGAGTCGCCGAAGCCGCCGGCGCCGAAGCCGGCCCCGCGACCCGGGCCGCCGGTCGCACCCACCAGCGTGATCAACACCGGCGGTGGCCAGGGGCGCCGTCGCCGCCCCCCGGCGGGGCCGCGTTCGGGCCGACTGCCCGCCGGGCCGGCGGTCGTGGCCGGGGTGGTCGTGCTCTGCCTCATCCTCGCCGGCCTCGCGCTGAAGGCGGTCGTGGGCAGCGGCGATCCGCAGGTGCCGCTCCTCACCGGGCTGAGCCGGGAACAGGCCGAGAAGGACCTGAATGAGGCCGGGCTGGTTCCTCGCTACGGCGAGGTGATGGCGAGCACGTCCATCCCCGCGGGCCACGTCGCCGCCCAGGATCCGAAGGACGGCGCCGCCATCAAGGATGGCGCCGTCGTGACGCTGCGGCTGAGCTCCGGGCCGCCGAGGACCAACGTCCCCAACCTCGACGGGAAGCCCGCGGACCAGGCCCCGACCGAGCTGACGGCGGCGAAGCTGTCCGTGGGCGGGCGGACGACCGAGGCGAGCGACACCGTGCCCGCGAACTCGATCATCAGGACCGACCCGGCGGCAGGCACGGAGGTCGATCCGAACACACCGGTCTCCCTCGTCGTGAGCTCGGGGCCGTCGTCGGTCGAGATCCCCCGTGACCTCGTCGGGCTGACCTTCGACGAGGCCAAGGCCCGCCTGGACGCCCTCAACTTCAACCTCACTGTCCAGCAGCAGTCGGTGAGCAGCGACGAGCAGGACCCGGGCCGCGTCGTCCGCACCTCACCGGACCCGGGCCAGCGCGTCGGCTCGGCCAGCACGGTGACCCTGTATGTGGCCAGGGAGGAAGAGGACGACAGCGGCGGCGGCGACGGCAGCGGCGTCAGGGTCACGGTGCCCGACGTCGTCGGGAAGTCCTGGCCGGAGGCCGAGCGGATTCTGAACCGCGCCGGGCTGCGGGCCGACGGATGGTCGCTCTTCGGCGGCACCGTCAGATCGCAGTCCCCCAAGGCCAACAGCAAGGCCGAGCGGGGCAGCACCGTCCGCCTGCAGCTGAGATCCGGGCTGGGCGACTGAGCGGCCCGCCGGCCCGGATCGGCGGGACACGGTCCGCATCACGGGCGGGACCGGCACTGTCAGGTAGAGTCGATCTTCATCGGGCCGGCGATGGCGGCCGGCGACGGACGAGCCAGAGCCCGGGGGGGACGGCGTGGCGGCGAGAGGTGAACCGCGTCGGCGCGGCGCGCGGGCTGACCGGGCGGCCGAGCTGCTCGACGGCCGGCGCCCGCCGCGGAACGAGGCCGAGGAGCAGCTGGCCCGCACCGTCGCCGCGCTGCGGGCGGTGCCGGCGCCGGCGATGTCCCCCGCCGCCCGCGCGCAGACCCGCGCCCTGCTGCTCGGCCCGCAGGCCGCTACGCCTCCCGCCCTGGGCCTGGGCGTGCCGCCCGCTCGCACCGGCTCCTCGCCGGCGCCGCGCCGGGTGACCCGTCCGGACGGGTCGGGCGCCCGGCAGGCGTTGCGCTCCGCCCGGCCGGCGCTGATCGGGGCGCTGGCGGCGTCCGTCACCGCTGTCGGCGTCGCGGTGAGCGCCGCGCACGCTCTGCCCGGCGAGCTTCTCTACGGCGTCAAACGGCAGGTCGAACAGATCCAGGTCAGCCTCGCGGCCAACCGGGTCGACCGCGCCAAGGTCCAGCTCGCCGTCGCCCGCACGCGGATGGACGAGCTCGCCGCGGTGGTCGGCCCGACCGCGACCGCCTCCGGCGCCCGATCCGAGCACGGTGGCGCCGGTGGCGCCGGTGGCGCCGAGGGCCAGCCGGTCGTGACGGGCTCCGCGGTCGGCGCCGGTGAGGCTGACGGCCGCACCGGCGCCGGCGAACTGCCCTCGGGCGGGCTCGAGTCCGGCGGTATCCCGCCGGACGGCTCGCCGCCAGAACCGCCCGCGGCCAGCGGCCAGCCCACTCCGGAGGCCGAGGACCAGCCCGTCGCGCCGAGTGCGGCGGGCGCGTCGACTCCCCCGGGCTCGTCAGACACCTCAGACACCTCAGACACGTCGCGTGCAGCGAGCCCGCGGCGGGACGCCGACGGCCGGCCGCAGGAGATCGGTGGCCGGGAGATCAGCACCGCCACCACACTGCTGCGCGACTGGTGCGAGGACGCCGCCGCCGGCAGCGAGGTACTGATCGACGAGGTCCGATCGGGCAACGCCGACGCCTGGCGCATCCTGAACGACTTCGCGGCAGACCAGTCGACCCGCCTGAACGCGCTGCTCGGCGCGTTCCCGGACAGCTCCGCGCCCGAGGTCGCCGAGGCGCGCCGCATCATCCGCGAGGTCGGTTCGGTCCTGACCTACACGACCCCGGGCGACGGCAGCGCGGCCCCGCGTGATGGCGAGGCCCCGCGCGGCGGCGATCGGGCGCCGGCCAGCTCCTCGATCGATCCGGAACGATCACAGCCCAGCCCGTCCACGGATGCGGAAGGCACTGGCGGACAGCCCGGTCCCGGCCGCCCCTCCACCGAACGCGGCCAGGAACCGGGCGGTGCACTGCCGATGCTGCCGCGGGCCAGTTCCACGCCGCCCGGCCCGGCCGGCAMCCCGCCGGGGGCCCTCGACGTGAACCGGGACCTCGACGTTGATCAGGCCCCGGGCGAGGAGCAGCGCGCCGGCGAGGAGCAGGCATCGGCCAGCAGCCCGGCGACACCCTCGCGGAGGGTGGGGGTCCCCGCCTCCCCGACTGCCACCAGTGATGGCCTTCCGGTGATGCCGGACGTGCTCGACTCGCTGCGGATCTTCGAGGCGCCGGCGGAACCCGATCCGTCCGCCGCGGCCGCGCCGACAGGCCCCGACGGCGGTGCGGCCGGCGGGGAGCCGTCCGATGAGGCCGCACTCGCACCGCCGACATCCTCGACACTGGCGACGCCGGCAACGCCGTCAGCAACGGCAACGGGTGCGCCGCAGTCGGCGGAGCCTGCGGGCGCTGTCGCCGGGATCCCCGCGCCGCCCCCCGACGCCCCGGTACCTGAGGCCGCCACGGCGCCGGCGCCCGACGCGCCTCTGGTCAGCTCCACGGGAGCGGCGCCGGAGGCGTCCACCCAGGTTCCCTGACGCCACCAGCACTTCGCAGGTGCCGACTGGCTAGCTGCTGGTTACCGTCAGCGGTGGTGGCTGTTCCGGTCGGCACGGGTCTGCTGCAGCATCTCGGCGACGAGGAAGGCCAGCTCGAGCGCCTGCCCGGTGTTCAGCCGCGGATCGCAGGCGGTCTCGTAACGGCCACCGAGATCCGCCTCGCCGATCTGCTCGGCGCCGCCGAGGCACTCGGTGACGTTCTCACCGGTCAGCTCGATGTGCAGGCCACCGGGATGCGTTCCGAGCCCCTGGTGCACCTGGAAGAACCCGAACACCTCGTCCAGGACGTCGTCGAAGTGCCGCGTCTTGATGCCACCGACGTCGCGGGTGTTGCCGTGCATCGGGTCGCACGACCAGACCACGGGATGCCCGGCGGCGTTCACCTTGTCGATGATCGCCGGCAGGACGTCCCGCACCCGCTTGGCACCCATCCGCGCGATCAACGTGAGCCGGCCGGGGATGTGGTCGGGGTTGAGGCGCTCGGTCAGCTCCACGACCTCGTCCGGTGTCGCCGACGGGCCGATCTTGCAGCCGATCGGGTTGCCGACCCGGGAGAGGAACTCGACGTGCGCCCCGCCGAGGTCGCGGGTACGCTCGCCGATCCAGATCATGTGCGCGGACAGGTCGTAGACCTCGCCGGTCGACTCCTCGGTGCGCGTCAGGGCCCGCTCGTACTCCATGAGCAGGCCCTCGTGGCTGGTGAACATCTCCACGCCGGTCAGCGCGGCCGTGCGGTCGAGGTCGATGCCGCAGGCGGCCATGAACGCCAGCGCGCGCTCGATGTCGACGGCCATCAGCTCGTAGCGGCGGCCGGCGGCCGAGTCACGCACGAACGCCTTGTTCCACTCGTGGACCTTCGACAGGTCCGCGAAGCCACCGGTGGCGAAGGCACGCACCAGGTTCAGCGCGACCGCGCTCTGGTGGTAGGCCGCCACCATCCGCTTCGGGTCGGGCCGGCGGGCCTGCGGCGTCGCCGCGATGTCGTTGACGGCGTCACCGCGGTACGACGGCAGGCCCGTGGACGCCTCGATGTCGGCCGACCGGGGCTTGGCGTACTGGCCCGCGATCCGCGCGACCTTCACCACCGGGGTGCTCGCGCCGTACGTCAGCGCGACCGCCATCTGCAGGAGGGTCTTGACCTTGTCGCGGATCTTGTCGGCCGTGTTGGCCGCGAAGGTCTCCGCACAGTCTCCGCCCTGGAGCAGAAAGGCCTCCCCGCGGGCGACCATCGCCAGCCGGTCGGTCAGCGACCGGACCTCGGGCGCGGTCACCAGCGGGGGCAGGCCCGACAGCTCGGCGAACGCCGCCGCCAGTTCCTCCGGGTCGGGCCAGGAGGGCTGCTGCCTGGCCGGCAGGGTCCGCCAGATGTCCAGCTCGTTGCTCACGAGTCACCAGGGTACGACCCCGGCGCCGACATCTCCCGTGTTTCCATCAGCCGAAGAAGACTTCGGCCTCCGCATACAGCTGCTCGGGTACCAGCTTGAGCTCGCCGGTGGCCTCGGCGAGCGGCACCCGTTCGACCCTTGTCCCGTGCAGCGCGACCATCGTGCCGAAGTCGCCGTCGTGCACGGCGTCGACGGCGTGCAGGCCGAACCGGGTCGCCAGCCAGCGGTCGAAGGCCGTCGGCGTGCCGCCCCGCTGGACGTGCCCGAGAACCGTCGCCCGGGTCTCCCGCCCGGTCCGCCCCCGGATCTCGGTCTCGAGCAGCGTGCCGATCCCCTGCAGCCGCTGGTGACCGAAGGCGTCCAGCTCGCCCTCCTTGACCACCGTCGTCCCGGCGATCGGAGTGGCGCCCTCGGCGACGACGATGATCGGCGCGTACCGGGTGGCGAAACGCTGCTCGACGAACGCGCAGACCTTGTCGATGTCGAACGGCCGCTCCGGGATCAGGATGACGTTGGCGCCGGCCGCCATGCCACTGTGCAGCGCGATCCAGCCGGCGTGACGGCCCATGACCTCCACGATGAGCACGCGGTGGTGGCTCTCGGCGGTCGTGTGCAGCCGGTCGATCGCCTCGGTGGCGATGTTCACCGCGGTGTCGAAGCCGAACGTGTAGTCGGTGGCCGACAGGTCGTTGTCGATCGTCTTCGGCACCCCGACGACCGGGATGCCCTCGGCGTGCAGGCGAGCCGCCGCGCCGAGCGTGTCCTCGCCGCCGATGGCGATCAGCGCGTCGACGCCGGTGCGTTCCAGGGTCTCGCGCACCCGGGCCGGCCCGTCCGCGGCGGCGTACGGGTTCGTCCGGCTGGAGCCGAGGATGGTGCCGCCGCGCGGCAGGATGCCGCGCACCGCGGCGACGTCCAGTGGGACGGTGTCGTTCTCCAGCGGGCCGCGCCAGCCGTCCCGGAATCCGACGAAACTGTGGCCATAGACGCCCACGCCCTTGCGGACGACGCCGCGGATCACCGCGTTCAGGCCGGGACAGTCACCACCGCCGGTCAGCACACCGATCTTCACGCCCAGGGCCCTCTCTTCCCGAGTCGCCCCCGATCTCTCGCGTTTCCGGTGGAAGCCTAGCCCGCAAACGACGCCGCTCCGCAATCTTTCGCACACACGGCGTGGTCGATCGGTCGACGGGCTGGTCAGGCAGACGGATCGACGGTCAGGCAGGCAGCTGGCTGGTCAGGCTGGCTGYGTCCCGGCCATGACCCGCGCCCGCAGCGGGACGAGGATCTCCCAGCGGGCCAGGTTGTGCCGGGCGTCGGCGAGGGCGTCGTGCGCGTCGGGCGGGGGCGGCGGCAGCGCCGGACTGCCGACGTCCTCCCAGAGCTGGCGCAGGTCATGCGTGAAGCGCGGCATCCGCCGCGGCAGCGCCGGCATCTTCCCGAACAGCTGGCAGAGAGCAACATGGTCGTAGGCGGCGTACCAGGCCCACAGCTCCGGCGCGCCGTCCGTGATCAGGAACCGGGCCACCTCGTCGCGGATCCGCTCCCTCGACATCCAGACCGGGCTTGACGGCGAAGGCAGCCGGTCCAGGACGTTGCGGCGCACCCAGGGCACCGCGTAGGACGGATCGAACTCCGTGGAGACCGCGTAGAACTCACGCGCGCCGTCCTCACTGACGATGCCGATGCTCACCAGGTCCAGCCAGTGATGGCCGGCCTCGTCGCGCTCGATGAACTCGGTGTCGTAGAAGAAGCGGGCGCCCACGGGGTCCAGTGTGCTCCGCCGCTCCGAACGCCCGGCCGGGGCCACCCTCTTCCGGGCCGACCTGCCGACTTCCAGGTCGACCAGCGACCTTCCGGGGGCGCCGCGTGAAGCCGATGGACGTCCGCGGCGGCGTTCAGCGACGGCGCAGGCGCACGAAGACGGGGCCGAGCACCGCCGCCGTCAGCGCGGCGCCCAGCAGTGGAAGGACCAGCAGCAGCAACGACGGGTCGGCGTCCGCTCCCGCTCCCGCTCCCGCCGCCGGCGCCGCGGCCGGGGTGCCGGCACCGGGAGAACCCGGTGCACCTGTCCCGCCCGCCGCGTCCGCCGCGGCAGCCCCGCCGGTCGGGCCGGTCGGGCAGTTGACGGCACCGGCCCTCGGCGGGGCCACCGGGGCAGTGCCCTCCGCCGGCACGATCTCGACCCGCACCTCTGTCGCGCCCGCCGCGGTGACCACACAGAGCACACCCGCGCCGGGCGCCGAGGTGACCTGGCCACCGGTCACCCGAGCCTGGTAACCCGCCGAGTAGTTCCAGCCCGGCACGATGACCGCGGTCGGCGTGCCAGCCGGCAGAGCGCCGCCACCAGCCCGCACCGGCCGGTAGACCAGCCGGAACACCCCGGCCCCGTCGCTGCCGTACGACGTGGGCACTCCGGCCACCGCGGCCGGGTAGGGCCGGACGATCTCCGCCGGCGGCGTCGCCGCGTCCCGGACCTCGCCGGGCCCGATGCCGGTCGCCGGGCGGCCGTCGGCATCCGGAGCGTCATAGAACCAGCCGAGACTGAACGCGTCGCCGGCGGCGGCCAGCTGGGCGGCCCGCGCCGGGGTGCCTTCCGCCCAGGCGGTGATGTATCCGGCGCCGCCGTTCGCGGCGACCTGCGCAGCCGGGTCGAACGGCGCCTGCTGCCCGACCCACAGAGTGCGGTGCGGGTCGGCGGCCCGCAGGGCGGTGGCGAGATCCCCGGCGGCGGGTGTCGGCGGCACCTCGAAACCGATCAGACCACCGGTGGTCCGGAACCGTTCCGCCAGGCGCCGCAGCCCGGCGGTCAGGTCGGACGTCGACGGCTGGTAGCCCCGGGCGCCGGGCACGATGCTCAGCACGACCGTGAGGCCGTGGTCGGTCAGGTCAGCCACCAGCGCGCCCGCCTGTTCAAGCCCGCCCTGCTCGCGGTCGCCCGCCGGCGGCTGCGCACCGGTGGGCGGGAAGCCGCCGCCGACGGTCATCGGCAGCTCCAGCCGGGCGGCGGTGAAACCGTAGTCGAGCCAACGCCGCAGCTCCTCGGCGGTGGGCACGGCCCCGGCCGGCACCGTGACGCCCCGGGGCAGAACAACCCGCCCGGCGGCGTCCGTCAGGAAGTTCGCTGTTCTCGACACCGTTCCCGGCGGGACCTCGGCGGCCGTCGTGGACGCCGCACCGACGCGCCCGGCCAGCCCGACGCCCTCTCCGGAAGCGACCAGAAGACCCGCCAGCAGGCCCACCAGCAGCGTCGCCGGCCACCTCTTCGGGCGCCCGGCCCAGCGGCCGGACCCGATTCGCGAACCACCAGTCAAGCCGCGCACCGTGCAATAGTGCCGTGCTTCCCCCGAACGGGTCAGACCGCCCTGGGTCCAACGATCGGGCCTGGCTCCGGCAACTCCGGCCCGGCCCGCCGCGCGGGACCAACCTTGCTGGTCATGGCCTCACTGCCGGGTGACGGGCGTCGGCTCGGGGTCGGTCGGCTCCGCGGCGAGCGGCTGCTCCGCCCCCGGACGGGACTCGACGGCTCCCGGCGGGGACTCCGCGCGGGACGGCGCTTCGGCGCGGGCCGGGGCATCCGGCCGGGTCGGGGCATCCGGCCGGGTCGGGGAGCCCGGCCGGGCCGGCGGCTCGACCCGGCCCGGGGACTCCGCCGCGGCCTGCGCCTGCGCCTCTCGGGCGACGGCAAGATCCTCCTTGCGCCGCTGCGCGTACATGTCGACGTACTCCTGGCCGGACAGGACAGCGACATCAGCTCGTACATGATCTCGTCCGTCATCGACCGCAGCACGAAGCGGTCGTCGGCCATCCCGGCGTAGCGGCTGAAGTCGAGCGGGCGCCCGATCCGGATCCCGACCCGGCGGATGCGCGGGACGTGCCGGCCGAGCGGCTGTACCTCGAACGTGCCGATCATGGCGACGGGGATGACGGGCACCCCGGCCTCCAACGCCATCCGGGCAACGCCGATCTTGCCGCGGTAGAGGCGCCCGTCCGGCGAGCGGGTCCCCTCCGGGTAGATGCCGAGAAGCTCACCGGAGTCGAGAACCCGGACACCGGTGCGCAGCGCCCCCTCGCTGGCGCGGCCGCCACTGCGGTCGATCGGGACCTGGCCGACCCCCTTGAAGAACTTGCGCTTGCTCCAGCCCTTCAGCCCGACCCCGGTGAAGTAGTCGCTCTTCGCGAGGAAGGTGATGCGCCGCGGCACGACCAGCGGCAGGAAGAACGAGTCCAGGAAGCTCAGGTGGTTGCTCGCCAGGATCGCCGGCCCGCGGGTGGGCACGTGGTCGAGGCCCTCGACCCACGGCCGCCAGAACACCCGTAGCACCGGTGTCAGGATGGCCTTGACGACCCAGTACAACACGCAAGCTCCCAGCTTCGTCGCGCCGCCGCCCAGGGACGGCATTCCCGGACGCCCGCGCCCGAACCCACCCGTGCCCGCACATCGAGGAACGGGCGCGGCCGGGATGCCCGCGGTGACCATATGGACCCCTCACGACATCGTCCACCACGCGGCACCGATGTCGGAGTGTCATTGTCCGTGGCCGGCACGGCCGGGTGAGCCCGGGTCCGCCCGGCGCTACACGAACGCCGCACGATTGCCGCACGAACRCCGCACGATTGCCRCACCAGACGGACACAGTAGGAACACACCGGAAGATCGGCTGGTTCGTCCGGGATGATGGAAAAGCACATGACCATGGCCAGTCGGCCCCCGGCGTGCGAGCATGCGAAGGTCGGTGTCGGTTCCCTCACGACGAGGGGCGCACCGGGCCACCCCTGACGAACCCCGCGGGAGCCGGCCGGCAGCCGCCTCGGCGGCACCGAGGGCGCGCGAACCGGCCGGCCGGTCGGCTCACGGGCGATCGGTGGCACGGCGCCCGCCGTCCACCGGAGCACCCGATCGGTGGCCGCGGCGGGTGCGTTGCGGGCGCTCGAGGCGAAGGGAGCGGATGACCATGGCGGGAGTCCCGGTGTCGGCTGTCCTGCCCGGCGCCGAGCCCTTCGACCTGCCCGGCGGGGGTGACGGCAGCACCGGTGTCCTGCTCGTGCACGGCTTCACCGGTTCGCCGCAGAGCATGCGACCCTGGGGCGATCACCTTGCCGCCGCGGGCCTGCGGGTCCGCTGCCCGCTGCTGCCCGGCCACGGCACCCGCTGGCAGGACATGGCCCGCACCACCTGGCACGACTGGTACGGCGCGGCCGACGCGGCCTTCGGCGAGCTGAGCCGCTCGTGCGAGCGGGTCTTCGTGATGGGCCTGTCGATGGGCGGCACGCTGACGCTGCGCCTCGCCGAGGTGCACGGGTCGCGGGTCGCCGGCACCGTGACCGTCAACGCGAGTCTCGGGACGGACCGGCGGGTGGCTGTCCTGGCCCCGCTGCTGTCGCGGGTACTGCCGACGGTTCCCGGGGTGACGAACGACATCCGCGCCCCCGGAGTCCGCGAGGTGGGCTACTCCCGGGTCCCGACCCGGGCCTTCGCGTCGCTGCGCGAGCTGTGGGCCGTCACCCGTGCGGATCTCGGGCGGGTCGTCTGCCCCGTCGTGGCCTATCGCAGCACCACCGACCACGTGGTGGAGCCGACATCCGGGCGCCTGCTGCTGTCGGGGTTGACCGCCGCACCCGTCGAGGAGCGGCTGCTCCACGACAGCTACCACGTGGCGACACTGGACAACGAAAAGGAAACGATCTTCAAGGGCAGCGTGGATTTCGTCACGGCCCGGTCCCGGCCAGACGAGTCCCGTCCCCACGTGCCGGAGTCGGGTGACCATGACTGAGAGCTCCGCTGGATTCGGGTCCCCCGGCGCGGACCCTGACCGGATCCCCGACGAGCCTGCGCCGCCCGCCGGCGCCACCACGCCACCGGCCGCGGGCCAGGGCCAGGCCGGTCGGGACGCGCTCACTGCGGGCACCGCCGGCCACACCACCGGCGACAGCGGCACGGCGGCCGAGACCGATCCGGGTACCGGCGGTGCCGGTGGGGCTGCCGGTACCGGTAGCGCCGGCGGCGCCGCTGGTGAGGCCGGCGAGGAGCTCGCGCAGGCCTCGACCGAGCAGTCCCCGGAGTCAGCGCCTGCCGGCGGGACCGACCACGGGGGTGGCCGGGGCACCGCCCAGGACCCCTCCCCCGCGAGCGTGCGGAAACCCCGGTCACCGGCTGCGGACGAGGCCGCCTTCCTGGACCTCGTCGCCCGCTTCGACCAGGATCCGGTGCCCGGCGAGCGGCGCTGGCCGGCAGCCGAGGACATCGACGGGCCCCGGCGCCCGTCGGTCATCATCATCCGGCCGGGCGGGCGGCAGCCTGACGGGATGCCTCCCGACGGCAGGCACCTCGTCGACGACGATCCTGCCGAGCGCACCATGCCGCCCGCACCCGCCGGCGACGCCGGGCAGAGCGGCCTGGCCCCGGCCGGTGGGACCGGCGCTGCCGCTGCGGGCGGCGACACCGAGGGCGGCGACCCTGCCGACGGATCCACCGGCGACGGGTCCGCCCGCGACCGGGCTGACCGGGCCGGCGGCAGCAGTGACCGGAGCGAGATCGACCGGCTCGACGACGCCGTGCAGGCCGCGTTCTGGTCAGGTGCGGGCAGCGGCGCGTCGTCCCCCACCGCGAAGGCCTCCGAAGACGACGAGGACGACCACTACGTCCCGCCGCCGGCACCACCGGTCCCGAAGATGYGGCCGGTCACCCGCTGGGCCCTCGGTTCCATCGCGCTGGGGGTGGCCATCCTGGTCGTCCCGTCGCTGATCGGGCTGAGCCAGGCGCGTTCCCGCGACGTCGCGGGTGTGCTGCTCCTCCTCGGCGGCGTGGGAACACTGGTCGTACGGATGGGCGACCGGCTTCCGACCGACTTCGACGGACCGGACGACGGCGCGGTCGTCTGACCACAACCGGTGGACCGGGCGGGCCGCGGGCTCCGCCCGGGCCGTCGGCATTGCCGAACCAGCGCGGGCTGCCGCGGTGGCGCGGGCACGACGACTGGCGAGATGGCAGGCAGGAAGAAGGGCGGCTCCGTGCATTTCCACGAGCAGGTCGAGGTGCACGGGCACCTCATGGATACCGGCGTGCTGGCGCGGGTGCTGGACGACGTCCTGGCCTACGGCGGTGACTACAAGGTCGACAAGATCGACCTCGGGCGGACCCACGACGACGAGTCCCACGCCGTGATCACCATCGGTGCGGACACTGTGTCGACGCTGGCGCGGATCCTCATGCGCATCCAGGTCCACGGGGTCAACAAGCTGGTGACCGGCACGGCCGTGACGCGGCCCGCCGACGCGGACGGCGTGTTTCCCGAGGACTTCTACTCGACCACGAACCTGGAGACCGTCGTCCACCTCGACGGCCAGTGGGTGCCCGTCGAGCACCCGGAGATGGACTGCGGGCTCGTCGTCTCCGACGGCCGGGTACGCACCGTCCCGGTGGCCGACGTCCGCGCCGGCGAAATGATCGTCTGCGGTGTGGACGGCGTCAAGGTCGTGCTGCCCGTCTCGGATCACTCGTCCCGGCTGCACGGCGAGTTCGCCTCGATGTCGTTCAGCTCCAGTGCGGCCCGGCCGCAGGCGGTGCTCGTCCGCACGATCGCCCGCCAGATCCGGGAGGTCAAGGCCGAGGGTTCTCAGGTCCTGTGGGTGGCCGGGCGGGCCGTGGTCAGCACCGGCGCCTCCCGGGCGCTGACCGCGCTGGTCGAGGCCGGCTACGTGGACGTCCTGTTCGCCGGGAACGCCCTCGCCACCCTCGACCTCGAACGCGCCCTGTTCGGCAGCTCGTTCGGCCTGGGCAGCCCGCACAGCAGGCGGGTGCAGCGCGGCAACGAACAGCACATCCGCACCGTCAACACGATCCGGCGCGCCGGGTCGATCCGGGCCGCGGTCGAGTCCGGGCTGGTGTCCCAGGGCATCATGCACGCGATGGTGAAGGCCGGGAAGTCGTACGTGCTCGTCGGCTCGGTCCGTGACGACGGGCCGCTGCCCGACGTCCACACCGACGTCGTGGCCGGCCAGCGGGCGATGCGGGCGGCGTTGCGCGGCATCGGTTTCACCGTCATGGTCGCCACCACCCTGCACTCGGTCGCGACCGGCAACATCCTGCCCGCGTCGGTGCCGGTGGCCTGCATCGACATGAACCCGTCGACGGTGGCCGGGCTGACCGACCGCACCTCGGCGCAGGCGCTCGGCGTGGTGGCCGACGCGGGCCTGTTCCTCGAGCAGCTCGCCGCCGAGCTGGTGCCCGACTACCACGCCTGACACGCCTGGCCGGGCCGCCACCCCTGACCGGGCCGCCGGGCCGCACCCGCTCAGGCCGGAGTGGACGTCCCGCGGGCGAGGTCGGCGGCGCCGACGATGCCGGCGGCCGAGCCCAGGGTGGCCACGACCACATCGGCCTCCGGGCGGTGGCCACGGCCCGACAGCGAGGAACGGAACGCGTCGCGGGCCGGGCCCACCAGCAGCTCCCCCGCGTCCGAGACCCCGCCGCCGATGACGAAGCGGCTGGGATCGAGGATCGCGGCGAGGCTCGCGAGCCCCTGGCCGAGCCAGCAGCCGACCTGCTGCAGGCAGCCCACCGCGGCCGGGTCACCGGCCTGCGCGGCGGCCGTGACGTCGGGCCCGCTCAGCTCGTCGACCGTGCGCCCGGCCAGCATCCGCAACGCGGCCTCCGGTGAGGCCGCGACCACCTCACGGGCGCCCCGGACCAGCGCCCGGCCGCTGGCGTACTGCTCCCAGCAACCGTCGTTCCCGCAGCCGCACCGGTAGCCGCCCGGCATGAACTGCATGTGGCCCATCTCGGCGCCGATCCCGAAGGCGCCGCGGCGTAGCTGCCCGTCCAGGACGATGCCGCCGCCGATACCCGTGCCGACCGTGACGCAGATCAGGTCGCTGTGGCCCTGCCCCGCGCCGAACCGGTACTCGGCCCAGGCCATGGCGTTGCCGTCGTTCTCCACCACCACCGGCAGGCCGACCCGGCCCGCCAACACGTCCCGCAGCGGCTCGTCCCGCCAGGCGAGGTTGGGGGCGAACAACACGGTCGAGCGGTCACCGTCGATCCAGCCGGCTGCGCCTACTCCCACGGCCCGGACGTCGTAGGTCCGGCGGAGCTCGGCGACCAGCTCGGCGATGGCGTCGGCGACCTCGGCCGGATCATGGCTCGGGGTCGGTCGGCGCGCGGAGGCCAGCACTTTCCCCTGGTCGTCGACGACACCGGCGGCCACCTTCGTCCCGCCGACGTCCACTCCGATCGCCAGGTCTCCGTCCCCCACGGGGGCGGTCGCTGACCCGGTGGTCACTGGACGCTCACCTCACATCTATCTTCTGGACGCGGGGCCGGGGCGACCCCGCGGACGTGGCGGGCCGCTCGCCCGACTTTCCCTGCTTTCCCTGTTTTCGTGGTTCTACCGGGATCTGCTCCGGGCCGGCGGTGGTTTCGCCGTCGGACGCCCCCGATCCGGGCGCGGGTGCCGGGATGGCGGCCCCCGCCGCATCGGGGGCCGGGGCTCCTGCGCCTGGCTCGCCGCTGGCTGTCGGGGCGGCGGCGGCTCGGCGGCGGGCGTCGGCGGTCCAGACCCCCCAGGCAGCGCGGGCGGCGGCGCCCAGCGACACGGCGGCGTCGATCAGATGGCCGGTGACCTCGGCGTGCTCGCCGCGCAGACCCGTGAGCACCCGGCACACCGGGCACGCGCAGCACGGACCCTCGTGACCACTGCCGGCCGGCCCTGCCGTGCCGCCCGCGCCCTCGTCCGCATCCGGACCCGTATCCGTATCCGCGTCGTCGGCGTCGGCGTCGGCGCCCGGCGTGCCCTTCGCGGCGGCCATCCACTCCTGCACCGCGGCTGCCAGGAGCGCGGCCTCCTGCGCGAGCGAACCGACGACCTCCCGCGCCGGGCCGGGCTCCGTGGGGCCGTTCACGCCCGGACCCAGCGGGCGGGGTCAGGCACGAACGACACCGTAAGCCGGTCCTCGGCGAGGCGGGCATCGAACACGTCGCACCGGCGCAGTGCCGCGGGGAGCGGGACATGGCGCCGGTCCGCGCCGACGCTCACGACGAGATCGTCACCAACGCGGGCGAGATCCACCTCGGACCGGTCGACGAACGGCAGCTCGAACGACATCACGTAACCGTTCCCGGCGCGTTCCACCAGGGGGGCCGGGCCCGCCCCGGCGCGGTGGTGGCTGAGCACCGCGGCGGGGTCGCGCCCGCCGTAGGCCGCGGCGCCGAACGCCGCGAGCTCCTCCAGACCGAGCGGCTCACCCGCCCGGTAGGCCGCCAGGAGGACTGGCAGCGGGGCGACCACCGTGGCGATCTCGGCCAGCTGTTCGCGGTGCGCCGCGGCCCAACCGGCCCGCCAGGCGTCGCCGCCGTCATGGCCGATGACCCGGTTGACGACCACCGCGTCCACCCCGATGCCGTGCAGCGACAGGCCGCGCAGCGTGCGGCGGGTCTGCGCGAGCGCGGACGTCTCCGGCGTCAGCACCAGCCGCACGCTGGTGACCACCGGATCGGCGAGCAGGGCCCGCATCTCCTGGGCCAGCGCAGCCAGCCCGGACACCGCCTCGTAGGCGGGCCCGGCCATGGCAGCGAGGCGGCCGACGAACCGGCCGGCCAGCGGTAGCGGCAGCGCCGGCCGCATCCACCGGGCGAGCGCGCCTTCGGGAGGGCCGAGCCGGCGGCAGCCCCAGGCGAGCGTCTCCGGGCTTGCCAGCAGACGCAGGGCTGCGCTGGCCGGGCCGGCGTCCACGACGACCACGTCGTAGCGGTCGGCTCTGATCAGGTCACGCAGCTCCAGCAGGGTGAGCGCCTCCAGCGCGCCGGGCAGCCTCAGAAGCTCCTCGACCTCCAGGATGTCGATCCCGGGCTCGGAGGCCCCGGCGGTGATCAGCGCGCGGACCTGCGGCCAGCGCTCGGCGAACGCGTGCCGCAGGTCGGTCTGGAGCGCGAAGAGGCCAGGCTCCAGCTCGACCTCCGCCGGGCCGAGCGGATGGTCGAGGACGCCGGTGAGGCCGGCGGCGGGGTCCACCGAGACCACCAGGGTCCGATGGCCACGCTGGGCTGCGAGGGTGGCCGTCGCCGCGGCGACTGTCGTGGTCCCGCCCCCACCCTTGCCCGTCAGGAGCACACACCGCACTGAACAGTCAGCTCTCGACGAGCTTCTCGACGTGCTTCTTGAGGTCCTTCAGCGCCGCGTCCACGATGCCGCCCTGGACCTTGCGGCGGAGCAGGGCCGGGATCTTGACCTTCAGCTCCACCGTGAGCTCGTAGGTGACCTCGGTACGGCCGTCACCGAGGTCACGCAGCAGGTAGCTGCCGTCCTGCGCGGACATCGCCTGGCCGGAGACGAGGGTCCAGCTGACCTGCTCGTCGCCCTTCCAGGTGTACTCGTTGACGAACTCGTCCTTCATGATAACCGCGTTGATCCGGAACCGGGCCTGGTGCGGGCGCCCGTCCGGCCCGACCTCCAGGATCTCCGCCTCCTCGATCTGCCCGACCCAGGTCGGGTAGGCGGCAAGGTCGGCGATCGTCCCCATGACGACGGCCGGCCGGGCATCGATGACGATCGACGACTGCGCGTGGTCCACCATGAACCGTCCGCACCTCCACATCTCATCGCCCCGGCGGGACCGGCGGATCCGGTCATGGGGCCACTGGCGCCGGCGCATGGCGCCGGCTGACCTGTGCGGCCGACCCGCACCCTGGGGCGCAGGACGAATGCCCGATCGATCGTTGAGGCTACCGGAACGGAAGTGCCACGCAGGGTGTCCTACCACTCGAGGACGTACGGCGTGCCCCGCGCGTTGAAATGCCCGACGTTGACACAGCGCGTGGTGCCGATCTCCAGCTCGGCGACCAGGGGCTGGTGCACGTGGCCGAACAGCACGTACTGTGGCCGCGTGGCGTGGATGGCCTCCAGTACCGCCTCGCTGCCACGTTCGAACCGCTGGGCCACGGTGTCGTACACCAGCTCCGGCACGTGCGGCGGGATGTGGCAGCACAGGACGTCCACCGCGCCGACGGCCGCCACCTTGGCCGCGTAGGCGTCGTCGTCGATCTCGAACGGGGTGTTCATCGGCGTCCGCAGGCCACCGCCGACGAACCCGAAGGTCCGGCCGCCGATCTCGACGGTCTGGCCGTCCAGCAGGTGCAGTCCGTCGCGCAGGAAGTCGGGGTAGAGGTCCGGCCGGTCCACGTTGCCGTACGTCAGGTAGGTCGGCGTCGGGAACGCCGCGAACATGGCGGCGTACTGGCGCCGGACGGCAGCCTCCACGATGTCGGCACGGTCGCCGTCGAGGCTGCCCCAGAGCTTGCGGGACCATTCCCGCGCCTCGTCGAAACGCTGCTCCGTCCGCAGGCTGATCATGCGGCCCACAGCCTCGGCACCAAACAGGTCGCCCATGATCCCGCGGCCGTGGTCACGGTAGTCGATGAACAGAATAAGATCACCGAGGCATATGAAAGCATCGGCTCCCGTCGCTGCGCCGGGAAGCGCGTCCGACCTCCCGTGGACGTCGCTCACCACATGCACCCGCACTCCAGAGAGCTTAGGCGAGCGGCCTTCAGCGGGACCATCCGCGCCTGCCGGGCGAACACGGCACCCGGTCTGCTTCGCCGGGAACGACCCGAAATCCGGAACGACCAATGACTCGCCGTGGCGACGCTCACAGGCTAACGTCACGGGACCCACTGTCGTCACATGRCAGAAAACCGGGCCCTCGATCCTCACCCCGCCCGGCACCCGCAGGCGGGTCCCCGGCCAGACGGCCCTGCCATCGAAGGAGTTCCCGTGCGCGAGTACACCTCTCCCGCCCTGGTCACGGTGGCGGATGACAGGACGCTCAGCGATGACGTCTTCGCCAACGCGGACCGGGTCCCGGACAAGGTCATCGTCCGTTACAAGTCCGGTGACGGGTATGCCGACATGACGGCGCGCGAGTTCCGCGACCTCGTCGTCCGGACCGCTGCCGGACTTGTGGCCCTGGGCGTGGGCCCCGGCGACCGTTTCGCGATCATGAGCCGCACCCGGTACGAGTGGACGGTGCTCGACTACGCGGGCTGGGTCGCGGGCGCGGTCAGCGTTCCGATCTACGAGACGTCGAGCCCCGACCAGATCGAGTGGATCATCTCGGACTCGGAGTCCGTCCTCGCCGTCTGCGAGTCGGCGGAGCACGCCGCCCGGATCGCCCAGGTGCGCGACCACGTGCCCTCGCTACGCGAGGTGCTCGTCCTCGACGACGGCGCGCTGGACGCCCTCGCCGAGGCCGGGGCGCAGGCGGGCATCGGGGTGGACGAGCTCGCGGCCGCCCGGTCCGACGTCACCGCGGCGAGCATCGCCACGATCATCTACACCTCGGGAACGACCGGGCGCCCCAAGGGCTGCGAGCTGGCCCACCGCGCGCTGCTGTTCAACGCGCTGGCCGGCGCTGCGACAACGCCGGAGCACTTCACCGAGGACGCCTCGACCCTGATGTTCCTGCCGCTGGCCCACGTGCTCGCGCGGACCATGCAGTGCATGATCATCAACAACGCACGGTGCATCGCCTACACGCCGGACACCAACACGCTGCTGGCCGACCTCGCGCTGGTGCAGCCGACCTTCATCCTGGCAGTGCCCAGGGTGTTCGAGAAGGTGTACGCCGGCGCACGGGCCAAGGCCCACGCCGACGGCAAGGGCCGGATCTTCGACGCCGCCGAGGCCACGGCGGTCGCCTACAGCCAGGCCCTCGACCAGGGCGGCCCCGGCCTCGCCCTCCGGCTGCGGCACGCGCTGTTCAGCCGGCTCGTCTACGCGAAGCTGCGGTCCGCCCTGGGCGGCAACATCACCCACGGCATCAGCGGCGGTGCCCCGCTGAGCGTCCACCTGGGCCATTTCTTCCGGGGCATCGGCTTCTTCATCCTGGAGGGCTACGGGCTGACCGAGTCCACCGCGGGGGCGACGGTGAACCGGCCCGAGTCGATGAAGATCGGAACGGTCGGCCAGCCGCTGCCCGGGGTCACCGTGCGCATCGCCGACGACGGCGAGGTCCTGATCCGGGGCGATCTGGTCCTCAGCGGCTACCGCAACAACGAGACCGCCGCCAAGGAGGCGATCGACTCCGACGGCTTCCTGCGCACCGGAGACCTCGGCTCCCTCGACGAGACCGGGCACCTGCGCATCACCGGGCGCAAGAAGGAGATCCTGGTGACCGCGGGCGGCAAGAACGTCGCACCCGCTCCGCTGGAGCAGCGGATCGGGCAGCACCCGCTGGTCGGGCAGGCGATGCTCGTCGGTGACCRGCGGCCCTTCATCGCCGCGCTGATCACTCTCGACCCGGATGCGCTCGCCGCCTGGCTGAAGGAGAAGGGCCGCCCCGCAGGCACCACCCCGGCCAGCCTGGCGGACGACCCCGAGCTGCGGGCCGAGATCCAGCGGGCCGTCGACGCCGCGAACGCCATGGTCTCCCACGCCGAGGCGGTCAAGAAGTTCGAGATCCTTCCGCACGACTTCACCATCGAAGGCGGCGAGCTGACCCCGAGCCTGAAGGTCCGGCGCAACGTGGTCCTCGAACGCTATGCGGAGACGGTGGAGAACCTCTACGCCGCGCCCCGCGTGACCGCCTGACCTCTGGTCACCGGGGCACCGCCCGGAGCTGCGCCGCGGGCGCCGGCGCGTTCAGCCCCGCAGGATGTCGCGCAGTTCTCCGGCCAGGACGTCCCAGCGCCAGCGCAGCTCCACCCAGGCCCGGCCGGCCGTGCCCATCGAGCGGGCACGGTCCGGGTCGGCGAGCAGGTCGCCGACCGCGCGGACGAGCGCGTGCAGGTCCCGCCCGTCGACCACCACACCGGTCCGATGGTCGAGGACCGCGTCCGGTGCCCCCCCGCTGCGGCCGGCGACGACCGGCAGGCCTGTCGCCGACGCCTCCAGAAACACGATGCCCAGACCCTCCACCTCCAGCCCTGCCCGGCGGTTGCGGCACGGCATGGCGAACACGTCACCGGCCGCGTAGTGGGCCGGCAGCTCCTCCCAGGGCACCGAACCGGTCAGCACCACGTGGTCGGCGACGTCGTTCTCCCGGACGAGCCTGGTGAGCTCCTGCCGGTACGGCCCGCCGCCCACGAGGAGCAGCGCGGTCTCCGGGACCCGGCGGCGCAGCGCCGGCAGCGCCCGGATCAGCATGTCCTGCCCCTTGCGGGGAACGAGCCGGCTCACGCAGACGACCACCGGACGGCCATCGAGCCCGTAGCGCTTCCGGATCTCGTCGCGACCGTCGCCGGGGCGGAACAACGACGGGTCGACGCCGCTGGGCAGCCGGGCCAGGTCGGGCCGAGGCCCGAGGGCCGGCGCGAGACGGATCCGGGTGTAGTCCGTCAGATAGGTGACAGCGTCCGTCGTCGCCCCGATACGGCGCAGCACCTGTCGGGCCCCGGGCAGTGCCGCCCACCCCACCTCGTGGCCGTGCGTGCTGGCCACCACCCGACGGGCCGGCATCTCCCGGCGCAGCCGCGCTCCCAACAGGCCGAGTGGCGCCGCCGCACCGAACCACAGGGTGTCGCACCGTTCCGCCTGGGCGATCTCGCGGGCCCGGCGGAACACATCCCGCGTGGGCAGCATGAGCGACGTCGGATGCCGCACCACCGGGAACGGCGCCGCGGCATCGAACTCGGCGGCACCGCGCCAGGCGGGCGCGTACACGACGATCTCGTCGGACGGCAGTCGCGAGGCGAAGTTGTGCACATACGCCTGGATCCCACCCGGACGGGGCGGAAAATCGTTGGTCACAGCGAGCACACGCACGCCGTCATGCTCCCGTATGGCCTGGGCGAGGCCGCGGCTGGGACGCGCACCATCTCCCGTCGACACCTGCGGGGTACGCCCACGATGCCTCGCCGCACCCGGCTGCGCACACAGCGCATTCCCCGCCGCGCCCATCACACCCAGGGGACTGTCAGCGACACATCCCTGGAGCGGCGTGTGTGCGGACCGGCACGACTCAGGCGGCTCGGAAACGGCGCGGCATGCGGATCAGCCCGGCAGCGGCGAGGACCTCGAGCGCCCGGCGCTCGTCATCGTCCCAGTCCGCCGTGGAGTGCGGCGCCGCCAACAGGAAACTGACCACGCAGTCCTCACAGGCGGCGCTGCTCCGGGCCTCACACGTCTCACAGTCGATCAGCATCGTGCTCACCTCTCGTCCTTCACCCACCCGAGGCCGCCGGTGCCCACAGGGGCCCGCCGGTCGCGGTGGAACCGGACACCAGTTCGACACCGGTCACGCTAGGAGAGGGGTACGACAGTTTCTGGACCGCCGGAACCGGAATCACCGGAACCGCCCGGACCACCAGGACCGCAGCCGCGGGCCTGGTGCCGTGACCGACAGGTTCGCCCCGGCCGCCACGCCCGGCCGGGGCGAACCTGTCGGTCACGGCACTAGCGGTCCAGCCTGGACAGCATGGCGTCCGAGGAGACCGTGCGGGCGCCCAGCGAGGCGCAGTTCTCGGCCACCTCGCGGTCGGAGGTCACGACGGCCACCGGCCGTCCTGGCGGCTCGGCGCGGACGAGACGTCTGATCTCGTCGTCGGCCAGCTCGCCGGCCTGACTGAAGACGACCCGCACCCCACGTGGCATCGCGACTCCGACCGGCCGGGCGACGACCGCCGTCGCGTCGAAGACGACCGTGACCTCGGCGGTGTCGAGGGCTCGGCCCGCAAGCGCGCCGAGCCCGGCGAGCAGTCGCGCGCGCTGTGCCTGCAGCGTGAGGGCGCCGTAGCCACGCTTGGTCACGTTGTAGCCGTCGATGATCAGGTGCAGGCCCGGGACAGCCAGGACGTCGTCGATGATCGCCGGATCGTCGTCGGCGCGTCCTCTCCCGCCGACCCCGGAGAACGGGTCGAAGCCGCGGTCGTTCTCCGGCCTGCTGATCAGATCAGCGGGCCGCGCGACCGTCGTCGGCAGGGAGAGTTCGCGGCGGACGCCGTTCGCCGCCGCCATCAACGTGTCGAGCAGCACCCGCAGCCGCGCCTCGTCCATGCTGCGGGAATCCCGGTTGTCCCGGCGGGTCGCGGACGCCGCGGCCTCCAGCTCGTGCACCCGCGCGCGCAGCCGCTTGGCTTCGGCCCCGCTGTCCCGCGCGGCCTGCGCAGCGATGTCCCGCGCGGTCTCCGCGGCGACGCTGATCTCGCGGGCGGCGATCTCGGCGCGCCGCACGCGGTCCCCCGAGGCCCGCAGCCGGCGGCGGGCCTCCTCCGCCTCGGCGCGGGCCTCGTCGAGCTGGGCGCGCAGCTGCTCCTGCTCGGTACGGGCGAGTCGCCGGACGGCCTCGATCTGCTCCTGTAGCCGGCTGATCTCCCGGGTGGCCTCGTCCATCCGCGCCGAGGACACCTCCTGCGCGGACGAGCGCGCGGCCTCCTCCACGAGCGCGACCCAGTCGGGCAGACGAAGGATGTAGGCGATCGCGGCCATCTGGGCCGGGGGGGCGGCCGGGGGCGGGCCGTCCGGGGCGGTGATGGCGGCGACGAGGTCCGGATTCGCCCGGCGGACCCACTCGGCGACCCGGCCGCGGAAGTGCGCGTCCTGCTCGATGGCGGCGGCGAGCGGCACGGCACCCAGCCGTGCGCGGCGCGACGCCTTGAAACGACGGACAGCGACCAGACTGGCCGGAACCACAGCGTCAGCGAGCTCGGCCAGTGCCTCCGCGGCGTACACGACGACCTGGGACCGCACATCGGCAGGAAGCGTCTCGGTCATCGGGGCGACCCGGCCGGCCGCGCGCCGCGGATCGCCCTGGGCCGACGCGGGCGTCGGGGCGGGACCACAGGCACGGGAAACTCCGGAACGAGCGACGACAGCGACGGTCCAGAGTATCGGTCGACCCGTCCGGGCCGCTCGGACGCCTTCCCCGCAGCCCACTCCGGCCAGCCGGACGGCAGGGGACGCCAGCAGGAACGCCGCGGGGCACAGCCGGGAACCGGGTGGTGACCGGGACGGTCCGCCGCTCACCGAACGCCTCGGCAGAACGACGGGCAGCACCGGGTGGAATGTCATTCGGGCCGGCCTCGGCGCGATCCTCGGCAATCGGCACCAGGCCATCTGGCCGGATGCGTGTACCTGACATCACCGTCAACGCTGTCATCGCCCGTCGTGCCCGACATCTGCACGAGCCCGGAATCCTCAACGGAAAGACACCCATTGTGGCCGGCGATATCCGGCTTATGTAATCTCGCCGTGTTTATCGTGTGCTCCGCCCGTAGGAAGCGCGGCGGGGGCTGTCGAGAGGACCTCCGTGACCGACCAGACCCCCCCTGGCCACCCCCCGCCCGGTCAGGACAACCAGGAGACCTGGCGAGCGCCCAACAGTTCGTGGCAACAGCCGCCGGCCTCGGAGAGCCCGGCTGGCGGCGGGTCAGCCACGCCGCCGCCCGCGCCGGCTCCGCAGTGGCCCACCCCGGGCGGCGCGCCGGCCCCGGGGCAGCAGGGGGACGGCGGCGCGTGGCCTTCCACCACGCCCGCGGCTTCCTGGGGTACTCCGCCCGCCGCCGGAGCGTCGCCGGAGAGCTCGTGGCCGGGCGCCGGGCAGCAGCCCCAGCAGCAGTGGCCCCAGCAGGGCGCCGACACGCCGTGGGGCCAGCAGGGCCAGCAGGGCACCGGGTGGCAGCAGCCCGCCGGCCAGCAGGGTCAGGCCGGCAGCGGCTGGCCGACCCCGGCGGCGCCGGGGCAGCAGGGCACCGGCTGGCAGCAGGCCCAGGGCGGCTACCCGGGCCAGTACCCGCCCCAGGGCTATCCCCAGGCACCGCAGCAGGGCTACCAGCAGCCCGGGTACCAGCAGGGGTTCCCCGAGCAGCAGCCCGGAGGCTGGCCGCAGCCTGGCGGTACGCCGCCGGGCCGCCGGCGCAACCCCGCCATGATCATCGTTCCGCTGGCGGTCGTCGCCGCCATCGTCCTCGGCGTCATCATCGCGCTCTCCGTGGGCGGCGGTGACGACACGGAGCCGACCGCCTCCGGCTCAACCCTCAATCCGCGGGCCGCCCCGACCGGGCCCGTCATCCCCGGTGTGACGACGCTTCCGGGCGGCTCGGTGCCCACACAGCCTGCGGGCGGGGCCCAGCAGCCCGGGGCGCCCGAGGGCTGTGTGCCGGTCACCCCGGCGGGCCCGCCGCCCGCGGGAGTGGCCGGCGTCGGCGGAGCCGGAACCGTCACGGGCAACGCGCGGTCGTCGGTGAGCGACTTCGAGGCCAAGGTCACCCTGAACTCGATCTGCAGCTCGACCGGCCGTGTCGAGGAGTACGGCGACCCGCCGAGCCGCGGCGCCTTCTACGTCGTGAACGTCACCGTCGAGGTGTCCCGGGGCGAGACGTCGGCGGCGCCGTCGGACTTCTACGTCCAGACGGAGGACGGCAGCCGCTACGACGGCGAGTTCACCTCGGTGGAGCCCGATCTGTACACCAGCGACGTCAAGGCGGGGCAGAAGGTGACCGGCAACGTGGTCATCGACGCCCCGGCCGGCCATCACAAGCTGAACTGGGAGCCGCTGTTCGCGGTGGCACCCGCGACATTCCAGTTCTGACAGCGAGTTCTGACAGCGAGTTCCGGCCGGCCGGCGGCCCGGCCGCGGTCCTTCTGACCGTGGCCGGGCCGCCGGCGGCCCGCGCAACGCCGCCCGTCCGTCCTACTCCGCGCCAACCGGCCTGCCCCGCTCCACAGCGGGCAGTGCCCACTCAGGTCACGCGCCAGCCGGCGCGGACAGCGCCGCACGCAGGCGCTCGGCGACGTCGTCCATCATGGCCGGGTCCGGACTGCTGTCGGCCAGCGCGAAGCTCATCTGCGACTCCGCCTCGATCGGCACGAGATGAATGTGGGTGTGCGGCACCTCCAGGCCCGCGAGCATCGCCGCCACCCGGCGGGGCCGGAAGACCGAGTCGATGGCCCGCCCCACGGTCGCCGCTGCGCTCCACACCGAGCTGAGCACCTCGTCGGGCAGGTCGATCCAGTGGTCGACCTCCAGGCGCGGGACCACAAGGGTGTGACCGGGCCGGATGGGCGCGATGGTCAGGAAGGCGACACTGGTCTCGTCCGCGTACACGATGCGACCGGGCAGCTCGCCGTTGATGATCCGGGTGAAGACACTGGCCATAACGGGACCCTACCGAGATCGCCGCAGGCGCACGCGGAGGTCATCAGGCTGGGGGCGGCCCAACAGCCCGGGAACAAATCGGCGGAATCGAGACCAATTCCCGACAAACAGGCACGACGGGTCGTCGACCCTCTGCCGTAGGACACGCCGGAGACACACCGATGCACCAACGAACCCGGCGATACGGAATGATGCTTCAGGTGGCCAGGTTTGAGACGAACGGCATCAGGGTCGCTCGAATCAGTGTTGACTGCACCGACGTGGGTGTCATGGTCCGTTTCTGGGCCGCCGCGCTGGGTTACGAGATCTCCGAGCAGGCCGGCGATGCCGCGCTGCTCCGCCACCCCGCCGGCGCCGGGCCGAAGCTGCTGTTGCGCCGGCGAGCCCGGCCGCGGCCGCCGCGATGGGCAGGCCGCCGCAGCGGCCGCCGGGAGGAGCGGGCGGAGGAGGACGAGGAGAACCCCAACCGCCTGCACCTGGAGCTGTACGCCGTCGACGCCGAGCGGGTCATCGGCTGGCTCGCCTCGCTGGGCGCCCAGCAGCTGGCCCGCTATGAGGCACACGGGGAGACCGGCTACGTTCTGCGCGACCCGGAGGGCAACGAGTTCCGGGTGATGAACGCGGGGCCCACCGCCTTCGCCCGCCCCTTCTCCTGAGCTGCGCGTACCGGCGTATCGGCTGGCAGACCTGTCGTACCCGCCCCCTAGGGTGTGGCCGGTGCGTCCCGTCCCCGTCCCCACCCCCGCCAGCACCACTGCCGCCAGCACCACCGTCGTCAGCACCACCGTCGTCAGCACCAGTCCCGCCCGTACCGGCGGCCCGCCGCGCCAGGCGAGCCTGGCGGAGCTCGGCCGCCCACTGTCCGACCTGACCTTCGTCGTCGTCGACCTGGAGACCACCGGCGGTTCGCCGGCGACGGCGGAGATCACCGAGATCGGCGCCGTGAAGGTGCGGGGCGGCCAGGTTCTGGGCGAGATGTCGACGCTGGTCCGGGCGTCCGGCCCCGTGCCGGCGGTGGTCTCGGTGCTCACCGGCATCACCGACGTCATGCTGGCCACCGCGCCCGCGCTGGACGAGGTCATGCCCACCTTCCTGGAGTTCTCCCGGGGCGCGGTGCTCGTCGCCCACAACGCGCCGTTCGATCTCGGCTTCCTGCGCGCGGCGGCGACGGCGTGCGGCTACCCCGTCCCCGCCTGGGAGCACCTCGACACGGTGCGGATCGCCCGCCGGGTGGTGACCCGCGACGAGGCTCCGGACTGCCGGCTGGAGTCGCTGGCGATGTTGTTCGGCAGTGCTACCCGGCCGACGCACCGGGCGCTGGCCGACGCCAGGGCGACGGTCGACGTCCTGCACGGGCTGTTCGAGCGGCTCGGCAACCTGGGCGTCACCACGATCGAGGATCTGCGGGAGTACAGCGCGCGGGTCTCCCCCGCCCAGCGGCGCAAGCGRCACCTCGCCGACGGGCTGCCCACCGGGCCCGGCGTCTACGTGTTCCGGGACGGAACGGGCCGGGCGCTCTACGTCGGCACGTCGCGGTCGGTGCGGTCCCGGGTGCGGACCTACTTCACCGCAAGCGAGCCCCGCACCCGGATGGCGGAGATGGTCGCGGCCTCGGAACGGGTCGACGCGATCGGCTGCGCACACCCGCTGGAGGCGGAGGTTCGCGAGCTCCGGCTGATCGCCGAGTACAAGCCGCCCTACAACCGGCGTTCCCGCTACCCCGAGCGAGCCGTCTACCTGCGGCTCACCGACGAGCCGTACCCGCGGCTGTCCCGCGTGCGGTCCGTCGGCGACGGCGTGGCGTTCCTGGGCCCCTTCGGAACCGCCCGGGCCGCGCAGGAGGCGGAGACCGCGCTGTTGGAGGCCGTCCCGCTGCGCCAGTGCAGTACCCGGATCTCACCGCGCCGCCCGACCGCGGCCTGTGTGCTGGCCGACCTCGGCCGCTGCGGCGCGCCCTGTGACGGGCGGCAGAGCCAGCCGGAGTACGCCGAGGTCGCCGAGCTGGCCCGCCAGGCGATGACAGGTGACCCGGGTCCGGTCCAGGAGGCGCTGGAGCGGCGCATCGCGCACCTGGCGGCCGACCAGCGGTACGAGGAGGCCGCCGAGGTGCGCGACCGGCTGGCCGCCTACCTGCGTGCCGCGGCGCGCCGGCAGCGCCTCGTCGCGCTCACCACAGTTCCGGAGATGGTCGCCGCGGCGCCGACCACCGACGCCGGGTGGGACCTGTCGGTGATCCGCCGCGGTCGGCTCGTCTCCGCGGCCTCGGTGCCGCGCGGCATCGACCCCCGGCCCTGGGTCGACGCGGTCGTGGCGAGCGCGGAGACGGTACGGCCCGTGCCGGGGCCGACTCCCTGCGCCTCGGTGGAGGAGACCGAGCGGATCGGCCGGTGGCTCACCGGGCCCGGGGTCCGGCTGGTCCGGTTGGAGGGCGAGTGGAGCTGGCCGGCACACGGCGCGATCCGCGCGGCGAAGCGCTTCGGAGCCTCGCCCGCCTGAAGGCCGCGGACATGACGAAGGGCCGCTCCCGACGGTCGTCGGGGGCGGCCCTTCGGAGGCCTCGTGCGCGTTCCGGCTCCTCCGAGCGCCGGAGCCGCCCGCGGCAGGCGGAACAGCTCCGGGCGACCCGGCGGTCAGTGCCCAGTGGTCAGCTGGTGCACGGCGGTCAGTGCTTGGAACCACCGCCCACCGGAGCGTCGCCTGCCGGCTTCTCGGTCTCCTCGGTGAAGAAACCGCCGACGGCCTTGCCGGCACGATGCGCCAGGCCCTTGCCGTGGGCTCCGTCCGCAGCGCCGGCCGGCAACGGGATCCGGTCGGTCGGGACCTGCGGGTAGTCGGAGACCGGCGGCGGCTTCGGCCGGTGGTCCTCCACGAACTCGCCGTTGGCGAGCTGGCGGATGATGCCGGTCTCGATACCGTGATGCGCGATCTCGGCGTCCCGCTCGTTGAGCGAGATGCACAGCCGCTTGGTGACGACGTAGGCGATCGGCGGGACGACGATGAGCCCGATCCGGCCCGCCCAGGTCATCGCGTTCAGCGAGATGCTGAACGTGTGGGCGATGATGTCGTTACCACCCGATATGAACAGCACCAGGTAGAAGCTGAGGCTCATCGCGCCGATC
The DNA here is from genome assembly GCF_001854655.1 of Parafrankia colletiae. GTDB lineage: Bacteria > Actinomycetota > Actinomycetes > Frankiales > Frankiaceae > Parafrankia > Parafrankia colletiae. The sequence continues at coordinate 73,281 of NZ_MBLM01000123.1, read as the reverse complement.
GCGGTGCGGGTCGGGGCCTCCCGCGGGCGCTGGAGCAGGTTGTGCGAGGCCTTGTCCCCGGTGAACTTCGCCTCCAGGAACGGGTAGAGCGCCGCCAGTGTGAACAGTACGCCGGGCAGCACCGCCGTCGGCCAGAGCACCGCCGGGATGGTGTGCCCGAGGCCCCTGAACTCCCACGGCGGCATGAGCCGGGTGGACCCGTCCAGGAAGCCGATGTACCAGTCGGGCTGGGACGCCGAGCTGACCTTGGCCGGGTCGTACGGGCCGAACGTCCAGATCGGGTTGATCTGGGCGAGGCCGCCGAGCAGGGCCAGTACCGCGAAGGTCAGCATGAAGAAGCCGCCGGACTTCACGGCGAACACCGGGAAGACGCGGTGACCGACCACGTTGTGCTCGGTCTTGCCCGGGCCGGGGAAGTCGGTGTGCTTCTGGTGCCACAGGATGCCCAGGTGCGCCCCGATCAGCGCGAGCAGGATGCCCGGCACGAGCAGGATGTGCACCACGTACAGCCGCGGGATGAAGTTCTCGCCGGGGAACTCCCCGTTGAACACCAGGAACGACGTCCAGGTGCCGATCACCGGGATCGACTGGGCGATCGACGCGGCGATCCGCAGGCCGGTGCCGGAGAGCAGGTCGTCCGGCAGCGAGTAGCCGGCGAAACCCTCGACCAGCGCGAGCATCAGCAGGACGATGCCGATCAGCCAGTTGACCTCACGCGGCTTGCGGAAGGCACCGGTGAAGAACACCCGCATCATGTGGGCGATGATCGACGCGACGAAGACCAGCGCGGCCCAGTGGTGGATCTGGCGGAAGACCAGTCCGGCTCGGGTGTCGAAGCTGATGTCCAGCGTCGACGCGTACGCGCGGCTCATCTCCACGCCCTTGAGCGGGACGTAGGAGCCGTTGTAGATGATCTCGACGTTCGACGGGTCGAAGAAGAGCGTCAGGTAGATCCCGGTGAGAAGCAGGATCATGAAGCTGTAGAGCGCGATCTCACCGATCAGGAAGGACCAGTGGTCCGGGAACACCTTGTTGAAGTTCCGGCGGATCGCGCCCTGCGTCCCGAACCGGTCGTCGATGGCCCGGTTGACCTTGCGGGCCGGAGTCGGCCGCTTCTGGAACTTCGGTACGGGTGCCGATGCGGTGGTCATGAGCGCTCCCAGAACGCGGCGCCGACGGGCTCGGTGTAGTCCCCGTCACGGGCGATGAAGTAGCCCTCGTCATCCACCGCGATGGCGAGCTGCGGCAGCGACCGGCTCGCTGGCCCGAAGATCGCCCGACACCCGTCAGGCACGTCGAACACCGACTGGTGGCAGGGGCAGAGCAGGTGGTGCGTCTGCTGCTCGTAGAGGCTGACGGGGCAGCCCGCGTGCGTGCAGATCTTCGAGTAGGCCACGTGCCCGTCGACAGCCCAGTTCTCGCGGCCCTGGCGCGGCTTGTTCACGCCGGGCTCCAGGCGGATGAGGATCGTGGTGCTGTCCGCCTTGCTGTGCAGGTCCAGCTTCGGCTCGTAGGAGAGGCTGCCGTCCGCCTCCTTCACCGGGATGGCCGGGAGCACGGTCTCGATCCCGCCGATCGCGATGTCGCCGAGCTTGACATAGCGGCCCTGCAGGTTGACGAGACGGGCGCCCTTGACCCAGTGCGTGTGGTCGAGCTTCTTGCCGGGCTTGCTGTTGGTGAGGTTGAGCAGCGGCACCACCACCAGTCCGCCGAGGATCGTGCCGGCGGCGAGCAGGCTGCGCCGCAGCAACGGGTACCTGGCGAGGCCGGTGTCGGCGAAGCCGAGCGCGACCTCCTCCTCGGTGACCGCGATCTCCTCCTGCGGGGAGGTGAACTCGTGCCGCTCCTGCACCGCCTGCTCGTGCGGCATCAGGCGCTTCGCCCAGAGGATCATGCCGACCCCGAGGCCGCCGACCGCCAGCCCGAGCGCGCTGCCCATGGCGGGCGTGTAGTACTGCGCGTGCTTGTCGCCGACGAAGTTGGTGATGATGAAGCCCACCGTGCCGACGATCGAGATGGTGAACCAGAAGGCGATGAGCCGCTCGGCGCGCCGGGCGGCCCGCCGGTCGTACTCGGCCGTGTGCGGCGCGCGGGGGGTGACTCCCCCGCCACCGCCCGCACCCTGCGCCGTGGCGGTGGCGCCGCCGGACCGCACGACCGTCGTCTCCGGGGTCTGGGAGGAGTCGGTCGGGTTCGGCGGGGTCCCGAGCACCTCGGGCCCGTCGTGCCCCGCGGTGACATCCGGACCACCGGCACGGGGGTCGGAGTCGTCCTTCGGGCGCCCCGAGGTGTCGACGGGGTGCTTCGTCCTCTTGAAAATGCTGCTCATCGAATCCTGGTCTGCCTTGTCGGCCGGTTCTCCCTGGTAGCCGGCGTAATGCATGCGCCGTTGCGGCGAGTCCGGTGTCAGGTCGTCGCCGTTGTCGTCGCCGGCCGCGGCCGCTGGCCCGTTCGGGCCCTTCTCGGCGCTCACAGCTTCTGCCTCGCGCCGATCCAGAGGCAGACACCGAGCAGCGCGCCGAGACCGATCACGATCGCGACCAGACCCTCGGGAACCGGGCCGTACTTGCCGATCGAGGCACCACCGGGTGCGGGCGCGTCCTGGAGGTGACGGACGTACGCGGCAACCGCGACGGCCTCCTCCTCGTTGATCTGGCCGGGCCCGAAGACCGGCATCGACTCCGGCCCGGTCCGCATCGCCTCGACGACCTGGTCGGCGGTCGCCTGGCTGAGTGACGGCGCGAACTTGCCGTAGGTCAGCGGCGCACCGGCGCCGGCGGCCTGGTGGCACTGGGCACAGTTCGCCAGGAAGAGCTCACCGCCCTCGGCGAGGTCGGCGTCGTTGAGATCTGCATCCGTCAGGTCGGGGTCCTCAGGACCGCCGCCCAGCGACTGGATGTAGGCCTCCACCTGGTCGATCTGTGTTTCCGAGTAGAGCGGGTCCTTGCGGTCGGCCTGTGCCGCGGGAGCGGCGAGCGGCATACGACCGGTGGACATCTGGAAGTCCACCGCGGCCGCGCCGACACCGATCAGGCTCGGCCCCTCGCTGGAGCCCTGGGCGTTCAGGCCGTGGCAGGTCGCGCACCCCTGTGCGAACAGGGCGCGGCCCTGGCGCACGGCCTCGTTCGCGTCCGGAGTCTCCGTCGCGTTGCCCCCGGGAGCGAGCACCGTCCACATCACCCCCGTGGCCAGCAGGCCGAGGAGAAGGACGATGGACGACGACCGACGGCGGCGGCGCACGGAAGCCGACCGGGATCGCCGGGCGTTCCTGCGCGAGACGAGCCGGGGTCTGCCGGCCGCGCCCGCGGACGAGGACGCCGCGGATTCGGATGCCTTGGATGTGGTCATGTCGCTCACTGGAGGAGGTAGATGGTGGCGAACAGGGCGATCCAGACGACATCGACGAAGTGCCAGTAGTACGACACCACGATCGCCGACGTCGCCTTCTCGGGCGTGAAGCGCCCGTAGGTCGACCTGGCCAGCACCAGAACGAAGGCGACCAGCCCACCGATCACGTGCATCCCGTGGAACCCGGTGGTCAGGTAGTACACCGACCCGTAGCCGTGCGACGCCAGGGTGAACTCGTTCTCCTTGAAGTACTCCCAGGCCTGACCGCCAACGAAGACGATCCCCATGATCAGCGAGATCAGGTACCAGCGGCGCAGCCCGATGACGTCGCCGCGTTCGGCGGCGAAGACTCCGAGCTGACAGGTCACGCTGGACAGGACCAGGATCACCGTGAAGAAGAGTGCAAACGGGACGTGCAGGTGCACGGGGCCGATCTCGGACCCGGCCGGGTCGCCGGTGACCGGCGGCCAGTTGCCGCTGTTGACCGAGCGGATCGTGTAGTACATCGCGAACAGTGCCGCGAAGAACATCAGCTCCGACGACAGCCACACCACCGTGCCGACCGAGACCATCGAGGGACGGTTGGCCGCCGGGTGCGCTGGAGGAGCCTTCTCGAGGACAGGGGCTGAGGCCACGACGGTCATTCTGGCATGTGACGCCGCACGCGCCACCGTAGGTTCGACAATCGGTAGGACTACACGGCGTCGACGACGCGCCGCGAGCGCCCGCCGAGCATCCGAAAATCCGCCGGGTGCTGTCGAAACACCTGCTAACACGCAGGTTCTGGCATGTGATGAGGCGTCGGCCACGCCGCGTGCCGGGCCCGGAACCCGTCGGTTGTTGTGTCCCTCACCCAGAGCGGCGCGCCACGCCGGGGGTGGCCCGGACGGCTCAGTCCGCGAGGGCGGCGAGCGCCCGGATGCCCTCCGCGGGGAACGTCAGACCCTCCTCCGTCCCGGGGTCGACGGCGAGCATCAGATCCTCGGAAGGCCACATCCGCAGCAACACGGCGAGCGCGACCCTGCGGTAGCGGCCGACGCCCGGCAGCGCGTCGGCGAGACGCCGCTCCGAGGTGAAGGTGGGGACGAACTGGCGGCCGTCGGCCTGCTCGGCGACGGGGAGTTTCACCACCCGCGCGTCGCCGTTGTCCCGGGACGGATCGCTGAGATCCGGGACGAGGACGTCCGCGACGGCCAGCGCGCCCAGCGCCGCCGAGTCGTCGCGGTCGAGTGCCAGCCGGTGCAGAGCCTCGCTGGCCGGGGTCGTTCCGCCGGGGCCGAACCCGACCGGGCCGTCGTGGTGATCGGTCACAGCGCCACTCCTGTCGGGCCGGGAATCGAGCCTGTCCTGTGCTCGCATACCCGGACCCGCGGCAGATGAACGGCCCACGCCAGCCTGTCAGCCGGGCAGGACCGTCAGCCGGGCGGAGCCGTCAGCCGGGCAGGGCCAGGTCGGCGATCAGGCTGCGCCGGGTCGCCCCGGTGACAGGGGTCCCGTCGCTGTAGGCCGGATGGTCGACCACCAGCTCGACGGGGACCTCGGGGTCGCGGAAGGCGTCCCGGGTCTCGTCCGTCAGCGGGAAGCGGAACATGTGCACCGACACGGTCTCGCTCGGGGCGTCGGGGTCCTCGTCCACGCCCGGGATCTCGACGGCGGGCACCGTCACCCCGCCGATCTCCAGCGAGATCCGGCTCTGCACCCCGGACAGGCGGACGAGCTCGTCGCGGACGGCGTCCAGCTGGTCGAGCTCGATGAACATCGTGGCGGTGAGTGCGTGGCTGGACGGCAGCAGCCGCGAGTAGGCGTCCACCTCGTGGGCGACCTCGCCGGGAGCGCTGAGACRCTCGGTGTAGACCATCTCCTGCACCTGGTAGCGCAGTGTCTCGGCGTTCTCGAACTCGAACAGCAGGATGTCGCCGACCCGCACGCGCCGCTCGGCACGGATCGGGATCATCCGCGCGCGGGCCTGGCTGCGCCGGGCCGAGTAGGACTGATGGTCCGTCGTGATGTCGGCGATGGTGAACGTCATCGTGCTACCTCCTCCTACCCCGTCGCGACGCCCGTCCCCGTACCCGCCGGTGTCTCCTGCGGGGCGCGGGGGCGCAGAGAGGCCAGGGGCGCATGGACCGCGGCGGACATCCGAAAAGGTACCGGGAGAGCCGGACGTGCCGGGTGTCGAGGCTCCCGGGGCCCGGTGAGTCGATGGGCCGGAGCTCCGGGCCCGGACAGCCCGTCGAGACGGGCCGCCCAGCCCCGGCTCCCGGCCGGGGGKGGCCCGGGTTCCCCCGTGCCACCCCCGGCCGTACGGGCGGCGCGAACCGCCCGGGAACGCGGCCGCGATCAGGCGTCCGCGGTCTCCTCGGCGACCACCGCGTCGAGGGCCTTCTTGAAGCGGCCGGCGTGGGTCTTCTCGGCGCGCGCGAGCGTGGCGAACCAGTCGGCGACCTCCTCGAAGCCCTCCTCGCGGGCGGTCTTCGCGAAGCCCGGGTACATCGCGGTGAACTCGTAGGTCTCGCCGGCCACGGCGCTCGCCAGGTTCTTGGCCGTCTTGCCGATCGGCTCGCCCGTCGCCGGGTCGCCGACCTCGGCGAGGAAGTCGAGGTGACCGAACGCGTGGCCGGTCTCACCCTCGGCCGTGTCCCGGAAGAGGCCCGCGGCCTCGGTCAGGCCCTCGATGTCCGCCCGGCGGGCGAAGTACAGGTAGCGCCGGTTGGCCTGGCTCTCGCCGGCGAAGGCCTCCTTGAGGTTCTCGTGGGTCTTGGTGCCGTCAAGCTTCGGCATGCGGAGCTCCTCCATTTACATCATGATTGGTTCGATCACTGCCGGCGGCCCGGGCCCTGGCCCGCGCCGCCGGACTGACACTCCGGGCACAGACCACGGAACTGCAGGTCGTACCCGGTGATCGTGAAGCCGGACCGCCGTGCGATCTCGGCCACCATCCCGTCGGGGACGGGCTGGTCGATGTCCACCGCCCGGCCACACCGTTCGCACACGGCGTGGTCGTGCCGGCTGGTGTTCGCGTCGTACCTGGCTGCCGTGCCGTCCCCGAGGCTCAGTTCGAGGGCGTGCCCGGTCGACACCAGCAACGCGAGCGCGCGGTACACCGTGGCGCTGCCGATACCAGGGGCAGCGACCCGCACGCGCTCGTAGACCTCGGCCGCCGTGGGATGGTCGTCGGCGGCCTTCAGTACCTCCAGCACGGCTCCGCGCTGGGGAGTGAGGCGTAGTTCGGTCCGCTCCGGCATCGGGTCACGTCCGTCATCGGTCGGTCGGTCAGCGCCCGCCCGCGCACTGGTCCCGCGGGAGGCACAGCCGGGACGGGCGCTCGGACAATCGTTGAGAACGAGTATCAGTATCACGCCTGACGGCGTCCGATGGCAAACCCCTCCGGACCCGGAGGTCCGGCCACCGACCCGCCGCCAGGCCCGTTGCCAGGCCCGTCACCGGCCCCGGGGTCGGGTCGGCCCGGCGGCCCCCGCGGCGATGTTCCCGCCTGCGACGGCCCTGACCGTACCGGCCGCCACGCGGCGCCGGTGACCCGGATGGGCACGCGACCGGCACGCCGCGAACAGATAGCCTTCGGAGCGGATACCGGGCCGGTGGGACGTCCGACACCGCGGCCGGCGCCCTGTGCGGCGACGCCCGGGGTCGCCGCCGGAGACCGGTGCCCACGCAGTGCCCGTACCGGCAGTCGTTCCGATCGCCGCCCACGGCGGTCGCCCACCCGAGAGGCCCGTGGACGCCATGAGCACCGTCCTCGTCTACGCGAGCAAGCCCGACGTCCGAGCGCGTGTCCTGGCGGCCGTCGGGCGCCGGCCCGCGGCCGACCTCGACGAGATCGAGTTCGTCGAGGTGTCCGACGCGGCGACCCTCATCGACGCCGTCGACCACGGCGAGGCCGACCTGTGCATCCTGGACGCCGAGGCCGCGCCGTCCGGCGGGATGGGGCTGTGCCGCCAGCTCAAGAACGAGGTGGCGGACTGCCCGCCCACGCTGCTGCTGGTCGCCCGGCGCGACGACCGGTGGCTGGCAACCTGGTCGCAGGCCGACGCGGTGGTCAGCCACCCCGTCGACCCGGGCGCGCTCACCGACGCGGTCGTCGGCCTGCTCCGGGAGCGTGCGACCGGCTCGGCGGTCCGCCGGCCGGTGGTCAACACCCGCGCCCGCTAGGCCCGGCGGACCCCGTCATGACGAGCACATCGGCACCGCGTCAGGCTGCCGCCGGCACCGGGGCGACCGGGCGTGGGGCGACCGGCAGCGGCCGGCGGGCCGCGCAGAGCTGGCCCGACCTGATCAACCTGCTGATCTCCGGCGAGCCGTTGACCACCGACCAGACCGCCTGGGCGATGGAACAGATCATGGGCGGGCTGGCCACGCCCGCCCAGATCGCCGGCTTCATCATCGCGCTGCGGGCCAAGGGCGAGACCGCGCAGGAGATCGGCGGGCTGGTCCGCGCGATGCTCGGCGTCGGCGAGGCGCTCGCCCTCTCCGACGAGCTGCGGGCCGGCGCCGTCGACACCTGCGGCACCGGCGGCGACCGCTCCAACACGGTGAACCTCTCGACGATGGCGGCGATCGTCGCCGCCGGCGCCGGGGTCACGGTCGTCAAGCACGGCAACCGCGCCGCGTCGTCGGCAAGCGGGTCGGCGGACGTCCTGTCCGAGCTCGGTGTGGTGATCGACCTGCCGCCGGCCGGAGTCGAGGCCTGCCTGTCCAGTGCCGGCATAGCCTTCTGCTTCGCGCAGGTCTTCCACCCGGCCATGCGCCATGTCGGGGCGACCCGCAAGGAGCTGGGTGTCCAGACCGCGTTCAACATCCTCGGCCCACTGGCGAACCCGGCTCGGCCGGGGGCCCAGACGATCGGCGTCGCCGACGCCCGGCTCGCCCCGATCGTCGCGGACGTCCTGGCCGACCGGGGCACCCGGGGCCTGGTCTTCCGCGGCGACGACGGTCTGGACGAGCTCACCACGGCGATGCCGTCCACCGTCTGGGTCGTGACCGCCCCGCCGGGCGAACAGGAGCGGGCGCAGGTGCGCCGGGACCGTTTCGACCCGCGCGACCTCGGCATCGCCCCACCCGACGCGACTGCCCTGCGTGGCGCCGACGCCGCCTACAACGCCCAGGTGGTCCGGACCATCCTCGCCGGGGAGACCGGGCCGGTGCGCGACGCCGTCCTGCTCGCCACGGCGGCGGCCCTGGTCGCCGCCGCCGGGCCGACCGAGGCCCCGGTCACAGAGCAGATAGGGGCGCAGCTCGGCCGCGCCGCGGCGGCGATCGACTCGGGCGCCGCGGCGGAGGCGCTGCGCCGCTGGGCGGAGGCCAGCCAGACCGCGGCGAAGGCCCGCGGCTGACCGCACCGCCGGACCAGCCGCGGCCAGGCAGGGCACGACAGATCACGAGGATCACGAGGATCCACGACAAAGGGCCGCTGCCCCAGGTGACGGACCTGGGGCAGCGGCCCTTGTGCACGACCGACGGGTCGGAACCTCGCTCGCGGCGCCGTACAGGTGTTCGGCGCCTCGCGCTCGGTGCCCGGCGCGCGCGTCAGTGCGTCGGCACCTCGTCCTCGGGCAGCGCCGGGTGCCAGAAGTTCTCCATGACCAGGCAGACGGCGAAGGAGAACGTCAGGACAGCGCCCAGGATGCTCAGCCAGATTCCGAAGGCAAGGCCCATGGCGGTGACCGACGCGCTCGCGCCGAGGAAGAACGGGTAGTAGCTGCCCGGGGTGAAGTGCCCGAGCTCCCCGGCGCCGTCGACGACCTCCGCATCCGGCAGGTCCTGCGGGCGCATGCCGATCCGGCGGCCGGTGAAGACCAGGTAGCCGCCGACGAGGAAGCCTAGACCCGCGCACAGGGTGAGCGCGGCGGTACCGGTCGGATCCTTCGCCCAGAACCAGTAGACCAGGGCAGCCGCCCCGGCGAAGATGCCGAAGAAGTTGAAGATGAAGCCTTCGATCTTCATCGCGCCGCTCCCTGACCCAGTTCCGGTGTGGCGTGGTAATCCGCCTTGCCCGCGGCCCCCGGGAAGTGCAGGTCGAACGCCGGGCGCTCGGAGCGGATCCGCGGCAGGGACCGGAAGTTGTGCCGAGGCGGCGGGCAGGACGTCGCCCACTCCAGGGAGTTGGAGAAGCCCCACGGGTCGTCGACCGCCGCGACCGGACCCTTGCGGTAGGAGTACCACAGGTTGTAGAGCAGCGGCAACGTCGAGAGGCCCATCAGGAACGAACCGGCCGTCGCGACGGTGTTGAGGGTGGTGAAACCGTCGTTCGGGCCATAGTCCGCGAACCGCCGCGGCATGCCCTGGGTGCCCAGCCAGTGGAACACCAGGAAGGTCGCGTTGAAACCGAGGAACAGCGACCAGAAGTGCAGCTTCGCGAGCTTCTCGTTCAGCATCCGCCCGGTGACCTTCGGGAACCAGAAGTAGACCCCGGCGAAGGCGGCGAACATGAGACCGGCGACAACGTAGTGGAAGTGCCCGACCACGAAGTAGCTGTCACTCACGTGGAAGTCGATCGGCGGGCTGGCGAGCAGCACACCGGTCAGACCACCGAACAGGAAGGTCACGAGGAAGCCGACGGCAAAGAGCATCGGGGCCTCGAAGCTGAGCTGCCCGCGCCACATCGTGCCGATCCAGTTGAAGAACTTGATCCCGGTGGGCACCGCGATCAGGAAYGACAGGAAGGCGAAGAAGGGCAGCAGCACGGCACCGGTGACGAACATGTGGTGCGCCCAAACCGCGACGGACAGGGCACCGATGCCGATGGTGGCGAACACCAGGCCCTTGTATCCGAAGAGCGGCTTGCGGGAGAACACCGGGATGATCTCGCTGATGATGCCGAAGAACGGCAGCGCGATGATGTAGACCTCGGGGTGCCCGAAGAACCAGAACAGGTGCTGCCACAGCATCGCGCCGCCGTTCTCGGCGGCGAAGATATGTGACCCGAACCTTCGGTCAGCGGCCAGTGCCAGCAGCGCGGCGGCCAGCACCGGGAACGCCACCAGCACCAGGATCGAGGTGACCAGCAGGTTCCAGCAGAAGATCGGCATCCGGAACATCGTCATGCCGGGGGCACGCATGCACAGGATCGTGGTGATGAAGTTGACGGCACCGAGAATGGTGCCGAGACCCTGCACCGTGAGGCCCAGCACCCACAGGTCGGAGCCGACGCCCGGYGAGTACACCTGGCTGCTCAGCGGCGCGTAGGCGAACCAGCCGAAGGAGGCCGCCCCGCCCGGGGTCACGAACCCGGTGAAGACGGTGAGGCTGCCGAACAGGAACAGCCAGTACGACAGCGCGTTCAGCCGCGGGAAGGCGACGTCGGGCGCGCCGATCTGCAGCGGCACCAGGTAGTTGGCGAACGCGAACGCCAGCGGCGTCGCGAACATCAGCAGCATGAGCGTGCCGTGCATGGTGAAGAACTGGTTGTACTGCTCGTTGGAGAAGTACTGCAGGCCCGGGCGGGCCAGYTCGCCACGGATGAAGACCGCGAGGATGCCTGCGATGACGAAGAACGCGAACGACGTCAGGAAGTACATGATCGCGATGTCTTTGTGGGACGTCGTCCGCAGGTAGCCGAGCAGGCTCGTGATCGGCGGCTTGTAGTGCRTGTCCGCCGAGTCGTGTGCGTGCCCGGCCGGCCCGGCGGGCGACTCGTGCAGAAGGGTCACTGGACACTCCCGGTGGTGGCGCCGGAGGACGGCGACGCGCTGATCGCGGCGCTCTCCCGTTCCTCGATGAAGCGGTCGTACTCGGCACCGGGCACGACCTTGACGTAGAAGGTCATCCGGTCATGGTCGGTACCGCACAGCTCGGCGCATCGACCGACAAAGGTCCCGGTCTTCGTCGCGGTGAGCTCGAACTCGTTGATGCGCCCGGGGACGACGTCCCGCTTGAACAGGAACTCGGGCACCCAGAACGAGTGGATCACGTCCGGCGAGGTGAGCACGAACCGGATCGACCGGCCCTCGGGCAGCACCAGCACCGGTGCCTCACCGGGGCGGCCGGTGACCTCGACCTGGTTGGTACCCGGCGTCTCGCCGGTGTCGAGGTACTGGAACTGCCAGTTCCACCGGAAACCGATGACGTTCACCGTGACGTCGGGATTGTCCGAGAGCTTGGTGATCTCGGTCTCGTCACGGGCGGTGTAGTAGAAGAGGCCCGCCACAATCACAACCGGCACGACGGTGTAAAGGATCTCGACGGGAAGGTTGTACCGGACCTGGCGCGGCAGAACATCACTGCGCTTCCGGAACACGACGACCGCGTAGAAGATGAGAGCCCATACGAACACACCGACGGCCAGGGCTGCGATCACCGAGCCCTGCCACATGTTCAGGATCCGCGGGGTGTGGTTGGTCACACCGTCCGGGAATCCAAAGTTGGGGACGTCGCAGGCGGTAGCCAGCAGCCCTACGGCCGCCAGCATGGCGCCCATGCGCGCGCCCACGCGGCGTCGGGCCGGCCGTCGGTGTCCAACCCGACGGCTCGCCAGCTCGTCCGCGTCAGCGGTGTCAGCCGGGGCCATCGGCGTGTCCTCGACATCCGCGAGCGACGGCCGGGTCCGACCGAAGGATCTCCTCACCAGGTCCTGCCTCCCACGACTAGCGGGCGCGCGGCTGTGGGCGGATTCAGGTTCCGCCAACGCCTCGCGACCGCGTAAACGCTTCGCGGGCCGGCCGGTCCAACCGGCCTCGCTGCTTCGTCTTCCGACTGTCTTCGACACGCTGTAGATGGTGCGGCAGCAGCGTATCCCAGCAGCGGACGAGCTTCTCGCCGCAGGCCCCGTCCGGAGCTGTGAGACACGACCCGCGGGGCGTCGTGGACAGGCCGGAGTGCCCTTGATCCGGGCCAACCACCCGCCCCGCCCGGCCCGCGGCAGGTGTGTGGGCCTCCTGCTTTCCGGTCGGCGCCCCGCAAGGCCTTTCCGTTCCGGGCCCCTCCGCTGCGCGAATGCCCCGGCCGCGCTCCGGCGGGTGAGCCCGGTTACTCCGCAACGGGCGTAGCGTCACTCTCGTGCCGGCCTATCTCGACCACGCGTCGACCACGCCGCTGCATCCGGTCGCCCGCGAGGCGCTTCTCGCGGCGATCGACGACGGGTGGGCAGACCCCGCCCGGCTCTACCGCGAGGGGCGCCGGGCACGGATGCTGCTGGACGCCGCGCGGGAGACCGTGGCCGGGGTGCTGGGTGCCCGCGCCCCGGAGATCAGCTTCACCGCCAGCGGCACCGCCGCGGCGCACCTGGCCCTTCTCGGCACCGCGGCGGCCCGCCGCCGGGCCGGCAGCGTGGTCATGGTCAGTGCCGTGGAACACTCCAGCGTCCTGCATGCCGCGCAGCGCCACGAAGGTGACGGCGGAGAGGTGGTGACGATCGGGGTGGACGGCCTCGGCCGCGTCGACCCGGCAGACGTCGCCGCCGCGCTCGACGCCCGCCCGGACACGGCGGTTGCCGCCCTCCAGCACGCCAACCACGAGGTGGGTACCGTCCAGCCGGTCGCCGAGGTGGCGTGGCTGCTGCACGAGCGCGGAGTGCCCCTGTTCACCGACGCGGCGATGACCGTCGGGCGGGTGCCCGTCAGCCTGGCAGAGCTGGGCGCGGACGTCCTYACCGCCAGCGCGCACAAGTTCGGCGGGCCGCCCGGTGTCGGCTTCCTCGCGGTCCGCACCGGCACCCGGTGGGCCGGGCCACAGCCGGCCGACGAGCGCGAGCACGGGCGGGTCCCGGGTTTCCCGAACGTGCCGGCCGTCGTCGCGGCCGCCGCCGCCCTGGCCGTGCGGGCCACCGAGATCGAGGCCGAGGCACGGCGGCTGGCGGCCTGGTCGAGGCGGCTGCGCGAGCGCCTGCCGGCGCTGATCGAGGACGTCGAGCTGCTCGGGCCGGACAGCACCGACCTCGCCGTGACGCTCCCGCACGTGGTGGCCTTCTCGTGTCTGTACGTGGCCGGTGAGGCGCTGCTCGGGGAGCTCGACCGGGCCGGCATCGCGGTCAGCTCCGGGTCCAGCTGCACCTCGGACACACTGACGCCCAGCCACGTGCTCGTCGCGATGGGTGCGCTCACCCACGGGAACCTGCGGGTCTCGTTCGGGCGGGACTCCACCGAGGCCGACGTCGACGCCCTGCTGGCCGCGCTGCCGCCCGCCGTGCGCGCCGTGCGCGAGCGGGCCGGGGCGGCAGGACTGTGACCGGCGACCGCACTCCCCCGCCGAACCAGCCCCCGCCGGGCCAGTCCCCGCCCGACCGACCGCAGGCTGTCCTGGACGCGCGCGGCCGCCGCTGCCCGATCCCGATCATCGAGCTCGCCCGGCACATCGGCGACGTCGACGTCGGTCAGCTCATCGAACTGTGGGCGGACGACCCTGCCGCTGCGGCCGACGTGGCGGCCTGGTGCCGGATGCGCGGCCACGCCCTGGTCGTCGAGCGGACCCGGGCGGCAGGCCCCGGATCAGTGCCCCCCGGGGAGACGCCCGACGGGGCGGAGTCGCCCCCCGCGGGGGCGTCGCCTCCGGGTGGAGGCGACGCTTACCTGGTCCGCCGGCTCCGCTGAGCGGAGCGCAGGCGGAGATCCGACCGAGATCAGGCGGAGATCAGGCGGAACGCAGGTGCGCGGCGACCTCGGCCGCGGCCTCGGCGCCGTAGGCCTCGGTGAGCCGCGCCACGACCTCGGTCTGCTCCAGGCTGTACTCCTGGGTGCCGACGGTCTCCAGCGCCATGGTCGCCAGCAGCGCCCCGACCTGGGCGGACCGCTCAAGCGGCAGCTCCCACGAGATGCCGGCGAGGAACCCGGCGCGGAAGGCGTCGCCGACGCCGGTCGGGTCCGGCGTGCTGCGCGCGGGAACGACCGGCACCTTGACGGCCTCACCGTCGGCGGACTCGATGACGACACCGTCCTTGCCCAGCGTCGTGACCCGCACTCCGACCGTGGCGAGGATCTCCTCGTCGGTCAGGCCGGTCTTGGACGCCAGCAGCGCCTTCTCGTACTCGTTGCAGAACAGATAGGCGGCGCCGTCGACGAGCGAGCGGATGCTGTCGCCGTCCATGGTCGCGAGCTGCTGGGACGGATCGGCGGCGAAGGGGTAGCCGCGCTCCCGGCACTCCTCCGTGTGGCGGAGCATCGCCTGCGGGTCGTTGGGGCTGACGACGACGAGGTCGAGGCCACCGAAGCGTTCCGCCACCGGACGGAGCTCGATGCTGGCCGCCTCGCTCATCGCGCCGGGGTAGAAGGAGGCGATCTGGCAGAGGTCGTTGTCCGTGGTGCACACGAAGCGCGCGGTGTGGGCGATCTCGCTCACCCGAACCGAGGCGGTGTCCACGCCGTGCCGGTCGAGCCAGGAACGGTAGTCGGCGAAGTCCTCGCCGACTGCTCCGACCAGGATCGGGTTGAGGCCGAGGCGCCCCAGGCCGAAGGTGATGTTCGCGGCGACCCCCCCGCGGCGGATGCTGAGCTCGTCCACGAGGAACGACAACGAGACCCGCTCAAGCTGATCCGCGAGCAGCTGCTCGGCGAAGCGCCCAGGAAAGCGCATGAGGTGGTCGGTGGCAATGGAACCAGTCACGGCGATACGCACGAACACGCAGCCTACCGCCCGCCCCTGAGCCGCCTGGCGGATGGGCGCGGGCAGGACGATCCCTGTGCGGCCCGGAAAAGGCAAAGCCCGGCACGACTGCGATGTCATGCCGGGCTAGCTCCGCGCGAAACGGATTGCGCCGCTTCGTACGGGATCGATCTGTGCGATGCGGACTCCGCCGCAGGTCAGGGTGGGGGCGGCAGCCGCCGAAACGGCGCCGCCCCGCCCCGGACCGATCAGTGGAAGGAGTCTCCACACGCGCAGGAGCCCTGCGCGTTCGGGTTGTCGATCGTGAAGCCCTGCTTCTCGATGGTGTCGACGAAGTCGATCGTCGCTCCGCCGAGGTACGGGAAGCTCATCCGGTCTACGGCGACCTTGACGCCGGAGAAGTCGAGGACGGTGTCCCCGTCAAGCTTGCGCTCGTCGAAGAACAGCTGGTAGCGCATGCCAGAGCATCCGCCGGGCTGCACGGCGATCCGGAGCTGGAGGTCGTCCCTCCCCTCCTGCTCGAGCAGGGTCTTCACCTTGCCGGCGGCCGTGTCGGTGAGAACGACGCTGCTCGGCCTGGTCTCGGTCTCGGTTGTGTCCTGCACGGTCATAGGGGCTGCTCCCTGCCCTGTGGACGTGCCAGGTTCACCAGATTTGCTGGTACCCATGGCGGCCGTACGCGGGGGGGCGCCCGGGCGGCGACCCCCCACGGGCGACACACATGCCGTGTCGCCGTTCCTGCTCAACACCGCGAGCAAGGATCCGCTTCCCATCGTAGCCAGCGATGGGGACGTCGGCCACGACGCGCAAGTGACATCCGTCCCCGGTCCACAGGTCCGACCGGTCCAACTTTGCGCGGACCAGGCGATCCGGAGTTAGAGTCTCAACGACCATTAGTGCACGGGACCCATGGGGACACTGTCGTGAAGGGCACACTTTCGCGGGGGTGGCGCCGCCGCGGCCGGCGGAGGCCCGCCGCGGCGGCGCCGGACCCGCGACGGCCCGGCCGAGCCCATGAGCAGCGAGGCGGCGGCCCACCCGGGCCAGCCCGAAGGAGCGGACATGACCACCAACCCGGCCCTGGAACGCCTGGGCGTCACCGCGTCGCCGCTCGCCCTGCTCCTGCTCGGGCGCGAGGCCGATCCCGGCAGCGAGCGGGGAGTCGAGTGCCCCGGTGACCTGCCGCCGGCCGCCGACCCCCAGCTGGCCGAGCGGGCGGCGGCCGCCAAGGCCGCGCTTGGCGACGACGTGTTCATCCTGGGGCACCACTACCAGCGCGACGACGTGATCACCTTCGCCGATGTGACCGGTGACTCGTTCAAGCTCGCCCAGCAGGCGGCGGCCCGGCCCGACGCCAGCTCGATCGTGTTCTGCGGTGTGCACTTCATGGCCGAGAGCGCGGACATCCTGACCGCCGACCACCAGCGGGTGATCCTGCCGGACCTGGCGGCCGGCTGCTCGATGGCCGACATGGCCACCGCCGAGCAGGTGGCGCAGGCCTGGGACGACCTGCTCGACGCGGGCGTCGCCGCCGACACCGTCCCGGTCAGCTACATGAACTCCTCCGCGGCGATCAAGGCCTTCACCGGGCGTCACGGTGGGACGATCTGCACCTCCTCGAACGCCGAGCGTGCACTGGGGTGGGCGTTCGGCGAGCGGCGCGGGAAGCGGGTCGTGTTCCTGCCGGACCAGCATCTGGGCCGCAACACCGCCATCGACAAGCTGGGCATGTCCGAGGCCGACTGTGTGGTCTAYGACCCGCGGCGGCCGGGTGGCGGGCTGACCCGCGCCCAGCTCCGCGACGCACGCATGATCCTGTGGCGCGGGCACTGCTCGGTCCACGGCCGGTTCACCCGCCAGTGTGTGGACGAGGTCCGGGCCCGCGTCCCGCAGGTGCAGGTTCTGGTGCACCCCGAGTGCCAGCGTGAGGTGGTGGCCGCCGCCGACCTGGTCGGATCCACCGAATACATCATCAAGGTGGTGGATGAGGCCCCGTCCGGGTCGGTGTTCGCCGTGGGAACCGAGCTGAACCTGGTACAACGGCTGGCGAACCGCCATCCCGACAAGAAGATCGTCTTCCTCGACCGTACGGTGTGTTTCTGCTCCACGATGAACCGCATCGACATGCCGCACCTGGTGTGGACACTCGAAGCGCTCGCCCGTGGGGAGACCGTGAACCGGATCACCGTCGACCCCGAGGTCGCGACCTACGCCCGGAAGGCCCTCGACCAGATGTTGGCACTGCCCTGATGGCCCTGTTGAAGAAGCGCAAGACCGATCCGGCGGCGGACCCTGCGAGCGGCGCGGCCGCCGACCTCGTCGAGGTCGGCCCCGCGGACGCCACCGCCGGCAACGCCCGGGTCACGGCGGGCAAGGGCCGCCCGACTCCGACCCGCGCCCAGGCCCGGGCAGCCCGGCCGCGCGGCGCCACCGGTGCCGGGCGCACGACGGCGACCGGCAAGGAGGGCCGCCGGCAGCAGCGCTCCGAGCGGCGTGAGCAGAGCCAGCAGTACCGGGCCGCCATGCTGTCCGGCGACATCAGCAGGCTCCCGCCCCGCGAACGGGCCCCGGAGCGGGTGATCGCCCGCGACTTCGTGGACACCCGGCTGAACGTCGGTCCGGTCTTCCTGCTCATCGCCGCCGTCTACTTCGTCGGCGGCCTGGTACCGAACGACTACGTCCGGCTCTCGGCCACCTACCTGATGCTGGTCGGCATCGTCGCGGTCGTGGTCGACTCGTTCGTGCTCGGCCGGCAGGTGACCCGGCTGGTGGCCGAGAAGCACCCGGACTCGGGCGTCCGCGTGCGGGCCTACTCCGCCCAGCGCGCGCTGCTGCCCCGCCGCTGGCGGATGCCCCGGCCCCGGGTCTCCCGCTCCGGCCGCTGAGGCCCCGGCCGTCGTCGCTGTCGCCGACGCCCGGCCGCGGTCGGCGGCCGCTTCGCGCCCGTGTGCAGGCGGTTCGGCGCCGCCGGGCGACCGGTGCGCCGGGCCGAGTCACCATCGAGGGTGTGAAAAGGTTCGGATGTGAAGCATCGACGCCTCGGACGCAGCGGACTGTCGGTCAGCGAGATCTCCTACGGCAACTGGATCACCCATGGTGACCAGATCGAGGCCGACGCCGCGACCGCCTGCGTGCACGCCGCCCTCGACGAGGGCATCACCACCTTCGACACCGCGGACGTCTACGCCCAGACCCGGGCGGAGTCCGTGCTCGGCAAGGCGCTCGACGGTGTGCGCCGCGAATCCTACGAGCTGTTCACCAAGGTCTTCTGGCCGACCGGCCCGGGCGAGAACGACAAGGGCCTGGGCCGCAAGCACATCATCGAGTCGGCGCACAACTCGCTGCGCCGCCTGAACACCGACCACATCGACCTTTACCAGGCGCACCGCTACGACCCGACAGTGCCGCTCGAGGAGACGCTGCGCGCCTTCGACGACCTGGTGCGCGCCGGCAAGGTCCTCTACGTCGGCGTCTCGGAGTGGACGGCGCAGCAGATCGCCGACGCCGTGCGCATCGCCGGCCAGCTCGGCCTCGACCGGATCATCTCCAACCAGCCGCAGTACTCGATGCTGTGGCGGCCGATCGAGACCGACGTCGTCCCGACGTCCCGGGACCTCGGCATCTCGCAGATCGTCTGGTCGCCGATCGCCCAGGGCGTCCTGACCGGCAAGTACCTGCCCGGCCAGCCGCCGCCGTCGGGCAGCCGTGCGACGGCGGGCAGCGGAGCCGGCTTCATCGCCCGGTTCCTGACCGACGAGGTGCTCGGCGCCGTCCAGGACCTGCGCCCGATCGCCGCCGACGCGGGGCTGACGATGGCGCAGCTGGCGGTCGCGTGGGTGCTGCAGAACACCAACGTGGCCTCAGCCATCGTCGGGGCGTCCCGACCGGAGCAGGTGAAGGACAACGTCGGTGCCTCCGGCGTGGTCCTCGAACCGGCGTTGCTGGCCCGCATCGACGAGGTCCTCGCCCACGTCGCCGTCCTCGAGCCGGAAGGAGACTGACGGGTCCGGGCCATCAGCCGGCGGCGACCATCCGGTCTCCGGCGGCCCGTCAGTCTCCTGCGTGGGCGGTGAAGGCCCTGGCCAGCGCCGCCCACGTCCGGTCCAGATCGGAGCCGGGCAGGAACCGGTCGGACAGTTCCAGCGTCACGGTGCCGTGCGCCGCCGCCCACAGGGCCTGGGCGACGTACGGCTCCGCGGTGGCGCGGTAGAAGGGCTCGCCTGACCAGCCCTCCAGGCCGGGCGTGAGGTCGGCCCGCCCGATCGGGTCGGCAGCGACCAGCCGGTAGAGGTTCGGCCGCGCCAGCGCGAACCGCCGGTACTCGGCCAGCAGCCGGCCCACGACGTCGCCGGGGCCGGCTGCGTCCACCACCCGGTGCAGCGCGTCACCGATCCCCCAGAGCGCGGTCTCGATCAGCGCCGTCTCCACCGCGGGCTTGCCGGGCAGGTGCTTGTACAGCGACGGCGCGCGGATGCCGAGCACCTCGCCGAGCCGGCGCATCGTGAGCGACTCCGCGCCCTCGGTCTCCAGCAGCCGCTGCGCCGCCTCGACGATCTCCGTTGCCCGCGGGGAGCGGACCGGCGGTTCCGGGCGCGGCGCGGTCCGCGGGAGCGGGAGCGCCGGCGCCAGCGCCGAGACGGGCGTGGGCGCACCGCCTGCCGCACTCACCGCCGGGTGAGGACGAAGGCCGGGTGCCTCGGCGCGATCCGCGCCAGCTCCTCGTCCGTCGAATCCGGGCCCACCCCGTCGAAGAACACGCCCACCTCCGCCTTCCACTTCGCCAGGTACGCCCGGAGCACCGGCACCTTCTCCTCGTCGGTCAGCTCGACCGCCTGGTAACCCGTCCGCCGGCGCCCCAGAACGAGCGACAGCTCCCCGCCGGCCGCACGGACGTTGCGGACCCACTGGCCGTGCCCGCGGGCCGAGACGAGGTACTGCTGCCCGTCCAGGTCGAGCAGGTTGACCGGGACCCGGCGGATCTCTCCCGAGGTCCGGCCGCGCACCTCCAGCACCCGGCTCCCCCACAGGCTCAGCCCGATTCTGGTGGACAGCATCACCGACCTGTTGAACAGGTTCCTGGTGAACCAGCCGGGCCTGCGGTAGTGCCTGGCCGTGCTCTGACGGGTCACGTCCTGACGGGCGGTGTCCTGGCGGGCCGTGTCGACATCCTGCACTGTCATGATCTTCGCCTCGCTCGGGTCGTCGAAGCCACCCCACGGCGGCTAACAGCGTTAGCTGATATCCGTAGCTAACACTGTTAGCCCAGGGGGCGYCAACCCCTTCGGGCCCGATCGATGTGACTTCGCCCGCGGGGCTCTGCGGCCCCCGGCACCGGGCCCGCAGGCCCGGTCCGGCAGGTGTACCGGCCGCTCAGGTCACCGGACGCAGGCTCATCGGCCCGTACACGCGGGTGCCTGCCTCCAGCAGGCTCACCTGCGTCACACCCAGGTCCAGCAGCTCCCGCCAGGTCTCACCGATCCACGTCTCGGCGTCGCCCTGACTGGTGAACGACTCCGACCCGTTCGCGCCGCCCACCGCCACGACCGAGCCGTCCTCTCCCTCGTAACGCCAGGTCCAGCTCACGGTCCACGTCCTTCCCGACGTCCGGCGGCGCGGGCCGCCCGGCCGGGGCCACCGACGACCCCGGGAGATGCCCATCCCCCCATCCAAGCGTGTGCACCCCGCGGATGACGGCCACACGCGACCGGAGACCACCAGGACCCTCGGCCCGGCGTCCCCGCGCGCGGTGGCCCGGAGATCCGGGCACAGCCCCACAGATCCTGGCGCAGGCACGGCATCAGCCACCCGCGGGTCGGTAACGTCAGTTCCGGCCGCGGCCCGCGCGCCGCCCGGCACGCTCGACCGACGCACCTCGACCCGGCCCGGGCCAGTTCTGCAGAGAGGAAGGCAGCAGTGACTCCCGCCTACACCGCCGCGGCGGTACTCGCCGAGACAGCCGAGCACCACGAGGAGGGCGGCATGGTCTGGTGGGCCGCCACCCTGGCCACCTTCGGCGCGATCGCCGCACTCGCCGTGATCCTCACGCTGATGACGCTCTGGGAGCGCAAGCGCCACCCGCACGCCCACCACTGACCGGCCGGGGGCTCGTCGACACATGAGGCTCACCCTGCTGGGCACGGGTTCGGCCGACGGATGGCCGAACCCGTGGTGCGAGTGCGCGTCCTGCGGGTGGGCCCGCGTGCACGGGCCCCGCGGCCAGACCGCTGTCCTCGTCGACGGGCGGCTGCTGCTCGACTTCGGTCCGGACGTCCCGCGTGCCGCGGCCCGCTTCGGGGTGAGCCTGGCCGGGCTGCGCCACGTCCTGATCGGGCACGCGCACCCCGACCATCTCGGTCCCGACGCACTGATGTGGCGGTCGTGGTCCAGCGTCGCGCAGGAGCCGCTGGACGTCGTGGCACCGCCCGCCGCGCTGGACGTCTGCCGGGCCTTCCTCCGCCGCTGGGAGGGCCGGGAGCCCGGCGCCGACGGCTCGCCGCTGCGGCTGCTGCCCGCCGTCGCGGGCGGCCCGCTCGAGCTCGGTGAGCCCGGACCGGACGGCGGTTCGCGCTACCTGGTGCGCCCGGTCGCCGCCCGGCACGGCGGCGCCGACATCGGGCCCGCCGTGCTCTACGACGTGACGGCGCCCGACGGGGCGCGCCTGCTGTACGGCTGTGACACGGCCGCGCCGCTGCCGCCCGAGACACTGGCCGCGCTGACCGGCCGCGCGTTCGACGTCGTGCTGCTCGAGGAGAACAACGGCGACCGCCCCGGCTTCGGCGAGCACCTGGACCTGCCGTCGTTCGCCGGGCTCGTCGCCCAGCTGCGCGGCCTCGGCGCCGTCGGGCCCGGCACCCGGGTGCTCGCGGTCCACCTGAGCCACCGCAACCCACCCGGGGACGAACTGGCCCGGCGGCTGGCCGAGCTGGGCGCGCAGGCCCCGCCGGACGGCACGGTCCTCGACGTCCCGGCCGGCAGTGCCTCGGCCCCGGCACCGGCACCGGTGCCGTCCCCGGAGACGGCGCGCCGCATCCTGATCACCGGTGGCACCAGGTCGGGCAAGTCCGCCCACGCCGAGCACCAGCTGCTCGCCGAGCCGGACGTCGTCTACGTCGCCACCGGCCGGCCCGCGGACGGCACCGACGCCGACTGGGCCGCCCGGATCCAGACACACCGGGACCGCCGCCCCGGGCGGTGGGCCACCGTCGAGACCCTCGACCTCGAGCCGCTGCTGCGCTCCCCCGGGCCGCCACTGCTCATCGACAGCATCTCGCTGTGGGTCGCGGCGCGTCTGGAGGAGCCCGGCTTCGAACAGTCCGTGGCCGGCCTGGTCGACGCCTGGCGCGACACCCGCCGGCGGGTGGTCGCGGTGACCGACGAGGCCGGCTCGGGTCCCGTCGCGCCGACCCCGCTGGGACGCCGGTTCGTCGACCACCTCGGCGAGGTCAACGCGCGGCTCGCGGCCGAGTCCGACGAGGTGTGGCTGGCCGTGGCGGGCGTCCCCGTCCGGCTGCGTCCGCGCTGACCCGCCGCTGACCCGCCGCTCGGCCGCCGCTCGGCCGCCGCTCGGCCGCCGCTCGGCCGCCGCTCGGCCGCCGCTCGGCCGCGGGCTCACGGCTCGCCCCGCGGCCGGCCCAGCGCCGCAGGCCGGCTCTCAGCCGGGCAGGAGCGAGTACAGGTACAGCCCGGACGAACCGGCGACCGCGAGACTGGTCCCGTCCGGTGACCAGGCGCAGCCGCGCGCGGCACCCTCGAAGCGGATCATGGTGCGGCAGGCCCAGGTCCGCGGGTCCCAGATGCGCACCGACCCGTCGCCGCCCGCGGTGGCGAGCCAGGCGCCGTCCGGGGAGAAGGCCACCTCCCGCACCGTGTGCACGTGCCCCTCCAGGACGGCCAGCGGCTCGCCGGTCGGAACGTCCCAGATCCGCACGGTGTGGTCCAGCCCGGCCGAGGCCAGTACCCGGCCGGCCGGGTCGGTCGCGAGGCCGAGCACCGGCCCGCGGTGCCCGCCCAGCAGCCTGCGCTGCTCCAGGGTCACGACGTCCCAGATCCGCACGGTCGCGTCGTCGCCGGCGGAGGCGAGCCAGCTGCCGTCCGGCCCGGCCACGGCGGCGAGGACCCGCGCGGTGTGGCCGGTGAAGGTGGCCATCCACTCGCCGGACTCGGTGTCCCAGAGCCGCACCGAGCCGTCCTCGCAGCCACCGGCGACCCAGGTGCCGTCCGCGGCCACGGTGAAGCCGAGCACGGCGACGTCCGCGGCGAGCACCGCCCGCACGTTGCCGGTGGCCGGATCCCACAGCCGCAGTGCGTCCGGCTGGGCCGGCACGACGACCCAGCTGCCGTCGGGGGCGGCCCGGCAGCCGCGGGCCGGGCCGGGCAGCCCCACCATCGCCGCACCGGGCTCGCCCGTCCCCAGGTCCCACGCGGTGACCGTCCCGTCGTCGCTCGACGACACGACGTACCCGGCTGGCACCGCCGACCCGGCCGACCCGGCCGACCCGGCCGGGTCGGCGACGACGACGGCGCAGCCACGGGAGCCCTCGTTGCGCCCCCCGCTCGACGGGCGGGGCAGGTCGCTGCCGGTGCTCCAGACCCGGATCGTGCCGTAGCGGCCGCCGGAGGCGATCCAGGAGCCGTCGGGTGCGACCACACAGGCCCGGGTGCCGATCGCCCCCGTGAGCTCGGCCCGCTGGGCGCCACTGAGCGGGTCCCGCACGGCGATCACGCCCCCGTCCGGCGCGATGAGGAACGCGCCGTCCGGAGCCAGCGCGCAGGAGCGGACCGGGCGGC
This sequence comes from Parafrankia colletiae, assembly GCF_001854655.1. GTDB lineage: Bacteria > Actinomycetota > Actinomycetes > Frankiales > Frankiaceae > Parafrankia > Parafrankia colletiae. The sequence goes on along the minus strand of NZ_MBLM01000123.1, from coordinate 49,596 downwards.
CACCGTCGCTGATCACCCCGATCTGCCGGCCGGTGCGGACGTCCCAGCGCCGCACCGTGCCGTCCTCGCCGGCCGAGATCAGCCAGCTGCCACCCGGGCCGAGGGCAAGCGCGAGTACCGGGCCGGCGTGGCCGGCGAGCGGGCCACGCCGCGCGCTGCCGCCCGCCGGACCGTCCCGCCCACCGGGTCGTCCCGCCCCGGCTCCGGCCACGCCACCCCGCGCCACCGTCCGCCGCTCGTCGGTGGCCGGCCTGTCCGGGCTCCGCTCGAGCATGCGCCGCTCATCGGTCGGCGGACCGTCGGTACGCGGGTCGAGCAACCAGATGAACCCGTCGTCCCCGGCCACGGCCAGGGTCGGGCCGTCGGGACCGTCGGGGCCGGCCACGCAGCAGCGCAGGGCGCCGCCCGCCACCGGCATGACCAGGCGGGCCCGGCCGGTGACGGCGTCCCAGACCCGCAGGGTGCCGTCGGCACCGACCGAGTACACCGACTCGCCGTCGGCGCTCACCGCACACCCGTTCACCGGGCCGCGGTGCCCGCGCAGCACGAGACGCGCCGCAGGCTCGGCACCACCGATCCCTCCGCCCGTGCCGGGGCCGCCCGCGCCGGCACCGCCGGCGCTGCTGGCACCGCCGCCGGTACCGCCGGCGCCGAGGAACTCTCCGGCGTCCTTCTCGTCAGGCACATCCCAGACCCGCAGGGTGCCGTCCGCACCCGCCGAGACGAGCCAGCTGCTGTCCGGCGCCACGGCACAGCCCTGCACACTGCCGACGTGCCCGGTGAACACCGACCGCGCCGCCCCCGCGCCGACCGTCCAGGTGCGGACCGTCCCGTCCATCCCGGCGGAGACGAGCCACCTCCCGTCGGGTGCCACCGCCAGCGCGTGCACCTGCTGGCTGTGCCCGGCCAGGACCCGCCGCAGCGCGGGGTGCGGCTGGTCGGGCAGTGCCCACCGGTTGACCAGGTGCGGGCCCTGCAGCCGGGCGGCGAGCGCGGCCCGGGCCGGTTCGAGCGTGCGAACGCCGTCCAGCCTGCTGAGCAGGACCGCACCGAGGGCCTCCGGCGGCTCGGTGGGCCCGAGCAGGTGCGCGTTCTGGCCGAGCGCGCGGCTCAGCGCCGCCAGCACCGGGTCGTCCGGCCGCAGCGCGGCGGCGACGTCGAGGTCCGCCTCGACGGCGACCGGCCCGAGCCGGCCCACGGCGAGCTTGCCGACCGTCCAGCGCAGGTCCCCGAGCAGAGCGACCAGCTCGTCGACGCGGCCGGCCCCGGCCAGGTGGCCCGCGAGGTGCCCCCACAGATAGCCGGACTGCTCCGGCGCTGTCCACCACCGCACGGGACGCCGCCCGGCGCCACCACCACCGCCACCGCCAGCTCCGGTCGCACGGTCGATCATGCGTGCGAGCGCGTCGCACAGGACGCCGTCGAGGTCGCGCAGCCGGCCCGGGCCGACCCGGGAGCGCAGGTAGGTCCGCAGCACGTCCTGCAGCACCAGGGAGGGCGGGTCGCGCCGGTAGGCCACCACGAGCGACAGGTCGGAGAGCTCCTGGCACAGGTCGTCGACCTCGTCGCGGTCGAGGTCGCCGGTGGCCGCCCAGTAGGTCTCGAGGACGTCCCGCGGGATCTCGACATCCTCGCCGAACACCGCGAGTTCCAGGTAGCGCTCCAGGTCGTCGCCGGTGAGCAGGCCCAGGCTCGCGGACAGCGTGGCCTCGACGGCGAGGGTGCGCTCCTCGACCCGGCTGACGTCCAGCGCCGTGGGGCCGCGCCGCTCGAGCCTGCGCAGCACCCGCTCGGCCGCCCGGCGCACCGGCATGCCGTCCCGGGCCTGGCGTGCCACCGCCCGGTTGACCAGGGAGAGCAGCACCGGCCAGCGACCGGTGACCACCAGCAGCCGCCGCAGCAGCGGCTCGGGCAGCCGGGCCGGCAGGTCGCGGGAGAGCAGGCTGGCGGCCTCGCTGTCGGCCATCGCCGGCACCTGGAGGATGTCGCCGTCGGGGACCAGCCCACGCATCCGGGTGGTGATCAGCCGGACRCACCCGGGGCCGCCGGCGAGGAACGGGCGGAGCTGGGCCCGCCGCCACACGTCGTCGAGGACCAGCAGGCGGCGCTCCCGGCCGAGCAGCTCGCCGAGCCGGAAGCCGGCCTGCTCGGGGTCGGACAGGGTCGGCCTGACCCCGGACAGCGCCTCGCTCAGGTCGTTGATCCGGTCCGCCAGGTGCGGGCCGGCGAGTGACTCGCCGAGGGTCACCCACAACACGCCACCGTCGAACCGGGACGCGATGCGCGGACTGCCACACACGGCGACCGCCAGCGTCGTCTTCCCGAACCCGCCGGCACCGGCGAGCACGACCGGGCGGGGGATCTCGCCGCCGCCCGGCAGGCCCGCGGTCGGCGGGGCGGCGGCCAGCAGCCTGCCCAGCACCTCCTCGGCGAGCTCGGGCCGCTCGACGAGCCCCCGGACGGCGGGCACCATCAACGGTGGCCGCACCGGTGCCGCCAGCGCCGGCCGGACCAGCGGGGCGGGCCGGTCACTCTGCTCGCGCAGCTTGACCAGGGCATCCAGCACCGCCGTCTCCAGCAGCCCGTCGCGGAAGTCGGCGACGATGACGCCGACGTCGCGCAGCCGCCGGCGGAACGCCTCCTGGCGATCCCCGTACTCGCGGTCCAGGAACTCGCGGAACGGCACCTCGGCGTCGTCGTCCAACAGGAACACCAGCCGCGGCAGGCCCGCCTCGGTCGCCGCCTGGAACTCCAGCTCGGTGTAGGAAAGGTGCGGCATCTCCCGGACGGGTGACCCGTAGCGGAACCCGATGAGGCCGATGTAGACGTCGCATTCCTTGACCTGGCGCACGCAGAAGTCGGCGGGGCTCTGCGCCCGGGCACCGAAGTACTCCATGTCGACGGCCCGGTCACCGGCGAGCGCGATCGCGCGCTCGGCGGCCGCGACGAACGAGCGGTCCCGAGGGAAACGCCGCAGTTCGGTGGTGTGGCTCAGGAAGACGGATCTGCCACGAACAGGGTCCAACGGGTCCCCCCTCCCCCAGCGCGCAGCGCCCGGTCACATGTCCGCCACCGTCCGGCGGGCCTGAAGGATGTCGGCCGCCCCGGCACAGACACACCGGCAAATTACCGGATCACTCTCCACCCGGCTCGCCCGGCGATCGGCCACCAGGTGACGATCAGGTAATAAGGACCTGTGGACACCACCTCGCCCGAGCCGCCCGCGGCATCCACGGCGCCCCTCGTACCCTCCGCGCCCGCCGCGCCCGCTCCGGCGTCGGCGCCTGGGTCAGCGCCAGGGCCAGCGCCGGGCGCCGTTCCCGCCGTGCCGGACCTCGACCGGGCGGCGATGGACGCCGCGCGCCGGCGCCAGGGCATCCTCACCAAGCCGCCGGGCGCCCTCGGCCGGCTGGAGGAGCTGTCGGTCTGGATCGCCGGCGCCCAGGGCCTGTGCCCGCCGCGGCCGCCGGCCCGCATCCGGGTCGTCGTCATCGCCGGTGACCACGGCATCGCCAGTGCCGGTGTGTCCGCGTTCCCGGCTGAGGTCACCGCGCAGATGGTGGCGAACTTCGCCGCCGGCGGCGCGGCCGTCAACGTCCTCGCCCGCGGGGTCGGGGCGTCGGTGCGGGTGGTGGACGTCGCCGTCGACACCCCGCTGCCGACCTCCCCGGGCGGGGTGGACGGCACGGCCCCGCCCGAGCGGTACCGGGTCCGGCGCGCGAGCGGCCGGATCGACCAGGGGGACGCGCTGACCCCGGCCGAGGTCGACGCGGCGTTCGCCGTCGGCCGCCTGATCGCGGACGAGGAGATCGACGCCGGGGCGGACCTGCTCGTCCCCGGCGAGATGGGCATCGGGAACACCACTCCCGCGGCGGCGGTCGTCGGCACCCTGCTGGACCGGGAGCCGGTGGACGTCGTCGGGCGCGGCACCGGCATCGACGACCAGCGCTGGATGGTCAAGGTGGCGGCCATCCGCGACGCGATGCGCCGCTCCCGGCCCTACTCCGGCAACGCGCTCTCCGTCCTGCGGGTCGCCGGAGGGGCGGATCTCGCCGCGCTCGCCGGGCTGCTCGTGCAGGCCAGCGTCCGGCGCACCCCGGTGGTACTGGACGGGGTGATCGTCTGCGCGGCGGCACTCGCCGCCGAGCGGATCGCGCCCGGGGCGAAGGAGTGGTGGGTCGCGGGCACCCGCTCCCCGGAGCCGTCGCAGCGCTTCGTGCTCGACCACCTCGGGCTGGAGCCGCTCGTCGACGCCGGCCTGCGCCTCGGGGAGGGCACCGGCGCGCTCCTCGCTGTGCCACTGCTGCTGGCGGCGCAGCGCACCCTCGCCGAGATGGCCACGTTCGACCAGGCCGGCGTCAGCAGCAAGGACGCCCTCCCCACCGGAGCGGACCCCGACGGCGCAGGCAGCGACGGCGCAGGCACCGGCCAGACCGGTCCGGACGACCCTGCCCACGACGACTCCGTCTACGACGGCAAGGACTTCGACGGGACCCTCCTGGACGGCAAGGGCTTCGACGGCTCACGCACCGTCGGTGGGGGCGTCGACGGCAGGAGCGTCGACGGCGCCGGCCCGGGTACCGCATGACGGCCGCGTGATCGGGGCACGCGCAGCCGTCACCCTGCTCACGGTCGTGCCGATCCGCGGCCCCGAGCGCCTGGACCGCACCGTGGCCGGCCGGGCCATGGTCGCCGCCCCCGCCGTGGGGTTCGCTCTCGGGTTCGTCTGCGCCCTGGCGGTGGTGGCGATGCGGATCATGACCAAGCCGCCGACCGGCGGCGCGCAGACGCTGCTGCCGGCCGTCGTCGGTGTGGCGCTGCTCGCCGGGCTCACCCGCGGCCTGCACCTGGACGGGCTGGCTGACGTGGCGGACGCGGTCGGCGTCCGCGGCGGGCGCGAGCGGGTGCTGGCCGTCATGCGCGAGTCGACCATCGGTGCCTTCGGCGCGGTCACGGTGCTGTTCGTGGTGCTCGTCCAGGTCTCGGCGCTGAGCACCGCGATCGCCGCCCACCGCGGCACGGTCTCCGTGCTGGTCGCGGCGATGACGAGCCGGCTCGCGGCGACCTGGTCATGTGTCGAGGGAGTGCCCGCGGCCCGGCCGGACGGCCTTGGGGCGCTGGTCGCCGGCACCGTGCGGCGCCGGGACGCGGTTCTGGCCACCGCCGGGGTGTTCGCGGTCGCGGCGCTGGCCGGGCGGTTCGACTTCCACGGCGGAGACAACGGCCGGGCGGTCCGCGCCGTGGTCGCCGCGGCCGTCGCGCTGGGCGCGGCCTTCCTGCTCCGCCGCCGGCTGGTCCGGCGGTTCGGCGGCGTCACCGGCGACACGCTCGGCGCGACCATCGAGATCACCACCATGGTCAGTCTGGTCACGATGGCGATGACCATTCCGACCCCGGCCCTGCGGCTCGTCGGCCTCGACTAGTGCCAGCGCTTCAGCGCGGTGAGGCGGAGACGAACGGCGGGCGGACGACCGTCATCGCCGAGCTGCGGCCGCGGACGTCCACCGTGACGGTGTCGCCGGCGGTGACCGACCGGTCGAGCAGGGCGAGGCCGATGCCCTGGCGCAGGGTCGGCGAGAAGGTGCCGCTGGTGACCTCGCCGAGTTCGGCACCGTCCGCACCGTTCACCCGCATGTGCGGGCGGGGGATGCCGCGGTCGTTCGACCGCAGGCCCCACAGCGACCGTGCCGGCCCGGCGGCCCGCTCCGCGAGCAGCGCGTCGCGGCCCCAGAAGGCCGGCTTGTCCCACCCGACAGCCCAGCCGGAGCGAGCCTGCACCGGGCTGATGGTGGACGAGAGGTCCTGGCCGTGCAGCGGGTAGCCCATCTCGGTCCGCAGGGTGTCACGGGCACCGAGACCACAGGGAAGACCACCGAGCCGGGCCGCGACCGCCAGCACCTCGTCCCAGAGCGGGACCGCGTCCTCCCAGCGGGGCAGCAGCTCGAACCCGGTCTCGCCGGTGTAGCCCGACCGGCAGACCACGACCGGCCGCCCCTTCCACTCCGCGTCGGCGAAGGTCATGTAGGCCCCGTCGGCGGGCAGGCCGAGCGCGCCCAGCACCTCGACCGAGGCCGGCCCCTGCACGGCGAGGACGGCGAACCCGGTGTGCAGGTCCGTCACCGCCACATCTGCCGGCGCGGCGGCGGCCAGCCGCCCGACGACCGCGCCCGAGTTCGCCGCGTTCGGGACGAGGAACACGTCGTCGTCGGCGTAGTAGTACGCGATCAGGTCGTCGACGACGCCGCCGGTCTCGTCGCAGCACAGCGTGTACTGCGCCTGGCCGGGACCGATCCGGCGCAGGTCGTTGGTCAGGCAGGCGTTGACGAAGTCGACGGCACCGGGCCCGGCGACCCGGGCCTTGCCCAGGTGGCTCACGTCGAAGACACCGACGGCGGAACGCACGGCCGCGTGCTCGGCCAGGACCCCGTGCCCGGCGTACTCGATCGGCATCTGCCACCCACCGAAGGCGGCCAGTTTGGCGCCCAGCTCGACATGCCGCTCGTGCAGCGGGGACCGGCGCAGCTCTGTCATGCCGGCAGCGTAACCGCCCGCGGAGCGCTCCGGCGGGTCAGCCGGGTATCGCCCGGATGGTCGAGCTGTACCACCGGGAGTACTGCCCGGCCGGTCACCGGCCCGCCCGCGACGCAGCCGGGCCGGCACGTGATGCCACACCGAGGCACACGCGCGGGGGGCCAATACGCTGAGGCCATGACCGTCACCGCTGCCTCCGCCACCATCCTCACCGATCTTGACGTCGACACGATCGTGATCGGCATGGCCAGCGGCGACGACGGCCCGGTCCCCCTCGGCGGGGCCGGCGCGATCGACGCCGCGCTCGGCGGCCGGCTGGCCCGGATCCTCACCGACCTCGGGGCGACCGGCGCGATCGGGAACACCGTGCGCTTCGCGACGCTCGGCGCCACGAAGGCACCCACCGTGCTCGCGGTCGGCGTCGGGGACCACAGCCCGTTCACGGCGAGCTGGGCCGCCGGCGGCAGCGAGGGCAGCCAGGGCAGCCCCGCGCACGAGACGTTGCGGCGGGCCGCCGGCGCGGCGGTGCGCGCGCTGGCCGGCACCGGCCGGGTCGCCACCACACTGGCGCTCGCCCCCGGTGGGCTGACGCCTGCGTCACTGCGGGCCGCGGCCGAGGGCTCGCTGCTCGGGGCCTACGCCTTCGACAGCCTGCGGTCCGCCGCGAACGGGCCGGCGCCCGTCCGGGAGATCGTCCTGGTGGTCGACGACCCGACCGGCGTGGCGCCGGCGGAGGCCGCGCTGGAGCGGGCGGGCATCGTGGCCGAGGCCGTCGCCCTCGTTCGGGACCTGGTGAACACCCCGCCGAGCCACCTCTCCCCGGCACGGCTCGCCGAGATCGCGACGGAGCGGGCCGCCGCCGCCGGTGTCGAGGTGACGGTGCTGGACGAGACCGCCCTCGCCGAGGGCGGTTACGGCGGCCTGCTCGGCGTCGGCCAGGGATCGGCCAACCCGCCGCGGCTCATCCGCCTGCGGTACGCGGGTGCCGAGGCGGCGGGTACCGCCGGGGCGACCTCGGAGGGCGGCGGTCCCGACACCGATCTGGCACTGGTGGGCAAGGGCATCACCTTCGACTCCGGCGGCCTGTCACTCAAGCCGCCGGTGTCCATGGAATGGATGAAGAGCGACATGGCCGGCGCCGCCTCGGTGCTCGCCACGGTCGTGGCCGTGGCCCGGCTGGGCCTCCCGCTGAACCTGACCGGCTGGATGCCGTGCGCGGAGAACATGCCCTCCGGCGACGCCATCCGCCCGTCCGACGTGATCACTCTGCGCGGCGGCAAGCGGGTCGAGGTGCTCAACACCGACGCCGAGGGCCGGCTGGTGCTCGGGGACGCGCTGGCCAGCGCCGCCGAGGAGGAGCCGACACTGATCGTCGACGTCGCCACCCTCACCGGCGCACAGATCGTGGCGCTGGGCACCCGCACCGCCGGGGTGATGGGCCGCGGCGACGCGCCGGACACCGTCGTCGCCGCCGCCGGCCGGGCAGGGGAGACCGTCTGGCCGATGCCGATGCCCCAGGAGCTGCGCAAGAGCCTGGACTCGGCCGTGGCCGACCTGGCGAACGTCGCCCCCGGCGGCAACCGGGACGCCGGCATGCTGCTGGCCGCCCACTTCCTCGCCGCCTTCGTGCCCGAGGAGATCCCGTGGGCGCACGTCGACATCGCCGGTCCGTCCTGGAACGGCGGCGAGCCCTACGGCTACACCCCCAAGGGCGGCACCGGCGCCATCGTCCGCACACTCGTCCAGCTCGCCGAGGACCGCGCGGCCGCCGGCGTCACCGCCAGTGACGCCGGCGGTGACGCCGCCGACGGGTGAACTCGACGTGGCGTGATGCGGCACAGTCGGCGCCGGCTGTCCAGACAGCGCGCGTCCTCGTGAAAGACTGGTCCCAGCCGGAGCGGTGTGGGCGGGGGACGTCCGTCCCCTTTCCGCACAGTCGTTCCGGCCAGGCTCACCGGTCCTGACGGCGGCTGCGCTCCCGCCGCCGCCGGGCCGTGACCCGCAGTCCGCAAGCCGACGAAGAAGGGACCCTCGCGTGGCGGACACAGCGGACGGTCCTGTCGACCTCGTCGTCCTCGGCGGCGGCAGCGGCGGGTACGCCGCCGCGCTGCGGGCGGCCGAGCTCGGCCTGCGGACCGTGGTGGTCGAGAAGGACAAGCTCGGTGGCACCTGCCTGCACCGCGGCTGCATTCCGACCAAGGCCCTGCTGCACGCGGCGGAGGTCGTCGACACCGTCACCGGCAGCGCCGCCGTCGGCGTGCACGCCACGCTGGACGGGATCGACATGGCCGGCGTGGCCGGCTACCGCGACTCGGTCGTGGACGGCCTCTACAAGGGCCTGACCGGCCTGGTGCGCTCCCGCGGCATCGAGGTGGTCGAGGGAACCGGCCAGGTCGTCTCCCCGACCGCCGTGGCCGTCGGGGACCGTCTCGTCGAGGGCCGGCACCTGCTGCTCGCCACCGGCTCCGCCCCGCGCGCCCTCCCCGGCCTGGACATCGACCACCACACGGTGATCGACAGCAACGACGCGCTCGCGCTGGAGCGGGTACCTGCCTCGGTGGTGGTCCTCGGTGGTGGCGCGATCGGGTGTGAGTTCGCCTCGCTGTGGCGCTCGTTCGGCGCCGAGGTGACGCTCGTCGAAGCCCTCCCCCACCTGGTGCCCGCCGAGGACGAGGCCAGCTCGAAGCTGCTGGAACGCGCCTTCCGCGGGCGCGGCATCACGCTGCGCCTCGGGGCGGCGCTCAGCGACGCCAAGGCCACCGACCAGGGCGTGACAGTCGCCCTGGCGGACGGCTCGACGTTCGACGCCGAGCTGCTCCTGGTCGCGGTGGGACGCGGCCCGGTGTCCGCCGGGCTCGGCCTCGCCGGCATCGGGGTCGCCACGGACCGCGGGCATGTCGTCGTCGACCGGCACCTGCGCACGAACGTCCCCACGGTCTCCGCACTCGGGGACCTCCGGCCGGGGCTCCAACTGGCCCACGTGGCGTTCGCCGAGGGCATCCTGGTTGCGGAGCGTCTTGCCGGGCTCGACCCGGTTCCGGTCGACCACGACAACGTCCCGAAGGTCACCTACTCTCATCCCGAGGTGGCGTCCGTCGGCCTGACCGCGGCCGCCGCCCGGGAACGTCACGGGGAGATCAGCACCGCCACGTACCACCTGGCCGGCAACGGCAAGGCCCGCATCCTGCGCTCGACCGGAGCGGTGACCGTCGTCGCCGCGAAGGACGGCCCCGTCCTGGGCGTCCACATGGTGGGCGACCGGGTCGGCGAGCTGATCGCCGAGGCCCAGCTCATCACCAACTGGGAGGCCTACCCCTCCGACGTCGCCCAGCTGCTCCACCCGCACCCGACCCTCTCCGAGGCGCTCGGCGAGGCGCACCTCGCTCTCGCCGGCAAGCCACTGCACGTCCACAGTTAGCCTGCGGTGCCCGCCGTCCGCGCCGGCCGCCCGACCGGGCACCGGGACGGACGTCGGGCGCGACGAAGGAGTCGTTGTCAGCATGTCAGTATCCGTCACAATGCCCCGCCTCGGGGAGAGCGTCTCCGAGGGGACGGTCACCCGCTGGCTGAAGAAGGAAGGCGAGCGCGTCGAGGCCGACGAGCCGCTGCTCGAGGTCAGCACCGACAAGGTCGACACCGAGATCCCCGCGCCCGCCTCCGGCGTCCTGAGCTCGATCAAGGTCGCCGAGGACGAGACCGTCGAGGTCGGCGTCGAACTGGCTGTCATCGAGGACGGGGCGGCAGGCTCCGGTGACGGCGCGGCCCCGGCCGCGCAGCCCGAGCCGGCCCCGACGCAGGCCGCCGCGCCCGCACCGCCGGCTCCTGCGCCGACCCCGCCGCCCGCGCCCGCACCGACTCCCACTCCCGCGCCGACGCCGCCGCCGGCCCCGACTCCGCCGCCTGCACCGGCCCCCGCGCCCGTCCCGGCGCAGGCCCCGGCCGCCGCGTCCGCCCCGGACGCCGGAGCGGACGGCCTGGGCCGGTACGTGACGCCGCTGGTCCGCAAGATGGCGGCCGAGCTCGGCGTCGATCTCGGCTCGGTCACCGGCAGCGGCCCGGGCGGACGCATCACCAAGCAGGACATCCAGGACGCGGCGCGGTCGCAGACGGCCCCGGCCCCCGCACAGGCAGCACCGCCCGTTCCCGCCGCACCCGTGGCCGCGGCCGCACCGGCAGCGCGGCCGGCCAGCGCACCGGCGGCTCCCGCCGCGGCCGCAGCCCGCGGTCGCACCGAGAAGCTCACCCGGCTGCGTTCCCTCGTCGCCCGCCGGATGGTCGAGTCACTGCAGATCAGCGCGCAGCTCACGACCGTCGTGGAGGCGGACGTCACCCGGATCGCGAAGCTGCGCGACCGGGCCAAGGGTGCCTTCGCCGCCCGCGAGGGCGTGAAGCTGTCGTTCCTGCCCTTCTTCGCGGTCGCCGCCTGTGAGGCGCTGCGCGAGCACCCAGTGATCAACTCCAGCATCGACCTGGAGGCGGGCACCGTCACCTACCACGACTCGGAGAACCTCGGCATCGCGGTCGACACCGACCGCGGCCTGGTCGTCCCGGTCATCCACAGCGCGAGTGACCTGAACCTGAGCGGCATGGCGCGCAAGATCGACGAGCTTGCCGCCCGCACCCGTGCCAACCAGGTCTCCCCGGACGACCTGGGCGGGGGCACCTTCACCCTCACCAACACCGGCAGCCGGGGTGCGCTGTTCGACACCCCGATCATCAACCAGCCGCAGGTGGCGATCCTGGGCACCGGGACGGTCGTGAAACGGCCGGCGGTGGTCACGGACCCCGAGCTCGGCGAGGTCGTCGCGGTCCGGTCGAAGGTCTACCTGGCGCTGACCTACGACCACCGGATCGTCGACGGCGCCGACGCGGCCCGTTTCCTCACCGCGGTGGCCAGCCGGCTCGAGGAAGGTGCCTTCGAGGCCGAGCTGGGGCTGTAGGCAGGCACGACGCAGCGGTGGCGGTCAGCCACAGGTCACGGGCCGCGGGTCGGGTCACGCCGGCCTCACCCCAGCCCTCCTGGCCGCCACCGCCGTCGCCGTCGCTGGTCGGCGCTGGCCGGCGACGGTCGGCGACGGCGCTGAACGTGCCGGGCACGGCGGTCGAGGTGGTTGATCGAGCAGACGAGGAGCCCGGCGCATGAAGGTGGCCGTCACCGGATCATCGGGGCTGATCGGCTCCGCGTTGCTCCCCGCACTGCAGGCAGACGGCCATGAGGTCGTGCGAATCGTCCGCCGCCCCCCGGGCGACCCGTCGGAGATCCGGTGGGATCCGGCCGCCGGCGTGCTGGATCCCACCGCGCTGCGGGGCGTCGACGCGGTGGTGAACCTGGCCGGCGCGGGCATCGGTGACCACCGGTGGACCTCCGACTACAGACAGCGGCTTCGGTCGAGCCGGATCGACGGCACCCGGCTGCTCGCCGAGACCCTGGCGGGTCTCTCCCCGGCCCCACGGGTCCTGCTCTCGGGCAGCGCCATCGGCTGGTACGGCACCGCGGCAGGCTCGGCAGCGGTCGCTCTGGACGAGTCCGCCGCCCCCGGTGACGGGTTCCTCGCCGGCCTCGCCCGCGACTGGGAGGCCGCCACCACGGCAGCCGACCAGGCCGGCCTCCGGGTCGTGCATCTGCGCACCGGCATCGTGCTTTCCGCCCGCGGCGGCATGCTCCCCCGCCTGCTCCCGATCTTCCGCCTCGGGGCGGGTGGGCGGCTCGGTTCCGGTCGGCAGTGGCTGAGCTGGATCAGCCTGATCGACACGGTCGGAGCGCTGCGCTTCCTGCTGGGCGCGGAGGAGGTGCAGGGGCCGGTGAACCTGGTCGCCCCCCACCCGGTGACCAACGCCGAGTTCACCACCGCCCTGGCCCACGCCCTGCGCCGCCCCGCCGTGGCACGGGTGCCGCGGGCGGCGCTGCGCCTGGCCCTCGGCGCGTTCGCGGACGAAGGGGTGTTCGCCTCCCAGCGTCTCACCCCGGCCGCCCTGCTCGGAGCCGGTTTCGCTTTCACCCACCCGGATCTGGCCTCCGCGCTCTCGGAGGCGCTCCGCTCCGGCACCTGACCGGCTCAGCCGGGCGCGACCGACGCGCTGCTGGCCAGCCGCCACCCACCCTCTGTCCGCCGCAGGGTCAGGTCCCTGGTGCTCGGCGGCACCCGGGGTTCGCTCGCCTGCACCGCGCCCGAGGCGTCGACGAAGTCGTAGGGCTCGATGCTCTCGGTGACCCGCAGGACCACCTCGTCCGCACTCTCCGACCGGATCACCAGGTCGACGATCTGGACCCGGACCGGAGTGGCGTGCACACCGCGCTCCCGCATCTCGCCGATCAGCCCCTCGTCGTGGCTCAGCGCCGGGCTGCCCGGCGCGTCGGCACCGGCAAGGGTGGCCGGGTCGGCCCGCTCGAAGGCGGTGCTGCGCGCACCGTTGAGCTCGTCCAGGACCGCACGCCAGGCCTGTTCCGGGGAGCGGCCGTTCACCGGGGTGGCGCTCGGGTTCCCCTGGCTGCCACCGCCGGCCGTAGTGGCGGCCGGTCTCCCCTCGGAACCCTCGGGACCACCACCGCTCATCAGCACGGCGGCGATGACGACCGCCACGAGCCCGACGCAGCCGACCACGGGAAGCAGCAGCCGGCTCCGCGCGGTGCCGGCAGCCCGCCGCCCCGCGCCGCTGCGCCCGCCGTCACGCCCGGCACCGCCGTCGCGCCCACCGCCGCGCGCCCGGACATGGCCTGCTCCGCCCGGTGCGCCACGGCGCCCCGACGCGGCTGGGCGCCCGTCCCGGCCTGCGGCCGACCGGCCCGCCCGCCCGCCGCTGCGAGGAGGCCGGGGCCTGCGTTCCCGCCCGGTCGGCGGCAGCGCACCCACCAGCTGGGACGGGTCGGACGGCGCCGTGCGGCCGTCGTGCGGCCACCCGCCGCCCGCCCCGATGTCGTCGCTGTCGCCCTCGTGGGCGGCCTCGACCTGCGGTTCCCCGGCTCCTGTCTGGCGGGCGGGACCGCCCGCGTCGCCGGGATCGTCCCAGGCGGGATCGAGCCCCGCCGGCTCACCGCCGGACAGGTCGCCACCCATGTCGGCATCGCCGGTGACCGCCTCCGGGATCCGCCCGCTCTGCCACTCGGGGCCGGTGGCCCACGGGTCGTCCCTCTGCTCGGCCTCGCCGTGGCCGGCGCTCGCGCCGGCCGGCTCCCCCCACCCGTCGTCCGGGAGAGGTTCGACGTCGATGACGGGCGCGTCGGCCGGCACGGCTGTCATCCGGACCGGCAGCGGGGTGGTGCTGCGGGCCAGGCCGGCAGCCAGCTCGGCCGCCGAGGGCCGGCGCCGCGGGTCGTCGACCAGCGCCAGCGCCACCGCGACCGCCACCGCGGCCGCGTCGGGGCCGGTGGCCTGCCGCATCGCGCCGAGCAGGAGGTCGGCAAGATCGCGCACGTCGTCGGCGGCCGACAACCCGGGGCTGGTCAGACCGGCGATGCCGGTACCGGTGAGGAGCGGCCGACCGTTCGCCTCCAGCAGGATGTCGAGTGCGGTCAGCTCGCCGTGGACCAGCCCTGCCTCGTGCGCCACGGCGAGTGCCTGCGCCACGGGCAGGCCGATCGTCACCACCTCACCCGGATCGAGCCGGCCGCGGGCCGCGAGGAGCCTGGACAGGCTGATGGTCTCCTCCACCGGCTCGGAGACAACGGCCAGCCCGTCGGGTGTGGGGATCGCGCCGGTCACCGCGGCCAGGTGCGGATGGCGGACGTCCAGCTGCCGGCGGGTCTCGTCGACAGCCTCGGCGCGCAGCAACGGATCGGCCGGAAGCCGCACGTAGCGGACAGTGACATCCGTACCGAGGCGCTCGGCGCGGCCTGACCAGACCTCGCCGGCGCCGGCGTCGTAGTGGCGGTGGCGCAGGAAGATGCCCGGCACCACGGGATCGCCGCCGCGTCGCCCGGGCCGTTCGCCGGATTCGTCGGTGAAGGTCACGAATCGACGCTAGGCGCAACGGGCCCCCCACGCAGGAGAGTTTTCCGCGCTGTGGATAACTTCCTCCCGCAGAACCGCAACGGTCCGCCGGGACACCCGGCAGCGCGGCCTGCCACGCTGCTACCCCACCACCTGCCACCCCGGGTCACCGGGCCGGTCAACCAGGAGTCCTGACGTGCAGATCCTCGCGGCAAGCGGCGGCTTCCAGCCCGACGGCCGGTGGGGCGCCCGGGTGGGGCCACTGCTCGACCATGCGATCGCGGTCGCGGCGACATCCGGCCGGCCCCGGCTGTGCCTGCTCCAGACCGCGCTCGGCGACGACCAGTCCGCCTACGCCCGCGCCTACGCCGCGCTGAACCGGGACCGGCCCGAGGTCGTCGTCTCCCACCTCGCCCTGTTCCCGATGCCGTCGGTCGCCGACGTCCGACGGCATCTGCTCGCGCAGGACGTCGTCTGGGTCGGCGGCGGCAGCGTGGCGAACCTGCTCGCCGTGTGGCGGGTACACGGCCTGGGCGAGATCCTGCGCGCGGCGTGGGAGGCCGGAGTGGTGCTCGGCGGCGTCTCCGCCGGCTCGCTGTGCTGGCACGTCGGTGGCACCACCGACTCGTTCGGCCCGGACCTTCGCCCGGTGACGAACGGGCTGGCCCTGCTGCCCTACAGCAACACCCCGCACTACGACTCCGAGGCGGCCCGCCGGCCGCTGTACCAGCGGCTGGTGGCCGACGGGACGTTGCCCGCCGGCTGGGCCACCGATGACGGCGTCGGCCTGCACTTCCGCGGGACGGAGCTCGTCGAGGCGGTCGCCGACCGGCCCGACGCGTACGCCTGGCGGGTCGAGCCGGGCCCGGACGGCACGGCCGTCGAGACACGCGTCACCCCCCGGGTGCTGTCCGAGGCGCGGGCGGGCGGGGGAGGCGGCGCGCGCTGACGCCAGCGCGGCGGCGGCGGGGCGGCGGCAGCCCGGCCTGTTCGCCCCACCGGCGTACGCTCGGGCGGTGGATGTCCTCCGGTTGGGTGTCGTTCCATATCACGAGGCCTGGAGCATGCAGCGGGCCCTGGCCGAGGAGCGCCGCCACGGGCGCGGCGAGGACACACTGATCCTGCTCGAGCATCCCGAGGTCTACACCGCAGGCCGGCGGACCGGCGCGGGTGACCGCCCGGTCGACGGCACTCCCGTCGTCGACGTCGACCGGGGCGGCGGCATCACCTGGCACGGCCCGGGGCAGCTCGTCGGTTACCCCATCGTGCGGCTGCCGATGCCGCTGGACGTCGTCGCCTACGTCCGCGCGCTGGAGGCCGGCCTGATCACGGCCTGCGCCGAGTTCGGCCTGCCCGCCCGCCGCGTCGAGGGCCGCACCGGCGTCTGGACGTCCGACGGGCAGCGCAAGCTGGCCGCCATCGGGGTGCGGGTCAGCTGGAAGGTGACCTGTCACGGCTTCGCGCTCAACTGCGATCCCGCGCTGTCCGCCTTCGGTCGGATCGTGCCCTGCGGGATCTCCGACGCGGGGGTGACCAGTCTGAGCCGGGAGCTGGGGCGGCCGCTGCCTGTCGCCGAGGCCCGTCCGGTGGTCGAGCGGCACCTCACCCGGGCGATCGGCGACTATCTCGCCGCCGGCCGTGAGGCGCAGGCCTGCCACACGCCGAAGACCGACAGTGACCAGACCAGCGCGCCCGACCTGATCGGCGTCGGGCGCGCCGACGGGAGGACGACCCGATGACCGCCGTCGCACCGGAGGGCCGGCCGTTGCTGCGTCTGGAGGCGCGTAACGCGCAGACGCCGATCGAGCGCAAGCCGCCGTGGATCCGTACCCGAATGYGCACCGGCCCCGAGTACACCGACGTGCGCAGTCTGGTTCGCGGGGCGGGCCTGCACACGGTGTGCGAGGAGGCCGGCTGCCCGAACATCTACGAATGCTGGGAGGACCGCGAGGCGACCTTCCTGATCGGCGGGGACGTCTGCACCCGCCGCTGCGACTTCTGCCAGATCGACACCGGCCGCCCGACACCGCTGGACGTCGACGAGCCCCGCCGCGTCGCCGAGTCGGTGGCGACCATGGGGCTGCGCTACGCCACCGTGACCGGGGTCGCCCGCGACGACCTGGCGGACGGCGGCGCCTGGCTGTACGCCGAGACGGTCCGCCGCATCCACGAGCAGTCCCCGGGGACCGGGGTCGAGGTGCTGATCCCGGACTTCGCCGGCCACGCAGACCAGCTCGACGAGGTCTTCGGGGCCACGCCGGAGGTCCTCGCGCACAACCTGGAGACGGTGCCGAGGATCTTCCGCCGGATCCGGCCCGGATTCCGCTACGAGCGCTCGCTGGAGGTCCTCACCCGGGCCCGCGCCGCCGGTCTGGTCACCAAGTCGAACCTGATCCTCGGTCTCGGCGAGACCGACGAGGAGGTCGAGGAGGCCATGGTCGCGCTGCACGACGCGGGCTGCGACCTGCTGACCGTCACCCAGTACCTGCGCCCGACCCCGCGCCACCACCCGGTGGAGCGCTGGGTCCGGCCCGAGGAGTTCGTCGCCTGGGAGCGGCGCGCGACCGCGATCGGCTTCGCCGGGGTGATGTCCGGGCCGCTGGTGCGCTCGTCCTACCGGGCGGGGCGCCTCTACCAGCAGGCAGTCACATTCCGTAACGGAAATGTGGCCTCCGACGGGGTTCCGCCCGAAAGTGTGTCGCACGACTCTCACGCGGGGTGACGGTCGCGCTGGTGAGGACTACCTCCGGCGACTAGGCTCGGAACTGCGTCACGCGGTCGTCACGAGAAACGCGGCGTCCGCGGTGTAGGGGTTGCCGCCATCCTGTGGATATCCGGATGACACCTGCGCCGTTCACACTCAGTGCTGTTCCGGCGGGACATGTCCCGCCCCGGGCGCCACGACCGCGTCGGGAGGTCGTCGACACCGTGCTCCGCTCACTGCTCAACGCACTTGAGGAACTGACCCTTCTCGTTCTCCCCCACGGGGGCCAGCGCACGGCCCGCCACAACGCCTGGCGCGCCGCCACCGACCTTCACGTCACGACCGGCTACCAGTGGGTCGACCAGATCTCCGTCTCCGCGTTCGAGCCTGCTCCCGACCCGTCGGCGCAGCCCGTGCCGGTCGGCGCGACCGTGCCGTCCGCGACACCCGCGCCGTGTGTGCCGCCGCGTGTCCCGGCGGCCGCCGGGACACGGATCTCCAGGCCGCGGCTCGCCGCGGCCCGCCCGCCGGCCACCGCGGGCGCGCCTTCCTGAACCACCTGGCGTCGACCACCCGCCAGGCGGGCGTCGCGAAGCCGTAGGCTCGCGGCTATGGCGCTGCGGAGGAAGCCGTCCGGTGCCGGCGGGGAGCCGGTACTGGCGGCCGCGGGTAAGGACGGGACATCGGGTGGCGGGGCATCCCGCCGGTCGGGGCAGTCGGGCGGTACCGGTAAGGGCGCTGCTCGGGCGTCGGGCGCCGGTAGCGGCTCGCGCGGTGCGGACCGCGGCGAGAAGTCGCCTGACGCGGGCGGCGGGAAGGGCGCGGGCGGCGGCGGGACCAGCAAGCTCGCCCAGATCCGGCTCGTCTACAAGATCACTCGCGAGCGCGACCCCAGCGTGCTGTGGTGGACCCTGCTCGGGCTGGCCGTTCCCGTCGTGGTCGGTGTGCTCCTGGGTGTCTTCGTGGGCCCGATCTACCTGTGGCTGCCGATCGCGATCCTGCTCGGCGTCGTCGTGGCGCTCAACGTCTTCAGCCGCCGGGTGCAGCGGACCGCGTATGCCGAGATGGAGGGCAAGCCCGGCGCCGCGGCAGGTGTGGTGGAGCGGATGCGCGGCGACTGGCGCCTCACCCCGGCGGTCGGCGTGAACCGGCACCAGGATGTGGTCCATCGCGTGGTCTGTCGCGCCGGGGTTGTGCTGATCGCCGAGGGCCGCGGCCGCGGTCCGCGGGAGCTGCTGGTCGCCGAGAAGCGCCGCATCCGCAAGATCGTCGGCGAGGCGCCACTGACCGACTACATCGTCGGCACCGGCGAGGGCGAGATCCCGTTGCCGAAGCTGCAGAGCACCCTCATGCGGATGCGCCGCGAGCTGCGCAAGCGGGACGTCGACGCCCTCGAGCGCCGACTGCGGGCCGTGAGCGCCCCGGCCCTGCCCATCCCGAAGGGCCCGATCCCCCGCAACATCTCTCGCGGCGGTCGCCCGCGCTGACCCGCACCCGCAGACCCGCACTCACGCGTCCGGCGGACCCGCGCTGACCCAGCGCGGGTCCGCTCTGTCTTCTCCTCGGCCGGCTCTCTCCTCGGCCGCGGCGTCTACCTGCCTGCCTGCGGCGCTACGGCCAAGGCACAGCAGAAGAGGGCAAGCCGCGCTCAGGCGCCGGCGGAGACCACCGCGTCGCGTACCACGACCGTGCCGGCGGCGCGGTCGTGCGTGCCGCGCAGATCGCGGTCCCAGATGAAGGCGGGCACCAGCAGGGCGAGCAGCAGTGTCCGCACGGCGATCCAGGACCAGCTCTGCCGCGCGCCGTCGCGGGCCCGGATCACCCGGATGCCGGCGAGGCGCATGCCGATGGTCTGCCCGGCCACGGCGACCAGCAGGAACTCCTCCAGGAGGAAGGCCCCGTAGACCGCCAGCCCGCGAATGTCCGCCGCTGCGTCGAGCCCGACGATGAACAGCACGCCGACCAGCAGGTTCGCGATGACCGCGTCGACGAGGTAGGCGACGATGCGGGGCCCGAAGCCCACCACCGACCCAGGCCCGTCAGYCGGTAGCCCGAGCCGGGCTCCGGGCGGTGTGTCCCGGGGCAGCCCGGGCCCTTCCAGCCAGCCTCCGAGTGCGCGTCCCACGACGCAAGCCTATGCGGCGCGCCCGCACCATCCGGGTGATGACACAACGTCACAGACACCGCTAAGGTAACATCCCGGAAACAGTGTAGTGATTTCCCGGGTACGCCATGCCGTGCCGTCATGCTAGCGATCAGAGCGTACTCTGTCAGTCATTGGAAGCCTGAACAACGCTGGAGGGTGGATGTTCACGAACGCCGACGACGTGCTCCGTTATATCCGGGACGAAAAAGTTCTGTTCATTGACGTACGCTTCTGCGACCTTCCCGGCGTCATGCAGCACTTCACTATCCCGACGGAGGTCTTCTCCCAGTCGGTCTTCAGCGATGGCCTCATGTTCGACGGATCGTCGATCCGCGGGTTCCAGGCGATCCACGAATCCGACATGCTGCTGCTGCCGGACCCCCGCACGGCCTTTGTCGACCCCTTCCGCGAGCACTCCACCCTCGCGATGACCTTCTTCATCCACGACCCGATCACCAAGGAGCAGTACTCGCGCGATCCGCGCAACATCGCGAAGAAGGCCGAGGAGTACCTGCGCGGCACCGRCATCGCCGACACCGCGTACTTCGGGCCGGAAGCCGAGTTCTACATCTTCGACGACGTCCGGTACGACTACAGCCCCTCCGGCTCGATGCACGCCGTCGACTCGGTCGAGGCCGCGTGGAACACCGCGCGCAAGGAGGAGGGCGGCAACCTCGGGTACAAGCCCCGCTTCAAGGGGGGCTACTTCCCGGTGCCGCCGACGGACCACTTCACCGACCTGCGCTCGGAGATGACCCGGGTGCTGTTCGACGTCGGCATCACCGTCGAGATGCAGCACCACGAGGTCGGCACCGCCGGCCAGGCGGAGATCGACATCAGGTACGACACGCTGCTCAAGACCGCCGACAACCTGATGCTCTACAAGTACGTGATCCGCAACGTGGCGCGCAGCCGGGGCAAGACGGTCACCTTCATGCCCAAGCCGCTGTTCGAGGACAACGGCTCCGGCATGCACACGCACCAGAGCCTCTGGAAGGACGGCGAGCCGCTCTTCTACAGCCCCAACGGGTACGGCGGTCTGTCCGRCACCGCCCGGCACTACATCGGCGGCCTGCTGCACCACGCCCCGGCCCTGCTCGCGTTCACCAACCCGACCACGAACTCCTACCGGCGGCTGGTGCCCGGCTACGAGGCCCCGGTCAACCTGGTCTACTCGGCCCGCAACCGCTCGGCGTGCTGCCGGATTCCGCTCGGCGGCGACTCCCCGAAGGCGAAGCGGGTCGAGTTCCGCGTGCCCGACCCGAGCTGCAACCCCTACCTGGCGTTCGYGGCGATGCTGATGGCTGGCCTGGACGGCGTCAAGAACAAGATCGACCCACCGGACCCGATCGACAAGGACCTCTACGAGCTGCCGCCGGACGAGCTCGCCGCCGTCCCGCAGGTGCCCGGTTCCCTGGAGAAGGTGCTGGACGCCCTCGAGGCCGACAACGAATTCCTGCGTGCCGGGAACGTGTTCACTCCCGACCTGATCGAGACCTGGATCGACTACAAGCGGGTGAACGAGGTGGATGCCATCCGACTCCGCCCCCACCCCTACGAGTTCAGCCTCTACTACGACATCTAGCCCCGGACAGCCCCGGATTTCGGGCTGGTCCGGACCAGCGCCACCATCGGGTCCCGGCATCTCTCGTCACACCGTGCCGACCCCCGGGCGACCGCCTCGGACATGACCTGTGGCCCCGCCCGCCGGGCCATCGGTCTCCCCACCGGCGACCTGCACACGGGTCTTACCAGAATAGGTCCGGGGCTACCCCGCCGGGATCGGCCGACAACGGACGGCCCGTGTCCATGAACCCCCGGACACGGGCCTTCTGTCGTTACGACAACTTTTCCGGCCGCCGTCTCCCGCACCCCGCCCACTATTCGGCCCGCCGCCACCGCCACGCCACCCCCGCAACGCCCGAGTGACCGAGAATTAACAATGCGGGAACTGATTGGAAACCAGGCCCGACCAAGCTCCGGACGAACCCTCCCGTCAGTCGCGGCCGGGGGTCGGCCTTCCCCCGGCCGATCACACAGTCGCTCCGTCACGTGACACGTCAACCACGGGGAGTATGAGTGAGCTATCAGGCCGAGTACATCTGGATCGACGGCACCAAGCCGGAGCCGTTGATGCGGAGCAAGACCCRCATCGTGAAGAGCGGCAAGGAGCCGGAGATCTGGGGCTTCGACGGCTCCAGCACCAACCAGGCCCCGGGTTCGAACTCCGACTGCGTGCTGCAGCCCGTCTTCACCGTCCCGGACCCGCTGCGCGGTGGCGACAACGTCCTCGTCCTGTGCGAGGTACAGCTGACCGACTTCACGCCGCACCCGACGAACACCCGCGCCGCGGCCCGCAAGGTGGCCGAGAAGTACGCGGACATGACGCCGAACTTCGGCATCGAGCAGGAGTACACGTTCTTCCAGAACGGCCGGCCGCTGGGCTGGCCGGCGACCGGCTTCCCCGAGCCGCAGGGCCCGTACTACTGCGGCGTCGGCGGCGAGAAGATGCCCGGCCGTGCCATCGTCGAGCGGCACACCCAGGCCTGCCTGGACGCCGGTCTCGCGATCGAGGGCACCAACGCCGAGGTCATGATGGGCCAGTGGGAGTTCCAGATCGGCGTCCTGCCGACGCCGGCGATCGGTGACCACATCTGGCTCGGCCGCTGGCTGCTGCACCGGATCGCCGAGGACTTCGACACCACGGTCTCCTTCGCCGCCAAGCCGGTGCTCGGTGACTGGAACGGTGCCGGCGCGCACACCAACTTCTCCACGAAGCAGACCATGGAGAGCTGGGACGCGATCGTCGCCGTCTGCGAGGCGCTGGGCACCCGGGTCATGGAGCACGTCACCCACTACGGGACGGGCATCCAGGACCGCCTGACCGGCCAGCACGAGACCGCCCCGTGGAACAAGTTCTCCTGGGGCGCCTCGGACCGCGGCGCGTCCATCCGCATCCCGTGGGCTGTCGAGAAGGCCAAGAAGGGCTGGATCGAGGACCGCCGACCGAACGCGAACATGGACCCGTATGTGGTCTCCGCGCTGATCGTCGACACCTGCTGCAGCGCGTTGGCCGGCGACAAGCCGACCCTGTTCGTACCGTCGCAGACCGCCGACGCGACCGTCTCGGTCTGACCGACCACCGACCAGCGGACCCACCGCACGGCCCGCTGGTCACGACAGCACAGGTCGCGGTTCCGGCGCCGCACGCGCCGGGGCCGCGGCCAGTTCCCTGAGCCGACGGGCGTCGTCGAGGGCCGCCCGCTCCACCCGCCCGCCCTGCTTCGGTCCGCTCCGGTCCGCCGCTAACCCGCCCGTTCGTGGTTGAGGACGTCGTCAGCCACCGACCGCGCCCGGGCGGCAGCCCGGCGGTAGTCATCCGGCAGCGCCTCCACCTTCTCAGCCGGGTAGCCAAGGGCACGGGCGACCCGCTCCAGCCCCGGCCGGCTGGCCGGCAGCAGGTCGCCGGCCTGGCCGGAGGTCAGCATGATCCCGTTGCGGATCCGGGACGCCAGCGTCCAGGCGGCATCCAGGGCGGCGAGCTCCCCCGGAGTGAGCAGGCCGGCGTGGGCGGCGGCGCGCAACCCCTCCCGGGTCGCCGTCGTGCGCAGCGCAGGCAGCCGTGCCGCGTGCCGCAGCTGCAGGACCTGCAGCGTCCACTCGACGTCGGTCAGCCCGCCGGGCCCGAACTTCACGTGCAGACCGTGGTCCACCCCACGGGGAATGCGCTCCTGCTCCATCCGGCCGCGCAGCCGCAGCACCTCGGCGATGGCACCGTCCGGCAGGTGGTCGGGGTAGCGGACCCGGTCGACGAGCCGGCACAGCCGCCCGCCGAGTTCCCGGTCGCCGGCGACCGGGCGGGCGCGCAGAAGTGCCTGTGCCTCCCAGCCCGCCGACCAGCGGCCGTAGTAGGCCGCGTAGGCGTCCAGTGTGCGGGAGAGCGGGCCGCCGCGGCCCTCCGGGCGCAGCGCCGCATCCAGCCGCAGCGGCGGGTCCGGGCCGGGCAGCGCGAGCAGGCGGTGCAGCTCCCCGATGATCGCGGCGGCGAGCCGGGCCGCCTCCACCTCGTCGAGACCCGGGCCGGGCTCGTGCACGAAGAGCACATCGGCGTCACTGCCGTAGGACAGTTCGGCTCCGCCGAGGCGGCCCATGGCCACCACGCCGAGCCGCAGCAGGCCGCCGTCCGCCTCCCCCGCCTCCCTGTGCTCCCCCGGTTCCCTGTGCTCCTCCGGCTCACTGCCGAGAACCTGGCGGCGGGCGACGAAGAGGGCGGCCTCGATCGTGGCGGCCGCCGCGTCCGACAGGGCCCGACCGACGGCGCCGACGTCCAGCAGGCCCAGCAGGTCCGCGCAGGCGACCCGGACCAGCTCGACCCGGTGCACGGCCCGCGCGCGCCCGACGGCGTCCAGGGCGTCGGGGTTGCGGTGGGCGACCGCGAGCAGGGTCCGCGCCAGTGCCTCGCGGGGCACCGGCCGCAGCTCGTCCTCGGTGCGCAGCAGCCGTACCGACTCGGGCGCGCGGGTCATCAGGTCGGCGACGTACCGGCTCGTCGCGAGCACCCGCGCGAGGCGGTCGGCGGCACCGGCGGAGTCCCGCAGCAGCCGCAGGTACCACGGCGTGCGCCCGAGCGCCTCGCTCACCTGCCGGTAGGCCAGCAGGCCGGCGTCCGGTTCGGGTGCGTCGGCGAAGGCGGGCAGCATCGCCGGCAGCAGGTGCCGCTGGATGGTGGCGGTCCGGCTCACCCCGTTGGTCAGCGCCTCGATGTGGCGCAGCGAACGGGCGGGGTCGGCGAAGCCGAGTGCGGCCAGCCGGTCGGCGGCCTCCTGCGGCGTCAGGCGCATCTCCTCCGCCGACAGCCGGGCGACGGCCTCCAGCAGCGGCTGGTAGAAGAGCTTCTCGTGCAGGCTGCGGACGGACCGGGCCACCCGCCGGTGCTCGTCCGCCAGCTCGGCGGCGCCCGGCAGCCCCATGCAGCGGGCGAGCCAGCGCAGTTCGGCCGGGTCACGCGGCAGGGTGTGCACGCGCCGCAGCCGCTGCAGCTGCAGGCGGTGCTCGGCCGTGCGCAGGAACCGGTACGCGTCGGCGAGCCCGGCGGCGTCCCGGCGCCCGACGTAGCCGCCGCGGGCCAGGCCGTCGAGGGCGTCCAGCGTGGACGCCACCTGCAGCTTGCCGTCCGTCCGGCCGTGGACGAGCTGCAGCAGCTGCACCGCGAACTCGACGTCCCGCAGCCCGCCGGGGCCCAGTTTGAGGTTGCGGTCGGCCTCGGAGCGCGACAGGGAGCGCTCCACCCGGCGCCGCATGGCGCGGATGTCCACGACGAAGTCCGGGCGGGAGGCCGCCGTCCACACCATCGGCGCGATCATCGCCGCGAAACGCTCCCCCAGCTCGCGGTCGCCGGCGATCGGCCGGGCCTTCAGCAGCGCCTGGAACTCCCAGGTACGGGCCCAGCGACGGTAGTAGACCCGGTGGCTGTCGAGGGTACGCACCAGAGCGCCGTGGCGGCCCTCGGGCCGCAGGTTGACGTCGACCTGGAACAGCTCCCCGGCCGGGGTCGTCAGCCCGCAGGCCCGCACGACGCCTTCGGCCAGCCGGGTGGCGGTCCGCAGCGCCGCGTCGAGGCCGTCGTCCGTCCCTGGTTCGGCGATGAACAGGACGTCCACGTCGCTCACGTAGTTCAGCTCGCGCCCGCCGCACTTGCCCATGCCGATGATCGCCAGGCGGACGGGGGTCTCGACCGGGCCGAGCCCGGCGCGGGCCACCGCGAGGGCGGCGTCGAGCGCCGCCCCGGCGAGGTCGGCGAGCTCCGCTGTCGCATCGTCCAGCGACACGGCGCCGGTCAGGTCACGGGCGGCGAGGACCAGCTGGGCTCGCCGGTAGGCGAGCCGCAGCGCGTCAAGCACCTCCGGGCCGTCGCCGCCGGCCCGGGGCTGGGCGGCCGCGGGGTCGGCGCCGACGGCGTGGAGCAGATCCGCCCGGGCGGCCGCCGCATCCGGCGGGCCCGCCAGCGCCGTGTCGGAGGCAAGAACCGCCCAGTCGGCGGGATGCACGGCGAGATGATCACCGAGCGCCGAGCTCGCCCCCAGGACGGCGATCAGCCGGCGGCGCAGGCCCGGGCTCCCGGCGAGCGCGGCCAACACCCGGTCGCCCTCCCCCGCCGGCTGGGCGGCGAGCAGCCGCTCCAGGCTGCGCAGCGCCAGATCGGGATCGGCCGCCGCGGCGAGCTCGCCGACGATCGCACTGACCGGGAACCCGGCGGCGCTCCCGCCGCCCGCCGCCGCCTCGCGCGCCGCCGCCTCGCGCGCCGCCGTCTCGCCCGCCGCCGTCTCGCCGGCAGCCGGCAGCAGCCCGATCCGCCGCATGGTCGCCGCGACCCGCTCGACGTCGGAGAAACCGAGCCGCGCGAGCTGGGCGGCGACGGTCGCCCGCCGGGCGGTCACAACGTCGGGAGGTACCGGTCGATCTCGAAGGGCGTGACCTGCCGGCGGTACTCCGTCCACTCGGACCGCTTGTTCCGCAGGAAGAAGTCGAACAGCTCGTCGCCGAAGGTCTCGCGGACGAGCGACGAGCCCTCCATCGCCGTGATCGCCTCGGCCAGCGAGCCGGGCAACGCGGTGATGCCGCGCTCGCGGCGCTGGGAGTCGGTCAGCGTCCACACGTCGTCGGCCGCCGGGGGCGGCAGCTCGTACCCGTTCTGCACCCCGCGCAGCCCGGCGGCGAGCATGAGCGCGAAGGTGAGGTAGGGGTTGCAGGCGCTGTCCGGCGAGCGGAACTCGACCCGCGCGGCGTTCGACTTGTTCAGCTTGTACAGCGGGACCCGCACCAGCGCCGACCGGTTGTTGTGACCCCAGCAGACGTAGGCGGGGGCCTCTATGAGCTCCCCGGCGCGCTGGTCACCGACGAGGCGCTTGTAGGAGTTGACCCACTGGTTCGTCACCGCGGTGATCTCCGCGGCGTGCGCCAGCACTCCGGCGATGAAGGCCTTCGCCACCTTGGAGAGCTGGTACTCGTCCGTCGGGTCGTGGAAGGCGTTGCGGTCCCCCTCGAACAGGCTCATGTGGGTGTGCATGCCCGAACCGGCCTGGGCGCTGAACGGCTTGGGCATGAACGTCGCGTAGATGCCCTGCCGCAGCGCCACCTCCTTCACCACCTGGCGGAAGGTCATGATGTTGTCGGCGATGGTGAGCGCGTCGGCGTAGCGCAGGTCGATCTCCTGCTGGCCGGGCGCGACCTCGTGGTGGCTGAACTCCACCGAGATCCCGAGCCGTTCCAGCACGCTGATCGCCTGCTGGCGGAAGTCGTGGCTGATGTCGTTCGGGGTCAGGTCGAAGTAGCCCGACTCGTCGACCGGCTCCGGCACCGGGCGCCCGCGGGTGGGCGGCTCCTTGAGCAGGAAGAACTCGATCTCCGGGTGGGTGTAGAAGGTGAACCCGGCGTCCGCCGCCTTCGCCAGCGTGCGCCGCAGCACCCAGCGGGAGTCCGTGGCCGCCGGCAGGCCGTCCGGCATCACCAGGTCGCAGAACATGCGGGCGGTCATCGGGTGCTCGCCGCGCCACGGCAGGACCTGGAAGGTGGACGGGTCGGGCCGGGCCAGCATGTCCGCCTCGTGCACCCGGGCGAAGCCCTCGATCGCCGAACCGTCGAAGCCGATGCCCTCCGCGAGCGCGCCCTCCAGCTCGGCCGGCGCGATCTCGACGGACTTCAGCACCCCGAGCACGTCGGTGAACCAGAGCCGGACGAAACGGATGTCCCGTTCCTCAAGTGTGCGAAGAACGAATTCCTGTTGCTTGTCCATGGGCCCTCCGCGCGCAGTGCGGACTCGTCGGCACGGCGAGCCGAGTCATCTACCGGCAGTCTGGCCCGGAACCGCCGCCCGCCCGGACGGCTCCGGGCGGGGGCTCGGCGCCACCGGGTACTTTGCCCGAGGGTAGCGACAGATCCCGCTCCAGGCGTCGCGCGTCACGGCGAAGTTGCGCGGCCGCAACCGCCTGGAGCACCACCCGCGCTCCGGATCCCTGTCAGTCCCGCCGCCCGCCGAGCCCGTGCCGGGCCAGCTCGGCTCCGACCGGCTGCCGGACGGAGTAGCCCACGCCGGCCCCTCGGCCATCCAGCAGCCCGCCAGCCCGGCAGCCCGGCCCCGCGGTCTCCGGCCCTGGTCAGACCTGGATGCGGCGGTCCACGGCGTCGAGGATCTCGGCGACCGCCTCGTCCACCGGCACGCCGTTGCGCTGCGTGCCATCCCGGAAGCGGAACGACACCGCCCCCTTGGCGACGTCCTCGTCGCCGGCGAGCAGCATGAACGGCACCTTCTGCTTCTGCGCCGTGCGGATCTTCTTCTGCATCCGGTCGTCGGAGGAGTCGACCTCGACCCGGATGCCGCGCTCCCGCAGCCTGGCGGCGACCCCGTCCAGGTAGGGCACGTGCTCGTCGGTGATCGGGATGCCGACGACCTGCACCGGGGCCAGCCACGGCGGCAGCGCCCCCGCGTAGTGCTCCAGCAGGATCGCGAAGAAGCGCTCGATCGTCCCGAACAGCGCCCGGTGGATCATGAACGGGCGCTGGCGGGTGCCGTCCGCCGCCTGGTAGGTCATGTCGAAGCGCTGCGGGAGCTGGAAGTCCACCTGGATGGTGGACAGCTGCCAGGTACGCCCGATCGCGTCCTTCGCCTGCACCGAGATCTTCGGCCCGTAGAACGCGCCGCCGCCCGGGTCCATGACCAGTTCGAGATCCTGCTTGGAGGCGGCCTCGCGCAGCAGCTCGGTCGCCTCCTCCCACTCCTCGTCCGAGCCGATCGCCTTGCCCTCGGGCCGGGTCGACAGCTCCAGGTAGAAGTCCGCCAGGCCGTAGTCGCGCAGCAGGCCCAGCACGAACTTCAGGACGGTGTCGAGCTCGGTCGGCAGCTGCTCCCGGGTGCAGAACAGGTGCGCGTCGTCCTGGGTGAGCCCGCGGACCCGGGTCAGGCCGTGCACCACGCCGGACTTCTCGTACCGGTAGACGGTGCCGAACTCGAACAGCCGCAGCGGCAGCTCCCGGTACGACCGGCCGCGCGACCGGAAGATCAGGATGTGCATCGGGCAGTTCATCGGCTTGAGGTAGTAGTCCGCCCCGCCGTCGAGCTGCATGGGCGGGTACATGCCGTCGGCGAACCAGTCGAGGTGCCCGGAGATCTCGTACAGGTCCGACTTGGTGATGTGCGGGGTGTTGACGAACTCGTAGCCGGCCTCGATGTGCCGACGCCGCGAGTAGTCCTCCATGACGGTGCGGATCGCACCGCCCTTCGGGTGGAAGACGGCGAGGCCCGGACCGATCTCGGTCGGGAAGGAGAAGAGGTCCAGCTCGGCGCCGAGGCGGCGGTGGTCACGCTTCTCCGCCTCGGCGAGGCGGTGCTGGTAGGCCTTGAGCGCGTCCCGCGACTCCCAGGCGGTGCCGTAGATGCGCTGCAGCTGCGGGTTGCGCTCGCTGCCCCGCCAGTAGGCCGCCGCCGAGCGCTGCACCGCGAACGCCGGGATGTGCCGGGTGGTGGGCACGTGCGGCCCGCGACACAGGTCCTTCCAGCACAGCTCGCCGGACTTGGGGTCGAGGTTGTCGTAGATGGTGAGCTCGCCCTCGCCCACCTCGACCCCGGCCTCGTCGTCCGACCCGGCGCTGGACTTCAGCCCGATCAGCTCGATCTTGTAGGGCTCGTCGGCGAGCTCGGTGCGCGCCTCGTCCTCGCTGACCACCCGGCGGGAGAACCGCTGCCCGGCCTTGATGATCTCCTGGGCGCGCTTCTCCACCGCCTTCAGGTCCTCGGGGGTGAACGGCCGCTCGACGTCGAAGTCGTAGTAGAAGCCGTCCTGGATCGGCGGGCCGATGCCGAGCCGCGCCTTGGGGAACAGGTCCTGCACAGCCTGGGCCACGACGTGGGCACAGGAGTGACGGACGATGGCCCGCCCGTCGGGCGAGTCGACGGTGATCGGCTCGACGACGTCGCCCTCGGCGAGCGGATGGGCCAGGTCACGCTGGACCCCGCCGACCCGGGCGGCGACCACCGACCGCTCGCCCTCGAACAGCCCGGCGGCCGTGGTACCCGTCCGCACCACCCGCTCCTCGGCCTGCTGACCTCGCTGGACGGTAATGCGGACGTCGGACACCGGACTCTCCTGCTGTGTGGACGGATGGCCGGGCGCGTCCCCCGCGCCCCGGACACGACTTGTGACGTGCACCACTTGTGACATGCATGGCTTGTGACGTGGACGCCAGGTGCGTCCCGACCGCGATGCTACCCGTGCGCTCCGACACCCCCAACGGGATTACGCGCACGGTCGGTGACCGCCGGGCAGCCGGCCGCCGCGACGCGGCCCACCCGCGACCCACCCGCGATGCGACAGCCGGTCAGCGGGCGCGGATGCCGCCCAGGACGGTGTCCACGATCTGGCCGATCCGGGTGCCGGTCACCTCGTGGCTGCCGCCGGTGTACTGCCGGTAGGAGACCGGGCCGACGAGCATGTCCGTCGCCAGGTCGATGTCGAGGTCGGCCCGCAGCTCCCCGGCGGCCACCCCGCGCCGCAGCACGCTCGCGACCTGCTCCCGGGACGGGACGATCACCTGCTGGCGGTAGGTGTCGAACAGGTCCGGGTGGCTCTCCTTCTCGGCGAGCAGCCGCGGCATGATCCGCCCGGACAGCGTCTGGATGTTGTGCCGGCGAACCGCGTTCACCGCGGCGACCAGATCGTCGCGCAGCGACCCGGTGTCATGCGGCTCGTGCGACTCCGCGAGCGTCGCCAGCGCGTCGGCGACCAGGGCGCCCTTCGTCGGCCAGCGGCGGTAGACGGTGGCCTTCCCCACACCCGCGGCCGCGGCGACCGCCTCCATCGACAGGCCCCCGAAACCGTTGTCGGCCAGCGCCGCGAGGGTCGCCTCGATGATCAGCGGGTCACGCCGGGTGTCACGGGGCCGGCCCGGAGGCCGGCCCGGGGGGCGGGCCACCCCCGAGGGTGGGGGTGCCTGGCGTCCACGGGGATCCGTCCCGCTGGCATGCGCCACCGTCATCCGACCGCCATCCGCATGCCCGTATGCCACCCGCGCCTTCGTCGCACCGCCGCGCGCCCGTGGAAGCACGGCCGCGTTCCTTCGGCCCGGTGCCGACCACGCGCCGCGGCAGCGGGCATGGTGCAACCGGGCACCTGGCGCCGGCCCGTTCCCGGCCCCAGCGTTCCCAAGATCGTAGAGTACGTCCGCGCGCCGCCGGGCGCATCCGATTGCGACGGCGACACCGCCGGCGTTGCAGGCCGGTCACAGGCCTATCGGCGGCGGCCCGATCGGTGGCAGCATGGAGACACGCCGGGACGCGATCCCGCGCCCGGACGGATCACCGGGAGTTCGCATGACGTCATCGATCAGCAACCCCTCCGCGATCAGCAATCCCTCCGGCCCCGGAGAGGGGGCCGGCTCCCCCGCCGGCCCGGACGAGGCGGCGACGCTCTACGGCGCGCCGACCCCGGCCCGTTCCGCCGCGGCGACGGCGGCCCCAGCTCAGCATCAGCCTCAGGCGCCAGCCGCTGCGCCGGCGCCGGCCTCGCTTCGCGGCGCCCGCCCCGGGCGGACCACGGTCCGCGACGTGCGCGCGGCCAAGGAGCGGGGCCAGAAGTGGGCCATGCTCACCGCCTACGACGTCACCACGGCCGGGATCTTCGACGAGGCCGGCATTCCGGTCCTGCTCGTCGGCGACTCGGCGGCCAACACCGTCTACGGCTACGAGACCACCGTCCCGATCACCGTGGACGAGCTGATCCCCCTGGTCCGCGCGGTCGTGCGCGGCGCCCCGAACGCGATGGTCGTCGCGGACCTGCCGTTCGGCTCCTACCAGGCCAGCCCCGAGCAGGCGCTGGCGACCGCTGCCCGCTTCCTCAAGGAGGGCGGCGCGCAGGCCGTCAAGCTGGAGGGCGGCGCCCGGGTGCTGCCCCAGGTCGAGACGCTGGTGGCTGCCGGCATCCCGGTGATCGGGCACCTGGGCCTCACTCCGCAGAGCGTGCACGCCTTCGGCGGCTATCGCGTACAGGGCCGCGACCAGGCCGGTGAGGTGCTGCTCGCAGACGCGCGCAGCCTGCAGGAGGCCGGCGCGTTCGCGGTCGTGCTGGAGGTCGTCCCCGCCGACCTGGCGGCTCGGGTCACCAAGGAGCTGGTGATCTCCACCGTGGGGATCGGCGCGGGTGCCGACTGCGATGCCCAGGTGCTGGTCTGGCAGGACATGGCCGGCCTGACCGGCGGGCCCGCCCCCCGCTTCGTCAAGCGCTTCGCCGACCTGCGCACGGCGCTGGCCGAGGCGGCCACGGCGTACAGCGACGAGGTGTCACGCGGGGTCTACCCGACCGTCGAGCACAGCTACTGAGTCCTGGCACAGCTACCGGGTCGCGACCGCACCTGCGTCAGCGCTGCTTCTGCGTCAGTCACCGCTCCTGAGCGGCTTCGGGGCCCGGGCTGGCGGCCAGTGCCGCGGCCAGGCCGGTCCGGGCCTCGACCAGTGACGGGCCGTACCAGGTGAGCAGGCGTCCGGAGACGCACACCGCGGGCACCGCGAACGCCTCCGGGCCGTCGGACGGGCTGAAGGCGTACGGCTCGTCCGGCAGCACCACCAGATCGTGCGGCGGCAGCGCGGCGACGTCCACCCGCGGGTAGCGCTGGTCGGAGCCGCCGAGCGCGTTGTCCACACCGAGCCGCGCCAGCACGTCACCGGTGAAGGTGTCCCGGCCGACCGCCATCCACGGCCGGCGCCAGATCGGGATGACCGCGCGGCGGCGCGGCCCCCGGTACGGCTCGGCCCAGGCCTGCTCCGCGGTCGTCAGCCAGGCCGGACGCGGCAGCCGGCAGCCCAGGCGCAGCAGCCGGTCGAGGCTGCGCAGCGCCGCGGGCACGGTCGTCGGCGCGGTCACCCAGACGGCGAGCCCGGCGGCGCGCAGCGCGTCCAGATCGACCTGGCGGTTCTCCTCGGCGTTGGCGCAGACCAGGTCCGGTGCCAGCGCAGCGATCCGCTCCAGGTCCGGGTTCTTGGTCCCGCGGACCCGGGTCACCGCCAGACCTTCGGGATGGGTGCACCAGTCGGTCGCCCCCACCAGCAGACCCGGCGCGCTCGCCGCGACCGACTCGGTCAGGCTCGGCACCAGCGAGACGACGCGCCGGACCTCCGCCGGGACGGGCACCGGGTTTCCCAGGTCGTCCCGCGGCTGCGTCGACTCGTCACGAGGCCGCGCCGGGTCGACCGGCGGCACTGCCGAACCCGCCGCCACGGGCTCAGACGTCGGTGACGCGCAGGCCGGCGTGCGCCTTGTAGCGGCGGTTCACCGAGATGAGGTTCGCGGTGAGCGCCTCGACCTGGCCGGCGTTGCGCAGCTTGCCGGCGTAGATACCGCGCATGCCGGTGATCTGGTTCGCGAGCGCGATCACCGTGTCGGTCGCGGGGCGGTCGTCGCCGATCACCAGGATGTCGGTGTCGATCGACGCGACCGTCTCGTCCATGAGCAGGACGGCGGAGACGTGGTGGAACGCGCCGACGACGGTGCTGTCGGGCAGCACGGCCGCGGCCTGCTGCGCGGCGCTGCCCTCCGCGACGGGCAGCGCGAAGGCGCCGCCCTTGTCGAAGCCCATCGGGTTCACGCAGTCGATGACGATCTTCCCGGCGAGCTGCTTGCGCAGATCGGCGAGGAGCTCGCCGTGGCCCTCCCACGGCACCGCGACGATCACGACGTCCGCCCGCTCGGCGACGTCGGCGTTGTCCCCGCCCTCGATGCGGCGCCCGGAACCGGCCAGCTTGGCGGCGGCATCCCGCCCGCGGTCAGCCGAGCGCGAGCCGACCAGCACCTGGTGACCCGCCAGGGCGAAGCGGACCGCGAGGCCGCCACCCTGCGGCCCAGAGCCGCCGAGGATACCGATCACAAGGGACGACACGTCAGGGAGAGGGGTCGAGACTGAGGTCACGGACCTCATCCTGCCCGAATCCGCCCGCACATGCCGACCCGTGTCACAGCCTGTGACCCCGCTCCCAGTTCCCGGCTTCCGCGGCCGGTTCCGGCAGGCGTCCGGTGGACTCGGGCGGGCGGCGCCGGCCGGGGGCGGCGCCAGCTCCGCGGGCCCGGGCCCCTGCCGCTGCGGCGGCCGCGGCCCGGCCCTCACGCGGCGTCGCGGTGGCGTCGCACCGCCCGAAGGGGCGTCCGGCGGCCACCGTGGCTGGCCGCAAGCCCCCACAGCACGGGGCTTACAGACGCACAGGCTCGACAACGGCAACCGGGAGGACATTTCCCCGACCCCCCGAAAGGGGCACTCACCCGATAGTGGACTATGAGGGAACAACGGGGCAGCTACGATCGCGACCGCGCTCCCAGGGCCCGTCTGAACCCCGGCCCGTCGGGTGGCAGCCCGGACACCCCGGCGATGCGTCGCGACCGGCGAAGGAGCAGCACGAGTGGCAGATCCTCACAGAACTCTGACCACAACATGGAGCGCCGGCGATGCGACGCACCGTGAGGGGCGGCATGTTTCGGGGAACCCCGAGCGTGCGTTCGTCCGAGATGGGCCGTACCGTTCCGAGTCACATGCACCACACAGATCTTCGGTAGGCAGAACTTCCGAGTCAGGCGAGAGAGGTCGAGCAATGGCGGACGTGTCGGTTCGCTTCGCGATGACGAACGACAGCGAAGTGGTGCTGAACCTGTCGCTGCCGCAGGCACTGCGCCTGATGGAAGCGATCGCGCGCAAGGTGGGCGAGACCCTTGCCGAGCGCAGCAACCAGTCGGTGGGCGGGGTCGGCGGGGTTCCTTCGCCCGCGCCGTCCAACGGGATGCCGAGCTTGGGGCCGTACACACCGTCCTGAGCACGCCGCGACGCGGTCCCGGGCGCCCGCGCAGGGCGCCCCGCACGAGTACGGCAGCCGGTCATGCGCCGGGGGCGGGCGGTCCCGTCTCCGGCCGGCGGGGTAGCCCGTCGACCGGCAGATCCGCAGCGGCGTCCGGAGTGACCAGCGTGTAGATCTGGGTCGTGCTCACCGAGGCATGGCCCAGCAGCTCCTGGACCACCCGCACATCCGCGCCGCCGTCGAGCAGGTGGGTCGCGAACGAGTGCCGCAGCACGTGCGGTGACGCCCCGTCCACCCCGGCGGCATCCGCCGCGGCCCGCAGCACCGACCAGGCGCTCTGCCGGGACAGCCGGGTCCCCCGGCGGGACACGAACACGGCCGCGCCCGGGCCCCGCGTCACCTCGGGCCCGGAGCCGGCCAGCAGCGGCCGGCCGCGTCGCAGGTAGCGCTCCAGTGCCGTCACGGTGCCGTGGCCGAGCGGGACGACCCTGTCCCGACCACTCCGGGCACGCAGCCGCACCGCGGACCGTTCCAGGTCGAGGTCGTCGAGGTCGAGCCCGACCGCCTCCGAGATCCGCGCACCGGTGCCGTAGAGCAGTTCGAGCAGGGCTGCGGCGCGCAGCCG
Organism: Parafrankia colletiae; assembly: GCF_001854655.1. Taxonomy (GTDB): domain Bacteria; phylum Actinomycetota; class Actinomycetes; order Frankiales; family Frankiaceae; genus Parafrankia; species Parafrankia colletiae. The sequence goes on along the minus strand of NZ_MBLM01000123.1, from coordinate 14,838 downwards.
CCGGGCCAGCCCGGACGGATCCGGGCCGGCGGGCACCTTCGCGCCGGCAGGCGGTCCAGCGGGTGCCACCACCGGGGCCGGCCTGCCACCGGCCCGCCCGGATCGGGCCTCCCCCGCCGGCGCGGCTGGCATCTCCCCAACCGACGGCTCCCCAGTCGGTGCTTCTCCAGCCGATGGCTCCCTGGCTGGCGTCTCTCCCGCCGGTGTCGCTCCAGCCGGCGAGGTCCCGATCGGGAACGCCGCGTCCTGGCGGGTGGCGAGGCCGGCGGCGGCAAGGACCGCGGCGACCTGTTCCACGGTCAGCGCGCGCGGCGGGCGCCGCGGGGGCAGCGGTGCCCGGACCGGGAGCGACACGTCCGCGTCGACGTCCCCTTCACGGACCGCGAACCGGTGCAACGACCGGACCGCGACCAGCATCCGGGCGACCGAGGTCGGTGCCAGCGGCGGGTGCTCGGCATCGCCGGTGCGCAGCGCGGCGGCGAAGTCCGCGATCTGGGCTGCGCCGACCGCGGCCAGTGCATCAAGGTTCCGCGCCGCCAGGTACTCTCGGTAGCGTCGCAGGTCGCGCCGGTAGGCGAGGATCGAGTTGCGGGCCAGCCCCCGCTCGCGGCCAACATGATCCAGGTAGCGGTCGATGACCTGGTCAGGATGGGTCGGGTCGTCCACTGACCCACGGCGGCCGGCATCGTCGCCGCCCGCCGTGGTCATCATCGAACTGATATTAGGGGGCGGCGGCTCCGGTTCGTCGTTGCCCGCCCCCACGGCGCCGGGAAGCGTCTATCGTGCACCTTGTGCGGACGGACGCGGGATCGTCACGCCGCGCCGCATCCCCGGGGGTCGTCATCGCCGCCGTCTCGGTCATCCTCACTCTCTGCGCGGGCCCGCTGCTCGCCGGTTGCGGGGGCTCGGGCCGGTCGGACGGCGCGCCGGCCCCGCCCCGCCCCGGCTCCACCACCGGCGCCGCGGAAGCGGGGGAGGCAGCGGATGCGGGCGGCAGCGGTGCCACGGCCTCGGGCGGTCCAGCGGCACCCGGAGGGCCCGTCCCCTCCGCCTCCGCCGGGAGCGGAACCCCGGTGCCGCCCAGCTCCCCCGCTCGCGCCGCCCAGGTCGTCGAGGCCTACTTCGCCGAGATCAACGCCGCCGCGCGCGACGGGCGCGTCGCCGACACGGCCGCCACCGCGCTGCCCGGCTGCCAGACCTGCGCGCTGGACGTCGGAATGACCCGCCACCTCGACCAGAACGGCGTGCGGGCCGCGACAGCCCCCTACGAGATCACCGGCCTCGCCGCGGGCGAGCGGCGGGGCACCGTCGTCGACGTCCGGTTCACCGCCACGGCCCGCCCGGCGCGGCTCCTCGACCCGGCGGGCCGCGACGCCGGCCTGGAGCCCGGTGTCCCGGCCCGGGCGGCCACCGCCCGGCTCGTCCTGACCGGCCCCGGCTGGCGCATCCAGAACATCATCTACGCCGCGGGAGCTGGCCGGTGAGCCGCCGCCGCCCGGCGCGGGCCGCCGCCGTGGCGCTGACCGCCGTGGCGCTGACCGCCGCCGGGCTGACCCCCGCGGTGGTGGGACCCGGGTCGGGGCCGGGCCTGCTGCCCGGTCTGGCGGCCCGGCCGGCCGCGGCGGCACCGCAGCCCCCCTCTCAGACCGGCTGCGCCAGCGCCCACTGGGGCAGCTGCGACACCCGGGCCACAGACCGCGGCTACCAGTACCGCTACCACAACGGCCTGCTCGAGCAGGTGCCGATCGACAGCGGGGGTGGCGGGGGCGGCGCCGGCTGCGGCGACGACTGCCCGCCCGACCCGGACGCCCTCTGCGAGCTGCTGACCGGTGTCGGCGCCGCCCCGGAGATGACCGAGGCCGAGCGGGCCGAGTACGACGCCCTCGTCGCGGAGTGCGGGCCGGTGCTCTACGACCCCGACGGGATCGCGGTCGACGACCTCGCCGCCCAGTTCGCCGACTACCTGCGGGAGGAGCTGCTGCCCACCCCGGGTGTGGTGATCCAGCCGGTCGGGAACAGCTTCGCCAACCTCCCGTCGATCATGCACACGGCGGTGCCGGCGGCGTTCACCTTCGACGTCGCCGAACCGGTGCTCGCGACGATCAGCGCCGCGCCGCACTACGCCTGGCGCTTCGGCGACGGGGAGAGCGGCCCCGACGCACCCGGCCGGCCCTACGACCCGACGATCTCACCGCGTGACCACCCGGACGCCTACGTCGCCCACTCCTACCGCCGCCCCGGCACCTACCAGGTCACGCTCACCGTGACCTGGAACGGCTACTTCACCGTCCCCGGGGTGGGGCAGGCGTTCCCGCTGGACGACGTGGTCCTCACCGCCACCGAGACGATCACGGTCGAGGAGGCCGGCGGCGTCCTCGTCGGTAACGACTGACACGCCGACGGCGGCCGGCGGCGGCCGACTGGCACAGCGCCGCCGGCCGCCGCCGGCCGGATGGTGACGGGAGCGGACGTCAGCCGGTCGCGGTGGGCCGGGCCGACCAGGCGGCGTCGACCGGTCGCAGGTCGCGGAACCCGTCCGCCCGGGCGCGGTAGGCGGCCAGCAGGCCGATCATCGCCATCGCGTTGGTGATCTCCCCGCGCATGACCTGGTCCACCGCGTCGGACAGGTCGACGCGGGTGATGGCCATCTCCGCCTCCTCGTGCACCCCGACGTACCGCTCCGCCGCGGGGATCTCCCGCAGGTCTCGGGCGAGGAACACGCGGTAGGCCTCGTCGGTCATCCCCGGCGAGGCATACACGTCGACGAGCAGGTCGATGCGGCCGGCGTGCAGACCCGCCTCCTCCGCGAGCTCCCGGGCGGCCGCGAGGGACGCCGGCTCCCCGGGGACGTCCAGCAGGCCCGCCGGCAGCTCCCAGAGCGGGCCGCGCACCGGGTGCCGGTACTGGCGCACCATCACGACCCGTTCCCGGTCGTCCAGTGCGACCACCCCGACCGCGCCGGGGTGCACCACGACATCCCGCTGGGAGGTGTCGCCGTCGGGCATCCGCACCATGTCGCGCCGGACGGCGATGATCCGCCCCTGGTAGACGACGGAGCTGTCGGCCACCTCGTAGTTGTGTGCCGCCGCGCTCACGGGGAGACCAGCTCCCCGTCGGTCACGCCGGTGACGTCCGCGCCGGACGGTGTGCCGCTCGCCGGGCGGGCCAGCTCGGAGGCCGCGATGTCGACGGGCAGCAGGCCGCGCCGGCGGTTCGCGTGGGCCACCGCCGCCCGGGCCAGGCCGCGGAACAGCGGATGGGCCCGCGTCGGCCGCGACCGGAACTCCGGGTGCGCCTGCGAGCCGACGTAGAACGGGTGCGTGTCGGCGGGCAACTCGACGACCTCGACCAGCCGGCCGTCCGGGGAGGTGCCGGAGAACACCAGCCCGGCGGCGGACAGCCTGTCCCGGTAGGCGTTGTTGACCTCGTAGCGGTGGCGGTGCCGCTCCAGGACCTCGGGCTCGCCGTACTCGCGGCGGGCGACCGTGTCCGCCCCCAGGGCGCACGGGTAGAGGCCCAGCCGCATGGTGCCGCCCATGTCACGCTCCCCCGCCACGACGTCGCGCTGGTCGGCCATCGTGGAGATCACCGGGTGCGCGGTCTGCGGGTCGAACTCGGCCGAGTTGGCGTCGGTGAGCCCGGCCAGCGAACGCGCCGCCTCGATCACCATGCACTGCAGGCCCAGGCAGATCCCCAGGGTGGGGATGCCGTGCTCGCGGGCGTGCCGCAGCGCCTGGATCTTGCCCTCGATCCCGCGGATCCCGAACCCGCCCGGCACGATGATCCCGTCGACGCCCTCGAGCAGGTGGGAGGCGGCCTCGGGCGAGGTGAACTCGTCCGAACCGATCCAGCGGATCTCCGGGCGGGCGTCGGCGGCGAACGCCCCGGCCCGTAGCGCCTCCGTCACCGACAGGTAGGCGTCGGGCAGGTCGATGTACTTGCCGACGATGGCCACCGTCGCCGTGTTCGCCGGGTGGTGCACCCGTTGCAGCAGGGTGTCCCACTCCGTCCAGTCGACGTCGCGGAAGCTCAGGCCGAGCCGGCGCACCACGTAGGCGTCGAGCCCCTCGCGGTGCAGCACCTTCGGGATGTCGTAGATGGAGCCGGCGTCCGGCGCCCCGACGACAGCCTCGTCGTCCACGTCGCACATCAGCGCGATCTTGCGCTTGAGCGCGTCGGGCAGCGGCCGGTCCGAGCGGCAGACCAGCGCATCCGGCTGCAGGCCGATGCTGCGAAGCGCGACGACGGAGTGCTGGGTCGGCTTGGTCTTCAGCTCACCGGACGGTGCCAGGTACGGCACCAGGCTCACGTGCACGGTGAACGCGTTGTCCCGCCCCACCTCGTGCCGGACCTGACGGATCGCCTCCAGGTAGGGCAGCGACTCGATGTCGCCGACCGTGCCGCCCACCTCGGTGATGACGACGTCCACCGCGTCGGTCGCCAGCCGGCGGATGCGGTCCTTGATCTCGTCGGTGATGTGCGGGACCACCTGCACGGTCTGGCCGAGATAGTCACCTCGGCGTTCCCGGGCGATGACCGCCGAGTACACCTGCCCGGTGGTCACGTTGGCACTCGCGTCGAGATCGACGTCGAGGAACCGCTCGTAGTGCCCGATGTCCAGGTCGGTCTCGGCCCCGTCGTTGGTGACGAAGACCTCCCCGTGCTGGAACGGGTCCATCGTGCCCGGGTCGACGTTCAGATACGGGTCGAGCTTCTGCATCGTGACCCGCAACCCGCGGGCCTTCAGCAGACGGCCGAGGCTGGACGCCGTCAGCCCCTTACCGAGACTGGAGGCGACGCCCCCCGTCACGAACACGTGCTTGGTCATATGCGCCTGCGCCACGCGGACTCCCGTGGTCACGCCGCCGGTACCGGCCCCGGCGCCTCCACGGGTCTTCACGGTAACACCGAGCTGAACAGACCTGCCGGGCGCCCTGCCGCAGGCCACCGCACCGCAGGCCGCCGCACCGCAGGCTGGCGAGCCACGGGCGGGACGGCTGCCGTCATACGGCGGGGGTCACGGGCGGGTCAGCTCGGCCTTGTCCGCCGCCGCGGCGGCGAGGAGCTCCTCGGCGTGGCCGCGGGCCAGCGTGCTCTCCTCCTGGCCCGCCAGCATCCGGGACAGCTCGCGCACCCGCTCGGACCCGTCGAGGGCCACCACGCCGCTGCGGGTCACCGAGCCGTCGTCGGCCTTGTGCACGACCAGGTGCCGGTCGGCGAACGCCGCGACCTGCGGCAGGTGCGTGATGCACAGGACCTGGTGGGTGCGGGCGAGCCGGGCGAGCCGGCGGCCGATCTCGACCGCGGCGCGGCCGCCCACACCTGCGTCGACCTCGTCGAACACCATGGTCGCGCCGGCGTCGGCGGCGGCGAGCACCACCTCGATCGCCAGCATCACCCGGGAGAGCTCACCGCCGGAGGCGCCCTTCTCGACCGGGCGGGCGGGAGCGCCCGGATGCGGCACCAGCCGCAGTTCCACGTCGTCGATCCCGCTCGGGCCGAAGGCGACCGTCCGGCCACGGACGGGCAACCCGGTGGGGTCGTCGCGCTGCGCGACGACCGCCTCGACCCGCGCCCTGGGCATCGCCAGGCCGGCGAGCTCGGCCGCCACCGCCGCCCCGAACCGCTCGGCGGCGGCGGACCGGGCGACGCTGATCCGCTCCGCCAGCGCGGCGAGCTCGGCGGTCAGTTCGTCGCGTTCGGCCGCCAGCGCGCCGGACTGGTCGCCGTCGCCGTCGAGCTCCAGCAGCCGGCGCCCCGCCGTGTCCGCCCAGGCCAGGACACCGTCGACGTCCGTACCGTGGGCGCGGGCGAGCGCCGTCAGCTCGGCCTTGCGCGCCTGGGCGTGCGCAAGGCGCGCCGGGTCGGACTCGACCCCCGCCCCGTAGGACGCGAGGTCGGCGGCGACGTCGGCGAGCAGGGTCGCGACCTCGGTGAGCCGGTTCGCGAGCTCGCCGAGCGCCGGGTCGAGGGAGGCGTCGCCCGCGACGACCCGGCGGGCGGCACCGACCAGGTCGACCGCCCCCGGAACATCGTCACCGGCGGCGGGATCGCTGACCAGGGCGCCGTGCGCGGACCGCGCGGCCTGCACCAGCGTCTCGGCGTGCTCCAGCCGGCTGAGCTCGGCGCCGAGCGCCACGTCCTCCCCCGGCTGCGGGGCGACCCGTTCGACCTCGTCGAGCCCGAGGCGCAGCAGCTCGGCCTCCTGCGCGCGCTCCCGGGCCCGCCCGGTGATCTCGGTGAGCTGCGCCCGCACCTTCGCCAGCCGCGCGTGGACCCGCCCGTAGCGGGCGAGCGGCTCGGCGACGGCGGGCCCGGCGAAGCGGTCGAGTGCGTCCCGCTGGGTCGAGGGACGCCGCAGCCGCTGCGCCTCCGACTGGCCGTGGACGGCGATCGCGTTCTCGGTGATCTCGGCGAGGACACTCGCGGGCACGGACCGGCCGGCGAGCTGCGCCCGGGAACGGCCCTCCGCGGTCAGCGTGCGCCCCACGATGATCACATCGTCGTCGAGCTCCCCGTCGAGCTCGCGGACCCGCTTCACCAGCGCGGAGTCAGGCGGCACGACAAGCCGGGCCTCGACGGAGGCACGCCCCAGCCGCGAGGAGACCAAAGCGTAGTCGGCCCGCCCGCCGGTCAGCAGGCCGAGCCCCTGCACGATCATGGTCTTGCCGGCGCCGGTCTCACCGGTGACCACCGTCAGCCCCGGTGCCAGATCGAGGACCGCGTCATCGATCACGCCGAGCCCGCGGATGCGAATCTCCTCGAGCACGCCCCGAACTCTAGCGTCACCCACCCCTCACCCGGCACCCGGAAAACGGGGAATGACCGGCGAGCCGCCGATTCCCGTCACGTCCCAGGCGGGCGCAGGTGCCGGTCAGCGCGCCGCTCGCCCCGCCAGCCGGCCACCGGCAGGTCGAACTTGGCGACCAGGCGGTCGGTGAACTGCCGTGGTCTGATCACCGCGAGYCGCACCGGGCGCCGCCCCCGGACCACCTCGACCCGCGACAGCTGGGGGACGTCCAGCAGCCGCCGCCCGTCGCAGTACAGCACCGCCGGGACGTCCGGCAGGACCTCGATCGCCACGGTCGCCCCCGGGGCAAGCACCAGCGGCCGGGCGAACAGCGCATGGGCGCTGATCGGCACGACGAGCAGCGCCTCCACACCCGGCCACATCACCGGCCCGCCGGCGGAGAACGCGTACGCCGTCGACCCGGTCGGCGTCGAGCAGATCACGCCGTCACAGCCCCACCGCGACAGCGGCCGCCCGTCGATCTCCAGGACGCAGTCCAGCATCCGGGCCCGCTCGGCCTTCTCCAACGACATCTCGTTGAGCGCCCAGCCGCTGTAGATCAGCTCACCCTGGTGCCGGACCGTCACGTCGACGGTCATCCGCTCCTCGACCGAGTACTCCTTGCGCACCACATGCTCGACCGTGGCCTCCAGCGCGTCGGGTTCCGCCTCGGCCAGGAAGCCCACATGTCCCAGGTTGACGCCGAGCAGCGGGATGTCGGCCGACCGCGCGAACTCCGCTCCCCGCAGCAGACTGCCGTCGCCCCCCAGGACGAGCACCAGCTCCGCCCCGACGGCGGCGTCGACATCCGCCGGGACCACGTTCGGCGCAGCGAGGTCGAGCAGCTCCGCCTCGTCGCGCAGGACCCGCGGGGAGACGCCGGCCGCGCCGAGCATCTCCAGCACCCGCTGTGCGCTCTCCCGCACCACGGAGCGGCGGGGATGGGTGACGACGAGCACCTCACGGGTCATCAGCCGGTCCTCGGGGGGGTGGTCGGAGAGGCGGACCCGGTCGGGCCCGACGATCCCGGGTCCGGCAGGCCGGGCCCCGGGCCGAACGGCTGCGGGCCGGAGCCGGCCCGGTCACCCGCGGGTCCCGCCGCGATCGCACCGGCGATCATCGCCTCGACCTCCCCCGAGCCCGGCACGGCATCGGCACGCAGCCACAGAAGGTATTCGACGTTGCCCGCGGGCCCCGGCAGCGGGCTGGCGACCACCCCGCGGACGCCGAGCCCGAGGCCCAGGGCCGCCTGGGCGACGGACCGCACCGCACTCGCGTGCAGGGCCACATCACGGACGACACCGCCGGCGCCGAGGAGCTCCCGCCCGACCTCGAACTGCGGCTTGACCAACAGGACGAAGTCGGCACCGGGCACAGCGCACGCACGCAGCGCCGGCAACACCAGCTCCAGCGAGATGAACGACAGATCACCCACGACCAGTTCCACCGGCTCCCCGACCTGCTCGGGGGACAGGTTGCGGGCGTTCGTCCGGTCCAGCACGAGCACCCGCGGATCCGCGCGCAGCCGCCAGACGAGCTGCCCGTAGCCGACGTCGACAGCCACCACCTCCCGGGCGCCGTACCGCAGCAGCACGTCGGTGAAACCGCCGGTGGAGGCTCCGACGTCCAGGCAGCGCCGCCCCGCCACGACCAGCCTGGGCCGCGGGTCCGGCATCGATCCCGACTCCGCGGGGTCGGGATCCGCGGGGCCGAGAGGAGGCGGGCCGGGAGGCGGTGGCGGGCCGGGAGGCGGTGGCGCGGCGCCGAACGCCTCGAAGGCGCCGACCAGCTTGTGCGCCCCGCGGGAGGCGTAGCCCGGATCGTCCTCGGTCACGACGACGATCGATGCCGACGTGTCGACCATCGTCGCGGCCTTCGCCGCCGGAACCCCGCCAACCCGGACCCGGCCGGCGGAGATCGCCTCGGCCGCCCGCTCCCGGGAGGACACAAGCCGGCGACGGACGAGCTCGACGTCCAGACGGGTCCGACGTGCCATCGACGATCCCGCCCGCCTCACCGGGGTGCCCGGGCGCCACCCGCGCCGGGCACCCCGGGCACACCCGAACCCGCGTGCGGACCGGAACCGGCAGGCGGGCCCGGCACACCGCGACCAGCGGGCCCACCGGCAAGATCCTGCAGGGACTCCTCCAGGAGCCTGTGCACGTCCTCGAACACCTCCAGGTGCTCGGCGGCCGGCCGGCCGGGGAGCGTGGCGAGCCGCGCGAGTGCCGCTGTCAGCTCGGCGGGCAGTTCGTCGGTGTTCACCGGACAAGCCTCTCRCATTCGGTGTGACGCTGGTGGCCGGCCACCGCATCAGCCGGGGCGCACGTGGCTGCCCTCACATCCGCCGTGCCCGCCCCGCCGCTCCCGCCCCGCCCGCCGGGCCGAGCGGGTCCGGTCGGGGAGCGTGTCCGGGCGTTAGTGTCTCTGGCCGGGGGATCCGAGCCGTCCGGGTCCCGGCCCGGTGCAGAGGAGGGGAACGTCCGGCATGGCCGACCGTGTGCAGTGTGAGGCCGCGCTGCGCGCCCTCGCCTCCCGCCTCGACGAGCTCGCCCGGGGCCGCCGCCCGCCGCGCACCCCCGACCGCGTCATCTCATGCCGCATCCCGGACCTGGCGACCACGTTCTCCGGCCATCTCCGCGACGGCTTCCTGCAGGACATCGGCGAGGGCGAACATCCGGGCGCTCAGATCACCCTCACGCTCAGCAGCGACGACCTGCTTGCCGTCACCGAAGGAACGCTCTCGGTGAGCACCGCCTGGGCCAGCGGACGACTCAAGGTCGACGCGAGCATCCGTGATCTCCTGCGGGTCCGCTCACTGCTCTGAGGTAGCTCATCGGGTCGCCGGCAGGCGAAGATCCTCACATCCCGGTGGGCGTTCGTCCGCCAGCGCCGTCAGCTCGTGCCCGGCGTCGGCGGCCGACCAGGCCAGCGCGCAGGCCGCCCGCAGCGCATTCAGACCGTCGCCGTCGGTGTCGTCCGCACTGGCGGTGTCCGCACCGGCGGTGGGGCGCCAGCGCAGCGTCCGCCCGTCGAGCACACAGGCCCAGGAGCCGCAGCGCGACGCCCCGTCCGCTGCCACCGCGGCCGGCTGCGGGCGCAGCAGCCCGCGCAGGTCGGCGGCGAGGAACGTCGGACGATGCTGCGGTGGCGCCGCGAGCAGCTCCGCCGGCCCGGTCACCCCCGTGAAGACCAGCAGTGTCGGTGTCCCGGACCGAGACCCCGCCTCGATGTCGGTGTCGAGCCGGTCCCCGACGATGATCGGTTCGCGGGCGCCGCTGCGCCGCACCGACTCGGCGTGCATCGCCAGCTCCGGTTTTCCGGTCACCACCGGCTCGGCCTGGGTCGCGGCGCGGACGAACGCGACCAGCGCGCCGTTACCGGGCGCCAGACCACGCTCGGTCGGCACCGTCAGGTCCGTGTTGCTCGCGACCCACCACGCGCCCGCCCGGACAGCCAGCACCGCCTCGACCAGCCGGGCATAGGTCATCTCCGGATCGAAGCCCTGGACCACCGCGGCCGGCCGGTCATCGGCCGAGGACGTCGGCGACAGGCCCTCCGCCCGCACCGCCTCCCACAGCCCCGCACCGCCGGCGACCAGCACCGCCGCGCCCGCCGGCAACCGTTGCGCCAGCACGTGCGCGGCCGCCTGCGCCGATGTCACCACCTCGGCGGCGGTAGCCGGAACACCGAAGCCGGTCAGCCGCTCGGCGACGGTCTCCGGCGTGCGCAGCGCGTTGTTCGTCACGTAGACGGAGCGCATCCCGTCACGGCCCGCGGCCTCGATCGCGGCCGCCGCGTGCGGGACCGCCCGCTCCCCGCGGTTCACGACGCCGTCCAGATCGAGCAGGGCGACGTCGAACAGCGACGTGAGCGGGCGGGACGTCCCCGACAGCGGCGCCATGACCGGCGCCGACAGTGGCGTCATGCGCGGTTCAGCGCGGCACGTGCCCCACGCAGTGCGACGCCGTAGTGGGCCAGGTCGGGCCGCATCGCCACGGCGAGCGCCAGGTGCTCCACCGCGACCCGCAGGTCACCGGTGCGACGGGCGGCCATACCCAGACCGAACTGGGCGTAGTCGTCGGTCGGGTGCCGGTCGACGATCCAGGCGAAGGTCCGCACCGCGTCGTCGTACTGCCCCGCTTCGAACTGCGCCCGGCCGAGCGCCTCACGGACGCTGGGCGACGCCGGCTCGGCGGCGACCGCGTGGCCCAGCAGCTGCACGGCGGCGTTCGCGTCCCCATGCCCGAGCAGGGCCATCCCGCGGGTATACCAGTCGTAGACCTCCCCGGCCGGGGAACCGTTGCCCGCGAAACCGCTGCCGCGCGGAACGCCGTTGCCTCCGGGAAAACCGAACTCCTCCGTCATGGCACCTCCACGTCGTCCGGACCGCCACGGCTGTGGCCACCGCGGCGGCGGCACCAGTACCACCAGGACGCCACACCAGGCCGCGCCACGGGCCCGCGCGATCAGTGCCGAGCACGATCGACGCGGCGCGACGACCGCACCGGAGCCAGCCGGCCCACACCCGACCGACCCCACCGGCCGGCGTCCTCGGCGACACAGGTGGGAGGGAGGCGTCCCACCCTCCTCACCAGTGTCACCGTAAGCGCCACTCAGATGCCTCAACATCGGAATAACGGCCTGTCTTCCGCGCCACCCGGACCCGCGGCGCCGGCCCTGCCGCCGGGCCCCACCGCCGGACCCCACCGCCGCCGTCCGACGGACGGATCTGCGCCACGGCCGCACACGGCGGGAGTGCACAAGCACCTACGATGCGCGTCATGGTTGCCTCCGACGCCGCCGTGCCCGTTCCTGCCGGCCTGGTCCTCGCCCCGTTCCGCGCGGCACGTTTCGCCGCCGCGGGCCCGGAGCTCGCCGCGCTGACCTCGCCGCCCTACGACGTCATCGACGACGACGAGCGCGCCGAGCTGGAGGCCGCGGCGGAACACAACGCCGTCCGACTGATCCTGCCCCGCGACCCGGACAGCGCCGACGACGGCGCGGACCGGTACGAACGGGCGGCGCGGACGCTCCGACGCTGGCTGGCCAGCGGAGTCCTGGTCCGCGACACCAGCCCGCGGCTCTACGTCTACGAGCAGCGTCAGGACGGCCACGTCCAGCGCGGGCTCGTCGGGGCGCTGGCGCTCGCCGACCCCGACGCGCAGATCGTGCTGCCGCACGAGAACACCATGGCCGGCCCGGTCTCCGACCGCCTGGCCCTGACCCGGGCGACCGCGGCGAACCTGGAACCGATCTTCCTTCTCTACGACGGGGCGGCGCCGCCAGCGAGGCCGTCGCGGCTGCCGTGCGCACCGAACCGCTCATGGACGTCAGCACCGCCGACGGTGTGACCCACCGACTGTGGACGATCGAGGAGCCGGCCGCCCTGGACGTCATCGCGGCGGACCTGCTCCCCCGCCGGGCGGTGATCGCCGACGGTCACCACCGCTACGCGACCTACCGCCAGTACCAGGCCGAACGCCACACGGCGGGCGACGGAGACGGCCCCTGGGACTACGGGCTCACCTTCCTGGTGGACGCGACCGTCAGCGGCCCGCAGGTGCACCCCATCCACCGCGCCGTCCGGGGCCTCACCCTGGCCGACGCGGTCGCCCGGGCCGAGCAGTTCTTCACCGTGCGCCCGCTCACCACCGGCGGCGGCACCGCGGGCGCCCTCGCCGGCCTGCTGGACGATCTCGCGAAGGCCGGCCTCGACGGCCACGCCTTCGTCATCGCCGACGGCTCGGCCGCCTACCTGCTGACCCTGCCCACGGCCGACCTGCTCGGCCGGGCCCTGCCCGCGGACCGGTCAGCGGCCTTCCGCGGCCTGGATGTGACCGTGGCGCACCTCGCCCTCATCTCCGACGTCTGGGGGCTGGAGGACACGGTCGGCGTCGTCGACTACCACCACGACGCCCCGGCCGCGGTCGCCGCGGCCCAGGCGCACGGCGGCGTGGCGCTGCTGCTCAACCCGACCCCGGTCACGGACGTCATCGCCGTCGCCGGGGCCGCGGAGCGGATGCCCCGCAAGTCCACCCTCTTCACCCCCAAGCCACGTACCGGCCTGGTGATGCGCCCGCTGGACTGATCGGCGACACCGCCCGGGACGTCCGCACACGTCGGTCCCGGGCGGTGGATCACCGTCAGGCCGGCGGCTGCTCCTGCGCGCGGGACGCCGCCGCGGACTGTTCCCCGCCGTCCGGAGCATCCGAGAAAATGATCTCCGGGATGGGGGCGGCGCTGTCGGCGGCGACGGTCGCCGCGGCCCCCTCGCCAGCAGCTGAGAAGTCGACCGCGGCCTCGGGCACAGCCGGCGTCGCCTCGTCCGCACCCGGTGCGGATCCCTCGGAGTCGCCCCCGGTGTCGGCGCTCTCGTCCGCCGGGCCCTCGAACGCGGGCACGGCCACACGCTCCGCCGACTCTGCCTCGCCGGTCCCTGCATGCTCGGGCAGCTCGTCCTCGGGCAGCTCGTCCTCGGGCGGTCCGGCCCCGTCGGCTGACTCGTCCGCGGAAACGTCCACGCCCGCCGGTCCGTCCTCGGCCCGCGCCGCAGCAGCAGGTTCGCCCGCAGCCGTCCGGCCGCTCTCGCCAGCCACCGCGCCAGCATCGCCCGACCCGGTCACCCGTGGTTCGGCCGGGGTCCGCCCAGCGGCCTCCGCTCCCCCGGCAACCGCCTCGGCCACATCTGTCTCAGCCACGTCCGTTGGAGCTACCTCGGCCTCCGTGCCGCGGATGTTCGCCGCTCGCTCCGCTCCGTCAGTTCCGGCGTCGGTGGCGTCGGCACTGACGTCGTCCGCACCATCGGCATCGTCGTCGTCGTCGATCACGGTGAGCTCGTAGATCCGTTCGGCTGCGTCGGTCTCGTCCTCGTCGATACCGGCCGTCGCCGTGAACCAGCGCAGCGCCTCGACCGGACGACCCGAAGCCAGCAATGCCTCGGCGTAGGCGTACCAGAGGCGGGGCGTCCAGGGCTTGGGCTCCGTCCGGGCCGTCGCGTGCTCTCGGAGAAGCACCGCAGCGGCTTCCGGCTGGCCCATGTCGCGTCGGGCACCGGAGACGACGATCAGCAGTTCGATGCGCCCCGCGGCGTCGAGCTCGGCAGCTCCGGGGTCCGACAGGCAGTCCACTGCGCGCTCCGGCCGGCCGAGGCCACGCTCCGAGTCGGCGATCAGCGGCAGGTTGTGCGGCGAGCCGTCGATACGGCGAGCTGCGCGCAGTTCCAGCAGCGCCGCCGCGTACTCGCCGGCGTGGTACGCGGCGACACCGACCGCCTCGCGGACAGCCGCCATTCTCGGCAGCCTCGCGGCAGCCGCCCGCGCATGTTCCAGAGCCAGCGCGGGATCCTCGTCGACAAGCATCGCGGCAGCAACGAGATGCCGGGCAATGGTCTCCGCCAGCGGTGCCGGCACGCTCCGCAGGTCGCGCCGGATGTCCCGGTCGAGCAGCTCGGCCCGGGCCTTGTCCGGCAGCGGGGGAGCCGGCGGGCGGCGGCGCGGAGCCGCACCGTCCCGTGCCGGCCCCGACCGGCCGTGGCCGCCGGCACCGCCACGGGCCGGCCTGTCCGCGTTTGCGCCTCCGCGGGCCTGCCGGTCGAAGCCGCCGCCAGCGCTACGGGCAGGGCGGCCGACGCCTCCGCTACCTCCACGGGCCGAACGGTCGGGCCCTCCGGTACCACCGCGAGCCGGCCTGTCGGTCGCGAACCGACCCCGGGTCTCCGGTCGCCCAGCCCCGCTGGACCCGGTTGGCCGTTCTCTGCGCTCAGGGGCCGACCCGTCCGGGCGGGTCCCCCGGGGCCGCTCGGGTCGGTCACCCGCAGGGCGGTCAACGAAAGGACGCTCCCCCGGACGACGATCATCCGGGCGGCGACTGGTGACCGCGCCGCCCGCCGAGCCACTGTCACCGCCCGCTCGTTCCGGCGAAGGCCGATCGGAGGACGGACGACTGGCGGGACCACTGGGCCGGTGATCACCGGCCGCGCCCCCAGCTGTCTGGGCGGGGCCGGTGCCGCGCTCGGGCCGCTCACTGTTGTACGGCCGCGAGGACCG
>NZ_MBLM01000122.1 GCF_001854655.1 Parafrankia colletiae | reverse complement strand
GGCCGCTCACTGTTGTACGGCCGCGAGGACCGCTCCGGCCGCTCACTGTTGTACGGCCGCGAAGTCCGCTCAGGCCTTATGCCGCTGTCGTCTCGACGGGGGCCATCCCGCCGGACATCAGCGCGGGGACCCGCAGCAGAACCCGGACGGTCGAAACCGCCTCGGTCGGGCCGCCCGGATCGGTCGCCATAGGGCGCGCGGCCACCCGGTGTGGAACGGTCAGGGCGCGTCACACGATCAGGGCGTCCGGAGCGGTCGGGGCGGTCAGGACGGATCGGCCGGTCGGGACGCTCGAAACGGCCGGCCCCAGTACGGCCACCCGCACCAGAACCAGTACCGGAACCCGGCTTACGCCAAGGGGCCCCGTCCGAACGGCCGGCGGGACGCCCTGTCGGCCTCCCTGCAGTACCACTCCCCTGACCAGGGCGTTCCCAGCGCTCGCCGCTCCCGCCAGTTGATGCCGGACGAGTCCACGGCCTACTGCCGCCAACGCCTTCGCCGCTGGGACGCTGCTCACCGTCTCGACGCGGCCCACCCTGCCCTCCCGGACGTTGGCCGGCCGGCCGCCAGCCAACGGAGCCACCGGAGGAGGTGTCGCGACCGCGGCCGCCCGCACCCCGCGACGGTGCTCCACGGCCGGCTGAAGCAGCCCGCGGAGCACCACCGGCACGAGACGTCCCGCCCCTCGGCGGGGTGGACGAACCGCCCTCGCCCCGCGGCGGCTGACTACGGGCGGGTGCCGAACCCGTGGATCCGCGCGCGCCATCGAACCGCCGGGCCGGTCGATCGGAGCTGGGACGGGAGTCCCCCTTCACCACCCGGCCTGACCGTCTGCCTTCGGTCTCGGCGCTCCACCGGGAGTCCGCCGAGCTGCGGCGTGAACCGGGCGTCTCACGGCGATCCCCTGTCCGCCGGGCGGACTGGCCCTGATAGCCGGGACGGCCACCCCGCGCAGGCGCGGAGGATCTCGGGGATTCGGATCTAGGCGACTCGTCGTTCGGCATACGGAAAACATTCCCTTCGTTCCGGGGTGCCGGAACGCGGCCCTCCCCAGGTGCATCTCATTCTCCGCGGCGCGCAGACGAGCCGCCGGGCAGGGCCGGTCGGTGGGCATCGACCCGATGCCACCGGCGATCAGAACGGGGACGGGTCCACCGCCACCGCGGCAGGAGTGGGCTCGTCCGCCCAGCCCAGGCC
>NZ_MBLM01000121.1 GCF_001854655.1 Parafrankia colletiae | reverse complement strand
GCGCCCAGCTAAGGATCGTCGACCCCGACGGCAACCGCTGCACCGCGTTCGCGACCAACACCCGCCGCGGACAGCTCGCCGACCTGGAACTACGTCACCGCCGCCGGGCCCGCTGCGAGGACCGTATCCGCGCCGCCAAGGACACCGGCCTGACCAACCTGCCCCTGCACGACTTCGCCCAGAACCAGATCTGGTGCGCCGTCGTGGCGCTGGCCCTGGACCTGCTCGCCTGGACCCAGACCCTCGCCCTGGCCGGCCACACCGCACGCCGCTGGGAACCGAAACGCCTACGGCACAGGCTGTTCACCATCGCCGGACGCGTCGCCCACCACGCCCGGAACACCGTGGTGCACCTCGCCGCCCACCATCCCTGGGCAGCGCTGGCCGTCCAGGCCYTGACCGTCCTGCGCGCGCTACCCGATCCCGGATAGCCACCCGGACCTGYCCTCGCCCCGACGACCCGCACCAYCCCCGGCCGTGGACCGGCGCCCCAGCCCACGCGACAGCGGGCCACCCCGTCACACCCCGACGRCACAACTCAACATCAAAAACGGGGCAGGGTGACCCGACAAGCCGACCCAGCCACCCGGCGAAAGATCGAGGCTAGTGAGGCGCAGCCACGGCGGCGGGGCAGCCGTACCTCACCGAAATTCCCGGAGGATGCCTCGGCTTTCAGGCCGGGGAGGAATCTGGTTTCCCGCGCAGCGGGGCGTTGGTAGGCGATTCGCCGTCAGGCGGACCGCCGTTCGAGGGAACGGCGCTCAAGGTGAATCATTTCGCGGTTGAGGGTGTGTGTTTCCTTTCGTGGTCTCGATGAGGCGGGTGTGCGGTTTGTTTGGGGATAGCTGTTAGGGTGTGGTCGTGTCCCGGTTCCGGTTGTATCCCGATGCGGCGGAGGAAGAAGCTCTGCTGGTGCACTGCGGGCATGCCCGGTATGTGTGGAACCTCGCCTGCGAGCAGGGGTCGTGGTGGAATCCGCGCCGTGGGCCCGCTCCCGGCTACGTGGAGCAGAACCGGCAGCTCACCGACGCGCGGGGAGACAATCCGTGGYTGGCGGCAGGCAGTGTGATCGTGCAGCAGCAGGCACTGCGGGACTATACGACGGCGATGGCCCACTTTTTTCGTGGTTCGCGTCGGCGGCCGTCGTTTCGTAGGCGGGGCCGGGCCGAGGGTTTCCGGATCGTTGCGGTGAAGCCCGCCGATGTGCGGCGGGTCAACGGCCGCTGGTCGCAGGTACGGGTACCCAAGGTCGGGTGGGTGCGGTTCCGCCGGTCCCGCCCCGTGCCGGCGGCGCGGTCGTACCGGGTGACACAGGATCGGGTGGGTCGCTGGCATGTGGCCTTCGCCGCGGTCCCCGACCCGATTCCCGTTCCCGACACCGGTGGGGTGGTCGGGGTGGACCGTGGAGTCGCGGTGTCGGCGGCGCTGTCGACCGGGGAGCTGCTGTCCTGCCCGGGGCTGAGGCCGAAGGAAACCGAACGGCTCCGCCGGCTGCAACGGCGTTTCGCCCGGTCCAGGCGCGGGTCGAACCGACGGGCCCGGTTGCGGGCCCGGATCGCCCGGGTGAGGACGCGGGAGGCCGACCGGCGTAAGGACTGGGTGGAGAAGACCAGCACCGATCTTGCCCGCCGTTTCGTGCTGATCCGGGTGGAGGACCTGCGGATCGGGGCGATGACCCGCTCCGCGCGTGGTACCCCGGCCGCACCGGGGCGGAACGTGGCGCAGAAAGCCGGCCTGAATCGGGGCATCCTGGCTCAGGGATGGGGTCTGCTCGTCAGACGTGTGGAACAGAAGGCACCTGGCCGGGTCGAGCGGGTCCCGGCCGCGTTTACCAGTCAGCGTTGTTTCGCCTGTGGGTATGTCGTCGCCGGGTCGCGTGAGAGCCAAGCGCGGTTCTGTTGTGTCGCCTGCGGGTATCAGAGCAACGCCGATGTGAATGCTGCATGTAACATCGCCGAGGGACGCCGGTGAACGTGCGGGGAGGCAGCCCGGTGGGGCTCCTGTGAACCGCGAACCTCAACTACACGAACCAGCTTTTGTGTCGTTGGAATCTCCCGCCTTCAGGCGGGAGAGGACGTCAAATGTAGAACGCTATCCCGATCGCAAAGCCGATCACCGTGCCGGCGATCGCCACGAACGTCGCCTTCTTCCCGCGGCTGCTGTGCTTGCTCCAGGCCACCGCACCGCACACGATGCCGGCGATTCCGGCGAGCGGGAAAAGCAGACCGAGCGCACCCAGGACGAATCCCAGAATCCACAGCGTGCGCACACCGGACGTCTCACCGACCGGGGTCGGGCCGTACGGATACGGCGCGCGGCCGTACTGGGCCTGGTCCTGCCCGCCTTCCGGGTACGGCATATAACCGGCCTGGTCAGCCGGAGCCTGCGGGTACGTTTCATGCGGGGCCGGGCCACCGGTGCCGGGCCCGGCGTGACCCGCGGGGTTCTGGCCGGCCTCGTTCGGCGGCAGGTAGGGATTGTCGCCCGTGACCTGAGGATCTCCGGTGCGGTGCACCGGCGTCGGCTTCGTCATTGCGACTCCGTTTCTCGACTCGTCCGTTCTCTGTCGGTTCCTGTCGGTTCCTGCCGGCTCGGGCTGACGTGATCGATCGTCGCAACGCTTCTACCCGCTTTACCGCCGTACTCACCCACGAACATGCATCCGTGGAAGATGTCCGCCGCGCCGCACCGTGCCGCTGTGTGTCTGTGCTGCTCAGGGCCCAGCGGTCCAGAGGGCGGCATGGGTGCCTCCCGACGGGAGGCTGCCGCTGCCGCCGATCGTGCCCGTCGCACTGATGGCGGCCGGTGTGGCGTCCGGGCCGCCGAGGGCGGCCAGCGGGGTGAGCTTCCCGGCGTGCCACAGGAAGCCGCGGGTCAGATACGGGCTGCCCGGGCCGGTCGAACCCGTGGCCGTGGCGATGACCTGCCCCCGGTTGTTGACGTCGACCGCCTCGGCGGCGAGGCCGGTGAGGCCGAGTGGGGTGATCGGCCGGCCGGCCGACCAGACGAAGGCGTCCTGCTGGCCTCCCGCGTCGGTCGACGTCCCGGTGACCAGGCCCAGGTCGTTCAGGGCCGTCGCCCGGGAGTAGTCCCCGCCCGGTGTTCCCAGATCGGTCATCGTGCCGGCGCTCCAGAAGAAGGCGTGAGTCCGCCCGTCGGCGCGGACGCTCTGCCCGACCACCTGGCCGCGCGCGTTGAGGGCGGTGACCTGCGTCGAGTCGCCGCCGAGCGACCCGAGGTCGGTGACCCGGCCGTCGGCCCACAGGAACCCGCTTGGCATGCCGTAGACGGGGCCTCCCTCGCCGGTCCTGGTGCCGGCGACCTGCCCGGACTCGTTCACGTGCAGGCTCGCGTTGGCCAGGCTGGGGACCACGCCGAGATCGCGGGCCGTACGCCCGTCGGAACCGGACAGGTAGGCCCGGACGACCGGCTCCGGTCCGTCGAGCTCGGCGGAGATGGCCACCACCTGCCCACGGTCGTTGATGTCGGCCGGGATGACCGTGTCCCCGGGAACGGGCAGCAGGGTCGCTGTTCCGCGTTCCCAGCGGACGGCGACCGGTGCTCCGGAGGCGGACTGCCCATGCCCGATGACCTGGCCGCGGTTGTTCAGGCCGATCGGCTCGATCGGTCGTCCGTCATAGGTCAGCGGCGTGAGACGGCCGCGGGCCCACAGATACGAGGGGGAATCCGGGCCGGTCGAGACGAGTGCCTGGCCGACGTCGTTGACAGCGACCACACGGCTGCCGCCGGCCCACTGCGGGGTGAGATCCCGCGCGGTCAGGGGGACGGCCGGTGGGCCGCCGGCGGCCTCGGTCGGTGCGGCGAGCAGAACCACCGTGGCGGCGGCGAGAAAGGAAACGGCCACGCGGATCCGACGGCGGATCGACACGGGCGACGGTGCTGCAGGCATCGGCCTGGTGACCCCTCGTCGGCGTGGATACTACGGGCGCCCCCGGCCCGGCCGTTTCATCACCGCCCGGCTGTGGCACCGTCGCTATTTGTTGGGGAAATTCTCCTGTCTCGGTCACCGCTTTGCGTCGTCCTTAGTGGGTGAGGATATTTCCGTAGGTCGACGGCGTCAACGGTCGACCCGCAAAACAAAGCTACTGGTTGAGTCGTCGGTGTGCGTGCTAAAAAGCACGCGAGATGACATTGGGCGACCGCCAGACATGTCCTGGTGTCGCCGGAGCAGGATCACCGAAAACTGGAGAGTGGCATGTCCGAGGTGTCGTCAGACTTATCCGGGACCGCCGGCCAGAAATCCTCCGCCGGGTTGAGCCGACGGACGTTCATCGGCGCCGCGGGCGCCGGCGCGGCCGCGTTCGGCGGCCTCGTGGCCGGTGCCTCACCGGCGCGTGCGGTGACGAACACCGAGGTGAACGCCCGGGCCGTGGTCGTCGGCACCGGCTTCGGCGGTGGCGTGACCGCGCTGCGCCTCGCCAGGGCCGGGGTGCCGACCCTCGTTCTCGAGCGGGGGCTGCGCTGGCCCACCGGGCCGAACGCGAACACCTTCGCCACGGTCGCGAACCTCGACAACCGGTCGGCCTGGCTCTCCCCGAAACCACCGCTGCCGAGCCTGGCGAGCCTCGTTCCGGGCGCAGACCAGACCTGGCCCCTCTACACCGGGGTCATCGAGGTCATCGAGGGCAACAACATGACCGTCAACTGCGGCGCCTGCGTCGGTGGCGGTTCGGTCATGTACCACGGCATGACCCTGCAGCCCACCAGGTCCGACTTCAACCGGTCGATGCCGCTGGCAGCCGGCATGTACGACGAGCTCAACGCCACGTGGTACCCCACCGTGGCGTCGATGCTCGGAATCTCCACCGTTCCCGACGACATCCTCAACGCGGACCCGTACACCTCCTCCAGAATCTTCCTGGACGTCGCGCCCCGGACCGGCCTGCGGACGTTCRAGGTGCCGCTGCCCGTCGACTGGAACTTCGTCCGCGGCGAGCTCGACGGCACCTACAAGAAGGCCTACACCAACAGCGACATCGCCTTCGGCGTGAACAACGGAGGAAAGCACTCGATCGACGTCACCTATCTCRCCGCCGCGGAGGCCACCGGCAAGGTGACCGTACAGACGCTGCACATCGTGCGGGACGTCTCCCTCGGCGCCAACGGCAAATGGGTCCTGTCCGTCGACCGTATCGACACTGCCGGCAACGTCCAGGAACACAAGACCATCACCACCGACGCGGTCTTCCTGAACGCCGGCTCGCCCGGAWCGACCCGGCTGCTCGTCAAGGCGAAAGCCAAGAACCTCATCCCGAACCTGCCGGACTCCATCGGCACCCAGTGGGGCAACAACGGTGACCGCATCTACGAGTGGATCGGGATGCTGCGCAACCCGGGCGCCACCCAGGGCGGCCCAGCCTGCGTCGGCGCCACCGACCCCGTCAGCCCGATTCCGCTCCGGATCATCCACGCCGGTGCGCCACCCCTGATCGCCGGCATCCAGCGACTGATGACCGTCGTCGGCTTCGGCATCGTTCCCCCTGTCGGCACCYGGACCTACGACGCGGCCAAGGACGACGCCGTCCTGAACTGGCCGATCGGCGCCGACGCCGCCCTCCAGGCCCTGATCGCGGCGCGGATGGCCGGGCTGGCCCTGGCCGGCGGTGGAATCATGATCGACACGAACCTGACCGAGAACTCGACCTGGCATGCCCTCGGTGGCGTCCCCATGGGATCAGCCACCGACCTCTACGGGCGCGTGYGCGGCCACCGCGGACTGTACGTGCTCGACGGTGCGCGCATCCCCGGCTCGACCGGCGCCTGCAACCCGTCCATGACCATCGCCGCGCTGGCCGAGCACAGCATGGCCAGAATCGTTCCCCAGGACGTGGGCACCGTCTTCTGACGAGCCCCTGACCGGCCGCTCGTGCGACGCCGGGGCTGGCCGGCCAGCCGCATCGCCGGCTGGCCGGCTGGCCCGGGCACCCGCGGGCTCCCGCTTTGTCTTCAAGTGATGTCATCGTATGCTGACATTGCTTGACGACAAAGATCGGGAGGCGCGGTGCGTGGGAGACGGGGCATCGTCCAGGCGGCGCCGGCCAGGTCAGGCCTACCGGACCAGGCGAGCCCGGGCCTCCTGCTCGGCGTCCTCGTCTACTGCGGACTCGTGATCGCGGTCATCGGGACGCTCGGCACGCCGCTGATCCCGACGATCGCGACCGACCTGCACGTCTCGCTCGCGGACGCCCAGTGGCTGCTCACCCTGACGCTGCTGATCGGGGCCGCCACCACCCCGCTGATCGGGCGGCTCGGCGACGGGCCACACCGGCGCACCGTGCTGCTGGCCGGCCTGGGGGCTGTGGGAGCGGGCTCCGTCCTCGCGGCCACCGCGGCGAGCTTCGTGCAGCTGCTCGTCGGGCGGGGCCTGATGGGCATCGGCATGGGCCTGATGCCGCTGGCGCTGGCGATCGCCCGCGACCTGCTGCCGCCGAGCCGGGTCGGCCCGGGGATCGCGGCCCTGTCCATCACGGTCGCGACCGGGGCCGGGCTCGGCTACCCCCTCACCGGTCTGATCGCGGACACGTTCGACTACCACGCGGGGTTCTGGATGGCGGCCGGACTGGCGGGCGCGGCGATGGCGTCGGTGGTCGCCGTCGTGCCGGGGCGGGCGAGCGCCCGGCCCGCACCCGGGCGGGTCGACCTGCGCGGCGCGTTGCTGTTCGCCGCCGCGCTCAGCCCGCTGCTGCTCGCGTTGAGCGAGGGACGGGCCTGGGGCTGGACGTCGCCGAGGGTGGTTTCGCTCCTCGTGGTCGGCGCCGCCTGCGGGGTCGGCTGGGCCCTGGTCGAGCTGCGGACGGCGAACCCGCTGGTCGAGCTGAGGTACCTCAGGGCCCGGCCGGTGCTCGTGGCCGACGTGTGCGCGGCGCTCGCCGGCTTCGGCATGTTCAACGCGATGACCCTGATCAACCGGCTCGCGCAGGCCCCGACGTCGACCGGCTACGGCTTCGGGGCGTCGCCCGCGGTGCTCGGCCTGGTGATCCTGCCCCTGTCCGCGGGAACAGTGCTGGCCAGCCGCTGGTCGCGCTGGCTGGGGCCACGCACCGGAGGTGGCCGGGGACTGCTGGTGACCGGTCTGCTCGCGGTGGCCCTCGCCCAGTTCGGCCTTGCCGTCCGCCACGACCACCTCGTCGAGCTGGGCGCGGCCACGTTCCTGTTCGGGGTCGGCATCGGGCTTGCCTTCGCGGCGATGCCCGCGCTCATCATCGGATCCGTCCCACCGCAGGAGACGGGCAGCGCCACGAGCTTCAACCAGGTCCTGCGGACGGCTGGCGGCTCGGTGGGCAGCGCGCTCGGAGCGGCCATGCTCGCCGCGCACACCCCGGCCGGCTCGTCCCAGCCCGGCGAGAGCGGCTACACACTGGCGTTCGGCCTGGCCGGCGGGGTCTGCGCGCTGGCCGTGCTCGCGGCGCTGGCTCTGCCGGCCTCGCCGCGCGACGGCGCGCGCGCCACGGGCCCCGCCACCATCCCCGCTGCCCGGCCGGCCGAGCTGGCGACACCGCGGGAGGAGCCGGTGGGCACCGCCGCCTCCCGACCCACCATGGCGGATGATGTCGAGCCATGAACACCACCCGCCGGCGCGACGCGGCGCGGAGCCGTCAGGCGCTGCTCGCCGCAGCGGCCGACCTGTTCGCCGAGCGCGGCTACGCCGGCACCGCCATCCGGTCGGTCGGCGACCGTGCCGGCGTCGACCCGGCCCTCATCGCCCGGTACTTCGGCGGTAAGGAAGGGCTGTACCAGGCGGTCCTCGCCGCAGATCCGCTCATCGAACAGACCGTTCCGGCTTCCGGCGGCCCGCACAGTGGCGATGAGAACGACGGCGACCCGAACCACGATGGCCCGAACCGCGGCGGCGCGGGCAGCGGCGGCCCGACCACTGACGCCGCGGGCAGCGGCGGCTCCGCCGGCGACGGGCAGGCGGAACCCCCGGCGCGGTCCGCGGCCGGCGCCGCGTCGGCCGCGGACCGCGGGCCGGCCGCGGCGAGCGAGACGCCGGCCGACCCGGCAGCGGCGGTGCGCGCCCTGGTGGGCCGGGCGCTGGACAGGTGGACAGCGAGCGGTGTCAGCGCCGCGGCCCAGAACGTCTTCCGCCGCGAGGTGGACGCCGCCGCACGGGCAGCGACCCGCGAACGGCTCGACACCGTTCGCCTACCGCTGGGCGAGACGGCGGCGGCGCCCGACCCGGAGCTGGCAGCCGAGCTCGCCGTCGCCCTGCTCTTCGGGGTGGGTGTCGCCCGGGACGCCGGAACCCTCACCCGACTCGCCAAGGCTTCCGCTGACGACCTGCGCGAGCCGCTGACCGCCGCTCTCCTCGCCGCGCTGGGGATAACCGAACCGCCCCAGCCCTGACGCAGGCCCTCCGTCAGGCGTCTCGTCCGCGCCTGGATCTCCGTCTGACGCTCCAGGTTCTCGGGTGGACGGGTCGCCGGCGCAGAAGTAGCGTTCCCGACGTTCCGGGCCCTGACCTTCGGGGCCTGGGCCGCGACCATGCGGGAGGGGAACTGCCGTGGCGGATCTTCGGGAGGACAAGGCGCAGATCGCCGAGCTGCTGATCCGGTACGCGACAGGTATCGACCAGCGGGACTGGGCCCTGTTCCGCACGTGCTGGACCGCAGACGTCGAGGCTGACTACGGCACCGTGCAGCACGCCGGTGTCGAGGCGATCACCGAGTACATGACCAGGGCACACGAGAACATGGGCCCGACCCACCACCGCCTGTCGAACGTCGTCGTCGACGTCGAGGGGGACCGGGCCTCGGCGCGTTCCTACGTCCATGCGGTCCTGATGCTGTCGCCGGACGACCCCGGCCGCTGGATCGACGTGATCGGCAACTACACCGACGAGCTCGTCCGGACTCCGGCAGGCTGGCGGATCAGCCGCCGCACCACGCGGATCGCGCGCCTGCTGACGTCCGGCGAGACACCTGTCAGCTGATCGTCGGCAGCCCGGATCGAACAGCCTGGATCAGGCAGCCGGGGTCGTCGTCACACGCACGCCACCCGGTCGCTGCGTCGACCCGGGATCTCTTCCCCCRCCACCTCGCTGGTGCACTGCACAAAGATGAGCAGCACCATTTCAGGCGTTCTGGATCCGCCTACGACGAGCTGGAGACTCTGGCTGTTGCCCGTGTAGGTGATTTTCGTTCTGCCGTCGGAGCCGGCTTCCTGGAAGAACTTGTAACCGGCGCCGGGCAAAGCCTGGCGATAATAGTCGACGGCCGCGGCCGGAGTGATGCCGTCAAGGGTGAGCGTCGCGTCCGTGGGCTTGTTCTTGGAGACGGTGAACGTCACTCCGGGCGGAAACGGAAAATGCTCCGGGACGATGGAGTTCGCCAGTGGGCCCGCGCCGGCGACCGGAGTCGGTGCGGGTGCGGGTGCGGGTGCGAGGGCGGGTGCCGGGGTGGCGAGGTCGGCTGTTGCCGCCGGGGTCGGAAGCAGAGCCGCCGAGCCGCCCGCCAGGGCTGTGGGCAGGTCAGTCACCCATCCAGCCAGCGGAGTGGCGGCCTGGCCGGACGGCCCGGCCGCATCCTGCGCGCTCGGTGACTGGGAGGTGACAGTCGAACCGCTACCGCCGCACGCGGTGGCCAGCAGCATCAGGCCCACCCCGAAGCCCACGGTGAGCGACCGCGACCTTGTTTTCTCGACCCGCACAGATTCCCCCCGAAACCCAGCCGCATGATCTATGTGCGGGCTGTCTCCTGTCAGCAGAGAAGTCCGCCCTTCGTCTCGAGGTGACTGCACGAGAAAAGGGTTCGGACGACGTCCGGGATTCTAGGGGATGATCCCATGATCGAGGGTTTCGGTCGTCGCGGCGCCGGGGTGGCGAGCCCGTTCGGCCGGCCACCGCGGTCCTTTCGTAAGGGCGGGTGCGCGGTCTGTCAGGTGTGCTGCACCAGCGGCAGGAAGATCGTATCGACGATCTCTGTCAGGACCTCGTCGGTGACGGGTGCGAGGTTCATGACGAACTCGTGTCGCAGGAGGTCGAAGGGGAGTGACCGCACGCGGTCGGAAAGACGCTCCAGCCTGATCTCCCCCCGGTCGGCGGCGCGGGCGAACAGGACGTCGAGGGGGTTCTCGCGGCCCGCCGCGACGATTCTGCGGAGGTCGGCGGGGCTGGTGCCGGTCTCCTGGTAGTAGCCGGCGAGGTGGACGCTCATGACGGTGGCGAGCTGGGCGCGGGTGGCGTTGACCTCGCGCATGAGGGCGAGGATGTCGCCCCGAAGGCTCCCGGTGTCGGGGATCACGCGGCGGTCACGTCCGAGGACGTGGGCGATGGTGGCCCGGACGAGTTCGTGCCGGTCGGGCCAGCGCCGGTAGAGGACCGGTCGGCTGGTGCCGGCGCGGTGGGCGACGGCGTCCATGGTGAAGCTGGCGTAGCCGTTCTGCTCCAGTTCCTCCCAGGCCGCGTCGAGCAGCGCTGCCTCCAGCACCGCGCCGCGACGCCGCTCGGACATCTGCCTGGACCTCCCACAGAGTCTTGGATGCGCTTGCGTATCTTATCGTCGCTGCCTAGGCTCGGAGCCGATTAGAAACGTCTCTGTATCTCAGGTGGGTGCCCATGCGAACCCCCGGCGGAACCGACAGTCTGCCTTCCCGGGCGGATCACGACCGGATCGACCCGGCAGTGTGGCGCATGGCCATCGCGGTCATCGTCGGTGTCCTCGCGGTCGTCTTCGACACGACGATCGTCAGCGTCGCGATCAACGATCTCGCCGACCGGCTCGACGCCTCGCTCTCCACCATCCAGTGGGTCAGCACCGGCTACCTGCTGGCCATGTTCGTCGCGATCCCCGTCGCCGGCTGGGCCCAGTCCGTGCTCGGTGGCAAACGGCTGTGGATGTACGCCCAGGGCGTGTTCCTGCTCGGGTCGGTACTGTGCGCGACCGCCTGGGACGTCCACAGTCTCATCGTCTTCCGTGTCATCCAGGGCCTCGGTGGCGGCATCATGATGCCGCTCATGATCACATTGATCATCCAGGCGGCGCGCGGGAACACCATCGGCAGGGTGCTGGCGGCCATCTCGCTGCCCATAGCGCTCGGTCCCATCCTCGGGCCCGTGCTGGGCGGGGTCATCCTGCATCTGGGCAACTGGCGCTGGCTGTTCCTGGTCAACGTCCCGATCTGTCTCCTCGGTCTGCTGCTCGCCGCGCGGAACCTGCCCGAGGACCGGCCCGCGCCGGCGGACCGCACCCGCCTCGACATCGTCGGGATGCTGCTGCTCTCACCCGGTGTCGCCGCCGTGATCTTCGGTCTCTCCCGGGTCGAGGGCAGCGCGGGGTTCGCGAGCGTCGAGGTTCTGCTGCCGCTGCTCGGCGGCCTTGCGCTGATCGGAGCGTTCGTCGGCTGGGCGCTGCCGCGGTCCGCCGGCGCGCTCGTGGACCTGCGCCTGTTCCGCCACCGCGCGCTGACGTCCGCCGCGGCCGTCGGTTTCGTGCTCGGCGCCACGCTCTACGGCTCCATGCTCCTCCTGCCTCTCTACTGGCAGCAGGTCCGCGGCGAGGACGCGCTCGGTGCCGGTCTCCTGCTCATCCCGCAGGGCGTCGGCACCCTGCTTTCCCGGGGCGTGGCCGGTCGGTGCACCGACCGCTACGGGCCGCGCTGGGTCGCCGTGACCGGCTTCGCCATCGCCTGTGCGGCCACGGTGCCGTTCGCGTTCGTCACCGCCGACACCAGCGACGTCCCGCTGATGGTCGCGCTTCTCGTGCGCGGTGTCGGTCTCGGCGCCGCCACCATTCCCCTGGCCAGCGCCGCCTATGTCGGTCTCGGCCACGAGGAGATTCCGCACGCCAGCGTGATCACCCGGATCGCCCAGCAGATCGGTGGCTCCCTGGGCACCGCTGTCCTCGCGGTGATCCTCCAGCACTCCGTGGACGGCGCCGGGACTCCGGACGCGCTCGCCGACGCGTTCGGCGCAGCCTTCTGGTGGTCCGTCGCCTTCACCGCAGTCGCGGTTCCCCTCTGCCTGTTCCTGCCGGGCGGCGGCGCCCTGCGCCGCGCCCCGCACGCGGCCGAAGCCGAGCTCGAGGAGGCGATGCCGGTCTGATGCCCGTCTGATGCCTGTCCGGGTCAGGCGAACAGGAGCCGGGCCCAGTGGTCGCCGGCGGAGGTGGTGACTCCCGGCGGGACAGCGAAGATCGCGCTGCCGGTGTGCCGGATGTACTCGTTGAGCGCGTCCGCGCCGGCGAGGCGGCGTTGGATGGGGATGAACTGGGTGCGCGGATCACGCTGGTAGGCGAGGAAGAACAGGCCGGCGTCGAGGTGACCGAGGCCGTCGCTGCCGTCGGTGAACGAGTAGCCGCGGCGCAGCAGCGCCTGGCCGCCGTTCGTCTCCGGGGCGGCGAGTCTGATGTGCGCGTTGGCCGGGATGACCGGCTCGCCGTCGGCGTCGCGGCGGGCGAGGTCGACCGGCTCGAACTCGCCGGTGCGGCCGAGCGGCGCGCCACTGACCTTGGTCCGGCCGAAGGTCGCCTCCTGCTCGGCGAGCGGAGTGCGATCCCACTGCTCGGTGAGCATGCGGATGCGCCGGGCGACAAGGTACGAGCCGCCGACCATCCAGGACGCCGCCGGGCCGTCGTCCGCGGCAGCGACCCAGACATGCTCGTCGAGGCGTGCGGGCTGCTCGACGTGCAGGTTGTTGGTGCCGTCCTTGAAACCGAGCAGGTTGCGCGGCGTGATCTGGGTGCTGCTGGTCGACGCGGTGCGGCCGAACCCGAGCTGTGACCAGCGGACGGCGACCGTCCCCCGGCCGATACGTGCCAGGTTGCGGATGGCGTGCACGGCCACCTGCGGGTCGTCCGAGCAGGCCTGGACGGCCAGGTCGCCGCCGCAGCGCGCGGGTTCGAGCGCCTCGCCGGGGAACGGGGGCAGGTCCACCAGCGCCCGCGGCCGGCGCCCGGCAAGCCCGAACCGGTCGACGCCGTCCGCCGTGGTGAACAGAGAGGGGCCCACCGCGAACGTGAGGGTCAGCCGGCCGGCCGCGAGCCCCTCGGCCTCGCCGGTGTCGTCAGGGGGCGCCTGCTGGCGGCCGGCGACACCGGCGCCGACCGCCAGCCCGGACGTCATGGCGGCGGCCGCCGCCGTCCATTCGCGCAGCAGGGCGACGAGGTCGGCGCGGGTGTCCGTGACGATGTCGAACGCGGCGAAGTGCAGCCGGTCCTGGGCCGGGGTGGCGATGCCGGCCTGGTGGTCGCCGTGGAACGCGACGATCTGGTCGGCAGGGCCGGCTCCGTCTCCGCGGCCGCTCCCGCCGCTGCCGTCATCGTCGGAGCAGGCGGCCAGCCCGCCCACACCAGCCGCGCCCGCTGTGGCCGCGGCCGCGGTCAGTCCGAACAGCCGCCGCCGCGACACCCGTGCCCGCCCCGCCATGCGCACTCCCTTCGGGTCGCCGTGTTCCGATGCTGTGCCGGTCAGTGCTGTCCCGATCGGTGCTGTCCCGGTCAGGCCGCGACGGCGCCCGTCAGGCGGGACAGCGGCTCGGCGAGCCCGTCCACCTTGTCCGACAGTGTTCGCACCTCGGTCGTGTCCAGGTCCGTGTACGGGACGAAGCCGTCACCGGAGCGGTACGGGTCGAGCGCCTTCTCGACGTCGACGAGACGACCGTCGATGATCCTCGCGAGGTCGGGGTCGGTGTCCGCCAGCACCGGTCGCAGCGGCTCGTAGGCCGCCCGTGCGCCCTCGACGTTCGCGGCGAAGTCGACCAGGTCGGTGCGCGAGTAGCGTTCCTCCTCACCGGTGACCTTGCTCGTCGCGACCTCGTTGAGGAGCTCGGCGGCACCGTTGCCGAGCTGGCTCGGGGTCAGCTCGACGTCGGTGACCAGGGTCTGGAGCCTCTTCACGTCGGTGACGAGCTGGTCGGCGACGGCCGGGTCGGACGTCACGTTGTCGACCCAGAGATCCTTCTCGATGACGTGGTAGCCGGTCCACTCCTCGGCCGGGACGTCGCCCTCGCGGGCGTCGATCGCCGGGTCGAGATCGCCGAAGCTCTCGGCCACCGGCTCGATCCGCTCGTAGGGCACCCGCGCGGCCGGGTAGAGCCGCTTCGCCTCCTCGACGTCACCGCGCCGCACCGCCGCGGCGAACTCCTCCGTCGCCGTGACCAGCGCGCCGACCTGCTCCTGGACGTAGACGCGATAGGCGCCGACCGCCTCGAACAGACGCGGGTCGGTGCCGCCCTGGCCGGCACCGTCACCCACGTCGCCGGAAACCGTCAGGGTCGAGGTGATGCCGTCGCCGGTGGTCCGGTTGGGTCGGCAGCGCAGCGTGTAGTCGCCGGTGGCAAGGTCGACGGTCAGATCCCGGGCGGTGCCGGGGGAGACGTTCTCCACCTCGCCGACCGACCGGTCGCCGGTGCCGATGATGTACACCTCGATCGCCTTGTCACCGCCGTTCGACACCGAGAAGGTGTGCGTTCCCGCGCCGACCGCCGGTCCCGAGTAGGCGCAGGTGCTGTCGTCGGCGCTGATCAGCCGGCGGCCGCCGGAACCGTCCCCGCCGCCGTCGGAACTGTTCATCGCGAAGCCGATCGCACCGCCGGCCACGAGCAGCCCCACCACCGAGACACTCAGGACCGGGACCGTCGTGAGTGTCCTGCGCCACCCCATGACCTCGTCCTCCTTCGCTTCGTCGTCGTTGTCGCCGTCTCCGCCGTCTCCGTCTCCGCCGCCGTCCGCGGTCGGTGCAGCTGCGTCTGCCGCGGGTGCGTCTGCCGCGGGTGCCGCTGCAACGGATGCCGCTGCAACGGATGCCGCTGCAACGGATGCCGCTGCAACGGATGCCGCTGCAACGGATGCCGTTGCCGCCGCCGGCCGCGCGGACCGGGCCGGCCGGCGGCTGACGTAGAGCGCCATGACCGGGATCAGGTAGGCGAGCCAGACTCCGAGCTGGGCCCACGACCAGACCGGACTGATGTTGAAGATGCCCTTGAGCAGGGCACCGAGCCAGCTCCCCTCCGACAGGTGCGCGGAGAAGTCGAAGGCGAGCGCGTCCCGGCCCGGGAGCAGGTCGGCCTCCTGCAGGTCACCGATGCCGTAGGCGGCGACACCGGCGGCGACGACGATGAGCGCGCCACCGGTCCAGGCGAAGAACCGGCCGAGGTTGACGGTGATCGCCCGCGTGTAGAGCAGGTAGCCGATCAGGACCGCGGCGAGGATGCCGATCAGCGCGCCGAGGGCGGGCCCCGCGGTCGAGCCGCTCGTCGAGTCGATCGTCGCCCACAGGAAGAGCGCCGTCTCCAGGCCCTCCCGGGCGACCGCGAGGAAGGCCGTGAAGGCGACCGCGCCGGCGCCCATCGTCAGCGCCTCATCCATCCGGTGGCGAAGTTCGCTCCCCAGCGAGCGGGCGGTCCGCCGCATCCAGAAGACCATCCAGGTCACCAGGAGTACGGCGATCAGCGACAGGATGCCGCCGAGCCCCTCCTGGGCCCGGGTCGACAGGCTCGCCGACGTGAACGTCAGGGCAGCACCGAAGACGAGGCTCAGCGCGATCGCCGCCGCGACCCCGATCCCGAGCTGTACCAGCCGGTCCCGTCGGTCAATCCTGACCAGATAGGCGGCCAGGATGCTCACGATCAGAGTGGCTTCAAGCCCTTCTCGTAGTCCGATCAGCAAGTTCGGAACGAAGTTTTCCACTCCACCACCAAGAAGCCACAACGCTTGTAAAGGTGGCTTAACCTAAACCCTGGATGTCGGACCGCGCAACCGCCGTCGCCGTGACCGGCCCCACTTTCGCTCACCTGCCGGCCGCCGGTCCGTCGCACGCGCCGGGGCGGGAAGGAATCGCTCGGGAGGCCTCGTCCGGGTGCTGCTGTCGCTGTGCCTCATCGTGGGCCCTCAGCCGTGGCGGGCGCGGTACGCGGTTCTCCGGTGGCGCGCCCTGAGGTCGAGGCCTCGAAAGAGAAGCGGTTATCCCCATTTCCTTTGGCGGCGGCGCCAGGCGTCGGGCGCCGGGGGCCCAGGGGCCTGCGATCGCGATCCGAGGTCGCGCATTCCCTCCTCGGCCGCTCCGGTCTCTTGACAGCATCGAGGTGCTACGACAATGTTGTAGGAGTTCGGTCCCGGTGGTCGAGTGGTCCCACGCGAGCGGGCACTCCCGGTCGGCCGACCGTCGTCGTGTCTGCTCGCACCCGTCGTTTCATGCTTGTGACCTGCATCTTTGTCCGGGAAGGCAGTCGGCGCAGGACCTGCGATGTCACGGCACCGGGCTGTGGACTGGCACCGTCGCGCGCCCGGCCGAGCGCGGCGGTCGAACGCCCCGGATGTACTCGACGCCAACGTGTGGTGCGGCTGCCTCCAATCGGCCCGCGTAGCCGACGAACATGCCGCCGGGCGGCTTCGCACCTTCGCCGTTCCGCAGGGTCTGCTTTGATCATCTGCACACGTCCGATATGACGTGTGGGCGGCCTTCCGGTCCATGCACCCACCGGGTGAGCGGAGATCACCTCGATCGCGCATCATTTCCGAGCGGCAGCAACTGGCGGCGGTGAGCAGTATCGATCTCGTTTGATCCGCCGAGGGCTGCGGCGGGGCAATGCCGCCCGCGGAAGTGCAGGAAGTCTGGCGCGCCAGCATTCGGCACCGCCTCCGCGAGGGCATTCCCGCGGAGGCGGCGGCAGACCGTTCGGCCGTGGATTTTCCGACTGCGGCCGAAGCGCATCGGCGGCGCAGGGGCGACGGTCGATCCCGGGTGTGTCTCTCCGGGCACGCGCCGCATCAGGCTTCTCGCGGTCGGCACCCGCGCACGCGCGCGAATCCCGCCCTCGCCGCTTCGGCAGCCGAGGTCGGTCAGGCCGGCTGGCTGCCGGGTTCGCTGGGGCTGGGGCTGGGCGTGGGGCTGGCCGTGGGCTGCAGAAGTCGCATGATCATCTCGACGGTGCGGTCCAGTGGACGGCGCCGGGCGGTGACCGTGGACAGCAGCGTGCGGGTCAGGATGGCGCCGAGGAGCATGTCGAAGACGTCGTCCGGGTCCACGGCGGGGTCGATGCTCCCGGGCGGCGCGGCGTGCAGGATGTCCTGGAACTGTGGTCGCGCCGACACGCGCAGATAGAACTCCGGTGGGCGCTGCCGGCTCGCGGTCTGGTGGTGGGCGAGCAGCCCGGCCGCGGCCGCGCGCGCCGCGGGCGCGTCGAAGGCGGCGACGTAGGCGCGGACGAAGCGGCGGAGGTCGCTGCGGAGGTCCCCCGTCGGCTGGACGCTGAGCGGACTGAGGCCGGGGAACGTGGCTTCCTCGATCAGCTCGATCCGAGACCCCCAGCGGCGGTAGATGGCGGAGGCGTGGACGCCGGAGTGCCCGGCGACGGCGTGGATCGTCGTCGCTTCGAAGCCGCGCTCCACGAGCAGTTCGCGCGTTGCCACGAGGGCCCGTTCGTCGATGCTCGTGTCCCGGGGGCGCCCCGGGCGGCGGCGGGGAGGCTCGGCCATGCCGGCGATCGTATGGGCGACGACTCGGACCCACGCCGGCTCCGTCGAGTTTCAGGACAAGATCTTCTATAAAATTTCAGGACGGAGTCTTCTATAACTCGCCGGCCGTCACTACAGTCCGGTGCCGGGGACATGCGCTGGCGGCAACGGAGAGAGAAGCTGATGCGAGCTGCTGTGCTGCAGGGTGGGACGGTCGAGACACGCGTCATCGGTGATCCGGTGCCGGAGCGGGGTCAGCTTCTCGTCCGGTCACTGGCGTGCGGGATCTGCGCGTCGGACATCCACTTCATGGATCACCTGGAAGCCGGCATGGACGACGAAAGCGGGATGTCGACCTATGACCGGGACGCCGAGATCGTCATGGGTCACGAGTACTGCGCCGAGGTCGTCGACTACGGCCCCGGTACCGAGCGCCGTATCCCTGTCGGCACCCGGGTGAGCTCCCTGCCGGTGCTGGCCACCGCCACCGGGCGAAGGATCATCGGGCAGAACCCCGAGTCGCCCGGAGGGTTCGGCGAGTACTTCCTGCTGGACGAGTCCCTCACCCGCGTCGCGGTCTCGGAGCTCCCGAGCGAGATCGTGTGCATCGCCGACGCGATCTCGGTCGGCTGGTCGGCTGCCTCGCGTGCCCAGGTGACGGCGAAGGAGGTGCCACTGGTCATCGGCTGCGGCGCGATCGCGCTGTCGGCCATCGCGCAGCTGCGGCGCCTCGGGGTCGGCCCGATCATGGCGGTCGACTTCGTCGCCTCGCGGCGGGAGACCGCGCTGGCCATGGGCGCCGACGTGGTCATCGACCCCGCCGAGATCTCGCCGTACCAGGCATGGCGGGATGTCGCCTACGGCCCTCCCGAGCCGATGAAGGAGATGCTGACGGCGGCCGGCCTGCCGGGCTGCGTCGTCTTCGAATGTGTCGGTATCCCCGGCGTCCTCGACTCGATCATCAGGGGATGCGAGCGTGGCACCCGGATCTTCTCCGTGGGCGGCCCACCGGAGGGCGAGCACCTGCACACCCTGACCGCCAAACGGAAGGGCCTGAACATCCAGTTCGGCGGCGGCCCGTTGATGCACCACTGGGACGAGGCCTTCGAGGCGGTCTGTTCTGGCAGCCTCGACGTCACGCCGATGCTCGGCCGGACCGTCGGGCTGGACGGCGTCGCCGACGCTCTCGCCGCGTCGCGTGACGCCAACGGGCCGGTCCGCATCGTTGTCGTCCCCTGAGACGAGGTCCGCGTATGAGTGAGATCGACGAGCTTCGTGCCGTGGTCGAAGGACTGGCGACAAGGATCCGCACCCTCGAGGATCAGATCGAGATCATGCAGCTCGTCGCCCAGTACGGGCCCGCTGTCGACAGCGGGTCGGCGCAGGCCACAGCGGCGCTCTGGACCGAGGACGGCGCCTTCGACGCCGTCCCCACGCTGCGGATGCGGGGGCGGGGCGACATCGCCGACATGGTCAACGGCGGCCACCAGAGCCTGATCCGCAACGGCTGCGGCCATGTCCTGACGGTGCCGCACATCGTGGTCGACGGTGACGAGGCGACCGGCCGCAGCTATGCGCTCAACATCCGCTGGGACGCCGACGCCGACCGGTTCTGGGTGGCCAGGGTCTCCGCGAACACCTGGCGCTGGGTGCGTACCGCGCAGGGCTGGCGCATCCGCGAGCGGATCAACGCCAACCTCGACGGCACCCCCGAACACCGCGAGATGCTCGCGCCACCGCCACCGCCACCGCCACCGCCACCGCCACCGCCGGTCTGAGTTGTGACCGGTCCGGTGGACGCGGCGCGCCCTAAGGAGGATCAGTGAAGATCGGATTTGTCGGGGCGGGTCGCATGGGCCGTCCGATGGTCGACCGGCTGAGGGCGGCGGGCCATGACGTGACCGTTCTGGCGCGTCGTCCCCAGTCGCGGATGGCAGCGGAAAGCGACGGGCTGACCTGGGCCGGGACGGTGTCGGCGACGGTCCGTGAGGCCGACGCGGTCTTCGTTGCCGTGCTGCGTGACGATCAGGTCCGCTCGGTGTGCCTGGGTCCGGACGGCGCTGTCGCGGCCATGAGGCGGGGAGCGACGCTCGTCCAGCACACGACGTCCGACCCGCGGACCGCACAGCTGCTCGCCGAGGCGGGAGCCGGCCGCGGCGTCGGTGTGCTTGACGCCGCGCTCTCCGGCGGCCCGCATGATGTCGCCGCGGGCCGGCTGACGCTGTGGGTGGGCGGGGACGAGGCCCTGCTGGACCGGATGCGCCCGGTGCTCGGCACGTACGCGTCATCCGTCATGTTCGTCGGGGGGCCGGGCGACGGCCAGCGGGTGAAGCTCGTGAACAACGCGCTGTTCGTGGCGCAGGTGGGGCTCGCGATCGACGCGGTACGTCTCGCGGGCTCACTCGGGATCGAGGAGGCGGCGATCCTGGCGGCGCTGCAGCACGGCAGCGGCGCCAGCCGGGGCCTCGGCGTCGTCGCGAGCGGTGGCTCGGTCGATGCCGTCGCCGGCCGGATCGGCGACCTGATGCACAAGGACGTCACCGTGGTGCGTGAGGTGGCCCGCAGCGCCGGCGCGGACCTCGGAATCATCGGCACGGTCCTGTCGTCGGACGCGGTTGAGCGCAAGGTGCTCCGCCGGGCGAACGCGCCGGACCTGACGCACTGACCACTGACGGAACAACCCCACCGTTTCGCCTTTCGCCGTCTCGCCGGCACGCGGTGCGACGACGAGGTGAATCAGGCGGAGACGGCGGGACGTCGAGAGCCACCACGAGGAGAACAGGGTGACAACCGTGACGAGCAAGTACGGCCCATGGGGCATCGTGGCCGGCGGTTCCGACGGAATCGGGGCCGCGTTCGCCCACGAGATGGCCGCCAGGGGTCTGAACGTCGTGCTGGTGGCGCGGCGGATTCCTGTGCTGGAGGCGTTCGCCGAGGAGATCCGTGCGAAACACGGTGTCGAGGTCCGCACGGTCGCACTCGATCTCAGTGCCTCGGGCGCGCTGGCGGAACTGGCGAGCGTGACCTCCGACATCGAGGTCGGACTTTTCGTCTACAACGCCGGCGGTGACGACTTCAGCACACCGTTCCTCGACAAGGACCTCGCCACRCATCTGTTGCTGGTGCATCGCAACTGCGACAGCGTGCTCGAGGCGGCCTACCGGTTCGGCGGGCCGATGGTGACCCGCGGGCGGGGCGGCGTGGTACTCGTGACCTCGGGCGCGGCCTGGGCCGGCGGCGCCACCCTTGCCACCTACGGAGCGACCAAGGCGTTTGATCTCATCCTGGCCGAGGCACTGTGGGCGGAGTGGCACGCGAGCGGGGTCGACGTCCTGAGCCTCGTGCTGGGCAAGACCGACACGCCGTCGATGCGGCGGGTGTTCGACGCCAAGGGTGAGCCGTACGGCGAGGTCGCCGACCCGGCCGATGTCGCCCGCGAGGCACTCGACCATCTTGGCGACGGCCCGACCTGGATCTTCGGCAGCCCCGACCCGACCGGCGCCTCGCCACTCGGTGCGCTGTCCCGCCGCGACGCCGTGCTCGTGATGAGCCGAGCTCGCTGAGCCTCTCCGGGCCTGCCGCCGGGGCCGGCGGCAGGCTGCCGGGCTGCTGCTGCGTCAGGCTGGGACGGTGCCGCAGGCCTCCATCGTGGCGCCCCGGTAGCCGGTGAGGAACGACGTGCGTCGTTGCTCCGCGGAGCCATGGGTCCACGACTCCGGGTCGACCCCGGCTCCGGCGCTGGCCTGGATGCGGTCGTCGCCCACCGCCTCGGCCGCACCGAGCGCCTCGTCGAGGTCGGTCTCCGTGATCGTCACGTTGCCGCCGCGGTTCGCCAGCGTGCTCCACACCCCGGCATAGCAGTCCGCCTGCAGCTCCAGCTGCACTGACAGCTCGTTCTCCCGCGACGGATCCGCCTGCTGCGCCTGGCGCAGCCGCTCCTCGGTGCCGGTGATCGTCTGCAGATGGTGCCCGACCTCATGCGCGACGATGTAGGCCTGCGCGTAGCGGCCCTGCGCGCCGTACCGCTCCTGGAGCTCGCTCAGGAAGCCGAGGTCGATGAAGACGCGCTGATCCGGGGGGCAGTAGAACGGCCCGACCTCGGCGGACGCGGTTCCGCAGCCGGTGGAGACGGCGTCATCGAAGTAGACGAGGGTGGGCGGGGCATAAGTCTGGCCGGTTCGAGTCTGGCCGGTTCGCTGGAACTCGGCCGTCCAGACCTCGTTGACCTCGTTGAAGACCTTGAGGACGAGGCAGTCGTCGTACTGGTCGACCGCGCCGGCCGTGGCACAGCGGCTGGCGATCTCACTGGCCGGCAGGGCTTCCCGCCCCGTGCCCTCGCCAGTTCCGCCAGTTCCGTCGGTCCCGGCGTCGCCTCCGCCGCCACCGATGAGCGTGACGAGCAGGTAGACGACCACGCCGATGATCCCCGCCCCGCCGCCGCCGATCGCGAGCCCCCGGCCGGCGCCCGATCCGCCGCGCCGGTCCTCCAGCTGGGACGTGTCGACCGGCGAGTCGTCGAACCGCATCGTCTGGGCCTGCCTCTCCGAGGAGCACGCTGCACTGGACAGAACGACCGCTGCCCGCCCCCGCGCTTCACACGCGGGGGGCGGGCAGCACTACCTGGGCCGGTGCCTGGTCTGTCAGTAGCGGGTGCTCGCCGTCGAGCGGTTCCGCGGACGGCGACGGAGCCGGCGCAGACCGCGCGCCGCCGACCGATCGGCCGCGTTCACGTCACGTCGGGCCTCATTACGGAGCCTCCGTAGCAACTTCATTGTTTCCTCCTCGAGCTTCGTCGTGCCTGCGTGTGTGTCCGGGCCTTGTCGTCCGGTCACCGGCCTGAACACGACATGCCCGACCTGCCGCCAGTAACACCTCTTGTCGCCCGTGCTGGCATCGCCCCGCAGGCTGACCGTCAGGGGCCGGCCAGGCTGGGTGCGAGGGCGAGGAGCTCGGCGGCCAGCCGTTCGTCGCCCTCCACCTGGGCGGCCACGGTCGGCACCGTCGCACGACCGCCGGCCAGCAGGCAGAACGGCACGATTCCCAGGGTCACGGCGTTCGCCGCCGCCGGAACTGCCGTCGGGCCCGCCGCCGTGGCCGGGCCGGCGGCGCGCAGCAGTCCCGCGGCCCAGGAGGGTTCCACCGGGGCGTGGCCGGGCTGCCGCTCCGCCACGCCTGACGGGTCGAGTGACCAGGTGCCGCCGCCCGGCCCGGTCAACGTCACCGTCAGCACCGCCGGCCCGGCCGGCGCGACGGCGGCCGCCCACTGCCCGGCCAGCACGCGCAGCGCGAGATCCGCCATGGTGTGCAGCTCGTCCTCACCCGGATCCGGCACGGTGACCCCCGCGGCCGCGGCGATGTCGCGGGTGTGGATCCACGTCTCGAAACCGCGGGCGGTCAGATGATCGACCGGGATGGTCGGCCAGCCACCCGCCGTCACGACCGGTGGCTCAGGGCCGCCGGCAGCGCCGGCGCCGGCGGCTGAGGACGCATCGGCCACAGCCGTGCAGAGGAGCGTGGCGCGTTCGTACCAGCGGCGCTGGGCCTGCTCCGCCGGCCACTCCCGGGTGGCGGCCAGAACGGCCTCGGTACGCGTCACGGGGTCCTCGTCCGGCCGTTCCAGATCATGCCCCGCGTCGCCGGTGCCGGCGGCCTCGCCGAGCGCGGCCAGCAGCAGACCGTCGACGGCGTACAGGTGCAGGACAAGGTCGCGTACCGACCAGCCGGCCGCGGACGGCCGGGTCCAGTCCGCCGGGGCCAGCTCGACCAGCAACCGGTCCAGCGCGGCCACACGGCTCCCGTAGGTCGGGGTCTGCCACCCGTGCGCCCGGACGGGGCCGGCCTCCGCCCGAACAGGCGTGCCCGGTGCGGCGGGCCGGACGGCGAGCGCCGCCGCGAGGACAGCGTCCAGCGACGCGGCCCCGACCGGTGGCGGTGCGTCGCCGGCCTCCCCGGTGGCGGACCGGACCGGGGGCGGAACGGCCAGCGCGAGCTCCGCGGCGTCGGTGGAACAGGCCACGCACCGGCCGAGATGTGTCTCGACGGCATCCGCCTCGGCGGCTGTGCAGGCACCCAGGACATACGCGCCGAGCAGCCCGGACACGCATGCGTCCGGGCTGGGCACGATCGTGGGGTCGACCGTCACGGGGCGGCTCCCAGGCGGGTGAGGGTGAGCGCAAGAGCTGACAGAGCGGCTCGCATGCGCGATTTCGCCGTCCCCTCAGGGATGGCGAGCCGAGTGGCCACCTCACGGTAGGTCAACTCCGTGAAGTACGCCAATTCCACGACCTCGCGCAGCTTCGCGGGCAGCGCGGCGACGGCGGCGCGTACGGCGTCGGCGTCCTCGCGGGCGAGGAAGTCACGGTCGGCCGCAGGCTCGTCCAGATGCTCGGTGAGCTGCCGGGCGACCAGGTCGTTCGGGCGCCGGGCGGTCTCCCGGCGAACCCAGTCGACGGCGCGCCGGTGGGCGAGCACCGCGAGCCAGGTACGCAGCTCCCCGCGCTCCGGATCGAACCTGAGCGGATGCTGCCAGAAGGCGACCAGCACCTCCTGAAGGACGTCGCGGGCCGCGTCGGCGTCGCGGGTCACCCGGGCGGCGACGGCGAGCAGGTAGCGGGCGTACCGCTCGTGCACGACGGCGAGCGCGGTGGGATCACCGGCGACCAGGCGGCCGTGCAGCTCCGCGATCTCGTGCCGTGAGGGCGGCTGGCGGGCGGCGCCCGCGCCCGCCGCGGCGCCGGCGGCACCGGCCCCGGCCGGTGGCAGCCGGCGCGCCACGGGTGCCGCACCGTCCTGTCCGTGCACGCTAGGTATTGTGCCATGGACGTTCCGCCCCGCCGGTCGGCGATCCTGCCCCGTTCCGCCCTCCCCCTTCCCCCACTGTGCGGGGTCGGGCGGCGAAAAGCGTCTGACCTGGCACTGAGGCAGGAATCGGACTGCCGGCGGCGGCGCGGTAGCACGTCATACGGCCGACATCCGTTCTGATGCCGTAAGACTCCGATCCGCGGTGCACCTGCGGTCAGCGGCCAGCCGGACCTGGGCCCAGGGCGCTGGTGCGCCGAACGGCCAGGTGGAGATCGACCGTCGCCCGATGTGGGGGAGCGGTTGCGCATGAGCTACCAAATGCGGGCCAGTGCTCCGGCCTTCAGGCCGGGGGTGAAGGCCCGCGCGGGAGGGCCGTCAGGCCCGAGCATGCTCTAAAACGGACGGGTCTGCTGCTCGATGTACTGGCGGAGCACGGTCGGCGGAGCGCCACCGACGGACCCGGCGAAGCAGGAGCCCGACCACAGTCGCAACAACGCGGGGATCCAGATCGTGAAGCCGCTGCACGAGATGACGGTCGAGGAACGGGACGACAACATCCGGGTCGCCGCGATTTCCCCGGGAACGACGGACACACCGTTGCTCGACAGCCGACGTCCCCCGAACATCACCGACGAACAGTGGGCGGCGGGGAAGGCCCAGTACGGAGCGGACAACGTCGACGCCCTGCGGCGTATGGCGCGGCCCGAGGAGATCGCCGCCGCGGCGCTCGCCGTGGCCTCCCCGGAAATGAGCTTCGTGACCGGAACGTCGGTCGTGGTCGACGGCGGTATGCTCGCTGGTCTCTGACCATGAGGAGGAAGCGTCCCGATGGCCACCCCTGACGTGCGGGTGCTGCGAGCGGCGCTGCGGGACGACCTCGTCGCCGCGATGAAGGCCCGGAACCGCGATGCGGTCACGGCACTGCGCACGACCATCGCCGCCCTCGACAACGCGGAGGCGGTAGCGGTGGAGGTGCCGGGTCAGGAGCAGCCACCGGCCAGTGGCCGCATCGCGGGTGGGCGCGAGGGGCTCGGCGTGACCGAGGCGGAACGCCGCGAGCTGTCCGCGGACACCGTGCGCGCCATCCTGCGCTCGCAGCTCTCCGAACGCGTTGACGAGGCCGACCGGTACGACGCGCTCGGGCAGGCCGCCGCCGGCGATCGCCTCCGCCGGGAGGCCGACGCACTCAGGAAGTACGTGCAGGAATAGCGGCTCCGCGGTCGGGTGAAGGCCTCGCCCACGAGGCTGAGGATGGCGCAGGCCGCGAGCACGGCGGCGGCACGGCGCGGTGGGGGCCCGATCAGCAGCGGCCCGATCAGGAGAAGAGGCTGGCGAGGCCGAAGGCCGCGATCACGACCGCCACAATCACCGCGGTAAGTACCAGGGCGAACAGGATCGGCCGGCGTTCCCAGACAGGCGGGCGGAAGCCGGGGAACATCGACTGGAATTCCTTCGCCGAAACGGGTTCGTCCAGCTTGCGTACCTCCACGCCGTGCGGTTCGAGGAGGTCACGCAGCTCGGCGGGGTTCCAGACGTTGCCGTCGAACCGCACCGGTACTGCGCTCGCCGTCCGTTCCAGAAGGACCCAGGTGGCGGGCCGGCCCAGATACCTCACCGTGACGATGGTCGCCCGGGTGAGGTCCCGTAACGGGAACCGCGTCGGACGTCCGAGCATGTTCACCCGCTCCAGGATGTCCTCCCGGACGACCAGGCGCTCGACCTTCCAGCGGAGCACCCCGATGACGGCCATCACCGCCAGCCCGCAGGCCGCGGCGACGAGGTATTCCACCCACCCGTCGTCGGCCTGGCGGAGCGCGGCGGCGGTCGCCGTCGCAGCGCCGGCGGCGAAGAGAACGAGAAGGCGGCGAGGGGACGGGCGCACGGTCCGTTCCTGCGTGACGCGGTATGCCGTCTGGGTCATGGATCAGCTTGTTTCCTGGATTCGCCTTGCAAAACAAGGTGATTCCGGCCATCGGAGGGGTCGGGCCCCGGGGTTTCCGCGGCCCTTCTCCGGACTGGTTGTGTCGAGTGCAGGCGGCGCTGGCGCCGGCAGGACGACGGCGCCCGGGGCAGGCAGAATCAGCGCGCGACCGCCGCCTGGGATCCAGGCCGGCGTCTGTTCCGCGTCCCCCCGGGGCGCCGGTGAACGGGCGTCACCGTCCGGGAAGAGGAGAGGCCACGAACATGGAGATCGCTGTCATCGGCGGCACCGGGCTCATCGGCTCCCGGGTGGTCAGGATCCTGAAGGCGGGTGGGCACGAAGTCGTCCCGCTCTCGCCGTCAACCGGCGTGGACCTGCTGACCGGGCACGGCCTTCCCGAAGCCCTGAAAGGGATCGACGTCGTCGTGAACCTGACGAACTCGCCGACGTTCGACGAGGCTTCGTCCGCGTTCTTCCGGAAGACCATGGACACGATGCTGACGGCCGCTGAGGCCGGCGGCGCCGGCCATGCCGTCATCCTCTCGATCGTGGGAGTGGAAAAGGTGCCCGGCCTGGACTACTACCGCGCAAAGATGCTGCAGGAGGACATTCTCAGGGCCGGCCCGATCCCGTACTCGATCGTCCGCGCGACACAGTTCTTCGAGTTCGTCGACGCGGTGCTCTCCTGGACCGCCGACGAGAACAGCGTTCGCCTGCCCGCCACGCCCGTCCAGCCCATCGCCGCCGCCGACGTCGCCCGGGCGGTGGCCGACGTCAGCGCGGGTGACCCGCTGCGGGGCACCCGTGATGTCGCCGGCCCCGAGGTCTTCACGCTCGACGAACTCGGCCGGATCACCCTGGCGGCGCGCGGCGACCACCGCACGGTCGTCACCGACGACAGCGCCGGCATGTTCGCCGCCGTCCCCGGCGACGCTCTCATCGCCGGGGACGGCGCCGTCCTCGCCGGGACGTCGTACCGCGAGTGGCTCGCGGGCCAACGCAGCTGAACGGGCCAACGCAGCTGAACAGTCAACGCGGCTGAACAGGCAGCGACTACCAGATGCGGACGCGGTCGGACGGGTCCAGCCACAGACCGTCGCCGGGGGTGGTGCCGAAGACGTCGTGGAACTCGTCGAGGTTGCGCACGATGTTGGCGCGCAGCTCCGGCGGGCTGTGCGGGTCGGTGGTGAGGAACTGGCGCTCGAGTTCGAGTCGGCGSTTGGTACGCCACACGTAGGCCCAGTTCATGAAAAGCCGCCGCCGGTCATCCCGGGACGCCTCGCCGCCCTGGGAGATGACGTAGGCCGTGTGCGCGATGGTCAGGCCGCCGAGATCACCGATGTTCTCGCCGACGGTGAGCGCACCGTTTACCTTCTCGCCGGGCAGGTTGCGTGGTTCGAGCGCGTTGTACTGCTCGACGAGGGTCTTCGACTTGACCTCGAAGGCGGCCTTGTCGGCGGGGGTCCACCAGTCGTTGAGATTGCCCGCGCCGTCGTACTGCGCGCCCTGGTCGTCGAAGCCGTGGCCGACCTCGTGGCCGATCACCGCGCCGATACCACCGTAGTTCTCGGCCGGATGGGCGTCGGGGCTGAAGAACGGCTTCTGCAGGATGCCGGCCGGGAAGCAGATCTCGTTGGTGCCGGGGTTGTAGTAGGCGTTCACGGTCTGCGGCAGCATGAACCACTCGTCGCGGTCGACCGGAGCGCCGATCTTGGCAAGCTGCCGGTCGGTCTCGAACGCGGCAGCCGCCTGGGTGTTGCCGATCAGGTCGCCGGCGCGGACCTTCAGGCCCGAGTAGTCCCGGAACCGGTCGGGGTAGCCGATCTTCGGTCGGAACGTCTCGAGCTTCTCGTAGGCCCGCTGCTTGGTCTCCTCCGTCATCCAGTCGAGACGCGAGATCGACGCGCGGTAGGCCGCGAGCAGGTTCGCGACGAGGTCGTCCATCTGCGCCTTGGCGCGCGGCGGGAAGTGGCGGGCGACGTACTCCCGGCCGACGGCCTCCCCGATCGCGCCCTCGACGAAGCCGACCGCGCGCTTCCACCGGGCCCGCAGCTCCGGGGTGCCGCTGAGCGTACGACCGTAGAAGTCGAAGTTCGTCTCGACGAACTCCTCGGGCAGGTAGGGCGCGGCGGCGCGCAGCACGTGGCTCAGCAGCCAGTCGCGCCACACCTCGATCGGCGTCTCGGTCAGCACGGCTGACAGGTGCTCGAAGTACGACGGCTGGCGTACGCACACCTCGGCCAGGGTCGCCTGCGTGCCGGTGAGCTGACCACCGAGACCGGTGATGTAGGCGTCCCAGGCGAAGGCCGGGCAGAGCGTCGCCAGCTCCTGGGCTGTCAGCAGGTTGTAGGTCTTCTGCACGTCACGGGTGTCGGCCCGCTCCCAGTGGCCCTTCGCGAGCAGGGTGTCCAGCGCGAGGATCCGCTGCGCGGCGCCCTCCGGACCGGGGTGCCCGGCCAGCCCGAGGATGCGGGTCAGGTGGGCGACGTACTTCTCGCGGATCTCGGCGAACCGGTCGTCGCGGTAGTACGACTCGTCCGGCAGACCGAGGCCGCCCTGGAGCAGGTGGAACAGGTAGCGGTCGGAGTTGCGGTCATCGGTGTCGACGTAGGAACCGAACAGCCCACGGCCACCGACCCGCTCGAACTCACCCAGGAACGTGGCGAGAGCACGGATGTCGCCCA
This sequence comes from Parafrankia colletiae, assembly GCF_001854655.1. Taxonomy (GTDB): domain Bacteria; phylum Actinomycetota; class Actinomycetes; order Frankiales; family Frankiaceae; genus Parafrankia; species Parafrankia colletiae. Next base: position 89,671 of record NZ_MBLM01000121.1, on the reverse strand, counting down.
CGCCCTCCACGGCATCCAGCAGCGGTCGCACCGGGCCCAGGCCGAGCGCCTGGATCGTCTCGACGTCCAGGAAGGAGTTGTACAGGTCGGCGATCTTGCGCGCCTCGTCGTCCTGGGTGGCCGGGTCCTGCGCGGCGAGGTCGGTGATGATGTCGCGGACCTGCTGCTCGGCGGTGTCGGCGAGCTGCACGAACGGACCCCAGCTCGAGCGGTCGGACGGGATCTCCGCCTCGGCGAGCCACCGGCCGTTCACGTGGCCGAAGAGGTCGTCCTGCGGTCGTACGTCGAGGTCCATGCCGTCGCGTGCATCGTCGAGAATGCTCACAGAACGGAAGTCTCCAATCGATCCGGCGTCGAGGGAAGGATCCGTCAGGAACCTGTGGACCGACAGTACGTCCCGACTCGCGTCCCGGTGCGGCGTCGCGGCACACCGCGCGCGGCGGTTGGGCCGGAGCCTCGCCAGCGCGGTGACCGGCCCTGGAGTTCCACCACACCGCCGTCGGTGACGAGGCCGAACCCGGTGGTGTGGCTGCCACCTGTCCGGACGAGCCGCCCGCCGCTGGCCGATCCGCCGCGGGACGATCGCGGTACGGTCAGTGATCCGCGACGGTCGGCGACGGACAGCCAGCAACGGATGGAGCGATCATGCGCATCGGCATCACCCTGTCGGACGGCGGCGGACCGGACGCGCTCACGCGCCTGCGCGACGACATCGCCCGGGCGGCCGACGACGGGCTCCACTCGGCGTGGTTGTCGAACATCTTCGGCCTGGACGCGCTCACCGCCCTGGCCGTGGCCGGCAGCCCGCTTCCCGGCGAGCGGGACACCGGCATCGAGGTGGGGTCGGCGGTCGTGCCGACCTACCCCCGCCATCCGGTCGCGCTCGCCCAGCAGGCGCTGACGACGGCCCTCGCCGTCGGCGGGCGGTTCACGCTGGGCATCGGCCTGTCCCACCGGGTGGTCATCGAGGACATGCTCGGCTACAGCTTCGACCGGCCGCTACGGCATCTCTCCGACTATCTGGACGTCCTGCTGCCGTTGCTCGACGGTGATCCGGTCGACGTCCGGCGGGAGACGGTGCGGGCCGCGGCCGCCCTGGGCACCCCGCGGGTGGGAAGGCTCCCGGTGCTGGTCGCGGCCCTCGGCCCGAAGATGCTGGAGCTGGCCGGCGCGCGGGTCGACGGCACCGTGCTGTGGATGACCGGCCCGCGTACGATCCGCGAGTACATCGTTCCCACGATCCAGGCCGCGGCGTCGACCGCCGCCCGCCCGCCCGCGCGGGTGGTCGCGATGCTGCCCGTGGCGGTCACCGACGAACCGGACGCCGCCCGCGAACGGGCCGCCCGCGAGTTCAGGATGTACGGCGGGCTGCCGTCCTATCGGGCGATGCTGGACCGGGAAGGGGCTGCGGGGCCGGCGGACGTCGCGCTGATCGGCAGCGAGGAGTCGGTGCGGGACCGGATCGCCGAGCTTGCCGGCGCCGGTGTCACCGACTTCGTCGCCGCCGAGTTCTCCGCACCGGACGCGGCCCGCACCCGAGCCCTGCTACGGGAGCTCGCCCCGGCCCGGCTGGCCTGACCGGGCGGGCGCTGCCGGCAGACAGGCGCTGCTGGCAGACGGGCGCCGCCGGAAAAGAGAACAGCGCGCGGCCGCATCGGTCGCGCGCTGTTCGGGGTAGGGCGGGGTGCCGTGTCAGACCGGCTGGACGTTGTCCGCCTGCGGGCCCTTCTGGCCCTGCACGATCTCGAACTGGACGCTCTGCCCCTCGTCAAGCGACTTGTAGCCGTCCGCGATGATCGCCGAGAAGTGCACGAACACATCCGGACCGCCGCCGTCTACGGAGATGAACCCGAAGCCCTTCTCCGCGTTGAACCACTTGACCGTACCCTGAGCCACCAGCGTTCTCCCTGCTGCTTTCCCGGTAGACGTCTCTCGTCTCCCGGCCTCGCACCGGTCGCGGATGGCCCCGCGCCCAGCCGTTCCGGTTCGACGATGCATGACGCTCACACAACGGAGAACAGGTAACGCCTCGACTCTACCGGCTGAGGGCCCGCTCCGGGCGGTCAGTCCAGGATGGCCGGGCGGTTGACAAGCGACGTCACCGTCCTCGGTGTCCGGCGGCCCCGGAGCGCCCGCTGTACCCGCCGGTAGCCGAGACGAGTCACCGTGCGGCTGCGATACGCGCCGACGTGGATCGGCTCACGTTTCCGCTGAGGACGCCGGTGGCCGGCCGGGGACACGGGCAGCCCGCCGGCACGGACATACCGCGCGAGTGGACCTGACCATCGAATCCCGACCTTGTCGCCACATATTCCCAGTTCCTTCCCTAACTTCTGGTCGTCCCCTTTCCGTACGCCGCAGCGGCGCACCCGCGCGGGATGGTTTCCGGGAGGACGGTGGTTCGCGCCGGGGGGCTGGGCCAAAGAACCACGGGAGGTCGGTGCGACTGATTCTGGTCACGGACGTCGCAGCGGCAGTTCGAATGCGATGCGGTGCGGCCGTGAAACAACGACCGGGCCGGGGGCGATTCAACGTGCCGGGCCGCCTGCGGAACCTGCGTCCGGTGAGCTCCGCCGCGGCCTGGCTGCCGGCTCGCCTCGTCCTGGCCGAAGGGGAATCGCGCCGGACCAGGCTCGGGCCGGCCGGGGTGCGGCGGCCGCGCGGACCTTCGGACACCGCTCGAGCGCTGAGGCGCATGGACGATGCGCCGCTGATCCCCGCGGCGGGCGGYCGGGTGAGCCGGCGGTTGGCGGTTGGCCTGAGCTGTGCTCCCTACGCCAGGCGGBGGCTCGTTCCCGCGAATTGTCGGCGTCCTGCTCCGGACTGAAAAGTACTGGCCTTCCAGGGTGGTCGGCGTACCGCCGAACATGCGACTATGTGGTGACCTAAGCCGGGGGGCAGGTTCACTATGTACAATTCCAGATATCTGGCTGCGAACGAGCAGACCGTCGTCCAGATTCGACTGCACTGGGTGGTGCTCGCCCGGGTGGTTCTCGAGACCGCGGCGGTCCTCGTCGGCGTCGTGGCGATCGCGGTCTATTCCGCGGGTCGTGACGTGAACGCGCGAGTCGTGGTCACACTTCTCTGGTGGGTGGCRCTGGCCGCCGTCGTGCGGCTGCTGTGGCGCCTGCTCGACTGGCACCGCACCTGCCTGCTGATCACCAGTTCGCGGCTGATCAAGGTGTCCGGCATCATCTCCACGAGGGTCCAGAGCATCCCGCTGAGCAAGATCACGGATCTCTCGTACAACCTGGACCCCAACGGTCGGGTACTCGGTTACGGCGCATTCGAGCTGGAGACCGAAGGAGACCACACGAGTGACCTCGAGAAGCTCCAGCACGTGCCGCACCCGGACCGGTTCTACCTGCTGCTCTGCGACAGCATCTTCGGTGGTTCCCCCGAACCGGCCGTGGACGATTAGTCGCGGAGACACTCAGGGGCCTGGGCCTGGGCCTGGGCCGCGCCTGCGTCTGGTGTCGGGGACGGTGCGTACGGCGTAGCCTCGCACCGTGATCCTCATGTGCCCGTTTTGGCTGTTGGCAGCCCTGCCCGCGGATCCGGCCGCCCAACCGGGCGCTGCCGCGAAGCCAGCGGGTCCCGTGGGTCCCGCGTCGCGGGGGAGTGCCACGTCCACCTGCCTGCCCGGCGGCGGGCGGCCATGACAGGGCACAAGCCCGACTTCGCGGACCTGCTGACGCTGGATTCCGTGGACCGGGACATCTTCCGCGGCCTGTGCCATGCCGGTGCGCCGATGCGTGCCTTCGGCGGGCAGGTCGCGGCACAGGCCCAGGTGGCCGCGGGCCGCACCGTGGATCCCGACCGGCGGATGCACTCGCTGCACGGCTACTTTCTCCGCCCCGGCCGCACCGACAGCCCGATCGTGTACCTCGTCGAACGTATCCGTGACGGCCGGTCGTTCACCACGCGCCGCGTCAGCGCCGTGCAGGACGGCGAGACCATCTTCTCGATGTCGGCCTCCTTCCAGCTGCCGCGCGACGCCGAGGAGACACACCAGCTCCGTGCCCCGGACGTACCCGGACCGGAGAATCTGCCCCGCTGGTGGGAGCCGATCGACGAAGCCCCCGAGTTCCGGCCGTTCCTGCTGATCGACATCCGTTCATCGAGAAGCCCCGCCGGGCGCACCGACGGCTCGCGGGCCACCGACGGGACCGGGCGGGCAACGGGATCGCCGGAAGCGGCGTCCGCGGCACCGGAGTCGACGGCGGGTGACGGGATGCCGCGGCAGAACGTCTGGGTACGGGTCGACCAGACGCTGCCGGACGATCCGCTGCTGCACGTCTGCGCGCTGACCTACCTGTCGGATCTGACCCTGTCCAGCACCGCGTACCTGCCCTACGCGGGGCTGCCGGGGCGGCTCGACATCGTCTCCCTCGACCACGCGATGTGGTTCCACCGGCCGTTCCGCGCGGACGACTGGCTGCTGTTCGCCCAGGACAGCCCGAGTGCGGGAGGCGGGCGGGGGCTGTCCCGCGGCGTGTTCTTCAACCAGGACGGTCAGGCCGTCGCCTCCGCCATCCAGGAAGCCGGCCTGTTCCGCCGCTGAGCCCGCCCGGGTGGCGGCGGCTGGTGATCATTACCCGAGGGGATTGGTCGCCGTGACCAGCCAGGTCGCGCCGGGGAACCGGACCGCGTCGTTCACCAGATGGCGACGCAGCACCGCCCGGACGTCGTCGAGCAGCGCCGACCAGCCTTCGGGCCCCAGCCGCGGTTCGAGCTGCTGCTGTGCCAGACGACCGGTGGAGGTGCTGAGCACGGTGGCGAGGCGCTCCTCCACCCCGTCGCCGCCAGCGGTGCCGTAGTCACAGCTGAAATCGAAGGGGCTGATGGTGATGTCGGCCCAGCCGGCGTCGCCGAGCAGGGCGGCGAGCCGGCCGGAGTCGGCGAAGGCGGTGGGGCCAGGTGTGCCCGGAGCCGGATCCGCGGGCTTCGGATCCAGGCGGTCGGCGAGGATGTCCGAACCGAGCGTGAACATCGGGTTCTCGCTGCGGCCGCGCCAGCAGGCGAACACCAGCCGGCCCCCCGGTGCCGCGGCCCGGCGGATGTTGGCGAACGCGGCGGTCGGGTCGTCGAAGAACATCACGCCGAAGCGGGAGAGCACCCGGTCGAACGACGGGCCGGGGGCCGCCGCGGTCAGGTCGACGACCTGTGCGTCGCCCACGACCACCGTGGCCTCGGGCACCCGGCGGCGCGCCGCTTCGGCCATCCCCGGTGAGATGTCGACGCCGACTGCGCTGGCACCCGCGGCGGCAGCGGCGGCCAGCAGGGCACCGGAGCCGCAGCCGACGTCGAGGAGCCGCTGCCCGGGCCCGACCGCGGCGGCCGTGAGGATCGCGGCGGTCACCGGGGCGAACACCGCGTCGAAGATCGCCTCGTTGGCCACCCAGCCGGCTGCCTTGTCGGCCCAGTCCTGCCGCATTCCCTCGTTCCCGGCGGGCTTCACGGCGCGCTCAGCGGCTGGGTCGTCGGTCGTCCGGGCATCCGCCCGGCGGGTGGGTACTCGCAGTCGAGCTGGCTGACATCGATGTCGCGCCCTTCCCCGCCACCGACAGAGCCGTCCCGAGCCGTGTAGACAAAGGTGCAGGCCCGGCCATGACCGTCAGTGATGTTCGAGACGTAGATTTTGTCGTCCTGGGCGCAGCCGCCGAGCAACAGAACTCCCAGCGCCACGACGGCCAGCGCCCAGAGGCCGGCCCGGGTGCCTTTCATGGGGAGAAGAATACGGCGGCCCGGGATTCGGGCGCAGGTCACGGAGGGCTGTGGGCCGTGGGCGGTGCTGCACGTACCGCACCAGGTACTGCACGTTCCCTGCACGTTCCCTGCACGTTCCCTGCACGCCGCGGCCGGCGGTCATGGGTCAGAGCTCGGGTGACGCCGGCAGCGCCTCGCTGACCAGAGCGTGCGCGATCGGCCGCGCGTAGTCGTAGGACGCGAGCTCGCCGATCGAGGTGCCCAGCGCGGTTGCGCCCTCGAACAGGACGAACAGCTGGTGGCCCAGGGTCTCGGGGTCGCCGGCGCCGGCCTGCGCCGCGGTGTCGACAAGCTGGCGCAGAAATCCCTCCTTGTGCGCGTGTATCACCGCACTTCCCGGGTGCCGCGGATCCGTGATCTCGACGGCGGCGTTGTGGATCGAGCAGCCCCGCACGGCCACCGCCGAGGAGGGACGACCGAAGAGAGCCAGCAGGCGTTCGCCCGGCGCCAGATCGGTGCGGCGCAGGTACTGCTCGTTGGTCGGGGCGTGCTCGCTCATCCAGGTCAGGTAGGCCGCGACGAGGTCGTCCTTGCTGCCGAACAGCTTGTACAGCGTGCGCTTGGAAACCCCGGCAACCTCGGCGAGCTGCTCCACACCGGTCGCGTGGATGCCCTGCCGGTAGAACAGGGTGCACGCCGTGGCCAGGATGCGCTCCCGGGGACCGCGCCTGTCGGGGGGCACTCCGGACGCTGCTCGATTGATCGTCACATCAGTCAGGGTAACGATCGGTATCTGTGCTGGCAAAACGGAGCCCCGCCTTCCTCTTCGGCTGTGACGGGCGTCACTTCAACATCGGGTACCGATCGGTTTTTGGGTCCGTTAGTGTCTGTGTGGTACCGATCGGTACCCGATCTGACGAAGGAGAAGTCGTGGCCGACGTTCTGACCCATGTGACCGCTCCCACCCGCTATCTCGAGGTAAACGGAATCCGTTACGCCTACCGCCGGTTCGGTGCGGGTGGGGGGACGCCCCTGYTGTTCCTGCAGCACTTCCGCGGCGGGCTGGACCACTGGGACCCGGCGGTGACCGACGGGCTGGCCGCGAACCRCGAGGTGATCCTCTTCAACAACGCGGGCGTCGCCAGCTCGTCCGGCGAGACCCCCGAGACGTTCGCCGCGATGGCGGACCGCGCCGCCGAGTTCGTCGGCGCGCTGGGTCTGGAGCAGGTCGACGTGCTGGGGCTCTCGATGGGTGGGGCGGTCGCGCAGGAGCTCGCGCTGCGGAACCCGCGGCTCGTCCGACGGCTGATCATCGCCGGGTTCCGGCCCCGGGCGGGCGAGGTCGAGGGAACCGCCCCTGACATGATCGATGTCGCGACCCGCCACGAGGTGCCGACCCTGGAGGACTTCCTCTATCTCTTCTTCGAGCCATCCGAAACAAGCCAGGCCGCCGGCCGGGCATTCTGGGAGAGGCGCCACGCGCGCACCGTCGACGTCGACCCCCCGACCTCCCGGCAGACCATGATGGCGCAGCTCGCCGCGGCGGGTGAGTGGGCGGAGCCGCACGGCGAACGCTACTCGGAGCTCGCCCGGATCGCGGCGCCGACTCTGGTCGTCAACGGCCGACGCGACATCATGATTCCGACCGTGAACTCCTACATCCTGGCTCAGCACATTCCCGGCGCGCAGCTGGTCATCTACCCGGACTCCGGCCACGGATCAATCTTCCAGTACCCCGATCTCTTCGTCAGCCAGGCAACGCGCTTCCTCGACGCGGAGCACCCCTTCGGCTGAGGGCGCTCCCGCCGGTGAGAACCACGGTCATGCTGCCCGGAACGATGAAACAACGACGATGGAGAAAGGGAAATAAAATGGATCACCTGCTGGAGACGGTGCTCGAGGCGCATGGTGGTCGGGAACGCTGGTCGAAGGTCTCCGAACTCACCGCGCACCTGTCGGTCGGCGGCCCGTTCTGGGCGATGCGCGGGTTCCCCGACGCGTTCCTCGAGGAGACGCTRCACATCGACGTCGCCGACCGGAGAGCTGTTCTCTCCCCCTGGGTCGCCGCGGACCACAGCCTGGTCGCGGATCTCGCCCGTGACGGGGTGGCCCTGCACGCTGCCGACGGCTCCGTCATCGAGAGCCGCGACAGGCCCCGTCCCTCCTACGCCGGATACGACCTCTACTCGGCGTGGGACCGGCTCCAGGTCGGCTACTTCCTCGGCTACGCCATGTGGAACTACCTCACGACGCCGTACCTGCTGGCCGATCCCGGAGTGACCGCCCACGAGACTGATCCCTGGGACGAGGGCGGACAGACCTGGCGCAGGCTGCAGGTCAGCATTCCCGCGACGATTCCCACCCACACGGCCGAACAGGTCTTCTACTTCGACGCCGACGGACTGCTGCGCCGCCTCGACTACACGGTCGACGTCAACGCGAACGCGACCGTCGCCCACTACACCGACGGTCACCGGACCTTTGACGGGCTGGTCTTCCCGACCCGCCGTCGCGTCTACCCGCGCAGGCCGGACGGAACCGCCGACCGCTCCCTCCCCGGACCGGACGGCTCGGCCATCGCCATCGACATCGACGACGTCACCGTCGCCTGACGCGGTCAGCGAACGACATCGAACACCTGCTTCTGGACGCCGTTGGGGTAGGCGTCGCACTCTGTCAGCTTCAGCAGCGTCCTGTCCTTGTCCGCCTCGCTGAACAGCCGCTTCCCGGCGCCGAGCAGGACGGGGAAGACCAGCAGGTGGTAGCGATCCACCAGGCCGGCGTCGGCGAGGCTCTTCCCCAGGGTCGCGCTGCCGTGCACTGCGATCGGGCCGCCCTCGGTCTCCTTCAGCGCCGCGACGTCGTCGACGGAGCGCAGGATCGTCGCCGGCCATCGCGGGTCGGCCTCGGCCAGCGTGCTGGACACGACGTACCGCGGCATCGCGTTGTAGCCCGCGAAGTCGTCCATCGTCGGCCAGACCGGCGCGAACGCCTGGTAGCTGGCCCGCCCCAGCAGCAGCGCCGTCGTCTCCTCCTGCTCGCGGCCCTTGATCTCGTAGGCGGCGGGGTCGAAGTCGATGTCCTTGAACGTCCAGCCGGTGTTCCGGTATCCCGATTCCCCGCCGGGAGCCTCCATGACACCGTCGACGGACACGAAAGCGGTGACGATCAGTGTGCGCATCCTGCATTCTCCTCTGCTGGGTCGCGGATTTTCCGCCTCGCCATCCTCGCGGTCGCGAGCAGCCCACCGGGCCTGCGGGCCCGTGGGTGGCCGGCGCGTCACCGGTTCGGACTCCTCCGGCGGCGGAAACTCATCGGTCGCCGACGCCGTCAGGCCCGGATGTCCCTTCCTTCCGGGTGCGAAGCGGGGTCAGCCTGCCCGCAGCGCCGTCCGGTGCTCGCGGGGGGTGACGCCGCGGACCCGTTTGAAGGCAGTGCTCAGCGCGAAGGCGCTGCCGTAGCCGACCTGCCTGGCGACCGCGCCGACCGTCGCGTCGGGCGCACGGAGCAGGTCGGCGGCGAGGTCGAGGCGCCAGCCGGTCAGGAAGGCCATCGGCGGCTCGCCGACCAGGTCGGTGAACCGGCGGGCCAACGAGGCCCGGGAGACCCCGGCCTCGGTCGCCAGGGCGGCGACCGTCCACGGCTGCGCCGGATGGCTCTGCATCAGCCGTAGCGCCCGGCCGACCACCGGGTCGGCGTACGCGCGGTACCAGCCCGGCGCCGCCGCCCCCTGCCGGGCGAACCAGGTGCGCAGCGCGGCGATGAGCAGAAGGTCGAGCAGCCGGTCGAGCACCGCCTCCTGGCCTGGTTCGTCCCGCACGATCTCGTCGGCGAGAAGCGGGATCAGTGGGGAGTTCCAGCTGCGGTGCGTCACCGTCAGTAGTGGTGGCAGCGCCCGCAGCAGCCGTTGGCTGACCTCCCCGTCCAGCAGGTAGGCGCCGGTGAGGATCACCGTGGGGCCGTCCGGGCTGTCACCCCAGGTGCGTACGCCGAGGTCCATCGCCGCGGCCAGGCTGTTCCCGGCCAGATCGGTGCAGCGCTGACCCGGGTGGATCACGATCCGGGGCGCGGTGGACGGGGCGTCCGCCACGGTGTAGGGGGCTGGCCCGCGGATGATCGCGACGTCGCCGGGGCCGAGTCGCACCGGCGCGCCGCCGTCGGGCAGTACCCAGGCGTCGCCGCGCACCACCGCCGCGACCGCGAGCGGAGCCTCGTCCTGGATGCGCAGCGACCAGGGCGGTGTGAGGATCGAGCGTTGCAGGAAGGCACCGTGCGCCCGCGGCCCGTCCAGCAGGCCGACGACAGCGTCCATGATCGGAGTCTAGTCGCCCGGTCTGGACGCACGGACATGCTTCCAAGCTCCTCGACGATGGTTCCGTCGCGCCCACCGTCCTTCACTGGATGGAGATGACGCCAGCGCCGCACGACAGGACGAGGATGCGCATGGACCTGCTCCGGAACAGCTCGCTGATCGCCGCCACCGTGACCACGGGCCTGATGGCCGGCCTGTACTACGCCTATGCGTGCTCGGTCATGCCGGGCCTGCGGGCCACCGACGACCGCACCTTCGTCGCCTCGATGCAGTCGATCAACCGGGCGATCCTCAACGGCTGGTTCTTTCTGGTCTTCATCGGCGCGCTGCTGCTGACCGGACTGGCGGTCGCCGCGCAGTTCGGCGCGGGCGCGCGCCCGGCCCTGCCCTGGATCATCGCCGCGTTCCTCCTGTACGGCCTCACGATCGTCGTTACCGGCGCGGTCAACGTGCCCCTCAACGACGGGCTCGTGGCCGCCGGCGACCCGGACCGGGCTGTCGATCTGGCGGCGGTGCGGGCCCGTTTCGAGGCGACCTGGGTCCGGTGGAACCTGGTCCGGACAGCGGGGTCCCTGGCCGCGTTCGGCTGCCTGACCTGGGCGCTGGTCCTCGAGGGCCGCGGTGGGAGCTGACCGCCCGGGTCGGACCCGGGCGGTCAGCCCTGCGAGCCCGTCGGCCCGTCGGCCCGTCGGCCCGTCAGCCCGTCAGCCCGGCACCCGGGACAGCGCGAAGCGCTCCACGATCGTCCGGCAGAACGCCGGCAGGTCAGCCGGCGACCGGCTGGTGATGAGGTTGTCGTCCACGACGACCTCCTCGTCGACGACCTCCGCCCCGGCATTGCGCAGGTCGGTGCGGATGCTCGGCCACGAGGTGAGCCGACGCCCGCGTACGACGTCGGCCTCGACGAGCAGCCAGGGCCCATGGCAGATCGCGGCGACGGGCTTGCCGGCCTCGGCGAACGACCTGACGAAGCTGACCGCGTACCGGTTCATCCGCAGATGATCGGGATTGGTCGTCCCGCCTGGCAGGAGCAGAGCGTCGTAGTCGTCCGGCGAGGCATCGGACACCAGCCGGTCGACGGGGACGGTCCCGGCGGGGTCCGTGTCGAACTGCCGGGTCTGGATCTCACCCGGGTGGACCGAGATGACCTCCGTGCTCGCGCCGGCGCCCAGCAGCGCCCCGCGGGGCTGGTCAAGCTCGACCCGCTCGACACCATCGGCGGCGAGGATCGCGATCCTCCGGTTCTCGAGGCTGTGCGTCATGGTGGTCACCTCCGCTGGCGGCAGACAAAAGGTCCTGCCCTGGACGTGACCTCGCACCCGCGCCCCAAACATCCGCCGGGGTGGACTTCTCGGGTACCGTTCGAGAAGTGATCATGGGGGCGGCGGACCTGTTCCTGACAAGCGTCGGGCGACGCCCCGACGGGCTCTGGGCGGCTCCGGGTCGCGTCACCGTCATCGGGGAGCACACCGATCACAGCGATGGCTTCGTACTGCCGATCGCGCTCGCGCAGCGGGTGGTCGTCGCCGCCGGCCGCCGGGGCGACGGGCAGCTCGTCGCCCGCTCGGCGCAGCAGCCGCACGAACCGTATGCCCGGGCGCTGGAGCAGTTGGCACCCGGCGCGGCCGCCGGCTGGAGCGGCTACGTCGCGGGGGTCGCCTGGGCGCTGCGGGAGGCGGGCCACGACATCGGCGGCGTCGACATCGTGGTCGACAGCGATGTACCGGTCGGGGCCGGGCTCTCCTCCTCGGCCGCCCTGGAGTGCGCGACGGCGCTGGCCCTGAACGACCTGTTCGGCCTGGGCCTCGGCCGGATGGAACTGGCCCACCTCGGCCGGCAGGCCGAGAACGAGTTCGTCGGGGTGCCCTGCGGGATCCTCGACCAGTCGGCATCTCTGCTGGCCACGGAGCGACACGCGCTTCTCCTCGACACCCGCTCGCTGGCCTACGAGCAGATCCCGTTCGACCCGGCCGCCGCCGGGCTGGCCCTGCTCCTGATCGACACCCGTTCCCGCCACGCGCTGGTCGACGGGCGCTACGCCGCCCGCCAGGACGCCTGCCGACGGGCCGCGCAGGTGCTCGGCGTGCCGGCGCTGCGGGACGCGACGCTGGACGGGGTCCTGCGGCTCGGTGATCCGCTCCTGCGCAGAAGGGCCCGCCACGTCGTCACCGAGAACGCCCGTGTCACCGAGGCGGCCGGTCTGCTCCGGCGTGGCGCCGTCCACCGCATCGGCCCCCTGCTGACCGCCTCGCATGCCTCGCTGCGGGACGACTTCGAGGTGACGGTTCCCGAGCTCGACGTTGCTGTGGAGGTGGCGCTGGCGTCCGGCGCGCACGGAGCCCGGATGGTCGGCGGTGGCTTCGGCGGCTGCGTCCTCGTTCTCGTCGACGCGCAGGCCGCTCCGTCCGTCGCCGCGGCGGTGGCGGCCGCGTTCGCGCGGCGTGGTTTCCGCCGCCCTCTGCCGCTCCACGCCGTCCCCTCGGGAGGAGCCGCCCGGATCAGATGATCGTGCCGGGGCGCGACCCACCGTGGCGGCCCCGGCCCGGGCTCAGCCGGAGAGGACGCGGATGCCACATGACGGCTCCGCGAGGTAGACCTGGTCGGGCTGACCGGCGTTCAGCGAGACCTGGTTCTCGTTGATCGAGGCGGTCGTGAAGTCGAGCATGCGGCCGTCGCTCAGCGCGTGCAGCGCGAGCTCGCACTTGTCACCGCCGTTGAAGTCGACGACCTCGACCTGAACGGTGCCCTCGGTGTGGAACGCCTCGGTGTCGCCCACGGACGACTCCTGCGCGAACGGGAGCCCGGTGTCGCCCGTCGTCCGCAGGCCCTGGACCTCGCACTGTTCGTTGTTGACGTCGAAACGGAACTCGCCGGTCTGGGCGACCTGGTAGGTCTTGGTGCCCCACAGACCGGACAGCGTCCGGCTCTCCCCGGTGGTGACGTCCGAGACGACGATCGTGCAGCCGCTCGACCCGTCGCCGCTGCTGTCGATCCGGTTGTCGATGCGCAGCCGCCATGGGGCGTCGGCGCTGAAGGTACCGGCGTCGAGGTCGGACGAGGAGGAGGCAGACGAGCCTCCGTCGTCGTCGCCACCCTGCAGCGACAGCACCACGGCCGCGATGACGGCGGCCCCGGCGACGATGCTGGCCACACCCGCGAGCGCCGCGATCCGTGCCCTGCTTCTCCGGCCGCGTTTCCCGCGCCCCCCGCTGCCGTCGCCGTCGGCGGGAGGCGGGCCGGCGTTCGCACTGCCGGGGGACTTACCCGTCCCCGCGGCGCTCCCGGGGCCCTGACCGGCGCCGGCCGGTGCGACCGTCGCGGACCAGGGCGGGGTCGGCGGCAGCGCGGACGAGGTCTGCAGCTGGCGCGTGGCCAGGCCGGGCTCACCCTCGGGGAGGGCGCCGACCAGGGCGGTGAGCAGATCGACAGCCGTCGGCCGCTCGGCGGGATCACGGGCCAGTGAGCTCGTCACCGGTCCGTGCAGAGGTGCGGCGAGGGCGTCAAGGTCGATGGTGGGTTCGGCGAGGAGGACGCGGTGCAGGACGGCCGGAGCGGGGCCGGAGCCGAACGGCGGCTCACCGGTGGCGGCGAAGCACAGGATGGCGCCCCAGGCGAACACGTCCGTCGCCGGTGTCGCGTCCTGACCGGAGACCTGCTCCGGCGAGTGCCAGCCGGGGGTGCCGACGAACTGGCCGCTGACGGTCAGCGCGGCGGCGTCGGCAGCCGCCGCGATGCCGAAGTCGATGACCTTGGGCCCGTGCGGCGTCCACAGCACGTTCGACGGTTTGAGATCCCGGTGGATCAGCCCGCTCGCATGAATGGAGAGCAGTGCCTCCGCGAGGCCGGTGGCGAGGGTGATCTGGTCGTCCTCGCCGAGCCTGCCGATGGTGCGGATGTGCGTGGCCAGGTTCGGTGCGTCGACGAACTCGGTGGCCAGCCAGGGCCGGTCGGCGTCCAGCTCGAAGTCGACCAGGCGGACGGTGCGGGTTCCGCCGACCCGGAAACACGCCTGGACCTCACGCTGGAACCGGCGCCGGAAATCGGGATCGTCAGCGAGCTCCTCGCGGACGAGCTTGACGGCCACCTTGCCGAACGGCCCGTCGGCGAGGTAAACGACCCCCATGCCGCCGCTGCCGAGGCGGCCGATGACCCGGTGCCGCCCGAGTGTGGTCGGCTCACCGGGCCGTGGCGGCTGGATCCGTGCGTCGGTCGTGTCCACGCTCGTTCGAACTCCCCCTGGTTACAGACCGTGTCGCGGCATTGTCTGGTGCCCGGCTCCAGGAGTGCGCGCTGGACTCGGGCACCAGACATGTTCAGGCAACACTGCCGACGATCGGCGGGTCCCGCAACCCCCCGGCGGCGCCAGGAAAGAAGCTGGTCGAAGCCGCCAGGCTCAGGCGGACTGGCCGAGCTGAAGTGGCAGGGCGACGAGCGAGCGGATCGTGGTCGTGAAGGTGGGCTCGAAACCCTCCGGCACACGGTAGTCGGGGATGCGCGCGAGCCATTCACGCAGTGCGATGCGCAGCTCCAGACGAGCCAGGTGCGAGCCCAGGCAGCGGTGCGGGCCCCGCCCGAACGCGATGTGCCGGTTCGGCTCGCGGTCGAACCGGACGACATCCGGGTCGGGGATCTCCTCCTCGTCGGTGTTCGCGGAACCGAGAAGGCCGGTGACGACCTGCCCCTTGCTCACCGGGCAGCCGGCGATCTCGGTGTCCTGGGTGGCGAAACGCGCCACCATCATCACGGGCGACTCCCAGCGGAGCAGCTCCTCGACGGCACCGGGGATCAGCGCGGGGTTGTCCACCAGGGACTGCCGCCGCTCGGGGTGCAGCGCGAGGTGCAGCATCATGCAGTCCAGCGAGGCGGAGACGGTGTCGAGACCGGCGACCAGGAACAGGAAACAGATATCGAGGATGTCCTCGTGGGACAGCCGGGCGCCGTCGACCTCGGTCTCCAGGAACCGGCTGACAATGTCGTCGCCCGGGCTGGCACGCCGGTCCGCGATCACGGCGTCGAAGTACTCGTAGATGGCTGTGGCGGTCTTCTTGAGCAGGGCGACCGAGTCCTCGTGCCCGCGGGGCTGGCCGGTGATCGCCTCGGGGCGGATGAAACCGTCCTTGAACTCCAGGAAGGTGGGGAGCTGGTCGAGGGGCAGCCCGAGCAACGAGAGGAAGACCTGGGACGGGAAGCGCACCGAGAAACGATCGACGAAGTCGACCTCCCGCTCGGCGGCGATCGTGTCGACGAGTCCGCGGGCCAGCTCGGTGATCGGCCCTTCCATCTGCTTCATGCGCTGCGGCGAGAACAACGGGTCGAGGATCTTGCGGTAGTCGCGATGCCTCGGCGGGTCGATCTGCAGCGGGATCAGCGGCCGCTCGGTGCCGGTCTGCGTCGTGGCGACACCCGAGGAGAAGACCGCGGGGTTGGTGAGCAGGGCCGCGATGTCGGCGCTGCGGGTGAGCAGCACGCCACGGGTGCCCAGCGGGAGCGCCCCCTTGGCGCGTAACGCGGGAAAGATCGCCTGCGGGGCGGTCAGGAACGCCGGGTTCTCCATCGGATTCGATCCCTGCGATGCCGCGTCGGACGACGCGCTGCCCATGGACATGGTGGCCTCCCTGTCACTGCCTACAAGGCCCCAAAAATTATACTAAGTTCAAAATTGAGACAACCCCTGACTCCGACCTCCAGGTGGGTTCCCCGCGTCGGTCGGGCATCTCCACCGAAGCCCGGCTCTGCGGAACCACGCGCGGTACCACCGGGAAACGGGGGCTCGGCCACGTGTCGGGGTGTTCGTCCCGGCGGGATTGATCCGCCAAATCGTGTGGATGATTGCGTGGCCGGGACCCTGCGACGAAACCGCTGGTCAATGGGCCGGCATGCACGGGGGGCGAAACGGAACCGCAGGTCGCCGCACCGTGCCGCCAGTCACCCGGACCCGGCGCTGCGGGGAGTAGGGCGATCGCGGCACTACACTTGGACAGTGTGATCGATGGACCGTCGGCGGAGATCGTCTCTCCGCGCGGCCCGTCGACGCCGCCCCCGGCCGCTGCAGCGCGCATGCATGCGGCAGCAGCCGCCGCCGCGCCAGGAGGCTCCGGCGTGGCACTGGCCGCTGCGGGCACCGCGGAACCCCCGGTATGGGCCGGCGGGCGGTCCGGCCGTGCGGCCCGTGCCGCTGTGTTCGCCTGCCTGACAGTCGGTCTCTCGGTTGCCGCGCACCGGGCGTCCGGTGGCATGGCGCCTTCGCTGCCCGTCAGTGTCATGGGCCTGCTGCTGACCTGCCGGGTCGGCTGGGGTGTCGCCGCCACCCGGGTCTCGTTGGCACGGCTGGTCGCCCTCGTGTTCGGAGTGCAGGCGGGCCTGCACCTCGCTTTCGCGATGAGCGCACCCGGCGGTCAGCACGGCGGCCCGTTGGCTGTCGGGCACACGCCTCCCGGCCCGGTCACCGGCGAAGGAGTGCACCTGCTGGCGGGCGGCGTGTCCGCCCTGGCAGGGCACAGTCTCGCGACTCTCTGCCTGGCGGTGTGGCTGGCTGCGGGCGAGCGGTTGGTGTGGCGGGTCGCGAGCCGGGCCGCCACGGCCGTGAGGCGGGCGGCCGGTCGGCTGCGGCGTCGTCGCGCGCGCCTGGTGCCACCGGCCGTTCGGCTGCTGCTCAGACTGCCACCCTGCTCGGGGGCGGCGCGGCTGCTGCCGCTGCGCCATGTGATGCCGCGCCGCGGGCCGCCCCGGCACCGCGCCGGCCTGGTGCCAGGTCGTGCGGGTCGCCCCGGTGTTCTCAGGGTGAACCCGCCGGTCGCGGTACCGGGGCACTGACCCCGAGGTTGTCGGCCGTCAGAGGCCTCCGGCCTATCTGGCCCACCTCGCACATCTCGCCAGCTGGTCCACCGGGCCGTCGCGCCGCTGCGTGTCGGCTGCGTGGCCGGCGTGACTGCATCGAGCGCGAGCGGGGGCGGCATGGCCCGCCTCCGCATCCACCCTGTCGGCAACTGCGGCCAGCCGTGCCGTGTCCGGGCACCCCGTCCCCTGCCGGCGGCCGGCCGCCGCCCGACCCGGTCCACCTCTGATGGACCATGGCGTTTGGGAGCCACCATGAGCCAGGAAACGCATCACACTGGTCATTCCGTCGGTTCGCGTCCCGCGCCGGCACACCCGGCGGTAGCGGCTGGGGGCGCGCCGAACCGGCGTGCCTCCGGCGAGCTCGAGCGGGAGGTCCTCAACCTGCTCTGGTCCGCGGACGAGCCACTCATGCCGTTCCAGGTGCAGCAGCGCCTCGGCGGCGGACTCGCGCAGAGCACGGTCGCCACCACCCTGCTGCGGCTGATGGACAAGGGGCTCGCCGACCGCGCCCCACGAGGAAAGGGCTTCGGCTACCGGGCGCTGCGGCGCGCCGAGGACCACGCGGCGGTACAGATGGTCGCGCTGGTCCGCCGGGGCGAGAATCCGGATGACGTCCTGCGCTGCTTCGCCAGCCAGCTGCCCGCGGGCTACCAGCGGGTGCTCCGCGAGGCGCTGACCGTCTCCGGCTGACCGGGGGGCAGCCCGCGCGGCACGTCCTGGGCGCAGCGACGCCCCTCCGCGGGGAGCGGGCCGATCGAGCGCCGACGGCTGCCCGCTGCCTGGCGTGGGTGGGACGTCAGGCCCCCCGACCTGACGTCCCACCCACGGGCCTGATTCCGGGCGCAGCGGCGGCTCCTCACCTCGCCGTGCGGCGCCCGGGAATGGCTGGCGACCGTGCCATGGCCGGTGTGTGGCGGCGGGACAGCTCAACCGGCCGTCAGTCGAACGTGGCGAGTTCGTCCAGCAGATCCGCGGCGCCGCGCAGGCTCCGGGCGACCTGGCGCAACCGCAGGGCGCGGAGGTCCGTGGCCTGCGCCGTGACGTCCGGCCCGGTCAGGGCCTCCAGCGCGAAGCTCGCCAGCAGCGCTGGATGGACGGCCAGGGGCACCTCGGCGCGCCCGGCCCGGGCGTCGGCGGCCAGGGTTCTGATCTCCTCGGCCAGCTGATGGGCGAGGAGATGCACCGGCGCCATCCGGTCCGCGTCGTCGCGAGATCCGCAGGCGTGGGCCGTACTGGTGTGGGCTGCACTGGCATGGGCTGCACTGACGTGGGCTGCACTGACGTGGGCTGCACTGACGTGGGCTGCACTGACGTGGGCCACTCCCGCCCGGGTCGGCCACCGCCGGGCAGGATGCGCATCCTGAGGCAGGTCGGCGACCGCTGCCGCGGCGGGATCCGGCGGCACGGTACCCACGGCCGCGAGGCTCAGCGTCGCGGTGGCCACGTCACTCGGGCTCCGGCGTGTCCTTGGCATCTTTTCCTCGTTGTCGTGGAAGCGTCTGATCCGCAGGCGCATATGGCGAGAGGTGCCGGGCCGTCGACTCCCGGAGCCGGCGGGGTCCTGTTTCGGGTCGGCGCCCGGGACAACACCGGTAAAATTCCTTCCGRTTCCTGCCAGAAGATTTCGGGGCAGCTGCCGGGAATTGCGGGCGCCGGCGGCCCGGCAGCATCTTTCGCCAGCCTGGCAGCCTGCCGGTTGGCGGGCAACAGCTCCGGCGCAGTCTGGGACGGTGGGACAAATGATCGGCCCTGACCTGCTGTAACATGGCCCGCCGGGACGCGGATCGGGCCGGCGTGAACTGGTGGTAACAAGCGGTTCGCGGTCCGACACGGGGTGCATATCAGGTGGAGGCCTGCGCGGATGGCATCGCCCTCCGAGGAGCTGGGTGAACTCCTCGCAGCGCTGAAGAAACGTAGCGGTCACAACTACGAATGGCTTGGCCGAAAAGTCAACGCCAGCAAATCCACCGTGCACCGCTACTGCACCGGCCGTTCGGTGCCGTCGGAATTCGGTCCGCTGGAGCGCATCGCCAGGACGTGTGGCGCCGACAGCGTCGAGATAGCACAGCTTTTTCGGGCGTGGGAGCGCGCCACCGCAGCGTTGCCGGGCGCGGACGGTGCTGCACCGACGCGGGCTTCCTCCCGGGAGCAGGCTGGTGGTTCCAGGACCGCGGAGAGTTCCAGGGATCCTGGGAGCGACGCGGGCGCCGGGGCACCCGCACCCGCACCCGCACCCGCGGACCAGGAGAGCGGTGAGGATCTCGGGAGCGCCCAGATCCGCCGGCCCGCCGAGATCGCGGGAAACGGCGGCGAGCTGGCCGCGCCAGCGCCAGCGCCAGGCACGGAGCCGGATCCCGAGCCGGATCCCGAGCCCTCGCCCCCCGCAGAGCTTCTGCCGGCGCTCCGGAGCCCCGCGGTCGCGGCTGTGTTCCGGCTCGCGCGGCGCCGCGGTAGGCGGGTGGTCGTGCTTGGTGCCGTCGTGGCGCTGCTCCTCGGCGCCGTCGGCATCGCCCTGGCAGTCGCACCGGGCGACGAGGCCCGCGCCGGGCCACTCGGGCCGCCCCTGGCCAGCGGGGCGAACTGGGCGCTGTCAGCGGTGTTCTCCCCGGACGAGCAGCTCATGGCCACCAGTAACCGGACCGGCGAGGTACGGCTGTGGGACGTCTCGGACCGCGGGGTGCCCAGGCGGCTGCCGCTGGTGCTCACCGGTCCGCTCGACGGCGTGACGTCGATCGTCTTCTCGCCCGACGGTCGGATGCTGGCTGGCGGCGACTGGCGGGGCACCGTGTGGCTGTGGGACGTCACGGACCGCAGCAGACCGGCAGTGGCCGGGCGGTCACTGGCCGGGCACACCGGCCCGGTGTGGTCCGTCGCGTTCTCCGCCGACGGGTTGACGCTCGCCAGTGGCAGCGACGACCGGACGGTGCGGTTGTGGGATATCGCCAGCGCCGAGCCGACGCAGCTTGCGCAGCTCACCGGCGACACCGCCTACATCACCTCGGTGGCGTTCTCGGCCGACGACCGGATCCTCGCCGCCGGTGGCAACAGCCGGGTCCTGCTGCTCTGGGAGGTCACCGACCGCACGGCGCCGCGCCGGCTGCGTCCGGAGGTGAGCCTGCCCGCTCCCGGGTACGCCGTGGCGTTCTCCCCGGAGGGGCGCACGCTGGCTGTCGGCGACGGCGACGGCGCCGTGCAGCTGCTGGACCTCACCGATCCGAAGGCGCCCCGTCTGCTCGGCCGGCCGCTGACCGGGCACACCAACCGTGTCTGGACGGTGGCCTTCGCGCCGGACGGCCGCACTCTGGCCAGCGGCAGCTTCGACCGCACGGTCCGGCTGTGGGACGTCGCCGATCCCGCCCGGCCGGCGCCGCGCGGAAGGCCGCTGGAGGGCCACGGCGGGTGGGTGCTGTCGGTGCGGTTCGCCCCGGACAGTGATCTGCTGGCCAGCGCCGGCGCCGACCGGACCGTCCGGTTGTGGTCGACGCCCTGAGCGGCCGTGTCTCGTCCCGCGCCGCCCGCGCCGGGCTCAGTGCTCGCCGCGGATGAGCAGCGGAATGTCGTGCGCGTAGTCGACGACGGTGGTGCCGGCCTGGTAGGCGACCCGGGCCACGCCGTCCGGGCCGAACGCGGTGACCTGGGAGCCGTGCGGCACGACCCGGGCGCCGTCGGGGTCCTGCCGCGGCGGCGCGAGCGGTACGCCCAGCTGGCCCGCCAGCCCGACGACGTCGTCCCATGTGCCGGTGACGCCGATGAAGGACGCGTCGAACTGGCCGAGCCACCGCCGCACGGCTGCCGGGGTGTCCCGCTCGGGGTCGGTCGCCACGAAGACGACCTTCAGGTCCTCCCGCTGCGCCGGGGTGAGCAGGGAACGCGCGGCGGCCAGGTCGGCCATCGTGGTCGGGCAGATGTCCGGACAGCTGGTGAAGCCGAAGAACACCATGGTCACCTTGCCGGCGGTGGCGGCACGCAGGTCGAAGGGGTTGCCCGCAGCGTCGGTCAGCGTGGTCGTCGGCTTGGGCACCGGCGTGGTCAGCACGATGCCGCGGACGCCGGCGGCGCCGTCGACCTGGCTCAGGTCGACGGGCGCGGCGGTCGGGGTGCCTGGCCCCGAGCCGCACCCGGCCAGGGCGACAAGCGCCAGGACCAGGACCAGGACCGCCGCCGCACGCCGGTGCGGGTCAGGCCGCCCGGCGGGCGAGCTCGAGCGCGTACTCGGGCCACCACTGCCCGGCCGGCGGCCCGCCGTTGCAGGTCCCGTCGGATTCCCCCGGTACCTTGATCCACAGGAACGCATCGACACTCGCATCTCCGGTCTGGGTGGTCGGGAGCACCCCGAGGCCCCTCCCGGGCGGATTGCACCAGGCGCCGTCCGGTGCCCGGTCCCGGCCGTTGCGGGAGGTGTCGACGACGAAGTGAACGCCGCCGCCGAGGGCCGCCGAGATCTGCCGGCCGTAGGCGACCTCGCTCGCCGTGTCGTCGAAGTTCGACACGTTCAGTGCGAACCCCCGGGTCTGGTCGACACCGGCCGCGCGCAGCCGGGCGGCCGTTTCGGTGGCGCTGTGCCAGCCGGCGTTGCCGGCGTCGAGGTAGACGGTCGCCCCGGCGTCGGTGAGCGTGCCGGCCGCGTGGCGGAGCAGGTCGAAACGCGCCTGCCGCCCGGTGGGGGTCAGGCAGTCGACCAGGGAGATGCCGTCGGGTTCCAGGATGACGATGGCCGGGCTGCCCCGGACGCCGGCCGCGAAGGCGGCGATCCACGCCCGGTACCCCTCCGGTCCGGACGCGCCGCCGGCAGAGTAGCTGCCGCAGTCGCGGTCCGGGATTCCGTAGGCGACGAGAACGGGCAGGGCACCGGCCGCGCGGATCAGCGATACGTGAGCCCTCACCCGGGCCGTCAGGACCGCCGGCTCCGCGTCACCGAACCAGCGTGCGGCCGATCCGCCGGCCACCCGGGCCATCAGGGCCGCGTCCGCGGGGGCGGTGGCGCGCAGGTTGCGGGCGGCGGTGGCCGCGTCGCTGGTCGGATCGACGTGGAACCGTGCGCCGGCGACGGGGTTGCCCCCTGCGCCCGGCCGCCCGCCGGCGGGGATGGTGCCGGGGGCTGTCTCCCGGGGAGTGCCGGGGGACGAGGCGGCAGCGGTTGCCGGTGCCGGTGCCGCGGCGGAGGAGGCCGGTGCCACTGCCGCCGGCGGGCTGTCGGACGGTACGGCGGCGCGCTCGGGGCTGCGCTCGGGCTGGTCTGGCGAGGAGTCCGCGCGGAGAGTGCCCCGGCGCTCGGCCGGCCCGTCAGCCGTGAGGTAGGCATCCGCTCCGCCGTGACGGGACAGCGGCCCGGCACCGGTCCACAGGGAGAAGCCGGCGATGACCGCCACCACCGCGGCGAGCGCCACCCACCGCCGCGGCCGTGGATGCCGCCGGCCAGCGCCGTGGCGGCGCGGGCGCCGCTGGCCCGGCGGGGCCGGGGAGCTCATCGGGTCGAAGGACATGTCAGGCCGCGTTGCGGACGAGTTCTTCCGCCTGCGCCGGCCACCAGGTGCCGGCCGGCGGGTTGCCCCGGCCGCACTCGCCGTCACTGGCGCCCGGCGTCTTGATCCACAGAAAGGCGTCCGCCAGCGGGTTTCCGGTTGCGGTCGTCGGGGCCTGGCCCAGGCCCCGGCCCGGCGGGTTGCACCAGGCGTTCGCCAGGCCGTCCGCCGGCCCCCGGCCGTTGCGGGAGGTGTCGACGACGAAGTGGGAGTTGCCGGTCAGACCGGAGATGGCGGTTCCGCGGGCCACCTCGTCCTCGGTGCGGTAGTAGTTGGACACGTTGACCGCGAATCCGCGGGCGCGGGCGACCCCGGCCCGCAGGAGCCGTTCGGCGATGGTGGCGGGGGCGGTCCAGCCGCAGTTCGCCCCGTCCAGGTAGACGCTGGTGCCCCCCAGACCGGCGTAGACGTCCACCGCGTCGTTCAGGAGCTGGTATCGCTCCTCCTGCAGGGCCGGGTCGAGGTTGTCCAGCTGGCCGAGTGAGTCCGGCTCCAGGATGACGACGGCGTGGCCCGCGCCGATGCCGGCGGCCACCTGGCGGGTGAACGCCCGGTAGGCGGCGGCGTCGGCGGCACCGCCCGCGGAGAAGCCCGCCCCGGCGTCACGGTGCGGGATCGCGTAGACCATGAAGACCGCGGTGGCACCCGCGGCCCTCGCGGCTTCGCCACGCTGGCGCACCGCCGCGGTGACGTCGGTCAGCCAGTCCCCGACCGGGAAGGCTGTGGGGGTCCGCACGAGCGGCTGGATCAGGCCGGCGTGTGCCGGGTTCGCCCCGGCCTCGCCCGCGGCCTGGCTCGCCGGGTCGGTGAGGAACGGCTCCCGCGGGGCCGGGGCGGTGGAACCGCCGGCCACCGCCGCCGGTGGTGCGGCGGCGCCGACCGCGCCGGCGCCGCCGGCACACGCGGCTGAGGGGGCACCGGCGGCGTTGAGAACCGCCACGGTCGGCCGCGCCGGGGTACCCGACCCACCGGACCCACCCGGCCCGCCCGACCCGCAGGCGGCGGCGAGGACGGAGAGCAGGAGCAGCGCCGTCAGGAACCGGACCCGCATGGCTCGGCCCGCCGGCCCTGCCACCTTCACAGCCGCCCTCCGACGTTCGTCCGGCGATTCATCCCGTGACCTCATCCGACCTGCACCCAGGTCGCCACTGACGGGACACCGGCACCGTTGTCGACAAAAAGCATGTACCAGTCCGGTGGCAGCAGGTTCGGGTTGTCCGGCACGCCGACTGTGACGGTGCCGTTCGCCTGGCCGGTCACGGGCAGCGCCACCGATCGTTGCTCGGTGTCGGTGACGTGGGTGTAGGCGCCGGGCCGGATCAGCCGGACCTTGGCGACATCCTGCGAGACCGACAGACTGATCGTCGAGCCGCGGGTGACGGCGGACGGCGCGGACCGGATGACGGGCCGCTCGCCCCGGTACAGGTAGGGCGGCGTGTAGATCTCGATCCTGGTCTCGAAGAAGTTGTCGTCGCTGAGCGGGTTGGACCCGAACACCGCGACCCGCCCGTCCGCCAGCAGCAGGTAGCTGGTGTGGTAGTCGCGGCCGACCAGTGGATCGGCCGCCGGGGTGAAGGTGTTGGTGTCCGGGTGGTAGAGCTGCGCCGTCCGCGAGTCCTTGCCGCGGTAGGCCGTCGAGCCACCGGAGACGAGCACCGTGTCGTCCGGCAGGATCACCACTCCCGGGTAGCGTTTGGCGACCTCCAGGTCCGGCCCCCGTTCCCAGGCCGGGTTCGGGGCGTCGAGGTCGGCGATGGCGGTTCGGTCGGTCGCGACCTGTGTGTCTCCCACGCCGCCGCCGCCGAGGAACATGACCCGCTGGTCCTGGGCGGGAGGCAGGAGCACGGTCCCGGCGGTCTCGTTGATCTCCGGGGAGGGTAGTCCGTCCACCGGCTGGAAGCTGTTGTCGGCCAGGCTCCACAGCCCGGGCTGACGTGCCTCCAGGGACGTCGGCCCGTAGCCCCCGTTGGCTCCGGAGAAGAACAGCCGCCCGTCCGCGGCGAGCAGCAGTGACGGGTAGGTCGGGAACTCCTTGTACAGGTTCGGATGGTTGATCCAGCTCTGGGTCGCCTGGTCGAACGACTCGGTGTTCCCCGGGTCGATCGCGCCGTTCTCGTCCAGCCCGGAGACCGCGACGACCGCGCCGTTGGCGAGGGTGACCAGCGTCGGGTACCAGCGGGCGTGGTTCAGGTCACCGGTCTTCTCGTAGCGCTCGGTCCGCGGGTTGAAGACGTAGGAGTCCCGGAGACCCTGGTACTCCTTCTTCTCGCCGTCCGGCGAGTCCTGCGCGAGCACCTCGTAGGCCTTGGTGCCGCCGGCGATCAGCAGGTTGCCGTTCGGCAGGAACGCCTGGCCCGCGCAGAAGACGTCCCACGGGGTGTGGACCTTCTCGAACGTGTTCGCGGCCRGGTCCCACAGCAGCGTCTCGAAGCGCCTGGCGTCGAACGCGGCCTGGTCGTTGCCGGAGCCGGCGATCAGCAGCACCTTGCCGGTGCGCAGCAGCGCTGCGTGCACCGACCGGGAGCCCGAGTCCGCGATGATGTCCCACCGGCCGAACTCGCTCATGTAGGACTGCTGATGCCAGCGCCACTGCTGGTAACGCGCCGACGCCCAGCTCCCCACGAACGGCCCGTTGCCGGCGATGAGCACGGCTGCGAGGCAGCAGATCTGGATGATGCGGCGACGGCGGGTACCGGTGATCCTTTCCGTCACCATCAGCCGAGTTCCTCCAGTAGACCGTCGGGTGAGACGCGGCGGCGCCGCGGGTGCAGACGCAGGGTGACGTCCTCGGTGTAGACCGGAGTGGCGGCCTCGGCGGCCTTGGTGGCCTTGGTGGCCTTGGCGGACCTGCCGGGGGCGGGGGCGGGGCGGCGCAGGGTCACCGTCGTGGACGGCTCCGGGCCGTCTCCGGCCTCGGCGCCGCCGCCGCCCGCACCGGTCCGGCCGCCGGGGCGGTCCGGTCCGTGGCGGCGAACGGCTGCCAGCAGCGGTGGCGCGATCAGCACGGTGTCGCTGTCCACGTCGTCGGCATCCGCCCTGGACGCCGTGCCGACCCCGGCGAGCTCCAGCCGGTCCGTGGCCTCGTCATCCGGGTCGTAGCCGCCGGGCCTGTCTGCCCGGCCGGCTGCGGCGCCAAGCGCCACCAGACCGGACAGCGTCTCGTCGTCCCCGTGGTGGTCGGGGTACGGGGGCGAGCCGGTTCCCGGCCACGCCCCTGCGGGCACGGGGGGCGGCCGGCTGGCCGTGCTGCCTGAAGTCGGGGCGGTGGCGTCCCGGCCGACGCGCTGCGGCGGGATGTGCGTTGCCGGCAACGGGTTCGGCGCGGTCGCGCGGCGCGGCGCGAGGACCGGCTCGATCATCCACAGCCCGATCGGGATGAGGCAGGTGACCAGCGAGAGCGACGCCCAGATCATGTTCGCCGGGTAGACGCGGCCGAGGCTCGCCGCCACGGCGATCGCCGCCACCGAGACCGCCGCCCAGAACAGGTGCTTGCGGAAGGTCATCAGCCGGTCGGGGCTGGCCGCGTCGCCCTTCGGGGTGACCACGAAGCCGAGCTTGCGGCGGAGCACCGCGCCGACCAGGGCGGTCGAGTAGAAGGGCATGCACAGCACCGAGACGAAGATCCCGTTCATCCCGGCGCTGCCGGGCTCCTCGTGCGGGCTGACGTTGAAGCGGCGCAGCCAGAAGTAGAGCAGCAGCCGGGCCACGAAGACGTCGATGTACAGCGCCAGCCAGTAGTTGACGTTCACGGTGACACCGGTGGAGCCGAGCGCCATGTAGCAGATGGTCAGGATCGTGCCGAGGATCCAGGTCATCGCGACCGTCGGGTAGTGCAGCATCAGCGTCGAGTAGTGCAGGCGCGGGCCCCAGTCGAGAGCCTTCAGTCGCCGCGGCGCCTCGGTGACCATCACCTCGTTCGCGCCGCGGGCCCAGCGCAGCTGCTGGCTGAAGAAGTCCGTCCAGGAGGTCGGTCCTTCGCCGACCGCGACGACGTCCGGGGTGTAGACGGACGTCCAGCGGTGGCCGGTCGCCGGGTTGCGGGCGCCGTGGACGGCGAACGAGGTGGCGAGGTCCTCGGTGATCGAGTCCTGGAAGCCGCCGATCTGGCGCCAGGTGCTCACCCGGTAGGCGTGGTTGGTGCCGACGAACATGCCGCAGGCGAACCGGTTCGCGGCGCGTTGGATCACCGAGTGGAACATGTAGTTCTGCGCCTCGGCGCCGCGGGTCAGGTAGTGCCGGAAGTTCCCGTAGACCTGCGGGCCGACCACGAAGGCGACGTTCGGGTCCCGGAAGTACCCGAGCATGCGCTCGGCGTAGTTCGGCAGCGGGATGTGGTCGGGGTCGACGGACAGGACGACGTCGTAGCGGTCGCCGTGGAGATCGAGCCAGGAGTTGTGGTTGCCGTGCTTGGTCTTCGCGCGGAACCGCCCCTTGCGGGTGTTCCAGTGGTCGACGCCGTTGCGGGTGAAGTGCCGGACCCCGATCTCCCGGCACATCGCGCGCACCGCCGGGTCGTTGCCCTCGTCGAGCAGCCAGACATCGATCGGGCTGCCGTAGCGGATGTTCCGGGCTGCGATCAGCGTGTCCCGGACGACGTCCAGCGGCTCCTTCGACGGGACGATCGTGGTGGTGAACGCGACCCGCAGCCCGGGGGGAGGCGTGACCGGGATCGGGTCCCGCATGAGTGTCGCCGACCAGCACAGGATCACCGAGTTCAGCAGGCGGATGCCCTCGGTCACGACGATCAGCCAGAACATGATGTGGTTCCCGACGGCCACCGCGGTCGGGAGGTAGCGCGTTTTGGGGAAGTGCTGTGGCTGGATCAGCCAGACGAAGAAGAACGACGACAGCACCAGCGTGACCACGAGCAGCGGGAGCACCTGRCGCAGCGCGGGGCCGGCCATGACGCGCCGGTAGGCGACGTGATGGGTCCTGCCCGGCGCGGGCTCCTGCAGCGGGCCGGCGAGCGTCGAGAAGGTCGCGTAGTCGTACGCCACGTCACTGGGCCTCGGCGCTGGTCTGCCCGGTCTGCAGGGTCTGCAGGGTCTGCCTGGTCCGTCCGCCGGCCGGCCGGTCGAACGCCAGCCAGACGATCCCGGCGACCAGCAGGAGGACGCCCGCGCCGAGGCAGATCCACAGACCTGTCGCGGTACCGGTGGTGACCGTGGGACTGTCCGTCTGGAACGTGCCGATGCGCAGCCGTTCCAGCGTCCGGCCGATGGGGTCGGCGGCGTGGGCCCGGGTGGCGGTCACACCGATGATCACCGCCCCGGCGGCCGTCGGTGCGAGGCTCACCCAGCGCCGGCTGCCGCCGGGATCTGCCGTCAGCATACTGATCAAGCTCGTCAGCGCGAAGGCGAAAACCACCTGTCCGCTGGGTGGAAGATCCCACCCGGACCGGGTGACGACCAGCAGGTGCGCACCCCGGTCGGAAAGAGTCGCCTGAACCCAGTGATCGAATGATCCGAAGACCGCGGCGACGCCGCCGAAACCGCACGCCCATACCGCCGCTGTGACGACGCGCTGCCCTGGCACCGGCGCGGTACGCCACCGCGCCCGATTCGGTGCCCGGGTATCTGGCCGAAGGTCTGGTGAGCTCTCCGCTCGGTCCGCGAACACGCCATCCTTTCCGCAGGTCGGGTGTTGCCGTGACACGATGCCACAGGGGCGGCAGCTGGCTCGAGGCAGGCCCCACGATGGTTTTTCTATCTGAAAGAACGACGGTGGACCGGCAGACGGGAAGAATCTCTCTGTTCAGGTCATGGTCTAGTGTCGAGCGCGGTCGTCGCTRTCCCGGCCGTACCTGTGGCCTGCCAGGAACAGGTCATCTCGGCATTCACGTGAGGGTTCTGGTGTTGCTTTCTGGCGTCCTCCGGGCGTTGTGGATTCGGTGCGGCCCGACGGGAGAATGTGTCTGATGAAGCAGCTGGCCCATGCCGTCGCGGGCGCGGCGCCCACAGCCACGCCCACGCCCACGCCCACGGCGACGGCGACGCGGCGCGGGCGTCGGCGGCGGCGTCTGGCAGTGGTGTGTACCGGCTCACTGCTCGCACTGCTGCCGGGATGCTCCGGTGGGTCCGCCAGCCCGAGCGTCCCCGCTCCGCCGACGGCGACGGTGTCGGCTGCCCCGCCGGCCGCGGCGCCGGTGCCCGGAAGTGCCACCACCAACGGGGGAAGCCCGCTGGCCGGCCGTGCCCTCCACGCCGTGCCGGGCGTGCAGGCCCAGGTCTCGGCGGACGGCATCCGTGCCGAACGGCCGGCCGACGCCGCGCTGCTGGACCGGATCTCCAGGACGCCGACCGCGATCTGGCTGGGGACCTGGAACGCCACCGCCGAGGTGAGCGCCAACGTCCGGGGCATCGTCGCTGGCGGCCGGTTCGCCGGCGCGACTCCGGTCCTGGCCGTCTACCGGCTCCCGGCCCACGACTGCACGACGTACCCGACCACCGGCGAGGGCTCGCCGGACGCCTATCGAGCGTGGATAGCGCAGGTCGCTGCGGGTTTGGCGCCCGGGCCCGCCGCCGTCATCCTCGAGCCCGGTGTGCTCGCCAACCTGAACTGTCTGCGCCAGCCGGACGTGGAGATGTCCTACCAGCTGATCAGGGAGGCGGCCGGGGTACTGACCCGGGCCGGGACGGCCGTGTACCTCGACATCGGCAGCGGGGCCACGCTCTCCACGGTGGAGGCGGCACGGCGGCTGCGCCTCGCCGGTGTGGCCGACGTCCGCGGCTTCGCGCTGAACACCTCCCGCTTCGCCCCCACCGAGACGATGCTCGACTACGGCGAGGCGGTGGTCCGCCAGCTCGGGACCAACACCGGCTTCGTCGTCGACACCAGCCGCAACGGTCTCGGCGGGGCTGCCGGGGGCGACGTGTGCAACCCGGCCGGGCGTGCGCTCGGGCCGCTGCCGACCACCAACACGGGCCGGGCGGCCGCGGACGCACTGTTGTGGATCAAGATGCCCGGAGAGTCTGACGGCACGTGTAACGGCGGGCCGCAGGCCGGAACCTTCTGGGTCGACTATGCGGTCGGGCTGGCCCGCCGGGCGGGCTGGTGACGTTTCAGCTCGCCGATTCCGCCGATCCCGCCGAGAAGCATGCTGCCGACCTAAGACTGCCGGGGTGATCGCTGTCGTTTCGGTCGGGAGGCGCGGAAACACGGCCCGTACGTGAGGGTTGGCGCCGACCCTTACTGAAGGGCAGGTTTTCCACTCCAGTGAACAGGGTGGATTGCCCATCTCTCACGGAAGGGTGAGTTGGCGGCTCTTACGGAAGGGTGGGTTTCCCGCCCTTACGAAACGGCCGGGTTGTAGCCCTCGCTCGGATGTGGTCGCCGTAATTCGATGGTGGGGTGGAAGTTGCGTCCGCGGGCGCTCGGTGGGCGACGTCGCCGGATCTGCAGAGCCGCCGGTCGTGTGCACATCGCGATGTATCCCTTTCGTAAGGGTTCGACTCTGGCGGCCCTTTGGCATTCATTCGCCGCGGCCGGTGGTAGCTTTCCGCGCCATAAGGCTTTCGTGGATACGACAGGGCAGGGTGGGCCGTTGTGCTGAGTTCGATAGCACCGCACGAGCGCGTGCCGGTGTACCGCCCGTACCTCGGGGCGGAGGTCCAGCAGGCCGCCCATCGGGCGCTCGCGGCCGGATGGCTGGGCATGGGCCCGCTCACTCGGCAGTTCGAGGAGGGCATCGAGAGCTTTCTCGGGCTGTCGGGGCGCCGGGCGGTGTCGACGAACTCCTGTACCGAGGCGCTGCACCTCGCCGGGCAGCTGATCGGGCTCGGCCCCGGCGACGAGGTGATCTGCCCGGCCTTCACCTATGTCGCCGGTCACCAGGCCATCAGCCGCACCGGCGCCGACGTCGTGCTCTGCGACGTCGACGACACCGGGCTCGGCATCGATCCGGCCCGGGTCGCCGAGCTCGTCACGGAACGCACCCGGGCCATCCTCGCGGTGGACTACCTGGGCCTGCCCTGCCGGCTCGACGAGCTCGTCGAGCTCGCCCGCCGCCACGACCTGCGCGTCATCGAGGACGCGGCGCACGCGTTCGGCTCCCGCAGCGATGGCCGGCCGATCGGCTCCTTCGGCGACATCACCTGCTTCAGCTTCGGCCCCGTCAAGATGATCACCACGCTGGAGGGCGGTGCGATCATCACCCCCGATCCGGCGGACGTCCAGGCCCTGCACGAGCTGCGCCACCTCGGCATCAACGCGGACACCGACGCGCGCTACCGCAGCCAGCGCAACTGGGAGTTCGACGTCGTGCGCCAGGGATACCGCTGCCACCTGGGCTCCGTCCCGGCCGCGATCGGTATCGCCCAGCTGGACCTCGTCGACGAGTTCATCCGCAACCGGCAGGACTACTGCCGTCGCTACGACGACGGCCTGCGCGACCTCGGTGAGCACCTGACGTTCTTCGACACCGACTGGAAGGACGTCGCGCCGTACATCTACGTGCTGCGGCTGCGGGACGGATCCCAGCGCCCCGCCCTCATCCGGCATCTCGCCGACCAGGGCATCGCCACGGGCATCCACTTCCTCGGCGCGCACGAGTTCAGCTTCTACGCCGGCTCGCGCCGTGGGCCGCTGCCGGTGACCGAGGCCGTGACGCAGCAGGTGCTCACGCTCCCGCTGCACCCCTACATGGATGACGGCGTGGTCGACCGGGTGATCCGGGCCGTGCACGCGTTCTGGGAGGCGTGATGACCACGACCGCTGCCGACACCGTGACCGCTGCCGACACCGTGACCGACGATGCCGCGGCGCTGCCACGTCTGAGCGTCATCATCAGCTGTCGCAACAGCGCCACCACGCTGGCCCAGACCCTCGAGTCGATCGCGGCGCAGGCCTATCTGGGCTGGTGGGAGGTGGTCGTCGTCGACAACGGCTCGACCGACCGCACCGCGGACGTCGCCCGCGGATTCACCGGGCGCCTGCCCAACCTGCAGGTGGTGCGGCCGCCGGATCCGGGCCACCAGGCTCATGGTGTCAACCACGGCATCGCGCACAGCTCCGGTGCGGTGATCGTCTTCCTGGACAGCGACGACATCGTCGGGCCCGACTACCTGATCCACATGGCGCGTGCCATGACGAAGCACGGCTTCGTCGGCGCCCGGGTGGACGTCGACCGGCTCAACCCGCCCGCGGTCCGCGCCCGGCGCCGCATGCTGCAGGGCGCCGGAATCGACACCTACTGCGGGTTCCTGCCGGCTGCGATCGGCGCCGCGATGGGCGGCCGTCGCGACGCGATCGACGCTGTCGGCGGGATGGATCCGGAGCTGCCCACCCAGCACGACCTGGACGTCTCCTGGCGGATGGCGGCGAAGGGCTATCCGACCGTGTTCGTGCCTGACGCAGTGTTGCACTACCGCTACCGTGTCACCGCGCGTGACATCTTCAGGCAGGAGCGCGGCTACGGCTTCGGTGAGGTCGCGCTCTACCGCAAGTTCCGGGCGGACGGGATGCCCGGGCGCTCCCTCCCGCAGTTCGTGGCCTTCCTGGCCCGGCTGGCCCTGGCCCTGCCCGGCATCCGGACGGCGCAGGGCCGGGCCCGGGTCGCCACGATGGCGGGCATGCTCCTGGGCCGGATCGAGGGCAGCATCAGCTACCGGCAGCTCTACCTCTGAGCGGCTGCCACCTGCATCCAGGTGCCCAGATGTTGTGCCGGTGTTCAGGCTGAGGCCGCGAGGCTGGGCGCAGTCCCGTAACTTCCCTGCTCCAGCGTTCGTCCTCCAGACAGAACCGGAGGTGCAAACACGTGCGAGTACGACTGCGCACAGCTGTGGCCGCAGTGGCGGGTGTCACCCTCACCGCCGTGGCGATCCCGGCCGCGAGCGCCGGGTCCGGCGGCCAGGACGGCCGCGGCGGTCCGAGCCATCACACCGACTACCGCCGGGCGGCCGACCCGACCTTCGAGCTGATCGGGAGCTACCGCACCGGGCTCGCGGACCCTGCCGAGGGAGCGACCTCGGGCGAGGTCGCGCACTTCGCCGACGGACGCCTCTACGTCACGAACGCCACCGACGCCTCGGTCGACATCGTCGACGCGCGCAACCCGGCCGCGCCCCGGCTGCTGCGCCGGATCGACCTCTCGGCCTACGGCGAGACCGTGACCAGCGTGGCGGCGGGCCGCAACCAGATCGCGGCGGCGGTCGAGTCGGACACGGAGCCCGGCAAGGTCGTCCTGTTCACGCCGGACGGCGGGGACCTGCGCGCTGTCGCCGTCGGCGCCGGCCCGGACATGGTCACCTTCACTCCCGACGGACGCCGGATCCTGGTCGCGAACGAGGGCGAGCCCTCGGGCTACGAACCCGGTGACGTCGACCCGGCCGGTTCCGTGAGCGTCATCGACCTGACGCCGCGCCAGCCGAAGGTGACCACGATCGGCTTCCAGGACTTCGACCCCGGTGCCCGCCGGGCGAAGGAGCTGCCGGCCGGCGTGCGGGTGTTCGGTTCGCCGCTGCCGTCGCTCGACCTGGAGCCGGAGTACGTCACCGTCTCCGCCGACGGCCACACGGCCTGGGTCTCGCTGCAGGAGAACAACGCGATCGCCGTGCTCGACCTGAAGCGGCTCACGGTCAGCCGCATCAACGCGCTCGGCTTCAAGGATCTCTCCGCCCCGGGTAACGGCATCGACGCGAGCGACCGGGACGGCGGGATCAACATCCGCACCTGGCCGAACATCCTCGGCATGTACCAGCCGGACGCGCTGGCGGCCTTCAGCGTGCGGGGCCGTGGCTACGTCCTGTCCGCCAACGAGGGCGACGCGCGCGAGTACGACGGGCTGGTGGAGGCCGCGCGGCTGCGTTCGACGACCACCGACGCCTCGTTCGGCCCGGCCCGGGCCGACACCGCCGCCGGCCGGCTCAACGTGACGACCGCGACCCCCGGCCAGCCGTCCGGGCAGTCGAAGGCCTACGCCTTCGGCACCCGCTCGTTCACGGTGTGGGACGGCTCGACGGGCACTCTGGTCGCCGACAGCGGTGACCAGCTGGAGCAGACGATCGCCGCGGCACTGCCGGCGAACTTCAACTCCAACAACGACGAGAACACGTTCGACAACCGCAGCGACGACAAGGGCCCCGAGCCCGAGGCGGTGGCGGTCGGCGAGATCAACGGCCGCACGTTCGGCTTCGTCGGCATGGAGCGGGTCGGCGGATTCGCCGTCGTCGACCTGAGCAACCCGAAGGACCCGGAGATCGTGCAGTACCTCAACAACCGGGACTTCACCCTGACCGACACCGTGGGCCCGGACAGCGGACCGGAGGTCATCGACTTCGTCGACGCCCGGAACAGCCCGACCCACCGGCCGCTGGTGATCGTCTCCAACGAGATCACGGGCACCGTCAGCCTCTACGGTCTCGCCGGCCGCCGCTGACAGTTCCGCACTCCCGCAGCCGGGCCGCCCGCGGCACCGCGGCACCGCGGAAGCGCTGTCGCAGCGCTCGCAGCGCTGTCGCGAGACAACGCCCGCTCAGGCTCGCCTCGGTGCGAGCTTGAGTGGGCGCTGCGTGGGCAGCTCGTCTGCATGGCCGAAGTCACCAACGAGCCGGACCCGCGCCTGCTTGGCGCCTACCTGACCGACCATCTGACGGGTGCGGCCGCGGGCGTCGACCTCGCCCGCCGCATCGCCAGGGAGCACCGGGACATGCCCGCCGGCCCGGCCCTGGCCGACATGGCCGCGGACATCGCGCAGGACCGGGCTGTCCTGATCCAGATCATGAGCGATCTCGGTGTTCCGCGCCGGCGCCACGCGTTCCTGCTCGGCAGGCTCGCCGAGAAGGTGGGCAGGCTCAAACCGAACCGCAGGCTCTGGCGACGGTCACCGATGAGCTCGGTGGTCGAGCTGGAGAGTCTGTGGCTCGGCGTGAACGGCAAGTCCCGGCTGTGGCGGACGCTGCGCAGTGCCGCGGTCGAGGACGACCGCCTGGAGGCGGGTTTCCTCGACCATCTGTGTGACCGTGCGAAGGCGCAGGCCGACGAGATCGAGGCGCTGCGCCTGCGGGCGGTGGAGGAGGCCTTCGCCGTCCCGGCCCGCACCCGCGGCCGGACCGGTGGCCGCACCGGCGGCCGGGCGAACGGATGAGTGCCGGGCGGGGAGTGGACGCGCGGGGAGTGGACGCACGATGAAGGCGGCCGGTGGCAGCCGGACGGCCGTGCTCGTCTGCCAGGGGCGGGCGGCCGCGGACGGGCTGGCCTCACCCGGCCGCTTCGCCGACCCCGTCGCCGTGGAGCTGCTGCGGGACGACGAGCGTCGTCCCGTCGAGCAGGTGCGTGCGAACACACCGCCCTCCACCTGGCTGGAACGCCTCGAGTACGAATCGGTCCGGGCCTGCGCGGCGATCGCCGTGCCGCGGACGGTCGCGATCGACGACGCCGTCCGCCACCACCCGAGTGCACAGGTCGTCATCGTCGGTGCCGGTCTCGACACACGGGCGTGGCGCCTGCCGGAGCTGGCGGACCGGGCCGTCTTCGAGGTCGACCACCCGGCCTCGCAGCGGGACAAGCGCGAGCGGGTCGCCCGGCTGCCCGAGCCGGCCCGACCGGTCCGACCGGTCCGACCGGTCCGGTTCGTCCCCGTGGACCTCGCCCGGGACCGGCTCGCCGCCGCTCTCGCCGCCGCCGGGTACCGCCGCGACCTGCCCACCACCTGGATCTGGGAGGGTGTCGTCCCCTACCTGACCCGTGCCGAGGTCGAGCGGACCACGGCCGCGCTCGCCGCGCTGTCCGCCCCCGGCAGCCGGCTGATCGTCAACTACCAGGCGCGCCGGCCCGCGATCGCGGTCGGGCAGCTGATCTCCCGGGCGGCGTACCTCGTGGCGGGGCGGCGCAGCATGTGGGCGAACGAGCCCTGGCGCTCGCTGTGGACGGCGACCGCCATGGCGAACCTGCTGCGCCGCCACGGGTTCACGGTCGGCAGTGACGACGACCTGCTCGCGGTCGCCACCCGGCTGCCGGCGTCCACCGCCCGGCGGGCCTCGCTGCGCAGCGGCCGCGTCGCCGTCGCCGACCGGCCGGGCTGACCGGTCGGTCAGGCGCGACTCAGGGCGAGGACCGGGATGGTTCGGACGCCCGCCGTCTTCTCCTCGTACTCGGCGAACCCGGGGTAACGCCGTGCCTGCTCGGTGTACAGCCGGTCCCGCTCGTCGCCGGTGACCTCGCGGACGCCCACGCGGTAGCTGTCGGTTCCACGCTCGACGCTGGTCTCACCGGCCGTGGTCAGGTTGTGGTACCACTGCGGATGGGCGGTCTGCCCGGCGTTGGAGGCGAAGACGTAGATCGTGTCGGCGTCATCGTCGTCCGGCAGGTACATCACGGGGCTGATGTGCTCACGGCCGCTCCGGCGGCCCCGGTGGTGCAGCAGCACCAGCGGTGCGCCCGCGAAGTTTCCTCCCACGCGCCCCTCGTTCGCGCGGAACTCGGCGATCACCTGTGCGTTCCAGTCGTTCGCTGCTGTCACTGCGTTCCCTCCCGGTATCCCACGGGTGATGCCCTGGCTGGTCAGGTCCATCCTGCGGGGATGGCGGCGCCCGCGTCGCGCGGGGGCAGGCCGGACCGGCGGCGGGGTCGGTGCGGACGTTGGCGGGTGGCGGCGGGGGACGTCCGGCATAGTCGATCGGGTGGCGGGGCCGTCGCTCGATCGCGGCCGGCGCCTGCCGGTGGTGACGACGGGTGCGGAAGGGGCTGGTGGTTCATGCCGGCGGGCGGGTCCGAGGGGGGACGGCCGCGGTCCCCGGCCGGCGAGGCGACCGCGGGGGCGCGTCGCCGCTCGTACGAGAGCCCGCTGCGCCGTCAGCAGGCCGCGCTGACCCGTGAGCGCATCCTGACCGCCGCGGTCGAGATGGTGCACGGCTTTCCGACCTGGGACTGGGGCGCGCTCACGATCCGCGCGGTGGCGCGCCGCGCCGAGGTCAACGAGAGCACCATCTACCGGTACTTCTCGAACGAGCGACGGCTGCGCGACGCGGTCATGCAGCGGCTGCAGCAGGAGGCCGGTGTCGACCTGGAAGGTCTGCGCCTGGAGAGCTTCGGCGACGTCATCGCGCGCATGTTCGACTATCTGGCGTCCTTCCCCGCCGCCCAGCCACCGCCGGACGAGCCCACCTTCGCCGACGTCGACAGGCGCCGCCGCGCCGCGCTCGTCGCCGCTGTCACCGAGGCGGCGCCGGGCTGGTCCGAGGAGGAGGCGGCGGTGGCCGCCGCCATGCTGGACGTCTTCTGGAACGTCCCGTCCTACGAGCGCCTGACGGTGACCTGGGAGTTCGACGTCGCCCGCGCGACCCGGGCCGTGCACTGGGTGGTCCGCACCCTGAGCGCCGCGATCCGCGCCGGCGACGGCCCCGATGGCCCGGACGGTCCGGATGGCCCCGATGGCCCGGCGACGAGCTGACATCCCGTCCACCGCCGGATCAGCGACCCCCTGAGGCACGGCCGGTTCAGGCGGCGTGGCGCCAGGCGTCCGCGAGCGCGGTGAAGCTCGCCTGGCGTCGCGCCCGGTCCAGGCTCGGGGTGACGACGACGATCTCGTCGGCCTGGGCCGCGTGCCTCATGTCGAGCAGCCGCTCGGCGACGGCCTTCGGCTCCCCGGTCACCATCCGGCCGTCGTCCTGGCGGTCGGCACGGAACCGCGCCGATCGGGCGAGCCCGCGGACGTCCTCCGGGCGCAGCGGTTCCCGCACCCCGCGGCTGATGTTCTGGATGGTCAGCGTCCACGCCGCCTCGAAGTCGAGGACAGCCTCCTCGTCCTCGCTCGCGAAGGCCAGCACCGACATCGCCGAGTAGGGTTGCGCACCGTCGTGCCGCGGGGCGAAGTCGCGCCGGTAGGCCCGGAGCGCGTCGAACGCCAGCTCCGGGCTCATGTGGTGGGCGAACACCGCGCTCAGCCCGTTCACGGCGGCGAACCGCGGCCCGTAGCCGCTCGACCCCAGGACGAACAGCTCGGGCTGCTCGTCGACCACCGGCGCCGCCACCAGCCGCGCGTACGGATGATCGGCCGGGAAGCCGTCGTCGAGGAACGCGAGCAGCTCGCCGACCTGCCCCGGGAACTCCGCTCCCGCGTCGGCGGCGACGCCGCGGCGCAGCACGTGCGCGGTCAGCGGGTCGGTTCCCGGCGCCCGGCCGAGCGCCAGATCGACCCGCCCCGGGTACATCGCCACCAGGGTCCGGAACATCTCCGCGACCTTGAACGGAGCGTGGTTCGGCAGCATGATGCCGGCGGCACCGACCCGGATCCGGGACGTCAGCGCGCCGACATGCGCGGTCAGCAGCTCCGGGGCACTGCACGCCAGACTCTGCATGTTGTGGTGCTCGGAGACCCAGTACCGCCGGTAGCCGGCCGCCTCGACGGTCTGCGCGACGGCCACCGCGCCGGCGATCGCCGCGGCCGGGCTCTCCCCGTGCTCGATGCCGACGAAGTCGAGCACGGCCAGTGGAAGCGAACCTGCAACGACAGTCACGTCCACGTCAATTCCGCTCCGCCCGGCGGCATTCCCCGGCGGCCGGCGGTCGGCCCGGCTGCTGGCCCGGCTCAGGAACGCAGGACGTCGGCGAGCTCCGGCCGGACGAGTCCGTCCAGCTGGTCCCAGGGCGCGAGAACGCTCTGCGGCCCGAGCACGTACGGCAGCTCGGCCACGATCACCACCAGGCCCTGCGGGTTGACGACGAACTGCCGGTAGTTGACCGGGTCCGGGTCGGTGACGCCACCGGTCGGGCCGTCGGGGAAACGCCGGTCCAGCTCGGTGCGGACGATCGACTCCAGCCTGCGCAGCCCCGCGGGCGTCGAGGTGAAGACGTCCTCGATGGTGACGCGGGCGCCGCTGCGCAGGTCGAAGACCAGGCCGCTGGCCAGCTCGGCGGGGTGCGCCGCGCCGGGCGGGTAGCGGTCCCCGCCGAAGGACAGCGCGAGTACGTGCGCGCCCACGTGGGGGTTCCCCGCCGTCAGGGTGAGGGACTCGTACGCGGTCTGCGCCTTCTCGTCGCGGACGTAGTCGGCGATCGCCGCGTTCACCCGACCCACCACCGTGGCATCAGGCCCCGACAGCACCGGGACGTCGGCCCGGAACGAGGCCTCCGGGTCGACCCGCCCCTCCTCATGCCGGATCGTGATCTGGTACTCCGCTGCCTGCGGCCCGCCGGACGGATCCGGGGCGGGGGCGCTCGGCTCGACGGGAGCCGCGCTCGGCTCGGTAGTAGCCGCGGTCAGGCCGACCCCGGCCTCCGGGCCGCAGCCGGTGAGGACGGCGGCGCAGGTCAGGACCAGGCCGGCTATGGCGACCGTCGCCGACGTGGCGGTGGTGGAACGTTGTCTGCTGAGCACCGGCTGATCGTGGTCCGAGACGGCCCCGTGCGCTGGAGCGGAGACGACACCGCGTCGGTCGGCTTCCTGACGGCTCCCGCGGAGCCGGCCTCACAGTGACCGATCGAAGGATGTCCGGGTCAGCGGCACGGTGGGGCGAACGGCACGGTCCGGAAGGCGTCCCGCCACTCCCGTTCGGTGATCAGGTTCGCCGGGTCGGCGCAGGCCGCCCCGGTGAGCGCGGCCGGGTCGACCGTCCAGAGCCGGACCGATCCGTCCCCGCCCGCGGAGACGATCGTCCGCCCACCCGGGACGAACAGGGCGGCGTTCACCGCCTTCGTGTGGCCGTGCAGGTCGGTGAGTGGCACCGGGCTGGTGGCGACGGAGACGTCGGTGAGCCGGACGACGGCGTCCTCGCTGGCGGAGACCAGAAGGCCACCGCCGCTGTCGGTGCCGAACCCGACGCTGGTCACCCCGCCGACGCCGCCGGGTGTCGACCCCAGCTCGGAGGTACCCGACGGCGTGAGCGCCCACAGGCGCACCGAGCCGTCGAGGCCGCCGGCGGCGATGGTCGAACCGTCGGGGGAGAACACGACGGACTGCACCGTCCGCCCGCTGCCGCGCAGCGCCGGGCGCGGGTTCGGCCGCGCCGGATCGACGACGTCCCACAGCCGGACGGTGCCGTCGTCGCCGCCGAACGCCAGCAGTCCGCCGTGGGGCGAGAAGACCACCGAACGGATCCCGGCGGTGGCGCCGTCGGCCACCCACCGCCGCTGCGGACGGCCCGGATCGGCGACGTCCCACAGCGCGACCTGCCCGTCATCGCCGCCGGAGGCGAGCGTCGCCCCGTCCGGGGAGAAGGCCACTGACCGGACCCGGTCACGGTGGAACGTGAGCGTGGCCAGCGCGCGCGGCCGACCGGGCTCGGTGACATCCCACAACCGGACGTCCCCGTTGCCCGCGCCGGCCGCCAGTGTCGTCCCGTTCGGACTGAACGCCACCGTGTACACCCAGTCACCGACACCCGTGACGGTGTCGACGTGTACGGGGTTGGCGCCGTCCGTCAGGTCCCACAGCTCGACCGTCCCGGTGTCCGTGCCAGCGGCGAGCAGACGCCCGTCCGGCCGCACGGCGGCGCTCAGCAGACGGCTGCCGAGCGTCACGGCCAGCGGGTCGACGTCCGCCGCGAACAGGCCGACCATCGCCCGGCGGGTAGCGGGTGCGTCCGGCGCCAGCTGGTAGGCGGCGAGCGCGAGCCGGCGGGCCAGCGGCCGGTCCTGGTCCTGCAGCCGCAGTGCCCGGCCCGCGACC
Organism: Parafrankia colletiae; assembly: GCF_001854655.1. Taxonomy (GTDB): domain Bacteria; phylum Actinomycetota; class Actinomycetes; order Frankiales; family Frankiaceae; genus Parafrankia; species Parafrankia colletiae. The sequence continues at coordinate 49,689 of NZ_MBLM01000121.1, read as the reverse complement.
TGCTCCGGGGTGTTCGTCCCCGCGGGCTCACCGCCCCGGCCCAGAACGACGAGCACGACCGCCGCGACGGCCACCGCCAGCACCGCCGCGAGCACACCGAGCAGGCGCGGCCCGGCCAGCCCGCGCGGCCCGGATGCGCGGGCCCTCCCGGACGGGCGGGACTCCCCGGACGGGCGGGACTTCCCGGAGGTGTGGGGCCGCCCAGCTGCTGCGGCCGGACCGGCGGGCCCGGCAGCACCGGCCGACCCCGTCACACCGGTCGACCCCGTCACACCGGTCGACCCCGCGGCACCGGTGGATCTCGCCTGGCCGGTGGACTTCGCCGCGCCGGTGGCGGCCGCGGTACCGGAGGCCGCCGCACCGGAGGACGCGCGCCGACCAGGCTTCGCCGGGCCGGCCGGGGAGCCGCTGCGCCCGCGGCCGGGGGCTTCCGGGCGCTGCGCGACGGCATCCGGGGAGAGCATCGTCGGCAGTGTCAGGTAGGGCGGCGGCGTTCCCGCGGCGACGGTGACCGTCTCGTCCGCGGCCGCGGAGTCCGGCCGGGGCAGGATGGTCACCGGTGTCGGCAGGGATGTCGGCGACGGCGTGGACACCGGCTCGACCAGCGCCGCCACCTCCGCCAGCGGCGGCCCGACCGGCGACGCGGTCTCGGTCATGCGCAGGTCGAGCAGCTGGGCGTAGAGCTCCTCGGCGGACGGCCGTTCCTGCGGATCCTTGCGCATCGCCTCCTCGACCAGCGGGCGCAGCGAGTCCTCGAAACCGTCCAGCACGGGATGGTCGTTGGCCGCCCGGTACAGCAGCGCGGCGGGCGGGCCGCTGCCGAACGGGTAGCGGCCGGTGCCGGCGTAGACGAGCACACCGCCCCACGCGAAGACGTCCGCCGCGGAGGTGATCACGCCGCCGCGGGCCTGCTCGGGCGCCATCAGGGCGGGCGTGCCCACCGGATGTTCGCCGGTGAGGGCGGAGGTCGTGTCGAGCGCACGGGCGATACCGAAATCGATCACCTTCGGGCCGAGCCGGGAGAGGACGATGTTGCCCGGCTTGAGGTCGCGGTGCACGATCCCGGCCCGGTGGATCGCCATCAGTGCGGTGGCCATGCTGGCCGCGAGCTGGTGCAGCTCGCCGTGGCTCAGCGGCCCGCGGGCCCGCACCGACTCCGCCAGCGTCGGCCCGTCAACGAACTCGGTGACCAGGAACGGGACGTCGCCGGTCACATCGACGTCCAGGACAGCGGCGGTGCAGAACCGGGCTACCCGGCGCGCGCTGTCCGCCTCCCGCTTCAGGCGGTCCCGGAACTCGGGACGGCGGGCCAGGTCCGGGCGGATGAGCTTGACCGCGACCTGCCGGCCGGCACGGTCGACACCGAGGTGGACGGTGCCCATGCCGCCAGCGCCCAGGCGCCGCAGCAGCCGGTACGGCCCGACCTCGTCCGGGTCGGGCCCGTGGTCACCCGCCATCGACCGCCACCGCCACCGCCACCGCTACCGCGACCGCGGCGTCAGCCGCCCCGGCCGGACCGCGAGGCCGCCGCCGGCCAGGAAGAACAGCAGCAGCAGGGACGGAGTGGAGGCACTGGTGTGCGCGGAGACCAGCATCATCTCGACGCCGGAGCCGAGCCGGATCCCGCACTCGGCGTCGACCTGCCGGTAGCCGGGCCGGAAGCTCGCGAAGCGCACGACGGTCTCGAAACGGCCGTCCTGGTCGGCGACGGTACGCCCGACGAGCTCTCCGCCGGCGGTCAGCGTGGTCTCCGCACCGGGCGTGCAGCCGGCGCCCTGCGCGTAGAGGAGGTCACCAGCGGACAACACGTACCGGTCGAAGCGCAGCTCCCCGGGGACCGGCACGCGGGCCACCGGCACACCCGGCCGCGGTGCCGGTGAGCCCGGCGCGGCGATCGGTGTGCACACCCCGAGGACCCGCACGGTGCCGTCCGGGCAGGCCGCTGTCACCGCTGTCACCGGTTCGGCGCAGCTGGCCCCGACCGGCACCGTCACCCCGCCCGGGCAGAAGATCCGCCCCGGCGGGCAGCCGGCGGTGGACGTGGCCGAGGAACCATCCCAGCAGGCCACCAACGACGGCCGGGCGGGAACCGGCCGGGGACACGACTCACCCGGCCCCACACTCACCGGGCTGTTCGGGCACTGGACCCGTTCGACCGGGCAGTCGGCCGCGGACGGGGCACGCGACCCGTCGGCACAGCGCACCCCCTGGTCGCCGCCGCCACCACCACCGGTGCCGCCCCCGGCCCCACCACCCCCGCTGCCGCCGGTACCGCCGGTACCGGGGCTGCCGCCCGCGGGCGGGCTGGCGGAGGGGCCGGTGGGCTGCTCGCTGGGCGGCGGGCAGCCCGGGATCGGCACGTCGTCCATGGGCCCGCCCGGACCAGGGCAGACGACCGGCCCGCTGCTGGCGCAGCTCCCGTCAGGCGCCGCCGTGGAGCGCGGCCGCCAGCGCGGGCGGCACGACGGCTCCGGGGAACCGCCCTCGCCCTCACCCGGGCTCGTGGACGGCGAGGGCGCCGGGGCCTCCGGCGTGGTCGTCGGAGGGTCGGGCGTCGCCACGGGAGGATCCGCGGTCGGCCCGTCATCGGGCGGGGCGGGCGGCGCGGGCGGTGCGGAGGCGTCCTGCGCCGGCCGCGGATCCGGGATGCCGGGTGAGCTCCGATCCGCTGGCGGCCCGGCCGGCCGGTCAGCCGGTGGACCAGCCGGTACATCAGCCGGCGCGCTGGCCGGAGGCTCGTCAGGCGGAGTGGACGCCGGCTCTGGCGCGGCGCCGGTCCCCGCCGGTGGGGATGGGACCTGGGCAGCCGTCGCCGGGGTGGCACCGGCCAGCACGGCCACGAGCAGCGTGGCCAGCACAAGCAGGGAGAACACGCGTGGCAGCAGCCGCGCTGCCGCGCGCATTCCCACAGCCTGTTTGTCGCCCGACATCGGCAGCCCCCGGATCCCGCCGTTAATACGCCTGCCGTGAATACACCTTCGGTGGAAGCGTGCCTACCTGTTTGCCAGCGTAACATCGCAGCCGGCGACCACCTGGTCCATGGGGGGGAGATGTGATTTCCGGATCGCGCATGCCGAGACGGGCACAAAAATGCCGCGTGCTCGCATTTGTTGTGGTGTTCGCAACATGGATCGGCGTCTTCCCGGCGTCAGCCGCCTGGGCGGCGAATCAGAATACGGCAAGGCTGTCCGTCAGCATCGACGGCCGACCACTCGATGGTGACGTCGTGCTGGACGCGGCGGCAGCCACCCGCCTGGTCGTGGGCGTGGAGAATCTCGGCGGGTCGGCGCTGGACGTCGATTCTGTCCGGCTGCGAGGAATGGTGCTCGGGCTCACCTTCTTCGACTACGACACGCGGGTGCGGACAACCGTGCCCGCCCGCGGCACCGCGAACTGGACCGTCGACCTGGATCTGCGCGACATCACCGGGCGGGCCACCGGCCTGATACCGATCCGGGTCGAGATCCGGGACACAGACCTCGACACCGTCGTCGCGCGGGACGGGAAAGCGCAGGTCCACGGCTCGCTGCTGTCGACCTACGGCCTGCTCGGCCTGGGCCTGCTCGTCCTGGCCGGTCTGCTTCTCGCCGCCGCGGTGCTGTCGCCGGGGGCGTCGAAGCTGCGGGGCCTGCGTTTCGTCCCGGCCGGGTGCGTCCTGGGGCTGCTCGTGGTCTTCGCTCTCTCGGCTATGCGGCTGCTGGCACCCTCGCCGCCGACCGACCTTGCGATCACGCTCGGCGTGACCCTCCTCGCCGTCGTCGCCGGGAGCCGCCTGCATGCGCCGCACGCCGGCGCCGACGCCGGCGCCGGTATCGACGCCGACGCGGGCGCGGCGTGACGCTAGCGTTTGTTCACGTAGCCGGCGTCGACCGGCAGCGTGACGCCGGTGACGTACCGGGCCTGGTCGGAGACCAGCCACACCAGGGCATCCGAGACGTCGGAGGTCTCGAGCATGCCGACGGGCAGTGCATGTGGATCGGACATCTTCGGATCACTCTGCAGGAACCGCAGCATCATGTCGTTGACGACCATCGGTGTGTTCACCCCGGTGGGGTGCAGGGTGTTCACACGGATGCGGTGCGGTGCCAGGGCGTTCGCCCAGGTCCGCATCAGGCCGACCTGGCCGTGCTTGGAGGCGGTGTAGCCGAGCACCCCCGGTGTGCCCGCGGCCATGCCGGTGAGCCCCGCGGTGGAACTGACGATGACGACCGCCCCGCCGGCGCCGCGCTCGATCATGCCGGGAACGGCGGCCTGCACGGTGTTGTAGGTACCGGTGAGATTGACGTCCACGACATCCTTCCATTCCCCGCCGATACCTTCGGGCGAGAACGGCGCTATTCCGGCGTTCGCGATCACGATGTCGACCGGGCCGAGCGCCGCGACACCCGCGCCCAGTGCGGCCTGTAAGGCATCCGGATCGCGAACGTCGGCCACCGTCGCGTGAATGCCGCGCCCGAGTGCCTCCACCTGGCGCACGGTTTCCTTCAGGTCCTCGGTGGTGGCGAGGGGATAACCCGCGGAATTGATGTCGGCGCAGATGTCGACACCGATGATGTCGGCGCCCTCCCGGGCGAGCCGGACCGCGTGTGACCGCCCCTGCCCGCGGGCCACGCCCGTGATGAAAGCGACCTTGCCGCCAAGGTTCATGCCACCGGGATTCATGCCGGACCTCCTGTTGGAGTCGATTCCGAAGCCCGGATCCTAGCCCTGATCTGGTGGCCGATGAACCCCTCACCTGGCCTGCTTCTGTCGTAGCCTTGCAGCTCCCGCACGTGGCTACACCACGGACGGTCGACTGGAGGATGTTATGGCGGTCAACCCGAGCAGTGCCGATATGCAGAGCCTTCTTGACAGCTTGCCGGACGCACCCTTCGTGATGCTGAACCTGCTGCGGTTCCGGCCGGACGGCGGCCGAGAATCCTACGCCGAGTACTCCCGGCGGGCCGGAAAGGCGCTGGCCCGCCACGGCGGCGAGCTCGTCTATTTCGGCGAGGGCTCGACTGCGCTGGTCGCCGAGCCGGGGCAGGCCTGGGACGCGGTGCTGCTGATCCGCTACCCGTCGCGGGCGGCCTTTCTCCAGATGGTCGCCGACCCCGAGTACCAGGAGACGGTCAGCCTCCGCACCGAGGCCCTGACGGAGGCTGTTCTGCAGGTCACCGTGCCTGTGCCCGGGCGCTGACCGCGCTGCCGGGGCCGATGTCGGAACCGGCGCCCTGGCCGGCCGCGCTCCGGCGGGTCAGGCCGACCAGCGAAGCGCACCGTCGTCGTGCCCGGCGGCGACAGGACCCTCGGGGTGGTGCCGGCTGACCCGCTCGCGTCGGCGCGTCATCATGACGTCGGCGAGCGCGTCCGCACGTTCCATGTCGTCGAGGGTCGCTCTGGTGCGGCCGTCGACGGTGAGGATGGCGGCGAGAAGCTCGGCGGACAGCCTCGTCCGCGCCGCCACCCGGGCCACGCTCGGCGGCAGGGGGGCCGGAGTGGCGCGGCCCCGTTGCGCGGGAACCGAGCCGCTCGGCACGTCCTGTTCGTCGCGGGGGCTGGGGCTGGGGCTGTGCAGGCTGTGCGGCCGGCGTGACGGGCCGGGCGAATGGTGCGGGCGGGCGCGAAGTCCGAGGAGATCGAACATACATTCGATCCTGGCCGCGGCAGATCTTTCTGTCAAGCGCGGCGGGCGAGCCGTCGCGCGGCGGTGCCGGTCGCCGGGCCAGGTGGCAGGCGGGCCAGGTGGCAGGCGGGTCAGAAGACGCCGGGTCAGATGCCGGGCAGGTTGTCAGCCAGGCTGAGCGCGACGTACACCCGGGCGGCGATCTCCGTCGCGGCGTGGCGTTCGCCGAGCGTCGCGCCGACCACCCCGACAGCGGGGACGTTCGCCACGGCACGGTGCCACAGCCGCCCCTCGGCGCGACCGTCGATCAGACGCCGCACTCCCCACATCTCCCGCGCGAGCCGGACGATCCCGGTGGGCACCCTGCGCATCAGGCGGACCCACTGCGCCCGCTCCTCAGCGGTCCCGTCGATGCCCACCTCGGTGCCGCCCTGCTGAGCGACGAGGCCGGCGGCGCCACCGGGGCTCTCGGTACCGGGGCTCTCGGTACCGGTGGTGCCGGGCACGATGACGCCGGTGGCGGCGTCAGCCTCCGCGCCGGCCGGTGGTCGCCAGCCGGCGGGGAGCTCCTCGTCGAGCACGGCGTGCGCGAGCAGCCGGACCTGACTGTGGACGTCCGTGACCTCGCACAGCCTGGCCAGCGACAGCACCAGCAGGCTCTGCACCGTGGCGGCGAGGACATCCCGGATCGGCGCGCCGAAGCGCCCGGCGAAGGCGGGGAGAGCCGAGAGCGGAGCCAGCTCGGTGCGCCAGTGGCGCACGATCCGGTCGGCGTGTTCCCGCCGGTCCGGAACGGGTCCGGTGAGGCTGACGACGGCCGCGGCCGTCGGCTGGGCGAGCTGGACGAAGGCCGCCAGCCGGTCGGCATCACCCGTGCGCATCCGCTGTCTCCGTTCCGCAGCCGCCCGGCGCGCTCCGACGCCGGTGTCCAGGATCGCCGACGGGCAGGTCGGGTGGGTCGGGTGGGTCGGGTGCCGGATGTTCAGGCTGGTGGCAGGGCGGCTGCCTTACGCAGCAGGACCGCCCGTTCACGGAGGTTGCGGCACTGCCGGGCAGCCAGCTCCAGCTCGGCCCGGGCCTGCTCCGTCCGGCCGAGCCGGGCGAGCAGCTCTCCGCGCACGCTCGGGAGCAGGTGCGAGCCGGCCAGGCGGTCGGTGGCGACCAGCTCGTCCACGATGGCCAGTGCCGCCTGTGGGCCGTTCGCCATCGCGACGGCGACGGCGCGGTTGAGTTCGACGACGGGGGACGGCGCCACCCGGCCGAGCGCCTCGTAGAGCAGCACGATCCGCTCCCAGTCGGTCTCCGCGGTGGACGGCGCCGTCGAGTGACAGCCGGCGATCGCGGCCTGCAGGCCGTAGGGCCCGAGGCCACGCCCCGCGGCCGTGGCCCGGCCGAGCGCCGCCAGGCCGCGGCGGATCGCCGACCTGTCCCACCGGCGCCGGTCCTGGTCGGCCAGCAGCACCGCCTCGCCGTCGGGCCCGGTCCGCGCGGGGAAACGCGCCGCGGTGAGCTCGCACAGGGCGAGCAGCCCGTGCACCTCCGGTTCGTCCGGGAGCAGCGCGGCCAGCATCCGGGCCAGCCGAATCGCCTCGTGGGCGAGATCGGGGCGCAGCAGGCTGTCACCGGACGTCGCTGTGGAGCCTTCCGTGAAGATCACATAGAGGACACTCAGGACGCCGCCGAGCCGCGTCCGCCGCTCCTCGGCCGGGGGCAGCTCGAACGGCACCTTCGCCGCGGCGATGGTCTTCTTCGCCCGCGTGATCCGAGCCTGGACGGTCGGTACCGGTACCAGGAAGGCGCGCGCGATCTCCTCGCTCGACAGGCCGCCGACCGCGCGCAGGGTCAGCGCCACCCTGGCCTCCGGCGCGAGCACCTGGTGGCAGGCCATGAACATCAGCGCGAGGACGTCGTCGTCGACCCGGTCCGGGTCCCACGGCAGGTCGTCCTCGGGCCGGTTCCGTGGCGCCGGCGCGCCGGAGATCGCCTCGCCCTCGACCAGCGGGCCGGCGAGCAGCGCATACCGCTCGTCCAGCGCCGACCGGCGGCGGAAGCTGTCGACCGCGCGGCGCCGGGCGGCCGTGAGCAGCCACCCGGCCGGGCTCGCCGGTATCCCGGCCCGGGGCCAGCTGGCGAGTGCCTCCGCGATCGCCTCCTGGGCGACGTCCTCAGCAAGGGCGAAATCACCCGTGTAGCGGGCGAGCGTGCTGACGATCCGCGCGGACTCGATCCGCCAGACGGCCTCGACGGCCCGCCGCACCGGCTCGGCGCCGCGGTCGCCGCCACCGCCACCGGCAGCAGCGCTGCCACCGGCGCCGGGCGGGCCGTCGACAGCTGCTGGCATCAGAGCTGACCGGTGCGCTCGCGCCAGGCCCGCTCCCGCGCGATCCACTCGTTGTCCTGTGGGAACTCATCCACGCTCGGCACCCGGCGGATCTCGCACTTCCCACCGCCGAGCGACGGCATCCGCCTGGCCCACTCGACGGCCTCCTCCTTCGAGGCCACCTCGATGATGTAGAAGCCCCCGAACAGCTCCTTCGTCTCGCCGTACGGCCCGTCGGTGACGACCGGTGTCTCGCCGCTGAAGTCGACGACCACGCCCTGTGCCGGGTCGTCGAGGCCCTCGGCCGCCACCAGCACGCCTGCCTGGATCAGCTCCTCGTTGAAGCGCCCGACGATCGCCAGCATCTCGTCGAACGAGATGTCCGCCATCTTCGCGAGGTCCTCGTCCGTGCTCCTCATGATCATCATGTACTTCGCCATCGCCGGCGTCCTTCCTGTCTGCGGGCTGCCTGTCGACCCTCTCACCTGGAGGTCGAACGGCACCGCCGCGGATCGACACGGCGACCTCGGCAGTTCTGGGTACCGGGGGAGTCGGGGCACCCGGGCGGCGCGGGCGCCGACGGAGGAATGCGAAAGGCCCACGGCTACGACAGCCGTGGGCCCGTTCGCGCGGTTGTCCGTCAGTCGCGATAGACGTTGGTGACCCGGCGGCGACGCCAGGACCGGCCGACCGGCTGGTCCTCGTAGACCTCGGTGGACCGCTGGTAGTCGGGGGTCTCCGGGTAGACCTCGGTGGTGCTCGTCTCCGTCGGCGCCTTGTCGTAGACGACGCCGCCGCGGCGGCGGGGGCCGAAGAACGCGAGGTCGAGGATGAGCCCGGCGGCGCCGGCCAACATCAGGACCACGCCGACGACTGCGATGTCGAGCCCGGAAACGCTGAAGTCGACGGCGAAGGTGAGGATCGCGCCGAGAGCCATCAACAGGATGGCGGCACCGATGCCCATTGGCCTGCGCTCCTTTCCAGGACCTCCCCCCAGGGAGGCTTCGTTGCGGTCGGGCCTCGCGGGGAGGCGGATGCATCCGGGTTACCCGTCATCTCCGCCCGTACTCCGATTTCGCACCTGATTCCCGTTCGTCCGATCGGTACGGACGATTCCGGTCACCGGGCCGGCTGCGGCGCCAGAGCGGGTGCGGGCGGGTGCGGGCCGGTGCGGACGGGCATACCGTGCTTGTGGGGAAGGTGTCCGGCCGTGTGGCCGGCGCCCAGCCTGCGCGTCGCCCGGCCGGCCGATGTGAGCGTGTTCGTGCGCCTGACCACGACCATCGTTCTCGATCGCGAAAGGTCCGCGTGGTGTCCGCTGTGTCCTCGCTTGTGACCCCGCCGCGGCTGTCGAAGCCGCCGCCCCACTCCGTCGACGAGGTCCCCGGGCCGCCCGGCGGCCCGTTCGTAGCCGTGCTCCGCATGCGCAGGGATCCGTTGGCCCGATTCACCGAGCTGCACCAGCGGTACGGGCCGTTGGTGCGGCTGGTCCGACGTCCGGTGTCGTTGTTCCTCGTCAGCGACCCGGACGCGATCGCCGACATCCTCGTGGGTGGAAGCCGGGCCTACGGCAAGGGTGCCGTCATGCACGGTCCCGGCTCGTGGACGCACCTCGTCCAGCCGCTGCGCATGCTGCTCGGCGACGGTCTGCTGACCAGCACGGGGGAGTCGCATCTGCGCCAGCGCCGGCTGATGCAGCCGCTGTTCCACAAGCAGCGGATCGCGGGCTATGGCGAGCAGTTCGTCGCGCTCGCCGCCGCGGCCACCGAGAGCTGGCAGGACGGGCAGCTGATGAACGTGCACGCCGAGATGACCGAGCTGACCCTGGCGATAGTCGCCCGGACCCTGTTCGACGTCGACATCAGTGACCATGTCGTGGACGTCGTGCGTGCTGCCCTGGACGAGACGATGGCCGGATCGGCGCCGCAGGAGGCCAGCGGGCTTGGCCTCGGGCACGTCGACCGCTTCCCGCTGCCCGCGGCCCGGCGCCGCCGCGCCACCACCACCGCGCTCGACGAGACCGTGTACGAGCTGATCGCCGAGCGCCGCGCCGCCGGGGCGTCCGGCAACGACCTGTTGTCGCTGCTGCTCGCCGTCCAGGACGCCGACACCGGCGAGCGGATGGACGACACCCATATCCGGGACGAGGCGGTCACCCTGCTGCTCGCCGGCCATGAGACCACGGCAAACGCCCTGACGTGGACGTTCCACCTTCTCGGTGCGGCACCGGATGTCGCCTCCCGGCTGCGGGCGGAACTCGACACCGTCCTCGGTGACCGGCCGCCGACCGTGGCCGACCTGCCGCGGCTGGTCTACGCGAACGCGGTGCTGCGCGAATCGATGCGGCTGTACCCGCCCGTCTGGGCGATGGTCCGCCATCTGCTGGAGGACCGGGTGGTCGCCGGCTACCTCCTCCCGGCGGAGTCGACCCTGGTCCTGGGGCAGTGGGTGATGCACCGGGACGAACGCTGGTGGCCGGAGCCGGAGCGGTTCGACCCCGGCCGCTGGCTCGACCCGGCGACTGCTGCCGGGCGGCCACGGTTCGCCTACTTCCCGTTCGGTGGCGGGACGCGCCAGTGCATCGGCACCAGTTTCGCGATCACCGAAGGCGTCCTGACGCTGGCGACGATCGCCCGGGAGTGGTCGCTGACGCCCGCGCCCGATGTGCGGGTGCGCCCGGAACCGTCGTTCACCCTCCGCCCGCGGGGCGGCGTGCCCATGATCGCCCACCGCCGGCGCGATCGGCGTGACAGCGCGCGGGCAGGAGGGAGCCAGGGCTGAGGACGCCTAAGGACGGGCAGTGAGGTGCGTGGTCACCTGCGGGATGATCTTCTCGCCGTAGGTGGCGAGGGTGGCGTCCTTGTGGTCGTGCTGCAGGTAGAGCGCGAACTGGTCGACACCGAGGGCCGCCAGCTCGCCAAGGCGCCGCACGTGGGTCGCGGGCGGGCCGATCAGGCAGAACCGGTCGATGACCTTGTCCGACACGAAGTCGGTGTGGGCGTTGCCGGCCTTGCCGTGGGCGTTGTAGTCGTAGCCCCCGCGGCCAGCGATGGAAGCCACCAGTGCGGCAGGCACCGCCGCTGAGTTCGGTTCCCCGCGACCGTCGTCGCTGTCGCTGTCGCTGTCGCTGTCGCCGGCGGCGGCGGCGGGCGTGGTGCTGGTGCCGGCGCCGTAGCGGGCGACGATGTCGGCGACGTGGTTGCCGACCATGCCTCCGAACCAGCGGCACTGGTCGCGTCCGTGGGCGAGGCCGGCCGCGGAGTCGTCGGTGACGTAGGCCGGGGCGGCCACGCAGATCGTGACGGCGCCCGGGTCGCGCCCGGCGTCGGCGGCGGCCTGGCGTACGGCGGCCACCGACCAGGCGATGATGTCCGGGTCGGCCAGCTGCAGGATGAAGCCGTCGCCGAGCCGGCCGGCGAGGGCGAGCGCCCGCGGGCCGTAGGCCGCCACCCAGATCGGCAGCCGGGACTCCCCGCCCCAGGGGAACCGCAGCTTGCCACCCCGGTACTCGGCGACGCCGCCGTTGGCCAGCGGACGGATGACCTCGATCGCCTCGGCGAGCTGCGCCAGGGTCACCGGACGTCCGTTGATGACCCGCACCGCGGAGTCGCCGCGGCCGATCCCGCACACGGTGCGGTTGCCGAACATGCTGTTCAGGGTGGCGAACAGCGAGGCGGTGACCGTCCAGTCGCGGGTCGCCGGGTTGGTCACCATCGGCCCGACCGTGACCCGGTGGGTCGCGGCGAGAATCTGGCTGTGGATCACGAACGGCTCCTGCCACAGCAGGTGCGAGTCGAACGTCCAGACATGGCTGAAGCCGTACTGTTCCGCCTGGTGGGCCAGATCGACCACCCGCCAGGCCGGCGGGTCGGTCTGCAGGACGACGCCGAAGTCCATGATGCCGCTGCCTCCGCGGAGTCGGTCAGATCAGGTTCTGGGAAAGGCCGCGCCGGACGAACCGGCCGTGGGACGGGCGCCCCACGTAGCCGGTCTCGTCCTTGATCACCGTGYCGCGGGAGAGGACGACGTCCACGTGCCCGTCGATCTCCCAGCCCTGCCAGGCCGAGTGGTCCATGTTCATGTGGTGGCTGCGCCCCGGGCCGAGGCCGATGGAGGTGTGCCCGTCCGGGTCGTAGACGACGATGTCGGCGTCGGCGCCCGGCGCGATCACGCCCTTGCGGCCGTACAGGCCGAACATGCGCGCCGGGGCCGCGCAGCACACCTCCACCCACCGCCCCAGGCTCAGCCGATCCTCCCTCACGCCCTGGAACATCAGGTCCAGACGGTGCTCGACGCCGCCGATCCCGTTGGGGATCCGGGAGAAGTCACCACGGCCCAGCTCCTTCTGGTCCGTCATGCAGAACGGGCAGTGGTCGGTCGAGACGGCGGTGACGTCGCCGGTGCGCAGGTGACGCCAGAGTGCCTCMTGGTGTCCTTCGGACCGAGCGCGCAGTGGCGTCGAGCAGACCCACTTGGCGCCCTCGAAGTCCCCCCACTGCGCGCTGCGGGCGCCGAGCTGCTCCTCCAGCGACAGGTACAGGTAGTGCGGGCAGGTCTCGGCGAACACGTTCTGCCCGGCGTCGCGGGCCTCGGCGACGCGGGCGAGTGCCTGCCGGGCCGACACGTGCACCACGTAGAGCGGGGCGCCGGTCAGGTCCGCCAGCATGATCGCCCGATGAGTGGCCTCCTGCTCGGTCTGCCAGGGGCGGGTCGTGCCGTGGTGGTAGGGCCCCGTGCGGCCCTCGGCCAGCGCCTGCCGGACCAGGACGTCGATCACCGGCCCGTTCTCGGCATGCATCATGATCAGCCCGCCGTTGCCGGCGGCAGCCCGCATCGCCCGCACGATCTGCCCGTCGTCGGAGAGGAACACGCCGGGGTAGGCCATGAACAGCTTGAAGCTGGTGATGCCCTCGTCGATCAGCTCGCTCATCGCCTTCAGCGACTCGTCGTCGACCTCGCCGATGATCTGGTGGAACGCGTAGTCGACGGCACAGTTGCCGGCCGCCTTCGCGTGCCAGAGCGCGAGCTGGTCCTGCACCCGCTGCCCGCGGGTCTGGACGGCGAAGTCGACGATGGTCGTCGTGCCGCCCCAGGCGGCGGCCCGGGTCCCGGTCTCGAACGTGTCGGACGCGCGCGTGCCGCCGAACGGCATCTCCATGTGCGTGTGGACGTCGACCCCGCCCGGGATCACGTACCGCCCGGTCGCGTCGATCACCCGGTCGGGGTGCACCGCACCGGTGCGCACCGCCTCGGCGAGGGCCGATCCGGGCTGTAGCAGCGCCGCGATCGTCTCGCCCTCGACCAGGACATCCTGGCGGGTGGGTCCGGCGGGGTCGACCACCGTCCCGCCGTGGATGAGCAGGGTGCTCATCCGAGCGCCGTCCGCTGGTAGGTCTCGGGGCGGCGGTCCCGGTAGAACTGCCAGTCGTCCCGGGCCCGGGTGATCTCGTCGAGGTCCAGGTCGCGGACGACGAGCTCCTCCTTGTCGTCCGAGGCGACCTCCCCGACGACGTTCCCGCGCGGGTCGACGAAATAGGACGAGCCGTAGAACCGGGGGGCGTCGGCCCCGAACTCGCCGGTCTCCTGGCCGATGCGGTTGTTGGCCGCCACGAAGTACTGGTTGGCGGCCGCGGCGGCGGGCTGCTCGATCTCCCACAGCCGGTTCGACAGGCCCGGCTTCGCCGCCGACGGGTTGAACACCAGCTGGGCGCCCCCCAGCCCAAGCTCGCGCCAGCCCTCGGGGAAGTGCCGGTCATAGCAGATGTAGACGCCGACCCGGCCCACCGCGGTGTCGAAGACCGGGTAGCCGAGATTTCCGGGACGAAAGTAGAACTTCTCCCAGAAGGACGGCAGCTGCGGGATGTGGTGCTTGCGGTACCGGCCGAGCAGGCTGCCGTCGGCGTCCACCACCGCGGCGGCGTTGTAGTACTCGCCCTGGGCCGCGACCTCGTGGATCGGCAGGATCATGACCAGGCCGAGCTGCTTGGCCAGCCGTTGGAACCGCTCGACGGTCGGCCCGGGGATCGGCTCTGCGTTGTGGTAGTAGCGCTGGTCCTGCACCGCCCCGACGTAGGGACCGGTGAACAGCTCCTGGAACCCGATCACCCGAACACCTCCGGCGGCGGCCTCGCGGGCCAGCTCCTCGTGCCGGGCGACCATCGACTCCTGCTCGCCCGTCCAGGCCACCTGTGTGATCGCGGCACGTACCGTTGCCATCCCGGGCCCGCTCCTCACGACTGACGACGTCGGATGTCGCCGCCATCGTCATCGCAGCGCCCTGGCTCTGCCAGCACGCCAGGCCGGCGACCCCGTTCCGGGATGGATTTCTGCAGGTCGAAGGACCGTACTAGGTCTATCTGATCCTTTCGCGCTTAATGTCCGAGTCATAGGGCTCTTCCCGGATGAGAACGCTGTTTTCCGGTCGGCTAGCATCCAACCGGAAAGGCCCCATGTGTCCAGGTTGGCGAAAAGGAGCGCGGGTTGGGAGACCTCGGGACGGAACCGAACGGCTCGGTCGCGGGCAGCCGGGCGCTCCCCGCCGATGGCGGCGGTGTGCTCCCCTTCGACCTCACCGGTGCTCGGCAGCGGCCGACAGCAGCGAAGCGCCTGCGTTACGGGCTCGCCATGCTGTTGTCCGTCCTGGTTCTGTTCGGCTCGGTGGGAGGCTGGGCCATCTACGCCTACCTCGACTCCAGAATCGAGCGGGTCGCGATCGGCGACCTGGGCAAGCGCCCACCCGCCCGTGCGGACGAGAAGACGTTCCTGCTGGTCGGCACGGACAGCCGGGAGGGCGCCGGCGATGCCTACGGCGACGTCGGCGGGCAGCGGTCCGACACGACGATCCTCGCCCACGTCGGGGCGGACGACCGGGTCACCATGGTTTCCTTCCCCCGCGACATGTTCGTGCTCATCCCCGAGTACACCGACGGCGACGGCGACGTGCACCCGCCGCAGGAGAACAAGTTCAACCAGGCGATCGCGCTCGGCGGCGCCACGCTGCTGATAAAACTCGTCGAACGGCTGACCGGGCTGCGTGTCGACCACTACGTCGCCGTCGACCTGGTTGGTTTCAGAGCCGTCTCGGAGGCCGTCGGCGGTGTGGAGGTCTGCATTCGTCCGCTGGAAGGGTCCCAGAGCCGGAAGGACGAGATGACCGGGCGGACGGTTGTCAGCACGAACACCAACGATCCCTACAGTGGTTTCCGGGGCGGGCCGGGCACGATCGAAATCAAGGGCGAGCAGGCRCTCGCCTTCGTCCGTCAGCGTTACGGGCTCCCGAACTGGGACATCGACCGCATCAAACGCCAGCAGTACTTCCTGAGCAGGATCCTGGCGAAGGTCACCGAAGGCGGAGTGCTCAGCGACCCCGGCCGGGTCGCGAGTCTGYTTGGCGCCGTCGGCCCGTCGCTCGATCTCGGTGCCGGCACCGAACTGCTCGACCTGCGCCGGTTGGCCAGCCGGCTGCAGGGCATCACCACCGGCTCGCTGGGCATGCAGACGGTGCCTGTCCACACGGCCACCAGGGCCGAAGGCGCCGTCGACAACTACGGGCTGATCAGCAATGCGGTCGGCGCCGTGCAGAGCTACAACCAGGCGGACCTGGATGCGCTCTTCGCCTCCCTGACTGGTGGTTCCGATGCCGGTGGTGACGCTGCCGCCGGTGCTGGCGCTGCCAGGATCTCGGTGGTCAACGGCACCAGGACCGCAGGCCTCGCCGGGCGGGTGACCCGCGCACTCACCTCCCGGGGCGTCAGTGTCGACACCGACACCGACACTGCCGCCGGCGCCCTTCGTACTGACTACCGCGCCAGCTGGATCCGGTACGGCACCGGCGCCGAAGCCACGGCTCGAATGCTGCTGACTCACATCCCCGGAGCGAAACTCCTGGCGGACAACGACGTTGACGGCGTCCAGCTGATCGTCGGCTCGACCTTCCGCGCTCTCGCTGATCCGGCCCCCGACTCCGGAGACGCCGGCGGTGGCGGGGCTGGCACGGGCGGGGCACTCGCGGCCGGGGCAGCCGGCGTCGCAGCCGGAGAGGACGGTTCGGGCCGTACCGTCCTCGCTGCTCCGTCCGCCGCGCGCGCAGTTGCTCCGACGGCCGCCGTAGGCGAACCTTCTCCCTCCGCTCCCGCCCCACAGGCCCCTGATACCTGCGTGTACTGACCGAGCCGACCGCGACGCAGCCAGAATCGACACCGAATGGTGCGGCCGGGGCCGGTAGGGCCCTGACCTGGCGCTCGCTCTGCCGCCACCAGAACGGTTCACCGCGACATCACCGACCTCCTGATATGGCTACCTGGGCTGTCTGACGCTGCGCTGCGCGTCGGGCTTATTCCGCCTCGGGCGTGTGCACTGTCGTAGCCGTCTCCGCCTGTGGCGGCACACCGGCCTGCCTGCCGACTTCGGTCGAGTTGCCGGCCCGGTGGGCCTGCCGTTCCCGATCACGTTGCGCAGCTGCGGGACGCGGTCATCCTGCGCTGGACTGGCGTCGGGGTCAAAGGCCGACAGGGGTGGCTGTTGCTCCCTGTGGTCTCGCCGGCTCGCCCCTCTCGCGCGGCGGTCCGGCGTCCTAGGATCGAATTCGGAATCGAACACACGTTCGGTTCAAGGGCGTCTGTTTGCCCATGTCCCAGGATTGGAGGTGGCTGCATGCCCCCCACCGACCCGATCAGCACCACCCACAACCCCGCGGGCGGAGCCGCGGGTTCCGAGCCGACCTGCGGACCTTCCGGCCGTGATCCGGTGGGTGTGGCCGGCGGAGCTCCCAGCGGTGCTCTGGGCGGGAAGAAGGACTTCGCCGTGGATGCCGAAGAGGCGTTCGTGCTGCGTCTGCGGGGTGCGCTCGGGACCATTGCTGCCGCAGCGCGCATGGTCGCGGCTGGGCAGGCGCGGTTGTTGCGTGCGGTGGCGGCGGTGGCGGAGGTGGCGGCGCCGGGGGAGTTGGATCCGGCGGGGTTGTTCGCTTTCTATGCTCCGGAGGAGATCGCGGGGGTGTTGGCGGTGACGGGGCCGCAGGCCCGTTCCCAGCTGGAACTGGCCCAGGYCGTCGTGCGGCGGTTGCCGCGGGCGGTGGCCGCGTTGGAATCCGGGGTGCTCGATCTGCCGCGGCTGGTGTCGTTGGAGAACGCCACCCGCCCCCTGAGCGACGACCTCGCCGCGCAGGGGGCGGCACGGATGCTCGAGGAGGGGCCGGGGCGTAACCGCCGGTCGTTCGCCGCGGGATGCGCGCAGGCGGTGATCCGCGTCGATCCTGACGGTGCCGATGAGCGCGCGGAGAAGCGGCGCGCGGACCGTACCGTGCGGATCATCCCGGGCCGGGATGCGACGAGTCGGCTGAGTGCGCTGCTGGCCGCCGGGGACGCGGCCGCCTGCTACCAGCGGGTGGAACGGCTCGCGGAGGGCATCGCTCATGACCGGGCGCAGGGTGATGAGCGCACGCGGGAGCAGATCCGCGCCGATGTCTTCGTGGATCTGCTGATGGGCCGAGGGGAGCATGCCGCGCCGATCGGCTGCGAGATCCAGGTCGTTGTCCCCCTGCCCACGTTGCTGGGAGTGGGCCGGGATCCGGGTCAGCTGGATGGCTACGGGCCGCTACCTGCCGCGGTCGCCCGGGAGATCGCGATGCGCCCGGAGTCGACCTGGCGGCGTCTGCTGACCGACGAGCGGGGGACGCTGGTCGAGGTCGCCGAACGCCGGCTTCCCAGCCCGGCACAGGTCCGCCATGTCCGGGCGCGGAACCGGCAGTGCACCCACCCCGCCTGCACTCGCCCGGCCACCCGTACCGACACCGATCACACCGCCCCCTACGCGCAGGGCGGGCCGACCCTCACGATCAACCTGGGCCCCTGCTGCCGGAGGCATCACCGGATGCGCCACCAACCCGGCCGGTTGTGGAAGGTCCGCCAGCCGAGCCCGGGCACTTTCGAGTGGACCGGACCGTCCGGCACCACCACCACGACCTACCCGCACGACTACCTCACCGGCCAGGAACAACGCCCGCCGGGCAGGTAGAGCCCGGTGCGGAGCCAGGCCTCGATGGCGCCTGGTCGGTGGATTACTGGCCGACGGTGGCGTACGAGTCGTGGTCGGCGACGGCGGTGCCGAGGCGTTCGATGAGCACGGCGGTGATCGCCGGGTTCACCATCGAGGTGATGCTCCACAGGTAGAAGCCCTGCAGGACGCTGCGGCGCACCCCGAGCCAGGCCTCGTCCCACGACGGCGGCTCGATCCCGCCGGCGGCCAGCGCGTCCAGGTAGTGCCGCAGCAGGTCGGTCTCGTGGGTGCGGCGGTCGGCGACGGTGAGAGCGGAGGCGATGTGGTAGCCGACGTCGATGTACCACGGGGCCCGCTGCACAAGCTGCCAGTCGAGCAGCGACGGTCGGCCCTCGCTGTCCAGGAAGATGTTGCCGACATGCGGGTCGCCGTGCACGATCGTCCACGGCGAGGTGTTGGTGACCAGGTCGGCCAGCGCGCTGTAGGCGGCGATGAGCCGCCCGACGTCGCGGACCTCCTCGGGGGCGCCGGCGCCGGTGGCGGTGGTGAAGTTGGCTTCGATCTTCTCCCGCCACGTGGGGCCGGTGCGGGGCCCCATCCGCGAGGTCAGCCAGCTGGCGTCCGCCAGACTCGGGTCGCCCCAGGTCGTGGCGTGGAGCTGGGCGAGCTGTTCGAGGCTGGCGGCGGTCTGGTCGGGGGAGTAGGGGTGCTGGCCGTCGAGGAACGAGCCGCCGGCGGCGATCACATCCTCGGTGATGAGGACGTTCGCGCCGGTCGCGGTGTCCACCTCGGCGTAGGGGCTACGCAGGGTGCGCACCCCGGTCCGCGCGGCCAGGTCGCGGTAGAACAGGGTCTCCGGGATGCCGGCGTGGCGGGCCGRCAGGGTCCGTTCGGAGAAGTAGCCCTTGACGCACAGGTCGGGCGACAGCCCGGCGGGGAAACCGCCGGCGCAGGTGATGCGGAACCGGACGTTGGTCGAGATCCGGCTGACGACCGGGCCGGGGGTGACCTCGGTGACCTCGATGCCCGGGAAGCGGGCGCCGAGCGCCGCGGTCAGCCATCCGGGGGAGAGGATTTCCTCGAGCTGTTCGGGTACGCGGGCGGGCGTGGCGGTGGGCAGGTCGGACACGTCGCTTCCTCCTGGGGTGTCGGTGGGCGGGCTGGCTGGATGCCCGGCGTCAGCCGCCGTCGGCTGCCAGGCGGCCGGTGCCCGCGAGCGACTCGAAGTGCGCCATGACCTGCTGCAGTGCCGCTGCCGGGTTGATCTCGAGGACCTCGCTGGGCTCCTCGTAGATCAGCGAGTGGCCGGCGGGGAAGAAGTAGACGTCGCCGGCGGTGGCCACCTCGTCCGGCCAGTTAGTGCCGGGGTAGATGGCCCGAACCCGGCCGGTGAAGACGTAGCCGTAGTGCGGGCAGGGGCAGACCCCGCCGGGCAGGCCCTGGTAGCCGGGCGTGCAGTCCAGCGGGCCGGTCGCCGTGTAGCCGACCTCCATGTCACCCCACTGCGCCGACCTGAAGCCGCTGCCGCTGGCCGGCCAGCGGCCGCCGCCGCCCCTGGGTAACTCGCTCGGCTTGCTTACTGGCATCCGATCCTCCCGGTTCTGATCGTTCTCAGGCTGTCGCGGTGTCGGGCTGCACGGCGTCAGGCCTGCGCGGCGTCGCGGGCGGCCACGAGGGCGCCGCGGTTCACCTTCGTCGCGGCGCTGCGCGGGATGGCGTCGACGAACTCGACGGTCTTCGGGACCTTGTAGGGGGCGAGGCGGCTCTTGGCATAGCTGATGACCTCACCGCTCGACGGCGGGTTGGCGTGGTCGGCGGGCTCGATGACGGCGTGGACCCGCCGGCCCCACTGCGCGTCGCGCAGGCCGATGACGACGACGTCCGCGATCTCGGGGTGCTCGATGAGGGCGGCCTCGACCTCGGCCGGGAAGACGTTCGCGCCCCCGGTGACGATCATGTCCACGCGCCGGTCGAGGACGTACAGCCAGCCGTCGGCGTCGAGGTAGCCGACGTCCCCGGCGGTGCTGAAGCCGTCCTCGGTCTTCCGTAGCGGCGGCGCGTCGCCGAGGTAGCGGTAGCTGCCCGTGATCCGCGAGCGCAGGTAGATCAGCCCGGCCTCGCCGGCGGGCAGCTCGTTGCCGTCGTCGTCGAGCACGCGGATCTCCGTGTCGCGGAACGGGCGCCCGACGCTGCCTTCGTGGGCCATCCACTCGTCCCCGCGCAGGGCGGTGGACCCGAGGCCCTCGGTCATCCCGTAGGCCATCACGATCCGCTCGGCGCCGATCAGCTTCGCCCAGCGGTGCACCAGCGACGGAGGCATCGGCGCGGCGCCCTGCAGGATCCAGACGAGGCTGGACAGGTCCCGCTGCTCGATGCCGGGCAGGTCGGCGATGCGCTGCAGCATCGTCGGCGTCGCGGTGAACGTGGTGACGCGGTGCTGCTCGATCACGTCGACGACCCGGGCGGCGTCGAACTTCTCCATGATGACCAGGCGGTCGCCGGCGAGAAGGGTGTAGAGGGTCGTGAGACCGTTCGCGTGGTACATCGGCGCGAGCACGAGGATTGTCTGCGGGCGCGGCACGGGGTTCCACGCGGCGATGAACGGGACGGTGGTCCGCTCGTCGTAGAGCGACGGCCGGTCGGTGAGGATGACCTTCGGCGTCCCGGTCGAGCCGCTGCTGCAGATGCCGTTGATCTGCGGGGACACCGCGTCCGGCAGGAAGGGCACGGGGAGCCCGGCGGTGGCGTCGATCCAGGGGATGTCGGTGTCGCCGAGGAAGACGCGCGGGTCGATGACCTCCCGCAGGCGGGCCAGCTCCCATCCGGGTATGTCCCAGCGCACCGGCACCGGGACGGCGCCGACCTTCCAGGCCGCCAGCACGCCGAGGACGAACTGCGGGGAGTTGCGCAGCCCGATGCCGAGGCGGTCACCCACGGTGAGCCCACGCTCGATGAGCGCGCCGGCGAGCTGGCTCGAGCGGCGGTCGAGCTCGACCCAGGTCGCCGCGGTCGTGGTCCCGTCGAGGGAGACGTTGCGTACGGCCACCTCGTCCGGACGGGTCGCGGCGAGTTCACGGATGCGGCGGGCATGGCTGATCTGGATGTCCACAGGCGTTCCTCTCGGCCGTGTCAGGCGGCGCCGGGCGCACCGCCGCACTCCCGCACCAGAAAAAGAGCGTTCACTTACTTCGTGAGACGGAGATTTGTGGGACGGGGATGGGCTGTGTCATCCGCGACTGCTCGCGACGGTCCGGGTCCGGGTGGCCTGACCTGACGGACGCGGCGCCGGCCGGTTCCGGCCGGACTGGATGTTTCCACGCAAAGTGAGGAAAGTCAACGTCTTCACAAACACGAGAGTGACGTTCTACATTTGCGCCCTACGTGCTTGTTTGCCGAGGTCGAGGGGAGGTGTCAGCGTGGATCAGGCCGCGTTCGAGGGTGTTCGCGTGGTCGAGCTGGCCCAGTGGGTGTTCGTGCCGGTGGCCGGCGCGCTGCTGGCCGACTGGGGTGCCGACGTCGTCCGGGTGGAGCGTCCGGAGGGTGATCCCTACCGGGGGCTGGCCACGCAGGGCATCGGCACGGACGGTGGYGGGGTGAACCTCTCCGTGGCT
Organism: Parafrankia colletiae; assembly: GCF_001854655.1. Classification (GTDB taxonomy): domain Bacteria; phylum Actinomycetota; class Actinomycetes; order Frankiales; family Frankiaceae; genus Parafrankia; species Parafrankia colletiae. The sequence goes on along the minus strand of NZ_MBLM01000121.1, from coordinate 28,157 downwards.
CTGGCCAACCGGGGTAAGCGCTCACTCGCCATCGATCTGCGCTCCGAGCAGGGCCGGCAGGTACTCGGCCAGCTCCTGGAGACCGCCGACGTCTTCCTCACGAACTTCCGGCCCGGCGCGTTACGCCGCCTCGGGCTGGACTCCGACACACTCACCGCGCGGTTCCCGCGCCTCGTCTACGCCCGCGGTCACGGCTACGGCGTGCGCGGCCCCGGCGCCGACCGGCCCGGCTACGACTCCTCGGCGTTCTGGGCGCAGGGCGGCCTCGCGCACGTGCTGACCCCGCCCGAGCGGGACGCCCCGATCAGTCAGCGCGGCGCGATGGGTGACCGCAACGGGGCGATGGCGCTCGCGTTCGGGATCGCCTCGGCGCTGCTGCGACGCGAGCGCACCGGCCGCGGGACCGTCGTCGACGTCTCCCTGCTCGCGACCGCGATGTGGACCCTGTCCTCCGACATCCTCTCGGCCCTCACCGGGCAGACCCCGCGCGCGGCCTCCGGCGTCGACGCCTACCGCAACCCGCTGGTGGGCTCGTACCGCACGAAGGACGGCCGGCACATCCAGCTGGTGTTCCTCGAACCGGACCGCTACTGGGCCGACTTCTGTCGCCTGGTCGGCCGCGAGGACCTCGTCGCCGACCCGCGCTTCACCGACCTGGCGGCCCGTGCCGCGAACCGGGCGGCCTGCGTCGCCGAGATCGCGGCGATCTTCGCCGACCGGACCTTCGCGGAGTGGAAGGACCTGCTCGGCGGGATCGACGCGCCGTGGGCGCCGGTGCAGGCCGTCGAGGAGCTGCTCACCGACCCCCAGGTGCTCGCCAACGACTACCTCGGCGAGGTCACCGCCGAGGGCGGCCCGTCCTACCGGCTGCCGACCGGCCCGGTGCAGTTCGACGAGCACCCACCCGCGCTGCGCCGCGCCCCCGAGCACGGCGAGCACACCGAGTCGGTGCTCCTCGAGCTCGGCTACACCTGGGAGCAGATCGGCACGTTCGCCGAGACCGGGGTCATCCCGTGAGCACTCCCGCCGCCGCGCGCCCGTTACCCATGCCGGACGAGACGTCCGGTCCCTACTGGTCGGCAGCGGCCGACCACATCCTGGCGCTCGCCCGCTGCGCCCGCTGCGGGTCGTTCGCCCTGCCGCCCGACCAGGTCTGCCCGCACTGCCGCAGCACCGACCCGGACTACGCGTTCGAGCCGGTCAGCGGCCGCGGCACGGTCCGCTCCTGGACGGTCGTCCGGCAGTCGGGCCTGCCCGGGTTCGCCGCCGACCTGCCGTTCGTGCTCGTCGACGTGGAGCTCGCCGAGCAGACCGAACTGCGCATGATCGGACGTCTCCTCGACGGCCCCGGTGCGCTGGCCGGCAGCGATCCCGCGCTGCGCCTGGGCGCCCGGGTCCGGGTCGCCTTCGAGGACGTCCACCCCGGTGTCGGCGTCCCCGCGTTCACCCTCGCCGTCACTGAACCGTCCGGTGTCACTGAACCGTCCGGAGGTGTGCGGTGAGCGGGCGGCGGTTCGCGGCCCGGAACAAGGTGGCCGTCGTCGGGTACGCGCACAGCGCCGTGCAGCGTCACGCCGCGCGCCCGCTCGGCGCGGTGACGCTGGAGACCGCCCGGGCCGCGATCGCCGACGCCGGGCTCACCCCCGCGGACGTCGACGGGATCGTCACCTCGGCACTGTTCCCCACCGCGGGGTCGCACGCCGTCCAGGACGGGGTCAGCTCCGTGCCGGCGACCTGGCTGGCCGAGCGGCTTTCCAGCGGTGCACGCCACGTCGCCGGGTTCCACGGCATCGGCCAGATCCCCGGCATGGTCGGCATGGCGGTCAACGCCGTCGCCAGCGGTGCCGCCCAGACCGTGCTGGTCTACCGGGCGCTGCACAACCCGCCGGGCAAGTACCACGCCAACAGCATGGAACGGGCCGCCGGCCCGGCGCAGTGGACCGCCCCGCAGGGCTTCTTCGGCCCGCTGGCCATGATCGGCCTGCCGTACAACGAGTACCTGCAGCGGTACAACGCGGACCGGGCGGCGATGGCGTCCGTCGTGGTCGAGGCGCGCAAGAACGGGTCCCGCATTCCCTGGTCGTACTGGCACAAGCGGCCGCTGACCGCCGCCGAGTACCTGGCCGCGCCGATGATCAGCGACCCGGTCTGCCGGTACGACTGCGACATCCCCGTCGACGGGGTGGCGGCCTTCGTCCTCACCTCGGCCGAGCACGCCGCCGATCTGCCGCACCGGCCGGTGTACGTGTCCGGTTACGCCAGCGGCCTGCCGGCGCGGCGGCGGCTGCCGCTGCACTGGCCGCTCGACGACATCATGGACGTCGGCACCGAGACCGCCCGCCGCCTGTGGGAGGCCAGCGGGGTCGGGCCGGCCGAGGTCGACCTGCCACAGCTCTACGACGGGTTCTCGCCGTTCGTCTACTTCTGGCTGGAGGCCCTCGGCTTCTGCCCGCGCGGCGAGGCGCACCGGTTCGTCCAGGACGGGCGGATCGACAGCGACCGCCCGGACGGCCTGCCGGTGCTCTCCGGGGGCGGCGCGCTCGGCAACGGTCGGATGCACGGCATCCCGCAGATGCTCGAGTGCTACCTGCAGCTCGCCGGCCGGGCCGGTGACCGCCAGCGCGCCGGCGCGACGGTCGGTGTCGCGTGCCACTCCTCCCCGCACTACGGCGGCGCCGTCGTCTACACGGCCGAACCGTCCTGACCCCCGCACCCCGCACGCCCGCACCCCGAGAAAGCGAGAGAGCCGGTGGATGACCTCATCGCCGAGCGGCGCTCCTACGTCGCCGGCACCTGGGTGGACGGCGACGAGCCGCTCGCCGTGGAGAACCCGGCGGACGAGTCGCATGTCACCGACGTCTCCGTCACCCCGCTCGCCGAGATCGAGCGGGCCGTCACCGAGGCGCGGCGCTGCTTCGACGCCGGCACGTGGGCGGACACCCCGCCGGCCGAACGGGCCCGGGTGCTGCACGCCTTCGTCGACCACATCGTGGCCCACCGCGCCGCGTTCGTCGCCACCATGGTCGCCGAGGCGGGCCAGCCGGCGGCGTTCGCCGAGCGGGCCCAGCTCGGCGCCGGGGTGGCGCTGGCGCGGGGCACGATCGACCTGTACCTGTCGATGCAGCACGAGGATCACAACCCGCTGCCGGTCGACGACCTGCTGCGCGGCGGGGCGGCCCTGAGTATCCGCCGGCATGAGCCGGTCGGCGTGGTCACCGCGATCACGCCGTACAACGGCGCGATCATCATGGCGTTCCAGAAGCTCATCCCGGCGCTGATGGCGGGCAACTCGGTGATCCTGCGGCCGAGTCCGCTCACCCCGATCTCCTCGCTGCTGTTCGGGGCGGCGGCGGACGCCGCCGGGCTGCCGGCGGGCACGCTGAGCGTCGTCGTGGAGGCCGGTTCCATCGGCGCGGAGCTGCTGACCAGCCATCCGTTCGTCGACATGGTCTCGTTCACCGGCTCGACCGCGGTGGGCCGGCGGATCCTCGCCCAGGCCGCGCCGACGGTGAAGCGGGTCGCGTTGGAGCTCGGCGGCAAGTCGGCGCAGATCTACCTGCCGGACGCCGTCGGCCGGGCGCCGGCGGGTGCCGCCGCGGTGGTCGCGGCGACAGCCGGGCAGGCGTGCGTCGCCGCCACCCGGATGCTCGTGCCGCAGGACCACAAGGACGAGGTCGTCGAGGCGGTGGCGCGGGCGTACGCGGCCATCACCGTCGGCCCGCCCAGCGACCCGACGGCGCGGATGGGCCCCGTCATCAACGCGGCGGCGCGGGAACGCTGCGAGCGGTTCGTCGCCACCGCCGAGGAACACGGCGGCAAGGTCGCCTTCGGCGGGGGCCGGCCGGCTGGCCTCGACCGCGGCTACTACTTCGAGCCGACCGTGCTCGACCTGCGGGACAACACCAACCCGGCGGCCCGAGAGGAGATCTTCGGCCCGGTGATCAGCATCATCGGCTACCGCGACCTGGACGACGCCGTGCACATCGCCAACGACAGCGACTACGGCCTGTCCGGCCAGGTCTTCGGCGCGGACGTCGCCGCCGCGACGGCGGTCGCCCGCCGGCTGCGCACCGGCGCGGTCAACGTCAACGTCGGCGGCATGTTCAGCGCGTACGCGCCGAGCGGCGGCTACAAGCAGAGCGGCCTGGGCCGCGAGCGGGGGCCGGACGGTATCCGTGCCTTCCAGGAGGTCAAGCATCTTGCGATCAGTGACCCCCGCTGACGACCGCCCGCCGACCAGGCGGACTGACGATCGACAAGGAGCGGCAATGACTGACAACCTCTCGCTCGACTGGCTGATCTCGGTCGACGACCACGTGCTCGAGCCGCCGAACCTGTGGCTGGACCGGCTCCCGGCGAAGGACCGTGACCGGGCCCCGCACATGGAGTTCGACGCCGACGGCATGGACGCCTGGGTCTACGACGGGAAGCGGTTCCCCAGCTCCGGGCTGAGCGCGGTCGCCGGCAAGGAGAAGGAGGAGTTCAGCCCGAACCCCCTCAAGTACTCCGAGATGCGGCCGGGCTGCTACGACGCCGCCGCCCGCGTCGAGGACATGAACCGCGCGGGCATCCTCGCCTCGCTGTGCTTCCCGACCATCACCCGGTTCTGCGGCCAGCTGTTCATGGAGGCCAGCGACCGGGACTTCGGGCTGGTCTGCCTGAAGGCCTACAACGACTGGATGATCGAGGAGTGGTGCGGCGCCGCGCCGGGCCGCTACATCCCGCTGGTGCTGATCCCGCTGTGGGACCCGAAGCTCGCCGCCGCCGAGCTCGAGCGCTGCGCCGCCAAGGGCGCGACGACGTTCGCCTTCTCGGAGAACCCGGCGCCGCTCGGCCTGCCGACCATCCACGACAAGGACCGGTACWGGGACCCGGTGATGGCCGCGGCGAAYGACCTGGAGATGGTCGTGTCGATGCACGTCGGCTCGTCGTCGCAGGTGCCGAAGATCGCCCCGGACGCGCCGTTCATGGCGAACCTGACCTGGGGTGCGATGCGCACCTCGGGCGCGATGCTCTCCTGGCTGTTCAGCGGCATGTTCCAGCGGTACCCGAAGCTGAAGATCGCGCTGTCCGAGGGTGAGATCGGCTGGATGCCGTACTACCTGGAGCGCGCCGAGCAGGTGCTCGACAAGCAGCGGCACTGGGTCAAGAAGGGCGTCCAGTGGAACGACCACGCCGCCGCCGCCAACCTCGACCTGGACACGCTCGACATCCGTGCGACGTTCCGTGAGCACGTCTACGGCTGCTTCATCGAGGACCACCACGGCATCGCCAGCATCGCCGAGATCGGCGAGGACAACATCATGTGCGAGACCGACTACCCGCACTCCGACTCCACCTGGCCGAACTGCATCCAGACGGTCAAGGGCATCATCGGCCACCTCCCGGCCGAGACGCAGTACAAGATCCTGCGCGGCAACGCGGAGCGGCTCTACCGCTTCACCCCGGCCGAGCCGCCCGTCCTCAGCGGCGTCTGAGTGGGTGCCCCCTCGGTCGCCGTCGACCGCGAGCGCTGTGTCGGCAGTGGGATGTGCGTCCTCTACGCGCCGGACAGCTTCGCCCACGACGAGGTGGCCAAGGTCGTCGTCCTGGACCCGATGGGTGACGAGGAGGACGTGATCGGTTCCGCCGTGGACGCCTGCCCGACCGGCGCGCTGCGGCTGGCACAGGAGAAGGGAACGTGACGAGCATGCTGCTCGACGGGAAGGTCGCCGTGGTGACCGGCGCCGGATCGGGGGTCGGGCGGGCCTCCGCCCTGCGCTTCGCCGCGGAGGGCGCCCGGGTCGTGTGCGCGGACATCAGCCTCGACGGTGCCGAGGAGACGGTCCGCGAGATCGAGAAGCTCGAGCGGCCGGACGGGCCGGGCGGGCCGTCCGGCGCCGCGGCGCGGGCCGTCGCCGTGCGGTGCGACGTCTCCGTGGAGGCGGACGTGGCCGGCGCGCTCGAGCACGCCGCCGAGCGGTTCGGCACCCTCGACATCGTGTTCAACAACGCCGGTGTGCCGACCCCACGCCTCGGCGCGAAGCTGGAGGACCACTCGGTCGAGGACTTCGACCGCCTGGTCGCCGTCAACCTGCGCGGGGTGTTCCTCGGCAGCAAGCACGCGGTGCTCCGGTTCAAGCGGCAGGGCGGCGGCGGAGTCATCCTCAACACCGGCTCCGTCGCCGGGATCGTCGCCTGGGGCGGCTCGGTGTACGGCGCGACCAAGGGCGGCGTGCACCAGCTGACCCGGGCCGTCGCGATCGAGGGGGCCCCCTTCGGGATCCGGGCCAACGCGATCTGCCCGGCCGGGATGCCGTACACCGGTTTCATGACCGCCGGCGGTATGGGTAGCGACGAGGAGACCACAGCGGCGCTGGCCCGCCAGACCGGGGCCAACCACCCGCTGGGCCGGCCGATCACCGCGGAGGACTGCGCCGAGGCGGCGGTCTTCCTGGTCTCGGACCGGGCCGCCAACATCACCGGCGTCCTCCTCCCGGTCGACGGCGGATATCTGGCCAGGTGAGGACGGATGAGCGGAGTGACCCAGGTGAACGACCGCGGCAGCGGTGCCCCGCCGACGGCGGCGGTGCTCGACCGGGAACGGCTGCGGGAGCTGTTCGACCTGCGCAGCAGCTACAACGCGCGCAGCGGCGGCGACTACGAGGATGACCCCAACCCGGTCTGGCGGGAGCTGCGCGAGCGGGGCCCCGTGCACGAGGGCATCGTCCACGAGCTGACCGGTTACGACCGGCCCGCCATGTTCCAGGGCCTGCCCTACCCGGACCGGCCACACTTCTCGGTGTTCTCGTTCGACGTGTGCGACCAGGTCTTCCGCGACAACGAGACCTTCGCGTCGTCGCCGCAGGCCGTCGACCCCACCGGGGGCCAGATCGGCGCGAGCAGCAGCATGCTGTCGATGGGCGGCGCCCAGCACCGCCGTTACCGCGCGCTCGTCCAGCCGTCGTTCGTCCCGGCCCGCGGGCCGTGGTGGATCACGAACTGGATCGAGGAGACGGTGCACGCCCTCATCGACCGGTTCGCCGGCGACGGCGCCGCCGAGCTGAACGTCGACTTCTGCGCGGCGATCCCGGTGCTGACGATCACCAGCAGCTTCGGGGTCGCCGTCGAGGAGGCGCTGCACATCCGCGAGGTGCTCAACGACCCGCCGGAGGTGATCCGCATGCTCGCGCCGATCGTCGCCGCCCGGCGCGAGGCGCCGCAGGACGACCTGATCAGCGTGCTGGTCCAGGCGGAGATCACTGACGAGGAGGGGGTGCGCCACCAGCTGTCCGACCACGAGATCTACACGTTCGCGATCCTGCTGCTGCTCGCCGGCTCCGGCACCACCTGGAAGCAGATGGGCATCACGCTGACCGCCCTGCTGCGCCGTCCCGAGGTGCTCGAGGCCGTCCGGGCCGACCGGTCGCTGCTGCGCCCGGCCGTGGAGGAGTCGGTGCGCTGGTCACCCACCGACCCGATGTTCGCCCGTTTCGCCACCCGGGACGTCGAGCTCGGTGGGCTGCGGATCCCGCGCGGGTCGGTGGTGCACCTTTGCCTGGGAGCCGCGAACCGGGACCCGGCCCGGTGGGACCGGCCCGACGAGTTCGACATCCACCGCCCGATGAAGCGCTCGCTCGGCTTCGGCAGCGGCGCCCACGTGTGCCTCGGCATGCACGTCGCCCGGGCCGAGATCACCGTCGGGATCGGTGCGCTGCTCGACCGGCTGCCGAACCTGCGCCTCGACCCGGCCGCCGAGCCTCCGCGCCTCATCGGCATGTACGAGCGCGGCGCGACCGAGATCCCCGTCCTGTTCGACCGCTGAGCCCGCTTCGCAGCACTGACACGGCAGGAGACAGTCCAGCATGAGTGAGCCCGGATACCGCCCGCCGGATATCTCTCTCCGCGGCGCGGAGCACATCGCGCGCTACCGGGAGACCGACGGTGAGGTCGGCTATGAATGGAACGGCGTGCCAACCCTGTTACTCACCGTGACCGGTCGGCGCTCCGGGCAGCCTCGGACATCCGCGCTGATCTTCGGGCGGGACGGTGACGACTACCTCGTCATCGCCTCCAAGGGCGGGTCGCCGACGGCGCCCCTGTGGTACGAGAACCTGACCGCGCAGCCGGCGGCGGAGATCCAGGTCCGCGCGCAGCACCTGCCGGTGGTCGCGCGGACCGCCTCCGACGAGGAGAAGCCTCGACTGTGGAAGATCATGACCGAGGTCTGGCCGAACTACGACGTGTACCAGGCCAGAACGGAGCGCCCGATACCCGTGGTCGTGCTGTCCCCGGCGCCCGCGGCGTCCGCGGCCTAGACACCGGTACCGTCGGAGGAGTGTCCTGGGCCGACCGTGCCGTGGACCGGTCGCCGCTGGTTCAGCGGTCCCGGTCCCGCAGCATGCAGCAGATGAAGGTGATCGTCGACGCCGCGCGGCGACTGATCACCAGCAGGGGTTCCTCCTTCACGACGCAGGACCTCGTGAAGGAGGCCGGTGTCGCCATGCAGACCTTCTACCGGCACTTCCCCGGGAAGGACCAGCTCCTGCTCGCGGTCATCGAGGACGTCATCAGCGAGCAGACCACGCACTACCGGGAGCGGGCGGCACACGAGCCGGACCCGCTCGCCCGCCTGCGCCTGCACATCCAGGCGGCCCTGTCCTCCATCGACCGCGACCGCGAGGCCGCCGGTGCCGGATCTGGTGACGGTGCCGGCGCTGGCGAGGGCGGCGGTTCCGACGGAGGGGGTGGAGGCGGCGGCAACGGCGTCAGGCTCGGTGTGGGCGGCGGCGCGCGGTTCATCACCGCCGAGCACTGGCGGCTGCACCAGCTCTACCCCGACGAGATCGAGCACGCCACCCGCCCCTTCGCCAGTCTCGTCGCCGGCGAGCTGGAAGCGGCGCGTGACGCCGGGCTCATCGCGCCCATCGACACCGCAGAGGCCGCGGAGTTCGTCAACCTGCTGGTGAGGGCGGTGTTCCACCACTACGCCTTCGCATCCCACAAGAACGAGTCGGCCGCCGAGGTCGGTGACCGCGTCTGGGCGTTCTGCCTACGCGGCCTCGGTGCCAGCGCCGATGCCGCCGCCGGGAGCGCCGGTGCCGGCTCCGTCGCGGGGGCCGCCGCAGGCGGAACAGCCACCGGCTGAGCCACCACGGGCCTGAGTCGCCGGGCGCGGGTGCGGGTACCTCTCGGAGGTCGTCCCGTGCCCGCGCCTTTCGCCGTGGTCAGTGGGTGGTGCCGCCGCTGCTCCTGCCCGCCTGCCAGCCGTGCCAGCGCAGGACCTCGATCCAGGCGCTCACCCGGCCGCGGACCCGGTCGGGATAGGGCCCGCCGGTGTAGTGCGTGGAGATCCGGTCGATGTCGACCAGCCCGGTGTCGGGCACCAGCTCCACCACCCGGCCCTGCAGGCTGACGTGGGTGTACCAGTCGCCGCTGCGCAGGACGGTGAGCGAGACCCGCGGGTCCGCCCGGAGGTAGTCGAGGCGCCGGCGGCCCTCGTCCATGTTGACCAGGATGCGGTCCTTCTCCCACAGGTACCACGTCGCCACCGAGACGGGCTGGCCGTCCGGCCGCAGTGTCGTGATGACGCTCGGGTTCGGCGCGGTGAGCAGCTGACCGAGCTCCTCGGGCACGGACTGCGTCGCCACGGCCCCTCCTCCCGACCCGACGGGACGCCGGATCCTGCTGGCCTCCTTCCTACCCGACGGCTCCGGCTCGGGTGACGTGACCTGCAGGGGAGTCGGCCAGGGCTAAGCGGAGGGTCGTCGTCCGGTTGTGCTAGCGTAAATGGAGGAAATTCTTCCGGTAGCGCTCGGCTCTGCCGTCGGCCCGCGGGTCGGGCGGGGCCGTCAGCACACAAGACCCCGAGGGACCAGGTATGACCGAGGTGTCCGTGCCGGTGGGGAACGCCGGCCCACAGGGGACCGCCCAGACCACGGGCCCGCCCGACCGTCAGGCCGCGGCGGAGGCCGGGATCAGATCCCACACGTCCCGTGGCCGCGCGAGCCTCGAGCTCGTCGTGGTCGGCTTCGCCGCGCTGATGGTGTCGATGGCGCAGGGGCTGCTCGTGCCGGTGCTGTCGATCCTGCCGACCGAGCTGAACACCACGCACACGAACGTCGAGTGGCTGCTGACGTCCACGCTGTTGGTCGCCTCGGTCGGCGTACCCGTGATGGGGCGCCTCGGGGACATGTTCGGCAAGCGCCGCATGCTGCTCCTGTCGATGGCTGCCCTGGCAGTCGGATCCCTGCTCGCCGCACTGACCAGCAACGTCGCGCTGCTGATCGTCGGGCGGGCCGTTCAGGGCCTGTCCGCAGCCGCGATTCCGCTCGGGATCAGCCTGCTGGTGTCGCTGCTGCCGAAGGAGCGGGTCGGGTCGGCCATCGCACTGATCAGCTCGATGCTCGGTGTCGGCGCGGCACTGAGCCTTCCGCTGGCGGGCCTGATCGCCGAGCACGCCGACTTCCACGTGCTCTTCTGGATCACCGCTGTCGGCGGTGTACTGGCGTTCGCGATGATTCTCGCGGTCGTTCCCGAGGCTCCCAGCCGCACCGGGGGGCGGGTCGACCTGGTGGGAGCGGCGCTGCTGAGCGCCGGGCTGGTCGCGTTGATGCTCCCGCTCGCCGAAGCAGGGAACTGGGGCTGGGGCTCGCCGTGGGTGCTCGGCCTGCTGGCCCTCGGTGTGGTCCTGCTGGCGACGCTCGGAGCGGTCGAGCGCCGGATCCGTGACCCGCTCGTCGACATGGCGGCCTTCCTGCGCCGCCCGTTGCTGCTGACGAACATCGCCTCGCTGCTGTTCGGCTTCGCCCTGTTCGCCTCGATGATCGGCACGGCCTCGTTCGTGCAGGCGCCGGAGGAGACCGGGTACGGCTTCGGCTCGTCGATGGTCGTCGGCGGCCTCGCGATGCTGCCGAGCGGTATCGGCATGCTGCTGCTGGCACCTGTAGCCGCGCGGATGGTCACGCGGTTCGGCGGCGCGCCCACGCTCGCCGTCGGCGCCGTCGTGGTGGCCCTCGGCTGGGGTACGCGCATCATCTTCGCCGACTCGCTGACGCAGATCATCCTCGGCAACACCGTGGTGGGGATCGGGACGGGCATCGGCTACGCCGCCATGCCCTCGCTCATCAACGCCTTCACCCCGCCGACCGAGATCGCGGCGGCGAACGGCCTGAACGCGCTGTTCCGCTCGATCGGCAGCTCGCTGGCCAGCGCCATCGGCGGCAGCATCCTCGCGGCGCAGACGGTGTCCGTCGGCGCTGCCGAGCTGCCCTCGCTCGACGGCTACCAGGAGCTGTTCGCGATGTGCGCCGCCGCCGCCGTGATCGCCGCGGTCCTGGCGCTGACCATCCCGCGGGGCCGGTCAGCGAGTTCCGCGAGCACCGCCAGCACCGCCAGCACCGCCAGCACCGCCAGCACCGCCAGCACGGCCAGCACGGCCAGCACGGCCAGCACCGCCAGCACGGCCAGCACCGCTGGCTCTGGCAGCTCCGGCACCGCGGTCTGACGGAGCCACCCGCCACCCCCGGCACCCGCCGGCCGGCACCGGAACCGCACCCGTCAGGGTGCGGTTCCGGTGCCGGCGGTGCATATGCTGCGTGACATGCGCCTTCACGTGGGATGCGCGATGTGGAGCCACCGGTCCTGGCAGGGGCGTTTCCTGGCGCATCCGCTGCCGGCACACGAGCGGCTGCGCAGCTACGCCAGCTGGTGCAACGCGGTCGAGGGCAACACCACGTTCTATGCCACCCCGAACCGCGAGACGGCGCTTTCCTGGGCCCGGCAGACCGACCCCGGGTTCCGCCTCGTCGTCAAACTGCCGAAAACCATCACCCACGACCGCTGCCTGACCGACGTCGACGACATCGCACGTTCCTTCCTGGACGCGATCGAGCCGCTCGGCCCCCGGGTGCACGCGGTGTGGGCACAGCTGCCCGCGGCCTTCGGGCCGGCCGACGTCCCGCTGCTCGGCCGGTTCCTGAGCGGGCTCGGCACCGGCCACCGGTACGCGGTGGAGGTCCGTCATCCGGCGTTCTTCGAGAACCCGCGCGCGGCGAGCCTGCTCACGTCGGCACTCGCGCCGCTGGACGCCGAATGGATCCCCTTCGACACGACGGTGTTCTTCCGCAGCCCGCCGACGAGCGACGCCGAGCGGGACGCCTGGGCCAAGAAGCCCCGCACACCCCTGCGCACAGCTGCGCTGACCGACCGCCCGATCGTCCGCTACCTCGGCCGGGACGATGCGGAGCGGACCGTCGAAGGCTGGCAGCCCTGGGTCGACGTCGTCACCGGATGGCTGCGCGAGGGCCGTTCGCCCACGGTCTTCATCCACACCCCGGACAACGCCGACGCGCCGCTGCTCGCCCGGCGTTTCCACGACGACGTCCGGGCCCGGGTTCCGGAACTCGAAGCGTTGCCGACGCCGATTCCCGCGGAGCCCCTGACGCTGTTCTGAGCCTTCGCGGCGTCCACGGTCCTCGCGACCTTCGGCCGAAATGCGGAAAAGGCGGCTGGTGGTGCATTCCTGCTAATGTGCGTCGTTCCGTATGGCGGGATTCCGGAGCACCGGATCCCGAACGAAGGGGTGGGGTATGGCGGAGGAACGCGAAAAAGCATCAGAGGAACAATCCGGAGTGGCCGCTTCCCAACCCGCGCCGGCGCCGCCGCCGTCTCCCGCGGCCCCGGAGGCCCCGGAGAGTTCGGCTCCGGCGCCGAGCCCGGCTCCGGCAGCGAGCACGGGACCGGCGGCGGTCGCGGCAGCAGCCCCTGCGCCGGCCCAGGGGCCAGAGGCGGCACCGGTCGACCACGGGCCCGTGCCGCCAGGCGTTCCCGGGAGTCCGTGGCCGCCTTACGGCTGGTACCCGCCGCAGCCGCCCGCGGCGCCCGCGGGCACACCGGCGTGGCACGGCTGGCTGCTCGTCGCGATCACGGTGCTGGCGGCCGCCGCCGTCGCGCTGAGCGCGCTCACGGTCGTCCGTGACGACCGCGAGGAACTGGCCCGCGACCTCGCCTGGGAACTGAACGGTGCCAGCCCCGAGGAAGGGGGTTTCTACGGCCCGACGATGTCGGGCATGGGTGCGATGTCGGGCGGGATCTCCGGCTGCCCCGAACCCCTGGGTGGTGTGGCGGATCTGGGCCCGCGGTCACCTGACGAAGCAGACCCCGTCGTCGCCGCGGGCGAGACGGTGGTCCTCCGTTACGACATGCTCGACTGCGAGCGGCCCGTGTCCTTCAGTCTCACTCTCGACAACGTCCGCCGGCAGGAGACGGCCCCCGAAGGGGGATATCCGACGCGGCCCCGCAACGGAACCTACGTCGTGGTGGACGTGACGGTGCAGAGCCCGAGCTACGTATGGCCTGACTTCCTCGCGTTCTCCATCCAGGGCCCTGAGGGCACAGTCACCTGCCCGCTCTTCTCGGATTCGATGTTCGGCATGGACATGGGCGAGCCAGGCTCCCCGGTGACCTCGACGCTCGTCTTCGACGTCACCGACGGGTACGACCTCGTCCGGTTCGACGACCCGGRCCCGGGCAGCGTCTCCTGGCGCATCTGACCGTCCGCGAACCGAGAGCCCTGGCCGAGAACACGTCGGCCAGGGCTCGACGGGCAGCGCCGAGCACGGGCAGCGCCGAGCACGGGCAGCGCCGAGCACGGGCAGCGCCGAGCACGGGCAGCGCCGGACCCGGGCAGCGTCGGGACAATGGTTCTCGCGACCGGTGCCAGATGCGTCGGCCGGGTACTGAGCAATCCTGGCGCTGACAGGCGCCATCAAGCACCCTGAAATGCGATAATCGACGGGTGGATATCTGGAACAGTGATCGGCAGCTGTCCGACGAGGAATCCGAGTTCGGCCGGCTGTCCGATGCTCTTCGGGTGTTGCAGGACACGATCAGTGGTGTTCGGCTTCCGGTGGAGGTGGCGACCCGGGCCCGGCAGGGGATGGAAGAACTGGCCGGCCTGATGAAGCCGTATTCCGTGCCGGAGGCCGTGCAGGCCTCGGGCCGGATCGCCGGTATCCCGGGCCGGGCGCAGGCGCTGCTTCCCGTGGTGCACGTCGACGAGGCCGACGAACTGCGCCTGGTCGGGCATGTGACCTTTGGTCGCTATTATCTCGGCGGTTTCGGTGCGGTCCACGGCGGGGCCATCCCGCTGATGTTCGACGAGATTATGGGGCGCCTTTCGAATGCCGGTGGGCGCCCGATGGCACGCACGGCCTACCTGAACGTGAACTTCCGCAACATCACCCCGATCGACGTCAACCTGCGGGTGGAGATCCTTTTTGGCGGGGAGGAGGGGCGCAAGCGGTACATCACCGGTGCGATCTACGACGGGGAGACCGTGACCGCTGACGCCGAGGCCCTGTTCATCACCCTCCTGCCCGGCCAGCGCTGACCCGGCTGGCTCCGGGGCGGACCCGGTGCCCGGTGCCCGGGAGACGGTCAGGCCGGCCGGTCGGCCCTCGGCTGCCCCATGGTCGCGGCCGCCGCCGGGTCCGCGCCCGAGTCGGCGGGGGGCACGCTCGTGACGTCCACGTTCGGGGCGGGGCGGTGCCGGGGGATCAGCACGGCGGCGAGGGCCGCGCAGGTGGCGGCGCCGGTGGCGAGCCAGAAGGCCCGGGTGAAGGCGCCGTCGGTGGGCAGCGGGTGGTCCGCGGTCTCGCTGGCCGCGAGCAGGGTGGCGACGACCTGCGAGCCGAGCGCCGCGCCGACCGAGCGCACCAGCGCGTTCACCCCGGTGGCCTGCCCGGTCGCGTCGGCCGGGGCGGACACGACGATGATGTTCGGAACCACCGACATGCTCAGGCCGATCCCGATGAAGACGACGCACGTCGTCGCGATCACCACGCCCTCACTGCCGTGGTTGGTGGCCAGCAGGGCCAGGCCGGCGGCGGCGAACAGGAACCCGCCCATGAGGGGTTTGCGGGCACCGAGCCGCAGGCTGACCCGGCCGGCGTTCGCGCCGATGAGCAGCATGGCGACGGAGGCGGGCAGGAGCAGCAGGCCGGCGCCGGTGGCATCCAGCCCGAACCCGTAGCCGACCGACTCCGGCGCCTGCGCGATCTGCGGGACGAGCACGAACGCGCCGAACATGCAGGAGCCGGCCAGCAGGGTGGCGAAGTTGGTGGCCAGGATGACCGGACGGCCCAGCACCCGCATGTCGACCAGGGGTTCGGCGACCCGGCGCTCGAACAGCCCGAAGCACACCAGGATCGCCAGGCCGGCGGCCATCAGCCCGAGGGTGCGCGGGCTGCCCCAGCCCCAGCTGGACGTCTGCGTGAGCGCGACGAGCGGCGTCGTCAGCCCGACGGCGAGCAGCAGGGCGCCGGGCAGGTCGATCCGGCCGGGGGTGCGGGTGCCGGACTCCCGGAGCCGCAGCGCGCCGACCGCGGCGGCGCCGGACATGATCGCCCCGATCCAGAAGATCCAGCGCCAGGACGCGTGGTCGAGCAGCAGGCCGCCGACGAGCAGGCCGGCACCGGCGCCGATACCGGCGATCGCCGCGATCAGGCCGATGGCACCTGGCTGGCGGCGCTCCGGGAACGTCTCGCGGATGATCCCGAAGCACAGCGGGAAGATCCCGCCGCCGGAGGCCTGGAGAACCCGCGCCGCCACCACCAGCCAGATGCTGCCGGCGAGCGCCGCCGCCACGCTTCCGACGGCGAACAGCAGCAACGCGACGATGAGGAGCCGCCGCCGGCCGAACATGTCGCCGAGTCGCCCCATGATCGGGGTGAGGATCGCGGCGGCGATGAGGTACGCGCTGAACACCCACGAGACGTTCGCCGGGGTGGTGTGCAGCGCCTCGGTCAGCGCCCCGACCCCGGGGACGACCGTGGTCTGCGCGATGGAGAAGGCCGTCGCGGCCATCACCAGCACGGCCATCGAGCCGCTGACCGACGGCCCGTCCCCGACGGCGGCCTCCGCGCCCTCCGCGGCGACCGCCGGGACCGCCGAGACCGCCGGGGAGGCGGGCTCCTGCTTCGGCGGCATCAGGCGGCGGCTTTTTCCAGAATGTGCACCCCGCAGGCGCTGCCGAGCCCGATGACGTGCGCGAGCCCGACGCGGGCGCCGGGGATCTGCCGCTCACCGGCCTCGCCGCGCAGGTGGTGGCAGATCTCCCAGATGTTGGCGATGCCGGTCGCCGCGATCGGGTGGCCCTTGGACTCCAGGCCGCCGCTGACGTTGACCGGGATCGTCCCGTCCCGCCAGGTGGCGCCCGACTCGAAGAGGTCGACGGCGCCGCCGGGCTCGCACAGGCTCAGGTTGTCGTAGTGCACCAGCTCGGCGGTGGCGAAGCAGTCGTGCAGCTCGACGAGATCGAGCTCGCTCGGGCCGATCCCGGCCTGCTCGTAGGCCCTGGCGGCGGCCTGGCGGGTGAGAGTGTTGACGTCCGGCAGCACCTGGCAGGCGTCCTGCCACGGGTCGCTGGTGAGCACCGACGCACTGATCTTCACGGCGCGTCGGCGCTGCTCGGGATCCATCCGCCGCAGCCGGCTGTCACTGACGACGACCGCCGCCGCCGCGCCGTCGCAGTTCGCCGAGCACATCGGACGGGTGTTCGGGTAGGCGATCATGACGTCGTTCATGATCTCGTCGAGGGTGAAGCGGCGACTGTAGGCGGCCAGCGGGTTGAGGGTCGAGTGCGCGTGGTTCTTCTCCGCGATCCGGGCGAACAGCTTGAAGTCGGCGCCGCCGTACTGGTGGCCGTACTCCATGCCGATCTGCGCGAACACTCCCGGCATGGAATCGGTGCCGACCCGGCCCTCGAGCGGGGCGAGCGCGCCGAAGCGGCCCCGGCGTGACCAGGTGCCGTCCTCCTCCTTCGGCGGCGAGCCGAGCAGGCCCGCGCCGGCGAGCTTCTCGACGCCCACCGCCAGGCCGATGTCGGTCTCACCGGCCCGGATCGCCATGATCGCGACGCGCAGCGCGGTCGCGCCGGTGGCGCAGGCGTTCGCGACGTTGTAGACCGGGATGCCGGTCTGCCCGATCTGCTTCTGCAGCAGCTGGCCGAAGCTGGAGCTGCCGCCGGTCAGGCTGCCGGCAGCGAGTACACCGACGTCGCGCATGGTGACGCCCGCGTCGGCGAGCGCGGCGAGCGCGGCCTGCGACGCGAGGTCGATGGTGTCCTTGTCCCGGTGCTTGCCGAACTTCGTCATCGAGATCCCGAGGATCCAGACGTCCTCCGCCATGGCTGACCTTCCGATCGTCTCCACGAGCCTGCTGGGGTGTGCCGCGACCGGCACTGGTGCCGCGACCGGCACTGGACCGGCACTAGACCGGCTCGAACCCGTACCCGACCGCCTCGACGYCCGTGGTGTCCGCCCCCAGGGGAACGGTGGCCAGCCGCACCTTCATCCCGAGAGTGACGTTCTCCGGGCGCGGCTCGATGTTCACCAGAACTCCGCGCACCTTCGTCCCGCCGCAGTCGACGACCGCCGCCACGAACGGCACCGGGACGCCCGGCGGGGCCAGCGACACGATCGAGAACGTGTACACCGTTCCCTCCCGGGGGATGTCGACCGCCCGGAACTCCGTACCGCTACAGGACGCGCACGCGTTGCGCCGGTCGAAGAAGCGCGCGGAACACTGCACGCACTCCTGGGCGACGATATGCGGCTCGTCGCCGAGAACCAGATAGTCCACCAGCGGAATCCGCTCTGCCACGAACAACTCCCCGCGCTCGGGTGCGCGTCACGACGGCTGCGCGCGAATCCCGCCCGGGACCGGGCCGGCGTATTGACGGCATGCCGGTAACCGGATAAGGCGAATCGCTTCCCGCGCTATTAACGGCTGACCCGCAACTGCTCTGCTGGCCTGTGAACTGCTCCGGCGCGTGTCGTGGCGGCGAATGGTCATCTTGGACTGTTCAGCTCGGACTAGTCATCTTGGATTGTCTGTCTGTATTTACACTAGGTTGAAGTACCTGTACTGTCAACCCGGTCGTGCGGAGGGGAGGACAGGCATGAAGGTCGCTCTTACGGTCAGGGACTTTCTGGAGCGCGCCGAGTCGGTGTATCCGGAGGCGCTCGCGGTGATCGACGAGCCGGGYCAGGCGGGTTCGCTGGGCCGGCTGYCGTACGCGGAGCTCGCGGCGCGTGCGCGTGGGGTGGGTGAGGGGCTGTCGCGCCTGGGCGTGCCGGTCGGCGGCCGGGTGGCGATCGTGTCCCCCAACTCGGGCCGTTTCCTCACCTCCTTCTTCGGGGTGTCCGGCAGCGGGCGAGTGCTGGTCCCGGTGAACTTCCGCCTCGGGCCGGAGGAGGTGTCCTATGTGCTCCAGCACTCGGGCGCCGAACTGCTGCTGGTGGATCCGGACTACGCCGAGGCGCTCGCGGGCGTGAAGATCCCCCAGCGGCTGGTGCTCGACGGGGTGTCCGACGCGGAGCTGTTCGCTCCCGCGGACCCCGGCGGCGCCGCGGACGAGTGGGAGCCGGACGAGGACGCCGTCTGCACGATCAACTACACCTCCGGCACCACGGCGCGGCCGAAGGGGGTCCGCCTCACCCACCGCAACTGCTGGCTGAACGCCGCCTCGTTCGGCTGGCACACCACCGTCACCGAGCACGACGTGCACCTGCACACGCTGCCGATGTTCCATGTCAACGGCTGGGGCATGCCCTATGCGGTCACCGGCATGGGCGGCACGCACGTCGTCATCCGCAAGATCGACGGGGAGGACATCCTCACCCGGGTCGAGCGTGACGGCGTCACGCTCATGTGCGGGGCACCCGCGGTGGTCGCCTCCATCCTCGACGCCGCCGCCGCACGGGCCGAGGCCGGCCGCGAGGTCCCCGGCAGCGACCGGGTGCGGATGGTGGTCGCCGGTGCGCCCCCGCCCAGCGCGGTGATCGCGCGGG
Source organism: Parafrankia colletiae (assembly GCF_001854655.1). Taxonomy (GTDB): domain Bacteria; phylum Actinomycetota; class Actinomycetes; order Frankiales; family Frankiaceae; genus Parafrankia; species Parafrankia colletiae. The sequence continues at coordinate 9,324 of NZ_MBLM01000121.1, read as the reverse complement.
TGGAGGAGCTGCTCGGCTGGGAGTTCATCCAGATCTACGGCCTGACCGAGGCGTCGCCGCTGCTCACGGTGAACCGGGCCCGGCGCGGGTGGGAGAAGCTGCCCGCCCTCGAACGCGCCCGGCTGCTGTCGCAGGCCGGTGCCCCGGCGCTGGGCGTGCGACTGCGCACGGACGAGTCCGGTGAGGTCCTGGCCAGGTCGAACCACGTCTTCGACGGCTACTGGGAACAGCCCGAGGAGACGGCCGCGGCGATCCGGGACGGCTGGTTCCACACCGGTGACGGTGGCACGTTCGACGGCTCGTCGCTCAGCATCACCGACCGCAAGAAGGACGTCATCATCACCGGCGGGGAGAACGTCTCCTCCATCGAGGTCGAGGACTGCCTCTACCAGCATCCGGACGTCACCGAGGCGGCGGTCATCGGCGTCCCGGACCCCAAGTGGGGCGAGACGGTCAAGGCCCTTGTCGTGCTGCGCCCCGAGTCCGCGGCGACCCCCGCCGAGCTGATCGAGTTCTGCCGTGCCCGGATGGCGCACTACAAGTGCCCGACCAGCGTGGAGGTGCGGGCGGTCCTGGAGCGCACCGCGACCGGCAAGCTGCAGAAGTTCAAGCTCCGCGCCCCGTACTGGGCCGGCCGTACCCGCGAGGTCAACTAGCATGGCCGGGCTCGCCGGCGTCCGCGTCGTCGACTTCGGGCACCAGATCGCCGGCCCGGTGGCCGCGCTGCTGCTCGCCGAAGCCGGGGCGGACGTCGTGCACGTCGACGCCCCGGACGCCGCGCGGGCCCCGGGCCCCATCGACCCCTACGTCAACCGGAGCAAGCGGCGCATCACCCTGGACCTGCGGCACGCCGCGGACCGGGCGACAGCGCACGACCTCGTCGCCCGGGCGGACGTCCTGATCGAGAACTTCCGGCCCGGGGTGATGGACCGGCTCGGCCTCGGGTCGGGTGCCGTCCGCGCCACCAACGAGCGCCTCGTCTACCTGTCGCTGCCCGGCTTCGCCGGCGACGACCCGAAGGCCCCGCTCGCCGCGTGGGAGGGCGTGATCCAGACCGCGGTCGCCGGCTACCGGCCGCTGAACGAGCACTGGGACCCGTCCGGCCGTAGGAAGGCCACCGTGGCCGACCCGACGGCGCCGCTGTTCACGCCGATCACGACCGCGTCCAACTTCGGCGCGCTGATGGGCGCGGTGTCGGTGGTCATGGCCCTGATCGCGCGGGAGCGTACCGGCCGCGGGCAGCAGATCCAGATCCCGCTGGCGGAGGTGTTCACCGAGGCCTACAGCACGATGCTGGGCATGCGGGTGTACGAGAACCCGCTGATGGGTGACAGCCACCTGCTGCGTGACCTCACCTACCGGTGTGCCGACGGTGGTCTCATAGACCTCTCGCCCCACTCGAAGTTCGTCATCCCGCTGCTGGCCGCCGCCGGGGTCGCCGAGGAGTGGGAGCGCCAGGGTCTGATCGACATCGCCGGCCGTGGCTTCTCGATGGAGCACCGCGACCGGGCGATGGAGATGTTCGCCGAGCTGGTGCGCAGCCGTCCCGCGGCCTGGTGGGACGAGGTGGCGGCCGCCGCGGAGATGCCGGTGTCGATGGTCCGGACCCCGGCGCAGTGGATCGCGACCGACCACGCGCGCGAGTCCGGGGCCGTCCTGACTCTGGACGACCCGGTCGCCGGCCCGTTGGTGATGCCCGGGCGAAGCTTCGACCTGGGCCTGGAGCCGCCGCCCCCGCGGCCGCGGCACCTGCCCGACCAGGACCGCGAGGACCTGCTCGCCGAGATGCTGACGGAGCTGCGCACCGAGCTGCGCGGCCTCGGCCCGGCCACCGGATCGCACGGATCGCACGGATCGCACGGGTCGCACGGGTCAGACGGATCCGGGGCCGCCGGATCCGGGGCTGCGCGTCCGGGCGGCCGGCGGTCGGTGGACCTGCCCCTGGAGGGGTACACGGCCCTCGACGTCAGCCAGGCGGTCGCCGGCCCGACCGCCGCGCGGGTGCTGGCCGACTTCGGCGCCGACGTCGTCAAGGTCGGCAACCCGGTGCCCGCCGTCACCGACGGCATCGTCGGTCAGCTGCACCGGGGCAAGCGCACCATCCTGATGGACGCCCGCAGCTCCGCCGGCAGTGGCCTGCTGGGTGACCTCATCCGCGACACCGACGCGCTGGTCACCAACTTCACGTTGAAGTCGCAGGCCCGGTACGGCATCGACTACGAGCGGGTCAGCGGGATCAACCCGGGCCTGGTCCACTGCTCCATCACCGCCTACGGGCGGCGCGGGCCGTGGGCGCACCGGCGCGGCTACGAGAACCAGTGCAACGCGGCGACCGGCATGAGCTGGCGCTACGGCGCGCGCTTCGGCTGGACGCTCTACCAGCCGACCCCGATCAACGACGCCGACACCGGCATCCTCGGCGCCTACGCGGTGGCCGTCGCGCTCTACGCCCGGCTGCGCGGGGCGGGCGGCCAGGCGGTCGGTGCGTCCCTGGTACAGGGCTCCACCTTCCACCAGGCGGTGCACCTGATCGCCGAGGCGCAGGACCCGGACGACGCCGGCCCGGACGCCCTGCGCAACGAGTACGGCGCCAGCGCCCTCTACCGCTTCTACGCCGGCAGCGACACCTGGTTCTTCCTCGCAGCCACACCGCCGGACCTGCCCGCCCTCGCCGGTCTGACCGGTCTGGTGGGCCTCGAGCGCCCGGAGGATCCCGACGGCTGGCGCGACCCGGGCGGTGCGCTCGCCGACCAGCTGGCCGCGCGGTTCGCCACCCAGCCGGCTGCGCACTGGGTCGAGGTACTGACCGGGTCCGGCATCGGCGCGCACGTCGCCGTCCCGATCGACGACGCGGTCGAGTACCTGCACGGCCGCGGCGTCGTCTACTTCGAGCGCGGCCCGCACGGGGCGGACATCGCCCGCCCCGGCATCGGCCGGTGGCTGTCGGAGACCCCGCCGGTCGTGGGCGCCAACCCCGGGGCGGTGGGCTCGCAGGCCATCGAGATCCTGACCGGGCTCGGCCTCACCGAGCCCGAGATGAAACAGCTCGCCGAGGACAAGGTCCTCTGCCTGCCCGACGGGCTTCCCCAGCTGAACCGGCTGACCTGAGCTCCGCTGGCCGGGTGCCGGGTTCGGCCTCACCCCGCGCACCCGGCCAGCGGTATCCCGCGCCGTGCCTGCAGGCGCAGACAGCAGAAAGCCGGCGCCAGGCAGAGCTGGCGCCGGCAGACAGAGCAGGACAGGGCAGGACGGATCAGGCGCGGCGGCCCACCGCGCCGCTGTCGTGCAGCTCGTCGATGAGGGCGGCGCTGAGCCCGGCCTCGGCGAGCACGGCGCGGGTGTGCTCGCCGACCGGAGGCGGCGGATAGGTGGCGGCGGGCGGGCGCTCCTCGGCCGCCGCACCGTCGCGCAGCCGGATCGGGGAGCGCGGGACCGTCAGGTCACCGACCTTCTGCAGCAGGCCGCGGGCCGCCACGTGCGGGTCGTCCGGCAGGTCCGGCCCGCGGTTCACCCGGACCACACTGGCGCCGAGCGGGCCGAGCTCGGCCACCCAGTCCTCCGCCCGCCGGGCCCGCAGTGCCGCGGCGACCCGCTCGGTGGCAGCCTCCGCGTCGTCCCAGCGGTGCAGCGAACCGGCCAGATCGTCCAGCCCGAGCGCCCCGCACAGTGCGGCCCAGGTGCGCGGCTCGGCGGCTGTCACAGCGACCCAGGTCCCGTCCGCGCACTCGTAGACGCGGCGGTCGGGACCGAGCGGAACCCCCCGCGGCCCGCGGTCGATGATCCCGTCGGCGGACGACAGCAGCCACGTCGCCGACTCGGAGAGGCTGATGTCGAGCTGGGTGCCTGTGCCCGTCCGGTCCCGCTCGCGCAGCGCGGCGAGGATGCCGACGCTGGCCATCAGCGCGCCGACCGGGATCGGCAGGATCAGCTGCGGGTGCCACGGCTGTTCCGGGTTCAGCGCGGTCAGCAGCCCGGAGTGCGCGGCGAACGACAGGTCGTGCCCGGACCACTGGGCGTACGGCCCGTCCTGGCCGAAGCCGGTGATCGAGCACCAGATGAGCCGAGGCGTCTCGACGGCGGCGTGGCTGTAGCCGAACCCGCGCTCGTCCATCGCACCGGGCCGCTCGTTCTCGACCAGGATGTCGGCGTGCCCGGCCAGGGTCCGCAGGACGTCCAGGCCGCGCGGGTGCCGCAGGTCGAGCGCGAGCGAGCGCTTGCCGCGGTTCAGCCCGATGGGCCCGTCGAACAACCGGCCCTTCGGTGACTCGACCCTGATCACGTCGGCGCCCAGGTCGGCGAGCAGGACGGTGCAGAAGCCGCCCGGCGGCAGCCGGGTGAGGTCCAGCACCGTGACTCCGGCCAGCGGCAGCTTCGGATCCGGTGTCGGCTCGGGCATCGATCTCTCCTTCGACGGTCGATGGTCGCGGCGGCGCCGTCCCGTGGTGCGGGTCTCAGCCGGGTCTCAGCGGATTCTGGGCAGCACCTCGTGCTCGAAGAGCCGCAGGCTCGACCAGGCCAGGTCGATCGGCATTCCGCCGCAGAGCGGGTGGAAGTTGACGAACGGGGTCCGCGACGCCGTCAGGTCCGCCACGAGCTGGTCCGGGGTGAGCACACGGTACAGGCCGGTCTCACGCAGCGTGTCGATGTCGGGCACGGTGCGGTAGGGGTTCGCCAGGCCGTCCCGTGCCTGCCAGGCACCGTACGCGTTCGTCTGGTAGAGGAAGCAGGGGCCCATCTGCGCCCAGCCCTTTTCCGCGTCCTCGGCGAGGGCCACCGTCCTGGTGGCCCCGATCGGGCTCGGGCCGGGGTCGGGGCGGCCGAGCCGCAGCACCTCGTCCCGGTAGAACTCCCAGACCGCCGGGTCCGTGGGCAGGAAGCCGTCGGCGATCTGGGCGGCCCGGCGGGCGGCCGGCTCGCTGCTCCCGCCGAGGCAGATCCACGGCCCGCCGGGCTGGTGCGGCCCGGGTGTGAGGTGGACGCGCCGGCCGCGGTACTCGAAGGGCAGGCCGGTGAACGCCGCCTTGAGCGTGGTGACCACCTCGGTGACCCGGCGCGGCCGTTCCCGCATCGGCACGCCGAACAGCTCGAACTCCTCGCGGACGTAACCACCGGCGATGATGACGTCGACCCGGCCCCGGCTCAGGTTGTCGAGGACGATGAGGTCCTCGGCGAGCCGCAGCGGGTCGTGGAACGGCGCGATGAGCGCCGCGATGCTGAAGCGGATCGTGCTGGTGCGTGCCGCCATGGCGGCGAGCATCGGGATCGGGCTCGGCAGGTAGCCGTCGTCGCAGCCGTGGTGCTCCGACAGTGTGATGGTGGAGCCGCCGAGCCGGTCGGCCCACTCGGCGATATCCAGCGCAGCGGCGTAGCGGTCGGCTGTCGTGGTCCCCGCGAAAGCCGGGTTGCGGAAATCGAAGCGCAGCGCGAAGCGCATGGCCAGTCCACCTTCCTGCGGCACCGGCCGGCGCGACGCCGGGCCGGCGCCGGGCTGCGACGGGCGGCGACGCCGCGAACGGCAGGAGCGATGCGTGCGGCCGGTGCGCCGGCCGGTGTTCTCGTGAGATCCGGTGGGTACCGGTAGGCCCCATCCGCCCGGTACCCACCGAGCGTGTGTCCCGGGCGGGACGTGCGCCCGGGTGGGTTCGGTGTCAGTCGGCGAGGAAGTTCACGAGGTTGTCGCGCATGATCTTGCGGATCGTGGTGTCGTCGAGGTGCTTGATCAGCGAGACGTACTGCATCGGGTCGGGGATGCCCTCGGAATGCGGGAAGTCGGACCCGAAGACGAGGCAGTCGCTTCCGACGACGTCGATGGCCTTGGAGACGTTCTCCTCCGGGAACGGGGCGATGACGCACCGCTCCTTGAAGACCGACGACGGACGGCCGGGGAGCGTGCCCCACTTCGGCTTGCGGCCCAGAAGCATCGCGTGGTCGAGCTTGCGCAGCAGGTACGGCAGCCAGACGGTGCCGAACTCGGCGATGAGGACCTTGATCTTGGGGAAACGGCCGAAGAGGTTGTGGTAGAACATCGCCGTCACGGTGTCCATGATCGGGCGGTCGCCCCAGTAGGACACCCACTGGAAGCCGTCGAAGTTCTGGTAGCGGGCGTTCGGGTCCTCGCTCCACTCGGCGCCGTGCCGGGCGTAGGTGCCGCCGAGGTGGACGGCGACGCGGATGTCGGCGTCGTTCACGAGCTGCCAGAACGGGTCGAAGTAGGGGTCGAACGGCGAGCGGCCGTTGTAGGCCGGCCCGGGCAGCAGGTCGACGAGCTTGGCACCGCGTTCGAGGCACCGCTTCAGCTCGGCCACCGCGTAGTCGACGTCGTACAGCTGGACGGGGACCGGAACGAGGATCCGGTTCTCGTGGGCGAAGCCCCAGTCCTCCCACAGCCAGTCGTTGAACGCCCGGTTCACGGCGTAGCCGGCCTCGACGTCGCCGCGACGGAACGCGCTCTCCCAACCGGTGCCGACGGCGTGCAGCACCGCGACCTCGACGTTCTGCATGTCCATCAGCGCCAGCCGCGGGTCCTTCTTCTCGAAGGCCGGGCGCATCGCGTTGTATCGCTCGACGAGCTGGGCGCGGCTCAGCTGGTCGAGGTCCTTCATCGGGTTCAACTTGTTGAGCATCGCGCCGGGAATCGGGATACTTCCCTGCATCGCGGGGAGCTCGGAGATGTCGACGCCGCCGTGGCCGCCCTCGGGCTGCGAGTGGACACCGAGCGTGCGCCGCTCGTGGTCGGCCTCGTCGTCTTCCTCGTGCTCTTCCTCGGTGAGCATCCTCGGCTCTCCGGGCAGCCAGGCCCGCTCGGTCATCTCAGCCGAGAGGTATCGCGTGACCGCGTCCGCCGGCGGGTACAGATGATGATCCGCATCGAAAATGCCGTAGGACAGGCTCTGCTCAAGATCGGCGACATAGATTCCGCGCGTCCCAAGCTGAGGGGTCTCAGTCAACTCGCCCTCCAGAGAGTTCATCATGGCCTTCAGATTTGAACCGAGTCTAACTCTGGTACAGGTTCGGGCGCTACCCCATCCGCGGTTCGCGGCCCCCTACTCACCGGTCCGTGAACCGCGTACACTCCGCCCTCACAGCCATCCGTCCCCCGTGGTATTCCGGCGTGGCCGAGGAGCGAGATCGTGGGTTGCGAAGATTTCTTATCCGGTTGGCTGACGGCCGCCCGGCACGGGCATGTGGGCGCTTCAGGTCGCGGCCTTGCCCGATAACGTGACGGCGGTCACCTGGCCACAGCGCGTGGACGAGCTGGCCGCGATTCACCCTGCTGCCATCGCGCTTTCCACCACCGCCCGTGGCGGCGAGACACTGCGCTGGGAGGACCTCGCCGAAGCGAGTCGGCGCACCGCTGCCGGCCTTCTCGGGCTGGGTGTTCGTCCGGGCGATGTGGTGTGTGTCGAACTTCCCAGCCGCGCGGCACATGTGGTGTGCGCGCACGCGGCCTGGCGGGCCGGCGCGACGGTGCTCCCGCTCCGCCCGGACCTGCCGGAGCGGGAACGCGAGCGGATCCTCGCGGCCGCCCGGCCGGCCGTGGTCATCGTCGACCGGCCACCCGCCGCCGCTGGTGAGGTCACCGTCGACGACCTGGTCCCGGCCGCGGCGGCCGCGGCGGGCGCCGAGAGCCCAGGCGGGGGAGCTGGCGGAACCGGCAGTGAGCCGCCGCCGGCGGCCCGCCCGGCGTGGCTGATCGCGTCCGGTGGCTCGACCGGCGAGCCGAAGCTGATCGCCTCCTCGCAGGCGGCCGTACTGCAGTCCGGCGGGGGGCCGGGCACCGGCCGCGGGGGACTGCTGCTCGGAACGGGTGACCACCGGCACCCGGTGAACCTGATCTGCTCGCCGCTTTACCACACGCAGGGCTTCGCGCTGCTCCACCACACCCTGCTGGCGGACTACCGGAACATCGTGATGGAGCGGTTCGACCCGGAGCAGCTGCTCGACCTCGTCGAGACCGAGCGGGTCGCCTTCCTGGCACTGGTGCCGACGATGCTGATCCGCCTGCTGCGCACGCCCGGCCTGCGCGAGCGGGATCTCTCCAGCCTGGAACGGGTTGTCCAGGGTGCGGGCGCCTGCCCGCACTGGGTGATCCGCGCGTGGATCGACCTGGTCGGCCCGGAGCGGTTCGTGATGGGCTACGGCTCGTCCGAGGGGGTCTGCAGCACGCAGATCCGCGGCGACGAGTGGCTCGCGCACCCGGGCAGTGTCGGCCGCCCGCTCGGTACCGAGGTCCTCGTGGTGGGCGACGACGGCGCGGAGCTGCCGCGCGGCGAGGTGGGGGAGCTCTTCTTCCGCCCGGCGGGGGGCGCGCACACCGTCCGCTACGTCGGGCGGGCCGAGCCGCGGACCCGCCCCGGCGGCTACCTCTCGATCGGCGATCTCGGCTCACTGGACGACGAGGGCTACCTCTACATCGCGGACCGGCGCACCGACATGATCGTGAGCGGCGGAGCCAACGTCTACGTGTCCGAGGTCGAGGCGGTGCTGCTGATGCATCCGGCCGTCGCGGACGCCGCCGTGGTCGGGCTGCGCGACGCCGACTGGGGCCGGCGCGTGCACGGCATTGTGCAGCTCGCGCCGGGTCTGTCGCGGGAGGAGTTCCTGGAGTCCGTCCGCGACTACTGCAAGGAACACATCGCGGCCTACAAGGTGCCGCGGACCTTCGAGATCGTCGACGATCTCGGTCGTTCCGAGTCGGGAAAGCTCAACCGGCGGTCCCTGGCCGAGGTCCGGGAGCCGGGGCCGCAGACCGAGGGCGCGCAGGCGACCGAGTCAGCTCGGGAGGGTGACGTCGGGGTGCAGCCCCGCCGTGACGATGGCCGCTCGCCGGTACAGAGCCTGGTTGAGCCGCCCGAGCCGGCCGTGTGACCACTCCATGATGGAGTCGACCACCAGCGCCTCCAGGATCTGTGACATCTCCCCGGGCTCGATGTTCTCGGTTACCTCGCCCTTTTCCTGGGCCTTCGCGAAAACCTTCTCGAAGGCCTCGGCGAAGGCCGGCCCCTGATAGGAGACAGGAGCCCGGTGCGGGCGCCGGAACTCGGCGAGCGCACGGCTGACCGCGGCCGGTGGCGTGCTCTTGATGTTGCGCGCCAACGCGTTCAGCATCATGCGCAGGGAGTCATCGAGACTACGGTCGGAGCGGACACACCGATCCGCGGTGTCGTTGAGGAGAGTGGCCGTCTCGACACCCATCTCGAGCAGGATGTCTTCTTTGTGAGCAAAGTGGAAGTAGAACGTACCCTTTGTCACTCCGGCGGCCTGGCAGATTTCCTCGACGCGCGTGTCCTCGATACCGGTCTCGAAACCAATGCCGCTTAGTTA
>NZ_MBLM01000120.1 GCF_001854655.1 Parafrankia colletiae | reverse complement strand
CGCTGTCCTACCGGGACGTCGAGGAGCCGCTCGCCGGACGCGGCCTCGAGGTTGATCACGTCACCATCTACGGGTGGGTGCAGCGCTTCACGCCCCTGCTGGTCGAGGCAGCGCGGCCATGCCGGCACCGACCGGGCGACAGGCGGTTCGTCGATCAAATGTAGTGAAGGTCGCCGGCCGGTGGACCTATCTGTACCGGCCCGGCGGCAGGGGCGCGGTAGTAGGCTTGAAAGCAGCCGATGGCTGCCGGAGTTCCACAGCCGTCCCCAGGCATCGGCCCGGCGTGCACATCGTGAACCCGGACGGCGAACCACCACCCGGCAGCAGCCGACACCCCGCGGCACGCAGAACGCCCGTGACCTGTACAAACACACACCTGACGGCACCATGCGACACTAGACGACAGGTCGACCTATGGGCTTTTAACCGGCGAGTTCAGGTTTCGAGTCCCTGACGGCCCACGGCGAGAGGCAGTTTCTGCATATTCGCGACGGATTTCAGTGGCCTTCTCTGCAGGCCCCGGAGATCGTTGCCAACATCTCCGCGACACCCTGCCCCCGTTCCTGGCGGCTACCGTCGATTTCCATCGCGTACTGGTCAGCAGATCGGATTTTTCTGCAGGAAACGACCTCCAGCCATGACTGAACAAACAAGGGATTGCCTGACAGCGATCCGCACCGACAGGAGAAATCTCATCGCTATTCCCACTACGACCCCCTTCTCCGAACCGGAAGCAGCGCAGCCGCTGCCGCACCGGACAGCGCCGCCCCTCACGAACGCGCTCTTCCAGGCACCGGACTTCGGCCCGTCCCAGCCCGACGCGCCTGACGCATTCGACGTGACGAGCCCCGAACCCGCGGAACACCGCCCATACCGCCGCACCGACCGGCCCGCGCCCGCGGCTGCTCGCCGCCGGCCGCCCCAGCGCCACCCCCGGCAGCCCTAGCCGGCTCAGCCCGGTCRCTCTCCCTGGAGCGGAAGCGCGCCGGTGTCCGCTCCCGTCCGCTGGCCGGGCAGTGCGTGGGTGAGGCATCCCCCCAGTGGCACGAACCATGATGCGCAGGCACGGCACCCGACGGCGGAGGGCTCCTCTGACCGACACCGACGAAGGCCGAGCGGCCGACGGTGGTCCCGCAGACGATCGCTGTTGGCGCCGAGTGCGGCGTTCTCCCTGATCAGGGTCAAGCCGAACGCGCCGCTGCGGTCGATCATGGCGCGCGGCGTCAGGACGTTCGTGAAGACCACCGAAGGCCCGCAGAAGACGCCGTCCTCCAGCGTCACACCGTCATAGACCGAGGCATTGTTCTGGATCCGCGCCTTGTCGCCGATGCGGACGTGCCGGGGGCGAGGTCGTAACAGCGATCAGGGGCCGGTGTCATAGCGCGGGAGTGCGTCAGCGAGGCCGGTCGACGACAGCGCCAGGCCCTGCGCCATGGCGGAGTGCCACCCGGGCTGGACACCGTAACGGGGGACGGCGACCGGGTACTGCCAGCCGCCGACGGCGTCCTGAGTGTCCGCGAGCGGATTCCCAGACACTACCATGTGAAGTTATATGAATACGCGAAGTGATGCGAACGGGGAGTGGTCCGTCCCCGGGGCCGAGGTGCCGTCGCGGTAACCGCTACCGCGACGGCACTCCGGGAGTCCGTTCTCGTACCGAGGTCCATACGGTCAGGTGCAGCGGTCCACCAGCGCCCGGGCGGTGGTCGTCACCTCCGTCCGGAGAGCGGGGTCGTAGGTCCCGGCATCGATGCGCAGGCGGAGGAAGCCGACCGCCGTGGTGACCCGTTCGAGGTCGCCCGCGTACTCCCCCGCGGCACCGATCCGGCCGTAGAGCTTCTCCTGGGGCGGGGTGAGGTCACGGGCGAGTGCCTTGATCTCGGCCGGTGCATCGGCGTCAGCTTCGGCCAGTCGCAGGGTCTCGATCAGGTCCGGGGCCAGCGTCTGACACACGCCGGGAGCGAACGAGCCGGCCTCGGGCAGTGACGGCGGGCCGTCCCCGCCGCAGGCCGCCGCCACACTGACGATGACGGCGGCTGCCAGGGTGGCCGAGGTGGCACGCAGGAGTCTGGTCATGGCGACCCCGCCTGTCAGCTCGAGCCCGAGGTGGGCAGGCCGACGTACGGGAACCAGCCGCGGAACCGCACGTCGGGCCCGTCCACACCGTCACCGAGGCCGGTCACGGCCGCGGGCGGGTTGGGTAGCAGGGCGCCTTCGACAGCCTGCAGCGAGATGTCGACGACATCGTCGCCGAGTCGCCGCCCGTTCGGGAACCCGCCGGTGTCGCCCCCGAGGACRCCGAGCCGGTGCGGTTCCGCGGTCGGCGGGATCGACATGTTCAGCCGCAGCTGCTCGGAGGGTGTGATCTTCGTGGCGTCGACGTCGGCGTTGAGCGCGTGGGCGTTCAGGTCGACACCGAGGTTGTTCTTGCTCGCACCGGTCAGGTACACCGCGACCAGGTCCTTGCGCGGTGTCGCCGGCGCGGGGATCTTGTAGATCGCCTCGATCAGCTTCGGCAGCTCGGGGTCGGTGACGAAGTCCAGGAACTGGGCGTCCCGGGCGGGGGTGGAGGCGTTGAACCGGTCCTTCTGGCCGAGCGGCACGACCACCTCGTTGACGAGCGGCGAGCCGAGACGCGAGACCTGCGACCAGTTACCGAAGGACATCCGCAGGCCGGAGCCGTCGGTCGGCCCGTAGATCGAGGCGCTGCGCCGCTGGGTGCTGCTCCACACCCCGATCACCGGGTTGCGCGCCGGGTCGCCCCGCAGCGCCAGCTCGGTCTTGGGAACCTGCAGCACGATCGAGTTGACGTTGAACCCGGCGAGGCTGTCCTGGCCGACCTCGGAGAGGTCGCCACCGTAGAGCAGGTCGAACACCCGCAGGTCGAGGAAGAACGGGTCGTCGGCCTGGCCGGCGAACGTCTTGGTGCCGCCGGGCAGCTCCTTCAGGGACGCGGTGCGCAGCGCCAGATAGTCCGGCATGGATGCGTCGCCCACGAACGAGGGCGCGACAGGCACCTTGTCGGCCAGCACGGTGGTCCTGCCACCGGCTGTCCGCTCCAGCCGGTAGGTCTGACGKAAGTTCAGGTCCGGGTCGTCGAGCGAGGTGACCGGCCCGGTGTTGTACAGGAACGTGTTCGGGTTCTGGTAGCTGCTGGCGAACGTCCAGCGGTAGGTGACGTCGGGCTTCGCGTCGCCGTTGCTGTCGACGTTGATGTCGTACTGGGCGTCGTTCGCGAACGGGTAGAAGTTCGGTCCGCCGGCAGGTTCCTGGAAGGGCAACCAGTTGGCGACGAGCGTCACCGAATCCGGGTCGTCCGGGCTGACAAAGGCGTAGGTGTCGGTGTTGTCGACCGTCGGGTCGCTGCTGATCAGCGGGGCCTCCCGATGGCTCGACGCGCTGGCGGCCGTCGGTGCCAGCGTCAGTGCGGCACCCGTCGCGCCAACGAGCAGGGCGGTCGCGCCCGCCAGGGCACGCCGCCGGGGCGGCCGTCCCCGCCGTCGGCGGCCGGGCACCCCGCCGCGGGCAGATGTCAGTCGGCTCATGGTTCTCCCTCAGGGATCGACGGACCGGACCGATGCGCCCGTCCGGTGAACGCCCCTGGTTCGGCGCCAGACGGTGCATGGATCGTGTCGGCTGCCGGACACAACTCGTAGGGCTCAGGTGCGGTCCGTGACCGCCACGGATCCGAATCGCTGGCGAACGACCAGCGGAACGGATGCGGGGAGGGCACGCATGAAGCGGCGACAGGGCAGCCCGGCGAGTCGGGGGCGGGTGCTCGTCGGCCTGGTCTGCGTGGCCGGCCTGGTGGGCGCGGCCGGCCTGGTGGGCGCGGTCGGCCTGATGGGCGCGGACACGCGCTCGGCGGTCGACTCGCTGCCCGACCGGGAGAGCTCTGACCGGGAGAGCCCCGGCCGCGGCGCCGCATCGGCGGGGGCGGCGGCCGTGGACGAGGCGTGGTCCTCGGCGGGCAGGGCGGCGGCCGCGCCCGTCGCGGGTCTGCGTGACCGGCTTGACCGGGTGCCGGGCGACTGGTCGGCCTGGGCCGAGCTCGGCCTCGCCTATGTGGAGCAGGCCAGAGTGACCGGTGATCCGACGTCCTACCCGCGCGCGGACAGGGCGTTCGCCCGCTCGCTGGAACTGCGCCCCGCGGAGAACGACTCCGCTCTCGCCGGGCAGGCGGCTCTGGCCGCCGCACGTCACGACTTTCCCGGTGCGCTGCGCGCCGCGGACGCCGCGATCGCCGTCAACCCGTTCAACGCGACCGCGCACGGGGTGCGCTTCGACGCGCTCGTCGAGCTCGGGCGCTATCCCGAAGCGTGGCAGGCGGCGCAGACCGGGGTCGACCTGCGTCCCGATGTCGCGTCACTGGCCCGGGTCGCCTACGCGTTCGAACTGCGCGGTGAGAGCGACCAGGCCGCCGCGATGCTGCGACGGGTGGCCGACGACGCGACGTCGGCAGCCGACGCCGCGTTCGCCTACTTCCATCTCGGTGAACTGGCACGGCACGCGGGCGACCTCGCCGGGGCGGACGAGGCCTACCGGCGCGGGCAGGCACGCGACCCGTCGTCGGTGTCGCTGCTTGTCGGTCGCGCCCGGGTGGCCGCCGCCCGGGGCGAGAGCGAGGCCGCCCTGGCGGACTACGCCGTCGCGGCCACGCGGAGCCCACAGCCGTGGATCGTCGCCGAGTACGGAGAGCTGCTCGAAGCCCTGGGTCGGCCCGGAGAGGCGGCGCGGCAGTACTCCCTGGTGCGATCCACCGCGGCGCTGATGCGCGCGCAGGGCGTCGAGGTCGACGTCGAGCTGGCGCTGTTCGAGGCCGACCACGGCGACCCCGCCGCCGCGCTCGCAGCGCTGTCCCCGGCGCCGGCCGGCGAACCGCACCGGGCCGGGGTCTTCGTGGACGACGCCCGCGGCTGGGTGCTGCACCAGCTCGGCCGGGATGACGAGGCGCTGGCATCGGCCCGGTCAGCGCTCGGCCTCGGCACCCGCCGAGCGCTGTTCTCCTACCACCGGGGTGTCGTGCACGCCGCGCTCGGCCAGACCGATGCGGCGGTCGCGGACCTACGGGCGGCGCTGGACACCGACCCGAACTTCTCGCCGTTGCACGCGCCCCGGGCCCAGGCCCTTCTCGAGTCCCTCACGTCCCCTGATGCGGGTGCGCGTTGACCACGCTGCGCCGGGCGGCCGTCCTGGCCGTGACGGTGGCCCTGTTCGTCCTGACGGCGGGCGGGTCGGCGTCGGCGCACCCCCTCGGGAGTTTCACCGTCAACAGCGCCAGCGTGCTGCGGGTAGGCGTCGAGGAGGTACTCGTCGATGTCGTCGCCGACTTCGCCGAGATACCGGCCGCGCAGGTCCGGCCGGACGTCGAGGCGCAGGGAGCCGCCCGCTGGCGTGAGGCGGAGTGTGCCCGCACCGCCGGTCAGGCGACACTGGCGGTCGACGGCCGGGTCCACCCGCTCGTCCTGACCGGCAGCTCGCTGTCGTTCCCACCAGGCGACGGTGGACTGTCGACGATGCGGTTGGTCTGCCGCTACTCGGCCGCGACCGCTGGAACCGCCGCGGCGGGCACGACGACGATTCGGTACTCGCTGGCCGCGTACGCCGACCGGGTCGGCTGGCGCGAGACGGTCGCGGTCGGGGACGGCACGACGGTGGTCTCCTCGGACGTCCCGTCCAGCTCGTTGACGGATCTGTTGACCCGGTACCCCGAGGATCCCCTGGGCAGCGGCTCCGATGTCACCCGCGCAACGCTGACCGTGCGCCCGGGTGGGCCCGCCGCGGCCGACCCCCTGCCGCCGGCGGGCGCTGTCGGCAGCGGAACACCTGGTGACGGCGGATCAGACGGCACCCGGCAGGAGGCTGGCGGCCTCGCCGGCTGGGTGGGCGGACTGGCCGAACGGGACTCGCTCTCGCTCGGCCTGGGGGTGCTCGCCCTGCTTGCCGCAGTCGTGCTGGGGACGGCGCACGCCTTCGCCCCCGGGCATGGCAAGACGGTGATGGCGGCCCGGATCGTCGGCGGCTCGGCGACGGGGCGGCAGCTCGCCGCCACCGCCGGAGCGGTCACGCTCACCCACACCCTCGGCGTTCTGGTCCTCGCGGTCGTGCTGTCGGCTTCGAGCGGCTTCGCCCCGGAGAAGATCTATCCGTGGCTGGGTGTCGCAAGCGGACTGCTGATGATCGGCCTCGGGGCCAGCCTGCTCCGGGCGAGGTTGACCGTGGCGCCGTATCGCCACCTGCTGACCGTGGGCCACGTCCATGAAGAGCACAGCCACGGCCCTTCCCGCGACCATGCGCATGCGCACGACCATGCCCACCAGCACAGTCGCACGCACGAGCACAGTCGCACGCACGAGCACGGTCGCACGCACGAGCACGGTCACCTGCGCGAGCACGGTCACACGCACGGCGGGCGCTGGCACGTGCATCCGTCCGTCGGGGACCAGCCGGGGTTGCGCAGCCTGCTCGCCACGGGACTCGTCGGCGGAATGGTGCCGACGCCGTCGGCCGTCGTCGTGCTGCTGGGAGCGGCCGCGCTGGGCCGGGCGTGGTTCGGAGTCCTGCTGGTTCTCGCCTACGGCGTGGGAATGGCGGCGACGCTCGTCGGCGTCGGGTTCCTGCTCGACCGCACCCTCCTTCCCCTGCTCCAGCGCGCCTCGACGCTCGTGCCGGGGTTCTCCGCGGGCCTGCGCTGGACGCCGGTGGCGACGGCTGCCCTGGTCGTGCTCGTTGGCGCCGTCGTGGCACTGCGGGCCGGCAGCCAGGTCGCGATCTGAGGCACTGCCGCATCCCGCGGCCGGCCAGGAGCTCGCCGCCGGTCGCGGTCGGGAGTGCTCCGTCGCGGCCCGAAGCCACGGGTACCGGGCGCCGGCGTCAGTCGAGCAGTTCCTGCAGCAGGCTGGTGGTACGGCGTACCGAGTCGAGGCGGGCCTCGCGGGTGCCGCCGACCGGCACGATGTTCGCCCAGATGTCGGTGGCGCCGGCATCGAGCAGGCCCTGCAGCTGCGCGCGGACGGATCCCTCGGCTCCGACGATCGCTGCTTCGCCGGGGGTGTCGGCGCCGCCGAGGGCGAGGATGCGCTGGTAGTTCGCCATCCCCGCGTACCCGGTGGCGGTCGCCGCCGTGGCCGCCCGGGCCTCGGCCTCGTCGTCGTGGACGGCGACCGGCAGCCCGGCGACGATCCGCGGTGCCGGCCGCCCCGCGGCCGACGCGGCGGCGTGCAGCCGCGGTGCCACGTGGGTCTCGATCGCCCGGGGCGGGGCCATCCACAGGACGACGCCGTCGGCGAGCTGGCCGGCGATGCGCAGCAGACGCGGTGACAGCGCGGCGAGCAGGACCGGCACCGGGTGGGCGGGAGGCGTCACCCTGCCGGCGCTGCGGGCCGACCAGTCCTGCCCCTGGAAGTCGACGTCCTCGCCGCGCAGGAGCGGCCCGAGGATCGTCAGGTACTCCTCGGTACTGCGCCCGGGGTGGTCGGTGGAAGCCGTCCTTCTCAGCCTGCCTGGCCTGTTGGACGATCTTGTCGGGCGTCGAGGCGCCGCCGTCAGACCGATGCGCACGGCTGCCTCCCTGAGGCCGAGCAGAGCATTTCCCAAGCGCGTGACCGTACGAGAATCATGTTCTCAGAGAGAGCTCGCCGTCTCCATCGTCTCCACCTGGTTACGTCCACCGTTCTTCGCCCGGTACAACGCGATGTCCGCGCTCCGGACGAAGGCCGCCAGGGCGTCGCCCGCCGCCGCGCCCTCGCCGGCTGTGGGGATCGCCGCGGTGACGCCGATGCTGACGGTGATGATGCGCTCGGCTGTCAGCGGGTGGGGTTCGGCCAGGTCCTCGACGGCACGGCAGAGACGCCGGCAGACCCGGGCGCCGGCAGCCAGGTCGGTGTCGGGCATCACAACGGTGAACTCCTCTCCCCCGTAGCGCGCGGCGAGCAGGGTGTCGCCGACGTTCCCGGCGAGACAGGTGGCGACCCGCTGCAGGCACCGGTCACCGGCGGCGTGCCCGAAGTGGTCGTTGTAGCGCTTGAAATGGTCGATGTCGATCATCGCCAGGGCGATCGGTGCGGCATGCTGCCGGGCCCGCTCCCACTCGACGGCCAGTACCTCCTCGAGGCGCCGCCGGTTGGCCAGCCGGGTGAGCGGGTCTGTGATCGAGAGCTGTTCGAGCTGCTGGTTCGCCGCGGCGAGCTGYCTGTTCGACGCGGCCAGCTGTCTGGTGCGTTCGGCGACCTGCCGTTCCAGCGACACGTAGATCAGGGCGTTGTCCAGCGAGACCGCGAGCTGCCCCGCGATGATCAGGATGCCTTCGAGGCGTTCGGTGGAGAACGCGCCGCGGATCATCCGGTTCTCCAGCAGGAGCATCGCCCGCAGACTGCCCCGGATCATGACGGGGACGGCGAGCAGCGAACAGCGGTCAAGCCCGGCGAAGTAGGGGTCGCGCTGGAAGCGGTCGTCCCGGGTGGCGTTGGCGGCGACGACAGGTTCGCGGGTGCGGGTGGCGTAGCGGATGACCGACAGCGGCAGCAGGCTCTGCTGGCCGGCCTCACGGAGCGTGCGGGTGCCGCCGGCGCCGGTCGGCACCAGCCATCCGTCCCGCTCCCTTTCCCGCAGCAGAAGGTGGACGCTGGTGGCGCCGGTCATCTCGGAGAGTATTCCGGCGACCTTTGTCTCCAGGCCGTCCACGCTGGTCTCCGAGCTGAGTGCCTGGGCCGCCGCGACGACGGCGAGCAGGTCGACGGTGCCGGCCGCCACGGTCGAGCGGTGTCCGGACAGCTCCGTCCGCGGATGGATGGTCAGTGGCGGCGCGGCGGCCGCGGTGGCGGCTGTCCGCAGCGCCGGGTAGGCCCAGTCCAGCTGGCTGACCTTGGCCGTCGCGCCCCAGGCCAGGTACTGGTCGCGGGCGGCGCGCAGCAGGGTGTGGCCGGCTTCCTCCATGGCGTGTGCCAGGTAGAAGCGGGCGGCCCGTTCCAGGGCGAGCGCCCGGTGCCACGGGCGGGTCCGGGCGGGCGTCTCACGCAGCGCCACGTCGAACGTGTACGCCGCCTCGTGGAAGTCCCCGACGGCCCACGCCCGCTCCGCCTCCACCATCCGCAGCAGATGCAGGAAGTTGTCCGGCGCGTCGGCGGCGCGCGAGGCCAGCCACTCGATCAGCTCGTCCAGCTCGGCCAGCAGGGCGCCGCGCCGGTCCGCCCCCGCGGTGCGCACCCGTGCCGCCAGCGTCAGCGCGAGCAGCACCCGCGCCACCGCCATGGAGTAGTTCGTCCCGATCGAGGCCCCGCAGGGCATCACGGCCGCGGCGTGCCGCGCGGCGTCGGCCGGATGGTCGAGGACCGCGGCCGTGAGCGCCCGGGCGACATGCAGGTTGGCGAGGGAGAACGGGTCGGCCGCCAGCACGTTCAGTTCGGCCGCCTCGTCGCCGGCCGGCTCGACGGGCTCTCCCCGCAGCACCCGGACCATCCGGTGGAAGGACCGGAACGTCGCCTCGGCGTGCCCGTTGCCGGTGCGGGCGGCGAACGCGAGTGCCTCGTCGACCGCCGTGGCGAAGACGTCGAGCGTCGGCGCGCAGTCCAGCAGGTCGCACACCAGTCCGTAATGGGCCCAGCAGGCGTTCTGCAGGTCACCGCCCATGAGGAGGCCCTCCAGCGCGCGACGGCCCTCGGGGAGGTTGTCCTCCAGGGGTGCGAACCAGTGGCCGCTGGTGATCACGTAGATGAAGAGTGCCTGCCACACGTCGGGCTCATAGCCGCGGGCCCTGGCCACCGCGAGAATCCGCCGCAGGACGCGCGGCCCGAGGTGGTAGTCACCCTTACGGACAATGGTCACGATCGGGATGTGGCTGGCCGGGCCGACCAGGGTGCGATCCGGGCCGTAGCGTTCCCACATCTGCAGAGCCCTGATGGCCAGCCAGGCCATCATCGTGTGGTCGCAGAAGAACGCCGCGACCATGACCCGGTTGACGAGCCGGAGGGTGAGCAGGCGGGACTGGTCGGTGATCTCGGGCTTGCGCAGATCATCCGCCTCGCTGGTGGTGTCGATCCACCGACGGACGTCGTCGAGGCCGTGGTCGATCGCCGCGTCCAGCGCGTTCCCGGCCGGAACGGAGATGCCGAGGCGCCGCAGCTGGCCGAGGCCGAGCCGCATCGCCTCGTCGGCACGTCCCCGGTTGGTGAGGCTGATGACCTGCACCGTGGTCGCGAAGGTGCACTGGGCCGCCGCGGCGCACAGCCGGCCGATGGTCCGGTAGGTGTCGTCCGCGTCGCCCAGCCGGCCGAGGCAGTACAGAGCGGCATGCCGGTCGGTGTGGACGGCGATCAGCAGGTCGGTGTCGGTCGGGTCGACGAGCCGAAGCGCCGTGCTCAGTAACCGCTCCATCAGCGGATGGTTGCTCAGCACCCTCGCTTCCTCGGCCGCCCGGCGGAAGAGCGCGACCGCCGTCCGCCGCTCGCCGGTGCTGTGCACGAGGTCCGCCACGTGCAGGTACTGCTCGGCGGCGACCGCGAAGAACTCCGGCCGGTCGGCCAGCCGCCGCGCCAGCCGCAGGTACCGTACGCGCTGCTCCTGCGCCGGGCGGCCACCCAGCACGGTCTCGCGCGTCCGGTCGTGGTTGAACCGCACGCCGGGCCGGCCGTCGCACTGCAGCACCAGCAGGCCCTCGCCGAACGCGGGGGCGAGCCGCCGTTCGACCTCGTCCGACCCCAGGCCCGTCGCGGCCGCGAGAAGATCCAGATCCACCTGGCCCGCCAGGCTGGCCATCACCGCAAGCAGCTCCGCGCTCTCCGGCGGCAGCGCGTCCACCCGGGCGGTCAGCAGCGCGGTGACCTCCCCCCGGTCGAGCCGGTCGAGCCGGCGGCGCAGTACCGCCCGGTCCCACCGCCAGCCGTCCGCGCCCGCGGTCAGGATGCCCTCACGCCGCAGCGAGTTGAGCAGCTCCACGACGTCGTACGGATTGCCGCCGGTGGACGGCATGATCGCCCGGGCCAGCTGGGCGGCGGGTTCCGGCGCCAGGTGCAGCATGTCGGCGACCATGGCCGCCTGGCCCGCCGACGGCAGGGTCCCCAGCCACAGATGGCGCGGGCCGTCCTGCTGCTCACGCCAGCGGGCGAGCATCGGGGTCAGCGGATGCGCGGCGTCGACATCGCTCTCGCGGTAGGCGGCGACCAGCAGCAGCCCCGCGATCTGCTCCTCGCCGCCGAAGATCAGATCGACGAAGCCGAGCGGGGTGCGCCCGGCCCACTGGAGATCGTCCACGAAGAACACCGCCGGCCGCTGCGGGGAGACCACGGCACGCAGCACCTCGACCGGCGTCCGGGAGAGTCGTGCCTGCGCGGTCATCGGATCGCCCGGGTCCTGCGGCGCCTTCAGCAGCGCCGCGAACTCCGGCACGGTGGCGGTCAACAGGCCGGCGTTGGGGCCCAGGCCCCGCAGCATCCGCTCCCGTATCTCGACCAGGTCGCGCTCGGGCTCGGCCAGCAGCAGCCGGCCCAGCGCCCGCAGGCCCTGTCGGACCGCGTCGAACTCCTGGTCGCGGCGGTACTGGTCGAACTTGCCCGCCACGAACCAGCCACCGGCGCCGGCCACGATCGGCCGCAGCACATTGACCAGGGATGTCTTGCCCACCCCCGGCGCGCCCGCGACGAGGACCCCGCGGGACTTCCCGGTGGCGGCCTCGGTGAACGCCGCGTCAAGCTCGTCGATCTCCCGTTCCCGCCCGGCGAGCCGGCAGGGAGCCAGCGGCCGGGTCGGATGATCATGATCGCCGGGGCGCACCAACGTCACGCCGCGGTGTACCAGCGCGAGGTCGTACGCCAGCCCGTCGGCTGTCTGGTAACGGTCGTCAGGCTCCTTCTCCAACAGGTGCATGATGATCGCGGAAAGTGCGGCGGGCACGGCCGGATTGACGGTCCCCGGCTGGTCCGGCACCCGGGTCAGGTGCTCGTGGATGATCCTGATCGGGTCCTCCGTGCCGAACGGCGGCGCGCCGGTGGCCAGCTCGTACAGGACGGCGCCCAGCGCGTACAGGTCGGCCCGCTGGTCGACCGGACGTCCGGTCCGCCCGGTCTGTTCCGGGGCCAGGTACGGCACGGTCCCGACTGTCGCTCCGCGAGGAGCGAACTCGGGCCGGACCACCGAGAAGGTGGTGGCCAGCGCGAAGTCGATCAGGCACGGCGCCCCGCTGTCCTCGCTCACGACGATGTTCTCCGGGCAGAGGTCCCGGTGCACCACCCCCCGGTGGTGCATCCCCGCCACCGCGTGCGCCAGCGAGAGGGCGAGGTCGATCAGCTCGGCGGGCTCCAGCGGGGTCTCCCGACGGGACAGCGCCGCACCGCCGACATCGGCCAGCAGGACTGATCCGGCGCCATCTGCCGCTCCGGTGCCATCCGCCACGCCGGTGCCATCCGCCGCCGGGCCCGCGCCCTCGGCCGGTCCGGCGGCGAGGTGCACGACGCCCTCGACTCCCGACAGCCGCTCGAGGATCTCGGTCTCGTGGCGCACCCGCCGCTGGGCGTCCGGACCCAACGGCTCCTTCCGGATCACACGGATGCCCCGCTCGCCGGGCCGGGCCAGCGTCAGCCGACTGATCCGGGTCTGATCCGTCGCGTGCAGCACCACCGGTGGCTCCGTCGCCATCGGCGGATCGCGGCCCGGCGTCATCCGCCCGACAGTCATGCCCGCGTCCTCGTGCCGCACCGCCAACAGTCCACTTCGTTAGCCTGCCCGCAATCATGGGGGAAGCAACGAGCCCGCACCGGCGCCTGCGGTCAGGGCTCGACGACGACGCGGAAGACGCCCTTCGAGCGGTCGCGGGCGGTCTCGAACGCGGCCAGGGCATCGTCGATCGGGAACCGGTGGGAGATCAGCATGGCGGGGATCTCCGGCCGGGCCGCGAGCATGTCCGCCACCTCCGCGAACTCGCGTCGGCCGTTGTGCGCGCTGTACCCGAGTGACGGCCGCAGCGCGACCTCCTTCAGGGCGAGTTCGGAGTGCGGCAGCGCGACGCCCTGGAGGATGCCGGCGTAGACCACCGTCCCGCGTCGCCGAACCAGCTCGATGCCGCGGTGCAGCGCGCTCTCACTGCCGCCGGTCTCGATCACCACGTCGTAGTCCGTGCCGGGCGGCACCGCCCCGAGACGCTCGCGGGCCTCCTGCTGATGGGGATGCCGTGCCTCCACGGCGACCTCCGCCGCGCCCAGCGCCTGCGCCGCCGCGGCGGCGAGGATGCCGATCCCGCCCGCGCCGACGACCGCGACCCGGCTGCCCGGGCCAACCCCGCCGAGCCGGACGGCGTGCCACGCCACCGACCCGGGTTCCACCAGGCAGGCGTCGCCCAGCGCGAGGCCGGCGGGCAGCGGGGTGAGCGCGCGGCGGGGGGCACGGAAGTACTCGGCCATCCCGCCGGGCGCCGTCATCCCCAGCGCGCTGCCCAGCAGTGTGTCGCAGAACTGCCAGTTCCCGGCGTCGCAGTGGACGCAGTCCCCGCAGCCGACGATCGCCTCGACGGCGACCGGCGTCCCGTCCGCCATGACCCCGGCGATCTCGTGGCCGGCGATCTGCGTGCTCCCGAAGTCCAGATACAGGAAGTCCGACGCGCAGATGCCGACCGCCGCCACTCTGATCAGTTCACCGGCGCCGGCCGGCTCGTCCACCTCGACCAGCTCGACGCCGGGCGGGGCGTTGCGGACAGCCTTCATCAGTGGGCCTCCCCGGCCGGTTCGTCCTCCGCCTGCCGTGCCGCCAGCAGCGCACGCATGTCCCGCAGCACCGACCGGGGAGCCAGCTCGATGCGCAGGCCGGCGGCGGTCGTGTGATACGCGAACCCGCTGGGACGGATCGGTCCGGTTCCGCACGCGTCGAGAGGCACCCCGGCGTCGACCAACGCCCGCGACGCTGCCGTGATGTCGTCGACGAAGTAGCCGAGGTGGTGGATCGGGTTGCCCGGCGACGGCATCCAGATCGTGCCCGGCACCTGCTCGATGAGCTCCAGAAGCGGCTCGTCGCGGGAGTAGACCATTCGCAGCCGCACCGGCGTCTCGCCGTCGGGCGTCCACACCGGCACGGTGTGCTCGATGGGCGGCAGCCACCCGTAGCCGCCCAGCCGGCCGAGTTCGTCCATCGCCTCGTCGAGATGCTCGACGACGAGGCCGGTGTGGAAGAGGTCGGTGGCCAGGAAGCAGGGCGAGGGCACCGGCGGGGCGAGCCCACTCGCACCGACACCGGCGCCCGGCGCCCGCCGGCCCGCCGCGCCTCGGTCTCCGCGCGGCTGCACAGGATCGATCGACACGGACAAGATAATATATTTGCTACTTGAGAAAGCAATGGGCGCCGGTGCCCCGTCTCGGACCTCAGGCCTGTGCACGGACCTCCCCGTGACGTCATCGGCCGATGCCCCGACACCACCCTGAAGATCACCGGCCGGTGGGCATCGCGTAGAACAGGAGGATGACGCAGGGAGAGACCGGACCGTTTGTCTTCGTGTCCTACACAGCGCAGGACGAGGCGTGGGCGACATGGATCGCCTCGGTGCTGGAGGGTGCCGGTCTCGCCGCCCGGGTGCAGGTGTGGGATTCCCTGCCGGGTCGGAACTTCGTGGAGTGGATGACTACCCAGCTCGCCGGCGCGCAGTGGACGGTCGCGGTCTACTCCCGCGCCTACTTCGACTCCTACTGGTGCACCACCGAGTGGACGGCGGCGCTGGCCCGCAGGACCCTGCTGCCCGTACGCATCGAGCCGGTGGACCCACCTGCCGCCCTGCGGACACTGACCTGGGTGGACCTGTTCGATCTGGACGAGGAACAGGCGCGGGAACAGCTGCTGTACACGGTCGGCGCCCAGGTTCTTCCTCGACTGGCCGCCTTCCCCGGTGCGGCGCCGGCCACGGCTGCCGCACCGCCGACGTTCCCCGGGCCGAAGGCGGGAGGCCCGGTGGCGTAGGGCCCGGGCTTCAGCGGTGTGTGGCCCGCACCTTGCGGACGACACCCGCGGCGATCATCACGACGATGGCGCCGATCACCACCACGTCGAGGACCGTCGAGTACTTCTCGACCTCCCGCCACCGGCTGGACAGAAGCAGGCCGGCGCCGATGAGCAGGCTGTTCCACAGCAGGCTCCCGAGCAGGGTGAACAGGCAGAACGACAGCAGCGGCATGCGGGTGGCGCCGGCCGGCAGCGACACCAGGCTGCGCACCCCGGGGACGAGCCGGCCGGTGAACACGGCGAAGCGGCCGTGCCGCTGGAACCAGTCCGTCGCGCGGTCGGCATCCTCCTCCCTCATCAGCGGGATGCGGCCGACCGCCCTGCGTGCCCTGTCCGCGCCGAGTTTCGCGGCCAGCCCATAGAAGACGAGCGCGCCGAGCAGGGAACCGGCGGTGGCCGCGATGACGACGCCCGGCAGGGGGAGCCGGTCCCGGCCGATCAGGTAGCCGGCCAGCGGCAGCACGACCTCGCTCGGCACCGGTGGGAACACCGTCTCGAGCAGGGTGATGAGCCCGACGCCGGCGGAACCCAGCGAGACCATCAGGTCTGCTGCCCAGCCGGTGAAGCCACCGAGGTTCGACACATCCTGGGTGCCGCCCCCACCCGCGTCGCCGCCTCCACCCATCTGGGCCATGAGCTGGCTGCTCACCGCGACACTGTGGCTCACCTGTCACCTCCGGGTCGGGAGCCCGGCCTCACCACGGCCGGGACGAACTCCACAGATCCATCTCCCCGGAACGAGCACGGAAACGCCGCGGAGAAGCGAGGCTGGCCGACCGGCGAGGGCACCGCCCGTCCAGTCCGGCATGCTGGGGAGATGCGCGAAGTGAGCATCGGCGACGAGGTCATCCGACTCGGCCAGTTCCTCAAGCTGGCCGACGTCGTGGAGGCGGGCGCGGCGGTCAAGGCGGTTCTGGCAAGCGGAAGCGTCCGTGTCAACGGCGAGGTCGAAACGCGGCGGGGCCGCCAGCTGCGGGTGGGTGACGAAGTCACGCTGCCGGGCGAGAATCTGCGCGTCGGCTGATCCCGCCCGGCGGCCCGTCCGGCGGCCCGCCCGACCCGGCGGCTCATCCGACCCGGCGGCGGTCCGTCCGGCAGTGGCCTGCCCCGGTGCTCGGGCGCCCGCGGCGTGCTGCTTCTACAGACGATCGTCGACGAAGACGCGCGAGTAGTGGCAGCGCCATTCGACGATTCGGCCGGCCTTGTTGACGCGGATGGAGTCCGCGCCGGTCGCCGGGGGCCGGCCGTCGGAGAAACTGCAGGTGTAGACGAACACAACCGTCTGGGTGCTCACGAAGAACGAGTCGATCGAGTAACGGATGCCGGGAACACGGCGCATCGAGTCGTCTATGTAGTCGCGGAACGCGTCGAACCCCTCGATGGTCACCTTCTCGGGGTCACCGGTGATTCTCGGCACGAACGGCGAGCTGAACACCACGTCCTGGTCGACGGGCCTCATCACAAGGTCGACGTCGTACTGGTTGAAACCGTCCTCCCAGTGGCRCCATAAATCCGTCACGATTTCGTCCGCAAGCATGCTCGTCTCCTGAACGCAGAGGCGCCGGCCATCCGGGCCTGACGCCAGTCGACCGCCTCCTGCTGATGAGTAGGCGCTCACTACGCTAGGCGCGCCGCCCGACGGGCACAAGGAGTTCGACGGGCACCGTCACCCGCGGCCGCTACCGCCACCGCTGCCAGGCCTGGGAGCGGAGAAGGCGAAGGCCGTTGAGGCCGACGATGATGGTGGAGCCCTCGTGCCCGGCGACGCCGAGCGGGAGTGGCAGCGTGCCGAGCAGGTCCCAGGCGACGAGAACGGCGATGAAGGCCGCCGCGATGCCGAGGTTCACGTTCACCAGCCGGCGGGCGCGGCGGGCCAGCGCGATCAGGGCGGGCAGCGCGGCGACATCGTCCCGGGTGATCACCGCGTCGGCGGTGTCGAGTGCGAGGTCGGAGCCGGCGCCGCCCATCGCGATTCCGGCATGCGCGGCGGCCAGGGCGGGCGCGTCGTTGACGCCGTCGCCGACGACCACGACGCGGCCGCCGGCGGCCTCGAGTTCGCGCACGGCTGTGACCTTGTCCTCGGGGAGGAGGGCGGCGCGCACGTCGCTGATGCCGACCTCGGCGGCGAGCCGGGCGGCGGCGTGCGGATTGTCGCCGGTGAGCAGGATCGGCCGGTTGCCCGTCAGCACGGTCAGCCGGGTGACGGTGTCCGCCGCGCCGGCACGCACCTGGTCGGCCAGTCCGAGAACGGCGGCGGGTGCTCCGTCCACACGGACAAGCACGGCGGTGAAACCGGCGTGCTCCGCTTCGGCGACCGCCGTGGACACGAGGTCATGCTGATCGTCCGGCACCGGAACACGGGCGGGGCTGCCGATCTCGACGAGACGCCCGTCCACTCGCGCGGTGACTCCGCGGCCCGGGCTGGAGCTGAACTCCTCGGCGGTCGACGGACGGATCCCGGCCTCCCGGGCGGCGGCGACGATGGCGCGTGCGAGCGGATGCTCGGAGGGAACCTCCGCGGCGGCAGCCCAGGCCAGGACCTCGTGAGCCGGGGCGGACCCGAGGGGGTGGATGTGGGCGAGCCGGGGGGTGCCGTCGGTGAGCGTGCCGGTCTTGTCGAACGCGACGTGGGTCGCGGTGCCGAACTTCTCCAGCACCACGGTCGATTTGACCAGAACGCCGTGCTGGCCGGCGGTGGCGATCCCGGAAAGCAGTGGCGGCATGGTCGCGAGCACCAGCGCGCAGGGCGAGGCGACAATCATGAACGTCATGGCGCGGAGGAGCGTGGGCCGCAGCTCGGCGCCGAAAAGCAGGGGTACGGCAAACAGCGCGAGGGTCGCGGCGACCATGCCGATCGAGTACCGGCGCTCGACCTTCTCGACGAAAAGCTGGGTTCGGGCCTTGGTCGCGCTGGCTCGTTCGACCATGGCGACGATGCGGGCGATCAGCGTGTCGCCGGCAGGGCGGGTGACACGCACCCGCAGCGCCCCGTTGCCGTTTACAGTGCCGGCGAACACGCGGTCTCCGACCCGTTTGTCGGCGGGGAGCGGCTCACCGGTGATGGTGGCCTGGTCGACCTCACTCGCTCCCCCGACGACCTCTCCGTCGCCGCCGATGCGTTCACCGGGCCGCACCAGGATCACATCACCGACCCTCAGGTCGGCGGTGGGGATGATCTCCTCGCCGGTGACACCGAGCCGGGTGGCGCGCTCAGGAGCGAGATCGAGCAGGCCGCGCACGGAGTCCTCCGTGCGCTTCGTCGCGAGCGCCTCCAACGCGCCGGACGTCGCGAAGATCACGATCAGCAGGGCGCCGTCGAGAACCTGCCCGACGGCCGCGGCCCCGAGCGCGGCGACGACCATC
This sequence comes from Parafrankia colletiae, assembly GCF_001854655.1. GTDB lineage: Bacteria > Actinomycetota > Actinomycetes > Frankiales > Frankiaceae > Parafrankia > Parafrankia colletiae. The sequence continues at coordinate 100,510 of NZ_MBLM01000120.1, read as the reverse complement.
AGCAGGTCGACGTCCAGGGTCCTCGCCCGCAGCGCCCGTAGCCCGGCGAGGCCGGGCTCCGCGCCGCCGGCGACGTAGCAGCCCAGGTAGAGCGCCCAGGTCAGCGCGTCCGAGGCGTCGGCCAGGTCGGCGAGGAGACCCAGGGCGAACAGCGCGGTCGCGGTCGCCGCCGAACGCACCTCGGGCAGCGACCACATCCCGGTGCGCCGTGCGGACATCCGAGCTGACCGGACGGGAGCGGGGGTGTCCGCGGAGACTGCCACACTGGCAGCGTACATACGCATGCACGCAGATACGAAGGCAGTCGAGAAGGCGCGCTAGGCTGGAGGTGTGCACACGTCACTGTCGGACTTCGAGATGCCCAACGAGGAGCAGGTGCATCTGGCCGCGGAGACGTTCCGGATGCTCGGCGACCCGACCCGGATCAGGGTGCTGTGGGCGCTGCTGCAGGGCGAGTCGTCAGTCGCGTGTCTCGCCGAGCTCGCCGGAGCGGCGCCGACCGCAGTCAGCCAGCACCTGGCCAAACTTCGCCTGGCCGGGCTGGTCAAAGGCCGCCGTGAGGGCACCTTCGTCTACTACTCCGCTGCTGACGAGCACGTCGCGCGCCTCCTCCGGCAGGCGCTGTTCCACGCCGACCGCCTCGACCACCACGACGACGACCACGATCTGCCCGGCGAACCCACCGCCACCGCCACCACCTGACGTCCCGGCGGGTCGTCACCGCAGGCACCACAGGCACCACAGGCACCGACGCGGCGGGTCACGTCCGGGGCCGGCTGGCGCGGTGTTGTTGCTCGCAGTACTCCCGCAGACCCTGGGCCTCGGTGTCGACGTACTGACGGACCAGCCGGGCCATGAGAAGTGCCACCACAGGGGCCAGGGGCCCGGACTGGCGCAGGCTCAGCCGCACCGTCACGGTCCCGTCATCCGGAGTGGGCGTGATGCGGTGGTCGGCGACCGTGGTCATGCCAGTCGCCTTCGACGTCCAGGAGAAGCCTGCGCCCGGGGCCAGGTCGGTCACGGTCCAGGCGGCTGCCGGGAGCCGGGGCTGCCGGATACGCACGACGCTCCCCTCCCGCAGCTCGCCGTCCGGGGCGCCGGTCGCGTTCCTGGCCTCCACGGTGGTCATCGTCGGAGTCCAGGTGGGCCAGCGCTCGACGTCGCGCATCACGGCCCAGACGTCGTCGGCCGGTGCGTCGATGATCACCGAGGTCTCGTAGTACATCGGGTGCCTCCCGTAGCGATTCGGAGTCCTGCGGTACGCGGCGGGAACCCGCCACATCGTGTACCACTTGGTACATGTACCATCTGGTTCATGACTCGGCAAGGTCCGCCATCGGACAGCGCGCAGGACGGCGCGGGACGGCAGCGCCTCCTCGGCGACGTCCTCGCCCACCTGGCCGAGCACGGGATAGGCGATCTGAGCCTCCGACAGCTGGCCGCCGCGGTCGGCTCCAGCCATCGCATGATCATCTATCATTTCGGTTCACGGGACGGCCTCCTCGTCGAGGTCGTGCGGGCCATGGAGAAGCAGCAACGCGCCACGTTCGCCGAGATGCAGAGCGAACCGGCGACGTCCGCGGTCGAGCTGGGGCGGCGGATGTGGCGCCGGCTCAGCGACCCGGCGCTGGCCCCGTTCGAACGCCTCTTCTTCGAGATCTACGGTCAGGCGCTGCAGGGCCGCGCCTACGCCCAGCCGCTGCTCGACGGGGTGGTGGAGGACTGGCTCGGCCCGGTGACCGAATACCTGATGCGCGAAGGGCGGGAGCCGGCCGAGGCCCGTGCGCAGGCCCGGCTCGGCCTGGCGGCCACCCGGGGACTTCTGCTGGACCTGCTGGCCACCGGCGACCGTGCCGGCGTCGACCTCGCGATGGAACAGATGCTGACCATCTTCGCCGCCCCGCCACCTCCGGCCCCCGCCCCAGGCCGAAGTGATCCCGCTCCGGTGGCTGTCGATCCGGACCGTGCCCAGTGCCGTGACCGACGTTCCGCTCAGGGCGGACGACCGGTACTGGATAACGGAAATTCAGCGCTATGAACATGGATTCCCCGGGTATCGGGTGGGACCCGGGGTCTCGCCGGCGCGAAACCGGCCTGCGACCGCGGTGGCGGCGGTTGGTCGGGGAATGGCGAGCGCGACGGGGGAAGTTGCACGGAGCATGACGACGCTGGGACTGATAGGCAGTGGAAACATCGGCGGAACTCTGGCGAGGCTTGCCGTGAACGCCGGTTATGACGTTGTGCTGAGCAACTCGCGCGGGCCGGAGACCCTGCAGGATCTGGTGTCCGAGCTCGGGCCGCACGCCCGGGCGGCGACGTCGGCCGAAGCCGCCGCCGCCGGCGACCTGGTGGTCGTGACGGTGCCGTTGCGGGCATACCTCGCCGTTCCGGTCGAGCCGCTCGCAGGCAAGGTGGTCATCGACACGAACAACTACTATCCGGAGCGCGACGGCACCATCGACGCCCTCGAGAACGAGTCGACCACCACGAGTGAGCTGCTCGCGGCACATCTGCCGACATCCAAGGTGGTCAAGGCGTTCAACAACATCTATTTCAGGCACCTGCTGACCCTCGCCCGGCCGAGTGGTGCCCCCGACCGCACGGCGCTGGCCATCGCGGGCGACGACGCGGACGCGAAGGCAACGGTGACCGCGTTCCTCGACGCCATCGGCTACGACGCCGTGGACGCCGGGCCGCTGTCCGAGGGATGGCGGTACCAGCGGGACACCGCCGCCTACGCGGGCCTCTACGCCGGTGGTGACGGCATCACCGGCGAACCTCACCCGACCGGCCCCGACACCGTGCGGACCGCGCTGGCCGCGGCGCGCCGTTACGCGGAGACGACCGCCGGCTGACGCCCGGCCACCGCCGAGCAGCGAAACGCACCGGGAGGGCCGCGGGCCGGTGGTCGCTWTGCTGATCAACACCGTCCCTGACGAGGGTCGAGGGATAGGGACACMTCGGCCGGCGGCAGCCCGCTGCCGGTCAGCGACACACCGGCAGCCAACGACACACTGGCAGCCAGTGCCACACCGGCTGGTGACGTGCCGGCGACCAGCACCTCCCCGCCGACCGCATCCGCGCTGGCGGGTGGCCAGCCGAGCCCGCCGACGGCGACCCCGCAGGCTGGAACAGGCCCACCCGGGGCCCGCTATGACGAGGCCGTCCGCTTCAGTTATCTGGACACCTGCCTCCGCAGCAGTGGGGGAAACCAGGCCTACTGCACCTGCACACTGCAGGCGCTGGAGAGCAGATACACCCAGGCGGACTATCTCCGGGTGAACGCGGCTCCGGATTCTCCCGAGGCCAGGCGGATCATCAAGGAGATCTACGCCGCCTGCCGCGCCCTGAGATCAGCGGCGCCCCTTCCCCCGGGGCAGCACGACGCGTAGGCAGCCCGGTCTCCACCTCCGAGCCACCGAGCACATCCGGACGAATTTGCTCCGCCTTGAGCGGGTTTCCGGTAACTTTGCGTGGCCTGATGGGGCGTCTGGGTTGTTTCCGGGGGGTGGGGCCCGTGACCAGTTATGTCTGGCGGCGTTCGATGGCCGCGCTGTCGGCGCTGGGCGGTGTGCTGATCCTGGCCTGCTGGCTGCTGGCGGCCGTCACGCCGGTGCCCGTCCTGGTGCCGGTGGCGATCCTGTTCGGCCTGACCGTCCTGCAGTTCCTGGTGGGTCCGCGCGTGATCGAGTGGCTCGTTCCGGCCCAGGAGCAGGCCAGCGACGGCGAACGGTACCTCAGCGACGAGCCGGTTGCCGGCATTGTCGCGCGGCAGTGCCGGCTGGCCGGCATTCCGCTGGTCCGRCTCGGGATCATCGAGGACGGTGACCCCAACGCCTTCACGTTCGGCCGGTCCCGGCGGGATGCCCGGGTGTGGATTTCCCGTGGCCTGCTCGACCGGTTGGACGAGCGTGAGGTCGAGGCGGTGGTGGCACACGAGATCGGCCACATCCGGCACCGCGACGTCGCCGTCATGACGGTACTTTCCGTGATCCCGGCGTTGATGTACTACGCCGGGGCCGGTATGCACAGCGGCAGCGACCAGTCCGGGGGCAACGACCCGGTCCGCCTGATCGGGGTCGCCGCCTACCTGCTCYCCGAGGTGGCGCTGCTGGCCTTCTCCCGCGCCCGCGAGCTCGGCGCCGACCACGCCTCCTGCGCGGCCACCGGCGACGGCGACGCCCTGTGCTCCGCTCTCGTCAAGATCGTGTACGGGATGAAGGAACGCGATCAGGACCTCGCCGCCCGCGTCCACGCGCTGCGGGAGAGCGACGAGAAGCGCGCGGCCCGCCGCCTGGCACGCCGAGAAAGCAGGGTCCGGGCCGTCGGAGCCCTCGGTATCGCCAGCGACGGGTCCGCGCCCTCCGTCGACATGGTCGGTCCGGATCTGCCACCGGAGCGGCTGGTCCGGGCGCTGCGCTGGGAGATCGCCAGCCCCTGGGCACGTTGGCAGGAGATCTTCTCGACCCATCCGCTCGTCGCGACCCGCATCGCCGCGCTTGAGGCGAGTGGCCTGCCGGGCGCGCCGCGGGTGTGGCGGGGGGCACGGGACGCGGCGCGGGTGAGCACCGGCGAACGGATCCGGGCCCGCGGGCAGTTCCTGGTGGAGCTGCCGATCCAGTTCGGCGGCTGGATCTGCCTGGGTGCGGCGCTGTTCCTCGGCCGGACGGGGCCTGACCGGGTAAACCCGGTGCTCGTCGCCGGCCTGCTGGCAGCCGCCGGGGTGCTGCTGGTGATCCGGGCCTGTCTGCGGGCCCCGCTCGGTGCCCCGGAGCCGATCGAGGCCGTCGTCGGGCTGCTCGACCGGCTCGATGCCGGCCCGCTCAGCGCGATCCCGGCCCGCCTGCGCGGGACGATCGTGGGCCGGGGTGGCTTCGCGGCCTCGCCCGACCTCGTCCTCGCCGATGAGAGCGGGACGGTGCCGCTTCTCTACCTCAACCCGGTGCCGGGCAGCCGGCTCCTGTTCGGGCTGACCCGTGCCGAGTCCTTCGTCGGCACCGAGGTCGAGGTGACGGGCTGGTACCTGCGGGCACCCAGCCCGTACGTCGAACTGCGCAGGGTCAGTTCGCTCGGCGAGGCCCCGGCCGGGACGGCCCGCTGCTGGCTGTTCGCCGCGCGCTACCTGACCTCCGCCGCGGTGCTCATCGTCAGCGCGCTGCTGTTCGCGTACGTGTCCTGAGCCGCGTCGCGTACGTGTCCTGAGCCGTACACCGGACATCCCAAGGATCTTCTGGCGGAGCTCTAAGGATCCGTTAGGGCTGGCGTTCTGTGATGGTGGCGGCCGGCGGCGCCGCGCCGCGACGCCCGCCGCGCCGCTCCCGGAGAAGCCGAGCTGTTCGCGGAGAAGGAGCCCAGCCATGAGCATCAGGGACCGTTGGCTGCTGCGGCGCCACGCCGAGCGGCGGACCGTGCTGGACCGTGAGGCGACACCCGACGACCTCGGCGACCTGCGCCGCTTCGTCGGGGAGCACCGGGGCGTCGAGTTCTTCGCCGAACCCGAGACGACCGCCACCGACGCCACGGTGGTCGCGGTCGACGGCGACGGCGCCTGGATCAGACGCCGGGTCGGCAGCCCGGCCGTGGCCCGCCGTCTCGCCCGTGACCTCGGGATCCCGGTGTACGACGCGGCCGTGGTCGGCTACCCGCGACGTATGAAGGAGTGGAACCGAACCAACCGCCCGGCGTGAGCGAGAACCGACGTCCAGGCCTGGTCCCAGGCGGGCGGTATGTGGCGATGGGCAGCTCCTTCGCCGCCGGATCAGGCATCGGCCCCGACATCAGCGACGGCTGCCTGCGCTCGGCGCGCAGCTACCCGCGCCTGCTCGCGGCCCGACTCGGGCTCGCCCTCACCGATGTCACCTGCGGCGGTGCCACCATCGCGAACCTGCTCGCCACCCCGCAGGACGGGCACCCGCCGCAGCTCGAGGCGGTGACGGCCGACACCGGGCTGGTCACCATCACGGTCGGCGGCAACGACCTGGGGTACGCCGCAGCCGCGCTGCTCTGCGCCGACGCGGCGACGACCGGCCGACCGTGGACAGGCCTCCCCCACCCGACCGAGACCGCCGCCGCGGCGGCAGCCCTGCGCAGAGGCCTCGTCCAGCTGATCACGACGATCGCCGCCACCGCCCCGGGCGCACGGGTGTACCTGGTCTCCTACCCGCGGCTGTTCCCGGATCCGCCGGTCACCTGCACGGGTAACAACATCAGCGGCCCGGACAGCGAGACGATCGCCGCGATCGGGCTCGCCCTCGACACCGTCTTCCAGCACGCCGCCGCCGACACCGGCACACCACTGGTGGACGTCTACGCCGCCAGCGCCGGGCACGACATCTGTGCCGCGCCGGGCAGCCGCTGGGTGGAGGGCTCCGACGCCACGGGCATCGGCTACCACCCGAACGCCACCGGCATGGCCGCCATCGCCGCCCTGGTCGCGGACGCGCTCACCCGGCCCGCGACCACCCCCGACCGCACGGGCAGAACGGCGCGGGACGGGCACAACAGGTAGTGCCGTGACGGGCAGGTAGGTAGGGAGGGAGGGAGCCGGCAGCCGCGGCCGGCAGACCAGCAGAGACGGACGGGGAGATCGATGTCGACGATGTCACCCGGGCACGACACGACTGGCGGTCAGGTGTTCCGTGACCGCCGCGAGGCGGGCCGGTTCCTGGCCGGCCTCCTCGAGCGGTACCGGTGCGACCCGGCGGTACTGGTGATGGGTGTGGCCCCGGGCGGCCTGACGGTCGCGTTCGACGTCGCGCGGGAGCTGTGCGCGCCGCTCAACCCGCTGGTGGTCAGAAAACTGATGGTCGGGCAGCTCCCGACGACGCCCCCGCGTGGGGCAGCTGGGCTGGCGCTGGGCGCGGTGGCTGGCGGCGGCACGGTCGTTCTCAACGACGACGTCGTCCGGGGGCTGCGGCTGGCACCGGAGCTGATCGAGCGGCTTGTCGAGATCGAGCACCGCGAGCTGCGGCGCCAGGAGGAGGAGCTGCGGTCCGGGCTCCCGCCCGCCGAGCCGGCGGGGCGGACGGTGATCCTTGTCGACGACGGGCTGTCGACCGGTGTCGCGCTGCACGCCGCCGTGCTCTCCCTGCGCCGGGCGCGGACGGGCCGGATCGTCGTAGCGGTGCCGGCGGCGCCCGCCTCCAGCTGCCAGCTTCTCGACGCGCTGGCCGACGGGGTGGTCTGCGCGACCACCCCGTCGCCCTGTTCCGCGGTGGGACCGTCGTCCTGGGGCGGTGTCGCGAGCAGGGACACGGGGGTCCGTGATCTGCTCCGCGCGGCCTCAGCGACACGGTTGCCAGCCGGCTCCGGGGTCTTCCGCACCGATCCGGCGATCGTGCGCGCCGAAGCCGTCGCCGCCGGCGGCGGGATCCCTCCGGACGACGCGCTGTTCGCCCTGGTCGGCGACGCGGACGTGGTGCTGCTCGGCGCGGCGGCCCACGGCACCTTCGAGTTCCACGCGGCCCGGGCGGCGATGACCCGGCGGCTGATCGAGGAACGCGGGTTCACCGCGGTGGCGGTGCCGGCGGACTGGGCGGACGCCTCGCAGGTGAACCGTTTCGTCCGCGGTCTCGGTGCGCGCGCGGACGGTCCGAGCGAGTCGCGCGTCACGGCGGACGTGGCCGTCGCGACGGCCGGAACGCACGCGGCGGGTGGCACGGACGTGAACGCGGAGGATGCACTCCGGGCGTTCGCGCACTTTCCCGACTGGATGATGCGCAACCGGGTCATGGCCGACTTCGTCGCCTGGTTGCGGGAGCGCAACGACCGGTTCGGCGGGTACGAGCCCGCCAAGGCCGGTTTCTACGGGCTGTGGACCGACGAGGGCACAGCGGACGCGGACCCGCGTCACCCGATCTTCGGCGGCAGCACGACCCGGTGGAACGCGGGTGAGCGGCGGATGGCCGACGACCTCGACGACCTGATGGCCCGGCTGGCCCACCACCGCTCGGCCCCGGCGAAGATCGTGGTCTGGGCGCACAGCTCCCATGTGGGCGACGCGGCGGCGACGGAGCTGGCCGCGCTCGGCCGGGTCAGCCTCGGGCAGATCGTCCGGGCGCGGTACCCGGGGCGCTGCCGCCTCGTGGGCCTCACCACCTACGCCGGGGCGGTGACCACCGCGGAGAACCGGGGCAGCCCCGCCACCAGCACGGAACTCAGCCCGGCCCTCCCCGGCAGTCTGGAGGAAATCTTCCACGAGGTCGGCGAGACGGACTTCCTCATCGCACCCCACGGCCGCTCCTGGGCCGCCGAGGCACTGGCCTCGGCCCGGCTGCAGCGGGCGGTCGGCATCCTGCACTGCGCCGACAGGGATCCCCGGGACGGCTACTTCCGGGCCCGGGCCGCCGACCAGTTCGACGCGATGATCCACATCGATCGGACACACCCGCTGCGTCCCCTGGACGAGCCCACCGCCCCCGACGCCCCCGACGCCCCGGCGAGGGAACCCTCGCACCCGGCCCGGGCCGGCGGCCCGACACGCTGACCAGGCCGGCGGCGCCGGTAAGACCGAATTGGTAACCTATGGGTTACCCTTTCGGCGTGGACGTCTTCGCCGCGCTCGCGGACCCGGTGCGGCGGGCGTTGCTCATCCAGCTCACCGGCGGGCCACAGCGAGTCGTCGACCTCGCCGCGGCGCAYCCCGTGTCCCGCCCGGCGATCAGCAAGCATCTGCGGCTGCTGACCGGCGCGGGGCTCGTCCAGGTCACCGACCACGGCCGGGAACGCCACTACGCGCTCCGGCCAGCCGGGCTGGCCGACGTCCGCGCGTTCCTCGGCCAGCTGGCCTCCCCCACCGCATCCGCCCTGCTCAGCGGCAATGCCCTTGACGCCCTCGACACCGAGATCCGGCGTACCACCCGCGACCGCCGGGCCGCGGGCCACGACCGCCACGACCGCCACGAACCAGACCAGGAGACCGCGTGACCTCGACCCCCGCCCCAGCGCCCACCGGCCGGCTCGAGCAGCGCGGCGAGGGGCATGTTCTTCTCCTCACCCGTGCCTTCCGCGCACCTGTGGAGGACGTCTGGGCCGCCGTCACCGAACCGGACCGGCTGGCGCGCTGGATCGGCACGTTCACCGGCGATCCGGCCGCCGGCCGTGTGATGTTCCAGATGACCGCCGAAGAGGGCGCAACACCCGAGGAGATGGAGATCCGGGAATGCACTCCCCCGCACACCCTGAAGGTGACCGCGCACGCCGGTGACGACCACTGGCTGCTCGACCTCGAGCTCACCGAGAACAACGGCATCACGACTCTGACCTTCTCCCAGCCCGGTATCGACCCCGCCGCCGCGGAGAACATCGGGCCCGGCTGGGAGTACTACCTGGACCGGCTGGTCGCCGCGGAGTCCGGCGGCGATCCGTCCACGATCGACTTCGAGCGCGACTACTACCCGGCGATGCTGGAGTACTACCAGAAGCAGCTCTGACAACAGTCCGAACAGTCCGAGTTGTCACGCCTCCGGCGTGGGTCACCGTCCCACCCGGGCGGGTCCCTCCGTGGATCATCACCGGTCGGGAAAGACGCGCGCCGGACCGCCCCCGGCAGCCAGAATGACGCCTGAGTACCAGGCCAGCGGAGCCGAGACCAGGCTGGCGGAGCCGAGGTCCGGGCTGGCGGAGGTACCGGCGGGAAAAGTCGGCGCAGGAGAGGCGGCCATGGACGACATCGAGGCGATCAGGCAGCTCAAGGCCCGGTACTGCCGACTGCTCGACACGAAGGACTGGGACGGTTTCCGCGAGCTGTTCACCGACAAGGCGGTGATGGACACGACGAGCTCCGGCGGCAACGCCCTCACCGGTGGTGACGCGATCGTGGACTTCGTGCGCCGGGCCCTCACGGAGGCGGTGACCGTCCACCACTGTCACACCCCTGAGATCACCGCCACCGCGCCGGACATGGCGACCGGGATCTGGGCGATGGAGGACCGGGTCCGTTTCCCCGACGGTACCGACCTGACCGGCTACGGCCATTACCACGAGACCTACACGAAAACCGACAGCACCTGGCAGATCAGTTCCCTGACCCTGACCCGCCTGCGCGTCGACTTCGCCCGCCCCGACAGCGCCTGACCGCCGGCAGCACCCGACCGCCGGCAGGCCGGTCGATCACGGTCGGGGCACTCCGACGGGGGTGGATGTGGGGGTACGGACGGCGGCCCGGTACCGGCCGGGGGGCTGGGCGCGGGCGCGGTGGAAGGCACGGTTGAAGGCGTAGACGGAGGTGTAGCCGACCGAGCGGGCGATGGTCTCCAGGGTGTCGTCGGTGTCGCGCAGCCGGCGGGCGRCCAGGTCCATCCGCCACCGGGTCAGGTAGGCGCCGGGAGTCTCGCCGAGGACCGCGGGGAAGCGGCGTGCCAGGGTCGCGCGGGACACCGCGACCTCGCCGGCGAGTGCCGCGGTGGTCCAGGCACGAGCGGGGTCCTCGTGCAGCCGCGCGACGGCGGCGCCGACGACCGGGTCGTCCAGCACACCCAGCCAGGACGCCCCGGCCCGCTCCGGGTCGGTCGCGAGCCACCCCCGCAGCAGCTGCACGAGCAGGATGTCGACGAGGCTGTCGAGGACGACCGCCGTCCCCAGCTGGGGCCGGGCCAGCTCCCGGGCGAGCAGCCGGACAGTGTCCTCCAGGCATCCACCCCCGTTCTCCGCACGGAGGTGGACAAGCGCGGGGAGCAGGGCGAACACCTGCGTCGTCACCGCCGGGTCGTGCTGGTAGTGCGCGCACAGGATGTGGGTGCGGACGGGCCCGGACCCGATCCGCACGGCGCCGGCCGCGGTCCGCTCATAGCCGTCGGAGGCGTTCGCGCCGGTGCGGGCGAGCGCGCGCGGGTCGCTCGCCAGGACGTGCTCGGCGCCGCCGGGGAGCAGCACGACATCCCCGGGCATCAGCTGGCACGGCGGGTGGCCGGGGCGCCCCAGCCAGGCGGTTCCCGAGGTCACCGCGTGGAACGCCGCGCCGGGCGTCGCCTCGGCCCACCACCCCCAGTCCTCCCCCGCGTCGATGCGGGCCGCGATGGTCCCGCGGACACCGGACACGGCGAGCACGTCCGCCAGTACGTCCATGCGAAGCAGTATCGACCACCGGCAGGGTGTGCGACAAACAGACATCAAACTGAGCCTTGCAGGCATCTACAGGCTCATTTCCTGAGTCATACGGTGCTGGTCATGGACCTTTCAGGAAGCATCGCCCTCGTCACCGGCGCCAACCGCGGTCTGGGCCGCCACTTCGCCGCCCAGCTGCGTGACCGCGGCGCGGCGAAGGTCTATGCGACGGCACGCGACCCCCGAGCGGTCGACCTGCCCGGCGTCGAGGTGCTGCGGCTCGACATCACCGATCCGGATTCGGTCGCCGCGGTCGCCGCGGCCGCCTCCGACGTGACAGTTCTGATCAACAACGCGGGGGTTTCCACAGCGCAGAACCTCGTCACCGGCGATCTGGACCGGATCCGCCTGGAGATGGACACCCATTTCTTCGGCACGCTGTCGATGGTCCGTGCCTTCGCGCCCGTACTCGCCCGTAACCGCGGCGGCGCGGTGCTGAACGTCCTGTCCCGCCTGTCGTGGCTGTCGTTCGTCGGCGCGAACGCCTACAGCGCGGCGAAGGCCGCCGAGTGGAGCCTCACCAACGGCATCCGCCTGGAGCTGCGGGAGCAGGGCACCCTTGTCACCGGCCTGGTGCTCAGCAGCACCGACACCGACATGATGGCCGCCTGGGACATCCCCAAGAACGATCCGGCGGACGTCGTCCGCGCCGCGCTCGACGGCCTTGTGGCCGGCCAGGTCGAGGTCATCGCCGACAGGGAGAGCGCCGAGGCCAAGGCAGCGCTGAGCACCGACCCGAGTCTGGTGTACCCGTGAGCGACCAGCGGTGGAGCGACTTCCATGCCTTTTCCGCGAAACTGACCGCCCTGACACATTCAGGCCCCGCCGTCCGCCGCCCAAATCAGCCGGAACGTTCCATCAGCCAGCGCCGCCATTGAATTACATCGCCACAATGCGCGGATGCGTTCGAGCGCTGTCAGGATGGTTTCCTCGCGACCGGTCGGCTGCGGGAAAACAAGGGAACGCATTCGTCCCCGGAGCAGGGATACCGAGATGGTGCGACTCCCGGCGGGACGAAAGGTACTCGTATGGGCTTACCAAGGTGGCGACGGGCGCGTTCGGAACGCATTGCCCTGTCGGTGTCGGCCGGGATGCTGGCAGTGGCCGCCGGTGCCGGTGGGTGTCAGGTTCCGGTGCCGCCCCCGGGCGGCGGGAGTGGCGGCGGCGTGAGCGGACCGCTGTCGGCGGCCACCCAGGCGTGGTGGGCGTACGACCGGCCGGCCGACTTCGGCTCGGTGACGACGAACGTCACCGTCCCGATGCGGGATCAGACACCGCTGGACTGTCTGCTGGTGCGCCCGGCGCAGGACGGCGCCGCCGCCACCGGCCGGTTCCCGGGGCTGGTCGCCGAGTTCACCCCGTACGCCCTCATCCGGTCCACGTTGGAGGGCGAGGCGAAGTACTTCGCCGAACACGGCTACAACGTGCTGGTCTGCAACCTGCGGGGAACCGGTGCCTCCGGCGGGACCTGGCAGCACGCGATGTCCTCCCAGGATGGCAGGGACGCCCACGACCTCGTCGAATGGCTCGCCACCCAGCCGTTCGGCAACGGTGACGTCGGGATCTACGGCGAGAGCTACGGCGGCCAGACAGCGCTCGGGGCGGCGGTCGAGGCACCCCCGCACCTGCGGACCGCCGTGCCCATGCAGGCGCCGTCCGCACTGTACGACGACGTGATCTACCCCGGCGGGGTCAAGACCACCGAGCGCGGCACCATCGACACATGGCCCGACGGCGCCGCCGTGCTCAGCGGCGGYCGGATCGACGCCGACGCCGAATACGCCGCCAACCGGGCGCATCCCACCTTCGACGCCTACTGGCAGGACCGTTCGTTCGCCGGCAGGTACAACGCCATCCGCGTACCGATGCTCATGGTGGGCGGCTGGAACGACCAGTTCTTCCGCGCCGGCACCATCACCAACATCGAGAACACGGCCGACCGGACCTGGGCCATCTACGGTCCGTGGGCGCATTCCATGCCGTTCCGGTTCGCCAGCTACCCGAACCCGCCGGCGGAGGCTCTGTCCCCAGGGCTGCTGCTCGCCTGGTTCGACCGCTGGGTGAAGAAGCTGCCGAACGTCCCCGTGCCGGCCCGGCCGACCTTCGTCAGCTATGAGGGCCCGACCGGCAGCGGTACCGGCTGGCGGCAGCTGACCCGCTGGACGCCGGCGGGTACCACCCCCCTGGTTCTCTCCCTCGGCGCGGACGCGACCCTCACTCCGGTCGGTGGCGCTGGCAGCGGGCCGGGTGGCACGGTCGGCTTCACCCAGCCGGCCGACCCGACCAGCCCGGGTGGCTCGGCCACCTTCACCACGGCGCCCCTCCCCAGCCCACAGGTGCTGATCGGACGGCCCCGGCTGACCCTGCGCGCGACCCTGTCCGGGCCCGACGCCAACCTGTACGCCGAGCTGCTCGATGTCGCCCCCGACGGCACCAGTGTCCTGGTCAACAACGGCTTCCTGCGCGCCAGCCACCGCTCGTCGCACGTCACTCCGACGCCGGTCACGCCGGGGCAGCCGACGACGTTCACCGTCGACATCCKCGCCCAGCACCACCGCTTCGCCGAAGGCCACCGCCTCGCGCTGCGTCTGTCCGGCGGAGCGGCGAACACGCTGACCCCGAACCCGTCCCCCGTCGACGTCACGCTCCTCGCAGGGATCTCCACCCTGCGGCTCCCCGGCCTGTGATCGGGTCGGACACGCCTCGATCCCGGCGGTTACCCGCGGCGCGGTAACTCCCCGCCGGTGGCGCGGGCATGGGCGCAGTATCGGCATCAGTGGCGACACGGCGCGAGCAGGCAGGCGCGCACCGTTCACCTTCTGTGGCCGGTTGTGTGTCTCCTCCTGATGGGAGCCCCCATGCCCGCGATCACGCCGACGTCCCCGACCCCCTCTCTGGAAATGCTCACCGCCCAGCTCACCGCGCTGCGCCCGCGCATGGACGCGGTGAGCCTGGCGATCCACGCCTGTCCGGAGCTGAAGTTCGCCGAGTTCCACGCCCAGGCACTGCTCAGTGGCTGGCTGGCCGAGGCGGGCTTCTCGCTGCTGCTGCCCGCCGGCGGGCTGAGCACGGCGTTCGTGGCCACGCACACCGGGAGCCGGCCCGGGCCGTGCGTCGCCGTCCTCGCCGAGTACGACGCGCTGCCCGGCATCGGACACGGCTGCGGCCACAACCTGATCGGCGCCGGCGCGGCGGCCGCCGCGATCGCTGTCGCCCGCGCGCTGCCCGACCACCCCGGCACGGTGCTGCTCGTCGGCACGCCCGGAGAGGAGATGGGCGGCGCCGGCAAGGTCCGGCTCGCCGCGGCCGGCGTGTTCGACGACGTGGACGCCGCGGTCATGTTCCACCCCGGAGACCACTCGCTCACCGGCCGGCCCGGCCTGGCCGCCGCGCATCTGCGCGTCGCGTTCACCGGGCTGAGCGCGCACGCCGCCGTCTCCCCCTGGCGGGGCCGCAGCGCGCTGGCGGGCGTCCAGGTGTTCCTGACCGCGCTGGACGCGCTGCGTCAGTTCATCCCACCGACCGCCCGGGTCCACGGCGTCGTCTCGGACGGCGGCCAGGCCCCCAACGTCGTCCCGGCACACGCCGCGGTCGACCTGTACGTCCGCGACCGCACCGCCGTCTCGGCCCGTGAGCTGGTCGGACGGGTCCGGCAGGCGGCGGCGGGCGCCGCGCTCGCCACCGGCACCGAGGTCGACGTCTCCGAGACCGGCCCGCTGTACGAGGAGCGGCGCAACAACACGGTGCTCGCCGAACGCTTCGCGACGGCGGTGCGCGCCCTCGGTGTGGAGATCGCCCCCGGCGACCCGGACAGCCCCGCCGGCTCGTCCGACATCGGCAACCTGTCGCAGCTCATGCCGGTCATCCACCCGTACATTCAGGTCGCCGAGACGGGGACGCCCGGCCATTCGGACGCGATGCGCGAGGCCGCCGCGACACCGTTCGCCCACGACCGCACCCAGGTGGCGGCCGCCGGGCTGGCCCGGGTGGTCGCCGACCTGCTCACCGAACCGGAGCTGCTCACCGCCGCCCGCGAGGAGTTCACCGGCGCGCGCCAGGATCCGCGTCAGGAACCTCGCCGGGAGCTCAGCGGCGCGGCACAGCACGGCCGATGAGATCATCATCGACATGACCGGGATGGCGAATCCGCCAGCCGGGGCCGGCGAGACCCGCCATGCACGACCGGTCGGCCCGCCGTGTCCGTAGTGATCGTCCTCGCGGGGGGCGGCGCCGACCGGTTCACCGTCGCCGTACCCCCGCTGGCGGAACTCGTCGCGAGCCTGCACGTGCTCACCGGAATCGAGCACCATCCCGAGCACACGTCCTGGGCCGAGCAGGTGCTGCGCAGCGCCCCCTCCGACTTCCGCACCGGGCTGCGCCGGTTCACCCCGCTGTGGACGGCGCTGCGCTGGCGCGCCTTCTACCCGGAATCGGGCGGTGGGTCAGGGCCGGGGGGACCGGTGGCGGGGCTGAGCCTGGACGAGTTCGCCCGCCTCACCGCCTACACCTGCGCCAGCGGCTATCACGGCTTCGCGTTCGACCGCGTCCGCCACTGCCCTGAGCAGGCAGCCGTGCTGCGGCAGGCGGCCGGCGCGCTGCCCGAGCCGCACCTCGCCCTCGCAGAGGATCTGCTGCGCGACGCGGAGGCGCTGCGTACCGACCTCATCGCCTTCCTCGACCTGTGCCCGCGCGTGTACTTCGCCGACCTGTGGGCCGGTACCCGCCCCGTCCTCGCCCGCGCCGCCGACCGGCTCCGGCGACGCCTCGCCGACGAGGGGCCGGCGTCCGCGCTGATGTCTCTCAGCCCGTCCACCGCCCGCCTCGTCACCGCGCCGACCAACCGGACCAACCCGGCCACGACGGCTGGTCCGACAGCGACGGCCGGGCCGGTGCGGGTGGTCCTCGACAAGGTGCACCATGCGGTGATCAGCCCGGCCCGCGGCCCCGTCCTGCTGATCCCCACCCGGTACGGCGCCCCGCACCTGCTGGTCAAGAACGAGCCGGGGCTGCCGCCCGTCGTGCACTTCCCCGTCGACGCCCCCGATGTCGGCGCCACCCTCGCCCGCAGCCGGCTGCTCGCCCTCACCGACCCACGCCGGATGCGGCTGTGTCGGCTGATCGCCCGCCAGGCCATGACCACCGCCGACCTGGCGGACCGGCTGTCGATGACCCGCCCGCAGGTCTCCCGCCACCTGCGGCATCTGCGCGAGCTGGGCCTCGTCCGGGTCGAGCGCAACGGCCACTACGTCCACTACGCGCTCGACCTGGCCGCCGTCGAGAACATCGGCCGCGACACCGTGACCGCCCTCCAGTACTGACCCAGCGGCCCACCGGCGCCGGATCAGGCGAGGGTGGCCGCGCGGCCGGTGTGGAGGGTCTGCTCGGAGACGTCCCAGAGCCGCGCGGCGGCCTGCGGGTCGAGGGCGTAGGGCGTCACGCCGTTGCGGGCGCTCAGCACGCCGACCTCAGCCTCGTTGCAGTCCTCGAAGTAGCGCCCGCCGACCCCGGCGAGCAGCGGGGACACCGCGACCAGGATGGACGTCGCGGCGCCCTGCTCCGGGGTCTTCCATTTCACGTCGCCGCCGGCGGCGACGCGCAACCGGTCCAGTTCCTCGTCGGAGACATGGCGCTGCAGGTTCGTGCGGATGCCGCCGGGCATCAGCGCGTTCACGGCGATGTCGTCGCCGGCCCACCGCCGGCTGGCCTCGACGGCGAACAGCACGTTGGCCGTCTTCGACTGGCCGTAGGCCGACCACGGATCGTAGGGGCGCCGCTCGAAGTGGATGTCGTCGAAGACCACTGGCGAGAGGTGATGCGCGCTGGAGCTCACCGACACGACGCGTGCGCCCGCGGCGGCGACCGCGCCCAGGTCGGACGCCTGCTCGATCTCGTCCTGGACGGACTGCGCCCGCACCGCTGAGGGCGCCTGGCCGCCCACCGGGACGATCCGCTCCATCCGACCGAAGGGCACAGAGGCGCCCGGGGCGAGCGATAGGGTGCACTCCGCATACAGACGTTGTCTTGAAATGGGGGATTCGTGACCTTAGGTAACGAGCCTGTCGGAGGCCACAGCCTGGTCGCGGCAGACGGAACGACGCTGGACGTCGACCTGCAGACCGACATTCCGCACCCGGCGCRGGTCTACGACTACATCCTCGGYGGGACGGAGAACTTCCCGGCGGACCGGGCCGCGGCCGGAGAATTCAGCAGAAGCCTGCCGAACCTGCCGACGTCCATGCGGGCGAACCGGAACTTCATGGCCCGGATGGCTCGCGCCCTGGCCGCCGAGCACGGTATCCGGCAGTTCCTCGACATCGGCTCCGGGCTGCCGACAGCGCCGAACCTGCACGAGGTCGTCCAGCAGGTCGCCCCGGAATCGCGGGTCGTCTACGTCGACAACGATCCCATCGTGCTGGTGCACGCCCGGGCCCTGCTCACCAGCACTCCCGAAGGCCGCACCGCCTATCTGGACGCCGATCTGAGCAGGCCGGACGAGATCCTCGGGTCCGACCAGCTGCAGGAGACGCTCGACCTGAGCCGGCCGGTGGCGGTCAGCCTCCTCGCGGTCGTGCACTTCATTCCCGACGACGGCGTCGTGCAGAAGGTCATCGACCAGCTCATGGCTCCGCTGCCGTCGGGGAGCATTCTCGCCGTGTCCACGACGACGGCCGACTACTCACCGGAAGAGGTGCACGCGGGCGTCGCCGCCTACCGGGCCAGCGGCATCCCGCTGACCGCCCGGGACCGGAAGGGTGTCGAGGCCTTCTTCGCGGGGCTGGAACTCCTGGACCCCGGGGTCACGCTCGTCCACCGCTGGCACCCCGACGCCGATGCGGCCACGTACACCGACAGCCAGGTCTACATGTACGGCGGAATCGCCCGCAAGCCGTAGCCACCCGCGCCCGGACGTCGTCCGCTCGGGGCGAGCCCGACGTCCGGAGCACTTCTCCGAGCCCGGCGGGCGACACGGCTCGCCCCTCCCGGCACTCCCGAAAGATCTTCGATCGTTTTCTTGACTGGTTCAGGAAAAGAGCGCACCGTACTAGCCATGACGTCGCCCGCGGACCTCCAGCAGCTGCTGCGGGGGGTCGCGCTGCGCGTCACCCGTCCTCGGGTCGCGGTCCTCGGTGCGGTGCACGCGCATCCGCACGCCGACACCGAATCGATCATCTCCGCCGTGCGCGAGGAGCTCCCCGACGCCTCCCACCAGGCCGTCTACGACTCGCTGCGGGTCCTCACGAACGCGGGCCTGGTGCGGCGCATCCAGCCGGCCGGCTCGGTGGCCCGCTACGAGTCGCGGGTCGGCGACAACCACCACCACGTCGTCTGCCGGTCCTGCGGCGCCGTCTCGGACGTCGACTGCGCCGTCGGCGACGCCCCCTGCCTGACCGCGTCCGACGATCACGGGTTCTCGATCGACGAGGCCGAGGTCGTCTACTGGGGCCTCTGCCCCGCCTGTTCCACAGCCGGCAGTCGTCCCTGACCAGGTAGTCGTCCCTGACCAGCAGCAGCGAACCAGCACCGCACGATCCCCCAGCCAGCAGGCCCCGAACACACCGGACGTCTCTGAAACGCCACGATCATTGTTGATCAACGTGCCCGGAGGGTGCAATGTCCGAGAACACCGCCCACGACAAGGCCGAGGTATTCCCGACCGACACCGAGAGCAACGAGCGTTGCCCGGTCGCGCACGGGCGCGCCCCGCACCCCACCCAGGGGGGTGGTAACCGCGGCTGGTGGCCGAACCAGCTGAACCTGCGGATTCTCGCCAAGAACCCGGCCGTGGCGAATCCCCTGGGCGCTGACTTCGACTACGCGGCGGCGTTCGGCACCCTCGACCTCCCGGCCGTGAAGCAGGACATCGCGCAGGTCCTGACCACCTCGCAGGACTGGTGGCCGGCCGACTTCGGCCACTACGGCCCGTTTGTCATCCGGATGGCCTGGCACGCCGCCGGCACCTACCGGATCAGTGACGGCCGCGGTGGCGCCGGCTCCGGCCAGCAGCGTTTCGCGCCGCTCAACAGCTGGCCGGACAACGCGAACCTGGACAAGGCCCGCCGCCTGCTCTGGCCGGTCAAGAAGAAGTACGGCCAGGCGCTTTCCTGGGCGGACCTGCTCGTGCTCGCCGGCAATGTCGCGCTGGAGTCGATGGGCTTCACCACCTTCGGTTTCGCCGGCGGCCGGCCAGATGTCTGGGAGCCCGACGAGGACGTCTACTGGGGCCCGGAGCAGACCTGGCTCGGCGACGAGCGCTACACCGGTGACCGGGAGCTCGAGGAGCCGCTCGGCGCGGTCCAGATGGGCCTGATCTACGTCAACCCGGAGGGCCCGAACGGCACGCCGGACCCGCTCGCCGCGGCCCGCGACATCCGCGAGACGTTCCGCCGGATGGCGATGGACGACACCGAGACCGTCGCCCTGATCGCCGGCGGCCACACCTTCGGCAAGACCCACGGCGCGGCGAACCCCGACGAGTACGTCGGCGCCGAGCCCGAGGGCGCCCCGCTGGAGGAGCAGGGCCTCGGCTGGAAGAACAGCTTCGGCACCGGCAAGGGCGGCGACACGATCACCAGCGGCCTCGAGGGCATCTGGACGAACACCCCGGTGACCTGGGACAACAGCTTCTTCGAGATCCTTTTCGGCTACGAGTGGGAGCTGACACGCAGCCCCGCAGGGGCGTACCAGTGGAAGCCGGCGGACGGCGCGGGCGCCGGGACTGTCCCGGACGCGCACGACCCGTCCCGGACCCACGCGCCGACGATGCTGACGACGGACCTCGCGCTGCGCGCCGACCCGGTCTACGAGCCGATCTCGCGGCGCTTCCTGGAGCACCCGGAGGAGTTCGCCGACGCGTTCGCCCGCGCCTGGTTCAAGCTGACGCACCGCGACATGGGCCCGATCGCGCGTTATCTCGGCCCGGAGGTCCCGGCTGAGACGCTGATCTGGCAGGACCCGGTGCCGGCGGTCGACCACGAGCTCGTCACCGCCGAGGACGTCGCCGACCTCAAGGCTCGCGTTCTCGCCTCGGGCCTGTCGGTGTCGCGGCTGGTCAGCGTGGCGTGGGCGTCCGCCTCGACGTTCCGCGGCGGGGACAGGCGCGGCGGCGCGAACGGGGCGCGCATCCGGCTGGAGCCGCAGCGCGGGTGGGAGGTGAACGAGCCCGACGAGCTCGCCGTGCTCCTGCGCACCCTGACGGAGATCCAGGAGAGCTTCAACGCGGCGCAGACCGGCGGCCGGCGGATCTCGCTCGCCGACCTGATCGTGCTCGCGGGTGCCGCCGCGGTCGAGCAGGCCGCGCGCGACGCCGGTGTCGAGGTGGCCGTCCCGTTCACACCCGGGCGGACGGACGCCTCGCAGGAGCAGACGGACGTCGAGTCGTTCGTCCCGCTGGAGCCGACCGTGGACGGGTTCCGCAACTATGTCGGCAAGGGCCACCGCCTGCCGGCCGAGTTCCTCCTCGTCGACCGGGCGAACCTGCTGACCCTGAGCGCACCGGAGCTGACCGTCCTCGTCGGCGGCCTGCGCGTCCTCGGCGCGAACCACCGGCAGTCGCCGCTCGGCGTGCTCACCTCCACCCCGGGGACTCTGTCGAACGACTTCTTCGTCAACCTCCTCGACCTGGGCACCGTCTGGGCGCCCGCGGCAGGCGACGCGGGTGTCTTCGAGGGCCGGGACGCCGCGACCGGCGAACTGCGCTGGACGGCGAGCCGCGTCGACCTCGTCTTCGGGTCGAACTCGGAGCTGCGGGCGCTGGCGGAGGTGTACGCGAGCGACGATGCCCGGGAGAAGTTCGTCCGCGACTTCGTCGCGGCCTGGGTGAAGGTGTCGAACCTCGACCGGTTCGGCCTCGCCCCTGCCGCCACGCCCTGAGCGGGCTCCGAGGGCCCTCCGAGGGCCCTCGGAGGGCCGGACAGCCCTGATCCGTGCCGCCCGGGCGGGCCGCCCCGCAGGCAGCGACGCCCGGCGGCACGGACCGGCCGACCCGCGTCCGGCCCCCCCGGACCGGGTGATGGCAGAGGTCTGCTAGAAAGCGGCAGGCGCCACATGTGAACGGCGTTCTCTCAAATCAGACGGGGGTAGTCGTGACTGACGGCGACGACGCTGGTCAGGACATCGGCTCGGTGGTGGGCTGGATTCCTTTGAGCTCGGCGGTGGACTGGGCTCCTCCGAACGTCGACCTGAAGAGCGACGTGGCGCATTCGGCCCGGGTCTACGACTACATCCTCGGCGGCAAGGACAACTTTCCCGCCGACCGCGCGGCGGCCGGCGAGTTCACCAGGAGCCTGCCGAACCTGCCGACGTCCATGCGGGCGAACCGGAACTTCATGGTCCGGTCGGCCCGCGTCCTCGCCGCGAAGCACGGTATCCGGCAGTTCCTCGACATCGGGACCGGGCTGCCGACAGCGCCGAACCTGCACGAGGTCGTCCAGCAGGTCGCCCCGGAATCGCGGGTCGTCTACGTCGACAACGATCCCATCGTGCTGGTGCACGCCCGGGCCCTGCTCACCAGCGCCCCCGAAGGCCGCACCGCCTATCTGGACGCCGACTTCACCGACCCGGGCGCCATCCTGGAATCCGAGCAGCTGCGGGACACCTTCGATCTGCGCCGGCCCGTCGCACTGAGCCTGATCGCGATCGTGCACTTCATTCCCGACGACGGCGTCGTGCAGACCGTCATCGACCAGCTCATGGCGCCGCTCCCACCGGGCAGCATGCTGGCGCTCACCACCACCACGGCGGACTTCACCCCCGACGAGGTGAACGCCGGTGTGGCTGCCTACCGGGCCAACGGCATTCCGCTGACCGCGCGGGACCGGGGCACCGTCGAAGGCTTCTTCAAGGGCCTGGACCTGCTCGACCCGGGTGTCGTGCTCGCCCACCGCTGGCACCCTGACGAGGAGGCGGCCGCGCTGAGCGACCGGCAGGTCTACATGTACAGCGGCGTCGCCCGCAAGCCGTAGCCACCCGCCTGAGAGCGTTCGACCCGCTCGGGCCGCACCTGTCACCGGACGT
Source organism: Parafrankia colletiae (assembly GCF_001854655.1). Lineage (GTDB taxonomy): Bacteria > Actinomycetota > Actinomycetes > Frankiales > Frankiaceae > Parafrankia > Parafrankia colletiae. Next base: position 78,394 of record NZ_MBLM01000120.1, on the reverse strand, counting down.
CCCGCTAACGTGCCCTGAGGGATGAATGCGGGTCGTCGGACGGGAGACGGGTAGATGAGCGAGGTCGCGATCGTCACAGGGGCCGCGGGCGGCATCGGGGAGTCGGTCGCGCGCCAGCTGGCGGCCGGCGGCACGCACTGCGTCCTCGTCGACCGCAACCCGGCGGTGACGGACGTCGCGGCCTCCCTCGGCGGCGAGGCGCTCGTCGGTGACCTGACCGACCCCGACCTCTCGCTGCGGATGGTCGCCGCCGCCGGTGACCGGCTGGACCTGCTCGTTCTCAACGCCGGACACAACTCGGTGGACAAGGACCCGGCGACCATGGATCTCGGCCGCTACCAGGCGGTCGTCGGGGTCAACCAGCACTCCGTGGTGTACGGGCTGCGCGCGGCGCTCCCGGTGATGCGCCGCCACGGCGGCGGCTCGATCGTGGTCACCGCCTCGCACGCGGCGCTGCGGGGCGTCGAGCAGGACCCGATCTACACGATGACCAAACATGCCGTCATCGGCCTGGTCCGGGCGCTGTCCGAGCCGCTCGCGCGGGAGGGGATCCGCCTCGGCGCGGTCTGCCCCGGGCTCGTCGACACCCCGCTGACCGCTCCGGGGCGTGAGCGGTTCCAGGCCGCGGGCATCCCCATGCTGACCTCGGACGACGTGGGCGCCGCGATCGTCGAGCTGCTGCGGGCCGGCGAGCCGGGTACCGAGCTCGTCCTGACGCCGGGGCGCGCGCCCATGAGGTACGTCCCCACGCCCCTGGACCTGGGCTGATACCTGGGCGATACCGGGCCGATCGGTCGAGGCGGCTCCTTCCAGGACGAGACCAACAGGGGAGATCGGGATGAAGGTCGGATTCATCGGTCTGGGCAGCATGGGCCTGCCGATGGCACAGCGGATCCTGTCCGCGGGCCATGAGCTCGCCCTGTACGCCCGCCGGGAAGCCACGCTGGCGCCGTTCGCCGGTACGGAGGCCACCGTCGCCTCGACCCCGGCGGCTCTCGGAGCGCAGATCGACGCGGTCGGCGTCTGCGTGTTCGACGCGGCCGGCGTCGAGGAGGTCCTCTTCGGCGCTGACGGCATCGCCACCACCGCCCGCCCCGGCACCGTCGTGCTCGTGCACAGCACCGTCTCGCCCCTGCAGATCCGCGCCATCGCCGTACGGGCTGGTGAGGCTGGCCTGCGCGTTCTCGACGCCCCGGTGAGCGGTGGCGCTCCGCGCGCCCTCGCCGGCGAGCTGACCGTCATGATCGGAGGCGACGCCGGTGCCCTCGCCGACGTCACCGAGCTGCTGGCGGCGTTCTCGAACCACGTCGTGCACCTCGGCGCGGTCGGCACGGCCTCGGCCGCAAAGCTCATCAACAACACGCTGCTCGCCGCCCAGATCGCGCTCGCGGACCAGGCGATGGTGGCCGGGAGCTCCCTCGGTGTCGACCCGGAGGGCCTCGCGTCGGTCCTGCTGACGAGCAGCTCGTCCTGTGTCGGCTCCGGGGTGCGGCTGCGCGCCGGCTCGCTGGCCGCTGTCGCCGGGACGCCCGCCGGGCCCACGCTCGCCAAGGACGTCGTCCTGACGGCCGAGATCCTCGCGACGGCCCCGGGCCACGAGATCGTCGACGTCGCGCAGCGCCTCGTCACCGCGATCGGGAGCGTCGGGAAGAGCTGACCCCGTAGCGGCTCGGCGGCGAACTTCACCGAGCGGCGCCGCCCCGGTGCGGACCTGTTCGGCACCGGGACGTACCAGCGACTCCGCCAGGTGAAGGCCACGTTCGACCCCGGGGACGTCGTGCGGGCCAACCACCCCGTCGAGGCCTGACCGGCTCCGCCCGACGGCGACGGGATCAGGGGCAGGGCTCAGGGCGCGGCGAGGGCCGACACGGCGTCCGCGACGTCCGGGCCGCTGTTCATGAGAGCGAGCACAGGGGTGGTGATCCCGTGGTCGACGTACCGCTGGAGACCGGCCCGGCACTGCTCCGCCGTCCCGTGCACGATCAGGTCGTCGACGACCTCGTCCGGGATGGCGGCCAGCGCGCCCCTGCGGTCCCCGGCCTCCCAGGCCTCCCACATGCCCGCCAGGGCCGCCTCGCGGCCGAGCCAGACGTGGAACTGCCGGTACACCGGCACCGTGAGGTAGGCGGCGACCAGCTGCCGCAGCGCCGGACGGGCCCGCTCCCGGTCACCGTCGTGGACGTACACGAAGATCCGGGCGATCACCTCGGCGTCCGGGCCGTGCTCACGCACGTGCGGGAGGACGGTGTCGCAGTCGTCCGGCGAGAGCCAGTTGAGGATGACTCCGTCGGCCTCGCGGCCGGCGAGCTCCAGCATCCGTGGCCGCAGCGCCGCCACCATGATCTTCGGCGGGGTCGGCAGGGCGACGCCGAGCCGGAAACCGCGCACCGTGAAGGAGGGGAACTCCTCGTTGATCTTCTCACCGGCGAACGCCCGGCGCAGGAAGCGGACGGTGTCCAGCACCCGCTGGTAGGGACGGGTGAACGGGACGGAGTTCCAGTTCGAGACGATCACGTTCGACGAGGTGCCCAGGCCGAGGACGAACCGGCCCGGAGCGGCCGCCGCCAGCGTCGCCGCGGTCTGGGCGAGCAGTGCCGGGCCCCGCGTGTACACCGGGAGAATCGCGCTGCCCAGCCGCAGCCGCGGCTCGGCGGCCGCGAGCGCCAGCGGGATGATGCCGTCGGTCGCTGTCGCCTCGGAGGACCAGACGTCGGTGAACCCGAGGTCGGCGAGGCGCCCGCACCACGCCGGCAGCTCTGGCAGCGGCACGCCCGGCAGCGGGATCGTCATCCCCCAGCGCCGCGCGGCCACCTCCCCGTTCCCGTCTGCCGCCGCGCCACTGGCGGTCGCCGTCGCCTTCGCTGCGGCCTTCRCCGCTGACGCCGCCGCTGCGGCCGCGGCCGCCGGCCCGGTCGCCGAGGCGGTCGCGTCCCCGTTCGCGGCCACCGACACCGTCGCGTTCGGGGCGGCAACCGTGGTGGTGTCCTGGCTGCCGGTGAGTGTGCTGTCCGTCTGCTCGCGCGTCGTCCGAGTCACGGACGCAGTATTGCGGGTACCCACCCGCGCATGCTCGCTCATGGAGACGCCACCAGCACCGAGCGGAGCCGACTCACCCCACCTCACCAGGGCAGCTGTCTCTTCTGGCCGGGCCAGGAAAAGGAGCGCCGAGACCGCCCGAACCACGCGGACGGCACGCGACCGCGTGGAGTCGGCGGGTGGTGGCTCAACTGGACCAGACCGGCTGGCCGCCGCGCGTGACCCATGTGTGACCCGTCACGTCCGGGGCTCGGGCTCGAGGTGCGTCACGGCCCCCGCCCGCGGGCGGAAGGGGGCGGCGAGCTGGCCGAGCCAACTCGCCGGCAGTTCCTGCCCGATCCCGTAGCGGATAGGCATCGCGGCCGGGAGATGTGCGGTGCGGAAAAGCCAGTCCCATACGGACAGCACAGCACCGTAGTTGCGGTTGAYGGCCGCCGGTTCCAGCGCGTGATGCCAGTGGTGAAACGCGGGGGTGACGAAAACCGAGCTGAGCGGCCGCAGGATGATGCGGGTGTTCGCATGGGCCAGGAACGGAAAGTAGAACTGGAAGACCAGGAAAGCCGCGGAAAAGGTCACGTCGAAACCGATCGCATACACCGGGACGACGGTCACGACCAGGTTTATGATCTGGTCGAGTGGGTGGCCACGACTGGTGGAGAGCCAGTCCAGGTCGGTGCTCGAATGGTGCACCGCGTGCAGCCGCCACAGCACCGGAACCTCGTGGAGCGCCCGGCGACCGGCGTAGTTCGCCAGATCGGCCAGCAGGACCAGGATGACGAACTGCAGCCAGCCGGGCTGACCCAGCACGATCCGCCGCAGCACCTCGGRCACGGCGGCGTGCAGTGCGGGCCCGAGCAGACCGAGCAGACCGAGCAGCAACGCGAAGGCGATGGTGATCGGCAGCCGGTTGGCGAAGCTGTGCACCACGTCGACGAGCCAGTCCCGCCGCGGTGGCCGCCGGACCAGCGGAACCAGCTGTTCGAGCGGCACGAAGACGGGCGCGCAGATCACGAACCCGATGAGCAGCTGCGGCCGTTCCAGCACACCGACCGCCACCGCCGCGATCGTGATCGTCATGGTCACGGCGACCGACATGTCATCCTCTCGCGGCTGCCGTTGCGGAGCTGGTGACGGGCTGATGCCGCCGGCCGGCGGCGCGCCCGTGGGACCGCGGTGTGCCGCGCCGCCCCGGCATCAGCCCGACGCGGTGCTTCTACCTGACGGGGGGATAGATCACGATCGGACCGTCCTTGATCGGGCCACCGGTGCCGCCGATCGGCACGATCCCCGCGTCGGCGGTCGAGCCGCGCAACCAGTCGGGGTGGGTCGCAGAGAGAGCCCCGGCGGCATGGGCCGTCTCGGCAGGAATTCCACCGCGCACACGCCGACTGAACTGTTCCGACGACCGGGCAGCCCCGAGCCGGCTGGCCGGACCCCGGGCCACATTTCCTTCCGGCTGAGCCCAACGCTAATCCCGAACACGAAGGCAATGYGGCACCGTCACTGTCCCGACATCCACAGTTCACCGCGAGCCGATCTGGAGAACCGAATGCCGTTCCGTACACGGAGCGGTGTCCGGTCCAGGCGGGAACGAGGGGGGCGCCGGCACGCCCACGCGGTGCCCGCCCGGCGCTCGCCCGGGCCGCGCCACGGTCGACTCGCGGGTGCACGGTCCGGGATGGACCGCGGCCGCCCGTCGGCAGCACCCACGACGCGGCCCGCCCACAGCACCGTTGGTCACCGCCTCGTCACCCGATGCCTGGGCGCCCAGGGCGAACTCCTGGCAAAATATCTTCGTCCGCGGTGTCAGTGCCTGGACCGAACGGGGCAGCCCCGACCACCGGCGTGCCGGCGTTGCCAGGCACCGTCGAACGGCGGGCCAGCCAGGGAGCATTCGTTACCGTACGGGTATACAGCTGCACGGACGGCGAGGCCCGCGGGCGTCGTGCAGGCAGCAGACCAGGTGGAGGAGGCCCGCGGATGGATGGGCAGGAGCGCGTCGACGCAGCCCGGAACCGCGCGGCGATCCTGGCGGCGGCGGCGGCGCTGTTCGATCGGGACGGCGCCGAGAGCGTGTCGATGAGCGACATCGCCGAGGCCGCGGGGGTCGGGAAGGGCACCGTCTTCCGGCGGTTCGGTGATCGCACGGCGCTGATCGAGGCTGTTCTGATGCCGCGGGTGAACGGGCTGAGCCAGCAGGTCGAGCACGGTGCGCCGCCGCTGGGCCCCGGCGGCTCCCCCGCGGAGGCCACCCGCGCCTACCTCGACGCGCTGCTCGATTTCGTGGTCGGCAACCGCACGTTGATCCGGGCGCTGGAGAACCGCGGACCGAACGTCTACTACGCCAACGCGTCCAGCCGGTACTGGATCGCCGAGCTGACCCGGCGCCTCACGGTGGCCCGCCCGGAGGAGGACGCCGACTACCTGGCGCACGTCCTGTTCACCGCGTTGCGGGCGGACGTCGTCGACTACCTCATGACCGCGCGGGAGATGTCGCTGCAGCGCATCCGCGCCGGCCTGCACACGCTCGCCGGCGTGACCTACCCCGGAACGCCGGCCAGCGGCGAGATCGCCGGCGGCCCGGTGCCCGGCAGTCCGACGGCCGACAGCCCGACGGCCGGCGACCCGGTGGCGGTGGGCGACGTCCAGGCGGCCGGGACCCGGGCAGGTGGATGACGGCGGGCGGGCGGCGGCTACTCAGGAGCCTTCGCTGACCGGCCCGTTGTCGGAATCCGGGTTGGCGCCGCGGGGCGGGGCGCCAGGCCGGCGCATCGTGACGACGGCGTCGGCGTCGTGGACGCGGACGGCGACGGCGAGCCCGACCACGGCCAGCACCGCGGCGACGTAGAAGCCCCACTGGAAGGCGCCCGGGTCGGCGGACCCGCCCGGCCCGCTGGCGCTGTCGCCCCCGGCGAGGCTGAGCGCGGTCGAGGCGAGAGCGACGCCGATGGCCGCGGCCAGCTGGCGCAGCACGTTGAACAGGGCGGACGCCTGAGCGTTCTGCGCAGGCGTGATCGTGGCGAAGGCGGCGGCCTGTGCCGGCATCATCACGAACCCGGCGCCCAGACCGAAGACGAAGAGCAGGGCACGCAGCACCCACAGCGAGACGTCGACCTCCACCAGCCCCATCGTCAGGGCGGCGGTGGCGACGACGATCAGACCTCCGGTCATCAGCCGGCGCGGCCCGACCGTCGGGTAGATGCTTCCCGCGATCTGCGTGGCAACGAGCACGCCGATGGCCTCGGGGAAGACCACCAGCCCGGACACCGTCGCGCTGGCCCCGCGTGCCGTCTGCATGAGCAGCGGGATCAGGAACAGCACACCCATGAAGGCCATGAACATCGTGCTGATGGTGAGGCTGACGCTGCGGTACAGCCGGTTGGAGAACAGCCGCAGCTCCAGCAACGGACCTGTTCGCCGCAGCTCCCACCAGGCGGTCGCCGCGGTCGCGGCGATCCCGACACCGGCGGCGGCGAGYGTCGTGGCCGAGGACCAGCCCTTCGTCGGCCCGGCGGACAGGGCGTACAGGACCAGCGCGAAACCGACCGCGGAGAGCACGAAACCGACCGCGTCGAAGCGGCCGGTAGGCGTCCCCTGGCGATCGACCAGGAAGAGGGCACCGACGATGAACGCGGTCGCGCCGATCGGGAGGTTGACCAGGAACACCCAGTGCCAGGAGGCCTGGTCGGTGAGCACCCCGCCGAGGACCGGGCCGACCGCCGGGGCGATGATCGTCGGGACGACGAGGATGCGCGCGGCGCGGGCCCGGTCGGCCGGCGGGTAGACGTGGAAGAGCATCGCCATGCCGACCGGGGTGAGCAGCCCGCCACCAGCCCCCTGCAGGATGCGGAACGCCACCAGCTGGCTGAGACTGTCGGCGAGCGCGCACAGCGCGGAGGCAGCCGTGAAGACCGCGAGGGCGGTCAGGAACACCCTGCGGGTGCCGAACCTGTCCGCCAGCCAGCCCGAGGCCGGGATCACCACGGCGAGACTGACCAGATAACTGATCACGATCTCGTCGACCGAATCGGACGCGACTCCGAGGTCGCGCGCGATGGACGGGAGCGCCACGTTCACGATCGTGCTGTCCATGATCGTGATGAACATCGTCGCGACGAAGAGCGCGGCGACGACAACACGCTGGTCAGACCCACGGCGGCGGGTGTCGCCCATACGGTCTCCTGCCGATCCCGCTGCGGTGCGGCAGGCGCGCACAGCGGTTGTTCACCGGGCCCGAAAAGTACCAGACCCTCATAATGAGGACCCCTCACTATGTGGGCACACGCCTGGATCCGTCAAACCCGCGGCACGCCGGCTGCCCGTTCCGGACACACCAGGGCCCGCGGGTGCCGGTCAACGGCACCCGCGGACGAGGTGCGGTGCGGTGYGGTGCGGCACGGCACGGCGACGTTCGAGGTCGGATCGACGGTGGATCGACGGTGGATCAGCGGTGGATCAGCACCGGCGGGAGTAACGCCACCACCGAGGCAGCACAGCGGGGCATGTGCGCCGATCAGGTCGCGTCGTTGGCGCAGAGCTTCTCCCGCGCGACGGCGAACGCCAGGCCGGTCGGGTCGATCTCGACGAACGCGCTGCACTGGAGCGGGGTGGTGGCGTTGGTGCGCAGGTCGATGGGTTCGATCAGGCCGCCCGCGTCGAAGTCGGGCACGTTGCGCAGGGAGCTGATGAAGGACTCCCGWGTGGGGCAGTCGYCGGCGAGCTCGAGACCGCGCAGGAACATGTCGGCGTAGATGTACCCGTACATCGCGAACTGCTGATCGGGCTGCCCGGTCTCCGGCGCGAACCGGCCCATCGCCTCACGATAGGTCTCGATCGCCGGGCCGCCGCCCTCGAACGGGTGGAAGTACACAGGGAAGGACACGCCGACGAGCTGCTTCCCGAGGCGGCTCAGCGTGCTGCGGTCGTAGCCGCTGAGGGAGACACTGGCGGCCAGCTCCACCCGGGTCTCACGGACGGCCTGCGAGATCTGCGCGAAGTCGTCCAGAGTGGTGAAACCGACCAGCGAGTCCGCGCCGCTCTCGGCGATCCGCCGCGCGATCTGGCGCGGGCTGTCGCCGGTGGACGCGAAGGGGATGATCTCGGCCGTCGGGAGCCCGACCTCCTGGAACGCGGCCGCGTAGCGCCGGGCGAGATCCTGGACGAACTGCGTCGAACCGGTTGTCACGACGGCGACCTTCGACCCGCCACGGATGGTCAGGTAGCGACCAATGGTCTGGGGTGACACGTCGTAGAGGTGCGAGAACCAGTTCGGGTACTTCGCGAAGTCGGTCTGCGGGAGCCCGACGACCGGTATGCCCTCCCTTGCCAGCCGCTCCGGCGAACCGCCGATCGTGGACGACACCATAAGCAGCCCGAAGACCGACTGCTGCTGGACAAGCTCGGTCGTCATGCGTTCGTTCGCCATGGGCGAGGTGCCGTCATCCCGCCAGTCGTAGAGGACGGTGYGGCCGTGGATRCCCCCGTTGGCATTGRCCAGGCCCAACCGCGYGTCCACCCCGGAGCGGGCGGACGAGAGCGCCGCGCTACCGACACCCGAGTTGGAGAACACGAACCCCAGGTTCACGTGATCAGCGGTGACACCGGGCGTGTCGCAGGCGATGTTCGCCTCGGCACCGGCGCCGGGTGTGGAGCAGCTCGTCACGGCAGCCACGGCCAGCGCGGCTGCCAGACCTAAGGGTCCGGCGAGTCCGTGTTTAYGCATGAGATCCCCTTTGCTGACGCGAACGACATCCATGCCGTCGCAGACCGTAGCGAGCCACGCCCGTCGAGACGCCCATCGCCAACAACAGGTCACGCTTTCCGATGATTCAGTTGATGCCGCAGGATAGTAGCCATCGCGCCCCGAGTGCGCACAAATACTTATGAGCTGGGAAAACAGGCCAGATTCCGGGTCAGAACCGCTGCCCGGCCGACCACGACACGACCCAGGACCGACAGCCGGACGCCTCGAAGCCCGGTGTGACCAACGACCCACCGGCCGTGCACGGACGTTCCCCGATGTGCGTGATACACATAGTTGTACGATACAGCTAACTGTGGGGTGCACATGGTGTCCAGCGAAGTCCCTGGCAGCTCCCGGCCGGTTCCCGACGCAGGCTCCGCGGGCGGGGCGACCGAGGGCGGGGCGCGGCGCGTCGAAGTGGTCATCGCCGTCCTGGCCTCGGCGGGCGTCGTCGTCGCGCTGATGCAGACCCTGATGGTCCCGCTGATCCCGGTGCTGCCCCGACTGCTGGACAGCAGTGCCGCGGACGCCTCCTGGGCCATCACCGCGACCCTGCTGACCGGCGCCGTCGCCAACCCGGTGTTCGGGCGTCTCGGTGATCTCTTCGGCAAGCGGCGGATGCTGCTCGTCGCCGCCTACTGCCTCGCCGCCGGGTCGCTGATCTGCGCGCTGAGCGGCTCGCTGGTGCCGATCGTCGCCGGGCGCGCCCTGCAGGGCCTCGGCCTGCCGATCATCCCGCTGGGCATCAGCATCATGCGGGACCTCCTGCCCCCCAAGCGGCTCATTCCGGCGATGGCCCTGATGAGCTCCTCGCTGGGCATCGGCGGGGCGCTGGGCCTGCCGATCGCGGCGGTCGTGGCGCAGAACTTCGACTGGCACGTGCTGTTCTGGGGGTCCCTGGTCGCGGCCGGCGCCCTCGTCRTCCTGATCACCGTGGTCGTGCCGGAGTCCCCCGTCCGGGGGACGGGCACCTTCGATCTGCCCGGCGCGGTGGCGCTCTCCGCCGGCCTGGTGGCCCTGCTGCTCGCGGTGACGAAGGGCGCGGCCTGGGGCTGGGCGAGCGCCACCACCCTGGGGCTGTTCGCGGGCGCCGTCCTGGTCCTGCTGGCCTGGGGCTGGTGGGAGACCCGCACCGCCGCTCCCCTGGTCGACCTGCGGACGTCCAGCCGGCGCCCGGTGCTCCTGACGAACGTCGCGTCGACGGTGCTGGGCTTCGCGATGTACGCGATGTCGCTGATCAGTCCGCAGCTGCTGCAGCTGCCCCGGGCGACCGGGCACGGCCTCGGCCAGTCGCTGGTCGCCACCGGCCTGTGGATGGCTCCCGGCGGCCTGGTGATGATGGCCATGTCACCGGTCGCCGGCCGGCTGATCGCCGCCCGCGGGCCGAGGGCCGCCCTCATCACCGGGTCCGCGGTGATCACGGCGGGCTACCTGCTGGCGCAGGGCCTGCTCGGCACGCCGTGGGGCCTGCTCATCGTCACCGCGGTGATCAGCACCGGCGTCGGTCTCGCGTACGCGGCGATGCCGACCCTGATCATGACGTCGGCGCCGGCGTCCGAGGGCGCGRCCGCCAACGGCCTCAACACCCTGATGCGCTCGATCGGGACGTCCACCGCCAGTGCGGTGATCGGTGTGGTCCTGGCCAACATGACGATCTCCTTCGGCGCGAGCACCGTGCCCTCGCTCACCGGCATGCGGGTCGGGTTCCTGATCGGCGCGGGGGCCGCGCTGGCCGCCTGCCTGCTCGCACTGGCCATTCCCGGACGGGCGGCGCGGCCAGCCGGCGCCGTCGTCCCCGACCAGCGTCCGACGTCGACCGCCGCGGCCCGCTCGGGGGCGGGTGCGAGCGTCTCCTGACCCCTCGGTTCCGGTGCGCCGGCGGCGGGGCTGCCGGCGGTGGCGGCCGACGCCGACGCCAACGCCTTCGAGGACCGGAAAGATAGTTATGCCATCGCCTGAATTCTGATAGGAACGAAGAAGGAAACAGAAATATCACCCTGCGTCGGCGAGCAAGAACGCTCAGTGTCGAGCCGTGCGGGTCAGCGGATTCCTTCGAGCAGGATGGCGGTGCCCGCATGGACATCGAGGCCGACCGGGGAGCGACCTGGCGCAGCGCGCCCGCCCCGACCGCCGGGCGGGCGTCGTGACGACGCCCGAGGTGGCCCGGCCTCTCGCGGGCCTGCGGGTGGTCGAGTGTGCGAGCTTCGTCGCCGGGCCCACCGGTGGGATGACCCTCGCCCAGCTCGGCGCCGACGTGATCAGGATCGACCCGGTCGGCGGCGGCAGTGACCACCAGCGCTGGCCCGTCGCCCCGACCGGCGAGAGCTACTACTGGACGTCCCTCAACAAGGCGAAACGCTCCGTCGCGATCGACATGCGCTCCCCCGCGGGCAAGGAGCTGGTGGCGGCCCTGATCACCGCACCGGGCCCGGAGCAGGGCGTGCTCGTCGACAATGTCGTCGGGCGGCGCTGGATGGCACACGACGCCCTCGCCGAGCGCCGGGCGGACCTGATCCACGTCCGGGTCCAGGGCTATCCGGACGGACGGCCGGCCGTCGACTACACGGTCAACGCCGAGGTCGGCCTGCCCGGCATCACCGGTCGAGAGGAGGGCGGCGCGCCGGTCAACCACGTGCTGCCAGCCTGGGACTACATCACCGGTATGAGTGTGTCGACCGCCGTCCTCGCCGCGCTGCGCGACCGTGACCGCACCGGAGCCGGGGCGTTCATCGAGCTGGCCCTCTCCGACGTGGCGCTGGCCGGTGTCGCGAACATGGGCTGGCTGTCCGAGGCCGCCGCCCGCGGGGTGGAGCGGCCGCGGCACGGCAACCATGTCTACGGCAGCTTCGGTGTCGACTTCACCTGCAGCGACGGCAACCGGGTGATGGTCGTCGCGCTCACCGAGGGCCAGTGGGCGGCGCTCTGCTCGGTGACCAAGACCGGCGAGGTGTTCGCGGCGTTGGAGACCGCCCTGGACGCCGACCTCACCCAGGAGGCCGACCGGTACCGGCTGCGCGAGACCATCGCCGCGGTGCTGCGCCCCTGGTTCGCCGCCCGCGACTACCCCCAGGTCGCGGGCGAGCTCGACGCCGCCCGGGTGCTGTGGGGCCGGTACCGGGGCATGGTCGACGTCGTCGCCGCCCACGCCGCGAACCCCCTCCCCGTGCTCGCGGACGTCGAGCTGCCCACCCAGGACCAGGCGACCGGTCCGGTCACGGCGATCACCGCACGCTCGCCGATGCGGTGGAACGGCCGGTACGGTGCCCCCGGTGCCGCTCCCCGCCTCGGCGAGCACACCGTGCCCGTCCTGGCCGAGGTCCTCGGGCTCGGCGACGCCGAGATCGGGCGGCTGGTCGACAGCGGCGTGATCAGCCGGCCCACGGCAGGGTCGGGCGAGTCGGCGGGAGCGCGCGGGTGACGATCGGAGCTGTCGCCGAGGGTCCCTACTTCGACGAGCTGGCCGTCGGGCAGACGTTCCGTTCCGCGCCGGGGGTGACGCTCACGCCGGGCCTGGCCGACGTCCACCGTTCCATCGTCGGCGGCCGGCTCGCGCTCGCCCTCGACACCGCGCTGTGCGCCGAGGTCACCGGCGGCGCCGCGCTCGCGCCGCCGAACGTCGTCTGGGACGTCGCCATCGGCCAGTCCACCGTCGTCACCCATCACGTCAAGGCCAACCTCTTCTACCGGGGCCTGGTCTTCCGCCGCACCCCGGCGATCGGCGACACCCTGCGGACGTCCACCGAGGTCGTCGCACTGCGGCAGAACAGCGTGCGGCCCGGCCGGCGGCCCACCGGCCTCGCGGTGCTCCGGATCACCACCGTCGACCAGCACGGACGTCCGGTCCTGGACTTCTGGCGCTGCGCGATGCTGCCGCTGCGTGACCCGGAGCGGGCGACCGGCCACCACGACGACGTCGAGTCCGTCGGTGCCCCACCGGCCCCGGCGGAGCTTGCCGCCGTCGTCGACGGCTGGGACCTCGCCCGCTTCGCCGCCGCCGCCGAGGGCGCCCGCTTCGCCGACCTGAAGGCCGGGCAGAGCTGGCTCGTCGGCGGCGGGGACGTCGTGTCGAGCGCGCCGGAACTGGCCAGGCTCACCCTCAACATCGCGCAGGTCCACCACGACAGCACCGCCGGCGGCGGACGTCGGCTGGTCTACGGCGGCCACACGATCGGGCTGGCGTTCGCGCAGGTCACGCGGGCGCTGCCGGCGCTGGTGACGGTCGCGGGCTGGCACGGGTGCGACCACGTCGGCCCGGTGTACGAGGGTGACACCCTGCGCAGCGAGATCACCGTCGAGGACCTGACCCCGCTCGCCGCCGGCGGCGGGCTCGTCGGCCTCCGCTCCCGCGTGCGCGCCGACGGGGACCCCGACCGCGACGTGCTCGACTGGAAGTTCGTCGCAGTCCTGCCCTGACAGCAGACCCGGCCAGACTGTAGCCGGCCACGTACACAGGGCAACAAAGTCCGACCTCCGCGGAAGCAACGACCGGGTCGGGCGCCGGTCCGCCCCACTGGAGGCACACCCCGCGACCACGATGGCACCTTGGGGTAGCCCCGCAAGGGGACAAGTTGATTCGAATTAGGACGGACACTAGTTTCTCGTGCGCACGGTCATTCACAACGGGGGGGATGACCGGAAATAGCCGGCTGAACCAGGCCGACTGTTCCCGAGAGACGAGGCGCACGTGAAAATCATCCGCTCCTGGAAAAGGCGGACCCTGGCACTGACAATGGCAGTCGCCGCCGGAACGATGGGAATCGGGCTGGCCGCCGGTCCGGCCAGCGCTGCGACGTGTTCCGACGTGGACATCGTGTTTGCCCGCGGCAGCGGCGAAGCACCTGGGCTGGGCATCACCGGCACACCGTTCGTGAACTCCCTGCGGCAGAACCTCACCGGGAAGTCGGTCAGCTCCTACGCGGTGAACTACGCGGCCGACGTCGCCCAGACCTCCGCCGGACCCGGCGCCACCGACATGACCCGCCACGTCGTCTCGGTCGCGGCCTCCTGCCCGAACACCAAGTTCGTGCTCGGCGGGTACTCGCAGGGAGGCAGCGTCACCGACATCTCCATCGGCATCCCGACGCTGCTCGGCTCGGGCCAGACCATCCCCACCAACCTCGCGCCGCGGGTCGCCGCGGTCGTCGTGTTCGGCAACCCGCTCGCCCTCTACGGCCAGCGGATCACCACGGTCAGCCCGCTCTACGGCCCGAAGGCCAAGGAGTACTGCAACCTCGGCGACCCGGTCTGCGCCGGCGGTTTCAACATCTACGCGCATCTCACCTACGGGTTCGACGGCAGCACAGCCAACGGTGCCACCTTCGCCGCAACCCGGGTGCGTGCACTGGGCTGACAGGCCGACCCGCTGGGACACCCCGCTGACCCAGCCATGAAGCCGGGGCCGCGGCGCACGATCCGCGACCCCGGCTTCACCCCATCCGCCCCCGCGCACACCCACGGCGACCCAACCGCGGTTCTCGGCCGACCCACGGTGGATCGCTGATGTAGCCGGACAGGCACGCATGACGACCCCGCGCTCCCTCCCGAAGGCGGGTGTTRGCCAGGTCGTCACCGGCTCACCCACACCGTGTTCACGCGCAGCGACCGCGCCGGCGCCTTGGGGGAGCCCCGCAGGCGGAGAAGTTGATTCCAATTAGCACGGACACTAGTTTCTCATGCGCAAGGTCATCCACAATGGGGGATGACTGGGAATAATCCGCAGCATCAGGCGAATTATTCTTGGGAGAGATGTGCATGAAAATACTTCGTTCCTGAAAAAGGGTGGCAGTAGCACTGGCCATGGCCACCTCCGCCGGCACGGTTGGAATCGGTTTCACGGCCGGACCGGCCAGCGCTGCAGCATGTTCCGACGTGGACATCGACTTCGCCCGGGGCAGCGGTGAATCACCCGGCCTGGGAATCACCGGCACCCCGTTCGTCAACTCCCTGCGGCAGAACCTCACCGGGAAGTCGGTCAGCTCCTACGCGGTGAACTACGCGGCCGACGTCGCCCAGACCTCCGCCGGACCCGGCGCCACCGACATGACCCGCCACGTCGTCTCGGTCGCGGCCTCCTGCCCGAACACCACGTTCCTACTCGGCGGCTACTCGCAGGGCGCCAGCGTCACCGACATCTCCATCGGCATCCCGACAGCGCGTCCTTCGCCGCCGCCCGGGTACGCGCACCGGGCTGACGGCACGACACCCGGCGACACCCGCCGATCCATCCGCGACGCCGGGGCCGGCCGCGCTCCGACCCGCCAGACGGGTCGACCACGCATCCCGCCGGCCCCGCTCCGCCCATCCCTGGCACCGCCCGGCACGGCCAGGCTCCGGCGGACCCGTAGCCATAGCCGTCCCCCCGCCGCACACGCAGCTCCGCGTGCATTCCGTCGACGTCATTCACCGGGCGCGACCTCGTGGCGGCGCGGAGCTATCTCACGCCGGTGCGCGGTGAACACTGACGGGAAACCATCCCCACGCACCAGGGTGCGACCACCTCTCGGTAGCAATACCGGCACCTTTGGGGAGCACCCTTGGGGGCGGTGTTGAACCTCCACAGAGCGGACGATATTTTCTGCACTGCAAGGTCATTCCAATGGGGGGGATGACTGGGGTTGCCGCTGTGCAAGGTCGAGCAACCCCGCAAGGAGACTCACTCACATGAGGCTTGCCCGTTCCTGGAAACAGCGCGCTGTGGCGGTCTTCCTGACTGCTGTCGCCGGCACACTGGGTGCCGGAATTACGGCCAGCCCCGCCTCCGCGGCGACCTGTTCCGACGTCGATGTGGTATTCGCCCGCGGCAGTGGCGAATTCCCGGGCCTTGGAATCACCGGCACCCCGTTCGTCAACTCCGTGAAGCAGGGGCTCGCTGGGAAGACGGTCAGCTCCTACGCCGTCAACTACGCGGCCGACATCGCCCAGACCTCCGCCGGCGCGGGGGCCACCGACATGACCCGGCACGTCCGCTCGGTGGCCGCCTCCTGCCCGAACACGAAGTTCGTGCTGGGTGGCTACTCGCAGGGCGGCAGCGTCACCGACATCTCGATCGGCATCCGGACCTTCCTCGGCTCCGGCGAGACCATCCCGGCCGACCTCGCGCCGCGCGTCGCCGCGGTCGTCGTCTTCGGTAACCCGCTCGCGCTGTTCGGCCAGAAGATCACCACGGCGAGCCCGCTCTACGGCCCGAAGGCCAAGGAGTTCTGCAACCTGGGTGACCCGGTCTGCGCCGGCGGATTCAACGTCTTCGCACACCTCACTTACGGATTCGACGGCAGCACGGCCAACGGTGCCTCCTTCGCCGTCTCGAAGGTGCGCGCACTCGGCTGACATCCACGGTAATCAGGTCGGCCAGCTCGGGGCCGGTCCCGAACCGAATCCCTGCACCGGGATTCGGTTCGCGGGCCGGCCCCGCTGCATGCGATTAGTTTCTGTAGTCAGTTCATTTCGCGTATTGGCCGTTTATTGACCTGGACATATTGCTTCACGCTGTGCCGCAGGTCACTCGGGGTTGTCCCCTGATCCGGCCGTAATGCAGTCGTCCGGGCGCTCAGGGGGCGGAGAACCTCGCGCCGAGCCGGGCGCGGTGCGCCGCCGGGGCGCCGAACAGCGACCGGTTCAGCAGCGCCCGTTTCAGGTAGACGTGGACCCCACCCTCCCAGGTGTAGCCGATGCCGCCGTGCAGCTGCATCGCCGCGCCCACGATGTCGACGGCGGCGGCGCAGACGTACGACTTCGCCCGCGACACGGCGACACCGGCATCGGGGTCGTCGGCCGCCACCGACCGCACCGCCTCGCCGAGCAGCTCCCGCCCGACCRCTATCTGGACGAACATGTCGGCGCAGGCGTGCTTCACCGCCTGGAACGAGCCGAT
Source organism: Parafrankia colletiae (assembly GCF_001854655.1). GTDB lineage: Bacteria > Actinomycetota > Actinomycetes > Frankiales > Frankiaceae > Parafrankia > Parafrankia colletiae. The sequence continues at coordinate 61,745 of NZ_MBLM01000120.1, read as the reverse complement.
GGGACGTCCGAACTGCCGACGGGTCCCCGCGTACTCGACAGTGGTCTCGAGCATCGCCTCCGCCAGGCCGAGGCCGTCGCAGGCCATCGCCAGCGCGGCTCGGTCACGCAGCCGCCGGGCGGCCGCCGCCGGGTCGTCACCGCCGAACCGCCACACCGAGGCTGGGTCAACCGGGGCACCGTCGACGACCACGGTGCCGAGACCGCGGGTCTCGTCCAGAACGGGCCGGTCGGTGACGGTGACACCCGGGTCGCCCGGGCGGACCCGCACCACCACCGGCAGCCCGTCCGGGTCGACGGCGAGCAGCAGGACCTGGTCGGCGCCGGCCGCGTCCGGCACGAAGTCGGCCTGGCCGCTCACCCGGTGCGCGTCGAGCCGGAAGGCGGCCGTGTCGTCATCGCCCGTGGGCAGCGCGACCGCGAGGCGCTGGCTGCCCACGGCGGCCGCGCGCAGCAGCTCGTCCCGCCCCGGCCCGGCCTCGAGCAGACGCAGTGCGCCGACACCGAGCACAGCCGAGCCCAGGTAGGGGGTGCTCGCCGCGGCCCGACCGAGCTCGTGCAGGACGACCGCGACCTCGGCGAAGGTCACACCCGCGCCGTCGAGCTCCTCCGGTGCCTCCAACCCGAGCCAGCCGGTGTCGGCGAGCAGCGACCAGTCGACCGTGGCATACGTCTGGTCGGGGCCGGCCTTGGCTGCGTTGCGGCGCAGCAGGTCCCGGGCCACAGCGCGCAGCTCCCGGTGCAGCTCGCCGAGATCGCCGAGATCGGCCGCACCGCCGGAGCCGCCCGAACCGCCCGCGCTGCCCGAGCCGCCCTGCTCGTCGGGACGGGCGCTCATGACGACACCACCGGCTCCCGGGGCAGGCCGAGGCCGCGCTCACCGATGATGGTCCGCTGGATCTCGCTCGTCCCGCCGGGGATCGTCCACTCCCACGATCCGATGAAGTCCAGCACCCACGCTCCCGACTCCCAGCCGCTGGACGCGGGCTTGCGCAGCTCGGCGTGGGCGGGCAGCCCGGCCACCTCGACGGCGAAGTCCATGGTCCGTTGCAGCAGTTCGCTGTAGTACAGCTTCACCACCGAGGCCTCCACCGGGCCGGCGGTGCCCGCCTCGTGCCGCTCGACCAGGCCGCGACACAACGCCCGCAGGCCGGCGATCTCGGTGTCGAGCTCCGCCAGCCGGTCCAGTACCCGCGGGTCGTCGACGGGACGCCCGCCGCCGGGCCCCGGCGTGCGGCAGGTCTCCACCAGCCACCGGAAGCCCGCGTTGCCCAGCCGCTCGGCCAGTTCCAGCATGGTCATCCCACGTTCGGCGCTCAGCGTCGACTGGGCCACCTGCCAGCCCTGGTCGACCGGGCCGACCAGGTTCTCGGCCGGGATCACCACACCGTTGAGGAAGATCTCGCAGAAGTGCGACTCGCCCGCCGCGTTACGCACCGGCCGGACGTCGATGCCGGGCGTGCGCATGTCCATCAGGAAGTAGGAGATCCCCCGCCGCTTGGGCGCGGCCGGGTCGGTCCGGGCGAGCAGGAGGCACCAGTCGGCGTGCGCGGCCCCGCTGGCCCACAGCTTCTGCCCGTCGACGACGAACCCGTCGCCCTCGCGGCGCGCGGTGGTGCGCAGGCTGGCCAGGTCGGAGCCGGCTTCGGGCTCGGAGAAGCCCTGCACCCAGATCTCGCCGTCGAGGATCGCGGGCAGGTGCCGGCGCCGCTGCTCGTCCGTCCCCGCCGCGAGCAGCGTCGACGCCGCGTGGTGGATCGAGACGAAGCCGAGGACGAGCCGGGGTGCGTCATGTGCCGCCAGCTCCTGGTACAGCACCACCTGCTGGGCGACCGGCATCCCGCCGCCCCACTCGGCGGGCCAGTGCGGGACGGCGAAACCCGCCGTGCGCAGCCGCTGGAACCACTCCTGCTGGAAGCGGACGAACTCGTCGTCGGACGCGCCGGCCTGCGTGCGCCGCCAGTCGGACGGCACCTCGGCACGGCACCAGCGCCGCACCTCGGCCCGGAACTCCGCCAGATCCGCAGTGGAGATCGCGGGGCTCGTCACAGCGGCTGCACCTCCAGGTTCGGCTCGCGGCGCGGGGCGAAGGGCCCGGCCAGGCCCGCCCGGCCGATCCGGCGGGTGAGCTCGTCACGGGTGGCCGACAGACCCAGCGGCAGGCGCCGGACCGGCTGGCTGTACCGCGAGATCCACGACAGCGTGGTCTCGTCGCAGAAGCCCATCGCGCCGTGGAGCTGATGCGCGACACGGAACACCTGGTCAGCGGCTTCGAGGATGGCGAGGCGCAGCGCGAGCGCGTCGTCGACGGCCTCGCCGCGGCCGGTGGCGACGGCCCACAGGGCGTACTTCGCCAGCTCCTCGACCCCGAGCCGTTCCACCTCGGCGTCGGTCAGCTGGAACTGCACTCCCTGGAACCGCGCGAGGGGCTGGCCGAACTGCTCGCGCGCGAGGACATGGGCGCGGGTCAGGTCGATCGCCCGGTCGAGCATGCCGAGCAGGGTCCAGCACGGCAGCACCAGGCCGAGCGCCAGGTCGGCGAGCCCGTCGCCGTCGCGGGACGCCTGGCTCGGGACGAGCGCCGGATCGTCGACCAGCCCGGTGACGAAGGCGCCGTAGCGGGGGGTCGTCGTCGGCGGCGCGGCGGTGGCGACGCCGCGGCCTCCGTCGAACGTCACCGTCGACCACCGCCGCCCGAGACCGGCGACGGGCGCCGCCGGGCCGTACCCGACGAGGCCCGCATCGCCTGCATCGCCCGCATCGCGGGCGTCGCCCGCGCCGGCAGCGCCGGCCGCGCCGCCGGGTCCGGTGCCCGCGATGACGACGAGGCCGTCGGTGGAGCCGTCGGCGGGGCGGGCGAGCCGTTCGGCGACCGGGTAGGGCAGCGCCCACCAGCCGGCCACCCGGCACAGCGCGGCCACCGCCTCGAGTTCGTCGGCGCCCCCGCGCGGGTCGAGATCCCAGGCACCGAGCTCGGCCAGGACCGGCTCCACGAGGTCGGCCCGCCGGGCCGGCTCGCGCTCCGCGTCCTGGACGATCTGGTCGCCACCGGCCGCCTCGAAGGCGCGCAGGGCCGTCCGGCCGTACTCGACGGCCTCCTCGCTCAGCTCGGTGTTCACCTCGCCGCCAACAGCGAGCGCGACATGAGGATCCGCTGCATCTCGACGCTGCCCGAGGCCACGGTGGCGGACACCGAGTAACGCCGGTGGTCCTCCACGGCACGGCGGAACCGCCGGCCTTCCTCCCCGGGCAGCGACGCGCCGGCGACGATGTCCATGAGCACCTCCGCGCTCTCCTGGTCCAGTCGGGTCACCGCGATCCGGTAGGCCGCGGAGTCGTCCGGTCTGATCCGTCCACCGGCCTGCAGGGAGACGACGCGGTAGGCGAGCAGACGGGCCCGCCGGGCGTGGACGAGCATCCGGGCCCAACGGCTGCGCAGCTCCTCCGGCAGCACGTCCCATTCGGCGCCCAGCGCGGCCGGCGCGGCCTGGAGCAGGCGCTCGACCCGGGCGTAGCGGGCGATGCCCACCCGCTCGAAGGCGAGAACCTCCTGGACGATCGACCAGCCCCCGCCGACGGTGCCGAGGACGTCCGCCTCGGTCACCCGCAGCTCGTCGAAGAAGACCTCGTTGAGATGGTGCGGGCCGAGCATGCTGGGGATCGGGCGGACCTCGATCGCCGGGTCGGACATCGGCACCAGGAACACCGTCAGCCCCTGCTGCCGCCGCTTCTCCCGGGAGGTGCGGGCCAGCAGGAAGCACCACTGCGCCATGGTCGCGTAGGACGTCCAGACCTTCTGGCCGCTGACCCGCCAGCCGCCGGACTCCTCGTCCGGATGGGCGGTGGTGCGCAGCGAGGCGAGGTCGGAGCCGGATTCCGGCTCGCTGAAGCCCTGGCACCAGATCACCTCACCGCGGGCGATCGGCGGCAGGTGGCGCTGCTGCTGCTCGGCCGTGCCGTGCCGCATGATCGCCGGGCCGACCCAGTTGACGCCCATGTACTGGGCGCCTCGTGGCTCGTGGTGTGCCCACATCTCCTCGCGGACGACCGTCTGTTCCCACAGCGTCGCACCGCGGCCGCCGAACTCGGTGGGCCAGGCCATGCACAGCAGGCCCAGCTCGGCGAGGGTCCGGGAGAAGCTCTGGGCGACCTCGAGGTCGGCCGGATCGTCGGTGAACGCGCCGAGGAAGTCCGGCGGCACATGCTTGTGGACCAGCTCGCGCAGGTCGCGCCGGAGTGTCTCCACTCCCTCGCCCATGTCGTACTCCATGGACGGCAGACAGTAGCCGGAAACGCTTCAACCTTCAATACTTATAAAGATAAGAAGGGGTATGCTCACAGGGTGCCCAAGGTGCCGACCCGCCAGGGACGAGTCTCGCAGGTCCGCATCGCCGAGACCGTCGCGTCGACGCTGCGCGGGCGCATCCTCTCCGGTGACGGCTCCGACGAGTACCAGCTGCCGACCCAGGACCAGCTCGTCCAGGAGTTCGGCGTCAGCTACCCGTCCATCCGTGAGGCCATCCGGATCCTCGAGACCGAGGGCCTCGTCACCGTGCGGCGCGGCAAGGTCGGCGGCGCCGAGGTGCACCGGCCCGACGAGTCGTCCGCCGCGTACCACCTCGGGCTCGCGTTGCAGGCCGGGCGGGTCACCCTCGGCGATCTCGCGGTCGGCCTGCAGACCTTCGAACCGCAGTGCGCCGCCCAGTGCGCCCTCGCCCCCGACCGCCAGGAGCGCATCGTCCCGGCGCTGCGGGCGAACATCGAGGCCACCGCCCGGCTCGTCGGCACCAGCGGCCCCTTCACCCACGCCGCCCGCGAGTTCCACGAGCTCGTCGTCGCGCTGACTCCCAACGCGACGATCCGCCACATCGTCGGCAGCCTGGTCGCACTGTGGTCCGCGCAGGAACGGGCCTGGGCCGACACGGCCGCGAGCCGGGGCGAGTACCCCGACCAGGTCGAGGCCGAGCAGGTCGTGCGGACCCACCGCCGCGTCCTCACCGAGATCACCGCCGGGCGCGCCGCGGCCGCCGAGCGGGTCGCCCGCGCCCATCTCGCCGCCTCGCAGGCGTATCTCCTGGACATGTTCGACGACAGCGTGGTCACCATCACCCACGCGCGGACAGGCCACACGGGCGCCATCCCCAACCCGCTGTGGCGGGTCTGAGCCCRCCGCCAGGGCGGCCGGGGGCCCGCGACACCAGGGAGGTTCCACGTGCCGAAGGGCATCCTTGTCGTGCAGACACGTCCGGTCTCGCCCGAGCGGGAGGACGAGTACAACCGGTGGTACTCCGAGGAGCACATGCCCGACATCCGGGCGATTCCGGAAATCGTCTCCGCCCGCCGGTACCGGATCCGCGACGCCGGGCAGATCACGGCCAGGCCCTCGGCCCGGGAGTACCTGGCCGTCTATGAGATCGAGGCCGACGACCTCGAGGTGCCCCTGGCGGAGATGGCCGCCCGGTCGGCCGACGGGAGAGTGCGGGAGAGCGACTCCGTCCAGACCGACCCGCCGCCGGCGCTGGCCTTCTACGAACTGATCGACTGAGGCCCCAGGGGCGGCAGATCTCCGTGCGCGACCCGCCGCCGCGACCCGCCGCCGCGGGCCGGCCCATCGGCGCCCCACAGTGGTCAATCCCGGCCCCATCCCCGGTAACAGTCCTGGCCAGCGGCCCAAGAGTGGGCGGAAGGCCGGGTGTCCCCCCGGGCGTCCCCGTAAGGAGGTTGGAAAGATGGGCCGGTGACCACCGGCGGGTGCTCGATAGGGGACATACGTGCAGCGGCACGAAGCAGGTAGCACGGTGGTGGCAGGAAGCAGCACGGACGAGGCGGATGCGCCCTGGGCCCACGACAGCGCGGCCGACGCCACGGCTCCCGGCGCCCCGGCCTCGGGCACGGAGGGACCGGCGGCGACGTTGCCGCTGCCGGTGCCTGCCATGGAGTCCGACGACGCCCCGTCAGAGGCGGACGCGGTCAGTACCGTCGGCGGAGCGGTGACCGGGACGGGCGACGAGCCGGAGCCCGGCACCGGGCCGCAGGCCGGCGCGGAGCCCGGCGAGGGCTCCGGGAGCGGCAGACGAAAGGGGCGCCGGCGCGGGACCCACCGCGGAGCGACCAGGCCGACCCGGTCGCGCCGACGCCGCCGCCGGTCCATCATCGGCGCGGCGGCCGCCGGGATGGTCGTCGTCCTCGGGGTACTCGGCCTGGTCGCCCTGGCCAGCGACGACGGCCGGCCGCAGGCGCCGAAGCCGTCAACGGCGGGCCCGCGTCCGGACACCGGGCCGGCGCCGGGCCCGGCCGGGCAGCCCGCCGCGCCCGAGCCGACCCCGCAGGGCCCGGCGGCGCCGGGGGCCCGGTGGCCGACGGGAACGAACGCGAACCCGCCGCTGGACATCCGGGCGTGGGAGGCGTGGACGGGGCGACCGACGGACATCGCGACCGTGTTCACCGTCCGGAACAACTGGGAGCACATCGCCTACTCCGACTGGCCCTTCGCGGACTACCGGCCGGAGGTGTACGCGGGCCAGCTCTCCGTAGCCCAGCCGCTGTTCCCGCAGTCAGGTGACGAGCGCACCTGCTCCCGTGGCCACTACGACCAGCACTGGGCCGCGTTCGGGCAGACCCTGACCCGCAACGGGCGGCCCGACGCGATCGTGCGCCTGGGCTGGGAGTACAACGGCAACTGGTTCTGGTGGTACCCCCGCGACACCGCGACCTGGAAGACCTGCTTCCAGCACGCGGCGACCGCGATCCGTTCGACGGCCCCCGGAGTTCGCATCGAGTTCAACGTGAGCGCGCACCGGGACCGGATGCCCAACGGTGACGACGTGTGGGCGGCCTACCCCGGCGACGAGTTCGTCGACATCGTGAGCAGCGACACCTACGACTCGTACCCTCCGTCGCTGACACCGGAACTCTTCGAGCAGCAGTGCATCGTCCCGTCGGGCACGTGCACGGTGGCCGCGTTCGCGCGGGCGCACGGCAAGCAGTTCGCGGTGCCCGAATGGGGCCTGGTCCGGGCGGACCGGCACGGCGGCGGCGACAACCCGCTCTACATCGAGAAGATGCACGACCTGTTCGAACGCAACCGCGACATCCTCGCCTACGAGGCCTACTTCAACGCGGCCGAGGCGACGAACGTCCGCTCCTCGCTCATCAACCCGCCCCTGCACCCCAACGCGGCTCAGCGCTACCTCGAACTGTTCGGCACTGCCACCACCGACCGCGCCTGATCCAGGACGGGCGTCCCGGATGGGTCTTCACCGCCTGACCATCAGGACAACTCTCGAAGAGCCGTGACCTTGCCCCGCGCACCCCGACTTCCGGCGGCGGGGCCCGGACTCTGACCCGTAACAGCCGGACTCGTCGATAAAACAGGCCGGCCACCGGCTGATCATCGGGTCTCCACGCGACTCGCGCGTGGCAACGATCAGCCGGTGGCGCTTTCGGCCCCGAAGAGCCGGTCGACTCGGCCGTCAGAACGGCTCGAGCGAGGTGCTCAGGAGGCCTCGTACTCCGCGACGAACGGGGTGTCGACGCCGACCTTGCCGACGGTCTTGGCGCCGCCGGGGTCGCCGAGCGGCTCGTCGCGGCCCGGCAGCACCTTCGAGAAGAACTCCTTCTCGCTCTTCACGAAGGACCGCTCGGCCTTGGGAACCTCGAGGTCGAGCATGATGGCGCCGATCGGGCAGGCCGAGGCGCAGGCGCCGCACTCGGTGCACTCGTTGGGGTTGATGTAGAGCTTCCGGCCGCCTTCGTAGATGGCGTCGACCGGGCACTCGTCGAGGCAGCCGGTGTCTTTGACGTCAATGCAGGGTGACGTGACGACGTAGGGCATCGGAGTTCTTCTTCCCGTCTAAGGTCCGGGTCCTGCGCGAGGGCCCGGGAGGATCTCGTTTGCCTGCGGTTCGTGCAATGCCCTGGCCCGGGTCGACAGCCCTGGCCTGACCGCTGGCCGCTCCGGCCGGCGCGACGGTGCACCGGCCGGAGCGCTGGTCAGCCTGGTCAGCCTTGCGCGGGTCCGGGTCAGGCCCGGGCCGGCACCGTCCAGGAGTCGTTACCGGAGAGCAGTTCCTGCAGGTCGCCGCGCCCACCCGCGCGGGCCGTGGCCAGGGTGTTCTGCCACTGCTTGTCGAAGCTCGGCCGCTCCACCGCGCGGTACACGCCGATCGGCGCGAGGTCGGGGTCGACGTCGGCGAGCCGGGCCAGCGCGTAGCCGTAGGTCGGGCTGGTCGAGCGCGGGTTGTGCACCACGACGCCCTTCTCCGTCGAGCGGCCGAACTTCAGGTCGCCGCTCTCGGCGTCGCGCAGCACCGCCCACTGGCTGTCGGCGCCGAACAGGATCGGCGCGCCCGCCTCCAGGCGGATCGGGCCGTCAGCCCCCGTGGGCACCGACGAGTCGGCCGCCGCGGCCTTCTCCCCGGCGCTGAAGGTCGGGCAGTTCTGCCGGATCTCCACCAGCGCGGAGCCGTCGTGGGCGGCGGCGGCGGCGAGGATCTCCATCATGTGCTTGCGGTCGGTGTCGACAGTGCGGGCGACGAAGCCCGCCTCGGCACCGAGCGCCAGCGCCAGCGGGTTGAACGAGTGGTCGAGCGAGCCGAACGGGCTGGACGGGGTGACCGTGCCGGGCTTGGTCGCCGGCGAGAACTGGCCCTTGGTCAGGCCGTAGATCTGGTTGTTGAACAGCAGGATCTTGAGGTTCACGTTGCGGCGCAGCGCGTGGATCAGGTGGTTGCCACCGATCGACAGCGCGTCACCGTCACCGGTCACCACCCAGACCGACAGGTCGGGGCGGTTGATCGACACACCGGTCGCGATGGACGGCGCCCGGCCGTGGATCGAGTGCATGCCGTAGGTGTCGAGGTAGTACGGCAGCCGGGAGGAGCAGCCGATACCGGAGATGACCACGAAGTTCTCGCGCGGGATGCCGAGGGTCGGCATCAGGTTGCGCATGTTGTTGAGGATCGCGTGGTCACCGCAGCCGGGGCACCAGCGTGCCTCACCGGCGGAGAAGTCCTTGGCGGTGAGYTGCTTGCCAGTTGCGTCGGGGCTGGTCACTTGTCTCCCTCCGATCCGAGCTCGCTGCGGCCGACTTCGCCGGAGCCGCCGATGGCCTTGATGTCTTCCGTGGTGAGCTCGGTGCCGACGCTGGTGCCGTCGACGAGCCGGGTGAACACCGCCGCCAGCTCGACCGCCCGGAAGGGCAGGCCGCGGGTCTGGGTGTAGCCGACGGGCTCGATCTGGCAGTGCATCCGCAGCAGGCCGCCGAGCTGCCCGAGGTTCATCTCCGGGACGAGCACGGTGTCGTAGGCGGCCAGGACCGACGCGAGGTTCGCCGGCAGCGGGTTGAGGTAGCGCAGGTGCGCCTGGGCGATGTCCAGCCCCTGGTCGCGGACGAGCCGGCAGGCCGCGCCGATCGGGCCGTAGGTGGAGCCCCAGCCGATGACGAGCAGCTTCGCGCCGGATCCGGGCGGCCCGCTCGGGTCGTCGACCTCCAGCAGCGGGACGTCGATGCCGTCCACCTTGTTCTGGCGGGTGCGGACCATCAGGTCGTGGTTGTCGGCGTCGTGCGAGATCTCGCCGCTGCCGTCGGCCTTCTCCAGACCACCGATGCGGTGCTCCAGACCGGGGGTGCCGGGGATGGCCAGCGGGCGGGCGAGGGTGCGCGGGTCACGCTTGTACGGGTGGAACGCGGGCTTGCCGTCCTTGCCGACGCCGTTGGGCTCGGTGGCGAACTCGATGCCCAGGTCAGGCAGCTCACTGACGTCCGGCACCTTCCACGGCTCGCTGCCGTTGGCGATGTAGGAGTCGGAGAGCAGGATGACCGGGGTCCGCCGCTCGAGGGCGATCTTCGCCGCCTCGAACGCGGCGGCGAAGCAGTCCGCCGGGCTCTGCGCCGCCAGCACCGGCAGCGGGGCCTCGCCGTGCCGCCCGTAGAGGGCCTGCAGCAGGTCGGACTGCTCGGTCTTCGTCGGCAGACCGGTGGACGGGCCACCGCGCTGCACGTTGACGATGACCAGCGGCAGCTCCAGCGAGATCGCCAGGCCGATCGCCTCGCCCTTGAGCGCCATGCCCGGGCCGGAGGTGACGGTGACGCCGAGCATGCCGGCGAACGAGCCGCCGATCGCCGCGCCGATCGCCGCGATCTCGTCCTCCGCCTGGTAGGAGCGGACGTCGTGCGAGATGAGCTTGCTCAGCTCGTGCAGGACGTCGGTGGCGGGGGTGATCGGGTACGCGCCGAGGAACAGCGGCATCCCGGCCTGGTGCGCGGCGGCGACGAGGCCGAACGCGATGGCCCGGTTGCCGCGCATGTGCCGGTAGTTGCCCGGGGGCAGCGCGGCGGGCTTCACCTCGTAGGAGACCGCGAAGGCCTCGGTGGTGTCGCCGTAGTCCACGCCCGCGCGCAGCGCCGCGAGGTTGCCGGCGAGGATCTCCGGCGGCTTCTTCGCGAAGCGCTTCTCCAGGTAGGCGATCGTGCTCTCGACCGGCTGGTTGAACATCCAGGAGACCAGGCCGAGCGCGAACATGTTCTTCGTGCGGGCGGCGTCCTTGCGCTTCAGGCCCAGGCCGTCGGTGGCGCCGACGGCGAGCCCGGTGAGGTCGACCGCGTGCACGATGTAGTTGCTCAGCGAGCCGTYGGTCAGCGGGTCGGAGTCGTAGCCGGCCTTCTCCAGCGAGCGCACGTTGAACGCGCCGGAGTCGACGAGCAGCACGCCGCCGGGCCGCAGGTCCTTCAGGGTGGCCTTCAGCGCCGCCGGGTTCATGGCGACGAGGACGTCGGGCTGGTCACCGGGGGTGGTGATGTCGTGGTCGGCGACGTGCAGCTGGTAGCTGGACACACCGCCGACGGTGCCTGCTGGCGCCCGGATCTCGGCGGGGAAGTCGGGCAGGGTCGCCACGTCGTTGCCGGCCTCGGCGGCCTGCGCACCGAAGCGGTCACCGGTGAGCTGCATGCCGTCGCCGGAGTCACCGGCGAACCGGATGACGACTCCCTTAAGCCGGCGTACCCGCGGGTCGGGCTGTTCGAGCTCGGTTGTCATCGCGAACCTCGTCTTGGATGGGGGTGCTCTGGGTAAGGGAGCGGACGCGCTGGACAGCGCGGGCCACCTGGTCCGCGGCGGTGCGGATCTCCTCGGGTGTCGTGGCGCGGCCCAGGCTGAAGCGCAGGCTCTCCCTGGCCTCGGCCGCGGTCCGGCCCATGGCCAGCAGGACGTGGGACGGAACATCCCCGCCGCCGCTGCAGGCCGAGCCGGCCGAAACCGCGACCTGCGGAAGGCATGCCTGGACGTCGTCGGCACCCGCGCCGACGAAGCGGAGGTTGACGGTGTTCGGCAGCCTGGCCCGCACCGGGCCGTTCAGTTCGACGGCGCCGCGGCCGAGCTGCCCGACGAGCAGCTCGGTCAGCTGCGCCACCAGCGTGCGCTGGCGCCTGCCGTCGTCCGTCATCGATGCGGCCGCGATGCGGGCGGCCGCGCCGAAGCCGGCGATCCCGGCGGTGTTGAGGGTGCCGGCCCGTCGGCCGCGTTCCTGCCCTCCCCCGTGCGCCCGCGGCGCGATGCGCGCCCAGGCGTCCCCCGACGCGACCAGCGCGCCGACGCCCTTGGGGCCGTACAGCTTGTGGGCGGACGCGACGGCCACATCGACGCCTGTCCGCTCGAGGCTGACCGGGATCCGCCCCAGGGCCTGGGTGACGTCGCTGAACAGCAGCGCGCCGGCGGAGTGCACGGGTTCGACCAGGGGCCGCAGGTCGTTCACGGCCCCGGTCTCGTTGTTGGCCGCCATCACCGCGACGAGCGCGACGTCGGGACCAAGCAGGCGGCGCAGGTCGTCGACGTCGATGGTGCCGTCGGGGTGGACGGCAATCCGCTCGGCACGGGTGCCGGGCCCGGCCGCGGCCGCCGCGGCGGCGTCGGCGGCGCCGAGCACCGCGGGGTGCTCGGTCGCGCCGACGAGCACACGGGGCCGGTCGGGCCCGGCGGCGGCGAGCGCCCCGCCGATCGCCAGGTTCGCGGCCTCGGTCGCTCCGGAGGTGAACACGACGTCGCGGGCACGCGCACCGGCGAGGGTGGCGACCTCCCGCCGGGCGCGCTCGACGATCCGGGTGACCTCCCGCCCCGGCCCGTGCTTGCTGGCCGGGTTGGCGAACTGGTCGGTGAACAGCGGAAGCATGACCTCGACCACGCGCGGGTCTACCGGGGTGGTCGCGTTGTGGTCGAGGTAGATCATGTGGGCTCCTCGGCGCCGGCGCCGGTGAGCTCGGCGCAGGTCGGGCAGGCGGGGTCGCGCCGCACCCGCAGCGACTGGAAGTCCATGTCCCAGAGGTCGTACTGCAGCAGCCGGCCGCTGGCCGGCTCGCCGAACCGAGCGATGATTTTGATCGCCTCGGTCGCGGCGAGGCAGCCGGCCAGGCCGGAGACGGCTCCGAGAACCGTGAACCCCAGGGGCTCCCAGGACGGGTCGCCCTCGGTGAACACGCAGCGCAGGCAGGGTGTCCCCGGCTCGACGACGAGCACATTGCCCTCGGTGGCGTTCATCGCGGCGATGACCGCCGGGGTCCGCGACGCCACGCAGAGGTCGTTGAGCCGGTAGCGGTCGGGGAAGTTGTGGCGGGCGTCCACCACGACGTCCGCCTCGCCAACGAGCTGGCCGAGCTCGGGGAGCTTGGCCAGCTCGCGGTCGAAGGTGACGATCTCGACGCCCGGGTGGTGCGCGCGCAGAGTCTGCTCCGCGCAGGCCACCCGGGAGCCGCCGATCCACTCGGGCCGCATGAGGGTCTGCCGGTTGAGGTCGGGCTCCTCCAGCGGGCCCGGATGGACCAGGACCAGCCGACCGACCCCGGCGGCGGCGAGGTAGGTCGCCGCCGCGCCGCCGACGCCACCGATCCCCGCCACCAGCACGGTCGCGCGGCGCAACCGCTCCTGGGCGGCCGGGCCGAAGCCCGGTATCCCGAGCTGGCGGTCGTAGCGGCCCGGCCGCGCCGCGGTGGCGGGCCGGCCGCCGGCGAGCTGGTCGCCGGCGGCGATCCGCTGCCGCGGCGGTGCCGTCTGGGCGCCGGTGCCGGGGGGTGGCGCCTGGCGGGCATCGACCTGTCCGGCCGGGGCGAACCCCGGCCGGACATCGCACGGGGTGACGATCATGCCGCTTTCCATGAAGGCTCCCTGTGCTGGCGTGGCGTGGTCGGTCGGGACGATCTGATCGCGGGAGGTCAGGAGACGAGGGCGACGCGCCCGATCTCCGGCAGGTTCTCCTTGATCCGCTTCTCGATCACCGCGGTGACGGTGGCCGAGGCGCTGGAGCACCCGTTGCAGGCACCGGTGAGGCGGATGTGCACCTCGGCGGTGCCGGGCTGGCCGTTGCCGGCGAGCACGGTGACGACCTGCACGTCGCCGCCGTCGCCCTGCAGGAACGGCCGGATCTCGGTGATGACGTCCTCGACCTGCGCGCGCAGCTGCGCGTCGGCCTCGGCCCGCTCGGGCTCGTCCGGCGTCCCGAAGCTGTTGCCGCAGCCGCAGGAGCTGGAGGCGTTCGGGTTGGTGAAGGTGAAGCCGGAGGAGGTCAGCGACTCCACGTAGTCGATCCGCAGACCGCGGAGGTGACCGATCATCGAGTTGTGGATGAAGACGTCGAAGCCGTCCTCGTTGATGACGATGTCGTCGTTCTCCGCGCTCGGCGTCAGTGCCAGGGCGTAGGTGAAGCCGGAGCACCCGCCCGGGTTCACGCCGACCCGCAGGCCGAAGCCGGCCGTCTCGGCGCTGCCGCCGATCAGGGAGCGCACCTGCTGGCGGGCCCGCTCGGTCAGTTCGATGGTGCTCGGAGCGAGGGTCATGACCGGGCTACCTCCAGGTCGGCGCCGTCGGTGTGGGCGCTGTCGGTGCGAGAGCTGTCGGTGCGGGAACCGCTGGCGTGGTCGGCACCATGGCCGGAGCAGCCACCGCCCCGGCCTCCCTTCCCGGCGCCAGCTCCGGAGCAGGAGCCGGCGCCGGGCCGGACGTGGACCGCGAACGCGAACGGGTCCTCGTCCATCAGGTCCGGGTCGAGCAGGTCGACGTCGACCAGCTCGCCACTGCGAACCTCAAGGTCCAGCTCAGCGGCGACGTCGGTCGGGGAAGTACCGGCGTCGCCGGAGCCGTCTGTGGGGGCGGCCGCGGCGCGCGCCGCCGTGATGCGGGCGCCGGCCGCGGCAACAGCCGTCTCGATCAGTTCGTAGACCTCGATCGGCTCGATGCCGGCGTCCTCCAGCGCGTCGTACGGGCCCGGGCCGATCTTGCTGCACAGGACGGCAGCGCAGTCGGAGAGCATCGCGATGGTCTTGTCGAGCACCGAGGCGCCGTCACCGCATTCGGACGGGCCCTCGCAGTAGCGCTGGACGTCACGGGTCTGGACGAGGCTGGCCCAGTTGCGCCCGGCCTCGTAGATCCAGAACTCGCTGGCGTGCCCGAAGTGCTGGTTCACCACACCGCTGCCCTTGGTGGCGACGGCGACCAGGACGGTGTCGTCCGGCTTCGGGCCGCTGTCGGTGATGCGCAGCGTCTCGCGCTCGGTACGGTTCTCCGCGCGCGACCGCTCGATCTCGGCGTGCACGGCCTGCCGGCCGGCGAGGTCGTAGGCGATCTCGCGGCCCTGGTAGGTCTCCGGGGTGAACTCGTCGCCGCGGTCCTCGCCCAGCATGCCGACCGCGTCGGCCCGGCACTGCCGGCAGTGCCGCATCATGTTCATGTCGGCGCCGTCGACACCCGCGCAACTGTCCTGCAGGGCCTTGAGCTCCTGGGCGGTGGGGCCGCGCTGGCCGGCCAGACCGAAGACGGTGCCGTGCTCCGGCGCCGAGACCAGCGGCATCACGTTGTGCAGGAAGGCGCCGAGCCCGCGGACGGTCTGCGAGACCTCGACGAGGTGCTCGTCGTTGACCCCGGGGATCAACACCGAGTTGACCTTGGCGAGGATCTTGCGCTCGGCGAGCATCGCGAGCCCCTCGAGCTGGCGCTCGGAGAGGATCTTCGACGCCTCCCGCCCGGTGTACTTCTTCCCCTTGTAGGCGACCCAGGGGTAGATCCGCTCGCCGACCTCGGGGTCGATCATGTTGATCGTGATCGTGACGTGGTCGACGTTCAGGTCGGCGATGCGGTCGACGTGGTCGGGCAGGGTGAGCCCGTTCGTCGACAGGCACAGCTTGATGTCCGGGCAGTCCCGCGCGACCAGTTCCAGGGTGCGGAAGGTCCGCTTCGGGTTGGCCAGCGGGTCGCCCGGGCCGGCGATGCCGAGCACGCTCATCTGCTTGATCTCGCTGGCGACCAGCTTGACCTTGGCGAGAGCGTCCTCGGGGGTCAGCAGGTCGCTGGTGACGCCGGGCCGGCTCTCGTTCGCGCAGTCGTACTTGCGGTTGCAGTAGTTGCACTGGATGTTGCAGCCGGGCGCCACCGCGACGTGCATCCGGGCGTAGAACTGGTGTGCCTCGGCGCTGTAACAGGGGTGGTTGGCGATCTTCTCGGCGATCTCCGGGTCGGTCGCCGGAGCGCTGCTGCCGCAGCTCGTCTTCGACGCGCAGCCGCCTCCCAGCGCCGCCGTGGCGGCGGACGTGGCGGACTGGCTGGGCACAGGCGCCGCCGGCGCGGTGGACAGCACCGGGAGCGCGACGGGCTCGCTGGTCACGACAGCCCCTCCTCCTCATCGGTGGTCCCGCTGGTCACGGCGGCGCTGCTGTCAGCCGCGGAACTCGTGGCGTGGACGGCTYCCCCGTGGCGGGGCTCACCGTCCCGGTCATGGACGTCGCCGCCGGACGCGGATCCGCGGGGATCCCGGGGCGCGGCCTCGAGCTCGCGCTCGAGGGCGCCGACGACCCTCCCGTTCTCGAACGCGACGGCGTAGACGACGTGCTCCTGCAGGTAGAGACCGACGTTGATGACCTCGCCGCGGGTCCCCGGCTCGACCAGGATCTGGCCGGTGGCGATGTCCGGGTCCGGGAAGGTCCCGTCCTGGCGCAGCGCCTTGGTGGTCGCGACAACATCTCCGACATCGAAGGCGGACCTCATCAGCTCTGCTCCTTCCCATCTGGTCCCGCGGCTGCGGAGTGCTCGATCGTGATCGCGGACATCGGGACGAAGGCCGTGGGCTCCGGCGCGCGGTCCTTGAGGACCTTGAACAGCCGGTGGTCCAGGGCCGTCGCCGTCGTGAAGGCCTCGTAGGCGCGGATGAGCGCCGCGCGGTAGTCGCGCAGCAGCTCCTCCGGCTCCGGCGACCCGGCCGCGTCGCCGTGCAGGGTGGCGATCTCGTCGGCGAAGTAGCGCAGGATGTGCAGCCGGTTCACGGCCACCACCCGCGGGTCGTAGTCGACCTCGAGCAGTTCGAAGTACTGCTCGGCGGTCGAGCAGCGGCGGAACTCGGCGAGCTGACTGGCTGACGTGGTCACTGCCCCGCCCCCTTCGTCGCGCCGTTCGTCGCGCCGTTCCCGGTGCTGGCGCGCAGTTCGCCTTCCAGCAGCGCGATCTCGGCGTAGGCGTCGTAGGTCCGGCGGGCGAGGTCGAGGATGTTCTCCCAGCCGAGCGGCAGCTCCTCGGAAAGGTCGTGCAGGTCGAGCTTCAGCTGGGACGCCTTGCTGTTCAGCTTGCGCAGCCGGGTCTGCACGGCGGCCGCGTCGGTTCCGGTGCTCGTCTCAGGAGTCATCGCGGGCGACCTCCTTCCACTGGTCGACGTGCTTGACGGCGGCGGTGACGAAGGCCTCGCCGCGGGCGCCGAGGTCCTCCAGGGTGTTGAACCCGAAGCGCTGGACGTCCCGCAGGACGTCGGAGAGCACCACGAGCCGGCCGGCGAAGATGACCACCCGCCCGAAGCCCTCGTGGTTGAGGTCGAGAACGGTCGTCGTGACGGCGCCGGTCGCCTTCTCGATCGAGGCGGCGACCGCCTGGTAGAAGGACCGCACCCGCCCCTCGACCAGCGCGTCGATGTCGCAGGCGATCGCGATCTGGCGCCGCTGCTCCCTGGTCAGGACGAACGGGCTGAGCAGGGCCTCGTCGGGGAGCCGGTCGAGGTTGCCGTAGGTGTCGCCGGCGCGGAGCTGGTCGACGAGGTCCCGCAGGAACCCCTCGGCCTTGCCGCCTGCCGCGTCTGCCGGTGCGGTCATGCCGTTCCTCCCATGGTCGTCGAGGTCGACGTGGCCGAATCCGACGGGGACGACCCGGAGGCGACCGGGGTCCAGACGGGAACTTCCTGCGGGTCGTGCGCCCGCAGGATCTTGCGCAGCCACGGTGGCGGGCTGCCGGCGAGCACGTCGACGAACTTGGTGAGCAGGCCGTCGATCGGGGTGCCCTTCGGGACCTTCATCGGGTGGATGCGGGCCTTGATGACCTTCGCCGCCGCGGTCCCGCCGATGTCGGAGACGTTGAGGATCGCGCAGTCGGTGACGGCCGCGAGCCGCGAGGCGATCTTGTCCTCCTCGTCGTCCTCCGCGGGCCCGAGCTCCCTGGTCTCGAACAGGCGGTAACCCGCGGGGCCGACCTCGTACACGTCGAACCGGCGGCACCAGCCGAAGTGCTGGTCGACGGCGGTGCCGTCGCCGGTCGCGAAGGCGATCTTCAACATGAGGGCTCCTGGCACAGAACGTCGAGCTCGTCGAACGGGTCGATCCGGTGCTGGCTGACGTCTCGGCGCTCAGCGTGGTGGTCCCGGTGCGGGTCCATCCGGTGGTCCGTGTCGTGGTGGTGGTCGAGCAGTCGGTTCGCGGCGTCCACGAGGAGCCGCAGGCTGCCGGCGTACCCGGCCGTCGTGCGCAGGGTGGCGCCCAGCCGGTCGTAGATCGGGAAACCGACGGGCAGGTGCGGGGCACCGATGCGGTCGGCGACGGCCCGCACGTGGCTGGACCCGATGAGCAGCTCCGCGCCGCCGTCCACGGCACGTTCCTCGAGGTCGATCAGATCGCCGATGACGATCTCGTCCCAGGGTGCCGTGGCCAGGACGGGGGCGTCCGTCGGGGAGACGGCCGCGACGATCTCGGCGCCCACGTCGTGCAGCAGCGAGCCGACAGCGACCAGGGCCTCCGGTTCCATCGCCAGCGCGATCCGGGCCCCACCGAGGCCGAAGTGGCTGTCGAGCAGCCCGTCGGCGAGCCGGGCGCGGGCCCGGCGCACCTCGTGGGTGGGCCCGCGCCCCGACCGGGCCATCAGCTCGGTGACCAGGGCATCCACCGCCCGCAGCCCGCTGAGGTGGTCGAAGTGCACGAGATCGGCGTCGGTGCGGGCAGCCAGGCCGACGCCGGCCTCGGCCGCGGTGGCCCCGACTGTGATCACCAGCCCGGCGCGGTCGAGGCGGCGCAGCGCGGCGAGGCCCGTGCCGCCGGTCGTCGTCGGCTGCCAGGACGGCGCGAGGTGCCCGTCGAGCGAGCCGGACAGATCCGGCACGAGCACCGGGGCCAGCCCGAACCCGCGGATCAGGGCGCAGAGCTCGTCGAGGTCAGCCGCCGTCAGCGACGGGCCGACGAGCACCGCGACCGTGTCCTCGCCGCTGCCGCTGCCGCTGCCGCGCCTGGCGTCGTCCGCGTCGGGCCCGTCGAACGGGACCGCGCTGACCAGCGCCCGCAGGGCCGCCGACCATCCGTCGGACAGACCGCCGATGAAGTCGGGGGTCGACACCCGCACGATCAGCGGTGCGCCCTCGGGGGTGGTGTGCTCCATCATCGCGATGTACTGGCGCATCTGGCCGGCGACGTCCTCGCCGCTGACCTCGGTGACCCCGGTGGTCAGCAGCCCGATGATCTCGGGGCGCTGCTTGGCGCGGATCGCGTCGAGGTGCACGACGAGCTCCTCGCCGCTACCCAGGACCGCGGTGACCTCGGTGATGCCGGTGGTCTGCAGCGGGATGGGCTCGTTGAAGTGCCGGGTCAGCAACGCCTTGGCGAACGAGGCGCAGCCCTTGGAGCCGTGCATCACCGGCATCGCGCCGGCCAGGCCGAGGAAGACGAGCGCGCCGCCGAGCGGCTGGCTGAACTTCAGCGGGTCCAGGCCGGCCCGCCGCGTGGTCGTGACGACCCGGGCCATCACGCCACCCCCGCCGCGTCCCAGGGCGCGGGCGCGCGGACCTGCTCCCACACCGGGTTGGTGATGGCCAGGTCGAGGCGCCGGGCCAGTTCCACCGCACCGCGGTAGCCCGCGTAGGGGATGTGGCGCTCCTGGTTGATGTCGAGGAAGGGCAGCCGGCCCTTCAGCGCCGTGTACTGGTTGCGGCCGCCGGCGACGAGGATGTCCGCGCGGGTCTCCTCGGCGATGCGCAGCAGCTCGCGTGGGCTGCCCTCAGTGACGATCTTCGCGTCCGGGCCGAGCAGCTCCTGGATCTTCTCGACGTCCCCGTCGGAGCTCTTGGTGATGCCGTTCGCGACGACCTCGACGCCCAGGTCCTGCAGCGCGGAGACGATCGACCAGCTCTTGACCCCGCCGGTGTAGAGGACGGCGCGCTTGCCGGCGAGCCGCTCCCGGTAGGGCTCCAGGGCCAGGTCGACGGCGGTCTGCTCCAGCTCGATGAGCTCCTCGGCACGCTCGGCGAGCTCGCCGCCGCCCAGCAGCCGGGCGAACTGGCGCAGGGTGTCGTTCATCGCCCGGACGCCGTAGAAGCTCCCCTCGAACCAGGGGATGCCGTACTGCTCCTCCAGCCCGCGGGCGAGCCCGAGCAGGGCCCGGGAGCAGACGACCATCGTCGCGCGGGCCCGGTGGGCGGCGGCGACGTCGGCGTACCGCGCGTCCCCGCTGATGCAGGCCCGGACCCGCAGGCCCAGCTTCGACAGCGTGGGCAGGACGTCCCACAGCTCGCCGGCGATGTTGTACTCACCGACAAGGTTGATGTCCAGGTCGGTCACGTCGGGCGGTTCGACCGTCCCGATGACGTGCTCGAGCAGGGCCTCCCCGGCGAGCTTGTTGCCGAGGTTCTTGTTGCCGACGAATCCCGGCGCGTGCACCGGGATGACCGGCACACCCGTGTGGGTGGCGGCCGCGGCGCACACCGCGTCGAGATCGTCGCCGATCATCGCGGTGACGCAGGTCGAGTAGACGAAGACGGCCGGCGGCCGGTGCCGTTCGACGGCCTCGATGATGGTGTCGAACAGGCGCTGCTCGCCGCCGAAGATGACGTCCTGCTCGCCGACGTCGCTGGTGAAACCGCGCCGGTAGAGGTCGGGTCCTGACGACAGGCTTCCCCGCCCGTCCCAGGAGTTTCCGGCGCAGGCGATCGGGCCGTGCACGACGTGGGCGCTGTCCACGATCGGGACCAGGGTGATCAACGCGCCGTCGAAGGTGCAGCCTCCGCTGGTACCGCCAGGCGTCGGCTTGGGGCAGCCGGCCTTGCGCTCCTTGGCGGACTTGTCGCGGTTGTGGTCACAGGCCGGTTCGGTGAAAAGCGTTGCGCGGTCAGTGGCGGCCATGGCGATCTCTCCGCTTGGGGAGGGGCGTTCCCTCGGTGAGCTGGGTGAGTGGCCGTTCGCCGGAGGTTGTGGCCGGCCGGCTGGGGCCCCGGCCCGGCAACGGGCGGGGCGTCGGCCGCACGCGACGCGGGGGGCGCGGTCCCAGCGCGCGGGCCGGGGCCCCGGCCGAGCGGGGGGTGTGGGGCCACAGCCGACCGACCACCGGGAAGGCCGTGCGTTCCGTCCGGGGGATGCCGGATGCTCAGGAGGCATCCCCCGGGCGGGACTCAGCGCACGGCGTCGAAGCTATGGTCAGGACTGGTGCGGTCCAGCTCGTCCAGCACGGTGTTGACCAGCTGGGTGAGCAGGTGCAGCCCGCCCTCGTATCCCACGATCGGGAAGCGGTGCAGGTGGTGCCGGTCGAAGATCGGGAACCCGACCCGCACCAGCGGGATGTTCGCCTCCCTGGAGATGTACTTCAGGTAGGTGCTGCCGATGAGCAGGTCGACCGGCTCGGTGAAGACCAGCGACCGCAGGTGCCACAGGTCCTTCTCCGGCCAGACGGTGGCCGCGTCGCCGAACTTGCTCGCCGCCAGCACCTTCTCCATGCGGGGCTTGAAGTCCTTGTCGGCGTTCGTGCTGAGCAGGTGCACCGGGACCATGCCGAGCTCGAGCACGAACCGGGTCAGGGCGATGACCAGGTCGGGGTCGCCCGCGATGGCGACCCGCTTGCCGTGGAGGTAGGCGTGCGAGTCGGTCAGGGCGTCGACCAGCCGGCCGCGCTCGACGGTGAGCTCGGCCGGGATCTCCAGGCCGGTGAGCCGGGCGATCTCGGTCAGGAACTGGTCGGTGCCGCGGACCCCGATCGGGGTCTCCAGCACGACCGTGTCCTGCTTCCACACTGAGCTGATCAGTTCGACCGTCTTACGGGTGGTCGTCGTCTGCAGGGCCACCGTGGCACGGCTGAACTTGGCCGTGGCGGCGTCCGCGAGGCGCGTGCCCCCCGGGTAGAGCTCGTACTCGCCGGTGGCCGGCRAGTCGAGCGCGGCGGAGTGGTCGCCGAGGATCAGGGGGTCGACCCCCATCAGCTCGAGGATCCGCCGGTACTCGCGCAGGTTGCCGATGTAGGTCTCGAAACCGGGGATGATGCTCAGCCGGGGCTTCCCACCGGTCTCCGGCTCCTTGGCGTCCGGAGTCTTCGTCAGGTTCTCCAGAATGCCCTTGAGCATGCTGTCGTACCCGGTCAGGTGCGATCCCACAAAACTCGGCGTGTGGGCGTACGGCACCGGGTAGTCCTGCGGGATCACCTCCTGCTCCTTCGCCGCGCCGATGTAGGCGAAGAGGTCCTCACCGATGACCTCGGCCATGCAGGTGGTGCTGAGCGCGACCATCTTCGGCTTGTAGAGAGCGTTGGCGTTACCCAGCGCCTCGACCAGGTTGCTGAGACCGCCGAAGACCGCGGCGTCCTCGGTCATGGACGTGGAGGCCGCCGGGACGGGCTCCTTGAAGTGCCGGGCGAAGTGGCTGCGGAAGTACGCAACGCAGCCCTGCGACCCGTGCACGATGGGCAGCGTGCCCTCGAACCCGAGGCCCGCGAGCACCGCGYCGAGCGGCTGGCAGGCCTTGGCYGGGTTGACGGTCAGCGCCTCCCGGGCGAAGTTCTTCTCCCGGTACTCCCAGCCGCGGGTCCACTCCAGAACCCGGGTGACCTCGGCGGCGTCGCTGCCGTTCTCGAACTCGCCCTTGCCCTCGAACTGCTTCTGGTAGACCTCGTCCTTGAACAGCTCGCTGTGGTCGAGGACCTTCAGCGGTATGTGACTACCTGTCTCGGGAGTTGTCGTCACCGGACATCCTCCTTTCTACCGTGACTGATGACCACCGGCGGTCGCCGGCGGAGCCGATCTTCGGGTCAGAAGACCTCTCCAGCCTTGGACCAGGGGGTCTCCATGAGGTCCCAGGTCGGGCTGTTGATCGCGATGTCCATGTCGCGGGCGAAGACCGCGAAGCCGTCCACGCCGTGGTACGGCCCGGAGTAGTCCCAGGAGTGCATCTGGCGGAAGGGGATGCCCATCTTGTGGAAGACGTACTTCTCCTTGACGCCCGCACCCATGAGGTCCGGCTTCATCCGCTTGGCGAACTCCTCCAGCTCGAACGCCGTCGGGTCGTCGTAGAGAACGACGCCTTCCTTGAGCTCGGCGTACGTGCGGGTGTAGTCGTCCTTGTGCGCGAACTCGTAACCGGTGCCGACGACCTCCATGCCGAGGTCCTCGTAGGCGCCGATGGTGTGGCGGGGGCGCAGACCGCCGACGGCGAGCATGACGCGCTTGCCGTCGAGGCGCGGCTTGAACGCCGCCGTGATCTCGTCGAAGCGCTTCTGGTAACGCGCGATCGCGGCCTCGGTCTTCGCCTGGATCGTCTCGTCGAACTTGGCCGCGATGGCCCGCATCGAGGTGACGATCTTCGTCGGACCGAAGAAGTTGAACTCGATCCACGGAGTGCCGTAGCGCTCTTCCATGGTGGTGCAGATGTAGTTCATGGAGCGGTAGCAGTGGATCAGGTTCAGCTTCGACAGGTGCGTCGAGGCCATCTCGTTCAGCGTGCCGTCGCCGGACCACTGCGCGATGACCCGCAGGCCCATGTCCTCGAGAATCCGCCGGGACGCCCAGGCGTCGCCGCCGATGTTGTAGTCGCCGATGAGCGCGACGTCGTACGGGGTCTCCTTGAACGACTCGCCACCGGTGCCGAGCACGTGGTCGCGGACGGCGTCGTTGGCGATGTGGTGACCCAGGGACTGGGAGACACCGCGGAAGCCCTCGCAGCGAACCGGGATGACCGGCTTGCCGAGCTTCTTCGTCGCCGTGCGGGAGACCGCCTCGATGTCGTCACCGATCAGACCGATCGGGCACTCGGACTGGACCGAGATGCCCTTGGCCAGCGGGAACAGCTCGTTGATCTCGTCGCAGACCTTCTCCAGCTTGGGGTCACCGCCGAAGACGATGTCCTTCTCCTGGAAGTCCGTGGTGATCTGCATCGCGGCGAAGTTGGTGACACCCCAGGGGCCGCGGGCGTAGTTACGCCGGGTGGCCCAGGAGTACTGGCCGCAGCCGACGGGGCCGTGGCTGATGGTGACCAGGTCCTTCACCGGACCCCACACCACGCCCTTGGAACCGGCGTAGGCGCACCCACGGATCGTCATGACCCCGGGGCGGGACTTGATGTTGGACTTGACCTCGCACTCCTTCGACCCCTCGGGGTCGTTGGCCTTGATGTGCTTGGCCCGGAACTTGGCCGCCTTCGCGGGGTAGTGCGACAGGACGTCGGCGATCATCGCCTCGGTCTCGGCCCGCGGTGGGGTCGGCGTCGTCGTCATGATCGGGACCTCATCCTCGACGGTGTCAGAGCAGGTAGGCAGCGTCAGGCAGCGTCAGGCGGTCAGATGGTCGCGTCGGCCTTCTTGCCGATGACGCTCTCGTCTTCCTGCGCCATGATCCCGAACTCGATCAGGAGTTCCTCGAGCTCGTCCATGCTGATYGGAGTCGGGATGGTCTTCATCTCGTTCTCGTCGATCTTCTTGGCCAGCGAGCGGTACTCGTCAGCCTGCGCGTTCTTGGAGTCGTACTCGATGACCGTCATCCGGCGCAGCTCGGCGTGCTGCACGACGTTGTTACGCGGGATGAAGTGGATCATCTGGGTGTTGAGCCGGCGGGCGAGCTCCATGATCAGCTCGTCCTCGCGGTCGGTCTGACGGCTGTTGCAGATGAGGCCACCGAGACGCACGCCACCGGAGTGGGCGTACTTGAGGATGCCGCGGGAGATGTTGTTCGCCGCGTACATCGCCATCATCTCGCCGGAGGTCACGATGTAGATCTCCTGGGCCTTGCCCTGGCGGATCGGCATCGCGAAGCCACCACACACAACGTCACCGAGGACGTCGTAGGTGACGAAGTCGAGGTTCTCGTACGCACCGGCCTCCTCCAGGTAGGTGATGGAGGTGATGACACCGCGGCCGGCGCAGCCGACACCCGGCTCCGGGCCACCGGACTCGACGCACTTGATGCCCCACTGGCCCTCGACCAGGACCTCGTCGAGCTCCAGGTCCTCGACGGACCCCTTCTCGGCAGCGAGCTGGATGACCGAGGTCTGGGCCTTCGAGTGCAGGATGAGGCGGGTCGAGTCGGCCTTGGGGTCGCAGCCGACGATCATGACCCGGCGGCCCATCTCGGCCATGGCAGCCATGGTGTTCTGCTGGGTGGTGGACTTGCCGATACCACCCTTGCCGTAGAACGCGATCTGGCGCATTGCTTTCTCCTCCTGGAGCCTGGGTACGCATGCGCGGTTTCGCACAGTGCGTCYCGCGGGCCGGATATCGGTCGCGGTCGTGGCCCCGGACCGAATGGGCGTTGGTAGCTCGTCCGCCCGGCTTGCCGCGATGTCTAGGAACCGTAGGAGGGATTCATTTCGGAAGCATGTACGTCGGTAACTGCCCCGTTAACATGAAATCGAGCCTCTGACCTGCGAGAAGAACTCCCAGGAAAGCACGTAGAAAAATCCACGGGAAAAGCCTGAGGAAAAATTTTTCCGGCCGGCTCCGAAGGAGGCAGCGACCTGCACGTGCGGCGGCACGGGCCTTAGCAGAAGTGCCGGCACACGACTCGCCGGGGATCCCCGCACGGTGCCGGATCCGGTTTCCCCCGGATCAGCGCCCCGTTAACCGGGAGTATCCTCGCTGGTGACCGCCTCGGATATGCCGGCCGCGATATGACGTGAAACACAGAACTACGGAGCGAAGATATCCGCCTACCGCCGCATCTGCGTCAACCTGAACCGACGGTATCCGCGTTTGCGGAACTCTACTACCGAACGATCCGCGTTCACGGTGGCCCATTGTCCCGACTACGGGTTCCGGGAGCCACCGCCCTCGTCGCGGYACCCTCCGCGGGACGTACCCGGAAGCGGGTCACGACGGGATTTACGTCTCGGAAACCATGCCCGACCGGCGGTTCTGGACCAGGCCCGGTGGGTCGGATAGCGTTGCCTCGCRCACACGGGGATAAAAGCACCTGGCAACACCGGCCCGGCAGCACCGGGAACCGGCGGAGTCAACACCGGAACAGACAGAGGCAGAGGCTGCACAGGAAATCGGCAGGCAGCACCAGAGAACAGCTCGTGCCCATCCGCAGCGGTACCGAAAGCCAGGACGGTAGGAAGTGACGGAAGCTCAGGCCGTCGACGCCTGGTCCGGCTCGCCCATCTCATGGGAAGACCTGCGCACCGCAGTCGTCGGCAACAACGGTGTCTATCGCATCGACATGGCAGTCCTGCGGGAGATAGGCGGTTACGGCCGGCTAGGCAACAATGTACGGCAGATTCTCAGCCGCAAGCTCGCCGGAGTCGGCCTCGGCCACCTCCCCGCCGAGCTGCCCTCGTATCAGGACAAGCAGGTCCTGTTGTACCAGTACGGCACCCCGGCAGCGGAGATCGTCGAGGCACTCAGCGAAGGTGCCTCCGACGGCGCGGAGTCGGCGTTGCTCCGGCTGAACTCCTCGCAGGATCTTGCCAAGGTGCGGGACGCCTCGATCAAGGCGGTCGAGCTCCTGTCCATCCTCAGCGAGCGGTGCAAGGACTGCATGGGTCCCCTGCACTGACCAACCGCAGGGGATCCCCTGGCCCCACGGTCAGGGCCCGGTGGCCACGAGGCGCGCGTGGCGTCCACCGGGCCCGGCCGCGGGTGCCGGAAGGGCCCGCCCGGCCGGGAGGAACATCTTGTCCGCGGCCCGCGGGCCGTACGAGGCCAGGGTCACCGGCGCCCCCAGCGCCGCCGCCACCCGATCGGGCCACTCCTCGGGCACGACCCGGACGCCGGGCAGCGGCTCGGCCCGGGCCAGCCGCTCCGTGAGTGCCGCCTGCCGCTCCAGATCGCCGGGCGGCCCGGGCTCCAGCCGGYGCACACACTCCCCGTCGACCCGGTAGCCGGCGCAGAACGCCAGCTGCAGCGGCAGCCGTGCGGCCACATCCAGGTGGGTCAGGGCCACCGCGTCCACGCCACCCGCCGCGTCGACCGCGTACCGGTGCGCGACCGCGTCGAAGTGCCCCACCCGGAACCGCCCCTGCCACCTGCCGGTCCCGTTGTGGACGTCCGGCAGCATCGCGGCCAGCTCCGCGTCCTGGGTCACCAGCGGGCCGGGCCCGTGCCGCGTCGTGTAACAGCGGACGACCCCCAGCCGCCGGGCCGCGCCACGCAGACCCACCTCTGCGAGCAGCTCCTCGGCATTGGCCGGTGTCGTCGTCGACCAGGTCGTGTACGGATGGAAGCCGTGCCACTCGTCGAGCAGCACGCCCTGCGCCCCCTCGAACACCACCGGCCCGCGGGCGCACAGCACACGCAGCCGCGAACCGTCCACGACCCGCGCCGCCCGGCCGAAGGCGGACAGGACCGCCACGACGTCCTCGACCTCGGGTACCGCCGGCAGCTCGTCCAGCGCACCGGGCCCGGCAGGCCGGGTCAGCTCGGCGAGCTCGGCGCACAGCCAGTCACGGAGTTCGTGCAGCCGGCGGCGCAGCCGGGACGGGTTCGCACCGGCACAGTCGGCGACCCGCGGCGCGGCGTCGGGCCGGGCCTGCGCGTAGGAGGCCGTCTCGCCGATCCCCATCCCGCACGATCCGTGCGCCCCGGCTCCGCGTGCCAGCTCGCGGGCCTGGTTCACCACCGCGTGGTAGGGCGTGGTGAGCAGGGCGTCGCCGTCGACCGTCAGCCGCTCGAACGGGTCAGGCACCCCCACGGACTCCAGATGCGCGGCCTCCGCGACCAGCGCGAACGGGTCGACGAGCACGGTGCGGGCCAGGTGCGTCGCGCAGCCGGCGGTGAAGGAACCCGCGCCGAACTGGGCGAAGGTGTGGTGCCGGCCGTCGTCGGTCACGACGTTGTGCGCCGCCTGGGCGCCGCCGTTGAAACGCACCACCGCCGGCACCCGCCCGGCGGCGGCCGCCCGGGCGCACAGCCAGTCGACCACCGTGCCCTTGCCCGCGTCGCCGAACCCGAGATCGACGACGATGACGTGGTCACCCGGCCCGTCCCCGTCCGGCCAGGTCACAGTGGATGTCCGCCCTGGTGCCACAGCCTTCGTCCTTTCAGAGGCGGGCGATGCCGGGGCCGTCGGCCTCGGCGACCCGGGCGTTCAGCGCGCGGGCGCCGCGGGCGACCACGGCACGGGTGTTGCGGGAGCTGGCGGTGCGGGCGTACCGGGCCAGCGCCCGCCCGACGCTGGGCGCCGCCCGCTGCGCGCCGACGTCCCGCAGGTGGTCGAGCCCCGCGTCGAGGTCGATGGCCGCCTCGTTGATCCCGATGGTCAGCGCGATCGTCTCGCACACCGCGTCGAGGTCGTCCAGCTCCAGCACCCGCTCGCCGAGCAGCCCGCGCCAGGTGCCGATCACCTCCCGGTCACCGGCGTAGGACGTCCCGGCCGGCAGAATGAAGTAGACGTTGTAGCGGCGTTCCAGCTCGGCGACGATCTGCTCGACCGGGATGCTCTCCGCCAGCTGGTCGCCGACCACGGCCGCGACCTGGCTCGGCATCACCCGGTTGTAGGGCAGCTCGTCGCCGACGATGAACAGGTAGCCCCGCTGGCCGCGCCGCTCGAAACAGTCCGTCGAGGTGTGGCGGGCCATGAAGTACATCGCCAGTTCGTAGGACTCGTGTTTCTGGCCGCCACCGCCGCCCTCGAGCATCATGGCGCCGAGCTGGTCGTCCATCCGGTTGTCCGACTCGAACTGGCCGACCTGCAGGGGAACCCTGTCGCAGGTCGCGTCACCGATGCCGCCGAAGAGGATCTGCGGGTGCCGGGCATAGCCCTTGCGCAGCAGCAATCCGTGCAGCTCGGGCAGCCGGGTCTGCAGGGTGCGCGGGACCTGCCCCATCGACCCCGTCACGTCGAACAGGACGGCGATGGCCAGGCTGTCGGGATGGTCCTCGCTGTCCCGGCTCTCCCGGGCTGTGACCAGCCACGGATCCAGGTCGGGATGCGCCTTCCAGCTGCGCCGGCTGCTCGCCCRCATCGAGTCGCTGTACTCGAACGCGCTCGCCCCGCTGCGGGCACGGTAGCCCGCGGCCGCCGCGTACACGTCGGTCGACCAGTAGCCGCTGCCCATGATGTCTCTCCCGCCTTCCCGGAACGGATCCGGTCCTCGTCAGTGATCGTCGGTTTCTTCGGTGGTCGTCGGCTTCCTCGGCGGCCGTCGGCGGCCGTCAATGGCCGTCGGCTCACGCCGGGCTTCCCGCCGGCAGGGGCGGGAGGTGGAACGTCCTGAAGCGACGCGGTCCGAACAGCCGTTCCAGCAGCTCGTCCAGCTCGCCGAGCAGCCGCCAGGCGTCATGCGGCCGGCGCGCGGCGGCCCGCAGGGTGCAGCCCTGCGCGAACCGCCGCAGCGGAACCGGGACGTCCGGTCCGAGCAGGAAGGTCATGCAGCGGGTGGCGAGATAGATGTCCGTCGCCTCGTCGGGCGGCTGCCGCGCCGGCACCTCCGGCGGGTACATCTGCTCGAAGCCCGGGACGACGGCCGGCACCCGGGCCCCGCTCACCCCGGTGTCGCCACCCCGGACAACGCTGTAGCACCAGTCGACCAGCACGAGTCCGTGCAGGTCARGGTGGATGAGGACGTGGTCGGGGACGACAGCGCCGTGCAGCACCCCGGCGCGGTGGGCGTAGCCGAGAGCCACCAGCAGCCGGCGCCACATCCAGGCGACGTCCCGCGGGTCGACCCCCTGCGGACAGGCGGCGCGGATCCGGCTGAGCGAGCAGAAACCGTCGAGCCGCCCGAGGGCGTTGACCCGCCGCGCCCCAGCCGTGCCCGCCGCGGCCTCATCCCCCGGGACGTGCAGGAACGACTCGACCAGCCGTGGTGCGTAGGCGGCGAAACGCCGGTCGCCCTGGCGGACGAGCCAGCCCAGCGCAGCCGCCTCGCGCTCCATCAGATCGTTGTCCGCCCCGGAACGCGGGATCTTGAGGAGCACCTCGTGGGCCGCTCCGCCCGCGGCCGACCGGCATTCGGCCGGGTGCAGGCGGGCTACGTCACCTTCGACGACGGCCCCGACAGCCCCGGCGACCCCACCTACGGGCCCGTCCGGCCCCTGGGCCGCGCGGCGGCGCGACGTCCGCAGCGTGTACGTGTGACGCCCGGTACGAAGAACCGCCGTCCCGTCCCCGGCCCTCTCCTCGTTTCCGGCAGCCTGGTCCGCGCCCGCGGCGCCCGCGGCGCCCGCGGTGTTGCGGGCCGCGGTGTTGCGGGCCGCGGTGTTGCGGGCCGCGGTGTTGCGGGCCGCGGTGTTGCGGGCCGCGGTGTTGCGGGCCGCGGTGTTGCGGGCCGCGGTGTTGCGGGCCGCGGTGTTGCGGGCCGCGGTGTTGCGGGCCGCGGTGTTGCCAGGTCGGCCCCACGTGGGGCCGGGCCGTCCGCCGCCCGTGGCGGATCCGGGCAGGTCCTCGAGCTGTTGGTAGCGAATCCACAGCTCACCGAGCCGAACGAACCCTTCGGTCGCGGCGCCCGCGCTGCCCGCCGGCGCCCGGTCGGGATGCACCAGCCGGGCCAGCCGCCGGTAACCAGCCACCCCTGGCGTGGGCCCGAACACCCCGACGAGATCCTCCCGCCCGGCCTCCGCCGGGACGTCCCTCAGCAGGCGCAACGCTTCGTCGAGGCTGGCCGGGACGGCAGGCTCAGGCATCACCCACACCACCCGCTTCGAGCCCGGACGGCCGCAGCAGCGCCGGGTGCAGCAGCTTCGCCGGGCCCGCCCGGTACAACCGGGCCCGGCGCCCGCCACGGCTGCCGCCGCGTTCGGTGGTGGTTCCGGTGTCCTCCAGGAAGCCCGGCACCGACAGGACCTTGCGGTGGAAGTTCGCGGCGTGCGGTGCCCGACCCCAGACCGTGGTGTAGACCTCACGGAGCTCGGTGATGGTGAACGGTTCGCCGACGAAAGCGGTCGCCAGCGGCGTGTACTCGATCTTCGATCGGGCCCGCTCGACCCCGTCGGCGAGGATCCGCCCGTGGTCGAAGGCCRGATCGCCCGGCAGCACGGCGTCGAACGGCAGGTCACCGACCACGGAGGTGTCGAACGCCACGCCGCCCGACCCGGTCGCCAGCGGCAGCCAGGCGGCAGCTGCCGCGTCGCCGCCCGCGGTCGGGTCCGGCAGGTCCGGCGCGAAGGCGAGATAGGCGACCGAGATCACCCGCATGCGCGGGTCCCGGCCCGGGGTGCCGTAGGTGCCGAGCTGCTCCAGATGCACCCGCACCGATCCGGCGGACCGGACAGTACCCGGTACGCCGGGTGGTTCGTCGGGTGGCCGGGCGTCGGCCTCCGCCGCCGTCAGGCCGGTCTCCTCGACCAGCTCACGGGCCGCGGCCTCGGGGAGGTCCTCCTCGAGGGGATGCCCTGTTCGATCCGGGCGCGGGCGGACGAACCCGCCGGGCAGTGCCCAGCGGCCCGCGAAGGGCTCCTCCCCCCGGCGCACGAGCAGGACGTGCAGTTTCCGCTCCCGCACCGTCAGCGCCACGACATCCACCGTCACCGCGACCGGGTCGAAAGCCCGCGGGTCATAGGTGCTCGGGTCGTACCCGCCACCCGCCCGCGGACGGGTCGGTCCGGCCTCGACCTCCGGCATGGTTCACCGCCTTCGCTTCTGGCAGGTGCCGGCGGGACCTCCGTGCCAGGCTCGCCCCCCGTGACGTGCCCCGCCAGCCCGCCGGCATCCGACAGTTCATCTCATTACGAGATTTTCTAGATGTGAGAGTAACCAGGTGGGCGTCCGAGGAACAAGCCCTCGACCGCACCCGGCACTGTCCCGCGAGCGACACCCTCGTCGGGTGCCCGGCGAGACCRCACGGAGCCGCCAGCGCAGGCAGGATGGATCTGTGGATCCCGTCAGCCCGGAGCGGTTCGAGGAGCTGGTCRTCACCGCGCTCGACAGCCTGCCGCCCGAGCTCGGACGGCAGATGCGCAACGTGGCCGTCCTCGTCGAGGACGATTCCGAGGACGGTGTGCTCGGCCTCTACGAAGGGGTGCCGCTCACCGAGCGGGGCGACTGGTACAGCGGCGYGCTTCCCGACCGGATCACCATCTACCGGATGCCGATCTGCGCCATGAGCGCATCAGAGGAGGACGTGGTGCGCGAGGTGCGGATCACGGTGATTCACGAGATCGCCCACCACTTCGGCATCGACGACACCCGCCTGCACGAGCTCGGCTGGAGCTGAGCCGGGACCGGTCCTGCTCGTAACGGCACCCATGGAGGAACGCTGAGCCCACACTTACCGACATTGCCGGGCAGGATCGGATTGTGCGGACACGTCGGGCAGCGGAGGACGACTGGCCGGCCATCTGGCCGGTGTGGCACGCAGTCGTCGCCGAGGGTGAGACGTGCCTGTGGGATCCCGACACCGGGGAGGCCCGCGCCCGAGGGCTGTGGATGCTGCCCGCGCCCGCCGAGGTGCTGATCATGGAGGTCGACGACGGGCCTGCCTCGACCCGGGTGGTCGCCACTGCACTGCTCGTCCCCAGCCAGCCGGACCTCGGCAACCACGTGGCGCTCGCCCAGCTCCTCGTCGACCCCGCCCTGGTCAACCTCGGCGGCGGCGCGTTCGGGCCCGGCGGGTACCACGGGCCCAGCGGCGCGCAGGGCATCGGCCGGGCCGCCGGCGAGGGAATGATCGATCACGCCGCGGACCTCGGCTACCACGCGATGCAGCTCAACGCCGTGGTGGCCGCCAACACCCGACTGGTCGCACTGTGGCGATCGCTGTCGTTCCGGGTGGTCGGCACGCTGCCCGCGGCGTTCCGCCACCCGTGGCAGGGGGATGTCGACCTCTACGTGATGCACCGCTTCCTCCCCCCGCCCACCCACACTGTGTAGCTGGCCCCCTCGGCTCAGGTGCCCGCGCCGGCACCACCACCCGAACCGGCACCACCACCCGAGCCGGCGGCCCCACCCGAACCGGCGGCACCGCCTGCCGCCGCTGTGTTTCCCGCGGCCTCGGCGGCCTCGGCCTCCGCCCAGATGTCGTTGAAAAGCTCGATCCGCTCGCCGATGCGGGTCCGGTCGAACCAGAGGTTGGTGCTGGTGATACTCGAGCCCRGCAGTGCCCCGACCTCCACCTCGTAACTGACCTCGTCGTCGAAGAGAATGAAGTCGCGGAAGGTGTTGCGCCAGCCGGTCACCGCCCGGCCGAGTTGTGAGCCGCCGGGAACGACGACACTGTGAACCTTGATGCCGGCGGCCCGCTGCTCGTCGCAGATCTTCAGGAAGTCGGCGTTGCGAAGAATTTTCTCGTTGTTCAGAATGAAGACGCGGCGGACGTTCACGCCGCGGGCGACCGCCTCCCGTTGTGCCACCAGGTAGGCGCGACCAAGTTCGCTTTTCCAGAACCCGTCGCTGAAGCTGCGCCGCCCGCCGTCGGCAGTCGTCGTGCTGGTGGCGGAAATCGTGCGCCGGGTGGTGCGGGTGAGGGTCAGCAGCCAGTCACGGTCCTCACCCGGGCAGCTCACCGAATCACCTTCCAGCCCGCGCAGCAGTTCGTTCAGCGCCCGGATCTCCTCGGTCACCAGACGGCCGAGAACGGGCGCCGGCGGGACGAATCGTGCCGCCCGCTCGATCAGCCCGCTGATGGGCCGGGAGTTGGGCACCGCCGTCTCCACCGCCGAGTTCTCCAGCGACTCCAGCAGACGTGCCCCGCGGTCGACCCGGTCCAGCCGCCGCGTGACCGTCTGCCGCGTCGTGTCGAGCTCACCGGTCACCAGCTGGGCGAAGGTGCCCAGGCGCTGCTCCTGACCCAGCACGACGGTCTCCATCCGGTCCTCCAGGGACGCCAGATGATGCACGACCAGCACGACCCCGCCGATGAAGACCGAGAGCATCGTCGTCCAGGTCATTTCCCCGTCAAGCAGGTAACTGATCAGGAAGGTGGCGCCGCCGGTGGCCAGCGCCAGCGCGATCTCCCTGACGATTCTCAAAGCAGGCACGTCCACCCCGTTCGGTCGGCCGCCAGTACCGGTTCAGGCCCGGTGCGAAATCCCCTCGACGCCGTCCTGGAAGACCAGGTTTCCGTGGGTCGGCGCCGCGGCCGGCTTTTCGAGCACGGCCAGGAGCAACTGGTTCTGGATCTGGCCGCGCAGACTCGTCCACTGGCGGGAGAAGCCGGGACGGCGCTCGAGTGCGGTCCACATCCAGCCCAGGTCCTCGGCGACTCTGGCGCCCGGCATCCACAGGTGGAGCAGATGGTCGACGGCCGGGCGGATGCGGGCCACCACCTCGGCGGCCGGATCGACACCGATTCTGCTGTTCTCCATCAGATTCGCGACGGTGGTCAGCAGCCAGTCATGCAGAGCGAGATCCTCGCAGGCAACCACCGCCTCGGCCGGATCGCTGATCGATGCCGGCAGCCGTAGTCGTACTGTCCGCGACGTCTCGTCGTGGACAACGAGTTCAATATCCGGTGATTCTGCCAGCTCACCGGAATCCGGAGACCGCCAGGTTACGGCGAACCGCAGTCTTGTCCGGCGTGCCCGCAACATCGTTACCCGGTCGATGTAAGGCATGCGTTGCACCTGATTGAGCAGTCGGTTCACGACAGCCCCGAGATCGAGGTACTCGCGGGCAGGGCCGGCGGCCGGGGACGACCGCGCGGAGTCCCGTAGGAAGCCCGCGGTCAGGTCCGGCGCGCCGCAGCGCGCGCCGACCTCGATGGTCCCCGGATTCGTCAGGTAGTGCGACCACGGCAGCCGGCGTTCGCCGGCGGCCCGGACGAGGCGGGCCCGCGCCGATGCCTGCAGGATGATCCCGCCGGTGACGGATGCCCGGGCCAGGACAGTTCCCACCCCGTCCGCGCGGGTGCCCGAGCCGGTGGGGAGCGGGCAGTGCACGCCCACCCGTTCGTCCGGTGACACCGCGTAGGTGAAGGGTCTGGTCGCACGGAGGACCCGGCGACCTGGGTCCAGATCAAGGAGCCGGGCGACGGTATCCGCACCGACCTGGTGTGAGTTCTGCAGCAGGGTGGTCCGGACCTCGCCGACGAGGACGTCCAGGTTCTCCGCTGGAGCCGGCCCGGCACGCGCCCGCGCGGGGGCCGGTCGCGTCGAGGCGGGCATCAGCGGCTCAGGAAGAGGTAGGTGAGCCGGTCGGCGGGCTCGGCCGGCACCGTGAGGCCTTCCTCCGCCGCCCGTCGCACCGTGGACGCCAGGGCAGCCGGGTCGATGCCGACCTGCCCGAGGATCACCCGCACGGCATGCTCGACGGGAAGGTACGTCGTGCCGAGCGCAGAGAACGTCCGGTAGGCGCAGAACGGCGCAGCCCTCGGGGTCATCCGGCCGATCGCCGGGAAGTCGGCCCAGCCGTCCGGAAGATCGGTGAGGTCGACCGGCACAGGGTTGACCACCGTCTCCCCCCGCGCCCGCAGCAGTCCGAGCCGCAGCAGCTGCCACACCGCCGCAAGAAACGAGCAGGACCACAGCCGGCCCTCCGGGCCCGGTTCCTCCGTCCACAGCTCGGCGTCGAGGAACACCGAATGCCGGCGGGCGGCGTTCTCAGCCGGCGGGTGCCAGGGTGTCCGGCCTCCCATGGCCGGGACCTCGGCGGTGGATACCGACCGGGATCCGTTACACAGCCAGCCGGTCTCGTGCACCGGCGGGCGCGACCCGTTCGTCCCGTACGGCGGATCGGGGATGAGTGCCTTCTCGACCAGGCGGGCAAGCGGCACCCGCCCGTTCTCCACGCACGCGGACTCCCGCGCGATGTAGTCGATGACCAGGCCGTGAGCACCGGCGGCCGCGATCAGTTCCGGCAGCACCACACCCGGCGGCGGCAACGTGTCCGGTTCCGAGTAGTCGTCCACCAGCAGGCAGGTGCTGACCCTGGTGGGACGTCCAGCTGCCCCCACCAGCGCACCGAGCGACGAATGCTCCGCCCACGGCGCGATCCGGCGGAAGTGCGCGGCCAGGGCTCCGGCTCCGTCGTGGAAGTCCTCCGGGTAGAAATGGCCGAGCTCCACCGACAGCTGGGCGAGCGGCACCTCCACGGTGCGCCCGGCCGCGCTCGTCTCGCGGAAGACGGCGCGTGCGGAAGGCGCCACCGGCACTGCCGGGGGCGGCTGGCCCGGCAGCGGTTCCATGAGCTGCGGTTCCATGAGCTGCGGCTCGCTGGGCGGCGGTTCGCTGGGCGGCGGTTCGCTGGGCGGCGGTTCCACGGGTGTCAGAGCCCCTCCCACAGGCTTTTGTCCGTCAGCCGCTCGGCGAGTGCCTCGAACGCCTGCCCGGTCTCCGCGTTGGCGATACGGGTGGTCGAGATGTCGTCCTCGACGATGATCTGCTCCCGCCACTGCAGAACGGGGTCCAGCGGAATCGACCCGATCATCAGGCTGCTTCCCAGCCGCATCTTCCCGGCCAGCCGCTGCAGATCGATGTCATAGGACTGCAGCCACACGGACTGTTCCGGGCGGAGGCTGGCCAGCTGCGGCGATTCGGGTTCGAGCACGGCGGTACGCACGAACCGGATGCCGTCCTCCAGGTCCGGCTTCCGGTGCCCGTACTCCGCACCCGTCTCGAGAATGCCCTGCGTCCCGTGCACCAGACCCGAGGCGGCCACGATGTGCTGGCGGGTCCACCGGTGAAACACGAGCCAGCGCGTTGTCTTGGCCGCGAGCACCGGATCGGCGGTGGCTCGCAGGACCAGCTCCGTCGCATACGAGCGGCCCGCGCTCAGGTCGACGAGGGTCAGTTCGAACTCCTCGTCCAGGGAGAGGAAGAGGTCGGTGCACCGGCGGATCATCTGCTTGTTCACCGGGAACTCACCGCCCCCCGCATCACCGGGCAGGAGTGTGAGGCGGCCGGCGCCGAGCGGCCTGGCCCAGCCGCCGCCCAGAGTCGACTGGGTCCAGACGTCGAACTGCTCCGCCTCCGCCGTCCCCCCGGCGAGATAGGTGTGCAACCCGCGCCCGGTGGGCGTCCCCTGGCCTGCCGCCTCCACGCCGAAGATCGCGCCCGAGGTGGGCGAGCCGAAGTCGAAGTCGAGATAGCACACATCGCTGCCCTGCATCGCCCGCCGGTAGGCGACGTTGCAGCTCGTCACGGAGCGGCCGGTTCCGCCCTTGTCGGAGGTCGCGAAGACGATCATCGGTCGCCGGCCGTCATCCGCGCCGGGCGAGGGCGAGCTTGTCGAGATCGCGCAGCGCCTCCTGCACGATGGCGACCGCCGTTGCCGGCTGCCGTTCCCGCAGCTCCCGGGCCCGTCTCAGGCTCGCTCCGATTCCGTGCAGCTGGGTGCGGGCGGGCAGCGCAGCGGTCGGCGACTGGCGCAGGAGCTCACCGGCGTGCAGATGGTCGGCCTCGGCGATCATGTCCAGGGCCAGTTCGGCGAGCCGGCTGCTGTACGGGCGGGTGTTGGCGATGGTCGCGACGGAGACCAGGGCCTCCATGATTCGCTCGGTGAAGTACCACGACGGCTCCTTGTCCGGCATCTCCACCTTGAACATGTCGGCGATGTCGTCCCACAGCCCCGCCCCCGAGCCGGCCGTGATCTGTCGGCGCTGGAGGTGCCTGAGCCAGATCTGGTCGGCCAGGGTGAGCAGCCTGTCCCGCAGCGCGCTGTCGCGGGTGACCGAGGCCGTGCGGGCGACCCGCTTGAGCAGCGCCGTCGAGAAGTCGGCCACCGGCCAGACCACGGGCGGGCCCAGGTCCTCCGCGCCGGACAGCTCCATGCGGACGCCGGGCACGTGCAGCTGGGTGGCCTGCTCACGCAGACGGGCGCGCCGGGTCACCCGGCCCCGGATCGCCAGTTCCTCGAGAACGGAGGCGATGCGCGCGACGTCGACGTCCCTCGCCCGCTCGGTGGCCAGTGCCTCGATGGTGATGGAGGCGGCGAGGAGGGTGTCGTAGTCCGTTTCGGGCCCCTCGTCGGCGACGAGCCGGCCCCGCCACGGAATCTCCTCGACCGCCCAGCGGGCCCGGCCGAAACGGGCGATGGTCGCCCAGTACAGCTGAGCCAGGTTCTGCCGCAGCGCCAGCGCGCCGACCAGGCCCTCCTGCTCCGGACTGATGAGGCCGAGCCGGCGAGTGCGCTCCGAGAAGAGGTCGGCAATGCCGTCGAGCGCGGAGAGGGTGAAGTAGAGCGACGGGCGGGCCTCGGCAAGGCCTTTCGCCTGGGCCACCTCGTAGTTCCCGCCCGGCTCGACGGGCGGGGCATCCCGGATGACACCCCAGGACCAGCCGCACTCGAACAGCAGGGAGTCGTCCTCCACCACGTCGCTACTGGAGAGGTCGACGCCCAGTTTCAGTTCGCGCAGTGCGGTACGTGCCGGGACCAGAGCCTCCCGGAAGGAGTCGAGCACTCTCTCACGCGGCGAGTCGTCCGTGTTGACCAGATCACGCAGTGCCTGCCCGTCCGGCGAGTCGGGGGTGAACGACCGCACGGTGAAGCACCGCAGAATTCCCACCATCGATGCCGTAAGCCGGTGCGACGCARCCGCCTCCAGCGCCCGCATCTCGTCGAGCAGCGCGCTGCGGCGCACCGTCGGCCGGAACTCCTTGACGAAGCCGAGAATCGCGAGCGAGAGCGTGATGGACATCGAGAAGGAGTCGACGACCTCCAGCGCCTCCTGGTCGGGGGTGATTGTGTCGCCCTCGTGCAGTGTCTGGAAATAGGAGCCGCCGGCGAAGACAGGGGCCCCGTTGCTGTCGGTGTACCGCTGCAGGTACTGCACGAGTGCCCGGCTCAGCACCTGCGGGATCTGCCGGGCGTCACCGAGGCCCTCCAGCGCCGCGCACACGTCCCTGGCCGTCTCGTCCGGCCTGACGAAACCCATCCCGGTCATCTGGTAGGCGGGGTACATCAGGCAGAGCATCTGCTCCGCGTCGCTGGTCGAGTTCGGTGCGGCGCGGCCGGCGAAACGCCACGTGCCGTCGCCGTAGGAGTAATCTGCGGCGGCTTTCCACATCTCCAGCAGGAGCTGCCGCGGTCGGATGTCCATGGCGGGGCCCCTCAGTCCGGTATCCGTGCGCCCGGCACCGGCTCACGCCGGGTGCGGCCGCAGACGAGAACCATGGCCTCGTATCCCTCGCGCAGCAGCTCCGCCACGACGATGCGGTTGACCTTCAGGTCCGTGGCCAGCCCGTCCAGGCTGTCCTGGATCTGCGTCATGTCCAGCGACACGGCCGGGAAGGCAACGTCACGGACGCGGTAGCCCTCCGACTTCTCCATGTACGCCATGGCGAACGGCGCGCCCGGCACGAGCGCGTTCAGGAAGCACTCCGACGCCCTACGGAACTCGTCCTCCTTCTCCGAGATGGAGCAGGCGACGAAGAACATGGTCCCGATGTCCCAGCGGGCCCGGTCCAGCTCGAAGACACTGCCCTGGCTGACGGTCGCCCGCTCCGCCAGCAGGCGCCGCGGGTCCTCGACCGCCCCGTAGACGGGCTCCTGGCACAGGACGTCCCAGAACTCGTCCCAGGTCGCGCCATAGGCCTTGATCTCCTTCTCCAGCCAGACCACGTTGCTCGCACCGAACTCGACCAGCGTTATCTGCTCACACCACGGCAGCATGGACAGGGTCGGGTAGAGGTTGCTGCCGCTCCCCACATCCAGCCCGCTCAGCGGACGCTCCGCCGCCGCCGCGGCGG
The DNA here is from genome assembly GCF_001854655.1 of Parafrankia colletiae. Classification (GTDB taxonomy): domain Bacteria; phylum Actinomycetota; class Actinomycetes; order Frankiales; family Frankiaceae; genus Parafrankia; species Parafrankia colletiae. The sequence goes on along the minus strand of NZ_MBLM01000120.1, from coordinate 22,726 downwards.
CGAAGGTGGCGAAGTAGGCCCGGACGCCCTCGAGAATCTGCCGGTCATCCGCACGCAGCGCGGAATAGTTGAGCTCGTAATAGGCGTCGGGGTCGAATCTGTCCCATTCACCCGCGGAGTTCGCCATCCGCGGCTCGCCGGGTCCCACGGGTTCCATCGGTTTTACGTGCACATCTGCTCCCACTGAATGCGCGCGTCACTGTCTCGGGCCGGGCCGCGGTCGGGCCGGGCGGCTGGGGGCGACGGATCGCGGGGCCGGCCACGCGCGGAGAATCCCTGCGTGCGCGCGGCCACCGGGCCCGGGCGCACGGAGGCGGCCGGGCGTGGGCGCGCTGTCAGGGCACGACGCGGGCGCGCGAGGCCGCAGGCCGGATACGCGGCCGTCACCGCCGCGAGGGGGCGCGTCCTACGGCGGCGGCCGAGGCAGGAAGCGCCTGGAAGGGCTGGCAAGGCTGGAAGGGCTGGCAAGGCTGGAAGCGCCAGCGAGGCTGGAAGGACCGGAAGAGCGGGCGTCTGAAGAGCGGGCGTGCGGCTTGGCGGCCGCACTGCCCGAGTTCCGCTCAGTAGGCGGCGGCTCCCGACGAGCGCGGGCCGGCGGGTTCGGTGTGGGGCCAGGCCAGGTCGAACAGCAGCCGCGGTTCGCCGGGGCCGTAGTAGTCGTCCTCGGCACCGATCCGGGTAAAGCCCAACGACTCGTAAAGAGCAATCGCGACCGTGTTGCGCGGCGCGACCGCCAGGCGCACCCGGCGCACCCCTCGGAGGCGCAGGCTGTCGAGGGTCTCCTCTGCCAGCAGGCGCCCCACCCCCTGGCGCCGGTGCGACGTGTCCACCCCGAGCGCCAGGAAGTGGGCGAGTTCGCGCTCGTCGTCCGAGCCACAACGAACCGCAATCGAATAACCGACGAGCTCGCCGGACTCCTCCGCGACCAGGATCTCCCGCTGATGGACATCGAAGTACTGGCGAAGGACGAACCTGGGGTAGGCCAGCGGACCGAAGATCCTCTTGTCGATGTCGCTGAGCACAGGGAGGTCCTCCGCGCCTACCGACCTCACCTTGACCGCGTTCACGGCTCGCCCCTCCCGGCCTTTCCTGCTGGCATGTCGACATACCGGTCCGCAGGAGACAGACATGCGATCCCGCCATCCCGGAGCGACCTGCACGCTGCCGGGGACACCCGGCGCTCCCGCGACTTTCCGGCATTCGGTACGCCACACCGCGGGGCCGGGCCGCGCCTCGAAGAGTACCGCGCGGACCAGGGCACGACTCGGCCGGCACGTGGATGCCTGGCAAGGGGGCAACCGGGTACAGCGRCATGCCTCCAGGATGCCTCAGCAGAAACTCATAATCCGTAAAACGGATGACTCGTGGACGACACATTTTGACCCAAGACCTGGATGGAACATCTGCTGACAAGCAACAAATCGCACATCCAGACAAATGTCGGCGCGCCTTCGCGACGACGCACCGACCCGACAGTCCACACACAAGGTAGTAATCCGGCTTTGCCGCCGCAAGGCGCGAGCCACGAGCCCCTGCGCCTGGCGTCGAGCTCCGCGTCGGGTCCCGACACGGAGCTGGTGCTGCACCCTGCCCGCCACGGGCAGCAGGAGCTCCGCCGCGCGGAACACGGGCCCCCGGCACAGCAGAAGGCCGCCGCCCCGGAGAAACCTGGGGCGGCGGCCTGCGTCCTGTTCCGGCCCTGCTGGGCCCGTCAGCCGCGGGTCCCGGACATCGGGACCGCCGGCCGCTTACCGGCGGGCGTACCGGTGGCTGCGGTGGTGGTGGTTCCGGGAGACGCCACGGCCGCTGATCGCGCGCCACACGGCGAGCACGATGATCGCGCCGATGATCGAGCCGATGACCCCGGACGGCTGCAGAGCGCCCTCACCCAGATCCTTGCCGAAGAGAACATAGCCGAGGAAACCACCGACGAAGGAGCCGACGATTCCAACACCGATCGTGCCGAGAATGCCGATCGGGTCCGGGCCCGGGAGAACCAGCCGTGCGACGGCGCCGGCAATCAGACCGAGCAGGACCATGACGACGATGAATGTGAGCATCTGTGGCTCTCCCTTACCGAGATGTTCGCTCACTTCGAGCGACTGGTTGCTTTGTCCCCGGGTCGTCCACCTATAAACACTTCATCCTGCAAGGTGCCTGTTGGCCCTTTTGTGACGACGCGTGGCGTGCTGCTCCGCGTTACTGCGCGCTACGCGCGTTACTACGCGTTGCGCGCGTTACTACGCGTTGCGCGCGGCCTTCCGCCGCCGGGTGAACCGCCGGAGGAAGAGGAGTGCCGCGGCACCGAACACGGCGCCACCGGTCGCACCCGGATGYCGCCGGGCCTGCTGGCCCGCCGACCGGGCAGCCTTGCCACCGGTGGCCGCTGTCCGCTCGGCGGCGGCCGCCACCTGTGGGTGCTGGTCGAGCTGCTCGCGGACGGTGCCGACCGCACGGTCCTTGGCCTCGACGGTGCGCCCGGCCGCGGACGCGAGGGCCGGGGTCTGGATCACCTTGTCCCGGACCACCTCGGCGGCCTTCCCGGCGGCGTCGCGTGTCTTCTCCGTGGCGGCCGCCACGTGCGGGGCGAGCCCGGAGGTCACCTCGTTGAAACGGGCGCGAAGATCGGCGTTGGCGGCGCCGTCGCCGGAGGCGTTGTCGTCGCCGGAGGCGTTGTCGTCCGAGCCAGCGGTGCCGCCGGAAGCCGCGCCGGCGACCGGGGCGACCCGGTCCGCCGCCCCGGCTGCCCCGGCTGCCCCGGCTGCCCCGGCTGCCCCGGCGGAGCCGCCGGATGCGGCGTCCGCCGCGGCCGCGGTGGGAACGGAGCGGGCGGCGGGGTCCACCACCGGCGGGACGTGGCGCGCGGGGCCCGAGGCTGCTCCGGCAGCGGCCGGGCCCCCGAGATCGGGCGCTGGGGCGGAGGCGGGGGGCGATGCGGTCGGCTCGGTGTGGCGGGTGCTCATGCCCTCGGTCATCTCGTTGTCCTCCTCGGCGGGTCTGCGAGTCTCGCGTGCGGTGAACCGATGACGAATCCGGGGTTGCTCACACGCGTCCGTTGGCCGAATACCCGCCCATGCCATGGATAACCGACCTGTCCACGTATCAGGGCGTGGTCTGGCACATAGGCCACCGGGTGCACGGATGTGCGCATCGGCTCGACGGCCGACATCTGCCGCGTACGTCTCATGTCCCGCCGGGCCGGCGAGCGGGCTGGCCGGGTCGGCTAGCGTGCTGTCCACGGCTCCGCCGCGCGTGTCGCGTCCAGGAGGTGGCTGATGTCGGGTACCGCGGATGTGTGGACGGACGGCTACCAGCTCGACGGCCTGCCCGGCCTGCGGGAACTCGCCGGCAGGCTGGCCTCGGGGGAGGTCGGGTCACGCGAGCTCGTCGCGGCCAGCCTCGACCGCGCGCAGGCGACCGCCACGACGCTCAACGCCTTCCGGGTCCTGCGTACCGATCAGGCGCTCGCCGAAGCCGACGAGGCCGACCGCCGGCTGGCCGCCGGGGAGCGGCTGCCGCTGCTGGGAGTCCCGGTGGCGATCAAGGATGACACGGACATCGCCGGCCTGCCGACCGCGTTCGGTGCCGCCGGCGACTTTCCGCCCGCCACCGAGGACTGTGAGATGGTCCGCCGGCTGCGGGCCGCGGGCGCCGTCATCGTGGGGAAGACGAACACTCCCGAGTTCGGGCAGTGGCCGTTCACCGAGGGTCCGGCGTTCGGCGCCACCCGCAATCCGTGGAACCTCGACTACTCTCCGGGCGGCTCGTCCGGCGGCGCGGCGGCGGCGGTCGCCGCCGGGCTGGTGCCCGCCGCGATCGGCTCGGACGGTGCCGGATCGGTCCGCATTCCCGCCGCCTGGACCCATCTTGTCGGCATCAAGCCCCAGCGCGGGCGGATCTCGAGCGCGCCGGTTCCCGAGCAGTTCAACGGGCTCACGACGTTCGGGCCGCTCACCCGCACCGTCGCGGACGGCGCGCTGCTGCTGGATCTGCTGAGCGGCAGCCTCCCGGTGGACCGGGACCGCCCGTCGCCGCCGGTGGAGCCGTTCGCCCGGGCGGCGGAACGGCCGCCGCCACGGCTTCGGATCGGCCTGTCGCTGCGGATCCCCTACAGCGGGATGCCTGCAGCCCTCGATCCCGCCGTCCGCGCCGCGGTGGAGCGCCTCGCCGAGGTACTGGCGCGGCTGGGCCATGAGGTGGTGCCCGCCGACCCGTCCTACGGCCTGCTCGGGCTGCTGTTCCTCCCCCGGTCGATGGACGGCATCCGGGACTGGTCCCGCCGCGTGCCCGATCCCGGCCTGCTCGACCCGCGGACGCTGGCGAACGCCCGTACCGGCCGGGCGCTGCGGCCGCTGCTCCGCCCGAGCCGGGCGGTGGAGGCGGTGGCGCGGGCCGGCATCGGACGCCTGTTCCGGAAGGTGGACATCCTGCTCGCGCCGTCGACGGCCGTGCCGCCGCCGCGGGTCGGGGAGCTGAACCGGCCGACGAACTGGGAGACCGACCAGGCGATCGTCGCCGCCTGCCCGTACACCTGGCCGTGGAACGTGCTCGGCTGGCCGTCGGTGAACGTCCCCGCGGGGCTCACGCCGGCGGGACTGCCGGTGGGTGCACAGCTGATGGGCCCGGCCGGCTACGAAGGGACACTGATCTCTCTCGCCGCCGAGCTGGAGGACGTCGAAAAGTGGTACACCCGTTACCCAGGACGTCTCGAGGCGTCCGCCGCGCGGCCGATGTGACGGTCCCCCGCTGACAAAAGCGTTTCTCTCGGGACAATGGCACATGCTCACCACCGTGGTTGACCGGGTTCGAGGCTTCTGGGAGCCGCTGGCCGCCGGCCTGCTGGTCCTCGCCGCCGCGATCGTGGTGGGTGTGTCCACCACGCTGTCCACGGCCGGCTACTTCGGCCTCGGGGCACTGGTGGCGGCAGTCGCCTGCCCGGTGGGGGTGACCCTGGGCGTGGGGCTGTTCGGCGAGGTCGTGGCGGTCACCTCGGGCCTGTGGGACCACCGGTTCGGCAACGGCCAGCACATCGCCGCGTGCGTGCTTGTCGCGGCGCAGGCGACGGTGGCGGTGTACATCGCGGTCCACCGGACGAGGCGGACCTCGGAGCTGCGGCAGGTCCGCGCCGTGGCCGAGGTCGCCCAGCGGGCCCTGCTCCCGGAGATCCCCGGCCGGCTGCACGGCGCCGGGTTCGCCGCGCGCTACCTCTCCGCCGCCCGGGAGGCCTCGGTCGGCGGCGACCTCTACGAGGTCGTCGCGACCCAGCACACGATCCGCGTCATCATCGGTGACGTCCGCGGCAAGGGGCTGCCCGCCGTGCGTCTGGCGACCGTGGTGCTCGGCGCCTTCCGCGAGGCCGCGTCCACCTGGCTCGATCAGGAGCAGGTCGCGGCGGCGTGCGCGCGTTCGGTCAGCCGCGAGGCGGACCCGGAGGACTTCGTGACCGCCCTTCTGGTCGACATCCACCCAGACGGCCGGCTCAGCCTGTGCTCCGCCGGCCACCACCCTCCGCTGCTCGTCGGGGCCACGAGCACAGCCGCGCTGACCTGCCCGTTCTCCCCACCGCTGGGCCTCGGTGACCGCTTCGCCACGACCACCGCGGGCTGGGACGTCGGTGACCGCCTGCTGCTGTTCACCGACGGGCTGATCGAGGCCCGTGACGGTGACCGGGCCTTCTTCCAGCTCGAGCGGCACGTGGACCTGCTGCGGGGGGTGTCCCCGGACGTCGCGCTCGACCAGCTGACCAGCGCGCTTACCGGGCACGTCGGCGGCAACCTGCACGACGATCTCGCGCTGCTCCTCGTCGAGCGCCTGGCAACGGGCTCGTCCACCGAGGCGTCGCCCGCCGGCGCCTCAGGACTGGCGTCTGGGCAGCCGGGACGGCCGCTGACCGACGCTCTCTGACCGACGCACTCTGACCGGCGCCCGACCGACGGCACCGGCCCGACCGGCACCCGCCGACCGCCCCTGACGGTCGTTGACCGGGGGCCGCTGACGGGCCTCGCCGACCTGACACGGGCGACAGAGTGCCACCCGGCGACACCCTCCACACCCGGTACGTCACCTGGCGTGATCGCTTGCCAAGTCGCAGACTCAGAGCGACACCGGAGCCAGCCGGGAGGAGGAACCACCCATGGCCCTGCATGGCCGGGTTCGCGGCGAGCGTGGCGACCAGAACGTCGCGGTGCGCCCACACCTGTCGGCCCTGGACGAGGACACCTCGGTGCCCCGGTACCGGATACCGCGTTCGTCGATTTCGTCGGAGGCCGCCTACCAGATCGTGCACGACGAGCTGATGCTGGACGGGAACGCCCGGCTGAACCTGGCGACGTTCGTGACCACCTGGATGGACGAGCACGCGGACAGGCTGATGGCCGAGTGCGCCGCGAAGAACATGATCGACAAGGACGAGTACCCGCAGACCGCCGAGCTGGAGTCCCGGTGCGTGAACATGCTCGCGGACCTGTGGAACGCCCCGGACGCCGCGAACACGATCGGGTGCTCGACGACCGGCTCGTCCGAGGCCTGCATGCTGGCCGGTCTCGCCCTCCTGCGCCGGTGGCGGGACCGTGCCGCCCGGTCACCGCACACCGAGCAGCAGCCGAACATCGTCATGGGGGCGAACGTCCAGGTCTGCTGGGAGAAGTTCGCCCGCTACTGGGACGTCGAGCCGCGCCTGGTCCCGCTCGCCCCCGGGCGGACCCACCTGAMCCCGGGGGAGGCGGTCGCTCACTGCGACGAGAACACGATCGGCGTCGTCGCCGTCCTGGGGTCGACCTTCGACGGGACCTACGAACCGGTCGAGCAGATCGCCTCCGCGCTCGACCAGCTGGCCGCGACGGGCGGGCCCGACGTCCCCGTGCACGTCGACGCCGCTTCCGGAGGCTTCATCGCCCCGTTCTGCGACCCGGCCCTGCGTTGGGACTTCCGACTCGACCGCGTGGTCTCCATCAACGCCTCCGGGCACAAGTACGGGCTGGTGTACCCGAGCGTCGGCTGGGTGGTGTGGCGGGACACCGGGCACCTCCCGGCCGATCTGGTGTTCGACGTCGACTATCTCGGCGGCACGATGCCGACCTTCGCCCTCAACTTCTCCCGGCCCGGAGCACAGGTCGTCGCCCAGTACTACTCGCTGCTGCGGCTCGGTCGCGCGGGCTACCAGCTCGCCGCCCGCACGTGCCGTGACAATGCGCGATGGCTGGCCGACGAGATCTCGAAACTCGGGCCCTTCGAGCTGATCTCGGACGGCTCCGGGATCCCGGCGTTCGCGTTCACGATGAGGGACGGGACGGACTTCAGCGTCTTCGACGTCTCGGAGGCGCTGCGCACCCGCGGCTGGCTGGTTCCGGCCTATCACTTCCCACCCGCCCTGACGGATCTCGCCGTGCTGCGGATCGTTGTCCGGGCGGAATTCAGCCGCGATCTCGCGCATCTGCTCCTGGACGATCTGCGGCGGGTCGTCTGCCGACTGACCGACCGGCAGGCCGGGAGGTGRCCGGGCGACGGGAGCCGCGCGTCGTTCCACCACTGAGCAACTCCGGTAGGACGACCGTCGACCATCACCGACCGAGAGGAGGCACCATGCCCAGCCGTCCACACCGGCAGCCACCGGCCCATCGGCGTCCCGCGCCGCGGCCGGTGGGGGTGGCGGGGAACGCGGCACCGGCGCGGCCACCGGGCCGGCCGGGCCCATGCCGACGGGGGCCGCGACCGGGTCCGCACCGGGCGCCTCTTACCGACGTCGCTGTCGCTATCAGGACGCCCGCGACATGTTCCGGCCTTCAGGAAATTCTTCGTAGAATGAGAGCCAATAGACAAGGAAAACCCGGGCCGTTCGACGGGCGCCGGCAGTGGCATGCGGCCTGTCCGGGGCATTCCGCCGATCACGGCGGCTTGCCGGCGCCGGCCGGGGCGAAGGCCCCGCGGCGCCCGGGCCACCCAGCACCTACGGGTGGGCCAGCCGGCGTTGCCCCGGTCACACAGGCGCTGCGGCAGCGAAGAGATCGTGGCGTTACCCGAACACACCAATGGGCAAGCTGTATTGTCGCAAACACTTAGCGTGACGCGGCGAACCTCACCATGACGACCGCCGCGAAACTAGGCATTGTTGGAGTTAAGCGAAATCGAGAAAGGTGATGCAATGCATTCTGTGACCTCTCCCACGGGCTCCCTCCAGGCGAAGAGCAGGTTAACCGGGGACGTCCCGCGCCAGCCTCAACGCAGGTACCGGGACAAGCTGACCCGCGCCGACCGCACCGTCCTCGCCGTCCGCGACGCCCTCGCCCGGGCCGACCAGCCGGTGCGCGCACGAGTCCTCGCGCTGGACCTGGGTCTGCCCCCCGCCGAAGTCACCGCCGGTCTGCGCCGGCTCCAGGACCTCGGCGCCGCCTCCTCGCACGCCCGCCGTTGGGTTGCCGTCGACACCTCGTCCGCACCCGCCTCCTGACTGCGGCAGGCCCGCGGCCAGTGGGCCGTGGCACTCCGCAGTAGCCGCAGTCGCAGTACCCCGCAGTACGCAGTCCGCAGTGCGGCAGCGCCGCCCACCCGGGCTGGCGCGGCAACCGCGCTGTGAAACCGTGCTGTGACGTCGCCGCGACCGGTCACGCGGCACGTCTGCACCCCGCGCCTCGACATGCGGCGCGTCACCACCCTGGGACCAGCGCCTGCCCGGGGGCCCTACAGCGGCCCCGAGGCAGGCGGGTCCCAGCCGTGCGCCGGCCGCCGGTCAGGACGCCGGCGCCACCGAGATCGACTTCACGTCAAGGTAGCTCTCGATGCCCTCGCGGCCCAGCTCACGCCCGATGCCACTGGCCTTCACCCCACCGAACGGCGCGTTCGGATCCATGCTGTACGCCTGGTTGACGCCGAAGGTCCCGCTGCGGACCCGGCGGGCGATGGCGAGGCCCCGCTCGACGTCCGACGTCCACACCGATCCGGACAGGCCGTACTCGGTGTCATCGGCGACCCGGACGGCCTCGGCGTCGTCGCTGTACGGCAGTACCGTCAGCACCGGCCCGAAGATCTCCTCCTGGGCGATGCGCATGCTGCTGTCGACGTCCGCGAAGACCGTCGGGCGCACGTACCAGCCGCTCTCCACTCCGGCCGGCAGGTCGCTACCGCCGGTGACCAGCCGCGCGCCCTCCTTCTGGCCCACCTCGATGTAGCTCCGCACCCGCTCCTGCTGCCGGCGGGCGACCAGCGGGCCGACCTTCGTCGCCGGGTCGGTCGGGTCGCCGACCGGAAGCGACTCGACCATCGCCACCAGCGCGTCCAGGTACTCGTCGTAGCGCGAGCGGGGAACGAGGATCCGGGTCTGGGCCACACAGGCCTGCCCGCTGTTCATCAGGCCGGCGATCTCCACACCGGCGGCGACCGCGGCCGGGTCTGCGTCGTCGAGCACCACGGCGGCGGACTTGCCGCCGAGCTCCAGGCTGACCCGCTTGAGGTTCGATCCGCAGGAGGCCGCCACCAGCCGCCCGGCCGCGGTGGACCCGGTGAACGAGACCTTGTCGACGCCCGGGTGCGCGACGAGGTACTCCCCGAGGTCCCGGTCGCCGGGCAGCACGCTGACGACACCCGGCGGCAGCCCGGCCTCACCGAGGAGATCCGCCAGCGCGTAGGCGTCGAGCGGCGTCTCCGGCGACGGCTTGAGGATCACCGAGCAGCCGGCGAGCAGCGCCGGTACCAGCTTCCCGACGGTCAGGAACAGCGGCATGTTCCACGGGACGATGGCGGCGACGACCCCGATGGGCTCCTTGCGCAGGAGGATGTCCTGGCCGTAGAAGCCCTTCCGCGGCTCCTCCCAGGGGAGGTTGACGGCGATGTCCGCGAAGGCGCCCATCATCAACATCGGCAGCGTGACGTGTGACAGCTTCGCGAACGAGATCGGCGCGCCCATCTCGGCGGTGATCAGTTCGGCGAGCTCCTTGCGGCGCGGCTTGATCAGCGCGGCCAGGCGACGGATGACCTCGGCGCGCTCGGCCGGGTCGAGGCGCGGCCAGGGGCCTTCGTCGAAGGCCTGCCGCGCCGCCGCCACAGCCCGGTCGACGTCCTCCCTGCCGGCCGCGGCGATGCGGGCGATGACCTGTTCGCTGTGCGGCGAGACGACCTCGATCGTGGCCGTGCCGCTCGGCGCGACCCATTCGCCCCCGATGAACAGATGTTCTTGCTGCTGCATGAGTCCCTCCGGACACGGCCCGCGGTAGTGATCAGTCAAATATGTGCAACACGCTCAGACAGGGAGACGATCCCGCGCGCGGCTGCCGCTCGCCACCGACCCGCGACGACCACCACCAGCCGGCCAGCCAGCCGGCAAGCCGGCAAGCCGCGATCAGGCCGACGCTCCGCCGCCGGCAGGCAGGCTCACAAGCCGGAGCCGCCGCAGACCACCGCCGGCGCGGCGGCAGCGGACCGTGCCCCGGGGCCGCCGACAGTTGCGGTTGTCATGCGACAACACTAACGTTGGCATCTAAATCGAACAACCGAATCCACAGCCCGCTACCGCGCCGAGGGAAAGTGATCCACTGGGAGCATATTCGGCCGTGCGCCCGTGGGCGGGCGTCACCCTGACCTCCGCCGGCCGCCCGGTCCGGCACCGGGCCCAAGATCGCACGGAGAAATCACCCCCAGGGCTGGCCGCCCCGGCGAAATCCCGTCGCGGCCGGCGCGCGCCCGCCGCGGATTCCCCGCCGGGGGTCCACCGTTCAGCCATCTCCCGGCGAGAGGTCCCGCGCCCGATACAACCAGGGTGGGGTGGTATTCCTCGGCCCGCCGGGCCGGCATCGGCGGCCGTCCTCGGGAACCCCCGTCGAAATTCGGAGCGCGGCGCGGTGCCGCACGGCTGAGCACGCCCCGGGGAACCGTTCTCGCCGGATCAGACGGCCTGGTTCCGGCGAGATCAAGCAGGCAACGGGAAGAAATTCACGCGGCTTCATGGCGCGTTCTCGGAAGACTCGGCCCCACGCCGAAGAAGTATCGGRCTCCGGCCATTTGCCCGGCCGGCGCAGGACTCAGGGAGGCAGTTGTGTCAGCACAGAGTGTGGACGTTCCCGGCCTGGCAGCGGCCGCGCCCGATAATTCCCCGCCCACCCGTCCCGCGGCTGGAGCGAATTCCTCCGGCCCGCGCGCGCGCCGGTCCGAACTGGCAACCCCGGCCAGCAGCGAGCGCATGTGCGAGAAAGCCGCCTCGTCGGGCGCCGACCTGGTTTTCCTCGACCTGGAGGACGCCTGCGCGCCCGCCGCCAAGGAGGCCGCGCGCGGCATCGCCGTCCGCGCTCTGACCGGTCACGACTGGGGGCGGACGGTCCGCGCCGTCCGCGTCAACGGGCTGGACACGCCCTGGTGCCACGACGACATCATCGAGATCGTGACGGGCGCCCGCGAGGCCGTCGATGTGCTGATCGTGCCCAAGGCGCGGTCTGCCCGTGACGTCTGGTGGGTGGACGTGCTGCTCACGCAGCTGGAGCACAAGCTCGGGCTGACCCGGCGGATCGCGCTGGAGGTCCTCATCGAGGAGGCGGAGGGGCTGTCCAACGCCGCCGAGATCGCCCGGGCGAGCAACCGCCTCGAGGCGATCATCTTCGGCGCCGGCGACCTCTCCGCATCGCTGAAGGCCCGGGTGGACGGCAACTTCGATCCGGTCGGCGAGTACCCCGGCGACTTCTGGCACTTCGCACGCGTGCAGGTGCTGGCCGCGGCACGCGGCGCGGGCATCGACGCGATCGACGCGCCGTACCCGGCCTACCAGGACGTCGACGGCTACCGCCGCTCGGCCACCCACGCGAGCCTGCTCGGATTCGACGGCAAGTGGGCGATCCATCCGGGCCAGGTGCCGATCGCCAACGAGGTGTTCGCGCCGACGGAGCAGGAGGTCGCCGAGGCCCACGAGGCGGTGGCGATCTACCGGGCGTCCGAGGCCGCGGGCGTGGGGGCGATCGGGCGGGACGGCCGCCTGGTCGACGCGGYGCACATGCGGCTGGCCGCGAACGTCCTGTACAAGGCGTCGCTGGCCGGCGCCTGAGCCTGCGGCAGACGTCCGCGAGGCGGGTCCGGCCGGTCGGTTGACCGACCGGACCCGCACTGACTTGCCGCGGCACCGCCGGAAAAGCGCAGGAGAATATCCGCGCGCGGCCCCAGCGGCCTTTTTCGCACGGTTCTCGTTCTTCGTCATCCGGGCTACGCTGGCCGCGATCCTGGCCGCCGCCGGACGCTTTTACCCCGGACGACCGATGTGTAGTATGACCTGCATGGTCGAGCAGATTCCGGATTCTTTTCCCGCGCGACGCCTGGATGGGAAGGTCGCGGTGGTCACCGGCGCCGGCTCCGGCATAGGCCGAGCCACCGCCCTTTTGTTCGGTCGGGAGGGCGCCCAGGTCGTGTGCGCCGACATCAGCGGCCGCGAGAAGGAGACCGCGGCCGCGATTGGTGACGGCGCGGTCGCGGTGCATGCCGACGTGTCGCTCTCCGCAGACGCGAAGAATATGATCGAAACCGCCGAGCGCGAGTTCGGGCGGCTCGACGTGCTCTTCAACAACGCCGGCTTCGGCGGGCCGCCCAACCCCCTGGCAGACATCGAGGAAGAGACCTTCGACCTGGTGGTCGCCGTCAACCTCAAGGGTGTCTTCCTTGGGATGAAGTACGGGATAGCGGCGATGCTGCGGCACGGCGGCGGTTCGGTCATCAACACCGCGTCGGCCGCGGGGCTGGTCGGCTGGAAGGGTAAGGCCGGGTATTCTGCCGCGAAGGGCGGAGTCATTCAGCTCACCAAGTCGGCCGCTCTGGACTATGCCGAGAGCGGTATACGGATCAATGCGATCTGCCCGGGCATGACCTGGACGGGCCTGGCGAACGCGGACGATGACTCCGAGCCGCCGTCCGGCAAGAACCTGCCCCAGCCGATGCGCCGCTGGGGCCGGCCGCAGGAGCTGGCGGCGGCGGCGCTGTTCCTCGCCAGCGACGAGGCCTCGTTCATCACGGGGACGGCCATCCCGGTCGACGGCGGATACGTCGCCCGCTGAGCTCCGGCCGGCCGGGTTGCCGGCAGGCGGCCCGGGGGCCGGGTCGCCTGCCGGTACTCACTGCCCCGCCAGGCGTTCGACGACGGGGGCGAAGCTGTCGATCTCCGACTGCTGGAGGCTGATGTARTTCACCCCGAACTGCGCGCGCCGTTCCTGGAGCCGCTCGACGATCTCCTCCACGGACCCGACCAGCACGTTCGGATGACGCATCAGGCCTGCGGCCTCGACCTGCATGGTGGCCGCGACGCCGCCGACCGCCGCCTCGATCTCCTCGGCGTCCTTGGTGACCTTGGTGAAGAACGGCGAGCTCTCGATGTCGAGGTGGGCGAAGCGGTCACCCGCGGCCTCCCGGACGTACCCGGTCCGGCGCTCCGCCTCCTCGACGGGAGTGAGGCCGTCCTCGTTCACGGGGGCGAAGTGGAGAGTCGAGATGCTCGCGATGTCGGCCTCGCGCCCGGCGAGGGACAGCACCCGCCGCTTGCCCCCGCCGATCATGATCGGCGGATGCGGCTTCTGCACCGGCAGCGGCAGCCCCGAATAGCCGGTGACGTTGATGAACTCGCCCTTCTGGTCGATGGGCTCCCCCGACCAGTGGGCCTTGAACAGCGCGATCGCCTCGGTGAGMTTGCGGATCCRCGGCCCGGCCGGCTCGAAGGACACCCCCATCGCCCGGTACTCGGCCTGGCTCCAGCCGGCGCCGATGCCGAACTCCAGCCGCCCGTCGGAGAGCAGGTCGATCGTCGCCGCCTCCTTCGCCAGGACGGCGGGCTCGTGGTAGTCGATGCAGAAGACGCGGCAGCCGACGCGCAGCGTCGTGGTGAAGGCGGCCGCGGCGGTCATGGCCGCGATCGGCGCGAGGTGCTGCGAGGGCCATCGGGCCTCCCGCTGCGCGGGGCCACGCCCCAGGTAGTGGTCGGCGAGGAAGAGGGTGGAGAACCCCAGGCCCTCAACGCGGCGGGCAAGGTCGCGCCACTCGGCCGCCGACCTCGCCTTCGTCGCCTGGACAGCGAAGCGGAAGGGTCGCTCGATCGTCACCGGCGGAGAATAACATGCGCGTCCGACTATAGGACGACCTGCTATATGTGGTAGCGTCGTTTCCGGTGAGGAAGATCGTGGTTCTCATCCGCCCCGCCGAAGGGACAGGCTCATGATCGAGCAGACACGGTTCAGCGTGCCCCAAGACCAGCACGCCGACCACCGGTTCGAGTTAGATGCCGGCGGCACCCCGCCGGCGCCGTGCCCCAGYGGCGGCGCCAGGGGCCCGGTGTCGGCACCCTGGTCGGCCTGAGAATCGGCTCACTGTCGAACCACGGACCAACCGGGAGCTGACAGCATGCACGCACTYCAGGGCGTCAGAGTTCTTGACCTGGGCACCTACCTGGCCGGGCCGTTCTGCGCCACGGTCCTGGGCGAGTTCGGGGCCGACATCATCAAGGTCGAGCGCCCCGACACCGGCGACAACCTGCGCCGCTTCGGCACCGAGACGGACTGTGGGGACACCCTGGTCTGGCTCAGCGAGAGCCGTAACAAGCGGTCGGTGACGCTGAACCTCGCCGACCCGCGCGGCCTGGAGCTCCTGCGGGAGCTCATCACGACGGCCGACGTCGTCATCGAGAACTTCCGCCCGGGTGTCCTGGAGCGCTGGGGGCTGGGCCCCGAGGCGATCCAGGAGCTGAACCCGCGCGCGATCCTGCTGCGGGTCTCGGCGTACGGGCAGTCGGGCCCGAACCGCGACCTCCCCGGCTTCGCGCGGATCGCGCACGCCTTCTCCGGCCTGGCCTACCTGGCCGGCGAGCCCGGCGGTACCCCGGTCACCCCCGGCTCCACCTCGCTGGCGGACTACATGACCGGCCTCTACGGGGTCATCGGTGTGCTGATGGCGCTGCGGGCCAGAGAGAGCACCGGCCGCGGCCAGGTGGTCGACCTCGCGCTGTACGAGACGATCTTCCGTGCACTGGACGAGATCGCGCCCGCCTACCAGCAGTTCGGCTTCGTCCGGGAGCGGATGGGCGCCGACACCGTCAACGTGCTCCCGCACAGTCATTACCGGGCCAAGGACGACCGGTGGGTCGCGATCGCCTGCTCCAACGACGACATGTTCGCCCGGCTGACCCGCGCCATGGAGCGCCCGGAGCTGGCGGACGCCGACCAGCTCGGCCCGAAGGCGAACCGGCTCGCGGCCCGCGACCTCGTCAACGCGCTGGTCGGCGAATGGGTCGGCTCGCTGCCCTGTGAGGAGGTGCTCGCCCGATGCCGGGCGGCCCAGGTTCCGGCGGGGCAGCTGTACTCCATCGCCGACATCTTCGACGATCCGCAGTACCGGCACCGGGAGACGATCACCGTCGAGGACTCCCGGATCGGCCCGCTGGCCGTCCCCAACGTGATCCCCGCGCTCTCCGACACCCCGGGGGAGATCCGCTGGCTCGGGCCCGAGCTCGGCGCGCACACCGACGACGTGCTTGGCGACCTGCTCAAGCGGGCACCGGAGGAGATCGCGCGGCTGCGTGCCGACGGGGTGATCTGACAGGCGTCCGGACCGTCCGGGCCGGGTAGATCCCGCCGGCGGTGTGAACGAATCACATTCTGCGAAAGGGGTTGGGGCCGATGGCCATCCAGGAACGACTTGCGACCGGCAGAGGCAAGTACACGCCGGACTATCCGAACCTCGGTACCGGTCCGGTCAGCTACGAGGACTCGATCTCCGAGGAGTTCTTCCAGGCCGAACGCGAGGCGATCTTCAAGCGGACCTGGCTGAAGGTCGGCCGCGTGGAGCAGCTGCCCCGCAACGGCACCTTCTTCACCCGCGAGTTCGTGGGCCTCGGATCCATCGTGATCAGCCGGCACACCGACGGCGAGGTGTACGCGCTGCACAACATCTGCGCGCACCGCGGCAACAAGGTCGTCTGGCAGGAGCACCCGACCCAGGAGACCCAGGGCACGGCCCGGCAGTTCGCCTGCAAGTACCACGGCTGGCGTTACGGCCTCGACGGCAAGTGCACCTACGTGACCAAGCGCGACGAGTTCTTCGAGTCGCTCCCCGACGACGAGCTCGCCATGCCGCAGCTGCGCTGCGAGGTCTTCGCCGGCTTCATCTTCGTGAACTTCTCCCAGGACGCCCCGCCGCTGCGCCAGTTCCTCGGCGAGAAGCTGGCCACCGAGCTGGAGAGCTGGCCGTTCGAGAAGTTCACCAACCACTGGTCCTTCCGGACGAAGGTCAAGGGCAACTGGAAGATCGGTATCGACGCGCTGCTGGAGTGGTACCACCCGGCCTACGTCCACGGCCGGTTCCTCAACACCAACGTCGCCGAGGCGGAGAAGCTCGTCCCGCCGATGGACTCGTACCACTACGACCTGTTCACCCCGCACATGCTCACCTCGGTGCCCGGCCCGCCTCTGCTGAAGAAGAAGACGCGCTCGGTCGGCCCCGCGAAGCGGGACATGAACTGGGTCTACCGGCTGTTCCGCGCCGGACTGTTCGGCCCGGACGACATCCGTGAGGACGTCGGCCACCTGACGCCGGACCGCAACCCGGGCCAGGTCCAGTCCTGGAGCAACGACCAGTACTGGCTGTTCCCGAACCTGTCGATCCAGCTGTGGGGCCGCGGGTACTACATCACGTACCAGTACATCCCGGAGACGGTGGGCACCCACGCCTACGAGGTCGACATCTACTTCCCCGAGCCGAAGACCGTCTCCGAGCGGCTGGCCCAGGAACTCGTCGTCGACAGCACCATCGAGTTCGCGATGCAGGACACRAACACGGTGGAAGCCACCTGGTCGCAGCTCAACAACCGCGCGCTGCAGACCTTCCACCTGTCCGACATGGAACTGATGATCCGCCAGTTCYACAAGGTCGTTCAGGACGCCGTCGCGGCGCACCAGGCCGGCAGCGAGAAGTAGAGGAAACCGAACTCATGACCACCACCGTGGAAACCTCCCTGCCGGAGCCRTTCAGCGCCCTCGAGCCGTGGGTCGCGGACTGGGCGCTGGCAACCCGGGTCGAGCGCTACGAGAAGCGGCTGTCGAAGACCATCGACGAGCTGCAGGAGTTCTACGACGCGATCGCCCCGCTCGCCGAGGAGGCGATCGCCTACCTCGACACGCGCGACGTGAACGACCTGTCCGACGAGGACACCCGGCTGTACCACCTGCTGACCTCCATGATCATGGTGGCGTACCCGGTGAACATCTTCAAGCAGCCCCGGATCCCCGACTCGGGCGCGGCTTTCTTCGACACCGCCGTCGAACCGGCTCTCTGAGAAGGCGAAGTGCCATGGGTACCACCACCAGGAAGATCACTCCGAACACCGGTACGGAGTTCACGGGGCTGAAGGGCACCCAGCTCRTCGACAAGGGCGTCGCCGAGGACGCCCTGGCGRCGCTGGAGGAGAGCGGCGTCGTCGTCTTCCGGGAGGCCGACATCGACGACGAGAGCCTCGTCGCCTTCGGCCGGCTGCTGGGCAACGTCCTGCCGCTTCCCATGGGCGGCCACAAGATCAAGGAAATCCAGCGGATCACCCGCGACGCGTCGCAGAGCAAGCTGGCCGCGTACCGCGAGGCCACGTTCTACTGGCACATCGACGGGACCACCGGCGAGGTGCCGGACAAGGCCACGCTGCTCACGGCCAGGAAGATCTCGGGCGATCCGGAGGGTGACACCGAGTTCGCCAACACCTACGCCGCATACGAAGCGCTGTCCGACGAGGAGAAGACGCAGCTGGAGGGCGTGCGGGCCCTGCACAGCTTCGCCGCCTCCCAGCTCGTGGCCAACCCCGACCCCTCACCCGAGGAGCGGGCGGYCTGGGACCGCAACCCGACCCGGGAGCAGCCGGTGGTGTGGACCCGCCGCAACGGCCGGCGGTCGCTGCTCGTCGGATCGACGGCGGGCGGGGTCGTCGGCCTGCCCGCGGACGAGGGGCGGGCGCTGCTCGACCGTCTGCTGGACTGGGCGACCCAGCCGCAGTTCGTCCTCCGGCACCGGTGGACCCAGGGCGATCTCGTGATCTGGGACAACACCGGGATGCTGCACCGGGCCCTGCCCTACGGACCGTCGTCGTCCCGGCTGATGCACCGCGCATCGCTGGCCGGTGAAGAGGCGGTCGCGTAACTCTGTTCGCGAGATGTGAGAGCGTGGGAACCACCTGGTGGTTCGTGCGCTCTCACATCGCCGACCGATCACCAGCGACGCAGCTACCACAGGGAGGTTCGGGACAGTGACCGAACGGCGCACGGCAGTCGTCACCGGAGGTGGATCGGGCATCGGGCGCGCGATCAGCCTGCGGCTCGCCGAGGACGGGTTCGCCACCGCCGTCCTCGACCTCAACGAGGAGGCGGCGAAGAACGTCGCCGAGGAGGCCCGGCAGAAGGGGCACGAGGCCACCGCCTTCAAGGTCGACGTCTCCGACCGCGCCTCGGTGAACGCCACGCTCGACCAGGTGCGCAGCACCTACGGCCCCATCCTCGTGCTCGTCAACAACGCGGGGATCACCGGCTTCAAGGAGTTCCTGAAGATCACCGACCCGGTCTGGGACCGGATCGTCGCGGTGAACCTCAGTGGGCCGTTCTACTGCAGCCAGGCCGCCGTGCCGGACATGATCGAGGCGGGCTGGGGGCGCATCGTCAACATCTCGTCGTCCAGCGCCCAGTCCGGGCAGCAGTACATGACGCACTACGTGTCGACCAAGGCAGGTCTGGTCGGCTTCACCAAGTCGCTCGCACTGGAGCTCGGGCCCAAGGGGATCACGGTCAACACGATCCCGCCGGGCTTCGTCGACACCCCGATGCTGCGGGCGTCCGAGGAGCGTGGCCTGCTCGGCGGCACCGTCGACCACCACGCCGACCTCACCCCCGTGCGGCGCCCCGGCCGGCCCGAGGACATCGCCAACGCCGCGTCGTTCCTCATCTCCGAGGAGGCCGGGTACATCACCGGCCAGGTGATCGGCGTCAACGGCGGCCGCAACACCTGAGTCACCGACGCGCCACCGGCGGGGCGGCTCCGGGATTCCCGGGGCCGCCCCGTCGGAGCGGCAGGCACCACATCGGTCCAGTGTCGTGACCGGCACATGGTGGCTCGCGGGAGGCAGGTCGCAGATGGACGTCCACGAAACGGCGCCGGCTCCGCTCGGCATCGCGGTTCAGGAGGTGGACCGCTGGTTCGGCGAGCACGTCACGGACGCCGTCCCACCACTGAGTTACGACCGTGTCACCGGTGGCCACTCCTGCCTGACGTACATCGCGACCGACGCCGACGGCACCCGGTTCGTGCTGCGCCGGCCGCCGGTCGGCGCGCTGCTGGCCACCGCCCATGACGTCACCCGCGAAGCCCGGATCATGGCCGCGCTCGCGGACACGGACGTCCCCCTTCCCCGCGTGCTCGGAGTGTGCGACGACCCCGAGGTCACCGGCGCCCACTTCTACGTGATGAGCCACGTCGACGGCCTCGTGGTGCGCGACGCGGCCGACGCCGACCAGCTCCTCCCGTCACCGGCGGCCCGCCGCCGGGCGGGGTACGCCCTGGTCGACGCGCTCGCCGCCCTGCACGCAATCGACATCGACACGGTCGGCCTGGGCACCCTGGCCCGCCGCGAGGGCTACCTCGACCGCCAGCTCCGCCGCTGGTCGGCGCAGTGGGACGCCTGCGGGCTGGGTGACCTCGGCGGCATCACAAAGCTGCACGACTGGCTGGTCGCGAACCGCCCCGCCGACTCCGCGCCCCGCATCGTGCACGGCGACTACCGGCTCGGCAACGCGCTGCTCGGCCCGGATGGGGAGCTGCACGCGATCCTGGACTGGGAGCTGTGCACGCTCGGTGACCCGCTCGCGGACGTCGCCTACCTGCTGCGTACCTGGTCGGCGACGGATGCCCGGACCGGCGGGGAGCAGCTGCCCTCCGCGCTCGACGGGTTCGCCTCCGCCGACGAGCTGGCCGCCCGCTACGCCGAACGCTCCGGCCAGCCGGTCGGGCAGCTCGACTACTGGCTGGCGTTCACCGCCTGGCGGGCCGCCGGGATCCTCGCCGGCGTCTACCGGCGCTACGCCGACGGCAAGATGGGCGACCCGCCCGACGACCTGCCGTCGTTCCTGGTGGAGGTCGAGGCCCGCGTCCAGCAGGGCCGCGAATTCGCCCACCTGGGCTGACTCGCCGCCTCGCGGGATCCTTTCGCGCCACGCCGCGCGGGGTAGCGCGCCGGTCGTCGAGGCGCCCGGCTACGACCACACAATGCGTTCGACCTCGCTGCTCGTAGTTAACGGGCGATCGATAACCTGTGCTCCTCGTACTGGTCGGAGACGTTCTCCGCTGTGGGATGCGCCCGGCCTGCGGGCCGCATACTGATCGCTCGCCGCGCATATCCCACTGACCCTGGAGGTATGCATGGGCTTTCGGCGACTTATCCGTGGGAATCGCGGCGGACCCGCTTCACTCGCCCTCGCCACGGCAGTGACCTGCGGCTTTCTCGTGTCAGGGTGTGAACCGATAGCCTCCGGCCCGGGTGGCGGTGGGTCGACGGTAACCACCGCGCCCTCGCCCACCCCGACGACCCCCTTCACACCCCACCCGACTGGCAGTGCCACGCCGACCGCTACCGGCCCCGCACCCACGACGACGACGACGACGCCGACGCCGAGCCAGTCGCCATCCACGGCGGATGAGCGGAAGGCCGTGCAGGCCTCGGGCCACGTGCGCGCAGGCGGGATCGATGTCGGCGTAGTCGTTGTGGGTGGCTTTTCCACTCCCTGGCCCACCGGCATCATCAACGTGTACGAGGGGAACGCCCTCCTCGGGAAGGTGGCCATCAGTCACAGCGACATGGAGCCGTATTCGATGGGGCACCTCGACATCGCTTTCGCCCCCGGCTACCACACCCTGACGCTTGACTACAGTGGCGACGAGAACTACCGGCCGGACCGGCGCACGATGGCGGCAGACATCCCGAATGCGYAGATCATCGCGTCGGTCCCCGGTTCGACTGTCGTTTTCGCCGAGTCGTACACCGTCGATGTTCAGGTGAAGGCTGTTCCCGGCGTCTCCGGAACTCCGACCGGCAAGATACGCAACCGGGAGAACTTCGGTCTTCCCTCGTTCGAGGCGACCCTCGACGCGAACGGGCGGGCGACACTCACCATCGACCCGTCGTGGTCGGGCACCGCTCCGTTCACCTCACCCCGCCCGGCCGCCATCCTCCTTGAGTACCTGGGTGACGCTGGCTTCGTACCCACGAGTGTGATGGTCGAGTTCACCGAGATACCCAACGGGGAGTAACCCACCGCACATATGACCCCACTTTCTGTGCATGCCGGGCGTCCGGGTCCGCCCGCGCCCGTGCGGCGCGGCGCGGGTCGCCCCCGACACAGTGCGACACGAATGCGCATTGCGTGGTGTATCCGCATTCATCGGGCCGTTCACATCCGAAATCACCTGGGACACGGTGTAGGTGTACACATCCAAGCCCCCGAGTCAAGCCCTGAGCAGTTCCGCCGACGACATTCTCGACGACAGAAGTTGATTCACCTTCAGCGAGAATGTAGTTTGCAGAGGTTGAGGACGAGAAGATGCGGTCCCGGATCGCCGGGGGCCATGCACCGGGGCCGGCCCTCCGACGACATCGCTACCCGGATCATCGGATTGGACGTATGACGTGTACGACATGCCGGAGGAGATCGAGGTCCGCGCCGAAGGTCCGCTGCGGATCATCGCGCTGAACCGACCCGACGACCTGAACGCCGTCAACCATGATCTGCACAACGGGCTGGCGAAGCTCTGGCCGCGGCTCAACGACGACCGCGAGGTGCGCGCCGTGGTGCTGACCGGCAACGGCAGGGCGTTCTCCGCGGGCGGCGACTTCGAGTACCTGAACGTGCTGCTCAACGACCCGGAGCTGCGGGCGCAGTCGATCGCGCACGGCCGGGAGATCGTCCTCAACATGGTGCGTTGCCGGGTGCCGGTGGTCGCGGCGGTGAACGGCCCCGCTGTCGGGCTCGGGTGCAGCCTGGTCGCCCTCAGCGACATCGTGTACATCGGCGAGAAGGCGTTCCTCTCCGACCCGCACATCCAGGTCGGTCTGGTGGCGGCTGACGGCGGCCCGCTCACCTGGCCGCTGCACACCAGCCTGCACTGGGCCAAGGAGTACGCGCTCACCAGTGCGCGGATCTCCGCGGAGCGCGCCGTGGAGATGGGCCTGGCCAACCATGTCGCCGCCGACCCGCTTTCCGAGGCGATAGCCTGCGCCAAGCGCATCGCCGAACTTCCGCGGCAGGCCGTGGAAAGCACCAAGCGGCTGCTCAACATTCATCTGGAACGTGCCGTGCTCGCCACCCTCGACTACGCCACGAACGCCGAGGAGCAGTCGTTCCAGACCGACGACTTCGCGTCCATTGTCGCGCGGCTCACCGCCAAGGCGCAGAAGAGCTGATCTGACGGCTCGCCGGCGCTCCGGCCCGGTCCCTGCCCCGGGACCGGGCCGGTTCCGCTACCGGACCCGGCGGGCCGAGGCCACCGGCCGCTCCCCCGGTCACCGATGCACCGGCGGTGCCGCGGCACCGGCACCGCGGCACCGCGAGCAGCCCCGCGGGAGGCAGGCCGCCTGGCGCCGGGGCCGAGGCGGGCTCTGCGTCGAAACCTCAGAGGTTGATGAGGCGGGGGGCGTGGTGGTGCTGGCGGATGTGGGTGCCGGCCTGGCGGGTGAGGTCGCGGGTGCTGCCGAGGAGTCCGT
>NZ_MBLM01000119.1 GCF_001854655.1 Parafrankia colletiae | reverse complement strand
GGAAAGCTTCTCGCGACGGGTTCCTGGGACAGGACGGCGCGGGTGTGGGATGTGGACAGTGGTGAGTTACGGCAGGTTTTCGCGAGGCACGGAGGGGCGGTGGGTTCGGTGGTCTTCTCCCCGGACGGGTCGGTGTTGGCGGCGGGTTCCTGGGACGGGGCGGCGCAGGTGTGGGATGTCACGCCGTGCGCCTGACCGGGCATACCGGACTCCTGACCGGCGTCCCGGACTGTCGTGGGGCACGCGCCCGCCAGGATGCCATGTCCCAGCGGATGCCCRCCGGGTGCCGGCGCTACGGGGCGGTGGAGGCGCCGGTGGATGGAGCCGGCGTGGGGGCGGGCGTGGTGAACCAGAGGAGACCGGACCCGTCGGTGGGAGGCGCGCCGGGGTCCGACGGGTTGCCGGAGCTCGACGGGTTGCCGGAGCTCGACGGGTCGGGCGTGGCGGTGCCGGCCGGTGGGGTGAGGCTCGGGTCCACCGAGGTGGTCGGGGTGGGGCTGGGGGTGGGTGTGGCGGGGCCGGTGCTGGCCGGGGGAGCGATCGGTGCCTGCTGCCTGGGCGGGTCCGCGGGCGGGCTGGTCTGGCGGTTCTGCTCGGCCTTGAACTGCTCGACGGCGGCGTCGTTCGAGCGCGACGCCGGCAGCGACTCGGGCCGGATCAGTACGTAGAGGACGAACACCCCGACGAATGCGACACCGAGCAGCAGCGTCGAGCGGCGCAGCGGAATGTGGGCCAGCGGGCTCATGCGATGCCTCCCGTCAGGACGCTGTCGGCGGCGCTGCGTCGAGGTCGGCGGGGACGTGGATGCCGGCCCGCAGCAACGCCCCGGTGATCCTGGCCCGTAGGGCTCGGCCGACCTCGAACTGCTTTCCGGGCAGTGTCCGGGCGACGATCTGGACCTTGAACTGGTCGAGGTCGATGCTCTCCACCCCCATCACAGTCGGTTCGTCGAGGAGCAGGCCGCGCAGCGACTCGTTGGCGTAGGCCTGGCTGCCGACCTCGGTGAGCAGCGTGGTGACCGTGGTGACGTCCACGTTGGAGGGGATGGGGACGTCGATGACGGCGCGCGCCCAGTCCCGGGAGAGGTTCACGACCTGGATGATCTGCCCGTTGGGGGTGATCACGACCTCGCCGTCGAGGGTCCGGACCCGGGTGATCCGCAGCGTGACCTCCTCCACCGTCCCGGTGATGGCGGTCGGGGAGCCGAGGACGATCAGGCGGACGAGGTCGCCGAAGCCGTACTGCCGCTCGGTGACCATGAAGAAGCCGGCGAGGACGTCCTGCACGACCCGCTGCGCGCCGAAGCCGATCGCGACACCGAGGACGGTCGCCGGCGCCACGATCCCGGTGAGCGGCACACCGAGCCGCTGCAGCACCAGCACGACCGCCACGCAGTAGACGAGCGTGAGCGAGACCCAGGTGAGGACCTGCACGAGGGCATGCCGGTGTTTGGTGGCCTCGGAGCGCACCACCGCGTCGGCCTGCTGGGCCTGCGTGTCGATGCGGTGCTCGATGTACGCACCTGCCCAGGTCGCTAGCCGGGTCAGCAGGACCGCCGCGATCACGATCATGACGATCTCGAGCGCGCTCCCGCGGGCCCACTCCGACAGGTCCGTCAGCGGCGCGGCGGCCTCGATCATGAGCGGCGGGCGGCGGCGACACTCGGACGCTGGCCGCACGCATGGACGTCCACGTAGGCGTGCCGGGTCGGGTATGCCCTCACCTGTCCGAACCTACCCGGGGTGCGTGACCGCCGCCGCGCCAGCACGCCGGGAGCCGGCGAACCGCGAAGAGATTCTCAGCGTACTGGCGACGACCAGCGGCAGCGATCAGGTGAGAGCGGGCTGCCGTGGCGTCACGGCCACGGACGGAATGCTGCCCCCGCAGCGCAGGACGGTGTCGACGACCTGGACCAGCTCGGCGACGTCGAGGAGGGAGCCGCCGCCCTGCAGGCCCTGCTTCGCCCAGATCGGGCGGAAGGCGGCCATGGCCTCCATGTCCCACCCGTGGGTGAACTCCGTCCTGGCGTCGCCCTCGCCGCCGGAGCAGTCGCCGACGACGACCCGGGTGAAGCCGATGGCGGGGTACTCCGCGCGCAGCGACTCGACGAGCTTGTCCAACGCGGCCTTGCTGACGTTGTAGGCGGCGAAGCCTGGCCAGGGCGAGGTGAGGGAGGCGCTGACCGAGGACAGGTAGGCCGCGACGCCGCCCGAGGCCGCGAGGTGGGGCAGGGCCGCGGCGGTGATGAGGGCCGCCCCGATGACGTTCGTGTCGAAGGCCTGGCGCCAGGTCGCCGCACCGATCCTGTCGAAGGCGACGAGCGGGCCGATGCCGGTGGCGTAGACGAGGCCGTCGATGCCGCCGAGGCCGGCGGCCGCCTCCTCGATCGCGTCGGCGCAGGACTGTTCGTCGGTCACGTCGCAGGTGACGGCGAGCGCACCGGGGCCGGCGTCCTTCGTCGCGTCGGCCAGCCGGTCCTTCCGACGAGCTAAGAGGGCGACCTGGTCACCCCGCTGCCCGAGACTGACGCCGATACACCGGCCGAGACCGCTCGAGGCACCGACCACGACAACCTTCATGCTGTTCGCTCCACTCTCCGACTGACGGCTCCCTGGCGGCAGAGCTCCGCCGATGGCGCAGCTCTGCCCGTGCGTGCCCGGTCGCCGCCGGTGTCCGGACGTCCCGTGACCGGAGACACTCCAGGCCCGCCAACCCATCATCGCTGGCAGAGGCGATGTCGGTCGAGCCTCGGTGTCGGTCGAGCCTCGGTCAGGGCGCGGGGGTGTCGTCCACCCGCGCAGCCTCGGCCATGGCACGGCCGTAGCGCTCGGCGCCGACCGACCGCACCGGGCAGGCCGTCATCGGCGGCTGGACGACCGGGCAGAAATGCACGCCGTCCGGACTGCGTACCGTGACCATCCCGTCACTTTCGCAGGTCTCGCCGGCAGCGCAGGGCAGCCGCGGAACGAACAGGCCCTTGTAGGTGAGGGTCTGCCCGACCGGGGCCACCCGGACATCCGACCGCATGCTGGCGATGTCGCGCCACAGCCGGTCGAGGGCGGTGAGGCCGTCGGAGTCGACGGCCTGGTCCCTGCGGGGCGGGGCGTCGATCAGGATGACCTCGGTGCCGCGCCGGGTGAGGATCTCGACGGCCTCGGTGACGTCGTTGCGGTAGGCGGTGAGCAGGTCACGGTCGCGCATGCACTCCGAGCCGGTGTTGCCGGAGAAGGAGAGCACCGCGACGGTCGGCTTCCAGCGGCGGCCCTGTCTGCGCATGTCGTCGAGCCAGTCGCACGGGGCTGTCCCGCCCCAGGTGTGGGCCTGCGCCTGGGTGGAGCCGTCCTTCTGGGCCGCTGCGACGAACGCGTCGCGGGACTCCCAGGCCAGCGAGTCGCCCCAGAGCGCGACCCGCTGCTCGTCAGGGTTGTTCCGGYCGGCGGTCAGCGCGATCACGGCCAGGACGATGGCACCCGCGAACATCCAGCCGACGATGYCCACGCGTGGGATGTTCAGCGTGACTCCTCTCCACGGACGCCGGGGCGCGAGCGCCGGGCGTCAGGATCCGACGAGTGCGGAGTCACTCACCGTCGGACCTCTCACGATCGAACCACTAGCCATCAGACACAGACAGGCCACGGCTACGGACACGGGCATGCCACAGATGCCTTCGTGCTGCACCGGCCCGGCCCGACATGGCCCACGCCCAGGGTAGGACCGCGACGGACGCCCGGGGTGGCGCGCAGCCGCGCAGCGGACGTCCGTCGCCGTCCCGCGGGTTCCCTGGCCGGTGACGTGTCGGAACCGGGTGGCCTTGTCGGTGTTACGTGCTGACAGCGGGCTGCCCCCGCCTGTTCACCAGGTGCTGTCGCCTACCAGGTGTTGTCGCCGCGCATGCGGCGCGGACGGCCGTCCGGGTCGTAGACGGCGTGGTAGAGCGGGGCGGCCCAGGCACGGGTGAGCCGGTTCAGGCGCTGCGGCTGGTGCGGCCGGACCCGCCCGGGCGGGCGGGGGCCCACCTGGCCCCCGTGGTGCCAGGCCTCCAGCTGCTCGGCGCGGCGCCGGAACGCCTTGAAGCCGGCCTCGGGGTCGAGGAGCTCGGCGTCGTCACCGTCCCAGTCGAGGTGCTCGCGCCAGAGCTCGAGCCGCAGCTCGCGGGCGAACACCCGCGCCCCGTCGCCGAGCCCGCCCGGATCGGCGGGCTCGCGCAGGTCGAGTGTGGTGTCGATCGTGGCGACGGCGAGCTCCGAGTCGTGGCTCCACGAGCGCCGGTTCAGGTTGTCCGAACCGACCGATGCCCAGACGTCGTCGATGGTCACAGCCTTCGAATGGACGTACACGGGCGTGCCGGCGTGGTTCTCGACGTCGTACACGCCGACGCGGTCACCGCCGGCGGTGCGGCAGATCTCCAGCGCCTGCTCCCGGCCGACGAGGTTCGGCGGCAGTGCGAACCGGCCCCCCTGCGTCGGGAACCTCGGGACGACGATCACCAGGTGCAGCTCCGGCTCACGGCGCAGCGCCTCCGCGAACAGCCGCGCCACCTCGGTGGACCACATGTACTGGTCCTCCAGGTAGATCAGTCGCCGGGCCCGGCGCAGCGCCTTCCGGTACGCCCGCGCGATCGACCGCTCGCCGTGGCGCGCGAACGGGTAGTGGGGGCGCCGCCGCGGGTAGGTACGCAGGATCTGCACGGCGTGCGGCCCCACCGGCTCCGGGTCCTCCTCCTGCGGCGGCAGCCGGTCCGGATCCGTCTCCACCGGGCGGAGGCGGTAGTACGCCTGCCGCAGTGGATTCGGGTTGTTGAGGCTGGCCGGGTCGTCCCAGCGTTCGCGGAACGTCCGCTCCAGATCGCCGACGGCCGGCCCGCGCACCTCGACCTGGATGTCGTGCCAGGGCGGCGCCTGTCCGTAGGCCTCGGCGATCGGCTGGCTCTGCGGATCGCCGGCGTGGGCGGCGTCGTCCCGGCGGCTGTAACACAGGTCGATGCCGCCGGCGAAGGCCACCGCATCGTCACCGGGACCGTTGGCGCTGCCCGGACTGCCCGGACTGCCCGGACTGCCCGTGCTGCCCGTGCTGCCCGTGCTGCTCGTGCTGCTCGCGCTGCCGGTCCCACCGGTGCCGGCGGAGCGGCGGACGACGACCAGCTTCTGGTGGTGCGACCCGTTGCGGTGCACCCGGTGGTCGAGCACCACCTGGGCTCCCGAGAGGTTCAGCTCCTCGGCGAGCCGCCGGTTCGGCCGCGAGCTGAAGGACAACAGCTCGAGGTGGGAGCGCCACATCAGCCCGCGGACGGTGACGCCCCGCCCGGCCGCCCGCCCGAGCACCCGGCCCACCTCCGAGCCGGCACCGTCGAGCCGCTCGTCGAGGTCACCGCGCCAGTCGGTGAACAGCAGCAGATCCCCCGCGCGCAGGCCCTCGACGACCTCCAGCAGCCGGGAGAAGTAGGCCCGGCCATGAACCAGGGGGCGGACCAGGTTGCCCGTCGTCCAGGCCCGCCCGTCGGGGTGGCGGCTGTCCAGATCAGTGTCCGGATTGCCGCGTTCCTCGGCAGTGAGGAACCACTGGTCGAGCATCTGCCGGTCCTCCTTCTCACCGTGCCGTGCGGGACCGGCGCGGGCGGCGACAGGTCGCCGCGCCGCCGCGTGCTACACGCAGGAAACGCAGGAAACGGAGGAAACCGAAACGTCGGACGTCAGGTGAAGATCCGGGATCCTCCCGGAAGGGTGTGTTCCCACCGGGGAACGGTCTGAACCAGGCCGTTCGCCCCACAGCGACATACACGGGACGTCCTGTGGGACGCGCCTCGAAGGCCCGGCGGGACGCGGGCGAAGGCTCTCCTCGGGACGGCGCACGCTTCTGGCGGTGCGGGGCGCGGCGGCCGGCTGGGAGGGGAGGTACGAAGCGGTGACCAGCAGCGACGGTGTGGCAAAGTGTCCGTCATGACGGGCGGAGCGCAGGCGCGGCCGGGGGGCGCGGTGGGTGGATCGTCGGGTCTGGTCGCGGGCGGGCTCGTCGTCACCGCGGCCGTGCTGGCCCATGGGTTGCCGTCGCTGATGACACTGCGCCGGCTGCGCACCGCGGTCGCCCCGCGCCTTGCCGGGGTCGGCCGGGCCGACCACGTCGCGCTGACCTTCGACGACGGGCCGGACCCGGCGTCCACACCGCAGTTTCTCGAGGTGCTGGACGAGCTTGCTGTCCGGGCGACGTTCTTCGTGCTCGGCAGCATGGTGCGCAGGTCACCGGGCCTGGCACGGGAGGTGGCGGCAGCCGGCCACGAGCTGGCCGTGCACGGCTGGGACCACCGGCCGATGCTGCTTCGCGGGCCGATGTCCAGCTACGACCAGCTCGCCCGCACCCGCGATCTGGTGGCCGAGACGACCGGGCAGGTGCCGGCGCATGTCCGGCCGCCGCACGGGGTGCTGTCCTCGGGGGTGCTCGCCGCCGCGCGCCGCCTCGACCTCACACCCGTCCTGTGGACGGCGTGGGGCCGCGACTGGACGGCGACGGCGACCCCGCAGACGGTGCTGGCCACGCTCGCGCCCGACCTGCGCGGCGGTGCCACCGTGCTGCTGCACGACAGCGACTGCACCTCCGCGCCTGGCGCCTGGCGCAGCGCCCTTGGCGCCCTGCCGGAACTGGCCGCCCGCTGCGACGACGCCGGCCTGGTGCTCGGCCCGCTCGCCGACCACGGCCTGCGCCCCCGCCGGGCTCAGCTCCGGATCAGCCCTTTCGCCGCGGGCTACGTCTCCGGGTAAAGCGAGTAGGACGGGAAGTTGCGCGGGGGTTCCCGCGACCTGGGCGAACGACGCGATCATGCCTGTGAACTGGGCATTTGACCTTTCGGTATCTCTCGTGATCTGACACCCGTTCCCGAGTGGAACGGCCCAGAAACGGCCCGAAGATCGCTCCGGATGAAGCATCCTTCCGGGGGTGAGAGCGGATGCCTGGCCGGTCATGGATAGGGGCCCAGGCATAGCGGCTCCAGGGATAGCCATGTCTCGCAGCGTGGAGTCCTCGATGCCCGAGGTGCTCATCGATGATCCTTCGGCGATGCGTTCGTCGGGCCATCAGCTCACCAGCCCCGTTCCCGCTGCGCCGCCCGGACCGCGCGATTGGGGTCGAGATGATGACGAGCTGCCGCCTCGCCGGCGAGCGACGATCATCATGGCGCCGGCGTCCGGGACGCCGGTGTCGGCGATCGCGCGGCCGGCGGCCGCGGCGAGGAGGCCGTCCGTAACCTGATCCAGCGGTTCGACGAGATCGGGCGGCCTTTGTGGCCCCTCGATGTGGGGGAAACCCGTTCCTGCCTCATGCCAGCTGACGACGAGACCTTCGTCGTCGCGACGGTGATTGCGCAGGTGGGCGCCGTCCGGGGTCCCGGCTATCCAGACGACATCTTGGTGGGACGGACGGCGGGATGTAACCGGGTGGGGGGTGCTGGACATGAACGGGATGACGCCCCGAGGAAGGACTGTCCCTGTGCCTGCCAGTCTGGCCGTGCCCTCGTTCGAGGCGCTGTTCCGGGAGCATCACGGGGCGGTCCTGCGGTTCGCGCAGCGACGCCTTGGTAGTGACGAGGCCGCCTGGGACGTCGTGTCGGAGACCTTCCTCGCGGCCTGGCGGCACTGGCAGCGCCGCCCCGCCGCCCCGGACGAGATCCGGGCCTGGCTGTACGGCATCGCCGGCAATGTCGTGCGTAACCAGCGCCGCGCGGGGATCCGGCGGCTCCGGCTCGAAGTCCGGATGGTCGGGTCCGGGCTGGCCACGGACCCGACCGCCCTGACCGATGAGGACATCGCCGACGAGGCGGTACGCAGAGACCTGGCCTGGCAGGCGTTGGAGCGGCTTTCGTCGGACGACCGGGAGATCCTGCAGCTCGCCGGCTGGGAGGGGCTGGACCTTCACGGCCTGTCGGTGGCTCTGGCGGTGTCCGCCGCCACGGCGAAGGTGCGTCTGCACCGTGCCCGGCGCCGTCTCGAGGCGGCCTTGGCGGAAGCCGCCTCGACGCCGACCGTCACCGAAGCCCCAGCCTCGCTCACTTTCAGGGAAGGGTCATGATGTCCGACAGCGACGACCGTGGCGACATCGACGATCCCGTCGTTGTGCGCACCCTCCTGAGCGCCTCCAACCCGGTGGCGGACGACCCCCTCAGCGCCGTCGAGCAGCGGCGAGGGGAGAGCCTGCTGGCGCTTCTGCTCGCCGATCCGTCCGCCCGGTCCCCCCGGCCTGGGCGCGGACGTGGTCGAGTCGTCGTCCGGCGCCGCCGGGGCGTCCTGGCGGCGGCGGCCACGGTCCTGGTGCTCGCGGGTGCGCTCCTGGGGCTCACGGTCGTACGAACCCACGACCAGGCCACGGCCATGCCGCTGCTGCCGGAACCTCTCCTCACCGCCACCACGGGTGATCATGACGGTGCGGTGGCGGCGTTGTCGGAGGCGGCCCGCCGGCAGCGGGAGAGCGCGCAGGCCGGGAGTGGTCCTGTCCTCTATGTCCGCACCCAGAGCTACGGGCTTGACATCGCCGTCGCCCGGAACAGGGCGACGACCACCGCCCGTACGGCGATCACGGACCTGTGGCGTGACAGGGACGGGGCGGTGCACAGCGACCGGTACATCCAGCAGATCGACCGCGCCGGTGCGGACGTCGGCGGTCCGACCCCCGACGACGACGACCAGTTCGAGGGCAGGTCCGACAGCCCACCGGTGCCCCCCGAGTACGACCCGGCCCTGACCCCCACCGACCCCGCGCAGATCTCAGCGAGGCTGAAGGCCTATGCCCTGGCGCAGGGTTACCCCGTCGACCTCTGGGCCACGGGCGAGGTCCTGAGGTTCCTGCGTACCGGCCTGACAAGCCCGGCACAGAACGCCGCGCTCTACGAGGTCCTCGCGCAGATCCCCACGCTCTTCGACGCCGGGCCGACCCGTGACCGCGCCGGCCGGCCCGGTCATGCGGTGGGCCTGGTGGTCTCCGACAAGTCCAGCCTCGGTCTCGGCATCGARTATCTGATCTTCTCCGACACTGGTGCGCCGCTGACCATCGAAAATGTCGCCACGCCACCGCCCCCCGGACTACACCTTCCCGATGCTTCGATCATCCAGAGCTACGTCGAGATCATCACGACCCGGCGTGTTCCCACCGTCGGCGCCACCACGTGACGTCCGTTGACGCACCTTGGCTGACAACGATGACAGCACGGAGGGCAGCGAAAGCAGAACCGATCGCGGCTGTCAGGGTAACCGCTCGGTTCACGAGCTCTCCCGCCCTCCGTGCCATCAGCCTGCTACATGTAGCAGTTACGCGCAGTGGAGCCCTGCCCGGTGCTGGGACGGCCCGGAAACGGCCCAGCACCGGGTGACGGGCGGAGAAGTCCTTACACCACAGACTATGTCTCCGGGTAGAGCGAGTAGGACGGGAAGTTGCCGTAGAGGCGTTCGTGGCTGTCGGACCCGACGGTGACGGCGTGGACGAGGTGTTCGCCGCCGACGAAGGCGCCCTTCCAGGACGCGCCGCGGCCACCGAACGGCTCGGCGCGGTCGCCGCGGGAGCGGGGCTTGTTGACGCCGACCTTGAACGCGGCCAGTTCGCCGGACAGGCGCCGGGCGGTGGATTCGTCGTCGCAGGCGAGGGAGGCGACGAGTGCGCCGTTGGAGGCGTTCATCGCGGCGAGCAGTTCGGCTTCGGAGTCGACGATGACGATGCTGTCGATCGGGCCGAACGGTTCGGCGTGGTGCAGTGCGGCCGCCGGTGGCGGGTTGAGGATCGCGACGGGTGGGACGTAGGCGGAGCGGTCCTGGTCGGGCAGGAACCGGCCGTCGGCCAGGTCGCCGCGGTAGAGCGGCAGGCCGCCCTTGGTGATCGCCTCGTCGACCTTGGCGGCGAGTTCGGTGGCCTTCTCGGCGGTGATGACCGGGCCGTAGTCGAGGTCGGGCAGCGGGTCGGCGTCGTGCTCGACGGCGAGGGGGTGCCCGAACCGGACGGAGGAGACCACCGGCAGGTACATCTGGAGGAACTGGTCGAACAACTGCCGCTGGACGACGTAGCGCGGGTAGGCGGTGCAGCGCTGTTTGCCGTACTCGAAGCCCTTGCGCAGGTGACCGGCGAGCAGGTCCCACTGGGAGAAGTCCCAGATGCCCCAGGCGTTGAGGCCCTCCTGCTCGAGGAAGTGCCGCTTCCCGGTGTCGACGAGCGCGGCGGCGACCTGGCCGCCGGCGGAGCGGCCGCCGACGAAGGCCAGGCAGCCGATCTCGGGGGCGCGCACCAGCGCGGACGACAGCCGTGACCCCGAACCGGAGACCAGCGAGACGGGCAGTCCGGCCCGGCGGGCCAGTGCGCAGGCCAGGGTGAGGCACGCGGCGCCGCCGTCGGTCGGTGTCTTCGCGATGGCCGCGTTGCCGGCGAGCATCTGCACCAGCATGGCGTGCATCAGCACGCTCATCGGGTAGTTCCAGCTCGCGATGTTGCTTACCGGGCCAGGCAGCGACGTCCGGCCGGCGATCATGCTGTCGACCTCGTCGATGTACCAGCGGACGCCGTCGAGGGCGCGGTCGACGTCGGTGCGGGCCAGCCGCCACGGCTTGCCGATCTCCCAGACGAGGAGCAGCGCGAGCAGCTCGCGGTGCTCCTCCATGGCCTCGACCGCGGCGGTGACCCGGGCCTTGCGGTCGGCCAGCGGGACGTCGCGCCACTCCTTGTGGTCGTCGAGCGTGGCTCGGATGGCCTCACGGGCCTCGTCGGGGTCGATCATCGGCGGACCGGCGATCGGGGACCCGTCGACGGGCGACAGGCTGTGGAGTGGATTGCCGGTTCGGTGCCACCGACCGCCCCAGAGGTTGAGCAGGCGGTCCTCGTCGAAGGCCTCAGGTGCGACCTGGCGGGCGCGTGCGTAGGCGTCGGCCCAGGAGGTACCCGGCTTCAGGTGCAGTCGGGGCGGGGGCGTGCTGGCTGCGGCGTCCATCTCCCGAGGGTCTCTCTGATCCGATCGTGGCGCCACCAAACTGACGTCAATGACGTCGCTCATCCCGTACATCCAGTCGCCTTCGATAGCTGGTTATGAAGCGGCGGTTACCGGGCTGGGGGGCTACTGGGCGTTGTTGACTGGTTCTGCCGCGCAGTGAAGGACCTGCCCGTGAATGCTCTGGYCGAGGCGGCCCGGGCCGGTGCCAGCGGCGTCCGTGCAGGTGCAACGCCCGGCCGGCGCGTCGGCGAGCGAAGTCGAGTCGGTACGGAAACGGGCAGGAAGACTGAACTCGACCCAAAAGCGCGTACTATTTCCCCTATGTCGGATGTGTTAAGGACATGGAAGCGGGGGGTGACTTCAGCGCGCCTGCGACCTCGTGTGTGTAGTGCATCACGTAGAGTGGGCAGGTGTACGAACCGGCTTTCGCGCGCGGCAGAGAAGCCGCTTGGCGGAGAAACCGAACCCGATTTCCGGATGTGTGATGACGGCCAGTGTGGTGCCGCCGTCGGCCGCTGATGCCGACCCGACCCGTGACGCGACGCCCATACGGGTTCTCGTCGTGGACGATCACGAACTCTTCCTCCAGGGCCTGCAGGTGGTCCTGGACACCGAGGAGGACATCTCGGTGGTGGGGCGTGCCGCCGACGGGCAGGAGGCGCTCGTCCTCGCGTCCGGCACCGCGCCCGACATCGTCCTGATGGATGTGCGCATGCCCGGGCGCGACGGCATCGCCGCCGCGAGCGCCATCAAGCGCGCGGTGCCGCGCGTGCGCATCGTGATGCTGACCGTGTCGGACGAGGAGTCCGACCTCTTCGAAGCGATCAAGGCGGGTGCGGTCGGCTATCTGCTGAAGTCGATCCCGCCGCATGAGGTGGCCGACGCGGTGCGCGCCGTGCACAACGGCCAGAGCCTGATCAGCCCGTCGATGGCCTCGAAGCTCATGGTCGAGTTCGCGACCATGGCGCGCGGCGGCAGCGGTGGCGGTGAGGACCGGCCGCGTGCCCACGCCCCACATCTGACTGCGCGTGAGCTGGAGGTCCTCAAGCTCGTCGCCGAGGGGCGGGCCAACCGTGAGATCGCCCGCAAGCTCTTCATCAGCGAGAACACGGTGAAGAACCACGTGCGCAACATCCTCGACAAGCTCCAGCTCCACTCGCGGATGGAGGCCGTCATGTACGCCGTCCGCCAGGGCCTGTTCGACATCGAGTAGGTCCCAGCCGTCCAGCCCCCAGGATGCCGGGCCGCCGCCGCTGCCCCGCCGCCGACGGGCGGGCGGCTACGCGGGCCGCGCTCGGTGGAGCCGGGTGCGCCGCGCCGGCAGCGTGGCTGGAAAGGCTCCCGGTGGGCTGTTGTTGGCCCACGGCCGGAACGTGCCAGAAAGAGGGGCACTGTCGGGCGTTCGCCGGTGAGATCCACCTCTCAACCGGTCTCGTGCAGAACTCCGGGTCGACCCAAACGCTTTTGCGGCTTTATGGCTAACTTGTCCGTTATGCAGGCTGTGCTGGACGGTGGCGGGGATTGCCACTCGGGAAACCGACAGCGGGCGCGGTGAATGGCGTCGCCCCTGCCATGCGGGGGAAGAGGCACAGGTGGGCGGCCCTGGAACGGCGGCCAGGCAAGGCCTCCAAGCGCCGGAACGGCGTGCCGGAACTGATCGCCGCAGAGTCAGGACGGATCCGGCTTCCGACCCGCAGCCGGCCGTGAACACACATCTGGTCGCATCGGATTCCCGGAGGCGACCGCGGCGAGCAGAGTTGTGCGGCCCTTTGCTGCATTCCACCCCATACGATGTCGATGATGGCTAGCGTCATCGGTCGACCAGCCTGCTCGGCTGCCCGGCGAGACCGTCCGGTCAGCCCGACCGGGGACTGCATCCGTCGGGGAGGTGAGTACACCGGTGACCACAGCGGAGCAACCGTCCGGGGCTGACACGACCCCGGGCCGTGCGAGCATCATCAACCAGATCTGCCTGACCTGCCGTGGGGGTCGGGCGGTATTCGAGCTCCGCGCCGCGGATCAGGGCGGCACCGCGCCGCACCTGGAACCGTGCCGCCACTGCGCGGGCAAAGGCCGGCACGTCGGCCTCATCCCGCCCGTATGATCATGCTCCGGTAACGCCCGGCTGCCCAGCACACCCGCCTGGTGAGCCTGGCGGTCACGGTTCGTCGGCACCCCGACACCGGGCCGCCGGGCGCCACAGGCGAGCTCGGCSCTGGGGGGCACGCGAGGCCACATCCGAACGCGCGAACGGCACCCAGGCGGGCGGGCGGAAAAAGAAGTGTGCCACCCACAGAAAGGTGGGTGGCACTGCTACCGCGTCTGGGGTGAGTGACGGGATTCGAACCCGCGACCCCCGGGACCACAACCCGGTGCTCTGCCAACTGAGCTACACCCACCACGAACCGATCTGAACCAGACCCGATCTGAACCTCAACCGGGCTGAGCCATCGTACCGGTAGAACGGGTCGGTGTGACAACCGGGTCGCGAGTGAGCGCGGACGCCCTTCGGTCAGGAGGCCCGCACGGCGGCGGCTGCGGCCCGGGCGGTCTCGGTCGTCGGGCCGGGTTGCGGCACGAACAGCACCTCGCGGTAGTAGCGCAGCTCCTCGATGCTCTCTCGGATGTCGGCCAGTGCCCGGTGGCCGCCGGACTTCGCCGGGGCCGCGTAGTAGGCCCGCGGGTACCAGCGGCGAGCCAGCTCCTTGATCGACGAGACATCGATCATCCGGTAGTGCAGGAACTCGTCGAGCTGGGGGAGGTAGCGGGTGATGAAGGTGCGGTCGGTCGCGATCGAGTTGCCGCACAGCGGGGCCTTGCGCGCGTCCGGGACGAAGCGCCGGATGTAGGCGAGGAGCTGCCGCTCCGCCTCGTCGACCTTGAGGTCGGCGGCGCGGACAGCGGTGGTCAGCCCGGAGGCCTCGTGCATCTCCCTGACGATGGGGAGCATCTGGTCGAGCGCTGCGTCCGGTGCGCCGAGAACGAGGTCGATGCCGTCGTCCAGGACGGTGAGCTCGCTGTCGGTCACCAGGCAGGCGACTTCGAGCAGCAGGTCGGAACCGGCGTCAAGACCGGTCATCTCGCAGTCGATCCAAACCAGACGATCCATCCCGTTCACATTAGGGAATTCCGTCGCTGTCGTCACCTACGTCCCTCCGCTTCCCGCGCTGCCGATCCCGCGCTGGCCGGGGCAGGCAAGGTCTGACCGTAGCCACGGTGGCACGCAGGGGTGGACGCGGGGGTGCCGTCGCCCGGCTCACGGCGGCAGTCGGGCCCGCTACCGGCCGGCGGTGGGCGCCGGGTGGTTGGTGACCCGGAAGCGAACGGTGGCGACGGGTGTGCGGCCCGAGCCGTCCACGACAGCTTCCAGGAAGTAGACCCCGTCGACGACCTCGGTCGTCTGCCAGCCGGAGTCATGCGGGGCGAAGACGTACGGCGGACCAGCTGAGGGGACGTTGTAATGACGCCCGGTCGGCCCGGTGAGGACAAAGATGATCCGCCCGACCGAACCGCTGGTCTGCAGGGTGATCCGTCGGAAGCCGCTGATGGTCTCGCCTTCCGTCACCCCCGCGAACCCCACCAGAACGCCTGGCGAGGAGGGCGTGCTCGTGGGAGTGGAGACCGTGGCGAGAGGGCTCGGCCCGGCTCCGGCGTCCGACCCGGGTCTGGAACCGCTTCCGGGCCTGGCGGCGGGGCTGGTGCCGACTGCAGGCACGCCCGGGGCGATCCCGGGATACTCCGCCGCGGCGAGGCCGGCAGTGTCGTGCGTACCGTTCTGGTACTCGACGACGAGCAACGGCATCAGGAGAAGTGCGGAGAAGAACAGGGCCAGGCCAACCCAGCCCCGCCGAAAGGCGTTCACGTGGGCCGTACCCTTCGTCACCGCTGCGGGTAAGCGCCCACTCTATGCGGTGTGCGACAGCCTGCCCACGCCGGGGTGATCAGCGTGGCCGACGGCCCGGCGGTCTGGTCGGCCGCCGGGCCGGGCCTCGGTTGTCCCGAGGGCGCTGGCGTCCGCGTAGTCGACTCACTGCCAGGATGCGCTCCTGTACGACGCGCTCCTGCCGAAGGCACCGGCCACGATCCACACTCCGAAGGTAGCCTCCGGAGCCCCGTTCCGGCGATGGCGTCACAAGCTGTTAACCGAACTTCCGGCGTGTCGCCCGCGTCGGGCGTTGCGCGCCCCCCGTTGCTCCGGGGTGGTTCCGTTGCTGGTGGACACCGCCGTCACGCGTGACGGCGGTGTCCACCAGCGGCCTGCCGGCCTGGTGTGGCTCAGGCGGCGACTGCCTTGGGAAGCCTGGTGTCGAAGGCCGGTTCGAGCGCGAGCTCCAGCACCTCGCGGACATCCGCGACCAGATGCACTGTCAGCGCCTCCCGCACCGCGGCCGGGACGTCGTCCAGGTCGGGCCCGTTCCGCGTGGGCAGCAGCACGGTGGTGAGGCCGGCCCGGTGGGCGGCGAGCAGCTTCTGCTTGACCCCACCAATGGGCAGCACCCGGCCGGTCAGCGAGACCTCCCCGGTCATCGCCACATCGGCCCGCACGGGACGTCCGGACAGCAACGACGCCAGTGCGGTGGTCATCGTGACCCCGGCGCTGGGCCCGTCCTTGGGCACCGCGCCGGCCGGGACGTGGATGTGGATGCCGCGGTCGCGCAGATCCCCGACCGGCAGCTCCAGCTCCACCCCGCGTGAGCGCAGGTAGGACAGTGCGATCTGCGCCGACTCCTTCATGACGTCGCCGAGCTGCCCGGTGAGGGTCACTCCACTGGCTCCGGTCTCCGGGTCGGCGAGCGAGGCCTCGACGAAGAGGACGTCGCCGCCGGCGCCGGTGACGGCGAGCCCGGTCGCCACGCCCGGCAGCGCGGTTCGCTCGGCGGACTCCGGAGTGTGCCGCGGCCGGCCCAGGTAGCCGGTCAGGTCCCCGGCGCCGATCGTGACCGGCAGCGCCGTCTCCCCGAGCGCCACCTTCGCGACGACCTTGCGCAGCACCCGCGCGGTGGCCCGCTCCAGGTCGCGGACGCCGGCCTCGCGGGTGTACTCGCCGGCGAGCTGACGCAGCGCCTCGTCCTCGACGACGACGTCGTCCGCGGTCAGCCCGGCGCGCTCGACCTGCCGGGGCAGCAGGTGGTCGCGGGCGATGGTGACCTTCTCCTCCTCGGTGTAGCCGTCGAGCAGGATCAGCTCCATCCGGTCCAGCAGCGGCGCGGGGATGGCCTCCAGCACGTTCGCCGTCGCCAGGAACAGGACGTCCGACAGGTCGAGCTCCACCTCCAGGTAGTGGTCGCGGAACGTGTGGTTCTGTGCCGGGTCGAGCACCTCGAGCAGGGCGGCAGTCGGGTCGCCGCGGTAGTCCGAGCCGACCTTGTCGACCTCGTCCAGCAGGATCACCGGGTTCATCGACCCGGCCTCGCGGATCGCGCGCACGATCCGCCCCGGCTGGGCACCGACATAGGTGCGCCGGTGGCCGCGGATCTCCGCCTCGTCGCGGACGCCACCGAGCGCCACCCGGGCGAACTTCCGGCCCATCGCCCGTGCGACCGACTCGCCGAGCGACGTCTTGCCCACCCCGGGCGGGCCGGCGAGCGCGAGGACCGCGCCACTGCGGCGGCCGCCGACGACCCCGAGCCCGGCGTCCGCGCGGCGACGGCGCACGGCCAGGTACTCCACGATCCGGTCCTTGACGTCGTCGAGGCCGGCGTGGTCGGCGTCCAGGACGGCCCGGGCGGCGGTGATGTCGTACGTGTCCTCGGCGTGGGAGTTCCACGGCAGCTCGAGGACGGTGTCCAGCCAGGTGCGGATCCAGCCCCCCTCGGGGGAGGAGTCGGTCGTCCGCTCGAGCTTGTCGACCTCCTTCAGCGCGGCGACGCGGACCTTCTCCGGCAGGTCGGCGGCCTCGATCCGGGCCCGGTAGTCCTCCTTGCCGGCGTCCTCGGCGGAGCCGTCCAGCTCCGCCAACTCCTTGCGGACGGCGTCGAGCTGGCGCCGCAGCAGGAACTCGCGCTGCTGGCGATCCACCCCCTCCTGGACGTCGCGGCGGATGGTCTCGGCGACCTCGACCTCGGCGGCGTGCTCCTTCGTCCAGGGGATCAGCTTCTCCAGCCGGGCCGTGACGTCCAGGGTGCGCAGCAGCTCCAGCTTCTGCCCCGTCGACAGATAGGACGAGTAGCCGGCGGTGTCGGCCAGGGTGCTGGGGTTCTCCAGCGCCGCGACCGTGTCGGCGACCTGGTCGACGCCCCGGGTGCGCAGCAGGCCGGTCACCAGGCTGCGGTACTCCAGCGCGAGCGCGACCAGGCGCGCGACGGCGCCGTCCGGGTTGTCGGGGTCGGTGGCGGTGTCGCCGTCGCGGTGCGGGGCGCTGAGCGTGCCCGAGAAGCCGGGCGGGACGATCGCCTCCACGACCGTCGCCTCCACCCACACGACGTCGTCGCCGGACGCGGCGGTGTCTGCCGGCCCGGGGACGATGTCTGCCCGGCCAGTGTCTGCCGGGCCGGTATCCCCCGGGCCGGGGTCCGCCGGCGGGGGCGCCTGCAGGCGGGCGCGGGCGGCGGCGCGCACGACGGCGGCGCTGGTGCCGTTCGGCAGCCGCCCGATCTGTTCGACGACCGCCACGACCCCGATGTCGGCGAGCTCGCCCTCGACGCGGGGGACCAGCAGGATTTCGGCCTTGCGCTGGTAGGAGCGACTGGAGATGCCCGGCGCGCGGGCCTCGGGTATGGAATCGGGTCGGCCGCCCCGGGCCGCGTCCACGGCGGCGCGGGTCCGGTCGTCCGACAGATCGAGCGGAACCACCATGCCGGGCAGCAGCACCGTGTCGTCCAGTGGCAGCAGCGGCAGGAGCCTGGTCTGTGACATGCGACCTTCATCCCTCGTGTCGAGCGGGTCAGGCCCAGTCATGTTGAGCCTGACCTACTCAAGCGATCGCAGTGGACCGGTGTTCCCGAACCTGATCGCTCTGGGTGAACGCCGTTCGTCGCTGGTGCCCGTGGGAGGGTGGTCTGTGGCGGGAAGTCTCCGGGGCGCCGGCTGGTTGCACGGAGATAGTTGAATCGACAACCGTCGAGACCGGGTCGCCCGGGGGCTCCGCCGCCCCACGGGTCCGGGCCGGGCGGTCGCCGCCGTGAAGGTCAGCACGCTTCCTGGGAGGTCACCATGCCAGCCGTCACCRCCGACACCCTCACCCTGCCGAGGCTGTCCGCGCCCGGGCTCGGCGACGTCGAGCGCCCGGTGAAGAAGGTCGTGACCGCCCCGTCCGGCTTCGAGGGGGAGGGCTTTCCCGTCCGCCGGATGTTCGCCGGCGTGAGCCTCGCCGACCGCGACCCGTTCGTCCACGCCGACCAGATGGGCGAGGTCAACTACGGGGCCGGCGAGCCCAAGGGCACCCCCTGGCACCCGCACCGCGGGTTCGAGACCGTGACCTACATGATCGACGGCACGATGCGGCACCAGGACTCGCATGGCGGCGGCGGCGTGATCGCCGACGGCGCGACCCAGTGGATGACGGCCGGCGCGGGCATCCTGCACATCGAGACGCCGCCCGAGGAGCTTGTCATCAGCGGTGGTCTCTTCCACGGGGTCCAGCTCTGGGTGAACCTGCCCGCCCGGGACAAGTTCAGCCCGCCGCGCTACCAGAGCATCGAGGGCGAGCAGGTCTCGCTGGTCGCCTCGCCGGACGGCGGGAGCCTCGTCCGGATCATCGCGGGGGACGTCGGCGGCTTCCGCGGGCCCGGCTCGACCCATACGCCGATCGCGGTCGTGCACGCCACCGTCAGCCCGGGGGCACGGGTCAGCGTGCCGTGGAGGCCGGAGTACAACGGCCTGGTCTACGTCCTGGCCGGGGCCGGAACCATCGGTGCGAAGGACACCCCCGTCCATCTCGGTCAGACAGCCGTGCTCGGCGCCGGAGACCGGATCAGCCTCGCGGCGGCTCCCCGCCAGGACGCGGACGCCCCGAACCTGGAGGTACTGCTGCTCGGCGGCCAGCCCATCCGCGAGCACGTGGAGATGTACGGGCCGTTCGTGATGAACACCCGTCAGGAGCTCCAGCAGGCCGTCGAGGACTTCCAGGCCGGCCGCCTCGGCGTGATCCCGGAGAACGCCCTGATGCCGCATCGGGCGTGACGCGGGCACGCTCTGACCGTGCCCAGGCCGGGCCTGTGCTGTGACGGTCTGCGCAGCGCACCCGATCCTTCACGCAAGGCCGCTGACGTGGTGGTATCAACCTTTAGTCAGAACGCGTGGTGCCGCGCCGGTTCCGGCGGCCCGCGGCACCACCCGACAGTTGGTCGC
Source organism: Parafrankia colletiae (assembly GCF_001854655.1). Taxonomy (GTDB): domain Bacteria; phylum Actinomycetota; class Actinomycetes; order Frankiales; family Frankiaceae; genus Parafrankia; species Parafrankia colletiae. The sequence goes on along the minus strand of NZ_MBLM01000119.1, from coordinate 58,064 downwards.
GCCCGGCTCAGCGGTGCCCGGCGCAGAAGGAGCAGATCATGGTTCGGCCTGGTGGCGGCGCTGGTCCGGACCGCCAGCGTCCGCGGCGGTTGGACTGGCCGGCGAAGAGCCTGCTCGGCCGGCTGCCGGAGCCGATCCGCACGGAGTTCGTCGCGCTCGGCGCCTACCGGGAGTTCACCAGCGACGAGGTGCTGCTGCGGGAGGGCGAGGAGACGAACTTCGTCGTGCTGCTGCTCAGCGGCTGGGTCAAGGTGACCGCGTCGACCGAGAACGGCGGCTTCGCGCTGCTGGCGATCCGGCACGGCGGTGACCTCGTCGGCGAGCAGGCCGGGCTGGACGGGGAGCCGCGCTCGGCGACAGTGACGGCGGCCGGTGCCGTCCTCGCGAAGGTCATCGCGCTGGAGACCTTTCTGGATTTCCTGCGGCGCGCCCCCGAGGCGAACACCCCTGTGCTCCAGTCCGTCAGTGCCAAGCTGCGCAACTCGACCCGGCGCCGGGTCGAGTTCGGTGGGTGCACGGTGGCGATGCGACTGGCTCGCGTGGTCTGCGAGCTGGAGCACGCCTACGGCGCCGACGCGACGGACGGGACGGGCCGCCGCGTGCAGATCTCCCTCACCCAGCCGGAACTCGCCGGCCTCGTCGGCGCCGCCGAGCCGACTGTGCACAAGGTTCTGCGCGAGCTGCGCCAGCAGGGCGTCGTGGACACCCGCTACCGGGCGATCGTGATCCGCGATGTCGACGCGCTCTACACGGCCGCCGGCATACCCCGCCGCCGCTGACCTGCGGCTCGCAGGTGTTGACCTACCTCCCGAGCCGGCACCCCGCCGGCACCCTTCCCTGTCGTCACCTGCCCCTGTCGTCACCTGCCCCTGCCGGCGCCGCGACCGGCACCGCTGGGGAACTGGTGCCGGTGCCACATCGTTGTCCGGTCGGCTCCGCTCGGTGAAAACCATCGCAGGAGGACGTCTTCGTCCTCCCGCGGGTGAACAGTGGCTCTCAGCGAAACGTCCTTCTCGGAGGCTGAGCGTGAACGAAGCGGCTCCCGGCATCCGGCGGCTCTGCATCGCCATCGCCACGGATGCCCCTGCCCTCTTCCCCGGCCACCGGCCGGATGGTCCGGAAGCCTGGGGAGGGCTCGCCGCGTTCCCGGGCGCCCCGTCGCCGCGGGCCTCACTGGGCGCGGTCCTCGACGAGGCGTGCGGCGCCGCGGGTGTGCAGCGTGTGCACTGGGTCCCCTGGCCGGAAGGCGGCGAGCTGGGGGTCTTTCCGCCTGGGATCGACGAGGGTCGGGTGGTCGCCGCGTTCACCCGAGAGCTGTGCCGTGCGGTTGCCCAGGTCAACGACGCCCAGGTCAACGACGTTCGGGCTGGCGGCGACCGGGTTGGCGGCGACCGGGTTGGCTGTGGCGCGGTGCGGCTGCGGCTTCGGGTCGCGCTGCACCAGGGGATCACCCGCTGTGACGAGGGGGGCTACAGCGGGCGAGCGGTGGTGAAGGCCTGCCAGCTGCTCGACGCCGAGGTGCTCCGCCGGGAACTGGCGGCCAGCCCGGGAGACGATCTGGCGTTCATCGTGTCCGCAGAACTGTTCGACGACGTCGTCGGCGAGGACCACGCCGATCTGCGCCGCAGCGAGTTCCGGCAGGTCACCGTGCCCGGGCCTCTGGCAGGCCCCGACCTGCTGGCCTGGGTCTCCACACGCCGGTCGCCCGCGCCGGTCGGAGGCACCGCCGCGCCCTGGTGACCTGGCGGCGGACGGGAGGCCCGGTGACCAGACGAACCGGTGCCCGGGCGAGCGGAGAGGGCCCTGTGCTCGCGGGCCGGCCGTGGGCAGCCCACCCGCCGGCCCCGCCTGCCGCGGAGAGCCGGTCGGCAGGCATGCTGGGGGCGTGCTGCGTCATGTCCGCGCGATCCGCTACGCCACGCCCCTGCGGGAGGGTGGCAGTCTGCCCGGTCTGATGGAGGGTGACGATCTCGGGACCTGGGTGGTCAAGTTCACCGGCGCGGGCCAGGGCCCGAAGTCGCTGGTCGCCGAGGTGGTCGTCGGTGAGCTCGCGCGCGGCCTGGGGTTCGCGGTGCCCGAGCTGGTCGTGGTGGACGTCGATCCCGACCTCGGCCGCACCGAGCCCGACCAGGAGGTCCAGGAGTTGCTGCGGGCCAGCCCGGGCAGCAACCTCGGCATGGACTACCTGCCGGGTTCGATCACCTACGACCCGCTGGCCTTCGACGTCGAGCGGGAGCTCGCCGCCCGGGTGGTGTGGCTCGACGCCCTCACCCTGAACGTCGACCGTTCCTGGCGGAACCCGAACCTGCTGGTGTGGGGCGGCCGGCTGTGGCTGATCGATCACGGCGCGGCGCTGTACCCGCACCATGACTGGGCGGGTGCCGGGGCGGCCGTCGACCGACCGCTGCCCCGCTTCGCCGAGCATGTGCTGCTGCCGGGGCTCGGTGCCGGCGCCGCCGAGCTGCTCGCCGCGGCCGACGCGGAGCTGGCGCCCGCGGTCACGGCCGCGTTGCTGTCCCGGGTGCTCGAGCTGGTGCCGGGGGAGTGGGCCGACGTGCCGGGCTCGGCCTACATCGACTGGCTGCTGGCCCGGGTGGGCGGGGCCCGGCCCTGGCTGGAGCCGATGCTCGTCCCGGCGACACAGGTGCCCTCGGCGGGGGAGCGGGTCGCTGATCGGCCCTCGGCGCGTCCCGGCTGGCTCACGGGAGGGCGCGGTGCCTGACCTGTTCGAGTACGCGATGGTCCGGGTGGTGCCGCGGGTCGAGCGCGGCGAATGCGTCAACGTCGGGGTGCTGTTGTGGTGCCAGCGGGCTGCCTTCCTCGGCTCGCGGTGCGTCCTCGACCGGGAGCGGCTGGTCAGCCTCGATCCGTTCCTCGACCTGGCCGCGGTAGCGGCGCATCTCGCCGCGCTGCGCCGGGTCTGCGCGGGCGGCCCGGAGGCCGGACCCGCCGGCCAGCTCTCCGGGGGGGAGCGGTTCCGCTGGCTGACCGCACCGCGCAGCACCGTCGTCCAGGCGTCAGCCGTACACAGCGGCCTCACCGAGGATCCGGCGGCCGAACTGGACCGGCTGGTGGCCCTGCTCGTCGACCGCCCCGGCCCGCTCACGGGCTGACGGCCCCGGGCCGGCGGCCGGAATCCGATCGGCCGGAGTCTGATCGGGCCGGAGTCCGATCGACCCCGGACAGGTGGCGGCGTCGCTCGCGGGTCCCCCACGTACCCGCGAGCGACGCGCCGGTCATGCGCCTCCCGCTACGGAATGCTCCACAGCTGGGTGTAGAGCTGGGCGGACGCGTTGTTGACGAACAGACAGTGCTGATCGGTGGGCCGGTAGAGATTCGAACCGACGTTGGGCGGTTCGCAGGTGTTGTAGTAGTTCTCGTAGTACAGACCCGCGTTCGCCCTGGCCTCCATCCAGTCACGCATGAAGCGGATGAAGTTCGGGTTGTCGCCGGCGCCGTTCTCGTTGCGCCCGCTCACGACGCCCCACTCCCCGATTCCGAAGAGCTTGTTGTTCGCCCGGGCGAAGTTGTAGAGCCAGGTAATTCCGCCGACAGCGTTCGCCTGGTTGTTGAACTCCGCCAGGGTCCGGGAGGGCGGGTAGTGGTCGTAGGCGTCGATGCCGATGATGTCCACCCAGTCGTTACCCGGGTAGAGATCGAGCGGATTGCGGCTGGGYGGGTTCTGCGAGTAGTGCGCGTTGATGGTCCAGTCCAGCAGCGGGTCGGGCTCCGCGGTGGAGTTGATGGCATCGGCGATGTGCCGCCAGCAGCCCACGTAGGCGGCGGGGTTGCTGCCCGACCACTGGTACCAGTTGCCGTTCGCCTCCCAGGCGATCCGGATGATGGAGTTCTGCCTCCCGGTGCTGTTCAGGGTGTGGCCGAAGGTGCGCCACTGTGAGTCGTAGGCACCCGCGGCGCAGGCGGTGAGTGTGTGCCCCGAGTTCTCGGGGAAGGGAGGTACCGAGATGACGAGACGGCCCGGCCAACCCSCGAAGTTGGCCTGGGTCCAGGACGGCTGCACGATGTTCTGCCAGTTGTTGCGGCTGACGAAGACATGCGCCAGGTCGCAGGGTCTGCCACGGAGGGAGCAGAACGCATCCACATTGGGTGCGTTCTGAACGGGGTCGCCGTTCGCCCCGGAGAGCCAGCGCTGACCCGGTGGCGGACCCGAGTCGACATAGACCTGCGCCCGGTCGAAAGTGACCTGAATGCCGCCGGACGCCGGGTCATGCCAACCGACGTTCACCAGCACCGCGGTGTGGACACCGGAGTTGAGGAGGCCGGACTGGTAGATGCGGGCCACGCTCGCGGACGAGGCGAAGGTGTTCACCGCGGTCGGAGTCTGGCCGTCCACGCTGATGGTCGTGATACCGCCGTCGGGCCCGAGAAGGCCGTAGATGTCCAGCTGCACCCCGGTGAACCGCAGCACGGCGCCGCTGGATGCCTGTGTCGAACGGCGGTAGCTCCCGTTGGGCGTGGCCGGTGGCCCACCTGTGACGGCCGACCAGTCACCGAAATAGCTGACCTGGTTGACCCCGGAGCCGACCGCGGTGTCCTCGATGAGAACGCCGGGAGCGGGAACGGCCTCGGCGCCCGCGCCGGTGATCGCCGCCCCGGTGAACAGGACTGGCGCGAGGACGGCGAGCCGCAGCAGGGCCGTCCGTCGCGGTGATCTGCGCGGCGGACGGCGTCGGTGCCTGGGCGGAGCGCCACGCCCGATCCGCCTGCCCGTGGCGTCGCTGCCGCCGGTTTCTCCGCTCGCCGAATCGTGACTCCCCCCGTCGTGCTGAGCTGTGCCGCGTGCTCGACCGGCCCGGATCCGCCAGGTGGTGGATCTCCGGCGCTGTCGATGTTTCGCATGCCTCGGGTTGTGCTCGCCGCAGTCGATGACCTCCTGTGGCGAAATCCCCCGATCCGAAGTGGTTGCGTGTGGCACCCCCGCGCCTCATCCCTTCGTCAGGACCCGTGGTCGGTGCACTCGTCGACCAGAGCCGCTTCTAGCAGATGACGCGGCGATGCTATACGGAGAGTAAGCGGAAACTACTCTCCGTTACTCTTGAGTCGGAGATTCGACCGGCCGTGGCCGGACTTGCGCTGGCCGTTTCCGTGGCGCCCTGGGAGCAGGTCCCGCCGGGCATCCGGTCTCAGGGGGACGGTCGGTCAGGCCCTGCCCGGCGTGACCGCGCGGTCAGGCGCGGCCACGCCGATCAGGGGCTGACCGGACGCGGCGTGGCCACCTGGCCACGCCGGTCGGACGCCGCTGTGCGGCGGGGTGCGGTCAGGAGCTGGCCCGGCGGCGGGTTGCCACGGTGAGGACGGCCTCGGCGGCGAGCAACAGGACGGCCAGCCAGGACAGCGTGGCCACCCGGTCGAACGAGGAGACCCAGGAACCGTCGGCCGGCAGGTCGTGCCGTGCCTGTGCCTGCAGCACATAGAGAGCACTCACCGCCAGGCAGACGGCCGGGGCGGCCCGCAGCACCAGCCGGGCCCGTGGCACCCGGGCAGCCGCGCCCGTCAGCAGTGCGACGACCAGCCCGGCCACCGGGCTGACCAGCACGACACTGACCGCGCCGGTTGCCAGCGCCAGCAGTATCGCCGACCGCACCGAGGTCGTCACGGTGCCGCCCCGCCACGGCTCGGCGGTCGGGAGCTCGGCCCTGGGGGGCGGCGCTGACGAGACCCGAACCGGCGCTGCGGTGAGGCCGGGCGCCGAGCCCGCGGCGCCGCCCAGGCCCGCGACGCCTCCCGCCGGGGCGAGGTCGAGGTCACGCCAGGTGCGCCCGCGTCGCCGCCGGTAGGTGCCGGCGAACAGCACGACCGCGGTCAGGAGGCCGGCCGCCACGGACGCCCTCAGGACACGCTCGACGGTCCGCTGCGGGACCCAGTCGATGTCGATCGTGAAGCTGCCGCTGGTCGGGCTGACCCGCCAGCCGTTGGCGTAGGCGTCGATCAGGCGGGACTCGCCGAGGTCGCGGCCGTCGACGTCCGCCTTCCATCCGGCGGATCGGCTCTGACCCAGAACCAGCCAGAACGGAGTGCCCGGCGTGGCGCCGGTGACGTCGACCCGGAACGACGTGTCGCTGGTCGCCTCCACCTTCAGCGTGGGTAGGCCGGTGCCCGCGCCCGCGCTGGTGCCGCCGGTCGTGCCGGAGGCTTCACCCGTGATCGCGTTGACGCCGGTGGCGTCGAGCCAGGCGCCGCCGCCAGCCTCGGAGGCGAGCAGCAGGCGGTCGATGTCGAGGCCGGTCAGGGCACCGTTCGCAGTGCGGACGACATGATCACCCGCGCTGAGCGTGACCGGTGTGCCACAGGTGCGCACCTCCAGGCCATGACGATCGGTGGCGTTCCGGATGCTACCGGTGATCTGCAGGCCGACCGGTGCACCGTCGAGGGTCATCAGGTCGGTGCGGCACGGCGCCGGAATGTCCTGCGGGCCGGCCGCGGCCAGCCCGGGGGGCCCGGCCTGCGCGGTTGCCGCAGGCTGCGCGGTGATCGTGCCGTTCGCGGCGCTGGCGGTCGCTCCGGGCGTGCCGGCGGCGCCGGGCGCGGTGGTGGCCGCCTCCCTGCGCCCCGTCCCGCCGGCCGAGCCGTCCAGGCCGGGAACGGCGATCTCCGCGATGCCGACCGGCAGGTTGGTGATCAGGCCGCTGATCGTGTCCTTGCTGGTGACGGTGCGGACCTCCTCGACGACCAGCCGGATCGTGTTCCCGGTGACCGCGGGGAAGGACAGGGCGACGGTCCGGGTGGCGTCTCGGGTGCCGGAGCTCACCGGCGTGTCGGTGACCGGCGGGACGTCGACCGCGCCGACGCGCCGCCCGTCCACCACGATCCCGATCCTGGTCGGCACCGAGTGCCGTCCGTCGGCGACCAGGGCGAGGTTCATCGAGGAGAAGGTGACCGGCGTCGGGGTGCTGACCTGCACCCAGGTGTCGGCCTGCTCGCCGAAGCCCGGGCTCCAGGCCGTGCTTGGGTCGCCGTCGAACGCGCTCGACCCGCGGGCGTCCAGGTCACCGGGCAGGCGTCCGGACGAGGTGACCACCGGCGCGGCCCCGGCCCGGCCGAGCGTCGCGTCGATCATCTGGTCGCCGGCGTAGGCGGAGACCCGTGCCGTCCCGGTGAGGGCGAAGGCGCGGGGGGTGGGAATGGTGAAGGTACGCCGGAGCGTGCTTTCCGGGTCGCTGCGGAACGGTTCCGCCGGGTTGGCGCGGTCCCGTGACATCTGCAGGCTCAGCCGGTGCTCCAGCGAGTCGGCGCCGGCGGCGTCGAGGGTGTCGGTGGGCAGCCGCAGCACCTCCTCGGCAGTCATCGGCTTGCCGTCCACGCCCGGGATCTCCACCTCGGCGAGGCCGACGCCGGACAGGCCGTCGTATTCCCGCTGCTCGCCGAAGTTCGTGCCGTCGATGTGTACCCGCAGGGTGGTGAACGTCCGCCGGGGGAAGGTGATCGTCTGCCCGATCTCGGTGCGGGACGAGTCGCGCAGATCGACGGTGACGGGGGCGCCGCCGTCGAAGGTGAGCGTGAGGCGGGTGATCCACCGGTTGCGCGGGCCGTTGATCGGCTGGACGACGCGGATGTGGTCGGTGGTCGTCGACTTCGCGAGCTCGACCTGCCAGTCGTCGCCGGTCGGGTCCTTGAACGCGCCGACCCGCCAGGCGGACTGGAGGTCGCCGTCGATCGCCCCGACGGGCCGGTCGGAGACCCCGTAGGAGAAGGTGTTGCCGTAGTCGGAGGCCCGCACGTTCTCGACCTGCGCCTCGGTACCGGGCGCGTGTGTCTGCATGATCGTTTCGGACGCGTGGCCGGCCTCGGGGAAGACCTCCAGCCGGTTGTCGTTCACGTCGTCGGCCAGCGGGGTCACCCCGGGCTGTTCCACATAGCCGAAGTTCTCCCGGAGGCCGGTCCAGCGCTCGGCTCGCAGCCGGTTGGTGTCGCTGACGAGCAGTTCGGCCCCGTCGTTGAGGGCCTGGCGCAGCCGGTCGGGCTGGCCGGCGAGGCTGCCCGCATAGAGGATCGTGCGCCCGCCGTCGAGGACGGGGGCGAGCTGGCCGGTGGCCGCCGCGTCGACGAGCGCCTCTCCGTTGCCGCTGACGAGCAGCGGGGCCCGGGTGCTCTGGGCGCGCACGATCGAGTGCGGGTCGGCGACGGTGAAGTCGGCGAGTGCCGGCGGGTCGACGACCTCCGAATCCGTGCCCAGGGTGATCTCGTCCGTGTACGGGATGCCCGGGTCCTCCAGGACAGGGGGACCGAAGGTACGCGGCTCGCTCAGCCCGGCCGGGCGCTGGCCCGCGATCAGATCCCAGGTCGCCCGGGGGCGCGGGGTCCGGAACCGCTCGTAGGCGAGATTGCTGCGCAACACGACGTCGCCGGCGCTCATCAACCGGGCGATGCCCGGGATCGAGGCCGGGTCGAGCACGCCCTCCTGCAGCCGGCGGTCCAGCGCACGCAGCAGGTCCACCGAGCTGGCGTCGCCGTAGGGGATGAGCTCGCGGACCACCTCCGCCCGGTCCATCAGCCCGTGGGTGACCGGGTCGAGGACGGTTCCCCACCGGTAGTGGAAGAAGTCGGAGCCGGGCAGCTCCAGCACCCGGGTCTGCTCGCCGGTCGCGTCGGGGGGGACGGCGTCCAGCGCGCTGGCGAGCTCCTGCTCGTAGCTGGGGAGGTCCTCCGGGCGGTCCAGCAGAGGTTCGATGAAGTGGCCCCGGTACAGGGGTGACATGTTCAGCACCAGCAGCAGCGCGACGCCCCCGAAGGCCAGCGTTCCCGCCGCCGACGGCCGCAGCCACGACGCACTCGACGTACGCGGCGCGCCCGAGGCCGCCGGCACCGGCGCAGGGAGGGCGCGGCGGGCCGCCAGCCGCTGGTCGAGAACGGCCAGCCCGCCCGCGAGCAGCACCGACAGCCCGAGGGCGACCATGGGAACCGCGCGGGGCATCGACCGCAGCGCGAGGCCCGCCGTCGACCCCTCGGCGATGGCGCGGAACAGCCGACCGAACGGTGACGGGTTGTCGTACGGATACACACCGACCGAGATCGTCGTGCCCAGCGTAATCAGGGCGACGAAGTAGGCACGGTGCCCCCAGCGCACRCAGCCCGCGGCAGCCAGCGCGAGGATCGGCACCGCGAAGCTGATCGCCATCACGACGAGGTTGCCGGTGTAGTCGGTCRCCRGCTCGATCCAGGGGCCGAGGGCGTCCTGACYGTAGAAGAACCAGTTACCCAGGCCGCGCAGTACCTCGGAGGCCTGCGAGCTGCTCGCGACGGTCTTCACCGTCTCGCTGTATGAGAGTACGTTCAGCCCATAGCCGGCCTGCGTGTAGAGCCCCACGATCCACCAGGCGGACGTCACGAGGATCAGCACCGCCGTCCGCGCGCTCAGCGTCAGGGCGGTGCCGAGCCGCACCTCGCGGGTGCCCCACACCGCGAACGRCACCCACAGCATCGGCGCCACCAGAATGAAGATCAGGCTGGACGCGTTGATGCTGCCGACCAGCGTCACCATCAGGGCGAACGCCGCCGGCCATCGCCAGCCGGAGCGCCATCGCACCAGCCGGGGAGTGCCCGGGTCGCGGGCCAGCTCGTCCACGCCGGCCTCGCGCAGGCCCCGCACGGTGATGCCGATGAACCAGCCCAGGCCGGCGTAGGGTAGCAGGATTGCCGAGATCCGCGCCTCGTACTCCAGCGTGTACGGGGTGAGCATGTAACCCAGCGCGGCGATGAACGCGTACCGGTCGGGCCAGCGGAACGTGCGCAGCAGGAACAGGACGCCGGTGCCGGCCCCGAACAGGATCGAGCCCGTCCACAGCCGCTGCGCCACCCAGTCGGGCAGGCCGGCGATCTCGGCGAGCCAGTAGAAGAGGCCCTGCGGGAACAGGTAGCCGATGTTCTGGTGGGTGACTGTGCCCATCCCGACGTCGGGATCCCACATCGACGAGACCCGGGCCATCATCCGGCCCGGGTCGAGGTAGAGGTAGGCCTTCGTGTCGGCGCCGACCCGGCCCGGCGAGGTCGCCAGCAGCGGGATGTAGGCCAGCGCGGCCAGCACGAGCACCGGCCAGGACGGCAGCAGGCGGCGCAGGCGGCTCGTCGTGCCCGGGCGGCCGTCCGGGATCGCGGCGCCGGGGCCCGGCGTGGCGTCCTGGCCGGGCCCGCTCGGGTGGGCCGGGCCGGACGCCGGCACGGTCAAGGTCACCGGGGCGCACCCGGCTGCGCGCTTGGAGCCGGGCGGCGTACGAGACGCCGGCGGGCGGCCTCGTTGACCAGCGAGAGGTACGTCATGCGAGCGGTCTGCTCCCAGGTGAACGTCGCCGCGTGGGCCATCGCACCGGTGGACAGCCGCAACCGCAGCTCACTGTCGGAGAGCACGCCCGCGAGGGTCTTCCCGAGGTCGTGCGGGTTCTCGACGAGCAGGCCGGACGCACCGTCCACCACGGCGTCGGTATGCCCGGCGATCTTCGTCGCGACGGCGGGAGTTCCGCAAGCGGCCGCCTCGGTGATCGTCATGCCCCACCCTTCTCTGGCCGAGGCCGAGGTGAGCACCCAGGCGCGTCGGTACAGACCGAGAAGTGTGTCATCGTCCACCCGGCCGACGAGACGCAGCCAGGCCGAAGCCCCCGCGGCCGCGATGCGGGCCTCGAGCGCCGGCCGCTTGTAGCCCTCGCCGACGATCACCGCCTCCATCGACGGGTGCTCGTCGTGCGCGCGGATCAGTGCTTCGATCAGGACGTCGAACCGCTTCACCGGAACCAGCCGGCCCACGGCGAGTACCAGCGGGTGCGGCGACCGCTCACCGGCGGGGCTGAACGTCGGGTCGATCCCCGGCGGGATCACCGAGATGTTGCGGGCCGGCAGGCCCAGCAGCTCGATGATCTCGTCGCGGGACGACTGCGAGAGGGTGAGGATCCTGGTCCGGCGGTACATCGGCGGCGCCATCCGGAACTCGATGGTCTCGCCGATGGGCGCGAGGCGGCGGGAGAGCACCATCCGCCACATCTCGGCGTGCACGTGGTGCAGGAACACCACCCGCGGGCAGCGGGCCCAGACGGGGGAGAAGAACGGCATGCCGTTCCAGATCTCGACCAGCCCGTCCCACGGCCCGGAGCGCCCGAGCGCGCCGGAGACGGCGGTCCGTGGGAACACCGAGTATCGGCCGGCCTTGCGTACGACCTGGTAGCCGTGCCGGCTCGCCGACTCGGGGTGGCCGGGGGCCAGCGCCGTGCGCATGCTGACGTCGACTCCGGCGGCGGCCCACTGCTCGGCAACCTTGTCGGCGTGCAGCTCCGAGCCGCCGGACTCGGGGTCGTCGAGGTCACGCCACGCGAGCATGTGGATGCGGCGCAGCCCCGAGGCTTCGACCAGCTCGGCCAGGCTGGGTACCGGGCCCGCCAGCTCCGCCAGTTCCAGCCGCGACGCCGCGGCGGACCCGTTCTGGGCCGGCAGCGCGGCCACGCGCAGCGGAGTGCGCGGCGCGGCTGCGTCCCGCGTCCCGGGTGCGAGCGGCCAGGAGTGCAGCGAGGCGGCGTCGAGCTGCGGCGAGCGGTCCGGGAGCGTGCTCACGCGCGGGCCGTCCGGCGCGCGGCGGCCAGGACCATCAGACCGGTGACGACGGCCAGCACCGCCTGGCAGCCGAAGTTCGCCCGGGCGGTCAGGACAGGGGAGCCCTGTGCCCAGACCATCAGTGACACGGCTGCGCCGGTCGCGATGGCGAGGACGGCGAGGACGGCCCGTTCGCCGAGGGCGAGTAGATAGTGGGAGAACAACACAGTCGCTCCGAGACAGGTCATCGCTCCGGCCAGGGGAAACATGGCACCGGAGGCATTGGTGAATCGTGGCCCGAAGGCCAGCGACAGCAGTGTGTCGGGTGCGATCGCGGCGACGGAGAGGAGCCCGGCTGCCGGCACGGCGAGTATCGCCAGGGTTGCACCGAGCTGATGCAGGGCGTGCTGCCCGAGATGGTTGCGGTCGGCCGCCTCCGGCAGGAGGAAACCGGCGAGCACCACTGCGGCCAGCACAATCACCTTCGCCGCGACCGACACGGCCGCGTAGGAGCCGGACTCGTCCGGAGCGAGCCGGCCTTGGAGCAGGACGTCGATGTTCTGCAGGACAGCCAGGAACCCCAGTGTCACCAGGGCTGCGCCGACCTCCACAGCCAGGCGCCGGGGCTCCGCGACGGACGCGGGCCCGGCGACCGGCAGGGGCAGCGTCGTCGCGGCTGTGTCGGCACCAGGTGACCGCAGCCGGATGGCGGACGCCGGCAGCGACTCCCGCGGGCCCGCCGTGCCCTGGGGTGGCGGGACCACCGGGACCGGAGGCGGCTGCCAGCCCACCGGCCCGCCGTGCCGCACAGCGGACGGGTGCCGGCGCAGGCACCAGCGGGTGTGCGCCAGTGCCGCGAGTACCCCGAACAGCACCGCCATCGCCGCGCCCGCCTCGTCCAGGCCGGCCAGGACCAGGGCGATCGTGGCGCCGCTCTTCACCACCGCGTCGACGAGCAGGTTCGCGGCGAGCGACGGGTAGAGCCGCCCGCACTGCATGAGCCCGCGGTCCACGCAGAGCAGGCACCAGGCGGCGCCGGCGATGATGATCTCCGCCACGCCGCCGGGACCCGGCAGCGACAGCTCGGTGGCGACGAAGTCGCGGGCCAGGATCGCCAGTACCGCGACGGTGAGGAGCACCACGACGCCGGCTCGGCGCACCCGGGTGATCCATTCGTCAATCAGGTCGACCTGCCCGGTGTGCTGCCAGTTCGTGATCCGCCGGACGACGCCGACGAGCAGGGCGTTCCCCGGCATCGACACGACGAAGAAGATGGCGACGAGCTGGGCGACGGCGCCGTAGGAGCGGGTGCTCAGGGCCCGCGCGATGACCAGGGTGACCCCCAGGTTCGCCGCGTTGGCGATCAGGCCGGCGAACGCGAGGGGGATGGCGCCCCGCATCGCGGCCCGGATCCGGTCGCTCTGGCCGCGCAGCCGCCGCGGGGCGAGGTTTGCCAGCCTCGGGGAGGCCGCGTGGCCCGGATGCTCCCGGCCAGTGCGCCCGGCTGGCGCCGCCGTCTCTGCCTCTACCGGACCCGACGCCTCAGCCGGGGCACGTGCCCCGGCCGGCGCACGTGCCCCGGCCGGCGGCCAGGTGCTCGGCGTACCGGTGGGCACCGAGACAGGCTCGGACGGCTTGGCCAGGCGGGCTGGCGTACCGGGCGCACCGGAACGGCCGCGGGTTCCGCCGGCGGCCCCCGGTGCCGAGGGGCGCTCCGACGCCCGATGACCGAGTCGATGCCGCCCGCGGGACTGCGGCGGGAGAGATCCGGTGGCAGGGCCGGTATTCATTGGTTGTCCCCCGGAGTCACGCACGCGCGTACCCTCCCCATCACAGGACGTGACATGCGCCCGGCTGCCAACTCACCCGCGCCGGGTCTGCGCGGTGAGCGCGCGCGGCACGTGACGAGGGTCCGGGAAATGTCGGTCACCGGTCGGTCAGTGTCTGTCCCGCAGCAGCGGCCTCGGTGGCGAGGTCGGCGTCCACCATCATCTCCACYAGCTCCCGAAAACCCACACGCGGCTTCCAGTCGAGCACCTCCCGGGCCTTCGACGCATCACCTACCAGTACATCGACCTCTGCCGGCCGGAAGAACCGAGGATCGGTTCGCACATAACCCGACCAGTCCTCGATCCCGACCCGTGCGAACGCCACATCCAACAGCTCGCGAATACTGTGCGTCTCCCCCGTCGCCACCACGAAGTCATCGGGCGAATCCTGCTGCAGCATCCGCCACATCGCATCCACATAATCCCCCGCAAAGCCCCAGTCCCGCCGCGACTCAAGATTCCCCAGCGACACCGACTCCTGCAACCCCAACGAGATCCGCGCCACCGCCCGCGAGATCTTCCGCGTCACGAACTCGATCCCCCGCCGCGGCGACTCGTGATTGAASAGCATCCCCGAACACGCGAACAACCCGTACGACTCACGGTAGTTCACCGTCAGATAATGCCCGAACGTCTTCGCCACCCCGTACGGCGACCGCGGATGAAACGGCGTCGTCTCCCGCTGCGGCGTCTCCCGCACCTTCCCGAACATCTCCGACGACGACGCCTGGTAGAACCGCACCCGCGACAGATCGTTACCACCCGCGATCCGCAGCGCCTCCAACACCCGCAACACACCCATACCCGTCGTCTCGCCGGTCAGCTCCGCCTGCTTCCACGACAGCCCCACAAACGAGATCGCGCCCAGGTTGTACACCTCGTCCGGCTGCGAGATCTCCACCGCCCCGATCAACGACGGAAGATCCGTCAGATCACCCTCCAACAGCACCACCCCCGGCACCAGCCGCTCCACCCGCTCCACCTTCGGGTTCGACTGCCCACGCACCAGCCCGAACACCTCGTAACCCCGCCCCACCAGCAGCTCGCCCAGATAAAGGCCATCCTGGCCGGTGATTCCCGTAATCAGCGCACGAGGCACGATCATCCTCCTGTGGACCGTGGAGTACTGCTGCGGAAGGTTAGCGCCAGGTGAAACGAGCAGGTCAACCGGGGTCTGGGCCCGCGGGGGCCGCCGGGCCGGCGCTGGCGGCCGGCCCGGGCTGCTGCCCCGCGCCCGCCGCGCCACCCGCGGCCGGGCGCAGCAGCTGAAGTAGCTGCGGCACTACGAATTTTCCGGCCCGCGCGCCGCCGCCGTTGCTGATGTGCACGCCGTCGTCGTCGCGGATCTGAACACCGTCGATCTCGCCGCGGTACTCGTTGCCCGGGCTGAGGACCGCCGCCAGATCGATGACAGTGGTCACCCCGGGATGCCGGGTGGCGGCCTGACGGAGCAGAGCATTGAACTTGATCACGCGGTCAGTCCGAGTTTCCGGAAAAATGCTACCGGATGAGCTTTCGCCCGTTTCGAACATCGGTGTGGTCAGCAGTACGACCTTGGCCCCGCGCGCGGACATCGTGGTGATCGCCAGGTCGAGCTCCCGCCCCAGGTAGGCGTCGAACTTCGGATCGCCGATCTGGGTTCGCCGACCGTTCAGGATCTGGTCGGTGACCTCCCAGCGCCCGACCAGCAGCAGCGCGAGGTCAGGACGGATCTCGTCCACCTTCTGCTGGATCCTAGTGGGCCAGTTGACGCAGGTGTGCGGGGGCGGGAACGGCTCGCCGCCGAGGAAGCGCGTCTCGGCCCGAGACACCCCGCAGCCGAGCTCGGCTGCGTCATGGACCTCCAGCCCCGCGCCCGCCGCGGTGACCGAGAACTCGCTGAACCCCAGCGTGAGCGCCAGCGAGTCCCCGGCCAGGATCGCCCGCAGGGGGCGGCCGCCGCCCACTGCCTGGGCGTTCACCGTGGGCGGGGCGGCGTTCGCGGCCTGCGCCGCCAGCCGCTCCAGATCGTCGGCGCCACGCCCGGCGGACGGGTCCGGGACAGTCGCGACCAGGACCACGGCGACGACCGCGCCGATCGTGGCCGGGACGGTCACCCGTGGTACCGGGAAGCGGAACTTCCGGCGCCGGATCGGGTTCTCGACCAGATGGAACGAGACGAGGGTGACCGCGGCCGTCACAGCGACCCGCGCGGCGAGCAGCGCCACGCCACTCAGGCCCGTCCGGCCCGCTGTGACGGTCAGAAAGACCGGCCAGTGCCACAGGTACAGGCCGTAGGAGACCCGCCCGATGGCGGGCAGCGGCGGGCAGGAGAGCACCCGGGCAGCCGGCCCTCTCGGCACCTCCACGATCGAGGCGACCAGGAGCATCACGACGACGGCGACTCCGAGGAACCCACCCGAGTACAGGACGCGGCTCTCGCCGTCCACAGTCGCCCAGATGCCCAGCATCGTCGCCCCGGCGAGGGCGCCGACGACCGCGAGGCCCTTCTTCGTCCGGTCGGTGAGCGGGGTCCGGCGCTGGATCCGCCAGACGGCGAGCGCCGCACCGACGAGCAGCGCCTGGGCCCGGCTGTCGGTGCCGTAGTAGATCCGGGACGGGTCGGTGTCGAGGACCACCAGCAGCAGCCCGAGCAGGGCCGACGCCTCCGCCCCGAGCACGGCGACGGTCAGGATGAGCGTCTGCGCCTTCCGGCGCTGGGTGCGCCAGCGGGCCGCCGTCCGGCCGCTGTGCCACATGAGCAGGTACACGCACAGCGGCCACAGCACGTAGAACTGCTCCTCCACCGCCAGCGACCAGGTGTGCAGCAGCGGGGACGGCGTGGAGAAGTGGTCGAAGTAGCTCTGGTCCGACAGTGCGAACCGCCAGTTGGCGACATAGCCGAGGGTCGCCAGCGCGTCCGTGCGCAGCGTCGTGACCTCGCTGGGCGCGGCCACCCACTGGGCGTACGCGGCCACTCCGACCATCATCGCGAGCAGCGCCGGCATCAGCCGGCGGGTGCGGCGGATCCAGAACGATCGGAGGTCGATGCGCCGGGTGGTGCGGTACTCGGCGATGAGGAGTCCGGTGATCAGGAAGCCGGAAAGCACGAAGAACGCGTCGACGCCGAGCAGACCGCCGGGCATCCAGCTCAGACCCGCGTGGTACGCCATGACCCCGAGCACGGCCAGCGCCCGCAGTCCGTCCAGCGCGGGGGAGTGGCCGAGCGGGGCCAGCACCGGGGCCGTCAGCGGCCCGGTCTCCAACGGCCCCGTCTCCGGCTCGCTCGGCGCGCGCCGAGCGGCCGGCACCGCCTCCACCGCCGCCGGGACGCTGCGGCGCGTTCCCGCACGGTCCGCCACGCCGGCCCGGCCGTGACCGCCTGGCGGGCCGGGGCGCGGGGCGCCTGGCCGCGGCGACCGGGTGGGGCTGGTCGGCGCGGGGACGCGGACCCCCGGGCGCCCGCCCCCGGTGCCGCGAGGCTTCTCCCTGGCCCGGTCGGCCCTCATCGGGCGGCGCTCGATCCGTTCCGTCTCATCGCCCTGGTACCCGCGCGGCTGACGCAGCCGGCCCTCCGGATCGAGGTAGGCGTCGTCCTGGTAGGCGGCATCGAGGTGGGAACGGTCCAGGAACAGGCCCGAGAGGTGGTCCTGGGACTCGTCGCCGTCCGCGCCCGGGCCGAGGGCCTGGCTCTGGTCGCCGGCCCGGCCCGGCCCGGTCCGTGCGGGATCGCGCTCCCGCCGGCGCAGGCCGGGTTCGGGGCGGGCCAGCGGGTAGGTGTCGAACTCTCGGCGGCTCAGCCCAGTCCCCTTCCCGATGTCGTCGTGGACGCCTGACTTCACCTCACAGGCGGCGCTGGCCGATGGCCTGAATGTCGTCATCCTGATTCGACAACATGTATACAAGTATGTCCGGGTCCCTGCCGTCCCGCCGTCGAGGCTACGACGGAACGACGGGGCCGTGACACCCGTGGGGTGTCACGCTACGGCCCCACCGGTCATCCCGCGGCGGGGCCGAAGACCGTCCTGGCTGGTCGGCGCGGGCCGCTCCCCAGGGACTGCCGGCAACTCCCCGGCGGGACTGCCGTCAGGCACCCGGAAGCTCCCGGATGCCCGCCAGCTCATGGGATCACAGACCTTTCGRCTCCTGGGGACGGGGGTCGCCCGGCCGGCACCTGCGCCCGGTTCCGCCCGGGGTCGCGCCGCCCGCGCAACGCCGGCTGCGCCGGTTGTTCGCGCCGGCGGTCCGGACAGCCGGGCCGGCGCGGGGAATGTCGTCGCAGTACCACTTCCGATGTATTGGCACGGGAACGTCCGTGCTGACCCTGCCTGCCGCTGGGGCCCTRCTGACCAGAACGTTCTGGCCGTTGATCGCACACACTCCGGATGGTCCCTGCGGCAGCCACGGGGGACCGGCGCCGACCAGTGAGGCGGCATATATCACTCTCTGTGCTGGATGAATCGAGTCCGGATGCGTCCTCAGATGTCACCGGCCCGGCCCTCGCCACCGCGGCAGGCCGGGAAGTGCCAGCCGTGGTGAGGGTCTCAAAGCCCCGAGGAAGGGCAGCCGGCCTGCGGGTTTGTGTTGGGAGTGGCGTCCGGCCACGTCGCCGGGCGGCTCGCCGTCGGGGTCGCGAGCCTCCAGATGGCGGGTGGAGAGCTGTACCTTGCGAGCGTGCCTGACATCACCGACAGTGGCGGTCGCGGTAGGTGACCGCTGGCTTCCCTCCCCGGAGCGGGTCAGTGTCCACCCGCCTGCCCGACGGGCCGGCCGACGCCGCACGCCGCGGGGGCACCGCCGCGGAACCCACCGAGCGCTCCGCCGGGTCGGCGGCGACCGTCGTCTTCCCCGGGTTCGACGGGCTGCGCGCGATCGCGGCGCTGCTCGTGATGGTGGTCCACGTCGCCTTCTACAGCGGTCTGACGTTCACCAGCCCCGTCGGGGTCTACACCGCCCGCGGTGAGATCGGTGTCGAGGTCTTCTTCCTGATCTCAGGCTTCCTGCTGTACCGGCCGTTCGCCGCGGCACACCTGGGCGGGCACGCGGCGCCGGACGCCCCCGGCTTCTTCGTCCGCCGCCTGCTCCGGATCATCCCGCTGTACTGGCTGGCACTCGTGGTCGCCCTCAACGTCCTGCCGGACGACAGGCTGGGCGTGCAGGGCCTCCCCGGCCTGCTGCAGACAGCCTTCTTCCTGCAGGGTTACCGCAGGGAGACGGCCATCCAGGGCCTGACCCAGGCCTGGACCCTCAACATCGAGTTCGCCTTCTACCTGTCGATCCCCGTCTACGCCTGGCTGCTGGTTCGCCGCCGGCGCGCCCCCCGCGACCAGCTGCGGGTGGAACTCGTGGCCCTTGGTGTGATCTTCGTGGTCAGCCGGGTCCTGCACTACAGGCTGATCGGCTCGGATGTCTGGTGGGCCGACGGCTGGACGGTCTGGCTGCCGGTCTGGTGGGACCTGTTCGCGATGGGCATGCTGCTGGCGGTCCTGTCGTGCTGGTACGCCCAGAACGGGCGCACTCCGGCGTGGGCGCGGTGGCGATGGTTCGGCGGAGCCTGCTGGCTGGCCGCCGCCTTCTTCTTCTGGGTGGCGAGCACCCGCATCGACCTCCCGCGCGACCCGATGTTCGTGCCTGACCGCTCCCAGGACATGGGGCGCCACCTCTTCTACGGCCTGTTCGGGTTCTTCCTTGTCCTGCCGGCGGTCTTCGGCCCGCCCCGCCAGGGGCTCGTGCGGCGGTTCCTGTCCTGCCGGCCGATGGCCTATCTCGGACTGATCTCGTACGGCATCTACCTGTGGCACACGACGGTGATCGAGCTGGTCATGGAGCACACCGGCCCGCAGGACGGCGCGCTCGCCTTTGTGCCGTTCCTCCTGGTCGTGATCGCCATCACCTGTGCCGTCTCGACCCTGACCTACTTCCTGGTCGAACGGCCCTGCACGGTGCTGGCCCGGGAGTGGGCGCGGGCTCTCCGGGCCCGCCGGGCCAGTCGGAGCGGGTCGCCCGGCGCCGGCGGGGGCAGCGGGGGCGGCGGGCCCGGTGGCGCGGCAGCCGGGTCGGGGCGGTCCGCCACCGACGGGAGGTGGAGCCGGGAGGTCTCCAGCACCGGCCACGGCACCCTGGCCGTGGCGGCGCGTCGTGGTCACCCCCGCCTCACCGCGACAGGCCCGCGCGACGGGGCGATCGACTGCTCCGACCGGGATCCGGCGCGGACCTTCCCGCTGCGCACGGGCGGCCGAGCGGCCACCTACGGGCGACGCACCCACGGCACGGACCGATGGTCCGTCCGCGGTCGGACGGGTGGTGTGCCCGCGACCCGGGTGCCACCCGACCCCGCGCCGAGCGCGCCGGCGCCGCGGGCGCCGTCCGACGGCGAGGGGCAGCCCGGGCGGTGGGTTCGGCGGTTCGGTGAGGGTTCAGCCAGCGCCGCGCCGGGGCGCCGACTGGGCCACATTCGCTCGCGTCTCCGGGACGAGACCCGGTGACTTTTCGTACTATGAGAGCGCCAAAGGGTGAGTCCGGCGGCGGACTGGCTCCGAGTCTGTGCGCTCTCCCGTTGACCACCCGGGACACCGCTCCCTAGACTTGGGAGTTGCACGAGGGTTCGTGGGTCTCAGACCGAGCGGATCCACTCGAGCAGTCGTTATCGGTTCTGACAGTGTCGTTCTCAGCGCGGTGCCTGTCCCTCCGTCCCGGCGGTTCGACCCGGCCCTCGCGCGACGAGACGATTCCCAGTCGGAGCCGACCCCTTGACGAGCACCACCGACGTACGACCCGTGGAGACCGTGACCACCTCGCACAGCCCGACCACACCACAGGTTGCGGTCAACGACATCGGCTCGGCCGAGGACTTCCTCGCCGCGGTCGACAAGACGATCAAGTTCTTCAACGACGGCGACATCGTCGACGGCATCATCGTCAAGGTGGACCGCGACGAGGTGCTCCTCGACATCGGTTACAAGACCGAGGGTGTCATCCCGTCACGGGAACTCTCGATCAAGCATGATGTCGATCCGCACGAGGTCGTCACGGTCGGCGACCACGTCGAGGCCCTTGTCCTCCAGAAGGAGGACAAGGAAGGCCGTCTGATCCTGTCCAAGAAGCGTGCGCAGTACGAGCGCGCCTGGGGCACGATCGAGAAGCTCAAGGAGGAGGACGGCGTCGTCACCGGCACCGTCATCGAAGTCGTCAAGGGTGGTCTCATCCTCGACATCGGCCTCCGTGGCTTCCTCCCCGCCTCGCTCGTGGAGATGCGCCGCGTCCGCGACCTGCAGCCCTACGTGGGCCGCGAGCTCGAAGCCAAGATCATCGAACTGGACAAGAACCGCAACAACGTGGTTCTGTCCCGCCGCGCCTGGCTGGAGCAGACCCAGAGCGAGGTGCGCTCCGAGTTCCTCGCGCAGCTCGCCAAGGGTCAGATCCGCAAGGGTGTGGTCAGCTCGATCGTCAACTTCGGTGCCTTCGTGGACCTGGGTGGCGTCGACGGTCTGGTGCACGTCTCCGAGCTGTCCTGGAAGCACATCGACCACCCGTCCGAGGTGGTCGAGGTCGGCCAGGAGGTCACGGTCGAGGTCCTCGACGTCGACCTGGACCGCGAGCGGGTCTCCCTGTCGCTGAAGGCGACGCAGGAGGACCCGTGGCGCCAGTTCGCGCGGACCCATGCCATCGGCCAGGTCGTTCCCGGCCGGGTCACCAAGCTCGTTCCGTTCGGTGCGTTCGTCCGGGTGGACGAGGGCATCGAGGGCCTGGTGCACATCTCGGAGCTGGCCGAGCGCCACGTCGAGATCCCCGAGCAGGTCGTGAACGTGGGCGACGAGATCCTGGTCAAGGTCATCGACATCGACCTCGACCGCCGGCGGATCAGCCTGTCGCTCAAGCAGGCCAACGAGGCCTCCGGGCTGGCTGGTGAGGGCGAGTCGTTCGACCCGAGYCAGTACGGCATGGAAGCCAAGTACGACGAGCAGGGCAACTACGTCTACCCCGAGGGCTTCGACCCCGAGACCGGCGAGTGGCTGCCGGGCTTCGAGGAGCAGCAGGCCGAGTGGGAGCGGCAGTACGCCGAGGCTCAGACCCGGTTCGAGGCCCACCAGGCCCAGATCCGGGCCGCGCAGGAGGCGGACGCGGCTGCGGCGGCGCCGTCCTCCTACACCTCGCAGTCCGAGCAGCCGGCTTCGGCTATCGACGAGGAGGCGCTGCGGCGTCTGCGGGAGCAGTTCGGCCGCGAGTAGCCGAACAGCCGCACCGGCCCCGGCAGGTACCTCTGCCGGGGCGTCCGGTCGGTGAGACAGAACCGTCCTTCAGGGCCTGTGGGATCACTCCACGGGCCCTGAGGCGTTTCCCGGCCCGGGTTGGGCGGACGGGCGTCGCGTCAACGCCTCGAGGGCGGAGGCCGCCTGCGCGAGCACCTTGTCCGGCGGTTGCGTGCCGTCCAGTTCCACGACGTTGTCCGCCCGGGCCATCACCTGCTCGTAGCTGTCGGTCTGCTCGACGAGCCGGGCCCGCAGCGCGGCCGGGGTCAGGACCCGGGTGCGGCGGTCGCCCCGGGCGATCATCCGCTCGTAGGCAAGTGCCGGTGGGACCCGCAGCCACAGCAGCGGGTCAGGCCGGGGAAGCAGGTCCTCCATCTGTTCCAGCCACGCGCGGTGCTGCTCTCCGTACGGCCCGCACTGCACCTCCCAGGACTGCACCCATCCCTCGAAGAGCAGGTCGGGACGCCCGCCCGGGCCGGAGCGGTAGTGCAGCTGGGCGGACAGCTCGACGAGGTGCGCGAGCCGGCGCACCGGTCCGGGGACGACAGCCTGGTAGAGGACGGTGTCGTCTGGTTCGGCGATGGCCCGGAAGATGTCCGCGGTCACGCGCGAGGGCCGGCTGCCACGCAGCGGGCGCAGYAGTGTCTCCAGACCGCGGATCAGTGTGGTCTTCCCCGCCCCGTCCACACCTTCCACCRCCACGAGAAGTGGGTCGCGCCCGGTCATGTCCGGACTGTAGATCGTTTTTGACGGTTTCGTGGCGGATGCGCCCTGTTTCTGTGCTGAAGCAAGTAACCGGTTTCGGGGCGAGGTGTCCGGTGCRTCGGCGGGCATCCCTTGCCGTACCGCCCGCAGGGCAGCAGAATCGGGTCTGCCAGGCGCCGGGGGGCAGCCGATCCGGTCGGGATGTGTGTGGCCAGCGAAGCCTTTACTGACGGAACGACACCGGTACTCCCGTATGCGCTGGTGGCGGTCGAGGGACCGGCGGGCTGCGGGAAGCGGGCCCTGGCGCGGTGGCTGGCCGCCCGCCCCGGGGCCGCGGGGCTCCGGCTCGCGCCGCGGACGTCCGCCGCACTCGAGGAGCTCGCCGGGCGCCTGGCCGGGCCCGACGGGCAGCGGGGCCGGGTGCCGGCGAACCTGCTGCACACCGCCAGCCTGGTCGAGTGCGCCGTCCAGTTCGAGTACGCGCGGGAGACCTTCGCCGGAGCCGATCTGGTCGTCGCGGACCGCTGGCTGCAGACCTGGGAGGTCTACTGCGGAGACATCGGCGAGTATGCCGAGTGGTACCTGCAGATAGCCGCGCAGGTGCCGCCTCCTGACGTCCTGCTCTACCTGCGGGTGTCGCCGCGGGTCGCCGCCGCGCGGCTGGCCCGCGTGCTGTGCCGCGACGAGGCGGCACTGCTGCGTCACACCACCGCGCTGTGCGCCCGGTACGACGAGGTGATGTCAGGTGTCGACTGCGTGGTCGTCGACGCCGATCCGCCCGCGCCGGCGGTGCTGGCGCACGTCGCGGGCGTCCTGCGCGAGGCGGGCCTGGCCGCTCCGGTCACAGCGGAGTGAAGCGCACCGGCAGGGCGGCGAGGCTGCGGACCCAGACCGACGGGCGCCACTGCAGTGCCGCGGGCTCCACGGCGAGTTCCAGGCCTGGCAGGCGGTCGAGAAGCACCTCGACGGCGGTCGTCGCGATGGTCTCGGCGGCCATCTGCGCGGGGAACGGGCACCGGTGCTCGCCGTGCCCGAACGCCAGGTGCGCGTTGTTGCCCGCGGCCCGCCCGGACGGCTGCGGTCGTGCCCGCGGGTCCGCGTTGGCCGCGGAGAGCCCGAAGAGCAGCAGGTCCCCGGCCCGGATCCACCGGCCGCCGAGCCGGACGTCCCGGCGGGCCCAGCGGGCGACGAGGTTCTGGATCGGCGGGTCGGCCCACAGCACCTCGGCCATCGCGCTGCCGATGCTGAGCCGGCCCCCGGAGAGATCCACCGCGAACCGGTCGTCGGTCAGCATGAGCCGCAGGGTGTTGCCGATCCAGTCGGCGGTCGGGGCATGGCCCGCGATCAGGGTCGCCATGACGTCCTCGACGATCTCGTCGTCGCCGAGGTCGGCCGGATGGCTGATCAGTGCCGACACGGCGTCGTCGGTGGGCTGCGAGCGGCGGCGGCGGACGACCCGCATCAGCATCGCGTGTACGTGCCGGCGGGCGTCCCGCGAACCCGTGCCGCCGCTGACGAGCAGCGTGAGGTCCCGGGCCAGCCCGGTCAGGTCGCTGTCCGGCAGGCCCCAGATGCCGGCGGTGACCATCGCCGGCAGTGGGCCGGCGTACTGGGTGATCAGTTCGGCCCGGCCGGTGCCGGCGACCGCGTCGATGAGGGTGTCGGCGCCGCGGGTCGCCCGCGCCCGCAGCTCGTGCGGCTCGAACATGCCGAGCACGTCGCCGATCGCCTCCAGCCGGCGGGTGTGCGCCGGCCCGTCCAGGCTGCGCAGGGACGGCCGCTGGCCGACCACCGACTGCAGCGGCCAGCCCGCCGGGACGAGGTCCCAGGCGTTCCAGATCCGGCAGTCCCGCCCGAACAGCGCCGGGGTGCCGGCGACGTAGACCACCTCGCGGTAGCCGAGGACAAGCCAGGCCGGGATGTCCGCCTCCAGCAGGACCGGCGCGACCGGTCCCTGCTGGTCGCGCAGACGCCGGTAGAAGCCGGCGAGGTCGTTGCCGGGCCCGCCGCCCGGCAGTCGCACGGCCGCGCCGTGCGCCGGCCAGCGCTCACCGAAGTCAGAGCGGCCGGGTGTCTGGGCCCGCTCCCGGCCCCGGCCTTCCTCTCCGGGCGGAGCGACCGGCGGGACCGGCGGGGCCGAGGGGGGGAGAGACAGGGCCGGGCTCCTGGCCATGGAGGGGCCGGCAGCCGGCCCGGCGACCTGCCGGGATGGCGCCCCGGCGCCGGGGCGGGTCGCGGGTCGGACCGCGGAGCCCGCGGCCCCTGCAGTGCCTGCCGCGCCCGCCGCGCCTGCGGAGCCCGCGGCGTTTCCCGGCGAAGGCGTCCGGGGCGGCGCTGGTGCACGGGTCGGGGTGGGGGTGGTCGGTGCGTCGGGCGCCGCCGTGCCGCCGCCGCGGCGGGTCGCCGGCTGCGGGCAGATCGCGCCGTACTGGCGCAGCGCGCCGTACTGGCGCGCGGCGCCGAGCGCACGGGGCATGCCGCTCGCGCATGCGCCGAGCTGGCGGGGATGGGGATGGGTCATGGGCAGTCTCCGGCCTGGGTTCAGCGTGGTGCCGCAGCGGCGCGGCCGGTCGCGGTCGTCAAACGGGGCTGAACCGCACTGGCAGGGCTGTCAGGGCCCGGTTCCAGGCGGTGCGCCGCCAGACCAGCGCCTCGGCCGGGACGGCGAGCCGGATGTTGGGCAGTCTGTCGAGGAGCACTTCGATCGCGGTCCGGGTGATGACCTCGGCGATCTCCTGCGCGGGGTAGGGGCAGCGGTGGGCGCCGTGCCCGAAGGACAGGTGGGCGCTGTTGGTGCCGGCTCCGGTCACCCGCGGGTCGGAGTTCGCCGCGGCCAGGCCGAGGGCGATCATGTCGCCGGCCTGGATGTGCTGCCCGCCGAGCTGGATGTCGCGGGCGGCCCAGCGGCCCGCGGCGACCTGCACCGGGGTGTCCTCCCAGAGGACCTGGGTGAGTGCCTGCATGACGCTGCGCCGACCGCCGGACAGCTCCAGGGCGAACGATCCGTCGGTCAGCAGCAGGCGCAGCGAGGTGCCGATCCAGGCCGTCACCGTGCGCATCCCGAGGCCGAGGACGACCGCCAGATCCTCGACGATCTCATCGTCGGTCAGTTCCTCGGGGTGGTCGACCAGGGTGGAGATGATGTCGTCGGAGGGCTCGTCGAGCCGGTCGGCGAGCAGGCCGCGCAGCCGGTCGAGGAGCCGGCGGTGGCCGCGGACGGCGTCCGAGCGGTTGTCGACCAGGGCGACCAGATCCTCGGCGATCTCGTCGGCGCCGAGATCGTCCGGCCCGCACAGTGACGCCAGCGCGAGCGCGGGCACCTGATGCGCGAAGGCGGAGATCAGGTCGGCCGAGCCAGTCCCGGCGAACTCGTCGATCACACTGTCCGTGACCGCCTCCGCGCGGGCCCGGAGAAGGAAGACGTCCACGTCGCTGAGGACGTCGTTGATCGCCCGGTACCGGCGCCGGTGCTCGTCGCCGTCGGTGTGCAGCAGGGACGGGCGCCGCCCGGCCCCGGGCAGCGGCGCCCAGTCGGGCGAGACGGGCCCGCGGCGGGCCCGGTGCCGCGGGTCGCAGGTGAAGATCTCCGGGCTGCTCAGCACGAAGTGCAGCTCCCGGTAGCCCAGGACCAGCCAGGCTGGCCGGTTGCCGTCCAGCGACACCTGCACGATCGGGCTGGGCGCGCGCCGCGGGTCGCGGTTCCCGTCCCGCCGGCCGTCCCGGGGCGGGTCGCGGTGCTGCTCGCGCGACTGATCCTGGCGCGCCTGGTCGTGACGGGCCCGGTCACCGCGGGGCCGGTCCTGACGCGGCTGGTCGTGACGCGGCTGGTCGTGACGCGGCTGGTCGTGACGGGGCTGGTCCGGCCGCAGGTCGCGCTGCAGGCCCTGGTGCCCGTCGCGCTGGG
Source organism: Parafrankia colletiae (assembly GCF_001854655.1). Classification (GTDB taxonomy): domain Bacteria; phylum Actinomycetota; class Actinomycetes; order Frankiales; family Frankiaceae; genus Parafrankia; species Parafrankia colletiae. Next base: position 31,866 of record NZ_MBLM01000119.1, on the reverse strand, counting down.
TGGTGCGCGGCGCCCGGACGGGGCAGCGCCGGGCCTGGGGCACGTCCGCGAGGGTCTGGGTGGTGGCGGGCCCGCCGGTCTCCGGCCGGGCTCGGCCACCCGGGTCGAGCATCGTGCTCATGATGCCTCCTTGCGGGCGGAGGCCTGGTCGTAGAGGTGCCGCACCAGGGTGATCAGCACGTCCTTGCTGGACGAGCGGTGCCGCGCGTCGCAGTCGATGATGGGCACGTCGGGGGAGAGGGAGAGCGCCTCGCGCAGGTCGTCCAGCGAGTGCTCGGGCTCACCGAAGTTGTTCCGGGCCACGATGAACGGCATCCGGTGGTGTTCCAGCCGGTCGATCGCGTACCACGAGTCGGACACCCGTCTGGTGTCGACCAGGACCACCGCGCCGAGGGTGCCGGCGAACAGCCGGTCCCACAGGAACCAGAAGCGTTCCTGCCCCGGGGCGCCGAACAGATAGAGCACCATCTGCGCGTCGAGGCTGATCCGTCCGAAGTCGAACGCGACGGTGGTGGTGTTCTTCTCCTCCACGGCGCCGGTGTCGTCGATGCCGACGCCGGCTTCGGTCATGACCTCCTCGGTGCTCAGCGGGCGGATCTCACTGACGGAGCGGACCATGGTGGTCTTGCCCACGCCGAATCCACCGACGATCACGATCTTGACGCCGTCCTTGGCCGTGGTCTGCAGCGGTGGCCGGGCGACAGGCTCAGAGCTTCTGGAGTCCAACGAGCACCTGCTTCAGGAACGCGGGATCGGGAAGTTGCAAGGGGTCGGTCGGGCTGGTCGGGTGGCTCGCGAAGATCAGGCCTCGCTCCAGCAGATCGGAGAGAAGAATCTTCACGATGCTCACGGGGAGCTTGAGGTCCGCCGAGAGCTCCACCACAGCGGTCGGGGCGCGGCACACCCGCAGGATCCGGACATGCTCGGACTGCATGCCGGGGACGGGGTCCGCCCGGCTGGTGACGAGGGTGACGAGGTCGAAAGCGTTGTGGCCGACCCGGCTGCGACCGCCGGTGAGCGTGTAGAGCCGGTCCGGGTCCTCACTGTCGACGAGCCGACGGATCACGGCTGTCGCACGGGCTGGACGGGGTCGCGGGGTGCCGCGCTGAGGTACTCGCCGATCTGTTCGACCAGCTCGCTCATGTTGTGGCCGATGATGCCGGCGTCGGCGTCGTCGGTCGCGACCACGGCCAGGTGGGCGCCCTGGCCGGCGTCGACGATGAACAGCAGTCCGCCGTGGAACTCGGTCATCGACTGCCGGACGCCTCCGGTGCCGTCCCCGAACTCGATGGACGCCCCGTGCGCCAGGCTCTGGATGCCGGAGGCGATCGCGGAGAGCTGGTCGGCCTGGTCGATGCTCAGGCCCGCCGACCGGCACAGCTTGAGCCCGTCCCGGGAGAGCACCAGGGCGTGGTGGGTCCCGGGGGTACGCGCCAGGAGATTCTCCAGCAGCCAGTCAAGGTCGCTCTCAGTGGTATTCATCGGGATTGCGGGGCGCCGTGCGGTGTGCCCGCCCGGCCTGCCCCTGCCTCCAATCGGGTCGTCCAGTGCTGGTCTGGTCGTTCTGGGAAGCCCTGGTCGTTCGATCCGGCGCCGTTGCCGTTGCCGGTGCTGGTGCTGGTGCTGGTGCCGGCGCTGCTGCTGCCTGCCGGCAGCCGGGCCAGGGTCGGGCTGGCCCGGCCGTCCGGCAGGCCGGCCGGCGCCACTACCGGCCTGCCGGGACGTCGTCGCCGTCGTCGCGGCGGGGCCTCCTCGGCCGGCCCGCCCGCGCCGGCCCCGGGCGCGGGACGGCTGCCCGCCCGTCGCGTCCGGGGCCGCGGGAGGTCGGTGCGGCTGCCGGGACCGCCGCGTCCCGCGGTCCGTCCTGCGCCACGCTGCTGCCCGCGGCTGCGCTCTTTCGGGTGCCCATGGCCCGGCCGGTGCTGGTTCCCCCGGTTCCATCCGTTTCCGCGGTGCTGGTGGAGCGCATGGTGCTGCCGGAATCCGGCTCGGTGCTGCCCGCGGCCGGTTCGGCGTGGGCGGCGGAGGTGCCGTGGCCGGTGGGCTCGACGCCGTCGTCCGGCTTGGCGTGGTTCGCCTCGTCCATGATCGGTGCAGGCTCGGGCGTCGGTGTGGGCGCAGCGGCAGGGGGAGGGGCCAGGGCAAGGGCGGGGGGAGGCGCCAGGGCAAGTGCTCGAACGGTGGACGTCGCGTCTGGCGTCGCGCTGGCGCTGGCGCTGGCGCTGGCGCCGGGCTCGGGCGTGGGCGTGGGTGCGGGTGCGATGTCGTCCGGGCCGTTGCCGGCGGCTGTCGGCTCGACGGGTGCCGCCTCGATGGGCGCGGGCAGGCCGGCGGCCTCGCCGGATGATGCGGTGAACGGTGTCGTCGGTGCCGGGGTCACGGGCGATGACGCCGTCGGTACCGGGGTCAGGGGCGACGGGGCTGAGGCGGACTCCGCCGGCGCGGGAGCTGGGCGGGCGGGCGATGTCCGTGTGCTGGCGGATCCCGCCGGGCGCATTGCCCGGCGGAACGCCGCGAAGTTCGCGATGGAGCTGCGGCGGGCCCGGTGCGAGCGTGGACGGGTGGTCGTCGGCGCGGCGGCCCGGCTGGTACTGGCGGTGAGCGACTGGCCGCGGGCCCGCTTGGGCAGGGTGATCCGCGCGGTCACGGCGCCCGCGTCCACGGCACCGAGCCCGCCGACGGCGCGCAGCGTGCCGGTCATCGCGAACGTTCCCGCGGTGCCGAGATCGGCGGTGGTGGAGACGTCCCCGTCCAGAGTGCGACGGGGCGTGCCGTGGACGTCCGGCGGCAGGTTCCTGGTGGTGCCGCGGTGCTGGAACGCGCCGTGTCCGCGGGTCGGCAGGGATCCCTCGGCCGTCGCGGCGAACGGCCGGTCGGTCCGCTCGGGCTGGTCGGTCCGGTTGGGCTGGTCGGTCCGGTTGGGCTGGTCGGAACGGTCCGCCCGGTCGGAACGCCGTGGCGGGAGGCTGAGGCCACGCAGGTCGGCTCCGCCCGCCGGCCCCGTGCGCGGGACGAGAGTGCTCGCCGCCGCGGCGGCCGCGGCGGGCGCTGGGGGCAGGGCCCGCGGGGTCCTGGCGGTGACGGCGGTGCGCAGGCCGGTGGTGGCCGCGTCGGTCGTGTCCGCGAGCGCGGGCGGGGGCTCCACGGAGCGCGGGGCTGTGATGAGCTGGCGCGGGATCATCAGGATGACCCCGGTGCCGCCCCGGGACGAGGGGCGGAAGGACACGGTCAGGCCGTGCTTGCGGGCGAGGACGCCGACCACGGCCAGTCCCAGGCGTGTGCCGGAGAGAGTGGTGAGGTCGAGCGCCTCCGCGGAGACCGCACGCTCGGCTCGGGCCAGTGCCGCCTGCCCCATGACCAGGCCGCCGTCCTCGATCGTGATGACGACGCCGGTCTGCACCTCCTCGACGTAGACGTGCACTTCCTCGGAGGGCGGGGAGAAGCTGGTGGCGTTGTCCATGAGCTCGGCCAGCGCATGCATGACGCCTTCGGCGGCGTAGCCGACCACAGCCACCGTGCTGGTCGAGTGCAGCCGGATCCGCTGGTAGGCGCTGATCCGTCCCATCGCCCCGCGCAGGATGCTCTCCATGACGATCGGCTTCGTCCACCGGCGGCCGGAGCGCCCGCCGGTGAGCACCGCGATGCTGTCCGCGAGCCGGCTGGCCTGGGCGGTGAGGTGATCGAGCCGCAGCAGGTCGCCGAGGACCTCCTCGCTGTGCCGCTCCTCCATCGCGCGCAGGTCGGCCAGCATGCTGGTGCTCAGCGCCTGCATGCGCCCGGCGGCGCTCGCGCAGGCCGCCATCGCGGCGGACCGCATGCGTTCGCCGCGGCTGACCTCCTCGGCCACCGTGCGCAGGATGTGCAGGTGGGCGTCGTCCGTGCCGCGCGGCGCCTCGGCGAGGGCCGTCTGGACCGTGGTGCCCTCGCGCAGACGGGTGACGACGAGGGGGAGGACTTCGCGGGAGAGGCGCTCGGTGTGTGCGGACGAGGTCCTGGCCCGTGACTCGAGGGCGACGATCCGGTTACGCAGTTCGCGGGCGAGCTGCCGGTTGCGGACGGCCATGACGGTTGCCAACCCGACGATCATGGCGGCGACGCAGGCGCAGAACAGCACCGGCCCGCGCGCCCCGGCGGGCGAGGAGGCAGCAGTGGCGAGGCCGATGAGCATCACGGCCAGGACCGCCGCGACCGGCGGCCCGATCAGCTCACGCGCGGTCGGTGGCCGCTGCACCTGATGACGAGCGATTGCGTGTTCTGACATCGATCAGGTCCTCGTCGTCGGTGGTCGGTGGCTCAGGACCGGTCCGCCGCGGTCCGGAAAAGCCACGGTGAATGCATTCGGCCGCAGCGTGTTCCCGACCCGACCGGTGGCCCCGGAGCCGCTTCCGGGGGTCGCCCCGGAATCCCGATGAAGCGTCCCCGACCGGTCACAGACGCCTTTGTTCCAACGTCTGTCGCCGGCGTGGACGAATATGTCTACCTGGCCGCTCCGCGGTGCATTCCGGTGCTGGTGAGCACCGGTTTGGAGCCCGTCTTCGGCCGTGCTGACCGCGTCGATCTTCGCCCCCTCGCCGTCGCCCCGATGCGCCGCTGCGTCTGGGTCGGTCCCGAGCCGAAACCGAACCATCAGTGCAGGTCATATGYGCGTTGCACATGCTAGGGACAGGTCGGACGGRTTGCCTGGCGGGCGCTTCGGCCCCACGGCGGGCGATAGCCGAAAGTGGTATCAGAGTGTTTCCGTTGTGTTTCTGTAGTGATGGTGGATTGTGTCTGTTTTGCTGGAATCCCGTGCGATCGCCCGGATCGAACGGGTGCGGCTGTGTGCGGAGTTGACAGTCTGGCATTCTTGTCGGCCGCTCTGGCCCGACCGTGTTACCTGGCGGCTAATCTGGCGACCTGTTTGCACCGCGACCGGCTGCGCTGCTTATGTGCTAAATTCGTTCTCAGTTTCCGCAGACCACGCCTCGAGCGGGCCTGGAGCGATGCGGGATTCGCCTGATCCAGGCACAATTCGGGCGCGGTTTCGGCGGGTGGGGTGACCGCGGGCACCTCCGGACGGGGGTACCCGGGCCGGTCCGGGGGAGCCCCGAGTGCCCGAGGTCGGAGGGTTCGGCTGCTGCGTGTCAAGCATCGTGCGTCCGCGCGGCGCGGCGTGTCGCCGGTCGGAACACCACCTGCGGTCGCCCCCCGGTTGGCTCAGGCGGGCGGCGAGGGCGTCCGCGCGCAGGCTCGTGTGCCGGCGCCCGTGTTACCTGGGTGGGCCTTTCGCGCCGATTCGGCGGCGGCGCATAGTCTGACCGGGGGGCGTCCTTCAGCGCCCGTCGCTGGCGGGAGGTTGGATGGGTCCGACGGGCGCGAGCCCGAGCGCGTTGCCGGAGCCTCTCGCGGGATCGGTGGCCGTCACCACCCCGGAGTCCGCGCTCGACAACCCGGTCTGGGCATCGCTGTCAGGCGTCCACGCACATGTCGCCATCGCGCACGGGCGGGCGGCGCGGTACCCACCCGAGATGTCGCCGTTCGCGGCGGTGAGTGACGACAAGGATCCCGACGCCTGGGGAGACCTCGCTGCGCTCGTCGGGCCCGGGGCGCTGCTCGGCTTCGCCGGCCTCAAGTCGCTGCCGCCGCCCGGGTGGGACGTGGTGACCGCGGTGCCCGCCGTCCAGCTGCTGGGCGACGATCTGGCGCCCCGGGCCGACCCGGAGGCGGTCCGGCTCGGCGTGGCGGACGTCCCGGAGATGCTCGACCTGGTCGCGCGGACCCAGCCGGGGCCGTTCGGGCAGCGCACCGTCGAGCTCGGCACCTACCTGGGCATCCGCCGTGGCGGCCGGCTTGTCGCGATGGCGGGGGAGCGCATGCGCTTCCCCGGCCGGACCGAGATCAGCGCCGTGTGCACCGATCCGGCGCACCGCGGCGAGGGGCTCGCCACCCGGCTCATCCTGGCGACCGCCCTGCGCGTGCACGCCCGCGGCGACCGGCCGTTCCTGCACGTCGTGGTGTCGAACATGGATGCGATCCGGCTGTACGAGACGCTCGGTTTCACCGCGCGGCGGGAGATGTCGTTCGTCCAGATGCGCACGCCGCTGGCCTGACGGGCTGCCCGCCAGATTTCGTCACCATGGCGGTGACAGAATCCTGGCGGTGCAGGTAGCGTCCGATGTGTCCGCGCCTGTTCGGCGCCCGCCGCCGGGCCCGCCGCCGGGTCCGCCCATCGAGAGCCAGGTCGACCATGACTGTCCATGACTTCACCGTCGAGGCGACGGACGGCGCCCCCCGCCCGCTGCGTGACTACGCCGGCAAGACGCTGCTCATCGTCAACGTCGCCAGCAAGTGCGGCCTCACCCCGCAGTACGAGGGCCTGGAGGCGCTGTACCGCGAGCTGAACGGGCGCGGCCTGGAGATCCTCGGCTTCCCGTGCAACCAGTTCGCCGGGCAGGAGCCGGGCACCAGCGCCGAGATCCAGGACTTCTGCTCGACGAACTTCGGCGTGACCTTCCCGCTGTTCGCCAAGATCGAGGTCAACGGCCCCGGCGCGGACCCGCTCTACACCTACCTGCGGGCACAGGACCCCGGCGACTTCGGGCCCGACTCCGGCTTTCTTTTCGAGCACATCCAGCGCTCGCGGCCCGAGGCGATCGGAACCGACGAGGTGAAGTGGAACTTCACCAAGTTCCTGGTGGACGGGGACGGCAAGGTCGTCCGTCGCTTCGAGCCGAACGTCACGCCCGAGGAGATCCGCGGCGAGCTCGACTCCGTTCTCGTCTGAGCCGGTTCCACGGAGCCCCGAGCGGGTTTCCAAAGAACGGATAAGGAACAGACGGGCAGGTAGGTCGCCGCCCGGCTCGGCCGGGCGGCGCACCGCCGGCGCCAGTCGGCGCGGCCGGGCTACGGGCGGGCCCGCACCTCACCGATCCGGGTGACCGTCGTCCTTCGCATGTCCACCTGCTCCCCGCAGTGCGCGCAGACGCACCGGGGGCGCAGCTCCGCGCCGCACTCGTGGGTCCAGACCGTCGGCGGCGGGCCGGTGGTCACGTACCGGTCGCCCCAGTCCATGAGGTCGAGCAGCACCGGCGTCAGCGCCCGGCCCGCCTCGGTGGCCACGTACTCGTGTCGCGGCGGATGCTCGCTGTACTGCCTCTTCTCCAGCACGCCGGCCTCGACCAGGGTGCGCAGCCGCGCTGCCAGGATGTCCCGACTCGCCCCGGTGTTCTCGACGATCTGGTCGAACCTGCGCACCCCGAGCAGGATCTCCCGCAGGGTGAGCAGGCTCCACCGCTCGCCGACGACGGCGAGCGCGTTCGCGATCGAGCACTCCCGCGCGGTTCGCCCCATCGTCGGCCTCCTCGCCCGGCCGTGGCCCGGCACCGGGGCGGCGTGGGCTGCCCGGTGCCGGATCGGCCGTGGTCCATCCGAAAATCAAACTTACCACCCCCGTGGCCGCCTTCCGTTCTCCGGCGCCGCCGATGATGTCGGGCGGGATCTTCGCGCAATCCTCCGGCGGTGCTTGCCGTAAAGCATTGTGCAAGGTCACGACCTCGACGGCCGACGGAATGCACTGGAATTCCCAGGTGGCCCGGGGCGATGGTCGCCGAAAGCGTTCCGGTGATTCTCGCCACCGCGATGATCGGCACGTGCCGAGTGGGCCCAGAGTCCCCCATACTGATACATGTCGGGCGATCGGAGTGCCGGTGGCGCACCGGTCAGCCTGGTCGGCCCTGGGGTGGGGCGGAGTCGGCCGCGCATTTCTCGCGGGATGCGCGGCCGCCTTCGGCAGGGGTTTTCGCAGCGCAGCGGGCCCAGTCGGCCCCGCCGGCGGGGAAAGGCCGGCGCGGGCCGCCCGTCACCGGCGGAAAAGGCCGGTCGGCACCGTTCCCACGGCGCCGGGAGGCGCGTATTCGTCCCCGATCCCGCGGTACCCGCGGGACCTGGGAGAAAACCGGAGAACCGGGCCGCCACCATCGGGGACGGGAGGGGACATGGCTCACGTCGAGGACCAGAGCGAGCTGATCACCCGCATTGTCGAGGAGGTGGCCGAGCTTCTGCCGCCGCAGGCCCCCCTCGGGTACTTCTCGCATCACAACCCGCTGCACGCCCTGGAGGAGCTCCCGTTCTCGCACGCGGTCGAGCACGCCTCGGCGATGCTGGGCACGCAGGCCTTCCAGACGGAGGAGTCGTTCGCCGCCCACCTGTCCTCCGGCCGCATCCTGGCCCGTGACCTCGTCGCCGTTCTGGCGCAGCACGACAGTTCCGTGCCGGCGATCGGCGGCACCGGGACGCGTCCTGGAACCGAGATCGTCCCGGGTGGGCCCAGCTGGGACGACTTCCGGCTCGCCCGGCTCGGGCTGTTCGTCGACGTCCCCCGTGCCGCCGGGGTTCCGTGGCGGCTGTCGGACGGCGGGGAGCTGCGTGAGTTCCACCCGCTGGTCTCCGCGGCGCGCCGCGACGAGCTGACCCGGCAGGCACGGCGGCGCTTCCCGTCCGAGCGGCGGCGCACCCGGCTGGGCCGCACCACCGCACGCGCCGCCCTGCGGGCCCGGCTGCTGACCGAACTGTGGGCCGACCTGGCGCGCCACGCCCCGCCGGCCGTCCCGCCGCCCGCCCTCCCGCGCCGTCGAGACCAGCTGCTCAAGCGTTTCGGCGTGGACGTCGACGAGGCCGTCCACCCGGTGCTGACGGCGCTGTGCGCGGCCTTCCTCGACCAGGGGATGGCCGCCTGGGATCTGCCACACCGCGAGCAGGGCCTGCTCACCGCGTTCCGGCACCTCTACGGCACGATGGGCGCCCCTCGCGACCCGCTCTGGGCCCTGCTCGGTGGCCATCTCCGTCAACAGCTCCGGGGCGACTGGTCGGCGCCACGGACGGTCGCCTGGGCGCTGTGGTCGCTGGGCGTGCCGGTGCATGCCTGGGCGGACGCGATCCGGGCGACGCTGGTGTCGCTGCGCGGCTGGGCGGGAATGGTCCGCCAGTTCGAGTGCCACCCCGACCGGGCCCCGTCCCAGCCGGCACCGGCGCGCCTCATGGACTATCTCGCCGTCCAGCTCACGCTCGAGGCGGTCGCCACCCACAATCTGCTGGGACGCCTCGTCGGCCCCGGTGCCGGCCCCGAGGTCCTCGGCCCGCTCGGCCCGCTCGGCCCGCTCGGCCCCGGCGCGCAGAGCGGGGCGGACCTGGAGCTGGTCTACGAGGCGTTCGTCCTCGCCCAGATCATGGACGTCGACACCGAGCTGCTCGGCGAGCCGCGGTGGGCGGGAGCCTGGCTCGGCGCCGTCGCCGGGCTCGGGCCGCGGGAGCGGCGCTGGTTGCTGCACCTCGCGTACGAGCGGCGCTACCGCACCCAGATCCTCGACGCCCTCGCCGCGCACGACCAGCGCCTCCCCGGTATCGCCCCGCCCRCCGACTTCCAGGCCGTGTTCTGCATGGACGAGCGGGAGGAATCGCTGCGCCGGCACCTGGAGGAGATCCACCCGCGGGTCCGTACCTTCGGCGCCGCCGGATTCTTCGGTGTCGCGATGGCCTACCAGGGCCTCGACGACGTCCGCCCGCGGGCGCTGTGCCCCATGACCATCACGCCCGCCACCCTGGTCGTCGAACATGCCGTGGAGGCCGGCGAGGTGGCGGCCTACGAGCGGACGCGGCGCCGCGACGCCCACCGCCACCACATCCTCACAGCCGCCCGCGGCAGCTCCGGACGTCCCGCCGGCTACGCCGCGGTGGCCGGGCTCGCCGGGCTGGTCCCGCTGGCGGTCGGCGCCGTCGCGCCGAGAAGCGCCGGTGAGCGGGGCCGGCCGCGGACCGGTGATCACCAGGTTGGCGATCGCCGGGACGGCGAGCGCCCGCGGACGCGCCTCGCTCTCGAAGCCACCGAGACGGCCGAAGCCGTGGAAACGGTCGGCCTGGTGCCCGGTGTGGGCAAGCGGCCGCTGCGGCCGGGGTTCACCGTCGCGGAGATGACCGAGATCGTCGACACGCTGCTCACGACGATCGGCATGACCGGTCCCGCGGGGCCCCTCGTCTTCGTGATCGGGCACGGCTCGTCCAGCGTCAACAACCCGCATGCGGCGGCCTACGACTGCAGCGCCACCGGCGGCGGCCGCAGCGGCCCGAACGCGCGGGCGTTCGCCGCCATGGCGAACCACCCGCAGGTCCGCGCCGAGCTGGCGCGCCGCGGACGCCCGATCGGGCCGGGCACCTGGTTCGTCGGCGGCCACCACGACACCTGCGAGGGCTCRCTGGCCTGCTACGACACCGACCTCGTGCCCGCGCACCTGCAGGCCCCGCTCGCCCAGGCCACCGAGGCGCTGCGGTCAGCCGTCGAGCTCGACGCGCACGAGCGCTGCCGCCGGTTCGAAACGGTCGGACCCGACGTGGCCGCGGGTGCCGCGCACGCCCACGTGCGGGGGCGCTCGACCGACATCGCCCAGTCACGCCCCGAGTACGGGCACAGCACCAACGCCACCTGCGTGATCGGGCGGCGCTCGCGAACCCGCGGGCTGTACCTCGACCGGAGATCCTTCCTGGTCTCCTACGACCCCACCACCGATGCGGACGGGTCGGTGCTCACCCGGCTGCTCCTGTCCGCGGGGCCGGTCGGTGCCGGCATCAGCCTCGAGTACTACTTCAGCCGGGTCGACCCCATCGGGTTCGGCGCCGGGTCGAAGCTCCCGCACAACATCAGCGGTCTGGTGGGCGTCATGGACGGGCACGCCTCCGACCTGCGCACCGGCATGCCCTGGCAGTCGGTGGAGATCCACGAGCCGATGCGGCTGCTGGTGATCGTGGAGGCGGAACCGGAGCTGCTGGCCCGTGTCGTGCGGGACAGTCCGCCGCTGCGCAGGCTCGTCGAGGGTGGCTGGATCCAGCTCGTCGCCTGGGATCCGTACTCGCCACGGACCTGGGTCCACCGCGACGGTGGCTTCGAGGCGCACGAGCCGGAGAACCTGCGCCTGCCCGTGGTGGCCCGTTCGGAGCACTACTACGCGGGCCAGCGTGACCATCTGCCGCCCGCGCACGTCCTCGCAGCCTTCGGCACACCGGTTCCCGAGCCGGTTCCCGAGCCGGTTGCGGAGCCGGGCGCGGGCGGGCGCCGGCCGGCGGCGGTCATCCGGCTGCCCGAACAGGCCCACGAACCGCGACCGGTCCGGCAGGACAGTTCATGACCGGCGCCTGGGCAGGCGGAACCTCCGGTGGGCTCCTGCCCGCAGCGCTGGTGGCCGCGGTCGCCACTCCCGCCGTCGCCGTCACGGCGCTCGCCGGCCTCATGTGGTTCGACCGGGCCCGGTCGGAGCGGCTGACCAGGGCCATCGTGGCGTCGTCCTTCACCGTCGTGGCCCTCGCCTGCGCGCTGCTCGCCGGCGGCATGGTCCTCACCGGCCACGAGTCGATCGGTGCCGAGGCCGGTCCGTGGTTCGGCGCCGGGGAACACACGTTCACCTGGCAGCTGAGTGCGGACGCCGTCTCCGTCCCGTTCGCGCTCGTCGCCGCCGTCCTCATCGGGCTGACGGGCGCGGTGTCGGCCCGCTACCTGCACCGGGAGCCCGGCTTCGCCCGGTTCCACCTGCTTCTGCTGCTGTTCGGCGGCAGCGTCGAGCTGACGGTCCTGGCCGGCGACCCGCCGGCGCTGTACTTCGGTTGGGAGCTCGTCGGGCTGACGTCCGCGCTGCTCATCGCGTTCTTCGTCGAGCGGCGGGCGCCGGTGCGCCACGGCCTGCGGGCCTTCCTCACCTACCGCGCCGGCGACGCCGGTCTGCTGGTGGCCGCGATCTGGATCGGGCAGCTCGCGAGCTCACCCGACGGGGGTGATCCCGCGCACGCCGACGGCTGGGACGCCATCCTGACCGCGCCGGGCGTGGTCGCCCACGCGCCGGCGCTGTGCTTCCTGCTGCTGGCCGCGGTCCTGGCCAAGTCGGCCCTGATCCCCGTCGGCGGCTGGCTCCCGCGGGCGATGGAGGGGCCGACCCCGTCCAGCGCGGTGTTCTACGGGGCGGTGTCCATCCACCTCGGCCCCTACCTGCTGCTGCGCGCCGAGCCGCTGTTCGCGCACGCTCCGGCCGCCCGCGTGGCGGTGGTGCTCGTCGGGGCGCTGACAGCCCTGCACGCCACCGTGGTCAGCCGGGCCCAGAGCGACGTCAAGAGCGGGCTGGCCTACGGGTCGATGACCCAGGTCGGGCTGATCGTCGCCGAGATCGGGCTGGGGCTGCACACCCTTGCGCTCACGCACATCCTCGTCCACGCGACGCTGCGCTGTGCGCAGATCCTTCGCTCACCCAGTGCGCTGCGCGACAGCCAGCGCCTGGAGCAGGCACAGAGTGGTGCCCCCACATCCGCATCCCGGCCGGGACGGATCACGCCCGCGCGGTGGCAGCCCCGGCTGTACCGGTACGCGTTCGAGAGGGGAGACGCAGACGTGGTGCTTCGCCAGGTCGGAGGAGCCGCCGCGCGTGCGCTGACGGCGATCGACCGCTGGCAGCGGCAGGCTGCCGGCATCATCAGCGGGGGGAACGGCACCGCCCTCGCGCCCGCTCACCCCGCCACCGCCGCGACAGGGCAGGTCGGCGCCGCCGGCGGCCCGGGTGGTTCCGCCTGCGGGCCGGAACCGGTCCACGGGGACTGGTGGCCGTGGGCGACGACGGACACCGTGGTGGCACCGGCTCCGCCGCCGGCAGATCAGGCCCCGCCGGCCGAGTCGACACCGCCGGCCGAGTCGGCACCGCCGAAGGCCAGCAGCGGGTCGCTGGACGGTGGAGCAGCGCCGCAGCACTCGGCGCCGGTGACGACGTCCCGCCCTGCGGGACGCCGGGCGCAGGAAGGCTCCGGGCCCTACGGTGCGGACTCGTACACCTTTGAAACCACCTCTGAACCGTCCCCATCGGCCCTTGCGGCGCACCGGATTCCCGGGCAGCCGGGTCCGCTGGCGGTCTCCCGTCCGGGGGCCGTTTCCCGACCTGAAGACCCGCCGGGCCTGCCGGAGACCACCCGGCCGTCCGTGCCGCCCCGGCTCCCGGTGCCGCGCCCGGCGGTGGACGATGTCGCCGTCGCCTCCCGCCCCGCCGCCGGACCCGCCTCCGTCGAGCCGGTCGACGCCGATCCCGCGACGGTCGAGCTGGTGGCGGTCGAGCTGGTGGCGGTCGAGCTGGTGGCGGTCGATGGTGCGGCGGTCGAGCCGCCAGCGGAAGATCCTGGGATGCCTGATCCTGCCGCGGCCGATCCTGCGGTGGCGGAGCCGATGACGGCCGAGGCTGCGGCCGACGTCGAGGCCGAGCCGGGTACCAGCGCCGGCCCGGCCGGCAGGCCGACCGGCGCGGACAAGGCGCTGGCGAGGGCGGCGGACGTCCGACCCGCCTGGCCGGAGAACGAGCCCCCGCGGCGCCTCACCGCGCAGCGTGACTCGGCCGGTGGGGGGACCCGTCCGGCGCTGCCCGCGGAGGACCGGCCGCGCTTCCCGACCGACGTCCGTCCCGTCCGGCCGCGCGCGGGCGGACCGTGGTGACGCTGGCGGTCGCCCCGCTCGTCGCCGCGGGCGGCCTGCTGGCGGGTTCGGCCGCGGTGCGCCGGGCCCCCGACGCCCGGGCCGCCCGGGCGGTCGCGACCGGCTGCGTCGCCGTGACGGCCGCCGCCGCTGCCGCCGCGATGGTGGCGGAGCGCGTGGTCCCGCCGAATGGCGTGACCGGGGCGGTGCTGTTCGCGTCCGGTGCCGGGCGCTGGATGCCGCTGGTGACCCTGCTCGCCGGCCTGGCCGCGACGGCGCTCGCCCCCGTCCCGTCCCACGGTCGCCGCACGTTCGCCCGGATTCTGCTCATCCTGGCCTGCGGCGTCGCGGCCACGGCGGTGACCGCACCCGCGGCGGCTGTCGCGTCCTGGGCACTGTCCGCCTTCGTCGTCTGGCGAGAGCTTCGCGACGGCTCGCCGGCCTCGGTCGACATCCTCCCGGCGGCTCCTACCCACACCCACACCCACACCCACACCGGCGCCGTGGCCGTGGCCGTGGCCGTGGGCGAGGGCGAGGGCGAGGGCGGAAGCGGGGCGGGTCGGCGCGGCGCGGCGCGGTTGTTCGGGTTGCATCACCTGCTGGGGGTGGGCGCCTGCACAAGCGGCCTGCTGCTGGCCCACCGGCCCGGAACAACCGCGCTGGCCGCATTGCTGGTCACCGTAGGTGTGGGTGTCCGTCAGTGTCTTCTGCCGCTGCACCTGTGGCACGACTCCCTTGCCCGGGCCGCCCCGCCGGGGATCCTGGTCGCGTTCACGGCGGGGCCGGCGGGGCTGCTGCTGCTCCCCGAGATCACCGCGGCGCTGCCCGCGGGTGGTCCGGCCGGCTCCGGCCGGTCCGGGGGGTGGGGCTGGGACTGGGGCTGGCCCGCCGTCGCCGCCGCCCTGGCGACCGCGCTCCTGGGAGCCGGGCTCGGGCTCGTCGCGCGTGACATCCGCACCGCGCTGGCCCAGGTCAGCCTCGCCCTGACCGGCATCGTGACCTGTGGTGCGCTGGCCGGGTCCGGGCTGGCGCAGGCCGGAGCGGTCGTCGCCTGGCAGGTCGGCGCGGTCGCCACCGGCGGCGCGGTCATGATCGCAGCGGCGACGGAGGCCCGGCGCGGCCCGATGGCGCTGCCCGGCCAGGGCGGTTGCTTCGCCCGCACCCCGCGGCTGGCCGTGGCGTTCCTGCTGTTCGGGCTCACCGCCGTCGGCTACCCGGCGACGGTCGGCTTCATCTGGGAGGACCTGCTCCTCGACGGTGTCGGGGGCTGGTTCGTCCCGCTGGCCGGCGCCCTCGTGCTGGCCGTCGCCGGCTCCGGCGCAACCATCATGAAGTGGTACTTCGCCGGCTACACCGGACGTCGTGACCATCTTGGCGAACACGACCTGACCACCCGCGAGTTCCGGGCCGTCACCCTGCTGCTTGCCGTGCTGCTGCTGGCCCAGGTGCATCCGGGCCTCATCCTGCCCCGGTACTGAGCCCCGCCGGCAGGGGTACGGCCGGGGAGGGCCGGGAACAGGGAAAAGGTGGTTCTGGACGAGACACGGCGGAGCGGGGCCCGCTGATGGACGTCACGGGCTGGCCGCGGTGAGCGCGCATCAGGGCGCCGGGCGAACCGGCAGGGTGGCGGCCTGGCGGGCCGCCCGCACTGCCAGCGGCCCGGTGGGCGGGCTCGTGCGCCAGGGGATCGCACTGACGGCTCCCCTGGCGCTCCTGTGCGCGATCCTCGCGATCCAGTTGGCCAGCACCCACTGGACGATCCTGGAACTCACCGTGCTGGCCCCGCTGCTCGCCGCGACCCTGTCCGGGCCGGTGCTGACCGGCGCCTACGTGATGCTGGCCATCCTCGGCAGCACCCTGGTGGGGTCCGTCGACGGCCTGTTCACCGTGCAGGACGGCGGTCTGCCCGCCCAGATGGTGCGACTGACCGGCATCCTGCTCGGCGGCGTGATGGCCGTCCTGGTCAGCAGGTACAACACCCGCCGCGAGACCAAGCTGCAGAACGTGACCAGAGTCGCCGAGGTGGCCCAGCGGGCGGTCCTGCCCCTGGCACCGACAGTCTCGGGGGATCTGCGCCTCGCGGTCCGGTACGAGAGCGCCGCCACCGACGCGATGGTCGGCGGTGATCTCTACGAGGTCGTCGACAGCCCCTGGGGGACCCGCCTGCTGGTCGGCGACGTCCGGGGGAAGGGCCTGGACGCGGTCCGGATCGCCAGCCACGTGCTCGGCTGTTTCCGGCTCGTGGCCAAGCACCGGGCCGGTCTCGTCTCCGTCCTCGCCGACCTGGACGAGGAGGTCGCCGACGTCAGCGGCCTCGACGACTTCGTCACCGCCATCGCCGTGCAGATCCGCGACGGCCGGCTGGACATGGTCAACGCGGGCCACCCCGACCCGCTGCTGGTGCGCGCCGGAACCGCGCGGGCACTCTCCCCGCACGGCCGGAGCTCGCCGCTCGGACTTCTCGCCGGAGACATCGACATCACCTCGTTCACCCTCCAGGCCGGCGACCGCGTGCTGCTGTACACCGACGGCATCGCCGAGGCGCGCCACAGTGAGTCGAGAGCCTTCTTCCCGCTGGCGTCGGCCGTGACGGAGACACTCAGCCAGGACCGTCCCCTCGGCGACTGCCTGGACGACCTCGTCCGCCGGGTGCAGCGGTGGACCAGGTCCGCTCTCGGGGACGACGTCGCGCTGCTCGCCGTCGAGCTGCCCGCACCGGCGCCGCGGCACCGGCCAGCACCGGCGGCCCGGTCCGACCCGATCGCCGCCGGCGGATCAGGGCCGGACCCGGCCCCCCGACCGGCCGACCACACCCGAACCTGACACCGCACCGCGACCTGACACCAGCTGTCTCACAGCGGCTGGTCGACACCGGGTGGTCCGGCACCGGGCGTCGTCAGCGCTCGTCCACGGTGCCGTCGCAGCTGTAGACGAGGATCCGGTCGTCGTCGTTGTCGTCCGTGTGACTGATCCTCATCGAGCTGGCGCGGACCCAGCCGTAGGTCTCGGTGCCGTCGAGTCGGGCCCACCACCAGACGTCGTCCGACTTGGCGACGACGCTGCACCACAGCCAGAACTTCCGTCCGCGGACGTAGGTCGCACTGCTGTCGCAGGTGTCGTCGGGGCCGTCCCGAAGCTCCGCGGCGCTGGTCAGGACGCCGGTTCCGTCGCTGTTCGCCCGGGTCGCCGGCTTGGCCGGGCAGCCCAGCTGCTGGACGGGGCGAGCGGGAGTGCCGGTCGCCCCGTCCTGCCCGTCGGCGGCGGGACTGCCGCTGGCCGGGCCGGGGCCGGTCGCGCCGTCGGAATCGAAGTCGGACGAGTCGGTGGCGGACGGGGCGGGTGTCGGTGCGGTGCTGGGTACCGCCTCGCGGCCGCCGCCGCCCGCCACGCCGTTGCTGCGTGACGGCGTGATCACGAGCGCCACCGGCTCGCCGCTGCCCACGGGCTTCGACAGCAGCCAGAAGAACACCGCGCCGACGATGACAAGCACGGCCAGCAGGACAGTGACGAACCGGCGCCGGYGTCCGCGAGTACGGCGGGGGTGCGGCGGCTCGGCCGGCCCGCCGGCGGCCTCGCTTCCGGCGGATGCCGACGAAACGCCGGCGGCTGCGACAGAGTCGGCGGCCCGGTCGCTGCCGTCCGGCGGTTCCGCCGCGGCGGAACCGCCACCTGCCGCCGCAGCCGTGCCGGTAGGCGCGGGCGGGTCACCCGCGGCGTGCGCCCCGCCCACAGCCGGTGGGATCCCCGGGGCGCCGCCCTCGCCTGAACGGCCAGCACCGTCGGAGTGGCTTCGAGCGTCCGGCTGGCCTGCACCTGTACCCGGGCTACCGGCGCCTGCCGGCCCACCGCCTGCGGGGCTGCCTGCTCCTGCTCCTGCGCCGGCAGCCGCGAGTGCCCCGACGGCGGCGACGGCGATGTCGGTCGGTGCCCCGGCCGCGGCCTCCAGCGCGCGGGGAGTCGGCGGCGCGCACAGTGCCCGGGGCACCCGCCCCGCGGTGAGCGCCCGGGGGGCGCCGGCTGTGCTGAGCGCCCGAGGGGCCTGGTGGGTCTGGTGGGGTGGCAGAGCATGGTGGGCCGCGTGCGCGACTGGTGCTGACTGGGCGAGTGGTGCTGACTGGGCGAGTGGTGCCGGTGCTGCCGGCAGGCCGGGCACACCGGCGCTGACGGGCACGCCAGGACCGCCGGGAGTGCCGGGCGGTCGGTGCGGGAACGGCGCGGACGACGGGTGCGGTCCCGCGATCGCGTCGGTCGGTGCGGGCTCGCTGGGGAAAGGCGTGCCGAGGGCGTCCATCGCGTCCGGTGCGCCGGTCGGCGCGGACTGGAACGTCGACGGCGGCACCGGCAGCAGCGTCGTCGTCGGGGAGGGCACGGTGGAGATCCGGTAGCGGGTCACCTCGGCGGCCACCGTCGGCGGCAGCCACCCGCCCCCTGTGGAGAGGAACAGGTCGTCGGTGATCGCGGACCGGCACAGATCGATGACCTGCGTGGACGTCGGGCGCTCCGCGGGATCCTTGGCCAGGCACCGGGCGAGCACCTCCCGGACGTTCTCCGGGCAGTGATCCCAGTCGGGCTGCTGGTGCTCGATGCGGTGGAACACCGCGGCGTCGGAACCGAACGGCGGCCGTCCGGTCAGCGCGTAATACGCGGTCGAGCCGAGTGCGAACACGTCGCCCGCCGCGTCGATCTGCTTTCCGCGGACCTGTTCCGGTGACATGAATGCGGGTGTTCCTATGCGTACACCCGTTTGGGTCATTGCCGCGGTTGATGTTTCGATCGCACGCGCCACACCGAAATCAATGACCCGTGGTCCGTCGTCGGCGAGGATTACGTTGCCGGGTTTCAGGTCACGGTGGATCACGCCCGCGCTGTGGATGGACTGCAGTGCTTCGGCGACGCCCGCGATCAACATGAGCACGGTCGCCGACGGCAGGGCGCCCTGGCGGACGACGGCGACCGCGAGCGAGGGTGCCGCGACGTAGGCGGTGGCGATCCACGGGCGCAGGGCCTCGGGATCGGCGTCGATGACCGGCACCGTGTAGGGCCCCTGGACCCGCCGGGCGATCGCCACCTCCTTGGCGAACCGGCTGCGGAAATCGGGGTCGGTGGCGAGTTCCGGGCGGGCGACCTTGAGCGCGATCGGACGCCCGCCGGGGGTGTACGAGAGGTACACCGCGCCCATGCCACCCTCACCGATCCGGGCCCGCAGCAGATATCGGCTCACACTGTGCGGATCATGCGGTGTCAGCGGAGTAAACACCGCATCGCGCACGGGCTCGATCCGACCGGCGGGCGCTGCCGGCTCGCCTGGACCTACCCCGACCGCGCTTGGCGGTGTGTTGTTCATCGTCCCCCTCCCGGGGCCGCGCCCAAATCGAATGACCACGTCCTGGAGAACGGTCGTGTCATCGCAAATGGGATTAAGGCAGTCATCGCATCTTATGGGTGGGTACCAGGGCAACCGCCTGTTCGTGCGGGTGGCGTACCTCCGGTTGCCAGCCGCTCCCGGACCGCCGCTCCGGCCGCGCGGGGGATTGCCGGACGTCCGCGGGCGGCCGTGTCCGGGCCTGCCACCTGCGTCGGACAGGCAGTGTCGGGCAGTGGACAGGCAGGGCCGTCCGTGCTGGTCCGGACCCTGGCGGGATGCCCGTGCGCCGTCCGGACGAGGCGCCCGTCGCCCCGACGGGCCGCCCGGATGGGTGGGAGCGGGCCGCAGGGCCCGACCTGGTGCCGGCCTTCCGGCCCTGGCGTCAGGACCACGGCTGTGACCGCGGCTACGGTCGGGAAGCAGGCGGCCACGATGGCGATCAGGTGCCGGCCGGCACACCTGGACCCGACGCCGGCGGTGACCCGCCTGCGGGCCCGGCGCCGGGCCCGGCGCACGGCCCGGCACCGGGCTCGACGCCGGTCTCCAGCAGGGACGACGCGAGGGGCTCCGCCTGATTTCCGGGTGGCGGTCGGCCCGGGGGACTTCCGCGGTCCGCGGGCTGTGAATAGTGCGTCATAGTGCGCCCGGTCGTCAGTCCGGCCTGATCGCAGTGAGCGCTGGCGGCCGCCCCGTTTGGCGGCGGGCCCGGCGTGCCCATCTGTGGGCGACTCGAACAAGGCTGGCACCATGCGTGGCTGAAGTCTCCGCACCGCGCCGTGATCCGGCGTCCAGGACGATCGTAGGGTGGACCTATGGCAGCGCACTTTGATCTCGTTGTCCTTGGTGGGGGTCCGGGCGGCTACGTCGCGGCGATCCGCGCGGCCCAGCTCGGGATGTCGGTCGCCGTCGTCGAGGAGAAGTACTGGGGCGGGGTCTGCCTCAACGTCGGCTGCATCCCCTCCAAGGCGCTGCTGCGCAACGCCGAGCTCGCCCATCTGTTCGCGCACGAGGCCAAGACCTTCGGCATCTCCGGTGAGGTGAGCTTCGACTTCGGTGCCGCCTTCGACCGCAGCCGCCAGGTGGCGGACGGCCGGGTCAAGGGCGTGCACTTCCTGATGAAGAAGAACAAGATCACGGAATACACGGGTCGCGGCACCTTCCGCGACCCGAACACCCTGGACGTGGCGCTCTCCGACGGCGGCAGCGACCAGGTGACGTTCGACAGCGTGATCATCGCGACCGGCTCGCGGGTGCGGCTGCTGCCCGGGGTCGAGCTGTCCGACAACGTCGTCACCTACGAGACGCAGATCCTCACCCGCGACCTGCCACGCTCGATGGCGATCGTCGGGGCCGGCGCCATCGGCATGGAGTTCGCCTACGTCCTGCGCAACTACGGCGTCGACGTCACCATCATCGAGTTCCTCGACCGGCCGCTGCCGAACGAGGACGCGGACGTCTCCAAGGAGATTCTCCGTCAGTACAAGAAGCTGGGCGTGCCGATCCTGACCTCGACCAAGGTCGAGACGGTGACCGACAACGGCTCCTCGGTGACCGTCGAGTACACCGGCAAGGACGGTGCGCACGGCTCGCTGCAGGTCGACAAGGTCCTGATGTCCATCGGGTTCGCGCCGAACATCGAGAACTTCGGCCTGGAGAACACCGGCGTCGCCCTCACCGACCGCGGCGCGATCGCGATCGACGACTACATGCGCACCAACGTCGAGCACATCTACGCGATCGGTGACGTGACCGCCAAGCTGATGCTGGCGCATGTCGCCGAGGCGCAGGGCGTCGTCGCGGCCGAGGCCATCGCCGGCGCCGAGACGAAGACGCTCGGCGACTACCGGATGATGCCCCGGGCCACGTTCTGCCAGCCGCAGGTCGCCAGCTTCGGCCTGACCGAGGCGCAGGCCCGCGAGGAGGGCCACGACATCAAGGTCGCCAAGTTCCCCTTCACCGCGAACGGGAAGGCGCACGGCCTCGGCGACGCCAGCGGTTTCGTCAAGCTCATCTCCGACACGAAGTACGGGGAGCTGCTCGGCGGCCACCTGATCGGCCCGGACGTCTCCGAGCTTCTGCCCGAGCTGACTCTCGCGCAGAAGTGGGACCTCACCGCGTTCGAGCTCGCCCGCAACGTGCACACCCACCCGACGCTCAGCGAGGCGCTGCAGGAGGCGATCCACGGCCTCGCCGGCCACATGATCAATCTCTGATCCGTCGCCGTCAGCCTGCTGCTGCTCGGCAGGGACGGTCGGCGCGTCAGATCACGCTCCTGGCTTTGACTTGTGGACAGCTGATCGCGGTGGAGCCTACACTTCATCCTGTGTGCGGTGATCTTCTGCTGACTCGCCGTATCTATCTGGATTGTGAGCATGTGAACGGCGCAGTCTGTCGCTAGCGCCGTGGCCGCCCCGGTGCACCGCGTGGCATTCCGCGGGGCACCGGTCACCGCCCGGCGCGGCCCGCTCGCCTCCTTTGTGAGCTGCGCGCCGCCTCGGGCGGAGCGGTCCGGACCGAGCTTCGACCCTCTCCCGCAAGCAGGTCAGGAAACGTCCCGGAGCCGCCCGCCGCACAGCCAGGCCGGGTGACTGTCGAGGCCGCGTCCGCGCTCAGAAGGCAGACAGAGTGCGATTCCATGTGCTGGGGCCATTGGAAGTCGTCCGGGACGGCCGGCCTGTCGTCGTGCCAGGCATCCACCAGCGTGCGACGCTGGGATTCCTGTTGCTGCACCCGAACGCGGCGGTGGCCACGAGCCGCCTCCTGCGGGCCCTGTGGGGCGACGAGCCGCCGGTAACCGCCCGCAAGATGGTGCAGAACGCGGTGGCCGGGCTGCGGCGTACCGTCCGGGACGACGCCGACGTGCTGACCAGACCGCCCGGCTACCAGCTCAGCGTCCGTTCGGACCAGGTCGATCTCACCGCCTTCCAGGGCCTCAGCGCCCGAGGCCGGGCCGAGCTGGCCGCCGGCTCGTGGGGCGCTGCCGCCGACTCCCTGGCCGGCGCGCTCGCGTGCTGGCGCGGTCCGGCGCTGGCCGATCTGGTCGAGGAAGGCCTGGTCTGGCCGGAGGCGGCGGCCCTGGACAGCGCCCGCATGGTCACCTTCGAGGACTGGGCACAGGCCCGGCTGGCGCTCGGGCAGCACCAGGAGCTGGTGCCCGAGCTGGAGGCGGCGGCCGAGGCCGCGCCGCTGCGGGAGCGGCTGACCGGCCAGCTCATGGTGGCGCTCTACCGGTGCGGCCGGCAGGCCGACGCGCTCGAGTGCTACCGGCGCACCAGGACGGCGCTCGTCGACCAGCTCGGACTCGACCCCGGCCACGAGCTTCGGCGCCTGGAGCGCGCGATCCTCGACCACGAGCCGTGGCTGACCCCGCGGGCGGCGGCGGTACTCCCCGTCCATCCTGGCGGTAGCGCCCCGGCGCCGGCCGGTGACCGGCCCGGGCGTGACGTGCAGGGGGTCGCGGGCGCGGGCCCGTTCGAGGCCGGAGCTGGGTGCGGCGCAGGGATGGGCGCCGGGCGGGAGGGCGGCCCGCGGGACTGCCCCGAGGTCGAACAGGCGGACGGGCCGGCCCGCAACCTTCCTTCCCCGCGGGCCCAGGGCGGGTACACCGCCCGGAAATGGGTCAGCGTGCTGGCCGGCCGGCTGGAACTCGGGACAGGCGTGGAGACCTCCGATCCCGAGGACGTCGACACGGTGCTGCGCGCGGTCACCGCCAGAGTGCGGGCCGAGACCAGCCGTTTCGGCGGCGAGGTGTACACCGCGCTCGGCTCCGTGTGGATCGTGGTCTTCGGCCTGCCCCGCACCCGTGAGGAGGACGCGGAGCGCGCGGTCCGGGCCGGCCTGGCGATCCGCCGGGCCGCAGCGGCCCTGGCGAAGACGGCCGCGGGCGCGGGCGGGGCGGGTCCGTGGGACCTGCGGATGGCGGTCACGACCGGCGAGGTGCTGGCGACCTTCACCGACAGCGGCGCGGCGACCGCGGCCGGCCTGTCCGGAGACGTCACCGGTCGGGCCATGCGGCTGCTGGCGTCCGTGCCCAGCGGTGAGCTGCGGGTCTGCGAGGCGACCCGGGCGGCGTCCGACGGCGCGTTCACCTATGCGTCGGTCGACGAGCACGGTCGTGGCGTGGGCGGGGTGGTCGGAGTCCGCACGGCCGGACTGGAACCCGCCGCCGTGGACAGCCCGGCCGCGGTCGCGGAGTCGCGCCGCACCCCGTTCCTCGAACGCGACCACGAGAAGGACCTGCTGCACCGCCTGCTCGCCGAGACGGGGCGCCGCCGGCGCCCCTGCCTGGTCACGATCTCGGGGGAGCCGGGGATCGGTAAGAGCCGCCTGCTCTGGGAGTTCTGCCGGGAGGCCGGCGAGGCAGCGGTCGGTGGCAACGTCAGGTTCCTGTACGGCCGGATCGGACGGTTCCCCGCCGGTCCGTTCGAAGTGCTCTCGGACATCGTCCGCCGGTGGGCCGGGATCACCGCGGGTGACTCCCGGGAGGCGGCGGTGGCTCGGCTCGCCGCCGCGATCGGGATGACGGGCGCGACTCTGGGCACGGCACGCCGAGCGGCGGCCGAGCTGGCCCCGCTGCTCGACCCCGCCTGGCCGGGAGGTGAGCAGGCCCCGGCCGTCCTCGCGGCCTGGCGCCGGGTGCTCACGCGCTTCGCGGCTGCCGGCCCGACGGTCCTGATCGTCGAGGACCTGCACCGCGGGGACGACCGCCTGCTCGACGTCCTGGAGGGCCTCGACGAGGGCCTCGGCCAGGTCCCCCTGCTGGTCGTCCTCAGCACCCGGCCGGACCTGCTCGAGCGGCGCACGCGCTGGGCCGGGGGCAAGCGTGACGCGACGACGATGTACATCGACCAGCTCTCCGAGGCGGCGATCCAGCACCTGATGGTCGACCTGGCGGTGCGGTACGGCCTGCGTCCGGCACTTCCTCCCCAGCCGCTCCCGTCCGGTGCCGAATCAGGTTCCGCGGGCCCGGGTCCCGCGGAACCTGGGCTCGCGGAACCAGCGCTGGCCGAGTCGGGGCCTGTCGAGGTCCCCACACCGGCCCCGCCGCCCCCGTCCGGGCAGCCCCACGAGTGCTCGACGGTCGCGAAGGTCGGCGGCAACCCGCTGTTCGCGGTCGCGCTGGTCGACATGCTCCGCGAGGTGGCCCGTTCGGCCGGGAAGGGTCCGTCGCCGGCCCTGGAGATCGACAGTGCCGGACCGGTCGGCCCCGCCTCCGCGATGGTGCGGATCCCCCGTACCGTGCACGGGGTCATCGCCGCCTGGCTGGACACGCTGCCCCCGCGCACCCGACGGGTCCTGCAGGGCGCGGCGGTGTTCGGGGCGACCGCCTGGGCCGAGCCGGTCGCGGCAGCCTGCGGGCTTCCCCAGGAGGAGATCCTGCGCGAGCTGGACTACCTTGTGCGCCGGGGCGTCCTGCGTCAGGTGCTGATGCTCGCCGATCCCGACCCCCGTTACGAGTTCCGGCATGTCTTCGTCCGGGACGTCGCCTACTCGCAGATTCCCCGGGCGGCCCGCGGCCGGTGGCACCTGCGCTTCGCCCGATGGCTGGGCGACGACCGGCGGGCGGGCACGATGCCCGGCCCGCGCACCCGCACCGCGCCCGGTGCCGCCGCCGGGGTCGGCTCGGCCGATGCGGCGCGCACGGCGATGAGCCGCCCGGCCCGCGCCGCCGGCACCGCGGCCGTCACCGCTGTCACGGGTGACCGGGCCCCGCGTGGCCCGGTCACCGAGGACGATCTGCGCCGGCACCATCACCGGCGGGCCGACAGCCTCGCGGCCGCCGCCAGCTGACCCCCGCCTCACGACCCTCACCCCCGCCTCACGACCCTCACCCCGGCCACCGCCGGCAGCCGGCCGCCCGCCGGTGGCCGGCGGTGGCCGTTTTTCGCCTGCCTTTTAGGTGCTATCCGGGTGCGGTTTTCGGGAGAGCCGCTGTCGTCGTTGCCGGATACCCGTGAGCTTTGCCGTTTCCGGTCTTAGGGGGGGTTCAGGGGTTGCCTCTGGGGCTGACACGCAACTGCACCCAAGATAGTCTGAAAATTATGCTGATCGTGTTCTTCGGGCCGGTTGGTGCAGTGATCCGGCGCGGTCGCCGATAATACCGCGAAATCGGTTCTGCGGTACCGGTGAATTCTTCCCTCCATGGTCGTCAGTCTCGCTGTGAAAAGAGGAGAACGATGAGTGCTGCCCCGGTTCTGAGGTCACCGCTGCCCGCGTGGCCGCAGTATGACGACAACGAGCGTGCGGGGCTCGTCCGCGCTCTCGAACAGGGTCAGTGGTGGCGGATGGGGGGCGGCGAGGTCGACGCCTTCGAGCGTGAGTTCGCGAGCCACCACGGCGCCGACCACGCCCTGGCGGTCACGAACGGCACGCACGCGCTCGAACTCGCCCTGCAGGTCCTCGGGGTCGGGCCGGGCAGCGAGGTCATCGTCCCGGCCTTCACCTTCATCTCGTCGTCGCAGGCGGCGCAGCGCCTTGGGGCGGTCGCCGTGCCGGTCGACATCGACCCGCACACCTACAACATCGACCCGGCGGCCGTTGCCGCCGCCATCAGCCCGCGGACCCGGGCGATCATGCCGGTCCACATCGCCGGCGAGATCGCGGACATCGACGCGTTGGCCAAGCTCTCCGCCGACTCCGGTGTCCCGCTCGTGCAGGACGCCGCGCACGCGCACGGTGCGCGCAGACAGGGACGTCGGGTCGGCGAGCTGGGCTCGATCGCCGCGTTCAGCTTCCAGAACGGAAAACTCATGACCGCCGGTGAAGGCGGCGCGGTTCTTTTCCCGGACGCCGGCCTGTACGAGGAGGCCTTTCTTCGGCATAGCTGTGGACGTCCCCGGACCGATCGGTTCTACTTTCATCAGACGTCGGGCTCCAACTTCCGGATGAACGAGTTCACGGCCGCGGTTCTCCGGGCCCAGCTGGCGCGGCTCGACGRCCAGGTCGAAACGCGGGAGAAGCGCTGGCCGCTGCTGGCAGGTCTGCTCTCCGGAATTCCCGGTGTGGAACCTCGGGGCAAGGACCGGCGTAACGACCGCACCTCGCACTACATGGCGATGTTCCGGATTCCCGGGCTGAACGAGATCCAGCGCAACGAGCTCGTCGACCGGCTGGTCGGCGCGGGTCTGCCGGCGTTCGCCACCTTCCGGGTGATCTACCGGTCCGACGGCTTCTGGGAGACGGGGGCGCCGCAGGCCTCCGTGGACGAGCTCGCGCGGCGCTGCCCGAACGCGGAGGCTCTCGGGGCCGACGGTATCTGGCTGCACCACCGCACGCTGCTCGCCGACGAGGACCAGATCCAGAACGTGGCAGAGATCATCGCGTGGGCGGTCGGCGAGAGCCGGAGCGGCTGGTGAGTGGCGCTCAACTGGCGGAGCAGGCCTGGGAGCCTGCCCGGCCGGGGGCCGGCCCGCTGCGGGTCGCGGTCGTCGGCCTGGGCTGGGCCGGCCGCTCGATCTGGATTCCGCGGCTCGACGAGCATCCGCGGTTCACCGTCGCCGCCGCCGTCGACCCGGACGCGGGGGCCCGGGCCTCGGTCGCGGCGGCCCGGTCGACCGGCGGCGGCCGGGATGATCCGTCGGGCCCGCGGCTCCTGGCGGACCCGGGCCTGCTGACCGCGCGGGACGTCGACCTGGCGGTCGTCGCCGTGCCGAACCACCTGCACAGCAGGGTCGCCGCCCGGCTCCTGACGGCGGGCGTCCCGGTGTTCCTGGAGAAGCCGGTGTGCCTGAACGCCGTGGAGGCCGACGAGCTGGCCCAGGCCGAGCGGGCCGGCGGGGCGGTGCTCCTCGCGGGCAGTGCCGCGCGCTGCCGGGCCGACGTCCGGGCGCTGTACGACCTGGCGCGGGCCTGCGGGACGATCCGGCATGTTGACCTGTCCTGGGTGCGTGCGCGCGGCGTGCCGGACGCGGGTGGCTGGTTCACCGACAGCCGGCGGGCGGGTGGCGGCGCGCTGCTCGATCTCGGCTGGCACCTGCTCGACACCGCGGCCCCCCTGCTGGGAACCGCGTCGTTCGACGAGGTCGTGGGCACGGTCTCGGCGGACTTCGTCCGGGCCGGAACCGGCGCCGCCACCTGGCGGCGAGCCGGCGACCTCGACCCCGACCCCGGCCCCCACCCCGACCCCGACCCCCACCCCGACACCGACTCCGGCGCCGACCTCGCGTCGGCCGTCCGACGCGTGGACGTGGAGGACACCGCGCGCGGTTTTCTGATCACGCAGAACGGTGTCTCGGTGTCGTTGCGGGCGAGCTGGGCCTCGCACGAGGCGTGGGACAGCACCGTGATCAGGGTGGAGGGCAGCGCCGGGACGGCGACACTGGCCTGCACCTTCGGCTTCAGCCCGAACCGACGCGGCGGCCCGGTGCTGACCTACACCCGCGACGGCGACACCGTCCGCGTGCCGGTCCCGCCCGAGGCGGTGGGCACCGAGTACCGCCGTCAGCTCGACGAGATCCCGGGGCTGCTCGCCGATCCGGACTCCCCGGGGCGGGCCGTCGCCGAGGCGCGCCGCGCCGTCGACGCCGTCGAACGGTTCTACGGCTCGGCGCACTCCCGCACCGCACTGCCGGCGGGGCCCGGGCCCCGGTCACGGAGGACATGATGGAACACAGGACCCTCACCACCCGCCCGTTCGTCCCGGCTCCGTTCAGTAAGCCGCGGTGGAACTCCACCACGGTCGTCGTCCTGGATCTCGACGGCGTCATCGTCGACAGCTTTGACGTCATGCGGGAAGCTTTTGAAATCGCTTACCGAGAGGTGGTCGGAGTCGGGGACGCTCCTTTCGAGGAATACCATCGACATCAGGGTCGCTACTTTCCCGACATCATGCGGATCATGAATCTTCCCGGTGCGATGGAGGAGCCGTTCGTCCGGGAGAGTCACCGGCTGCGGGGGGAGGTCAGGGTGTACGACGGGGTGGCGGAGCTGCTCGGCGCGCTGCGCGGCCGGGGGTTCGGCCTGGCCGTGGCCACCGGCAAGTCCGGCCCCCGGGCCCGGGACCTGCTCGATCACCTCGGCCTGCTCCACTGGTTCCACCACGTCGTCGGATCGGACGAGATCGCCCGTCCGAAGCCCGCACCCGACATCGTCGAGCGGGCTCTGCTGCTGCTCGAAACCCCTCCTGACCAGGCACTGATGGTCGGTGATGCAGCGAACGACCTGCGCAGCGCCCAAGGCGCCGGGGTCCGCTCGGCAGCGGCGCTGTGGGGCACCCCGGACGAGGCGGACCTGCTGCGCGCCGGTCCGGACATCGTCCTGCGGCGGCCGGCCGACCTGCTCGCGGTGCTGCCGGAACGGTCCGCGCGCGCCCGCTGAGCACAGGGGTGGCGGCCGGGGAGGAAACGGCCGGTCCCCACCGCGGGGGCAGGGGGTTCACCGCCCTGCCCCCGGCTGGGAACAGGGGTGCAGCAGGGGAGGTGAAAAGTGTTTTCTCGGTCAGACTGGTAATGGCCGTATGACCGCCACGGCATTGTGTCCGTACCTGGGGTTGTGCTCGTACATCCGGCGGACGGCGGCCTCGCACCCGACGGAGGAATGCGAAATGCTGCGCACCGAGCTGATTTCGCCGCTGCCCCGACTGCTGCGCGCGAACGCCGAGCGCCTCGGTGACGGGATCGCATTCCAGGACGCCCGCCGGGCCGTCGGCCACGCGGACCTGGAGCGGCGCACCGGCCGGCTCGCCGGGCACCTGGCCGATCTGCGGCTGCAGCCCGGCGACCGGGCGGCGATCGTGCTCGGCAACAGCGTCGAGATGGTGGAGAGCTACCTGGCCTTCACCCGCGCGTGCGTGGTCGGTGTTCCCATCAATCCGCGGGTCACCGAGGCCGAGCTGGCCTACCTGCTCGACGACAGCGGGGCCCGCCTGGTCGTCACCGACCCGGCCCGGGTCGACCTGGTCGCGCGCGTGCTGCGGGACCGGCCGCAGGTGCGGCTGCTCGTGACCGGAGACCCCGTCCTGCCCACGGCGGCGCCGGTCGGCGCGCAGTCGTTCACGGCGCTGGCCACGGCACAGCCGCGCTCCGCGGCCCGCGACGACCTCGGCCTCGACGACGTCGCCTGGATGCTCTACACCTCCGGGACGACCGGACGTCCCAAGGGAGTGCTGTCGACCCAGCGGAGCTGCCTGTGGTCGGTGGCGGCCTGCTACGTCCCGATCCCCGGGCTTTCGGAGCAGGACCGGGTGCTGTGGCCGCTGCCGCTGTTCCACAGCCTGTCCCACATCGCCTGCGTGCTCGGTGTCACCGCGGTCGGCGCCAGCGCCCGGATCCTGGACGGTTTCTCCGCCGACGAGGTGCTCGCCGCGATCGAACAGGACGGGTCGACGTTCCTGGCCGGCGTCCCGACGATGTACCACTACCTCGTCCGGGCCGCCCGCGAGCGCGGTTTCACCGCGCCCGGCCTGCGCATGTGCCTCGTCGGAGGCGCCATCACCACCGCGGCGCTGCGCCGGGACTTCGAGGACACCTTCGGCGTCCCGCTGCTGGACGCCTACGGCAGCACCGAGACCTGCGGGTCGATCACCATGAACTGGCCGACCGGCGCCCGCGTGGACGGTTCGTGCGGGCTGCCCGTGCCCGGACTGGGGGTGCGGCTGGTCGACCYCGAGAGCGGCCTCGACGTCCCCCACGGCCAGGAGGGGGAGGTGTGGGTGCGCGGGCCGAACGTCATGCTCGGCTACCACAACCAGCCCGAGGCCACCGCCGCCGTGCTACGCGACGGCTGGTACCGCTCCGGTGACCTCGCCCGCCGTGACGAGGCGGGCTACTTCACCATCACCGGCCGGATCAAGGAGCTCATCATCCGGGGCGGGGAGAACATCCACCCCGGCGAGGTGGAGGAGGTGCTGCGGGAGGTTCCCGGTGTCGCCGACGTGGCGGTCGTCGGACGTCCGCACGAACTGCTCGGAGAGGTGCCCGTCGCCTTCCTCGTGCCTGGCCCGGACGGGCTCGACCCCGACCGGGTGCTGGCCACCTGCCGGGAACGGCTGTCCTACTTCAAGGTTCCCGAGGAGCTGTACGAGATCGACCGCATCCCGCGGACCGCGTCCGGGAAGATCACCCGACATGTGCTGCTGGACCGGCCGGCGCGGCTGCGGGCTGCGAGCAGCGGCTATCACGACGCGTTGTTCCGGGTGGACTGGATCCCCCGGCCGTCGGTGACCTCGGCCTCGGTCCGGGCCCGCATCGTGCGCGACGGCGGCCGCCGGTGGGCCGTCGTCGGTGGGGACGTGTTCGGCTTCACTCCGGCGCTGACCGGGTCCGGCGCGCAGGTCACCGCCTACCCGGACCTCGACGCCGTCCGCCGGGCCGCCGCCGAGGGCGACCCGCTGCCGGATGTCGCCGTGCTGACCTGCGGGTCCGGGCTCGGACCGGCCGGGGTGCTCGCCGACGAGGCGGCCGGGGCGGTGGCCCGGCTGCGCTCCGAGCTCGCCGGCTGGCTCGCACAGGAGCGCCTGGCCGACGTCCAGCTGGTCGTCGCCACCCGGGGTGCGGTCGCGGTCGGGCCGGACGACGACGTCGAGGACCTGATCCGCGCGCCGCTGTGGGGGGTGGTGCGTGCGCTGCAGACCGAACATCCGGGCCGGTTCGTCCTGTTCGACCTCACCGCGGACGACCCGGCCGCGGCGGCGGCCGTGGCGGCCGTCGTCGACTCCGGCGAGCCGCAGGTCGCCGTCCGGCAGGGGGTTGTGCTGCTGCCCCGGCTTGCCCGGGTCGCCACCGGGACGTCCGACGCCGAGCAGGCAGCTGGCGGCCCCCTCGTCGCGGACCCGCGCCGCACGGTGGTCCTGACCGGGGCGGACAGCCCGGCCGGCGCGGCCCTCGCGCGGCATCTGGTCGCCGGGTACGGCGTGCGGCGGCTGTTGCTCATCAGCCGACCCGGCGATGCGGACAATCCGGCCGCCGCCATCCCGGAGGCCACCCCGGGCGAGCGGGCCGCCGAGGCGCTGCGTGCCGAGCTGGCCGGTGCGGGCGCGGCCGTCGTGCACGTCCGGTGCGATCTGGGTGACCGGGCCGCGCTGCGCGCCGTGCTGCGGCGGCACGCGCGTGCAGTCTGGGCGGTCTTCCACGCGCAGGGGATCGACGAGGCGGCCGATGGCACCGGCGCGGCCGGCGGCACTGACCCGGCCGGCGGCACCAGCGCAGCTGGCGGCACCGGCGCAGCCGGCGGGGTCGACGAGGCTACGCGGCGGCTCGCGGGGGCGATGGCGGCCGCCCTCAACCTGCATGATCTGGCCACGGGCCCCGAGACCCGGGCGTTCGTCCTCCTCTCCTCGGCCGCCGGGCTGCTCGGCGGGGTCGGGCAGGCCGAGCGCGCCGCGGTGGGCGTCTTCTTCGCGGCGCTGGCCCAGCACCGCGCCGCCCGCGGGCTGCTCGCGACCAGCCTGAGCTGGGGGCCGTGGGAGGACACCGGCCTACCCGAGCTGCCCGGCACGCGTGCGCTGCGGGTACGAGAAGGCCTCGCGATGGTCGACGCCGCCCTTGCCGCCGACCATGGTGTGCTCGCCGTCCTGCGTCCGGACGCCGCCGCGCTCACCGACGACGCACCGCCCGCCCTCCTGCGCGACCTCATCGACGCTCCGGCCCCTCGCTCCGCCCCCGACGACACGGTGGTGGCCCAGCTGCGCGCACGGCTGGCCGGCCGCCCGGAGGCCGACGGCGTCGGCGTGCTGACGACGCTGGTGCGGGCCGAGCTGGCCCGGGTCGTCGGCGGGTCCGCCGCGGACGTCGTCGGCACCCACACCTCCTTCCGGGACCTGGGGCTGACCTCCGTGACGACGGTCGAACTGCGCAACCGGCTCGTTACGGCCACCGGGCTCCAGCTGCCTGTCACGGTCGCCTTCGACCATCCGACCGTGCTCGCCCTGGCCACCGAGCTGCGGCGCGGGCTCCTCGGTATACCCGCCGCCACGCAGGCGCCGGCCACCGCCCAGCCCCGGCGGGCCACCGCCGACGAGCCGGTGGCGATCGTGGGGATGGCGTGCCGGTTGCCGGGTGGGGTGGTGTCGCCGGAGGGGTTGTGGGATGTGGTGGTGGGTGGG
>NZ_MBLM01000118.1 GCF_001854655.1 Parafrankia colletiae | reverse complement strand
CGGGCTGCATCAGGCGATCTTCGCGATGCACGCCCGGAAGGCCGCGATGTATCCGGACTGGGGCCGCGAGGTCGAAGCGCTCCTCACCGCCTAGAAGGCTTGGGCGGGCGAGGCTTCGATATCGGCGAAAGGCCGCCGGACCGGTGTGGTTCGGCGGCCTTTCGGACCGGCGGGCGGCAACGGCCGCGGGACGCCTACTTCCCGCGGCCAGAGCGGCGGAACGGGTGCMGCGGGCCGACGGAGCGAGCGCCGCGACCCTGTGGAGTACCAGAAGTCGGTTTGCGGGGTCACCGCTCACCCGGACGGATCGTTGACCACCCGACAGATCCGGAACCTCCTGGTGGATCTCGGCAACCGGGCGGCCGACTTCCGGTTCCTGGTCCGTGACCGGCCGGCCAGGTCACCGCGTCGTTCGACGCGGTCCTCGCCGACGCCCGCATCACCGCCGTCAGGCTCCCACCTCGGGCTCCGCGGGCGAACGCTTGTGCAGAACAGTTCGTCGGCACGGTCCGGACCGAGGTGACCGGCAGGATGCCGATCTTCGGCGAGCGGCATCTGCCTACCGTCCTGGCCGAGTACGCGACCCACTAGGCCGGCAGCGCACTCCGGCACGGCGGTCGTTGGCCTCAGGAAGGCGGTCCGCTGCCGGTGCCTCGTGGGGAAGCGGCGTCGCCCTGGCTCGGAATGGACGGTGCCGGGGCGGGGCGGGTCCCGTTGAGGCGTGCGAGGTAGGCGTTGTAGGCGTCGAGCTGCTCGTCCACGCCCGCTGCGTCGACCCGGCGTTCGCGGGTGCGGGCACGGCGTTCGTCGGTGCGCGACCACTGCACGGCCAGGACCAGCATCACGACCAGCGTCGGGATCTCGCCGAACGACCAGGTGATGCCGCCGGCCGTGCCCTGGTCGTCGAGTGGCGTCGCTCCCCACGGCCGCACCAGCTGCTCGTACCAGCTGCTGCCCAGCACCGTCGTCGTGCTCATGATGGTCAGGCCGAGGAAGGCGTGGAACGGCACCACGGCGACCAGCATGAGCACCCGGCCGGGGTGCGGCGGCCGTTTCGGGAGCGGGTCGATCCCGATGAGGACCTCGAAGAAGTAGAAGCCCGTCATCAGGAAATGGGCGTTCATGAAAAGGTGCCCGAGGTGGTCGTTCATCAGGTACCCGAGCAGCGGGCTCAGGTACAGGATGTAGAGGCTCCCGGCGAAGTTCGCGGTGACGAACAACGGGTGGGTGAGCACCCTGGCCGGCCAGGAGTGCAACGCTGCCAGGAGCCATTCCCGCGGCCCGCTGCGGTACGGCGCTGACGCCGGTCGCAACGCCCGGAGCGCAAGCGTGATCGGCGCGCCGAGAACCAGCGGGATGGGTGCCAGCATCGTGAGAATCATGTGCTGGGACATGTGCACGCTGAGCAGCACCGGGCCGTACAGCCCCAGCCCGCCGGACGTCACCACGACGACCAGGACGAGCCCGGTGAGAAACCCGACCGTGCGGCCGACGGCCCACTGGTCCCCGCGGCGCGCCAGCCTGACCACACCGGCCAGGTAGAGCCCGGCGGCGAGCACGGCCAGACCGAGGAACACCCAGTCAGGGCGCCAGGATGTCARCAGCCGCTCCGGCGTGATCGGCGGCGGCATCGGATAGCCGAGCATCGCCTCCGTGGCATTGGGCGGGACCGCCGCGTCGTTCACCGGCGGGGGTGTCTGGGAGAGCCCGGCGGCCAGTCCGAAGGTCGCCGCCARCACGCTGATCTCCACCGCCGCGAGCCCGCGGAACACCCGCCGCCGTGCCGCCGGCGACGAGTCCTCGCCGTCCTCCACGCCTACCCGCGGCTCGGCGTCGGCGTCGGTGTCGGTGTCGCCAACCGCGCTGCCGGCGGCAACCGCGCCGGACAGGCGGCCGATCACCCGGCGGCGCACCAGACCGCCGATCGCCACGGCCGCGACCAGCCCGGCGATCTTGCCTAGGATCAGCAGGCCGTAACGGTCCTCGACCAGCGGGCCGAAGCCGCCGAGCCGGACGGCGGCGCTGGCGATCCCGCCGACCGCGGTCGCCGCCGCGGCCACGGCGGCCAGCCGGGAGTAGCGCCGCAGCGCCGCGAGGAACGAGTCGTCGGCCAGCCCGCGCATGGTCGTCAGCGCGAGCAGGCCACCCGTCCAGACGACCGCCGCCATGATGTGCAGGCCGAGCGCGACGACCGCCAGCGCATGCTGGGACGAGCCGGCCGCGTGGCCGGTGAACGCGGTTGGGATGAGCCCCGCGCAGGCCAGCGCCAGCAGCCACCCGGCGGCCACGGTCGACATGAGGGTCGCGCCCACGAGGGCCACGATCAGGGCACACACCGCCACGACGAGCAGTGCCCGGCCCTGCGGCGTCGCTTCGACGAAGGACCGCAGCGCCGATGGATCGGCCATCTCCCCGGGCGGGCGGGCGGAGATGTCGGAGGCGGTGAAGACCAGCTCCGCGACAGCCGCGGCCGCCCACACCGCCGCCGCGACGGCCGCTGCCCGGCCGTGCCGGCGGGCCGCCGCCCCCAGCCGCCCCTGCTGGGACGGGATGAGCACGGCCGCGGCGAGCAGCCAGCCGACCGTGCCGACCGAGGCCACCTCGCCGACCACCCGGGCGATCGGCAGCCCCCAGTGCGTGAGCGAGCCGGCGTCGGGCAGGCCGGGGAGGCTCACCGCGGCGGGCGCTGTCGCGACGATCACCAGCAGCACGACCAGCGCGACCGCCGCGGCGAACGCGACCACGGGAACTGTCACCGCGCTACTCCCGCTTCCGTCGGATCAGCACCACCGCGCCGCCCAGTGCGGCGACCGCGGCGATCAGGACGCCGATGATCCACCAGTCCTCGCCCTCCTTCGGGGGCGCCGGGTCGACCGGAGCTGACGGCGACCCCGCCCCCGCCGCTCCCGCCGGCCCGGCCGAGGTCGCCGTCGCAGCGGTGGCGGTGGCCGCGGGCGTGGGTTGCCCGGCGGGTGCCGCGGTGGCCGCGGAACCCGTGCCGCCGGCGACTGTGAACGAGAACTCGCCGCTGATCGGATGACCGTCGGCCGAGACCACGCGCCAGGTTACGTGGTATCCGCCCGGTACGACGTCCGGGAGCGCCACCGACAGGGTCGTCTCGATGACCTGGGGTTGTCCGGTCTCGACCTGCCGACCGTCACCGCTGGTCACGGCGACGGTGGCGTAGTCCGTCCAGACCGGTTCGTTGAAGACCAGGGAGATCCGGTCGGGCGGTGTGGCCAGCGTGGATCCGTCGCCCGGCTCGGTGCGCAGCACCGACGAGTGCGCCCAGGCCGGCCGGGGCGGGGCGACCAGCACCAGGAAGCCGAGGAGCAGTGCGGCGACCGCCGTCAGTGCTGGGGGCACGGTGCGCGGCACCGGAGCGATCGATCCTCGTTGCACCGGGCCGAGTCTACGTTCTACCAGCGGTAGAAGGCGGTACGCCCGGGGACGGAACACCAGCCCCGAGCTCACCCCGGACCGCGGTCAGCAGCCGTTCCAGCGCGGCCCGCGGCACCTCCATCGCCGTCAGCTCCAGGACGTCCTGACCGCCGCCACCGCGCTGCCCGTCCTGCCCGTCCTGCCCGGGCTCAATGATCAGAGCACGGACAAGCGCACGGGCCTCGTTCTTGGATACCGTGCGGCCGTCGCCTGCCGCGGCCCGGATGACGCCTTCGCGCAGGACGTTGCCGATCCGCCCGTGCGCGCGCTCCAGTAGCCAGCGGGCGACGAACCCGCCCCCGCCCCCGGCCCCGCCCCCGACCAGCTCCGCGCGGACGGCCACATACCGGGCGGCGCCCGGGTCGGCCGGCGGCACCGGGCGGAAGGTCAGGCGGTACTTGGGCTCGACGAGCGCGGCGAGCTGGTCGCGGGCATCGCGGGCGCTCACGTCGGGATGGTCGGCCGGCACCACGAGCCGAGCCCTGGTGGCGGTCACGGCAAGCAGGCCGCGCAGCAGCAGCGGCCCGGGATCGGCGGTCAGGTCGACCGCGACCTCCGCGTCGGGGCGCAGATCCCGGAGATAGTCCGAACCGGTGAACAGGGCTCGCAGCCCGAGTCTGCGGGTGCCCGCTCCCGCGGCCGGGACAGCCGGGGCGGTCGGCGCCGCCTCGCCCTTGCGCGCCTCGGGGGTGCCGGCGGGAGTGACCTCGCCGATGACGGTGGTCGCCGCACCCAGCTCGACCTGGGTGGCGCTTTCGACGGACTGGCGGCCGTGGGTGTAAATGCGCGTTCCGAAGCTCTCCGCGAGCCGGTCGAGAACCTTCCAGGTGCGGGTCGTGGGCGCGCAGACGTACAGATCGCTCGCGCTTCCCACGGCCTGCGCACCGTCATAGCGGTTGAAGGCCGGCAGAATGGTTTCGAAAACCACACCGAACTGCTGCATGGACTGCTGGACCTGAAATCCCAGCATCGGATGAAGCCGGCTGTGCCCGTAGGCGACGACAACGACGCCGTTCGTCCGGTCGCGCAATCCGGAAAGACCACGGCCGAGGAACAGACCGACGCCGTCCGGCGTGTACGGCGGATCGGTGAGGACGAGATCCGCCCAGTCCCGTGCCGCCGCCGGGAGCGTGCAGCGCAGGTCACCGAACAGCGTCCGGATCGCCAGGTTCTCGGCGCGCGCCGTCTCGTCGATGTACGCCAGCGTCCGCTCGTCGATGTCGACGACGGTGATCTCGGTCCGCGGGCAGGCACGGGCCAGCGCGATCGACGTCAGATCGTGGTCGCCGACGAACAGGACCCGCCGCCCGGCCAGGTCATAGGTGGAGTTGAGCCAGCTCACCCGGCGGGCCAGCGTCTGCGCGGTGGCGGCGACGTGGTCGAGATCCCTGCGGGGGGCCGGCGCGGCCGCGATCAGGGCCGCCAGCGCCTCGACCGGGGCGGCCCCGGAGGGCCCTTCCAGCACGGGACCCGCTCCGGCGCCGGGACCCGGATCCGATCCCAGCCCCGGGCCGGGATCGATGTCGTCCAGCCCGAAAAAGGCACGGTACTCGGCGCTCATATCAGGCCGGATCCGGAAACGCCCCGAATCTTCGGTGAGATCTTCTCCCAGATTTCGCAGAAGGTCCTCGACGGCCCGCCGCGGTGTCGCGGTCGCCGCGATGAGCGTCTCGATCGGCTGGCTGGCGCGCGTCAACAGGGAGAGAATTTCGCGCAGCGGCCGGGAGCGCACACCGAAGCCGCCGAGATAGGCCGAAACGGCGTCCACCGAGGAATTTCTGCCGGTCATGTCGACATTCATATCATCGGGGGAGCAGCGGTGGTCAGGTCGGTCCCGGGCACACTGAGCAGACCGACCGTCACCGTGCGGGAGCAGCCACCCCGGGTGGTCGTGGTCGGCGGGGGCTTCGCCGGGGTGCGCCTGCTGCGCCGGTTGGAGTCACTCGTCCCGGCCGGGCGGGCCGAGCTCGTCGTCGTCTCCCCCGTCGATCATCTGCTCTACACCTCGCTCGTCCCGCAGGTCTGCGCCAGCTCCGTCGAACCGCGGCACCTGGCCGTCGCCCTGCGCTCGGTCCTGCGCCGGACGCTGCTGTGCCTCGGTGACGCCGTCGCGGTCGACCTCGCCGCGCGGACGGTGACAACGCGCACCGTCGACGGATCAGCCCGCACCATCGCGTGGGACCGGCTCGTCCTCGCACCGGGCTCGGTCACCGCCACCCCGGAGGTGCCCGGTCTCGCCGAGCACGCGCTGGGCCTGAAGACCCTCGACGAGGCCGTCACGCTGCGTGATCACGTTCTGGCCCAGCTCGAGCTGGCCGACGCCACGGAGGATCCCGAGCAGCGCTCCGCGCTGTGCACGTTTGTCGTGGTCGGCGGCGGCTACACCGGCACCGAGCTGGCCGCGCAGATGGCCGCGTTCACCCGCCGGGCCGCCGCCGCCTGCCAACGGGTGCGGCCCGGCGACGTCCGGTGGGTCCTGGTGGATCACGCGCCCCGGCTTTTGCACGAGCTCGCGCCGGCGCTGGGCCGGCGTGCCGCCCGGGTACTCGCCCGGCGCGGGATCGATGTCCACCTCGGCACCTCCGCGATGGAGATCAGCGCGGATTCCGTCGTCCTCGCCGCCGGCGGGCCGAACGTCCGCCGGCACACCCGGGTACCTACCCGCACCGTCGTCTGGTGTGCCGGGGTGGCGCCCAGCCCGCTCGCGGCCGTGCTCGGGCTGCCGACAGCCCGGGGGCGGCTCGTGACCGACGAGTTCTTCCGGGTCCCCTCCGCCGACGGCGTGTTCGCGCTCGGGGACGTCGCCGCCGTGCCGGACTCCACCCACGGGGGCACGCCCGCCGGGCAGACGGCGCAGCATGCCGTCCGGCAGGGCGCCGCCGCCGCCCGCAACGTCGCCGCCTCGCTGGGGATCGGGTCAGCGCGCCCCTACCGGCACCGTGACCTGGGCTTCGTCGTCGACCTGGGCGGACGGGACGCGGTCGCGAACCCGCTCGGCGTCACCCTGAGCGGACTGCCCGCGGCCGTGGTCACCCGCGCCTACCACCTCGCGAGCCTCCCCTCGGCCGCCAACCGGGCCCGCGTGGCGACCGACTGGCTGCTCAACGACCTGTTCGGCCAGGAGATCACCCACTACGCCGCGCCCGGCCTCGCCGGCAGAACGATCGCCGCGTCCGAGAACACGCAGATCTACGATCGGCGCACCTGACGGCCTACTGCCCGCCGCCTTGCCCAGGCACGCCTCCGTGCCCAGGCGCACCTCCGTGCCCGTTCCCGTGCTCGCCGCCGTGCCCGTGCCCGGGTGCGCGGGCGGCTTCGGCGTCGAGGTGGCGGCGAGTGAAGAACCAGATGATCTCCAGCGCGACGGCCGCGACGGCGGCGAGGGCGACGCCCGTCCACGGGCCCTTGCTGCCGACCAGTGACAGCTGGAAGAACTCCTGCCCGAACGGCACCACCAGCACCAGCGCGAACGCCGCCGCCATCACGGCGACAAGCAGGATCCGCCACCAGGTGTAGGGACGCGCGACGATCGCCAGGGCCCACAGCGCGATCAGGAAGAGCGTCAGCGTCGCCATGGACGTCTCGGCGTCGAGATCGTCGTAGATCGAGCGGGCCACGAAATAGGACACCAGCGTGGCGGCGGCCGCGAGCACGCCGGCCGGCATCGCGAACCGCAGGACCCGGCCGACGAAGTCCGGGCGGGCCCGTTCGCCGTTCGGCGCGAGCGCCAGGAAGAAGGCCGGGATGCCGATGGTCAGCGAACCGATCAGCGTGAGGTGCCGGGGCAGGAACGGGTAGGGCACCTGCGCGATCACCACGACGACGGCGAGCAGGACCGAGTACACCGTCTTGGTCAGGAACAGGTTGGCGACCCGCTCGATGTTGCCGATCACCCGGCGCCCCTCGCCGACGACCGAGGGCAGGGTGGCGAAGCTGTTGTTCAGCAGGACGATCTGGGCGACCGCCCGGGTGGCCTGGCTGCCCGACCCCATGGACACGCCGATGTCGGCGTCCTTCAGTGCCAGCACGTCGTTGACGCCGTCGCCGGTCATCGCGACCGTGTGACCGCGCGACTGCAGGGCGGCGACCATCTCCCGCTTCTGCCGCGGGCTGACCCGCCCGAAGATCGAATGGGTCTCCAGGACGTCCGCGAGGGCGCCCTGCTCCTCGGGAAGGGTCCGGGCGTCCACCGGGTTGTCGGCGCCGGGCAGGCCGAGGGTGCGGGCCACCGCGCCGACAGACAGCGCGTTGTCACCCGAGATGACCTTGGCCGCCACGCCCTGCTCGGCGAAGTAGCGCAGTGTCTCGGGGGCCTCGGGCCGCAGCCGCTGCGCGATGACGACCAGCGCGACGGGCGTGGTCCGCGCGGCCACCCCGGCGGGATCGTCCGTGACGGTGGCGAGGGGGACGTCCAGGCTGGCCAGCAGCAGCACCCGCAGGCCCTGGGCGCCGAACTCGTCGACCTCGGTCAGCGCCGGGTGGCCGGCGGGCAGCAGAACATCCGGTGCGCCGATGAGCCAGGTGGAAGTCTCCCCCGCGGGGTCGGCCAGCTCGGCGCCGCTCCACTTGCGGGCCGAGGAGAACGGCACCTCCGCCTGGACGGACCAGCCGTCCGGGGCGGAGTAGGCATCGATGATCGCCTGCATGCTCGGATTGGGCCGCCGGTCGGCGGCGCCGAGGGTCCCGAGGACAGCCACGACCCGGTCGCGGACGACGCCGTCCACGCCGCCCACTCCGTCCGCTCCGACGAGGCGCAGCTCGGCGACGTCCATGGCGGCCTCGGTGAGCGTGCCGGTCTTGTCCAGGCAGACGACGTCGACGCGGGCCAGGCCCTCGATCGCCGGGAGCTCCTGAACGAGGCACTGCCGGCGGCCGAGCCGAACCACCCCGACCGCGAACGCCACCGAGGTGAGCAGGACCAGCCCCTCCGGGACCATCGGCACCAGCCCGGCGACCATCCGCCGGAC
Source organism: Parafrankia colletiae (assembly GCF_001854655.1). Classification (GTDB taxonomy): domain Bacteria; phylum Actinomycetota; class Actinomycetes; order Frankiales; family Frankiaceae; genus Parafrankia; species Parafrankia colletiae. The sequence goes on along the minus strand of NZ_MBLM01000118.1, from coordinate 115,828 downwards.
GCCCTCCGCCAGGTCGTCGTCGTTGACCGCGATCTGGCTGATGATCAACGCGATCCCGGTCGGGATGATCATCCAGGTGACCACCCGCAGGATCGTGTTGATGCCGTTGCGGAGCTGGGAGTGCACCAGGGTGAACCGGCTCGCCTCCTCGGCGAGCTGCGCGGCGTACGCCTCACGGCCGACCCTCGTCGCACGGAACGCGCCGGAGCCGGCGACGACGAAGCTGCCGGACATCACGTGGTCGCCCGGTTGCTTGTGCACCGGATCCGCCTCGCCGGTGAGCAGCGACTCGTCGACCTCCAGGTTCTCGACCTCCAGCAGCAGGCCGTCCACGGCGATCTTGTCGCCGGCCCCCAGCTCGATGACGTCGTCGAGGACGATCTCCGCGGCCGCGAGCTCGGCCGCGACCCCGTCGCGGCGCACGACCGGCCGGGCCTCCCCGACGACGGCCAGGCGGTCGAGCGTCCGCTTCGCGCGGACCTCCTGGATCACGCCGATCAGGGTGTTCGCGATGATCACGCCGCCGAACAGGGCATCCTGAACCGGGCCGACGATCACGATGAGCACGAACAGCACACCGACGATCGCGTTGATCCGGGTGAAGACGTTGGCGCGGACGATCTCACCGACGGACCGGCTCGACCGGACGGGCACGTCGTTGACCCGGCCGTCCGCGACCCGCTCCGCGACCTCGGCCGCGGTCAGCCCCCCGAGCGCATGACCCTGATCACGCTCGTGGTCGGCCTGGACACCCGGTTCCTCGGCACCGGCGCTGCCACCGGCCTCGGCCGATGTGGGTGTGGAGGTGGTGGCCACCGGCCGGTCCATTTCCGCCGCTCTCCTTCGATCGCTCCGCGGATCTTGCGCTCCCCCTTGCGGGCCCCACCGTATTTGACGGCCCGCGGCACCGGCTCAGGGCAAGGTCGCGCCGGGACGGGTGGGACGCGGCGAGGTCATGCCGGAGCGGCTCCGGGCAGCGTGGTCAGGCCCTGGTCAGGCCGGGACGGCGGGCATCCGGCCGGCAAGGACGAGGGCGAGCAGCAGCAGGCCCAGGCCGACGCGGTACACGACGAACGGCGCGAACCCGTGCGCCGAGACGTACCGCAGAAACCACGCGATCGCCGCGTACCCGACGAGGAACGCCGTCACGCTCGCCGCGCCCAGTGGACCCCACGCGACCGTGGACGCCGGCTGCCGTGCCTCCCGGTACAGCCGGTCCAGCCCGAACGCCCCCGACACGACGACGGYGGGGACGGCGAGCAGGAAGGAGTAGCGCGCCGCCGCCTCACGGGAGTAGCGCAGCATGAGCCCACCACCGATGGTCGCCCCGGACCGCGACACCCCCGGGATGAGCGCCGTCGCCTGGGCAAGCCCGATCAGCATGCCGTCGCGGGTGGACAGCTCCGCCAGTGGCCGACGTGGCACGACCCGGCTGCCGGCCCACCGGTCGGCGGCGCCGAGCAGCAGACCCACCCCGGCGAGAGTCCCCGCCGTCAGGCGCAGGTCGCGCAGCCGCCCCTTGATGACGTCCTCGAACAGGTAGCCGCACGCGCCGATCGGCACGGTGCCGGCCGCGATCAGCCACGCCATACGCGCCTCGTCCGCCTCGGCCGGGCCGGGCCGGGTTCCGGGCCGGGCACCGGACCTGGTGGCGGCACGGCGCGCCCGGCTGGAACGGACGTCCCCGCCCGCGCCCTCGCGCACGGAGCCGCCGACCGACCGTAGCCAGGCGCGGCCCATGCGCGTGATGTCCGAACGCAGGTAGACGATCACCGCGGCGGCGGTGCCGATCTGGGTCACGGCGGTGAACGCCGCGCCCGGGTCCTCCCAGCCGGCCAGCGCGGCCACCACCCGCAGATGGGCGCTGGAGGACACCGGCAGAAACTCGGTCAGGCCCTGGACCAGGCCCAGCACCGCGCCCTCGGTCAGATTCATCGCTTCACCGCGGGATCGGTGTCCACCACCCCGACGCTATCGGGGCACCCGAGCCACCGCGGACACCGGGTGCCGGGACACCAGATGCTGGGACATCGGGTGCCGGGACATCGGGTGCCGGGACACCGGGTGCCGGGACACCGGGTGCCGGGACACCGCGTACCCGGACACCGTGTCCCGCCGGCCTTCTGGACCTACCGGTCAGGCATCGACCGGTCAGTGCCGCGCGCCGTCGCCGCGGCCCGTCGCCGCCGACCGGGTGTGCTCGGCGACATAGCTGCCCGCCGCGATCGCCGCGGCGATCGGCCACTCGATGGCCTCGACCGCCGCGAGCGTCCCCAGGCCGACGTAGTAGGCCGTCATCTTCGCGGACGGGATCACAACCGGACCCAGACGGTGGTTCGTGTCCGCCGGGGGCGGCGCCATCTCCAGGCGCGCCGTGACGTAGGGCAGATGCAGCACCACGGTCCGTCCGTCCTGCGGACGTCCGGCCCGGCCCCGGATCACCCGCCCGATGGCGTGGGCCGCCGCCTTCCCGGGACGCGGCAGACGCCCCGGCTCCTCCCCCAGCAGGGACGAGCCGGCGGACGCACCGGCCCGGGACGCACCGGCCCGCGTCACCCGGGGCCGACCCGCGGCTGAACCCGTGGCACCCGCGCGCGCACTCGCCGCACGAGCGGGCACCGGGCGTGACGGCGCCGTCCGGGTCGCCGCCGCCTTGCCCGCGGCTGCGCGCGCCGTCCCCGGACGGGACGTGGTCGTGGTCGCACGCGAGGTGGTCGTGCGGGACGCGGCCGTCCCGCCCGCTGTGCTCCGTGCGGTGGAGCGCGCACCGGCACCGGCCGCCGCTGTGCTCTCGCCAGGTGCCGAGGACGACACCCCGGACTTCCCGGTGGTTCCGGCCGCCTGCCCGGGGCCGGAACGTGTCGCCCGCGCCGCCCGCGGGGTCGCGCCGCCTGAACGCGCACTCCCCCGCGCGGTGCCGGCGCCGGAGCCTGTCCTGGCGCGCCCGGAGACCGCGCGGGACGCCCCCGCCGCGGTCCCGTCAGCGCGGGAAGCAGCCTTCGCCCGGCCGGGCACGGCCTCCCCGGTACCCGACTCCGCCTTCCCCGCCCCGGCGGAGACGCCGTCGCGCCGCTTGGGCGAAGCCCTGCCCGGCGAGAGCGGGGCCTGCGCGTCGGCACCTGTGCGCGTGCCATCGCCCTGGGCGGTTCCGCTCGGGGCCGTGTCGGAGCCGGCGGTCTCCCCCGGCGCGCCCGGAGCCGACCGGTCGTCCCGGGTACCAGGGTCCGGTGCTCCGCCGGTATGGGCCGGGGGCGTGGTCGCGGGCGCCGTCACCGACGAGGTCGTCCCGGAACTGCTCGCCAGGGCGCCGACAGCGCCAGCGCCGTTCCTGGACGTACTGGTCTCCGATGAGCTGGTCGCCATGGGGCCGTTCCCTCCGTCGCGTGCCGTGCAGCAGCGCACCCATCACAGATCATTATCGCCGAGCGTATATCACTCATGACACAGAGGAGTGTTCGACGTGCCGCACCATGCGTCACGTGCACCGTTCCTCCGTCGCCCCGCGTCTCATTGACCTGACTTTGCGACGGCCCAGCGATTTCTTCCCCGCACCCGACTTGTCTCAGTATCCTTCAGATGTGGACACCGTGCCTCCGAGCGACTACAAATGGCTGCTCGGGTTCGCGACGGCCAACCTGGTGTTGCACGCGCTCACCGCCGTCCTCCGCCGACACTTCGGTGACGAGGTGGCAGCAACCTACGAAACCTGCGTCCGCACCGTGGTGCTCGGTGCGTTCACCGTCTGGCTGGCCGTGTTCTGGGGGTTCACCTACGCGGCCGTCTTCGTGGGRCTGGGAGCCGCGGGCACCGCTGTGGAGCGATACCGCCGCCAGCGGGCGCACTCCGCAGCGCCGGAGATCGCAGACAAACCCGCAGAGAGACGAACCTGAGAAAGAAGCTCGGCGCTGCGGCGGTCGAGCTCCAGGCAGCCGGACCGCCTACATCGTCCTGGCCGCTTCGGCGGCACGTAGCTGACTGATTACCGAGTATCCGGCACGATACAACGGAGAAAAAGCGTGGCCGGGCTCACTCAGATCATTCTCGGCAACGTCGAAACAACGGCGCCCACCGTAGGTTAGCGCCCGAAAAACGACATGCCCGGCCACCGGAACGGCGGCGCGTTCGCCGTCGAGCTCGAAGCGGGTCAGGCACCCTTCGACGATGGCCAGAAAGTGCCGTGTCGCCGCAACGACCGAGGGGTGGGCGCCACCCCCGACGACACCTCCCCCAGCGCTCGCGTAGAGGCTGGTGGTGCCGTCGGCCAGCGAGACAAGCGTCGTGGTTCCCTCGGATTCACCGATTTCCATCAACGCACCCCACACGACGGTGCCACCTGTGTGCTGAAGCATTCCCTCGACCGCTGGGTCGAGGGTCAGAACACCCTCCCGAAGCCGGTGGAACAATAGCGAACCGCTGTCGGAACGGCGAAGCCCACTCGTGGCGAACATCGTCCAAATCGTAGTGGTGAACCCAGCCTCCGTCCTGCCAACCAGCCAGATTCGAACCAAGTGATCAGTGCTGACTACACTTTTGGTGGTCTGGTCGACGGCGTCCGGACCGCCTCCGGTCACGGGGCTCCCCGGGAGTACGATCCTCCGACCCCACCGCACACGGACGGCAGCGGCGCGACCGCATGCCGGAGTCGGGTGYGTTCCCCTCCACCCAGGGGGGCATCGCCCCTGCCGGGCGGGCCGTCGTCCATCCGACAGCACCCGCGGCGATGAGAGACGAATCAGTCACGTAGGGCACACTGTCGATGTGATTGTTCCGAGGGGAATGTTCCGGTCGGACGATGCGGGCTGGCCGCACCGCTGTCGCTGTCRTCAGGCCGGCGGCCCCGCTCGGGATCCCGTCGCCGACCGCTGCTGGTCCCGGCCGCGGTAGCCCGACCATGACGACCCGCGAGATCTGGCCGCGGCAGCCTTCGGACCGCCCGCAGCCCGGCACCGCCGTTCCTGCCGGCACCGGGCCGGCCCCCGGCTCCGGTGCCGACACCGGTGCCGGCGCCGATCGCGACGACGAGGTGACGGAGCGGTCCGACCGGGGCGCGGAGCGGACCGACACACCTGCTGATCCCGGCGGCACAGACGCGGAACCCACCGACGGAGAGGCGGCGCGGCGCGCCACCCCGGAAGCCGGCCACGGCGGAGCGGGGTCCGGACGCCACGACCGTGTCGACGCCGGAGGGCACCGGTCAGGCTGGTTCGGCCGGGACTGGTTCACCACACCGAGGCGCCTGTGGATCTGCGCCGGAGTCTGTGTCGCCCTGTGCGTCATCGCGGCGGCCGGCGCCTTCTCGATGGCGCAGCGCCGGGCGCATGCTGTCGCGGCGATCAGCGGGGCGGTCATGGAGCGCACCGAGGCGTCATGGGACATCCACCGGTCGCTGGCCCGCGCGGCCGCCGCCGAGGCCGAGACGTTCATCGGGCCGCCGCCGGGTGGCGCGCAGGCGCCGGCGACCGCTCCGCGCTCCGGAGCAGCCGAGGGGGCGGCGGACACCTCCCGCGAAGGGATCTATCACGAGTTCGATCAGGCGCTGCTGACGGCGGCGGGGGCGATGGTCCGTGCCGGCGCAGGCATCAGCCCGGCGGCAGGGGCGCAGGTATGCCCGCCGGCGCGTGCACAGACAGATCCGCGCCCCCCGGTCACAGAGCCCGCCGCGCAGGCAGCGGCAGCCCTCACGACGCTGGTGTGCCTCACCCCGACCTACCGGGAGCTGATCGGTGAGGCCCGGGCGAACAACCGGGCCGGGAACAGCGTCGGCCAGGCCTACCTGCGCAGTGCGAACGCCCTGATGAACGACAGCCTGTTGCCCGCGAGCGCGACACTCGCCCGCTCGCACACCACCGAGCAGGCCCGGCAGTTCGAGCGGGCCACCCGCGCGCGGGACATCGTGTGGCTGGCGGTGGCCGCGGGCCTGGGGCTGGCGGCGCTGATCGGCACCCAGATCCTCAGTGTGCTGTGGACCAGACGGTGGGCGAACCCAGCCATGGTCGCCGCGACGCTGCTGGTGCTGGGCGGGATGGTCTGGCCCCTGGCGGCGCTGGCCGGCGAGCGGTCGGCACTGGCGTCGGCCAGCGAAAGCCACCAGCTGCGCGGCCTGCTCGCCCGGGCCAACCACCTGGCGCTACGCGCAGAGGCGGACGTGCTGTACTGGCGCATCGCTCAGGGCGGTGACATCGCCTTCGACGACGACTTCGACCGGACGGCAGCGCAGCTCGCCTGCGCGGCCTCCGGCAGCGCCACCGCGGAGGCTCCTGACGAGCTGTGCGCCGCGGCGACCTTCAGGCAGCTTGATGCCGGGATCATCAGCCTCGTCAAGGAGGCCTGGGATGCCGGCAGCGCCGCGATCGGCAGCGTCGCCGCCGAAGACCCCGGCCCTGACAGCGGCGCCGGTGCGGGGTCCAGCTCCGGACCGGGCGCGTCGGGTGATCGCCGGGCTCCTGACGACCTGCAGGCGGTACCCGCCGTCCTGGAACGCTTCGCTGCTCTGGACAGGGCGCTGACCGGGGCGGACACGGACGCCCGGGCCCGGTTCGACGCCGAGGTCGCCCGCGCGGACAGGGCGCTGTGGGGCGTCGCGATCGGGGCCCTCCTGCTGTTCGGCGGGGCCGCGGCGCTGGTCGCCATCGGCCTGGAGCCCCGGATCAGGGAGTACCGGTGACCGGCACGCCCTCGCGCCCCGCCGGTCGCGGGGACCGCCGCGGTCGTGGTGGTGGTCATGGTGGTGGTCGCGTGAAGAGCGTGCGCCGTACGTGGCTCGCGCTGGTGGTGGGAGCGGCGGTCACCGCGTGCTCCACCGTCCCGGCGAAGCTTCCGGCCGCGGCGGACCAGCCCTGGGGGACCTTGGCCACCGCCTCCGCCGACCCCGGCGCGAGCAGCATCGCCTCGGGCGAGGACATGCCGACCGTGCCGCGGAACCTCGTACCGCCCATGGATCCCCTGCCGGGACCAGGGTCGTTCCCGCCGGGCGGGTCGCTGCAGGACATTGTCGATCGCGGGTACCTGCGGGTGGGCGTCTCCCGCGACACCCAGCTCCGCGGCGCCTGGAATCCGGTGGCGCACCAGTACGAGGGCTTCGACGTTGACATCGCCCGCAGGATCGCGGATGCACTGTTCGGCCCGAACAACACGGGTGAAGCGGACACGATCAGGTATGTGCCGGTCAGCTACTCCGAGCGACTCCCCGCAATCGAGAACCGGCGGGTGGATATCGTGATCAGCACGCTGACCTACACAGAGGCGCGGGCGAGGCGGGTGGGACTGTCCCAGGCCTACTTCACCGCCCATCCCCGGCTGCTGACCCGACGCGATCCCACCCGTGCGTCGACGGCACCCCAGACGTCCCCGGTGGCCGCCGCCTTCGCGGATCTCGCCGGGAAGCGGGTCTGCGCACCGCGGGCGACGACCTCACTGGCCAATCTGCAGCAGAAGCTGGTCCAGTTCGGCGGATTTGAGATCGAGGGCAGCCTGAACGAACTGTCGGACTGCCTCGTCGCCTTCCAACAGGGCACGGTCGACGCCGTGGCCGCGAACGACGCCAGCCTGGTGGGGATGCTGGAGCAGGATGCCACGACCGAACTCGGCGACGCCGAAATCGGGGAGAGGGAGTACTACAGCGTCGGATTCACCCGGGGTGACACCGAACTCGCCGGCTTCGTCAACGGCGTTCTGGAGGGCATACGGCGCGACGAGGCTGTCTGGGTGGGATTGTGCGAAGCTTGGGCTGTTGCCGAGATGCCGTGCGAGGGATCGAGGCCGCCTGAGCCGCAATGGTCCCGCTGATGGCCGGTCCGACGGCACCCGGCTGGCCACGAACGGATCCCGCGCCGCGACCAGCAGCCTGCGGACGTCCAGCGCCGGACATCCGAGTGATTGTCCGTACGACCGGTACAGGCCAGCTCTGGCGAAAGGCTGGGAACGCACAATGAGCGACGTGAACCCGGCCAGGCCGGTGAATCCCGCCGCGCCGCCACGATCCTCGAGACCGGCAGGACCGGCAGGACCGGGCCGGGACGGCGGCGCCGGTGCGGCACAGGCGGTTGACAGCGCGCTGGCGGTTGCGCGCCGCCGTCTCGCCGAGCTCGCCACCCTGGTGACGGGGGCGGAGGATTCGGTGGAGAAGGCTCGCGGTCTCATCGCCGAGCCGGCGGGCCTGGTCACCTTCGCCGATCCGGACGTCCTGGACCAGGCCGGCGCGGGCCTGCGCCCCTGGCTGGCCGATCTTGCCGCTGCCGCGCTGACCGGCGGTCGCGAGGCGGACGTGGTGGGTGGGCTTGCGCGATGGCACACCCTCGCCGACGAGACGGAGCGGGTGGCGAAGACGGTGGCCCGTACGAATGCGATGCCGCTCGACCAGCGCCGCGAGCTGCGCGGGCGGCTGGAGGCGGCGCACGCGAAGGCCGTCCGGCTGGGGCTCGCCGAGGACGAGGAGCTTTCCGCACTGCACGCACGGGCTTTCGGGACGCTCTACCGCGCGCCCAGCGATCTTGTGGTGGCGGAGCGCCTGACCATGGCCTACCTTCACGCTCTGACCGATCATGAGGATGAGGATGCGGCCGGCCGGACGCACGGGGAGTTGCCGTGAGTGAACTGACCGAGGTTCCCTGCCCCGAGCCGGACTGCCCGGACGGGTTCATCAAGACCAGCGGCTACTGCAACCTGTGCGGGTCGGCCGCGCCGTCGACCGAGGCCTCGGATTCCCTGGATTCCCCGAGGTCCCCGGAATCCTCGGAATCCCCGACGCCGCACACGCAGCCGGTGGACGAGTCATCGTCGGAGCACGGCCAGGATCCGTTGCGGCTGCCGATCGTCGACGCCCTGCTGATGGCGGACACCCCACCGCTGATGGCGAACCCGACTGTTCCGAACCACCTGCGGGAATGCGCGGCGTGCGGGTCGAAGGTCGCCCGGGCGGGAACGGCCCGCGGCGAGGAGCTGGAGGGTTTCTGCCCACAGTGCGGCCAGCGCTACTCGTTCACGGTCAAGCTCTTCCCGGAGGAGCAGGTCGGGCATTACACCGTGCACGGAGTGATCGCGCACGGCGGCATGGGCTGGGTCTACGCGGCGATGAACAACCGGGTGGGCAAGTGGGTGGTGCTCAAGGGCCTGCTGGACGTCGCCAATCCGGATGCGCGGCGGATCGCCGAGGCGGAGCGGCGGGTCCTCAGCGCGGTGCACCATCCGAACATCGTCAAGATCATCGACTACGTCTCGCACCGGGGCGAGGACTACATCGTCATGGAGTACGTCCCGGGAGTGTCGCTGTCCAGGCTGGCTGACCGGCGGCGGCCGGGGCGTGACGGGCGGCCGGAGCCGCTGCCGCCGGCGGACGCCATCCGCTACCTGCTGCGGTTACTCCCGGCGCTCGGCCACCTGCACCGGCGCGGGCTGGCCTACTGCGACCTCAAACCGGACAACATCATGGTCACCCCGGAGCAGGTCGTCCTGATCGATCTGGGTGGTGCCCGGCGGCTGGACGACCAGACCTCCAGCTTCCTCTCCACTCCCGGCTACCGGGCGCCCGAGCTGGAGGACGGCGAGTTCCGCGCGGCGGAGGAAAGCCGGCACGGCGTCCCGACGGTCGCCTCGGACGTCTTCGCCGCCACCCGCACGCTGGCGCGCCTGGTGCTGGGCCGGTTCCCGGGATTCCTGGACGACCACCGCCACACGCTGCCGGCGCGCGGCGAGTACGGGCCGCTGTCCAGGTTCGAGTCTCTCGACCATCTGCTGCGCCGCGGCACCGCGAAGGACCCGGCGGACCGGTTCGGGAGCGTCGGGGAGCTCGCGGCGGAGCTCACCGGCGTCCTGTACGAGATCGTCACCCGGACCGAGCGCCGGCTTCCGCCGCTGGCCAGCCGCTGGTTCGAGCCCGAGCTGCATCCGACGGGCGAGGCGGGCGGCAGCCGCCCGGCCGGTGCGGCGGGGGCGCCGGCGACGGAGCGGGACACGGGCGACCCGCCGGCCGTGTGGGAGATCCTGCCCGAGCTGCGCGTCGACGCCGACGACCCGCAGGCGCGGATCCTCGCGGCGACCCCCGGCGAGGACCCGGCGGCGCTGGCCGCCCGGCTGGCCGACGTGGAGCAGCCCACCCTCGCGACCCGCCTCGCGCTGGCCAGCGCCCAGCTGCGGGCCGGCGACGCGGCGGAGTCCCAGACGACGGTCTCCGCGCTGACCGTCGACTTTCCCCACGACTGGCGGGTCGTCTGGTACCAGGGCGTCCTCGATCTGGCCGCTGGCCGGCCGCGCCGGGCCAGGAAGGCGTTCGAGCGGGTCTTCGCGTGGATCCCCAGCGAGCTGGCCCCGCGGCTCGCGCTGGCGACCGCGAACGAGGCCGCGGACGACCGGGAACGTGCGGCGGAGCTCTTCGACGCGGTCAGTGCCATCGACCCGGCGATCACCAGCGCGTCGTTCGGGCTGGCCCGCTGTCTGGACAGTCCCGCCGGGAAGCTCGCGGCCTACGAGCGGGTCCCGCCGTCCGCCTACGCCTTCACGACCTCCCGGGTGCGGATGATCCGGGTTCTCGTCGGATCGCTGACCCGGCCCGACCGGGCGGTACCCGTCCCGCCCACAGCGAGCCGGGATGATCTCGCGCGCGCCGAGGCCGTTCTCGCCGACCGCCGGCTCGACCTCGATCGCCGGCTGGAGGTGGAGCTCCGCCTGGACATCCTCGCCGCGGCGCTGCGCACCGTGAGCGCACAGCCGTCCATACCGGCCCAGGCGGCTGCACCGGCTCAGGCGGCTGCACCARCTCAGGCGGCCGCTCCACCCGCGGCCCCGGTGACTGCTCCCCCGCCGGTGCGCCCGACGGTGCTGGGACGTCCGCTGGTGGACCACGACCTGCGGCTGGGCCTGGAGGAGGCGTACCGGGAGATCGCCCGGCTGACCCGGAATCGCCGGGAGCGCATCCGGCTCGTTGACAAGGCAAACCGGGTCCGACCGCGGACCCTGCTGTGATCCGGAGATCTCCCATGATCAGTTTCACGGTTCAGGCCGACAGCGGTGGCTTCCTCGCCAGGGACACCACCGACGCGCACGCGCTGGTCACGGTGCGGGCCCGCGAGGACGGGACGCCGGGCCACCGCAACACGGACTACGCGGAGGTCATCATCGTCGACTGCTCCGGGTCGATGATGGCGCCCCCGACGAAGATCTACGCGGCGCGGCGAGCGGCCTGCGCCGCCGTCGACGCCCTGCGGCCGGGCGCCCGGTTCGCCGTGATCCGCGGGACGAGCACCGCCCAGCCGGTCTACCCGCCCGGTGGCGGCCTGGCGCCTGCCACCGCGGAGCACCAGGCGGAGGCGAAGCGGCACATCAACCGGATCGACGCGGCCGGCGGGACGGCCATCGGCCGCTGGCTGCTCGCCGCCCGCGACCTGTTCGCGGCGCACACCGGCGGTTTCCGGCACGCCATCCTGCTCACCGACGGGAAGAACGAGCACGAGACACCGGCGGCTTTCCAGGCTGCGCTGGCCGCCTGCCAGGGCCGTTTCCAGTGCGACAGCCGCGGAGTGGGCCGTGGTTGGGTCGCTGCCGAGCTCAACGCCGTCTCCGACGCCCTGCTCGGCAGCGCCCGCGACATCGCCGACCCGGCCGACCTGGCCGCCGACTTCCAGAAGATGACCGACACCGCGATGGCCCGCCTCCAGCCGGAGATCGCGCTGCGGGTGTGGGTCCCGAAGAACGCGCAGGTCAGCAGCTTCAAGCAGGTCACTCCTGCCATCAGCGACCTGCTGGGGCGGGCCCGGCCGGTCAGTGCGCTGGAATGTGACTTCCCCACCGGCGCCTGGGGCGCCGAGCAGCGCAGCTACCACATCACCGTCTCGGGCCTGCGCCCACGCACGTCGCCGGACCCGTGCCGGCTCGCCCGCATCTCCCTCGTCTCCGGCGAGCAGCCGCCCTTCGGCCAGGCGGACATCACCGCCGTGTGGACGCCGGATCCGGCGCTGTACACGCAGCGCTCGCGGCTGGAGGAACAGGGCCACAAGATGATCAGGCTGGAACGGGCCTTCACCGAGGGCATCGACGCGCTGCGCCGCGACGACGGTCCGACCGCCCTCACGTACCTCCTGCCGGCCCGCAGCCTTGCCTACGACCTCGGCGACGCCGAGAAGATCGAGATGCTCGACCGCGTCCTGCGGACGGACCCGGCCACCGGTGAGGTGCGGATCCGGGACGGCGTCGACCCGCACGACCTGGAGGTGTTCGGCGTGCGCTCCCGCTTCACCCGGCCTGCGGAACCGAAGGACGCCCCATGAGCTCGCCTGCCGTCCCGGAGGACCACGCCGGTGGGACCGGAGAGAGCGGTCCCGCCTACCGCCCGCCGACCGGGTGGCTGGCCAGTGCCGCGGCCGCGCTTCCCTACCCGTTGCCCGAGCCGTCCGGCGAGACCACCCACGGCGTGCCCGGTGGGGCCAGGCAGGACACGGGCTGCGCTCCCGACCCGGACGAGGAGGCCGACGACCGGGACGTGCTCGACCTCGACCTCGGCGTCGACCCCGACGCCCTCGACGACGACGCCACGCTGGCCTCGGGCAGGTCGTGGCGGCCGGCGGACGTGCCCGACATCGACCTCGACGATCTTCCGACCAGGCCGCCGGCGGGCCCGAGGGCCCCGCGGGTGACGTCCACGGAGCCGTCCGTCGGCAGCTGGGATCGCAGGTTCGAACCCGGCTGGCCCCCGCCCGAGCCGTGCCCGCACTGCGGGACCCGTCGCCTGGTGACCGACGCGTACTGCCTCGGCTGCCACTACGAGTTCACGACCGGTCGGCGTCCCGCAGTACCGGTGGTCCGGCAGCTGCCCGCCGCGGGTCCGGCCTGGAGTGCCGTCATCGAGGTCGATCCGGTTCACTTCGGGACCCTGATCGGGGACGATCTGCGCCTGCCGGCGGAGCGGCCACCCCGCGTGGTCGCGCTGGAGAACCCGGAGATCCTCATCGGCGCCCGGCCGAGCCGCGCGGAGCCGGTCATCAACCTGACCGGCCCGCTCGACGACCCGGCGGTCTCCGGCCGCCACGCCGGGCTCGTGCGGCAGCCCGACGGCAGCTACGCGGTCGTCGACCACGGCTCCCGCAACGGCACCCGGGTGAACCGGGATCCCGAACCGATCCGGCCGGGACGTCCCGTGCCCCTCCGGGACGGCGACCGGGTGTTCGTCGGCGCCTGGACCCGCATCACCCTGCGCCTGAGATGAGCGGACCGGTGTCCTAACCGGCCTGGCCCACCTGGCCGATCTGGCCGTCGGGCCAGTGCGGCTGGCGTTCGGTCGGCAGGCGGGCCTGGATGCTGGGCACGTCGCTGAGGAAGTCGGCGTACAACTGCTGCCAGCGGCCGTCGGTGAACATGTCGAGCAGCATCCGGTTGAGGAACGCGACGAGGTCGCTGTCGGCTTTCCGGCGCGCCTCGGCCGCCGGGCCGGTGAGCCCGAGGTCGGTGCGGGCGACCGCCATGCCGTAGGGCTCGTCGAGGGTCGCCAGTTCCGCCGCGGACGCGCCGGCGAACGCCTCCCGCCCGAGCACCCTGACGGTCGGGTCCTGCTGCTCCATCCCGGCCAGGATCGTGTCGTCACTGGCCACCGCGTCGACCTCACCGCGCTGCAGCGCCGCCAGGCAGTCGGCGGACCCCACCCGGCTGACCGGCACCGGTTCCGGCCGGTCGTCCGGGAACCCCGGAAGATTCAGGATCTTCCCGATCGAGGTGCTCCCCTGGGAGGAGCAGACCCGGCGCCCCGAAAGATCCGCGACGGTACTCAGGCCGGAGTTTCTGGACACCAGCAGGGTGAACGAGGCCTCGAAGTAGACCCCGGAGAAGTTCACCTTCTCCTTGCGCTCGCAGGTCATCGTCATCGTCCCGATGACGACGTCCACATCGTCCTCGGCCAGGGCCTTCTCCCGGTCCCGGGTGTCGACGGCGTGGATCTCGACGCGGGAGGGGTCACCGAAGATCGCCCGAGCGATCGCGCGGGCGAGTTCGATCTCGAAGCCCTCGGGCACGCCGGTGTGCCAGTTCATGGAGGCGAACGGCCTCGCCTCGGCGACGACCCCCACCCGCAGGACCCGGCGCTCCTCGATCTCCGCGACCCGCTGCGCGTGGGCCCCGGGCAGCGTCAGGGCCTCCAGCGGCTGCTCACTGCGACGGGGCACACACTGCGCGCCGGGGGCAGCCGCGGCCGGGCCCGCCGGTGCCGATGCGGGGGACGGAGCTGGGGCGGCGGCACGAGGGCCCGCTGTGTACGGCAGCGGCGAGCCTGTCGTCCCGCAGGCCGAGAGCCCACCGGACAGGAGCACCAGCAGCGCGGCGAGGCCGACCCGCACGGTCCTCGGAGCGGACACCGGCGGGGACGTCGGCCCGCTCCGTCGCCCTCCTCGCCGTCGCCGGCTCACCGGTACTCCCGGATGCGCGACCCGATGCCCAGACCGGCACAGAGGACGGCGAGGACCGCAGCCACGACGACGATGCCGGTGAGCAGCCGGACGTCCCGCGCCGCCCCGCGCAGCTCGGCGGCGAAGCTGTCCGTGCCCTGGGCGAGCAGCTCATCGGTGCCGCCGACGAACCTCTCGAAGTGCGGGGAGGCCAGGGTGTCCTTGATGGCCCGGCCGAACGCGGTCGGGCCGGCCGCGCCGGTGCTGTCGCCGGCCGGTGCCGTCGGTGGGGGCTCCTGCAGTGTCGCGACAGCTCTGGCGCGCACCTGCAGCCAGCTCCCGAGGTCGCCCGCGAGCTCGGCGCGCTGCCCGGCGAACCGGTCGGGAAGCGCGGTCAGACCCGCCGTCAGGGTGCCGCCGCTGGACGGTCCCTTCGGCTGCCCGTCAGGCGTGTAGCCCAGGGCCGAGACGGCGTCCGCGAAGCAGCGGTCGGCGTTCTCGCCGTTGCCCAGCGAGATCAGGGAGAGGAACTCGCAGGTCCGCGCCTGCAGCGCGAGCGTGCGGGAGGCCGCCAGCAGCGTCGTCGGGACATAGTCGGACCGCTGCGCGGTGGCCAGGCGCTCCCCCTGCCCGTGCAGCAGCACAAGCCCGGCCGACCCGGCGCCGACCACCAGGACGGTCGCCGTGACCAGGCCCAGGTTGAGCATCCGGTTGGTGCGCCGGAAGACGTACACCTGCGCACCCACCAGCGCGACCAGCGCGCCGCCGAGGGCGCCGAGGAGCGCACCCTCCGCCGCCCCGCTGGTGGCCTGTCGGTAGTCCCGGTCGACCCGGTCGCCGTAGGCGGCCACCAGCTGGTCGGTCTGCCCGAGGATGCTCCTCGTCATGAGGTCGGAGGCCAGGTTCTGGTAGGCGCCACCGACCGGGTTCCCCGGCCGGGTGTTGGCCACCGCCGCCGCGACGAGCCCCGTGTACTCGGGTATCAGCGTGGCGATCCGGGTCATGACGCAGTGGGTGGAACCCGGGTCGCGAACCGGGTCACAGGCTCCCGGGTCGATCTCGCGCAGGTCGAGCAGCGCGGTCTCCGCGCCGCGCAGGGCCGCGCTGTACGGGTTCGCGGCCGCGGCGGGGTCGGCACCGGCTGCCCCGTCACCGGCGCCGCCCGGGGCGGCGTCACCGGTGAGGTCGCCGGCGATGCCCGCGGAGACGTCGCCGGAATGGTCACCGGCATAGAAATCGTCGGCCTTGACCCTGTCGTAGACCGAGCGGCGTTCCGCCGGGCTCAACGAGCTGGGGGCGAGGGTGACCCAGGCGAAGACGTTGGACGCGGCCGTCGCATCAGCACCGGCCAGCCCGGCCCGCAGCCGCTCGGCCGCGATCAGGGCGGCGACGGAACGCTCGCGAATGCTTTCCGTCGCGGTGAGCCGCCGGTCGAGAACCATCTGCGTCACCAGGCCGGCGAGCAGGAGAACTCCGGTGAGCAGGGCGAGAACTCCGACAAACCGCGAGCCGGCCCCCGCGGAGCGGACCCGCCCCGCATGACGGCGTGCACCCGCCCACAGCTGCGCCGCAGAACGGGGCGCCCCGGCGAAGGAATGCCCGGAATGCTCAGCGCCCGACACTTCGGCCTCGCCCGAGCGAACCGGCGGAGCCTGTCATCGTCACGGCACCAAGCGTACACAGAGCAGGAAAAGGCCGTGCCCTGTCGACGGAACTCCCCCGCGGGATGATCAGCCCGCGGCGCATTCAGCGCCGGGACCAGCGGCTTTCACCCGGTGACGCATTCAGGCGGGAATCCGCTCCCAGGCCGGCGGCTCGCCGGGCCGTTCGCGGACGAGCCCGCGCCGCTCCAGCGCGCGCAGGTGCGCAAGCGCCTCGGCGACAGCGCTTCGTTTCACGAATCCTTCGATCTCGGCCCACGGCCGCGACCATTCCATCTGGCTGGCGACGTCCCATCCGGTGGCCGGGCCGGCAGCCAGGGCGGCCAGGACCTCACCGAAGCGCTGCTCGTGATGGTCGTGGAGCTGCTTCACCCGCTCCGAAAGGCCGTCGAAGCGGTACTCGTGCGCGGGCAGGGTGGCCTCGGCGGGCAGCTCGTCGACCTTGTCCAGCGACCGCAGGTAGTCGCCGAGCGGGTCGTCGCCAAGAAGGTCGTCGGCCGCGCCCGTTCCGAAGGGAATGTTCGGCGTGATGCGCGGCAGAATGTGGTCCCCGGAAAGAAGGAGCCGGTTCACCGGTTCCCAGAAGCACAGGTGGCCCGGGGAATGTCCCGGTGTCCAGACCGCGCGCAGGTCCCAGCCGGGGACATCCGGCCGGTCGCCGTCGTTGAGCAGGATGTCGGGGCGGGCCATCGCGGGCAGCGGGCCGGGCGGCAGGTGCGCCGGGGTGACGTCCCGCAGCACCTCGCGCGGCGCGCCGGCCCGCCGCAGCGGCGCGTTCGCCTTGTCGATCAGTTCGGCCGGGTCCATCGGGTCGAGGCGCAGCAGGGCCGCGTCCGCGGGGTGCAGCGCGATCCAGGCGCCGGAGACCTCCCGCAGGCGCCCGGCCAGGCCGTAGTGATCGGGGTGCATGTGCGTGGGCATGATCCCGCGCACGTCGGTCAGGGCGTAACCGGCGACGGCGAGCCCGGCCTCGACAGCGGCGTAACCGGTGTCGGTGTCCCATCCGGGGTCGATCACGTACGCGCCGCGGTCCGTCTCGAACAGGTACATGAAGACATGACTGAGGCCGGCGGTCGGCAGCGGGATCGGGATGCTCCACAGCCCGGGCCGGAGCCGTTCGACCGGTGGCAGCTGCGGCCCGGCCGGACGCGCCTGGCCGGTCACGCGCCGATCACCGCGGTGTGGTGGCTCGGTCGCCTCATCCGATCATCCTCCTCACTCGGCCGCCCGCGGGCGGGCCACCGTGGCAGGCACTGCTTATGTCGCACGTACCGATATATCTTTATGCCAATTTCCAGGCGGGCGCCGTCAGCCGCCCGCCCAGAGAGCTGTGATGTCAGCCCGGTGGCGACCGGCCCACCGGATCACCGACGCCTGCGGACCCGGTGGCAGATCGCCCGACCAGCGGTCGCCCGACCATCCGAACACGTCCCATCCGATCACCTCGGTGAACAGGTCCCGGCCCGCGTCCGTCTCCTCGAGGGCCGCCAGATCCAGCGCAAGGTGCAGAACGGCGTACAGGGTCAGCGGATGCTCGTCCCCGAGCCGCTCGCGCGCGGCGGTCAGCACCCGCTCGTGGAGAACACGGGCCTGCCGCGCCTGACCGAGACCACGCAGAGCCACACCGAGGACGGCGGCCGTCCACCAGGTGTCCGCATCGCCGGCACCGGCCATCCGCTCGCGCCGCGACCAGGTGTCACCGAGCAGGTCCCGGGCCGGCTCGTACTCCCCCAGCCGGACCAGGACCTCGCCCAGGCCGTCGGCGGACCGCAGCGCGTCCCTGTCATCGGCGCCGAACAGCGCGCGCTGATGGCCGAGCGTGCCCTCGAACAGCCGCGCCGACTCCGTCTCGTCGCCGAGCTCGCCGCACACCCGGGCCAGCGCCGACGCCGTGCGCAGCGTGTCCCGGTGCCGTTCCCCGGACGTCAGCACCCGGCGGCGATGGACGTCCGCCAGCAGCTCGCGAGCCGCGGCGGGATCATCGCAGCCGTCCGCGAGGATCGACGCCTCCAGCTCGGCCGCGGCGAGCACGTCACGGTGATCGGGGCCGAGCCGCTCCACCCAGCGCAGCCGTTCCCGCCGCACCAGCTGCCGGCCGCTGCCGTGCCGGCCGGACGTCCACAGGTAGCGGGCGACCCGAAGTGTCACGGCACGAAAGGCCGCCTCGTCCTGGTCGCTCGGCGGATCGAGGTCGACGTCTCTGCTGCCGACGTCCCTGCTGCTGGCGTGTCTGCTGCCGACGTGTCTGTCGGCCAGCCCGGCAAGGGTTCGGAGGTGCTGTTCCAGGACGGCGAGGAGCGGCGGGTCCGCCGCGTCCTCTCCCGCACCGCCCACGGCGTCGGTCCGGTCACCGGAGTTCCCCGTGCCGAGGGCGGCGACGAGGTGCCGGGCCTGGCACAGGGCCGCAGCCCTGCGCTCCCGGGACATCCCGGCACGAAGCAGCTCCTGGACCAGCGGATGCATCCGGACCGCGCCGCCGCACGCCTCCGCCAGCCCGAAGCGCACGAGCTCGCGTGCCGACGTCGTCAGGGGCAGCGGCGCGGCGGCCAGGAACGCCAGTCCGTCCAGGAGCCGGGCCCCGGTCGGGCTGCCCGCCGCGAGGGCGTCGCGACTCGTGCTGACGACCGCGGCCAGCCGCCGCTCGGACTCGGGCGCCGGGGCCGGCCCGTCGCCGTCATCGGGCTCGGACCAGCCGGGGTGCTGTGTGAGGAGGCGCAGGTAGGCGGGCACCGACATACCGGTCGCGGCCAGGAAGCGGCCGGCCTGCGTGACAGCGAGCGGATGGTCGCCGAGAGCCGCCGCGAGGAGGTCGGCGTCAGCGGCGGTGATCCGCTCGTCGCACCGGTGAAGGAGCTGGACCGATTCCGCCCGGCTGAACACATCGACCGGCAGCACCCCGGACGCGAGCCGGGCAGCTCCGGGGCCCGCAGTGATCATGATGACCTGGCCCGTGTCGGGGGGTGCGGCGAGGCCGAGGTCCCGCGGTGAGGCGACGTTGTCGTAGATGAGCAGCCAGTCGGAGCGCTGGCCGAGCTCGGCCCAGAGCCGGCGCAGCACGGCTGCCCGCGGCCCGGCGGCGGGCGGT
Source organism: Parafrankia colletiae (assembly GCF_001854655.1). Classification (GTDB taxonomy): domain Bacteria; phylum Actinomycetota; class Actinomycetes; order Frankiales; family Frankiaceae; genus Parafrankia; species Parafrankia colletiae. The sequence continues at coordinate 96,722 of NZ_MBLM01000118.1, read as the reverse complement.
GCGACGACCGCGGCGAGGTCGAGCAGGCAGGATTCGGCCCCGGCCGGCGTCCTCGCGTCCACCCACCACACGAGCCCGTATGAACCGGCATGACGGTGCGCATAGGCGGCGGCGAGATGCGCGCGGCCCACCCCGCCCCTGCCCTGCGCCGGGACGAGAACGAGGACGACGCCCCGCGCACCGGCCCGCCCGGCGGGATCCCGCCGCTCGCTGCCGGCCACGGGAGGCCACCGCTCACTGCCGGCCGCGGCGGGCCGCCGCCCAGCGCCGTCAGCAGGGCGCAGCACCCGGTGCAGCCGGTCCAGAAGATCCTCCCGGCTGACGACGGGCAGGGCCGGGCACGGGACGTTCCACACCCGCGGCCGGTCCGGGCAGGCCGCCGCGCCCGCGCCGCCCGCCGGCTCCGATCGCGTCCGCGACACTCATCACCTCGACTGGTCATGAATGACTGTGGGGAATGCACCATCGCCCGTCCGCTTCAACACGCCGGCCGGCCAGTCTGGTTCCCGGAAAGCGTCGAACAGGCCGAACGCCTGCCTTTTCCAGGCCTGGTGTCCCAGGCCTGGAAAAGGCAGGCGGACCGGGCCGTGACGGGCCGACGGGCCCGTGGCCGGCTATTCGGTTCCGGTACGGGTCGCCGCGTTCTCCAGGCGGATCAGGATGGATTTCGAGGTGGGGGTGTTGCTCCGCCGTGCCGTGCTGTCCAGCGGCACCAGAACGTTCGTCTCGGGGAAGTAGGCGGCGGCACAGCGGTGGGCGGTCGGGTAGGCGACGGCCCGGAAGCCGGCGGCGCGGCGCTCGACGCCGTCGGACCACACTCCGACGATGTCGACGCACGCGCCGTCGGCGATGCCGAGATCGGCGAGGTCCGCGGGGCTGACGAGCACCACCCGGCGGCCGTGGTGGATCCCGCGGTAACGGTCGTCGAGACCGTAGACGGTGGTGTTGTACTGATCGTGCGAGCGGATCGTCTGCAGCAGCAGGTGCCCGGGTGGGATCCGGGAGATCTCGACGGTGTTCACGCTGAACGCGGCCCGGCCGCTCGGGGTCGGGAAGGTGCGGCTGTCGCGGGGCGGGTGCGGCAGCAGGAACCCGCCGGGTTCGTCGAGCCGGGCCTCGTAGCCGGCGAAGCCGGGAACCACGCGGGCGATGTGCGCCCGGATGAGGCGGTAGTCCTCGGCCAGCGACGCCCAGTCCACCGCGGGCCGCCCGGGGGCCGCCGCGCCCTGGGGGACGTCCAGGGTGGCCTTCGCCAGGCCGCAGATGATGGCGACCTCGGAGCGCAGGTCGGGCCCGGCGGGTGTCAGCCGCCCGCGTGAGGCGTGGACGGCACCCATCGAGTCCTCGACGCTGACCCGCTGCGGGYCGGCGCCCCGCAGGTCGAGTTCGGTGCGGCCGAGCGTGGGCAGGATCAGTGCGCGCTCGCCGGTCACCGCGTGCGAGCGGTTGAGCGTGGTGGAGACCTGCACGGTGAGCCGGCAGCGGCGCATCGCCGCCTCGGTGACGGCGGTGTCGGGGGTGGCCGCGACGAAGTTCCCGCCCATGGCGACGAACACCGTCACCCGGCCGTCGCGCATGGCCCGGATCGTGTTGACGACGTCCAGGCCGTGACGAGACGGCGGGGTGAAGCCGAACTCGCTCCCGAGCGCGTCGAGGAACGGCTGCGGCATGCGCTCCGAGATCCCCATGGTGCGGTCGCCCTGGACGTTCGAATGGCCCCGCACCGGGCACACCCCGGCCCCGGGACGGCCGATGTTGCCGCGCAGGAGCAGGAAGTTCACGACCTCCCGGATCGTCGCGAYGGCGGCCGGGTGCTGGGTGAGGCCCATCGCCCAGCAGACGATCACCCGGTCGGCGGCGAGGACCCGGCCGGTCAGCTCGTCCAGCTCGGCGGGCTGCAGACCGGTGGCGGCGGCGACGTCGGCCGCGCCGAGATGGCTGCGTGCGTGCGCGGCGAACGCCTCGAAGCCGGTGGTGTGCCGGTCGATGAAGACACGGTCCAGGACACTGCCGGGACGGGCGTCCTCGGCGGCGAGCAGGCGCGCGGACAACGCCTGGAAAAGGGCCAGGTCACCACCGAGACGGATCTGCAGGAACTGGTCCGCGAGCGCGGTACCCCGGCCGAGGACGCCCCGCACGTGCTGGGGGTTGCGGAAGCGCAGCAGCGCCGCCTCCGGCAGCGGGTTGACGGCCACGACGCTGCCGCCGGCGCGCTTGCACCGCTCCAGGGAGCTGAGCATCCGCGGATGGTTCGTGCCCGGGTTCTGCCCGACGACGAGGACCAGATCCGCCGTTTCCAGGTCCTCCAGGGTGACGGAACCCTTGCCGATCCCGATGGCCTCGGTCAGCGCGACCCCGGACGACTCGTGGCACATGTTGGAGCAGTCCGGCAGATTGTTCGTCCCGAACGAGCGGGCGAACAGCTGGTACAGAAACGCCGCCTCGTTACTCGTCCGGCCCGAGGTGTAGAAAGCAGCCTCGTCCGGACTTTGCAGCGCCTTCAGTTCGGCGGCTGTGATCGCGAACGCGTCGTCCCAGCTGATCGGGGTGTAGTGGTCCGAGCCGGCATCCTTGTAGACCGGCGCCACGAGCCGGCCCTGCCCGCCGAGCCAGTACTCGGAGCGCGTGGCGAGGTCGGTCAGGCTGTGCGCGGCGAAGAACTCCGGGGTCACCCGGGCGCGGGTCGCCTCCTGGGCGACAGCCTTGGCGCCGTTCTCACAGAACTCGGCCCGGGAGCGGTCGCCGGGGCGTGGCTCGGGCCAGGCGCAACCCGGGCAGTCGAAACCGCCGTCCTGGTTGAGCAGCCGCAGGGTCTGGACGGAGCGGCGCACTCCCATCAGGTCGTTGCAGCGCGCCAGCGCATGGGCCACACCGGGGACACCCGCGGCCCAGGTCGCCGGGCCGCCGGTCCGCAGCCGGCCGTCGTCCGGCTCCGCCGGGTCGCCTGTCACCATGGTCGCGTCCGCCGTCCTTGGGCCTACCAGGTTCGAGATGCCACGCCATTCGGTCGTTCAGATTACGCCTGATCCGACCAGGCCCGATCCGACCGGCCGCAAATCCACGGATGCATGTCGCATTAAATGCCGATATCGTCCGCGGCGTCGTCCATGGTCACCTCACCTACGGGCGGCAGGGGAGGGACCACACCCGAGCTGGAACGGGAGCCGGCGCGTGCGTACACGGGCGGCCACCGCTCCGGCATTGCGAAAGGACGACAATGCGAAACCCGTCCACTCGATTCTCGCGACTCGCCGCCGTGACGGCTGCTCTCGGAGTCAYGCTCGCCCTCTCCGCCTGCGGTGGGGGGGACGACGACTCCGGCGGCGGCGCCACCACCACGGGCGACGTCCGGAGCACGCAGGCGGCGACGGGGCCACGCAACGGGATCGAGTCCAGGCCCCCCGCCGACATCGTCACCGCCGCCGCGGACGCGCTCCGCGGAGCGGGCAGTGTGCGGTACGTGGGGCGCAACGTCAGCGGCGGTCGGGCCGCCTCGCTCGACCTGCGGCTCGCAGCGAACGGCGTCGTCACCGGAACCCTCGACCAGAACGGCCAGCGCGTCGAGGTGCTCCGCGTCGACAACGTCGCCTACATCCGCGGCACGGCCGGGTCGGGCACGTTCCCCGGCGCCCGCCCCGACCAGTGGATCAACACGGGGTCCATCGGGGCGTCCGACGATCTCACGATCACCGGTGCGGCCGACGAGATCCTGGAGATCAGGAAGGAGATCGAGAACGGCGAGCAGCCCACACTGGAGGAGGTGACCGAGCAGGGCACCCCGGCGTTGAAGCTGACGACGAAGTCGTCGACCCTGTTCGTCTCGCTCGTCGGCCCGGCCCTGCCGCTGCGCCAGCTCGGCGACAAGAACGGCAACACCCTGGATGCCACGTTCTCCGAGTTCGGCAGGCCGGTCGTCGCCACCGCACCGACGGACGTCTTCCAGCCGCCGACCATCCCGGGGGTCGGAGCTCCCCAGAGCGACCCGGCCGCCAGCCGCGCAGGCGCCGGAGCCGCAGCGAGTTCCTGACCCGCGGCGAGTTCCCGCCGGCGCGCGACGTCCGTCCTCCACGCGCCGGCGGGACCAGCCGTCCGCGGCCCGCGCCCCACCGCGACCTCGGGCTTCCCGGGTTCGGGGGCGCCAGCAAGGAGCTTTACGTCATACCTTTTTGTTTCCTGTTACACCGAACACGATTCACCCCGAACAATTCCTCGGACGTCCGACCGCCCGGCCCGACCGATACCTTTCGGGCGACGCAGATCACACTCGCAGCACAGTTTTGACGCAGGTCACACCCAGCGCGGATGTTTTTGTGAAAAGGCCGTCACCGCCGGGGGACGGATGTGTCGGCACCGCGCCATACGCTGGGGTTGTTCATCGCGCCCACCGAATGCGGCCGCGAGCGAGCAGCGATCGGAGTATGCGCATGGCGCACGGGCAGACGGCACCCACGACCGTCCAGTCGTCTCTCACTCGGCTGACACCTGGCCGTGCCGCTCCACGCGTCCCACATATCGCCCGGCCGCGCCAGAGCGAGGACGGTGCCCGCCGCGCCGGCCCGCCGCCCGCGGCGTCGGCGGCGGCGACGGCGACGGCGACGTTTCTCGGCGAGATCCCACTGTGGCCCGGTATGACGGGCTCGGCGCAGGGCACCCCCGCCCGCCGCCCGGGCTCGATCCGGCGCACGACCTCGGTGATGATGGAGCGCCCGCAGGGRCTCACCGGCCCGCTGCACCTCATCAGCACCGGGCGTGATCTGCTGACCACCACGGCCGGGGAGGCCGTGGTGGTGGGCGAGGCCCGACTGCGGGTCGTCCTCGACTACATGGCCGCACCGGGCGGAGTCCTCGAGATCGAGTCCGAGCCGCCCGTCCCCGCCCTCGCCGACCTGGTCGGCGCCTCGACCCGGTCAGGGTTCCGCACGGCCGCGCGCCGAGCCCTCACCGCGCCGGCGGGAGACCTCGGCGGCGGCGCGGCCACGCCGGCGACCGATCGCTCGCTGCTCGGGCAGCTGCTCGACGATGTGCCGGTCGCGGTGCTGGTGTCCGGCGCGGCCCTCGGCCGCAACGGCATCTTCCGCGAGGGCGCCTCGGTGAACGCCGGGGCCGAGGCCGGTGGCAACCCCATGATCGACGTCTGCGCCGGCTGGCAGCAGGGCGGGCTGCTCGCCCAGTTGTCCGCCGAGCGCCGCGCCAACCCGGGCACCCCGGTCCGCGCGGTCAGCGTCCCCGCCGGTGACCTCGCCCTCGGCGACGACCCGCTGGGGTGGCATCCGCTGCCGCCCATGCCACCCAACGCCATGCGCCGCCTGCGGCGGATCGACGTGGTCCCGGTGAGCCCCGGCCCGGCCGGGGGCGGTCCCACTGACGGAGAAGCCCCTCGCGGAGAGGCCACCGACGGAGCGGCCGCCGGCGCGGTGTCGGCCGTCGAGGTCGAGGCGCTGTTCCGCGACTCCTACCTGGAGGCGCCCGGGCGCGAGGTGCTCGTCCACGAGTACGGCGTCGAGGCCGAGGTCGACAGCGCCGGCCTGATCAGTCGGGCCCGGGCCCGGGCCGGTGCGCTTCCCGGCCGGGAGTGCCCGCAGGCACTCGGCAGCGCCGACCGCCTCGTCGGCCTGCCCGCGGCGGAGCTGCGTCGCACCGTCGGCCGGGCGTTCGTCGGCACGAGCACCTGCACCCACCTCAACGACACCTTCCGCACCCTCGGCGACCTCCCCGACCTGATCACCTTCCTCGGTGGCACCGCCGAACGCTGACCAGGCGCTGTGGCGGTCGGTCGTCAATGTGCCTTTCGGTGCGCAGACTCCCGGGCGAAGGTCCCGGCGCCGGTGGTCCGTACCGGCCGACCTGGCCGGCAGGCACGCGATCCGGCCCTCCGCACGGGTAATTTGTTGATCATGAGTGGAGTTCGCGTCTTCCTCCTGGACGATCACGAGATCGTGCGCCGGGGCATCCGCGAGATGCTGGAGGACTCCGGGGACATCGAGGTCGTCGGAGAGGCGTCGACCGCGGCCGCCGCACTGCGCCGCATCCCCGCCGCCCGCCCCGACGTCGCGGTGCTCGACGCCCGGCTGCCGGACGGCAACGGCATCGAGGTGTGCCGTGAGATCCGCTCCTCACAGCCGGCGGTCGGCTGCCTCATCCTCACCTCCTACGACGATGACGACGCACTGTTCGCCGCGATCATGGCCGGGGCGGCCGGATACCTGCTCAAGCAGATCCGGGGCAACGACCTGGTCGGCGCGATCCGTACGATCGCCGCAGGCCGCTCGCTGCTCGACCCGGCGGTCACCCAGAAGGTCCTCGCCCGGCTGCGGGACGAGCCGATCGAGGACGAACAGCTCGCGGCCCTCGGCGCCCGCGAACGCCAGATCCTCCGACTGATCGCCGAAGGCATGACGAACCGCCAGATCGCCGCGTGTGTCCATCTGTCGGAGAAGACGGTGAAGAACTACGTGTCGGCCATTCTCGGCAAGCTCGGCCTCACCAGCAGGACCCAGGCCGCCGTCTTCGCGGCCCGCCTGAAGGCCTGACGATCCGATGGCCTGACGATCCGACGGTCTGACGACATGCGATCAGCTCGGCACCGAAAGTAATGTCGGGGCGTGCCGAGAGGGGAGGCCGCAATGGCGACCTGCGATACCTGTGGAAACGACTACTGGATGGCGTTCGAGATACGGGTCGTCAGTGGTGAGAGGTACACCTTCGACTCGTTCGAGTGCGCGGTGCAGAAGCTCGCACCCCGCTGTGAACACTGCGACTGTCGCGTGATCGGGCACGGGGTGGAGGTCTCCGGCCGTTTCTTCTGCTGCGCCCACTGTGCCCGGCAGGGCGGYGGCATCGGCCGCGAGATCCGCGACGCCGTCGGCGCCCACCCGAACTGACCGGCGCGCCCGGCCTCCGACACCCGGCCTCGCGCCTCGCGCCTCGCGCCTCGCGCCTCGCGCCGACAGCGGACGGTCACCGCCCCACCGGGCGGGCAGGACGGTGACCGTTCGCCGGTCAGGAAGGCAGGTCGGCCGGCCCGCTCTTGATCGCCTCGACGAGCGCGCCGATCTTCTCGCCCGGCAGGCTCCGCGCCAGATCCGCCTCGCTGATGATGCCGACGAGCCGCTTGTTGTCGATCACCGGCATGCGCATCACCCGGTGCGACATCATCTGTTCCAGCACCGTGTCCAGATCCGCGTCCGCGCGGACGTAGAGCGGCCGGCCCTGCCCCAGCTCGCCGGCGCGAACCGAGTCCGGGTCCTTCCCCTCGGCCAGACAGTGGATGACGATGTCACGGTCGGTGATGATTCCGCCGAGCCGGTCGTCGGCACCGCAGATCGGCAGCGCGCCGACCCCGAGGTCACGCATCATCCGGGCGGCGCTGGTCAGCGACTCGTCCGCACCGATGCACTGCGCGTCCCCGTGCATGATGTCCCGAGCTGTCGTCATGACTGTTCCCCCTTTACGGTCCGTTTTGACATACCCGCAGTAGTCGCCGGCACACGGTTGGCATCCGGTCACCCGGGGATTCCGGCGGCGATGCGCCCGTTGCGGACCGTCTCGGTGAGGGAGGAGCCCTCCTTTGAGCACCTGAGCTCGATCAGGTCCGCCCACGTGTCGGCCGCGACAGTCGCGGCCTCGCTGCGGCGCCCGACGTCCGACCAGGGCGCCTCGAGGATCACCGAGTCACCGTTCTCCAGGGCCTCGCGTGCCCGGCGCAGCATCTCCCCGCACACGGCGTCGGCCGGCCCGGCGCCGCCGGCGCCGCCGGCCGTCGGCACCCGCGTCGGCACCCGCGTCGGCACCGACGCAGGCGCCGACGCCGCACCAGGCGGGTCGACGGCCAGCTCGCGGCGCACAGCCGCTGCCGACAGGAGCACCCAGCCGTCCTGGTCCGCGGCGAGGCGCCCGGCGAGCGCCGACCGCAGCGGATCCGGGGCCCCGCCGACCAGCACCAGCCGAACCCTCGCCCGGCGCAGGTGCTCCCGCGCGAGGCCGACGAGGTGACGGGCCTGCCCCGCGGCGGACTCATCTCCGATGCGGGCCCGCACCGCCGACGCGCCCGCCCGGACGACGGCCCGCTGGGCCAGGTAGAACTGCACCAGGGACGGCGGATGGGTCTCCCCCGCGAACTCGCCGAACCAGCCGAGGAAACGCCGGGCCAGCTCCGGCGCGCCGCGCAGCTCGAGGTCGACCGCGAGGATCGCCGCGTCCGCGAGGACGTCCCCGATGYGCCGGCTGTCGTCGGCGGGCACCCGGTCCAGCATGCGCGGGCCGTCGGGCATACAGAAGATGTGCTCGGCCAGCAGGTTCCCGTGCCCGTCCCGGATTCGTCCCCGGGTCGCCCGCGCGTCGAACAACGCCGCGCGCCCGCACAGGTACCGCAGGCCCAGCCGGCCGATGGCGTCCACCTCGTCCGCCGCCAGCATGCCGTGGCGGAACGGAGCCAGCGCGTCCGTCGCGGCGAGCCACCCGGCCTCGACGTCCGGCAGGCGGCCACGCGAGGCGCTCTCCGCGGACGTCTCGCACCGCTCGTGGAAGGCGACGAGTGCGCGGGCGACGTCCCGCAACGGCTCCTCGACCGGCTCACCGCGGGCGAGGAGCTCGGACAGGCTGCGGTCACTGGGCAACCGGCGCATCACGACCATGTGCTCCACCGGTGTCCCGGTGTTGTCCCGAACATCGGCGACGCCGAGGTACACGCCTGGGGCGAACGGGCGGTTGCGCACGATCTCCGCCCGGCAGGCCGCTTCGCGCGCCTCCCGGCGGCGCAGATCCGCTCTGCCCGCGGGCGCCCGCTTCGGCATCTTGTAGACCCGGTCGGAGACGAAGAACAGTGTCGAGTGCGCGGTCTCGACGGTGGACATCGTCGGCGTGCCCACCCCGCCACCGCGACCCGCGTCGCTCGGGGGCGGGAACGACGCCTCCCCGCTCCTGCGATCGGAYGTTCCCGGCTGTCTCACCTGGGCCTCCCTCGGCTCGGAACGGACGGACCCATCTGGTGGGTGTGCCCGTCCCGAGCGGGGGACGACCGATCACACGGCTGGTGGACGCCGGCCAGAGCGCCGGTGGACGCCTGTCAGTGGCGATGTACCGGGATCATCCGGGCGACCTGACGCGTCACCACCTGACGGACGCCGCAGGGGTCACTGCCGGTCGGCGCGCAGGGCTCGCACTCGGTCTCCACCGTGGCGTGCTCGACGCCGTACTTCTCGGCGAGCACGGCCTTGACCCGGCCGGCGACCGCCCTGGCCTCCTCCAGCGTCGGATGCCCGGTGACCTCCACGTGCGCGCTCGCCGCGAAGACCCGGTCGGACAGGCCCCAGATGTGCATGTCGTGCACCCCGCGGACGCCGTCCACCGCCAGCACGTCACCGCGCACGGCCGACATGTCCAGGCCGACCGGCGTCGCCTCCAGCAGTACCCGGGACGACTGGGCGAGCAGCCGGAGTGCCTGCACGCCGATCAGCACCGCAACGGTCAGCGACAGTGCCGGGTCGAGCCAGTACCAACCGTCGGTGAGCCAGATGACGAGGCCGRCAACGGCCACCGCCACCGACACCAGGGCGTCCGCGGCAAGGTGGATGACCGCGGCCCGGGTGTTGAGGTCCCCGTGCCGCTCGTGGACGAACAGGGCGCTCGCCCCGTTGCCGACGGAGGCGACGAGCGCCACGGCGAGCACCGCCAGCCCGTCGATCGGCCGGGGATGAGCGAGCCGGCCGACCGCCTGCACGCACACCAGCGTGGTCACCACGAGCACGCTGGCCGCGTTCGCCTGCGCGGCGAGGACGGGCCACCGCAGCCCGCCGAAGGTACGGGTCGCGGACGRCTCCTGCCGCGCCAGCCTGATCGCGACCAGCGCGAACRCCACTCCGGCGGCGTCGGCCAGGTTGTGCGCCGCGTCCGCGAGGAGCGCGACCGAGCCGACGATCAGCCCGGCGGCGAACTGCCCCACGACGATCCCGATGTTCAGCCCGGTGGCGACCGCCAGCCGCCGGAACTGGGACTGCGGGCTGCGGGGGACGTACCCGTCACCCGCATGCTCGTGGCCCTCATGCTCGTGGCCCCCGTGCTCGTGGCCCCCGTGCTCGTGGCCCCCGTGCTCGGCGCCGGCGGGAGCGGCGTGGGTGCGGCGGACCTGGCGCGGGACGCGACCGTGACCGGTGTCATGGCCGTCGTGGTCGTGGTCGTGGCTGTGGCTGTGGTCATGGCTGTCGTCGCGAGCATGATCGTCGCGCGGGGCGTGGTCATCGCCCTGCCCGGGCCCGCGGCCGCCGGGCGCGTTCAACGGTCCGACCGTTCGGGAAGGCCGCGATCCGCACCCGACGCGGCGGGTGCGGGGATGCCGACGGGCAGGATGCCCGAGCCGACAAGCTCGCCGGCACGGCCGCGGAAGTCGCTGACCGGGCCGTCGTCCCCGCCGCTGTAGGGATCGCCGTCATGTCCGTCGGCCCCGTCGGGGTGGGCGTGGTCGGGATCGACGGCCAGCACCACGCTGAGCAGGTCGTCGAGCGCATGGGCGAGCGCGCCGTCCGCCAGCTCGTACCGCAGGCGCCGGCCTTCGGACACCGCGACCACCAGGCCGCAGCCCCGCAGACAGGCGAGGTGGTTGGACAGGTTCGTACGGCTCACCGACAGGATGTGAGCGAGTTCCGTCGGGTAGGCGGGACCCTTGCGCAGCACCAGGAGCAGCCGCGCCCGGGTCGGGTCGGACAGCGCGTGCCCGAATCTCGCCAGGACCTCTCCATGCGCGACAAGTTTCACCATGCACTGAACAGTACAGCGGATGCTGACGTCAGGCGACCCTGAACAATTACCCACCGCCGGTGACCATGGTCCGGCGCTCCAGCGCTCCGAGTCGGAGGCCAGCCGGCGGTGGCGGCCGACCTCAGTCCGCGATGAGGCCCTCGATGAAGAGCAGCACGCGGGCCGGGACGCAGCGGCGGCCGGGCCCGGCGAGCACCGCGTGGCTGCCCGGGACCACCGCCAGGTCCGCCCTCGGAGCTGTCCGGGTCGTCATCCGCACCAGCGGCAGCGGGCTGATCTGGTCGTCCCGGCCGTGCAGGAGAAGGATCGGCATGTCGGGCAGCGCCCGCGGCGGCGGATCGGCGACGGGTATCCCCGCGACGGGCACATGGAGCAGCGGCAGGCCGAGCAGCACCAGCCCGTCCGGGCGCAGCGCCGGCGAACCCGCCATCGCCAGGACCGCGAGCGCCCCCGCGTCCGAACCGAGCAGGACGAAGGGCACGCCCGGCCGGCGGGCCYCCCCCACCGCCCGGGCCGTACTTCCGGCCCCGCTCACTGCCGCACCGCTCCCACTCTGGACGACGCTCGCGGTGTAACCGTCGAGCGCGAGCCGCCGGGCGAGCCACTCGTAGGGCTCCGGGTTCTCACCCCGCCCCGTCAGCATCACCACCACGGCCCGGACAGCCTCGCCGGTCGGGTGAACATCCGGGCCCGTGCCACCTTCGGTGAGCCGAGGGCTGATCGTCGCGGTCGAGGACGTCATGAAAGCCGTGTCCTCCTTGTCTGGCGCTCCGTTGCGCCGTCACGGCCCACCGCGGGGCATGACACTCACACCACCGTGCGAGCGTAGATCCATGAGGCCAGGCACACTATCCCCCGGCTGATGGCCCCGCTCCGCACCCCCATGACGTTTGTTCGTGTCCGGCGGACGACACCGCCCCGGACGCGCCAGACCCGCTCCCTCGGTGTCGGAACGCTCCCGGACCTCAGCTCTCGTGGATCTGCTGCGCGAGATAACTCGTCGCGCCGAGCTGCTCGATCAGCGTGAGCTGGGCGTCCAGCCAGTCGATGTGCTCCTCCTCGGAGACGAGGATCTTCTCCAGCAGGACGGCGGAACCGACGTCGTTCTTCGAGCGGCACAGCGCGATCCCGCCGCGGAGCAGCTCGACCGCCTCGTCCTCCTGGGAGCGGTCGGTGGCCAGCTGCTCCGGCACCGTCTCACCGATGCGCAGCGAATGCAGCCGCTGCAGGTTGGGCAGTCCGTCCAGGTAAAGCACCCGCTCGATCAGCTGGTCCGCGTGACGCATCTCGTCAATGGACTCGTGGTAGTAGTAGTCGGCAATTCTGAGATAGCCCCAGTTCTTCTGCATCCGCGAATGCAGGAAGTACTGGTTGATGGCCGTCAGCTCGTTCGTCAGTACCTTGTTCAGCAGATCAATGATGTCTTTGTCGCCACGCACAGTCGCCATCTCGCCTTCACTCCTCGTCCCTACGCACCGCCCGGCCGCGGGCACGACGCCCCCGCGGCCGGGCACGACCCGAGGGGCCAGGCCGCCACGGATCAGCCGTCCGCGCAGGTTCCGCCTCAGCTGCACCGCGGCACAAGGTACCCGGACCGTCGCCGGGCACCCGTCCCGCGGCGAGCCGGACCGGTCGCCGCACACCGTTATTCGTCCAGGAAACAGGAAATCACACTGTCGGGCGAAACGCATAACGGGAAGGCGGCCACGAAGCTCACACCGGCGCCTATTTAGGCTAGCCTGTCCTCAGTTAGGGAAGGTTCCGCTGACAGCCCTCGACGAGGGTACGCCGGTTCCGGATTCACGGCACGGAACCGGTGGAACACCCCGGTCAACGCATCGGAACGGGCGTGTTCACCCGCTGTCCTTCAATCACCCGGCCGGCCTCGCCGTCATCCGTCGTGGCGTGTGGCACGTGGCAACCAGAGACCGAAGGCAGCGCAACGTAGGGTCCGGGCGACCCTGCGCGTGGAGGCGGTTCCGCGGAACCCTGTCGAGAACCTGGAGTGCTCCCGATGCGACGTGGCGCGGATGTGAGCGCCGCCCTGTTCGTCTGGTGTGCGCTGGCCAACGCGCTGGGGATCGCCGGCCTGACGCGGGTGTTCGGCTATCCGGGTGTCCTGAACACCCCGGCCGCGGCGACCCTCGCCGACCTGGGGGCGCGGGAGCGCACGCTCATCCCCTGCGTCCTGCTCACCGCCACCGCCGCGTTCCTGCTCGTGCCGCTGACCGCGCGGATCGTCCGGGCCCGTCCGGAGCTGGACGGCGCCCGCCGCAGCCGGTGGCTCCTGCTGTGCACCAGTCTGGCCACGAGCACCGTCCTGATCTTCGGATGGTCCCTGTGGCTGGTCGGGGTGCCGCTGCTGGCGCACCCGCCGGGCGTGACCGGCCGGCTCGACCCCAATGTGATCACCTTCGATCTGCTGCGTGTCGTCGCCGGAGTGCTGTGCGGCGAGACCCTCGGCCCGCTGCTGCTGGCCGGCTGGACGACGCTCGTCGCGACCCGTTTCGTCGCCGTCGTGCTCGACGGCTGGTGGCCGTTCGGCCCGCTGCGCCCCGTCGGTCGGGCGATGCCGCACCGTGACGGGGCGTTCGGCCGGTTCGTCGCGGTCGCCGGGGCCTGGACGAACTGGTTGCGTCTGCGAGGCCTGTTGTGGTCCCGACCGGCCCTCGTCGGCGGTGGTGTCGGCTGCGCGGTGCTGCTCGTCGCCGGAGCAGCGTCCACGGTCGGGCTGATCCCCGCCGCACCGCTGCCGGTCCTCGCCCGGATGGTGTGGAGCCTGTGGCTGGCCGGGGTGGGCGTCGCGGTCTGGACCTCCCGGACGCAGTTCCCGGTCGCGCTCGGTGCGCTGCCCCGGATGCCCCGTCGGGCAGGCGGGGCGCGGGCGGGCAGGCGACCCCAGCCCTCCGAGCGGCTTCCCTACCGCTACGACGCCTACCACCAGGCCATCCGGCAGAACGCGGAGCGGCTCCGGGCCGCCGAGCGGCGCTCCAGCCATCCCACGGCGGCGACCGCCGGGGACGACGCCGTCACCGTGGCCGGCGACGAGGTGATCCTCGACGGCGCGCGGCGCAACCCGGCACCAGCCCCACCCTCGCCCTCGTCCAGGTCCACCGGCCTCTCCGGCAGCTCGAAGTCCCCAGCCGGGGAGGAGCTCGACCCGCCGACCGAGATCGTCAGTTCCCCGCCGGGCCCTGAGCCTCCTGGCGCCGGGACGTCAGAGCGCTAGTGCCGGTCACGATTCCAGGTGGCCGGAGGCGCCCAGCTGGTCCGACGGGCGGCGTGGTGGGTGCACCGGGCTGTGCTGCCCGGCCTGGTGCACAGTCCATCCGGCCTCGTCCGAGCCGGTGACCGACCACGTACCCACGGGCCAGGCCGCCGGACCGGTGGCCTGGCCCACGTCGGGGTGGGGGCGGGGACGTGTTCCGGAGTGTGGGTCGGTGCCCCGGTGTGGCCTGGCGACGAAGCCGGCCACGTCGCGCAGGGCGACGTCCACCAGGGCTCCGATGCCGCCGGCCCGGCACAGCGCCACCGCCAGTGCGGCGTACAGGCCCGTGAGGGGGTCCCCGATGGCATCGCCGCAGAACACCGGCACCGGCCCGTCGGGGGGTGTCCGGTCCCAGGCGACCAGCCCGCCCGCGACCGCGGCGTCGTCGCCGAAGGCGACCGGGCCCGCACCGGGGCCGGCGGCGCAGGCCTGCCGCCCGTAGCCGGTGATGCTGAGCCAGATCCGCCCGGCGCGGGCCGCGACCCAGCGGTCGGCGTCCAGGCCGAGCTGGGCCAACGCCCGCGGGCGGGAGCCCTCGATCACCACGTCGGCCCGCTCGACGAGCTGGCGCAGCCCGGCGCGGCCGACCTCGCTGGTGAAGTCGAACCGGGCGCTCTCGTGGCCGGTGTGCAGCCACCGGTAGAAGTCCGGGTTGCCCAGGCGTGCCCCGTCCGGGCGGTGGGTGCTCTCCACCTTGACCACCCGCAGGCCCATCTGCCCCAGCAGGTGCGCGGCCAGGGGGCCGGCCCACAGCGACGACAGGTCGACCACCAGCGGCCGGGTCCGGTCGCCGACCGGGACGGGCGCCGCGCGGCAGGCACCGGACACCCGGACAGGCGCCGCCACCGCCGCTCCCGCGGGGGGCAGGGGGGGCAGCGGGGCCAGTGGCAGGCCGAGCAGCCAGGCACGTTCGGTCAGGTCCCGGGTACTGCACGTGGGCAGCGCGGCGGTGACCGCCGCCCAGACGTCGTCCTCCGGCGCACCGGAGCCGGCATCGAGGTGCGCCGCGGCGAGGATGTCCGCGGGCGCGGCGCCGAGCAGGGCGGGGATGGCGTCCACGTCATCGGGGCGGGGCAGGTTCACCGCGACCCAGCCGTCGGCGGCCCGCAGCAGCCGACAGCTGCCGTTCGCGGAGACCGTGCCGCCCCGGCTCAGGCCGAGCAGAGCCGCCCGGCCGCCCAGCAGCTCGGGGACGTCCACCGCCACCGGCGCACCCAGCGCGGCCGACGCGGCACCCAGCAGGTCGGCGGCGGCGCGGGCACGGGCGAGCACCGGCGCGTCCGGCACCGTCGGCGGATGACCGGGCCGGCCGGTGAGCGACATCAGCCCGGACCGCGCCCAGTCGAGAGCGGCATGCTCCTCGCCGGGCGGCCCTGAAGCCGGCAGCGACGGCGAAGGGGGTATCGGGAGACCAGCCGTGCGCAGGGCGTCGGCGAGCTCGGCGGCGCAGGCGCCGCTCACCCGGTGCCCCGGGGCCGGGGGAAGGGCCGGCGGTCAGCCACTCGGCTCGGCGCCCCGGGCCGGCACCTCGCCGCACTGGACGACCACGAAGCCACCGCGCCCGCTGTACTCGATCTGGGCGAGCTCGCCGGACGTCCGGCCGAGCAGGTTGCCGACCTTGAAGCTGGAGATCACCCGGGTGCGCACGCCCGCCGTCCAGGCGACGGCGGCGTCCCGATCGACGCAGACGGGCTCGTCCGTCGGCAGCACCAGCGGGCTGCCCAGGCAGAGGACGCCGACGCCGCCGGTGCCGGAGACCTCGGTGTTGAACACGCCGCCCGCGATCATCGCACCGAGGCCACCGGATGTCGTCGTGATCTTGTAACGGACGCCCGACTCGAGCGCGAGCAGGCTGCGCCCGTTGACGGTGAGGCGGTCGTTGTCCAGGTGGAAGATCGAGATGTGGCTGCCCGACTCGGCGAACCAGACCGTTCCCCGGCCCTTCACCCGCATCAGGTCCTGGCCCTCGCCGGTGACCGCACGCCGGAGATAGCCGCCCACCCCCTGGCCCTTGTAGGCGAAGTCGACCTTGCCCCGGTAGGCGACCATCGACCCCTGCTTGGCGTACATCTCGCCGCCGTCGAGACGGACCCGCAGCATCCGGTCACCCGGCTCGAGCGCGAACGGCGGCCCACCGGCCGCCTCCGCCGCATGGTGCCCAAGTGGTTGGTTCACGGACACCATTCAACGCCGCCCGGCGGCGGCCGTCACGACAAACCGGTGCGGCTCAGCCGGTTCCGGTCAGCGCCGGAGCTCCGTACCAGGTCGGGCGCCGGTGGGCGAGCCAACCGTCGATCACCGCCCGCAGGCTGACGGGGCGCAGGTCGAGACCACGCAGGCTCGCCAGCGCGACCGCGGTCAGGTCGACGTCGAACTCCCAGCTGCCGATCTGCGCGCCCCACGGCAGGTCGGCCGCGAACAGCACGTTGATCTCCTGGTAGCGGACGTCGTTCTCGACGTACACGTGTTCGGCGCAGCCGATGAACTCCAGGTCCGTCACATCCAGGCCGGCCTGTTCCCGGGTCTCCCGGCGCAGCGCGGCCTCGACGGTCTCGCCGGGGCTGACGTTCCCACCGGGCAGGTAGAACCACGACTGGCCGCGGCGGTTCGCCAGCAGCACGCGGTCCTGGGTGAGGAACAGCACCCGGGCGCTGATCTCGACGGGGGCGAGGGAAACCATGAATGCTCCAAGGCGGGGATCCGAAGCGGGCGGACGGGCCGGGGACGGATGATCCGATCGGGTCAGGGCGCGTTGCCCACGGCGGGCAGCGCGAACTCGGCGGCGTCGAGGCCGAGGGCGTGCACCGCATCGAGCACGACGGCCTGCTCACTGTGGACGAACTCGCCGTCGATCCGACCGATGACCTCGCCCAGGTGGATCACTGCGGCGGCCTCGGTGGGGCGGTTCCTGACCTTGGCGATGTCGGCGATCGCCGCCGCGCGGCCGGCGGGCGGGTCCTCGACGAGGCGGCTGAGGTGGGCGTCGAAGCGCGCCTCCAGCTCCTCGGCCGAGAACTGCGACATCACCGGGTCGCTGGCGACGAAGGCACGCAGCCCGTCCCGCTCCGCCGGGTCGATCTTCCCGTCGGCGGCGGTCACCAGGGCGCACATCGCCACCGCCGCGTCCCGGAACGCGCTGCTGCGCAGATCCTCACGCCGGGCGGACAGCTGCGCCCGCAGCGAGGCGACGGACAGCCGTCGGCCGAGCCGGCCGACCTCACCGGCATTCGCGGCCATCCCCCTCCAGACGGGCCATTCCTCGATGACCCACCGGCGCACCGCCACGGCGACCGGCAGCGGCCGGATGCGGGTGGCGACGAGCAGGCCGGCATCGACCAGAACCAGATCGTGCCCCTGCCAGTCGGACGGCACGGGATGCCCGGCGGGCCAGTCGACGGTGAACAGAACGCTCAGGGTGTGGGCGGCGGCCGCCGGGTTCGTCGCGGTGCCCAGATCGTCGCCGGCGTGCTCGGTGGCGCCCAGGAAGCGCCACGCCGGCGCGGGGGCGGCGCCGCCCGCCCCGGGGACGAGCCGGGCGGCCAGGGCCCCCAGCTGACGGGACAGTGCCCGTTCGGTGTCCTCTCCCGGCGGGACCGGGCCGCCGGGCAGCTCGTGCCAGGCGCCGCCGGACGGGCGAGCGAGCAGGACGCTGTCACCGGACCGGATCAGCAGACGGGCCTCAAGCCGCATGAGGGCAGGCGTGGACATCGCGGGGTACCTCCCGACGGGGCCGAGGACGAGGAGTCGCGGTGTCCGCGAGGACGATCCGCGAAGACCATCATCCCCCAGACGGGGGAGGCCCGGGCAGCGCCCGGCACGAACGGAACGACCTCGGCCGTGGTCCGGCCGGGCGGGTGGTGAGACACCCGACGATGTGTCGCTCGCCGGACATCGCCCTCGCAACGGGTGTAGACGATGCGATGTCGGGAATAGCCGGAGTACGGACTACCAACCAGCCGCAAATCCGGCTCACCGCCCCGAAACGGTCACCACGAGCTGTGGCCGCGGTGGGCGTCGCGGGCCGCG
The DNA here is from genome assembly GCF_001854655.1 of Parafrankia colletiae. GTDB lineage: Bacteria > Actinomycetota > Actinomycetes > Frankiales > Frankiaceae > Parafrankia > Parafrankia colletiae. The sequence continues at coordinate 78,676 of NZ_MBLM01000118.1, read as the reverse complement.
GCGGGCGGGTCCGGACCTCCCACCCAGGCACCATGAAGGGACGGTGCGCCATGCGTGCGGTCATCGGAACAGCGGTCTTCGTCATCGTGGTGGCGGTCGGGCTTGCCCTGGTCAGCGGCTTCGGGGGTGCGGTCTGGGCAGTGGCGCTGGTGGTACTGGTGGCGCTCGCGGCCGGCGTGCTCGCCGCCGCGCAGACCGGCGCTCCCCGGTCGCGGCCGGGAGTCGGGACCTGTCCGGAGTGCCGCGGTGAGGGGCGCGCCTTCTACGGGCGCGGCCGGACCACCTACCGGCGCCGTTGCCGGACCTGCCGCGGACGCGGTCAGGCCCACGTCTCCGCCACCATCCCCGAGGCACTGCTGCACCCGGGTACCCGGACCGAGGGCGAGTCCGTCCCCCTCTAGGACGGCCCGGTTCCTCCACACCGACGGTCATCCGATGCTGACGGTTCTCCCGTGCCGCCAGGCCGTGCGCCGGCAGGCCCCCCGGGCCCTGTCAGCCCCGGCCCGGCGGCACGGGTCCGTAGGCGGCACGGATCCTGGTCCGGTAGCCGTCCGCGGCCAGCCGGCGGTGGACCCTGCCCGGTGTGCCGCGCACGGTCTGCAGCTCGAAGCTGTCCCGCCGGCGCCCGACGTGCACCGCCAGCCGGGTGGTGAGCGCGAGGAGCCGAGGATCCCGTGTAGCGATCATGGGATAGCCCGACCCGGTCATGAGAATGCCGACGCAGGCCGCGTACTGCCGTCCGCCAGCCCCGCCCGGAGCCCCGGGGCGCAGGCGCACGCGGGCCCCCGATCGGGCCAGATCCCGGCAGTCCGCGGGAGTGCGCGGGAGGGCGGCGCACAGGGTCACCCCGGTCGCCGGGACATCCCGGCGCAGCTCGGCCAGCGTCGCCAGCGCGGCGTCGACGGCCGCCGGGCTGGGCGCCGCCAGCGTGACTGTCGCGCCGAGCGCCGCGGCCCGCGCGCAGATCTCCGCCGCGTTCTCGTAGGCGATCTTCCCTCCGTTGCGCGGCATCTGCTGACCGACCGTGGGCAGCCGCAGGCTGAGGTCGAGATCCTCGGCGATGCCGGCACGGTCGGCCAGGTCGAGCAGGGCGAGGTACGACCCCGTCGCGGCTTCGGCGGCCGGGACGTCGGCGGCGGGCGCACCCATCCGGTCGATCGTCGCCAGGACCCGCGCGTCGGCGACCCGCGCCGCCCGGGTGAGGGCGTCGATCGGGCCGGCACCGAGCCCGAGGCGCCCGAGCATGCCGCCAGCAACCATCCACGATCGTGACTGTCTGGACACATTAAGTAGCCTCACGTAGTCGCTCGGCGCTGTCCAACCGAGCCGGCGCATCGCCTGGCCGGGCGGTGCCGGCGCACGGCACCCTCCCCCCCCCGCTGGGCGGCCCCGCGGGCGCAGCACGAAAGTAGGGACCATGACCACCCTCCTCCTCGGCCCCCTGCACCGGTACGCCGACGACCGCCGCGCCACAGTGTGGGTGGAGACCGACGAGCCCTGCACCGTCGAGATCCGGGCCCTGAACGGGCCACGCGCGGCAGCGCCCACCTTCACCGTGGCGGGCCACCATGTCGCGCTTGTGGTGGTCTCCGGCCTGGAGGGCGGGACGACCTACCCGTACGAGGTCTGGCTCACCCCACTGGAGCCTGCCCCGGCCGGGCCCTCCACGGCACCGGAGACGGAATCGGGGGCGGAAACGGAATCGGAGACACACGCCGGTGCGGTACAGGTCTGGCCGGAGCCGGGGAGCAGCCAGCCGCCCAGCCTGCTCAGGCCCGTCGGGGCCGGGCAACCCGTCCGCCTGGTCTTCGGGTCGTGCCGGGTGACAGCGCCACAGGCCCGCCCGTACACCCTCTCCCCCGGTGAGGATCCGCAGGGCCTCGGCACCGACGCGCTGCACGCGCTCGCGCTGCGGATGACCGAGACGCCGCCGCGGACCTGGCCGGACGCGCTGCTCCTGCTCGGCGACCAGGTCTACGCCGACCACGTGTCCCCGGCGACGGCCGCGCGGATCCGGACCCGCCGCGACGTGACCGTGCCGCCGGGTGAGGAGATCGCGGACTTCACCGAGTACGCGTGGCTCTACCAGGAGGCCTGGTCCCAGCCGGAGATCCGGTGGCTGCTCTCGACGATCCCCACCGCCATGGTCGCCGACGACCACGACGTCCGCGACGACTGGAACATCTCGGCGGCCTGGCGAGCGGAGATCCGMGCGCAGCCCTGGTGGGACACCCGGATCACCAGCGGAATCATGGCCTACTGGCTCTACCAGTTCCTGGGCAACCTCGACCCGGAGACCCGGGACGCCGACCCGGTCTTCGCCGCGGTGACCGCACCGGACGGCCCCGCCGACGGTGAGAGCCTCGTCCGTGACCTCGCCCGCCGGGTCGACCGGATGCCGGATCTCGGGGCGCTCGCCGCCGGCCCGGCGCGGGCCGGCGCACCCCCCGCAACCGCCGAGGGCTCCCCGGACTGGTCACAGCCGCCCGCCCCGCCCCGCTGGAGCTACCGGTGGGATCTCGGGCGCACCCGCCTGATCGTCATCGACTCGCGTCTGAGCCGGATCGTCGCACCCGACGGGACCAGGGCGATGGTCCACGACGCGGAATGGGCCTGGGTCCGAGCACAGACCGCCCAGACGGGGGAGGTCGACCACCTGCTGCTGGGAACATCGGTGCCATATCTGCTCACGCCGACGATCCACCACGTCGAGACGGTGAGTGAACGGCTGGCCTCCGGCCGGTTCGGCCGGGTCGTCGCCCGCCAGGCCGAGCGCATGCGGCAGGCTGTCGACCTGGAGCACTGGGCGGCGTTCGGCCGGTCCTTCGGCCAGATGACGGACCTGCTGCACGCGGTCGCCGCCGGGGAGCACGGCCCCGCGCCCGCCAGTGTCGTGGTCCTGTCGGGGGATGTGCACCACGCCTACCTGGCCCGGGCGACCACGGCCCGGAACTCCGCACCGGTCTGGCAGGCGGTGTGCTCCCCGTTCCGCAATCCGCTGGGGCCGGGCGTCCGGCGGGTCGACGCGATGTCCCGCCGCGGCCTGCCCGCCGGCGTGTCCGGTCTGCTCGCGCGCCTCGTCGGTGTCCGCGACATGGCCGTCACCTGGTCCATCCCGCACGGGCCGTGGTTCGACAGTCAGCTCGCCACCCTGATCCTCGACGGGCGGGCGGCGTCCATGGTCCTGGAGAAGACCGAGCCGGACGGTACACCGGGCGGCCTGGACGAGGTCCTGCGGGTGAGCCTCACCGCGCGGCCCGGCGAGGGCCGGCCCGAGGGCGCGTAGTGCCCGTGAGGGGCGGGGGCCGGCCGGTCAGCCGAAGCGGTACGGCTGACCAGTCGCCTCCAGCACCGACATCCACAGGTCGCCGGCGGGGTCGACCTGGTTGCGGTGGCTGACGGCGAGCGCGATCGGCATGTGGATGAACCGGCGCCGCCAGCGCCCGACGACCATCTCCGTGCGCCCGGACATCGCCGCGTGCACGGCCGCGTGCGCCAGCCGGATCGTGTAGACGTTGTCGTACGGATTCGCCTGCACGCTGCGGATGTGGTAGCTGGGGTCGATGTACTTGAGGTTCAGCTCGGTGCCGTGCTCGGCGAAGTGGTCCGTGATGCGCCGCGACAGCTCCGGGCCGATGTCGAAGAGCTTGCGGTTGCCGGAGGCGTCCAAGGACTCGGGCAGGCCGGTGACCAGGTCCTGCCCCGCGCCCTCCGCGACGACGACCACCRCGTGGCCCCGCTTCTCGACCCGATGGCGCAGGTAGGTGAGCAGGCCCCGCTCCCCCTCCAGGGTGAACGGCAGCTCGGGGATGAGGACGACGTCGGCGTCGCTCTTGGCGAGCGTCGCGTAGCAGGCGATGAAACCGGAGTGCCGGCCCATCAGCCGGACGATGCCGACCCCGCCGGGAGCCGAGGTCGCCTCCGCGGACGCCGCCCGGATCGACTCGGCGGCCTTCGCGAACGCGGTCTGGAACCCGAAGCTCTGGTCGATGTACGGGATGTCGTTGTCGATCGTCTTCGGGATACCGACGACGGCGATCTTCTCGCCGCGCTCGGTGACCACCCGGGAGATCGCGCGCGCGCCGCGCAGCGTGCCGTCCCCGCCGATCACGAACAGGATGTTGATGTTCATCCGGGACAGGCAGTCGACGATCTCGTCGGGATCCTGCTGGCCGCGCGAGGTGCCGAGGATCGTGCCGCCGTCCTCGTCGATGTGCGCCACCCGCTCCGGGGTGAGGTCGACGACGCTGTGCCCGTACTTGGCGATGAAGCCCTGGTAGCCGTGCCGGAAGCCGAAGATCCGGTTCACGCCGTAGTGGTTGGTCAGCTCCAGCACCAGGCCGCGGATCACGTTGTTCAGCCCCGGGCACAGCCCGCCGCAGGTCACGATGCCCACCCGGGTCTTGGACGGGTCGAAGTAGATCTTGCGCCGTGGGCCGGCCGGYTCGAAGCCCGGCAGCTCGTCCAGCGGGACCTTCCGGGACGAGATCATCGTCAGGGTGTCGTCGAGGAGAACCTTGTCGCCCTCGTCGATGTAGTGCTGCGTGGTCGGGCGCTCCCCCAGCAACGGCAGCAGGGGTGAGTCGATCCGGCACGGACCGAGGGTGCGAACCTCCAGCTCAGCGCCCTCGATGGTCAGCGGCTCTTCCACGGCCCCCCGATTCCGACACCGCCGCGGCCACCTGACGCCCGACTGGATCGGACCACGATCGCCCCAGCTCCTCCCGCTTTCCCGGACCGAGCGTACCGGTCCGGACGTCTCCCCCAGGAACGCCGTCGATCGGGCAACCCGGCCATCATGTGCTGGACATCCGCTGACAACCGCCGCGAACGGTGGGCGGCTGGTCACCGCCAACGCGCCGGAGCGCCCGCGGACGACTGCGGGGCGACCCGGGGACCTGCTCCTCCATCAGGTCCATTCCCCTCAGGGCCGCCCCGACGCGAGCTCTGGCAGGAACTCGCCGGCGAGGTAGCGCCGGGCCAGCTCCGCGCTGTCCCGCGCGTAGGCGGCGGGGTCGGGCACAGCGTCGGAGTGCGGGTGGGTGCCGAGCCAGCCGACGAGCAGCAGCCGGCGCAGCAGGACCAGCGTCGGCACCATCCCCCGATCGGACGGGTCGAGCCGCCGATGGGCCTGGTAGGCGTCCAGCCAGGCACCGACCAGCCCGGGTAGCACCGGGCTGTGCTCGATGAAGGACAGCGCAGCCGCGAGATCGTAGAGGAACCAGCCGAAGCCGCAGTCGTCGAAGTCGAGCAGGTGGATCACACCGCCGCCGCCGGGCGCCGGTGGCCCGATCAGGAGGTTGGCCAGTCGCATGTCCGCATGGATCAGGCCGGCCCGGTCGGTGCCCTCACCGTAGGCCGCGAGCCGGCGCTCGATCGCCTCCGCCGCCGGCTCCAGCGCCGCCAGGACCGGCCTCGCCTCGGCACCCAGTGCGGCGGCCACGCCCGCCCGCCAGCTTCCCCAGCGCCCGGCCGGCCCCAACGTCGTCTGCCAGGACCAGGAGAACCGGCGGAAGCCGACCGGCCGCGGCCAGCGCCGCGCATGCCCGTGCAGACGGCCCGCCATGTCGCCGAGGACACCGAAGGACGACACCAGCGCCGCGTCGTCGCCGGGTTCCGGCGCGGTGCCCTCGACCCAGGCGAAGAGCACGCCGTGCCGGGCCGCCGGGCCCGACCGGACGGTGGTCAGCGCCGATCCGGCCCGGTTGCGCACCACCGGCGGCGTGCTGACGACTCCCTCGGCCCGCAGCGCCTCCACCCAGGCCAGCTCGGCGGCGATCTCGGCGGCGCCGTGGTAACCAGGCCGGTGCAGCCGCAGGGCCCACCGGCGCCCGCTGGACGGGTCCTCCACCCGGTACGTCAGGTTCTCCGAGATGGTGTGCAGGACAACGACCGGGGCCGGCCCGAGATCGTAGGCGGCGAGGACGTCGTCGAGCAGCTCGGCGAGATCCAGCAGCTTTCCGGTGACCACCTGGTCGGCGCCACCGCCAGACCGCACACCCACCTGTCCTCCCTCAGCCCGCACAGCGGCCRGTGCCCGCCGTAGACGCCCAGAGGCTAGTGGCGCGATCGCACCGTCCACCCCGGCCCGTCCCGTCTCCTTCGGCCGGAGCACCGGCCGAAGGCACCGCCCGGCCGGCGGAATCCGTTGCCGCCGGGTATCGCGGGTGCCTTCCCTGGAAGGCGCGGGCAGCGTGCCCGGATTCCCACCGGATACCACTCTCTGGACCGCCGAAAATCCCCCGGACCGGCCCCTGGCGGGATATCATTGGATAGTTGCACATTGAGGGGAGCCGATATGGACGTTCCCACCTCCGCCACCTTCTGCCTGCGCTGCGGGCGGGCTCTCACCAGCCCGCCCAGCGTCGCCACCGGCTTCGGCCCCGACTGCACCCGGCACTTCCGCCGGGCAGCTCCCGTCCTCCCGGGCTTCACACCACGCCAGGTCGAGGATGCCCTCGAACTGCTCGAGCTCGGCGGCATCGCACCGCTGCGGGGCCGGCGGGTCTGGCTCACCGTCGGCCATCACGGCACCACCTACCGCACCGCATCCACCGGCCAGTGCACCTGCATGGCCGGCATTCATGGAAAGCCCTGCTATCACGTCGCGGCGGTGCGTCTCATCGCCGCATGAATGTGCCGTCGGCGGCCCGGTGCGCGAATTCTCCGGCGCACTCGGCGTGGGGATTCCCGCACCGGGCCGCTTTCCGGCCAGCAGCCACGGCCAGTAGGACCAATGAGATCAGTGGTGTGTGTCGGCGGGGTGGCCGGGCCCCGCCCGGCCCACCAGACGGCCGGCCCGGTCGATGACGATGACGTCGACGTCCACCGGCGCCTCCCGCAGGACCTCCCGGGCGGTGCGCAACGCGCCGGCGGCGATGAGGTCGCCGAGCGCGATGCCGTCGTCCAGGCAGATCCGCAGCGCGCCGAGCGCAGTGTTGGCCCGAAGCACCCGGTCCTGGAGGTCGGCGTCCGCGCCGCCGCCCCGCGCGAGCGCGGCAAGGCCGGCCAGGTCGACGCTGGAACGGCCCGAGTGCAGGTCGAGGTGGCCCGCGGCGAGCTTCGCCAGCTTGCCGACCCCGCCCACGACTGTCAGCTGCGGGACGGGGTGGCGCCGCAGGTATTTCAGGACGGCACCGGCGAAGTCACCCATGTCGAGCATGGCCTCGTCGGCGAGCCCGAGCACGTCCCGCGCGACCTGCTCGGACGTGCTGCCGGTGCACGCGGCCACCCGCCGGTGGCCCGCCGCCCGGGCGACGTCGATGCCACGCCGGATGCTGTCGATCCAGGCCGAGCAGGAGTACGGCACGACGATCCCGGTCGTGCCGAGGATCGACAGCCCGCCGAGGATGCCCAGCCGAGGGTTCCAGGTGCGGGTCGCGAGCTCCTCCCCGCCGTCCACACTGATCTCGATCTCGACATCCACCTCGGCCCCGAGCCCGGTCGTCGGGTCGTTGGAAGGCGTTGTGGCTCCGGGGTGCTGCGCGGCGGCTCCGGGGTGCTGCGCGGCCACCGCCGCGACGGCGGTGCGCATCATCCGCCGCGGAACGGGGTTGATCGCCGGCTCGCCCACCGCCAGCGGGAGGCCTGGTCTGGTCACCGTGCCCACCCCGGCACCGGCGCGGAACACCACACCGCTGCCCGGCGTACCGGGCCGCACCACGGCGGTCACCACGGCGCCGTGAGTGACGTCGGGGTCGTCCCCGGCGTCCTTGACGACGGACGCGGTGGCCCAACCGGGCCGGAGCGCCTCGCGGGCGAGCGCGAAGGYGGGCCGCGCACCACCAGGCAGAGTGATCGTCACCGGGTCGGGGAAGTCGCCGGTCAGCAGGGCCGTGTACGCGGCCGTCGTCGCGGCGGTCGCGCAGGCGCCGGTGGTCCAGCCGTACCGCAGCCCGCCCCGGTCGGGCCCGGGCCGCCGGCGCGCCCCGCCGGGCGCCGGTTCGCCAGGCGCCTGATCGCCAGGTACCTGATCGCCGGGCGCCGGTTCACCGGGCTGCTGCCCGGCGGCTTCCCGGGCTGGTCCTCCGCCCATCGGGTGGGTCAGTCCGCGTCGAGCGCGAGGGCGTTCACCGCGGCGGCGGCGATCGCGCTGCCGCCACGGCGCCCGCGCACCACCAGGTACTCAAGCCCGCTCGGAGAACTCACGAGGGCTTCCTTGGACTCTGCGGCACCGACGAAGCCGACCGGGACACCGATGACCGCCGCGGGCCGGGGCGCACCGCCTTCGACCAGTTCGAGCAGGCGGTACAGCGCCGTCGGCGCGTTGCCGACGACCACGACGGCGCCGCCGAGATGGTCCTGCCACAGCTCGACCGCGGCCGCGGAGCGGGTGGTGCCCGCCCGGCGGGCGATCTCGGGCACCCGCGGGTCGGAGAGGGTGCAGATCACGGCGTTGCCCGCCGGCAACCGACGGCGGATGACGCCGGCGGCGACCATCTCGGTGTCGCACAGCACCGGTGCGCCGCCGACAAGCGCCGACCGCGCGGCGGCGGCGACACCCGCGGAGCAGCCGATGTCGGCCGTGAGATCGACCATCCCACAGGCATGGATCATGCGCACGGCCACCCGGGCGATGCCCGCAGGCAGGCTGCGCAGGTCCGCCTCGGCGCGGATCGTCGCGAACGACTCGCGGTAGATCTCGTCGGCGTCCCGCAGATAGCCGGTCATCGCGCGGCGGACGGGCAGAGCGGACGGGCGTACACCTGCGGAGCATATGCGGGCAGGTCGCCGCGGCGCACCTGGTGCGGCGGCGCGGGGTGCGGCGGCGCGGGGTGCGGCCCGGAGCGCGGCGTGCGGCGCGGCCGGGTCGGCGAGCGCGAGGGTTCTGTCCGACCGGAGCCGTATCGTCGCGGTGTCCCGCCAGCCCGCCCTTTTGTGGCCGGCGGGAGCTCCGCGCCACCTGACCCACTTGCCGGAGGAGCCGATGCCCGCCCTCGACCAGGTCAAAAGCCGGTCCCTGCGTCTGCTGGACTACCTGGCCGCCCTCGCCACCGATCTGCGCGGCGCCCCGCGGCGCCGGCTGGCCGAGTACGACCCGGCGCCGGTGCTGCCCCGTGACGTGCCGTCCCATCCCCAGGTGAAGCTGGGTCCCGGGCAGACGCGGGAGAGCTGGCTGGAGGTGGGCAAGGTCCCGGCTCCCGTACCGCCGCGGGTCCCCCGCGCGCTGTACGCCTACCTGGGCGGAGTGGACGTCCGGCCCGACCTGCCGCCTGCCCTTCCCGCCGACCTGCGCGAGCGGGCCGCGCAGCGCGGGGACGATCCGGAGGCCGTCACCCGGGCCCACGACCGCTGGCTCCGGGAGGCGTGGCAGCCCTGGGCGCCCGCCGCCCGCGCCGCGTATGCCGCGCGTGGTCTCTACGAGCGGCTGTTCGACCTGCGGCTGCGCCACAGCCACGACACCACCGGCCTGCAGCTCGTGTGGGGCCATTCGCTGCTCAGCTGGCGGGTCGCCGCCGCCGGGGGCGAGCAGGTCATCGTCGAACACCCCCTGCTGATCACCCCGGTCCGGCTGGACGTCGACCAGGACGACGGCGTCATCCGGGTGCTGGTCGACGGCACCACCTCGGTGGAGACCGACCCGGTGCGCGGCCTGGAGGCACCGGAGCTGCGCGAGCTGCCCGCCCTGCGCGACCGGCTGCGCACCAGCCCGCCGGACGTCTGGGATCCTGCCGAGCTCGCCCAGCTGCACGCCCAGCTGGCCGCCCCGCTCGGGCTGGACGCGGCGGTCCTCGACGGGCCCGATCTGCCGCTGCCCGGGCCCAGTGCCCGGGTCGTCGACACCTGGGCACTGTTCCTGCGCCCGCGGCCGACGACCGGCGCCCGTTTCTACAGCGAGCTTCGGGAGGCGATGGCCGAGCGTGACTTCCTGCCCGAGGCGGTGGCGGCCGTCGTCGCCACGGAGTCGCTGGTGGCGGAGGCCCTCGGCGAGGCCCACAGCGGCTGGGACGGGCCCGGCCGCGGCGACCTGGCCGCGGGCGGAGCGGGGCCGGGACACCCCGGCGATCCGGACGGGGCCGACGACGGGTGGGCCGCCACCGGCGCCCGGCTGCTCATGCCGCTGCCGACCAACGACGACCAGGAACGGGTCGCCGCACAGCTCGCGACCGCGCGCGGCGTCACCGTGCAGGGCCCACCGGGCACCGGGAAGAGCCACACCATCGCGAACCTGGTGTGTCATCTCGTGGCGCACGGGCGCCGTGTGCTCGTCACCGCGCAGGACGAGCAGGCCCTGGTCGTCCTGCAGGAGAAGATTCCCGCCGAGTTGCGCCACCTGTCCGTGGCGGTCCTCGGTTCCAGCCAGGCCCACATCGAGCAGCTGCGGGCGTCCGTCGTGGAGATCCAGTCCGCGGTCGGCGACGTGGACCTCGCCCGCGAGGCCCGCCAGGTCGAGCGGCTCGCGGCGGAGCTCGACGCGGTGCGATCCCGGACCAGGGCGCTGGAGCTGGACCTCGTCGAGCTGCTCCGCGGCGAGGAGCACGAGTTCGATCTCCCGCACGGCCGGGTGCGGGCCGCGGGTGTCTCCGAGTGGCTCGCGGCCAACGAGGCCGCCCTCGGCGCCGTCCCGGACCGGCTCGACCCCGACACTCCGCCGCCGCTGCGGCCCGACGAGCTCGCCGAGCTGTTCGCGCTGGCCCACGGCATACCCGAGGCGGAGGCCACCGCCGCCGGCCAGGCGCTGCCCGACCCGGCCGCGCTGCCCGGCGCCGGCCCGTTGGCGGCCCTGTTCGACCGGCTGGACCGGCTCGACGCGGAGGTGGCCGACGGCGAGCGGGCCGGGCTGACCTCCGCGGCGGTCGACCGGCTCGGCGACACCGGAATCGCCGCACTGCGCGCCGAGGTCCTGGCAGGCGCCGCGGCGCTGGGCCCGCTGGAGGAGCCGTGGCTGGTGACCCTGCGCGACCAGTGCGCCTCCTCGCCCCGGTTGGCCGACTTCTGGCGGGTGCAGGCGCAGGAACTCGCGGCAGCGGTCGCCGACCTGCACGCCCTGCGGGGGGCGCTCTTCGGGCACCGCGTCGACGTTCCCGACGGCGACCCCCGGGGCCAGCTGGACCTGCTCGGCGAGCTACGCGCCCGCTTCGCGGCCGGCCGCGGCCTGCCCCGCTTCGGCGGGCGGGAGCTCCGCGACTTCGCCGACCAGCTCCACATCGACGGCTACCCGGCGCGGACTGTCGAAGACCTGGACGTCGCTGCCGCCGCGATCACCGGCCGACTTCGGGTCAGCGCCGTCCTCGGCCGTTACACGGACGTGGCCGGCCAGCTTGGCGCCCCTCCCATCACCGACGGGCCCAGCCCCGGCCCGGGCACCCACGGCGGCTACGGCGGCTACGGCGGCTACGGCGGCTACGGCGGCTACGGCGGCTACGGCACCGATGGTCCGGGAGTCGGCGGTCCAGGTGTCGGCGGTCCGGCGCAGGCGGCGTTCGCCGTGCTTCCCGCGCTGGACGCGGCCAGCGACCGGATGACGTCCGCACTGGCCTGGGAGGCGGGCCCCGGCCGGGAGCTCGCGGCCCGGCTGGCCGCCCTGTTCCGGGACGTGCCGCCCCGTCCGAGTTCCGCCGACCTGCTGCGCCACGCCGACCTGCTCGGTCTCGCCGGCACCAGGATCGCCCAGCAGACGGCGCAGGCGGAACTCACCGGGCTCACCGAACAGGTGCGGGCCGGTCGAGCCGCGGCGGCGGCCAGCCCGCTGTGGTCGGAGCTCGGCGACACGCTCTCCCGCCGGGATCTGGCCGGCTGGGCGCGTGCGCTCGACACCACCGCCCGGCTACGGGGGCTGCGGCCCGCCGTCGACCGCCGCGCCGAGCTGGCCGAGCGCCTCGCCGTCGCGGCCCCCCGCTGGGCCGCCCGGGTGCTGTCCACCGGCGCGGACCCGGCGATCTGCGGAGATCCCGAACAGCTGGCGGCGCTGTGGCGGTGGCGCCAGGCCGAGACCTGGCTCGCCGACCTGCACGCCGGCGCGGACATCCCGGCCCTGCAACGACGTCTGGACGCCTCGACCGAGGCCGGCCGCCGCCTTGTGCTCGACGTGGCCCGCCGCTCGGCCCGACTCGCGCTCGCCCGCAACCTCGGCTCGGAACAGCGCCAGGCACTCACCGGATGGGTCCAGGCACTCAGCCGCGTCGGCAAGGGAACGGGCCGGTTCGCCGGCCGGTGGCGGGCCGAGGCCCGCACCCACATGACCGCGGCGATGGGCGCCGTCCCGATCTGGATCATGCCGATCCACCGGGTGATGGAGAGCTTCGATCCTCGGGTGAACGACCCGTTCGACGTCGTCATCGTCGACGAGTCCAGCCAGTGCGACGTGCTCTCGCTCGGCGTGCTGAGCCTCGGCCGCAAGGCCGTCGTCGTCGGCGACGACCAGCAGACCAGCCCGTCCGCGGTCGGCATCCCGCGGGAGCGGGTGTTCACCCTGATCGAGGATCACCTGCCCGACGTCGCCCACCGCTCGCTGCTGGACGTCGAGGCCAGCCTCTACGACACGGCGGCCCGGGTCTTCCCGCGGACGGTGGTACTCAAGGAGCACTTCCGCTGCCTGCCCGAGATCATCGGCTTCTCGAACCGGTTCTACGACCACCAGATCCTGCCGCTGCGGGAGACACCGCAGGTCACGGTCGGGCCGGCGCTGCGCCCTGTCCGGGTCGCGGGCGGGGGCCGGGCGCCGGGCCGTTTCGGCGACGCCAACGAGGTGGAGGCGGGCGCCGTCGTCGACCAGATCATCGCCTGCTGCGCCGATCCCGCCTATGACGGCATGACCTTCGGAGTCGTGACCCTGCTCGGCGCCGGCCAGCCGCGGCTGATCGAGCACAGCCTGGTCGAGAAGCTGGGCGAGGAGGAGTACGTCCGGCGCCGGATCCGGGTCGGCGACCCGTACCAGTTCCAGGGCGACGAACGCGATGTGATCTTCCTGTCCGTCGTCGCCGACGACAACCGCTCGGCGGCGACCCGGCGGCGCGACATGCAACGGGTGAACGTGGCGGCGAGCCGGGCCCGTGACCAGCTCTGGGTGTTCCACACCGTGGCGCCCGAGACGCTGCGCGACGACGACGTCCGCCGCCAGCTGATCGAGTACATGTACGCGGCGCCGGCCGCACAGGAGGTCACCCGGCTCGTCGACCTGTGCGAGAGCGAGTTCGAACGGGCCGTCCTGCGCGAGATCCTGGCCCGCGGCTACCAGGTGCGTCCGCAGCATCCGGTGGGGCGATTCCGGATCGACCTGGTCATCGAAGGCGAGTCCAACCGGCTCGCCGTCGAGTGCGACGGCGACCGTTACCACGGTCCCGACCAGTGGGAGGCCGACCTGCGCCGCCAGCGGATCCTCGAACGGCTCGGCTGGACCTTCTGGCGGATCAGGGGTTCCGAGTTCTACCGGCAGCCCACCCGCACGCTCGAGGGCCTCTGGCACCAGCTCGACCAGATGGGCATCCGCCCTGCACCGGCGACCACGCCTGTTCCGGCTCCCTCTCCGTCGTCCCTTCCGGCTCCCTCGCCGACGCCCCTGCCGGTTCCAGTCCGCACGCCCGCTCCGTCCGGGGCACTGTCGACCGCGCCGGCCACCGCCAGGCCGGCGGTACCCGGGCAACGGCCCGTCCCGCCGGTTGCCCCCGGCCCCGCCCCCGGGCCCGGGCCCGGGCCGACGATCGACCTACCGGGCGGATTCCGCCACGCGGGATGGGTGCGCCGAGAGGAGGCCGAGGCCGTCCTCGCCGCGCTCGCCCTCGCCCGGGACGTGCCGATCAGCGCGACGGGTGGCCGCGCCCGGGTCATCGCCATCGACCCCTGTGATCGCTGGTCTCCGGCCGCCCCGGCCCACGGATCCGCGCCGGGCGAAACCGCGGACGACACCGGGTTCGCCCCCGAGGCCGCTGTTGTGCTGCGCCCCCGTCCCAACCCCGGAGCCGGTGGCCGCCGGATCGTCTGGCTGACCCAGCGGGAGGCACAGGCCGTCCTGCGCGCTGTGGACCGTGCCCAGGACCAGCCGGTCAGCGCACGGTCCGGGACCGACAGGCCCGGTACGCCGGGGGCCGGCGCGGCGCACGGGCTGGTCCAGTACTTCCCGGCGGAGTCGGAGGTCGCCCGGTGGTACGGCTCGGTGGCCCGGTTGCTGCGCCCCGGCCACGCCGACCGGGCTGCGGGCGGCAGCGGCGAAGCTAACCTCTAGGTGATGCCAACCCCCCTCTCCAGGCGCGCCTGGCCGCTTCTCGCGGCCATCGTCGCGGTGCTGGGGCTGGTGGGCGCACCGGGTGCGCTGCCCCGCGGGCACGGGCAGCTGGCCCCACAACAGTGGTCCGCAGATCTCACGCCCGCCGCCTGGTCCGCCACCGTCTCGCGGCGGACCGCGACGGTCGCGGAGCCCGTCAACGCGGCAGCGCCGAAGCGCGGGAACGCCCTGCGCCCGTGGCTCGACGCCCAGCCGCTGCTCGCGACCAGCCACCACCAGCGTTCGGAACATCAGCTGCTCGGGCTGGGCGCGGCCCTGTGCATCCTCGTTCTGAGCGCCGCCTGGCTGGCGGCCCGACCCGGCACAGCCGAGCGCACCCCGCACCGTGCAGGCGGCGGCCCCGGGTCCCGCGGCCCTCCGGCGGCTTCCAGCCGCTGACAGCCGCCCATGCCTCGAGGACCTGAACCGGGGCGCGCCGGAGGCGTGTCCTGCCGCGCCCGTCCCGAGGCCTGCTCCCAGGAGTCGAGATGGACCCGGACTTCGAATGGGGCCGACTGCTCGTCGCAGTCGCCCTGCTCGCCGTCATGTTCGCCGTACCTATGATCATCGTTGCTCGCGACCACCGCGCTGACCGCCGCCGCTACGGGGCCGCTGCCGTCACCGCGCCGATCCGTTACACGGCGGACGGGCGCCGCTATCGCGAGGGCTACCCTCCGCCCGGCGACGCCGTGGAGAGCTGAGATCCGCCCTGCGGGTGGCTCCGCGGAGCCACCCGCAGGGCCGGCTGGTGCCGGCATCCCGTCCGATCACGGGAAGTGGAACGTACGAGGGTGGAGCTGCGGCCGCAGCGGGAGCAGGAACGGGAAGGTGGGACGGCGCGGCGGCCATTCGTCCCGCGCCGGGGTGCGCCACGAGGGCCAGGGAACGGTCCGGCCCGCCGGCGATACCGCCACCCGGCCGGCCGCGGCCGGCTGCTCCTCACGCGCCGACAGCGGCGGCAGTGGGGTCTCCGCCCAGTCGACCGGAAGCCCCTCGCAGAAGACGCAGATCAGACCACTCCGCGGCGACAGCACCGGCACACCGTGGTGGCGGTAGACCTCCATGAACCCGCCGTCGTCCTCGAACCAGCGGGAGACGGTGAACGAACGGTGCCAGCTGTGGTGGCAGCGCCGGCAGCGGAAGAAGATCTCCGCGTGTGCACTCTCGACATCCAGCACCTGGGGCTTGTCGATCATCACCCGCGCCCTTCGTCCGCTTCAATGGGGTCAGACCTGTCTGACCCGTGCCCGGCGCGCGGGCCCGGCTAACCCGGCCCGGGTGTCCTGAAACCGCGGACCGCCGGGCGGCCGGGCGGCGGTACCGCCGGGGAGCGTCACAGGCTCACGGCGTGGCCCTACGTTGGCTCTGTGTGGTGCGCCCGCGGGGTAGCAGCGGCCTGCTGCCGCAACGCTACCGGGGCGCTACCGACTGCCGGGAACCTGCCGGCTACCGGCCACCGCCGGTGGTCCGTCGCGCGGGGCAGCCGGCCGGGCCGGCCCCTCCTGGACGCGACGGGGCCGGCGCCACGGCGTCCCGACAGGTCCGCCGCCACGGTCCGGTCCTGTTCTTCCTCATCGTTCACGCAAGGGGTTGATGACACGTGCCGAGTCGTTATTCCTGGGGCGGTACCCATCCGTCGATCGCCTGGCTCACGGCGGAGACGGCGGCGGCCCGCAACACCGTGCTCGCCCATCCCATGTACGGCCGGCTGGTGACGGCGGACGACGTCACCGCCTTCATGACCAGCCACGTCTTCGCGGTCTGGGACTTCATGTCGTTACTGAAGACCCTGCAGCGCGAGCTCACCTGCGTCGACGTGCCGTGGGTGCCGACCACCCACCGCGAGTGCCGACGCCTGATCAACGAGATCGTCCTCGTCGAGGAGAGCGACGAGTACGGCGAGTCCTACATCAGCCACTTCGAGCTCTACCTGGCGGGCATGGAGGAGGCGGGGGCGGACACGGGGCCGGTCAGACGGTTCCTCGCGGAGCTCGCCGTGGGCACGGCGGTGCCCGTCGCGGTCGTCCGCGCGGGGGTGCCCGCGCCGGCGGCGTCGTTCGTCCGCGCCACCTGGGAGCTGCTGACCACCGCGCCGACGCATGCGCTGGCCGCGGCGTTCGCGTTCGGCCGCGAGGACCTGATCCCCGAGATGTTCTCGCAGGTCCTGGAAGGCAACGTGCAGCTCAGTACCTTCCGCGACTACCTGGCCCGGCATGTCGCCGTCGACGGGGAGCAGCACACGCCGATGGCGATGGCGATGCTCGTCGCCCTGGCCGGCGAGGACCCGCACTGCTGGCGCGAGTGCGCGAGCGTGGTGAACGGCTGTCTGCGGGCCCGCGCGGCGCTGTGGGACGGCATCGCCGCCACGCTCCCGGACCAGCGCATCGTTGCGCCGGTCGCCTGAGCCGGGGGCATCGATGATCATCGCTCTGTTCGTTCTCCTCGGACTGCTCGCCGCCTACCTGGCGTTCGTCTGCACGTCGGTCGCCCTGCCACGGCGGCTGCGGCTCGCGCTGGGCCCCATGTCGCTGGAACGGACACCTGACCGGGCCGCCCGCCGGCACCGCGGACGTGTCCTGTTCACCAGTGACGAGCCGTGCTCGTGGTCCCTGCCCGGCGCCGGTAACGCCGGTGACGCCGCAGGGTCCGGCCCGGACCGGTGGACGGCGCGCGACATCCAGGCGACGGCCGGACGGCTCGCGGCCGCGCTGCGCGCGCTCGGCCTGCGCCACGGGCAGCGCGTCGCCGTGCTCAAGCGGAACCACCTCGACATCCATCTCCTGCACCTGGGGGTGGTGCGGGCCGGCGGGGTCGCCTGCCCGATGAACGGCGCCTTCGCCGCGGACAAGGTGGCCCCCTACCTCGTCAACATCGACGCCCGGATCCTGTTCGCGGACGTCCCCACGCTGCTGCGGGTGCTGCGGGAGGGTGGCACGCCGGGCCGGGTGGACACCGTCGTCCTCGTCGGGCGGGTGGGTGACGTCCCCGAGTCCGACGTGCGGGAGCTGCACGGGGCGCTGCGCCGCACCCCGGACGGGGGCACGGCGCCCGCCGTCCACTGGATCGAGGACCTGCTCGCCACGGCCACCGAGCCCGCTCCCGCGGTGCGGCGCGGCCCCCGGGAGCCGCTCTACCTGGTGCACACGTCCGGGACGACCGGGTTCCCGAAGGCCGTCATCCTGCGCAACGGCCCGCAGTCCCGGGCGATGCGGGGATGGCTGTGCTATGTCCACATCTCGCCCCGCCGGGACCGGGGGTACATGGCCGTTCCCAACAACCATCAGGCGGTGATCCTGACCTTCCACTGCATGCTGCTGCTGGGCGTGCGGGCGCACTGGACGGCCGCCACCGGCCGGGACTTCGACGCCTTGGGCGTGGTCGAGGAGCTGGCCCGCGACCGCTACACCGGTTTCTTCGGCTTCCCCATCACCTACACCCAGCTCAGGGAGGTGCCGCTGGCGGCGCACGACCTGCGGGCCATGCGGTTCTGGGCCAGCACCGCCGACGCGGCGCACGAGGCGATGATCCGGCCGTGTGTCCAGGTGGGCGGCACCTTCCGCCGGCTGGGCCTGCCCCTGCGCGGCTCCGTCTACCTCGACGCGCAGGGGTCGAGCGAGGTCGGCACGCCGTCCGTCCTGCGGTACTACTCGCGGCTGACCCGCCGGTACGACCGCCGGATCGGGCGGCGCCACTCGGCTCCGTTCGGCCCCGGCGTGCGGATCGCCCGGGACGGTGTGCCGGTCTCCCGCGGGCAGGTGGGACGTCTGGAAGTGCGCGGGAAGACGCTCTTCGAGGCCTACTGGAACAACCACTCGCTCACCTACGAGGCTGTCCGGGACGGCTGGTTCTTCACCGGGGACGTCGCCCGCTGGTCGGGCGGGCACGTGGTGCAGCTCGACCGTGAGGTCGACGTCATCCGCACCGGCGGCGGCGACGTCTACAGCCTGCCGATCGAGGAGCGGGTCCACCGGCACCCGGCCGTGTTCGACACCTGCGTCTACGGGGCGCGCCAGCCGGACGGCACCCAGCGCCCGGCCGCCGCGGTGGCTCTGCGGCCCGGGTCCGGGATCGGTGCGGCACGGCTGCGCGACGAGCTGAACGCGCTGCTGGCCCCCGAGGAGCAGCTGGTCGCCGTTGAGATCCTGCCGTGGAGCGAGTTCCCCGTCGGCGTCACCGGCAAGACGCTCAAGCGCGTGTTCCGCGAGCGGACGGAACCGCTGCCCGTGCCGGAGGCCAACCGTCCGGTCGCGCTGCGGGCAGCTCCCGCGCCGCTGGTCGCCAGCAGGTCGGTCTAGGTGCCCCCCGTCGAGAGGAGGTGGCGGCGGTGACCGTCACGCACACCGGGCACACCGGGCACACCGGGCACACCGGGCTCGGGAGCCGGGACCGCGACTGGGCGCAGCTTGCCAGCCTGGCGTGGTCCGGTCCGACCGAGGCGCTCGCCGCACGGGTGCGGCAGATCCTCGGTCGGGACGAGAGCGGTCTCGGCGATCTGCTGGAGTTCGTCCTGCAGTACGCCGTCTATGCCGGCTGGCCGCGGGGGTCCGAGCTCGAGGGGGTCGTGCGGTGCCAGTGGGCGCTGCACTGCCGCGACACGGGCACGGATCCCGCTTCCTGGCCGGCGCCGGCCGCCACCTCCCTCGACCGGGAAAGCCGCGATGAGCGGCTGCGGGCCGGCGAGGAGGCGTTCCGTGCCCTGAACCGCAGCGAGGCGCCACCCCGGGGCAGTCCCTTCGTCGAGGCCGGCATGCTCGGCTTCGTCTTCGGGCATGTGTGGCGCCGGCCGGGCCTCACGACGCGCGAACGCCGCATCGTCGCGATCATCGTCTGCGCGGCCACCGGGGCCGTCCACCCGTTGCGCCACCATGTCCGCTCGGCCCTCGACTCGGCGGACCTGTCCGCCGCCGACCTGCGGGATCTGCTCACCGAGGTCGAGAGCCGGGTGCCCGCCCCGGCTGCGGCCGTCCTGCGGGACGGGTCACGCCCGCTCCCGCCGCGCTGACCGGCACGCCACGCCCTGGCCGGCACGCCACGCCAGGCCCGTCCCGCTCCGCCCTGTTGGCCGCCCAGGGCAGCCAGCGCCCGCCCACACCGAGGAGACCCCACGATGCACGCCGCGCACACCGCCACCTCCCGGAGCGACGCTCCGGCCGATGCTCGGAGCGTCGCTCCGCGCGATGTCCAGAGCGCTCCGCGCCATGTCCAGAGCGACGCTCGGCCCAGCGCGCACGGCGTCGACGCGCAGGGAGATGGCATGCCGGCTGCCGAGGCCTACGGATTCGTCGGCCTCGGGAGCCAGGGAGCCGAGATCGTCCGGCTCTGCGCGGTGGGCGGGGTGCGGCCAACCGTGTTCGACCTGCGGGCCGACCGGGTCGAACAGGTCCGCTCCAGCGGAGTCACGGTGGCGCCGACCCTGGCCGACCTGGGCCGGCACGCCACCGTCGTCTCGGTCTGCGTCTTCGCCGACGACGACGTCCGCGCCGTGGTCGCCGGGCCGGGTGGGTTACTGGAGACGATGCGCCACGGCGGCCTGATCGTCGTCCACAGCACCTGCTCACCCGAGGTGTGCGTCGAGCTGGCCACGCGGGCCCGCGAGCGGGGCCTCGCGCTGGTCGACGCGCCGGTCAGCAACGGGATCCGTGACGCCCGGGGCCGCGCGCTGACGGTGATGGTCGGCGGCGGCCAGCCTGAGCTGCGGCGATGCACGCCGGTGTTCGACCTGTTCGCGCACACCGTGCTGCACATCGGCGAGGTGGGCAGCGCGCAGCTCGTGAAACTGCTGAACAACGCCGTGTTCCTCGCGCACCGCGGCGCGGCGGTCGAGGCGCTGCGGGAGGCGGTCCGGCTGGGCCTGGACCCGGACCGGGTGCGGGTGGCTCTCCGGACGTGCAGCGCAGCCGCCAGCCCGCTGCCCCCGGGAGACCAGCCGCTCGGCGTCCCCGGCAGCGGACCGTCCCTGCCCGCGCTCGCCGCCCTGCTCACCAAGGACCTGACACTGCTCGACACCGCGCTGGCCGCCGCCGACGGGAACGCCGGGCGGCTGGGCGGCCTTGCCAGGGAGGCCCTCGCCACGCTGCTGGACCTGGACCGGCGGGCCCCCGACGTGCGGACCGGGCCGGCCGGCACCTGCCCGGGGCACTCCGCCGGGGCGGAGGTTCCTGCCTGAGCCCTGACCTGCGGCGGGATACCGGCAGGGATCCCCCGGGGTCGGCGGCGGAGGACTCGTTTCCCGGCGTGGACATCGACCGGAAGTACCAGAAACCGAAACAGATGAACAACGTGCGCCGGAGCGCAGATATTCGCCTCAACGCAAGCCGGTAGACGATTGACAGAGCTGCGGGGACAATTCAAACTCCTAGTCGGACTGGCGAACAAAGGACTGATTCACGTCCAATTAGCACGATCCGACGGTCGGCATGGCCGAAATGCGGGCAGGAAAGGCCGTCCCGACGGCCGGACGCCGCACGGCCCAACGCGGAAGGGACGGATTCGGCCGTGTCGTGGAGGGGAAATCGCGCGACAACAATCCAGACCACCGCGGGATTCGGTGGTACCGCGGATCGCCAACCGGCCCGCCGGAGCGCAGAGCAGGCTCTTTCCTCACGGCGACGACAACGAAAATGGCCGGCTCCGCGGATGCGGTTCGCGGAGCTGCTCCTGGATGCCCGGCGCGCCGGCCGTGCAGGTGACATGCGGCGGGCCGCGGAACTCCAATCCCGCGCCGTGCTGCTTATCGCGGGAGTTCACGCGGAATCGCCGGCCGATCCGCAGCGGACATGGATGCTCGGTGGCGTTCAATACGACCTGGCGGCGTTGCGGTACAGGGCCGGCGATCCGGGCGCCGCGGTCCGCGCGTTGGACGCGAGCGAGCAGCTCTACGCGGTACTCGTCCGCCGGACACCCGCGGCGGCCGGGCCGCTGGCAGACGTGCGGGCCCGGCGGGCTGTCGTGCGCGCCACGCAGGGGCACGGTGCCTCCGCGCTGGTGGACGCGCAGGCGGCTCTGCTCGGCCTGCGCGCGGCTTCCGACCCGCTGGGCCGCCCAGACGGGCGGGACGATCCCGGCTCCGCTCGCGTCCTCGCGCTCTGCGGCGACGTCCTGGCCGCCTTCGGCGATCCGGACCTGGCCCTCGTGGCCTCGGAACGCGCCGTCCGGGCCCTGCTGGGGCCGGCCGTCGCACCACCGGCCGGCGCGCACCCCGCCGGCACGTTCCCGACCGACCGGCCAGGCTCGCCGCATCCGGGCTATCTCGCGCGTGCGTGCCGCGTCGCCGCGGTCATCCGGCAGGCTCGCGGCCCCGGGCAGGCCGACCGCGCGCGCCGGCTGGCGGCCGCGGCCGCGCATCTCGGCGCACCACCCACGTCAACGCTCCTGGAACAGCGGATCTCCTCGCCGCTCCCCCCGGATCTCGCCCTCGGCCTGCGCGGCGCGCTACGAGTGGCAGAACGCCGCGGAGGCGACCCCGGGACCACCTCGTCCCTGCTGCAGGCGCTGGCCGCTCCTGATACCGACGGCGCACCACCCGGCTGGTCGACGGACCCGACCTGGCACGGCAGGATCACCGCGGCCCGGGCCCGGCCGAACGGGCCCACCCCCGCCGCGGCCGGGGCCTGCGCGACGATGCTGGGCCGGCTGGCCGGTGACATCCTCTCCGCTTCCGCTGACCCACTGGTCGGCCTGCGCCTGATGCTGGAGGCGCACTGCCTGCGCGCCGCGCCGGCCGCCGCCGCCTGTCCCGCCGCCCTCGGTGAGCGAGCGGACCGGGCGCAGGCGGCAGACCCCGCCTGGGCAGGCCTTCTGGACGCCGCAAGCCGCCGGATCGCCGCCGTGGGAGATCCGTCCTTCGCCCTCGACCTGGCGAGCTGGGCCGAGCGCGCACGCGGCGGCCCGGCCCACCGGCCGGTCGTCGCCCTCGATCCGCAAGGCGCGACGGGGACCTGGCAGGCCCTGCCGTGCTGACGGCTGGGTCCCCGTTCGGAGCCGGTCAGATCGCCGACAGTCCTGGAGGACGGAAGATGACAGCCGGAAGCACGCCGACAGGTGGGAGTCCCCGGTTCGCACTGCTCGGCCCGCTCGAGGTCCGGGACGACCTCGGCCGGGCGGTTCCGGTCTCCGCTCCGAAGCAGCGCGGTGTCCTCGCCACCCTGCTGGTCGACGCCGGCACCGTGGTCTCGGCCGACCGGCTCTCGGATCTGCTCTGGGACAGCTCGCCGCCGCCGTCCGCGACGAAGACGCTGGAGAACTATGTCAGCCGGCTGCGCCGCTTACTCGGGCCTGTGCTGGGCGGACGCATCATCACCCGCTCTCCGGGCTACGTGATCGAGCCACGGAACAGGTTCGAGGTCGATCTGGTCATCCAGTCGGACCTCGCCGGACGGGCGCAGGAGGCGGCGGCCCGGGGCGACTGGGCCCGCGCCGCCTGTGACGCACGGGACGCCCTCGCTCTGTGGCGCGGAGACCCGTTCTGCGACATACCGGTGGAACGGCTGCGACGGGAGCAGGCACCGCACCTGGCCGAGGCCCGGCTGCGGCTGCGGGAACTGGCGCTGACCGCCCAGGTGATGCTGGGCGACCACCAGGGCGCCCTGCCGGAGCTGCGGCGCCTCGTCGAGGAGACCCGCATCCGGGAGCACCCCTGGGAGATGCTGATCCTCGCCCTGTTCCGGTGCGGTCGCAAGGCCGAGGCGTTCGAGGCCTACCGCCGGGTCAGGTGGGTCCTGCGCGACGAGCTCGGCGTTGATCCCGGCCGCGGGCTGCAGCAGCTGCAGCGGCACATGCTGTCCGACGACCAGCTGCTCTTCCCGGACCCCGCCACCGCCACCGGTACGGACAGGTCGACCGCCGTCGCCGGTGGCTCCGGACAACCGGCGACCGCGACCATGATGACGACATCCGCCGCGATGGTGACCGCCCCGGCCGTGGTGACCGACCCGGCCCTGGCGACCGACACAGCCATGATGAACGGAACAGGCATGACCACGGTGGCGGCCGCGGCCGCAGGAGAGTTCCGCCCGCGTCCGTCAGGCCCGCTCTCCCCGCCGCCCGCCGCCGTTCACCAGGCTCTCGCACGCAGGTACGAAAGCCTGCCCCCGCCGCAGACGGGCACCGACCCCGATCCGGCCCGGGCACTGCGTCTGCTCAGCGGCTGGAGCGGCGCCGATCTACCACTGGCGGCAGTCTGCGCGGTGCTCCGCCGGCCACCGGCGCTCGTCCGCCGCGACCTGGCGGTCCTCATCGATCAGGAGCTCGCGGAATCCCCCGCGCCGGACCGGTTCAGGCTGCCGGCCATGGTCCGACTGTTCGGCCGGACCAGGGCCGGCACCCGCACCGATACCGGTGGGCCAGGCCGGGACGATGACGCCGCGCCGGGAGCCGTACTGCGGCGTCTGGGCGGGTGGTACCTGCGCAGCACGGTCGAGGCCGGGAACGTGCTGCATCCCTACGGCCGGCGGCCCGGTCTGCACCCGGCCTCGGACGAACACCCACCGGAGACGTTCGGCAGCTACCGGCAGGCGTCGGTCTGGGTCGCCACCGAGCACGAGAACCTCATGACCACGGTGCGCATGGCGGCCACCGCGGGTGAGCACGCCCTCGCGTGGCGCCTGGCCGCCGCGCTCACCGGCTACTTCCATGTCAGCAAGCGGTGGACGGACTGGATCACGACCGCGGAGATCGGGCTGGCGTCGGCGCGGCAGGCACAGGACCGGTTCGGCGAGTCCGCGCTGCTGGTGAGCGCCGGGCTGGCCTACGACGACCTCCGCATGTACGGGCGGTCGCTGGAGATGCTCGAACGGGCGCTGTCGGTGGGCAAGGACAGCGCGGACCAGTGGGGGGAGGCGGTCAGCCTGCTCAGCCTCGCCCACGTGCGCGGCGCGAAGCGGACGATGGCCGACCACCAGAACGCTCAGAAGATCTTCAGCGAGGTGGGAAACTCCTGGGGTTTCGCCCTGACGCAGATCGAGCTCGGCCGTGCCCACCGCAACCTCGGCGACCTGGACCAGGCGATCGCCTGTCACCGCCATGGAGCCGCGATCCTGGGCGACCTCGGCGACGAGTGGGGCCTGGGGCTGGCGCACCTCGGCCTCGCCGAGGACCATCTGGCCCGTGGCGACCACGCCAGCGCCGCCCTGGTGTGCCGCCGGACGCTGGCGCTCACCCATGGGATCCGGGACCGGCACACCAGCGCCCGTGCCCTGACCCTCCTCGGGCACAGCTACCTGAAGGTCCCGGACCCGGCCGCCGCGCGGCGCTCCTGGACCGAGGCGCTGCGCATCTTCGAGGATCTGGCGGACCCGCGTGCGACGCAGCTCCRGGTGGGCATCGCGACGCTCGACGCGGCCGCGACGATCGCCTCCTGACCCGCGCCGCCCGTGCCCACACCGCACCATGAGCCCGTGCCTACACCGCACCATKAGCGGCCGGAGCTGATGCCGGAGGGAGCGGCTGTGAGTCGGCCGACTGTCCGTCGGCTGACCGCGGCTCGGCAGTCTGCGGCTCGGTCGCGCCCGCCGACGACCAGGCCGACCACATCCGCGCGTACTGGCCGCCGGCGGCGACCAGGTCGTCGTGCGAGCCGTTCTCGACCACCTGGCCGCGGTCGAGAACCAGGATCCGGTCGGCGGACGCGGCCTGGGTCAGCCGGTGCGCCACGGCGATCACCGTGCGTCCGTCCAGGGCCCGCTCGGCTGCCAGTTCCAGCCGGCGGGCGCCGGCACTGCCCGCCTCGGCGGTGGCCTCGTCGAGGACGACGATCGGCGCGTCCACGAGCAGCAGCCGGGCAAGCGCGAGTTCCTGCGCCTGCGTCGGGGTGAGCCGGTGCCCGCCCCGGCCCACGACGGTCCGCTCCGCGGACGGCAGTGCGGCGACCCAGCTCGCCGCGCCCGCGCGGGCCAGTGCGTGGTCGATGTCCGCGGCCGAGGCGTCCGGGCGCGCAAGCCGGAGATCGTCCACGAGCGGGCCGGCGAACACGTGGACCTCCTGGGTCACCAGGGCCACCGTGGTCCGCAGGTCGTCCGGACCGAACTGCCCGACCGGAAGGCCGGCCAGCCGGACCTCCCCCGACGCCGCGGGATGCAGGCCGGCGACGATGTTGGCCAGCGTGGTCTTGCCGGCCCCGCTCGCACCGACGACCGCCACCCGCTCCCCCGGACGCGCGGCGAGGTCGACGCCGTGCAGCACCTCGTGATCGTCCGCGTAGGCGAAGTGGACGTCGCGCACCTCCACGGCCGGCTCGCCGAGAACCGCCCGTTCCGGCGCCGGCGGCGGTGCCACCCGCGCTACTCCGACGAGGCGGGACAGCGCGGCGCCGGCCTCCTGAGTCGTGTCGATCATCATAAGGATCATGTTGACCGGCTCGAACAGGCGGCTGAAGTAGAACGCCGCCGCTGTCGCCGCGCCGACCGTGACAGCACCGTCACGCACCAGGTAGAAGCCGGCGGCCAGGACGGCGGCGACGCCGATGGCCTCGGACAGGTGCATGCGGCCCCAGAACCGCGTCCGGAAGTGCATCGCCGTGTAGGCGCAGTCCACCGCCGCCTCCGACCGCTGGGCGGTCAGCCGCAGATGGCGCGGGCCGAGGCGGAACGCCCGGACGGTGTCCGTCCCGCCGATCGAGTCCAGCAGCTGCTGGGCCCGCGCGCCCTCGGCGACCCGCTGGGCCGCGAAGACCGACCGTGACCTGCGCAGGTACCACCGCAGCGCATAGATGTCGGTCGGCACGGCGAGCAGCGCGACGACCGCGAAACGCCAGTCGATCGCGGCCAGGCCGACCGCGGTCATCCACACCAGGAACACCGACATCGCAAGCGTCGGCACGGTGGTGCGAATCGCGGTGGTGACGACCTCGACGTCGCCGCTGATCCGCGCCACCAGATCACCGGAGCCGGTGCGCTCGACCTCGCCCGCGGGCAGGTGCAGGGCCCGCTCCAGGACGTCCTCGCGCAGCGACGCCAGCGCGGGCTCCGCCACGAGCGCGATCAGTACCCTGGTCACCACCAGGAGGACCGCGGCGCCGACCGCCACGATGACCAGGACCTGGACCGGCCAGAGGACAGCTCCGCGGTCGCCGTCGATCGCCGCGTCGACGACCCAGCCGAGGGCACGGGGCACGATGAGCTGCAGACAGGTCCCCGCTGTCAACGCCAGGACCGTGAGCACGCCGAGCGCCCACCGTGGCCGCAGGAGCCGCAGGAGGTACCGCCACGTCTCACCGGCGCTCGCGGTGGGGAGCAGGCCGTCGCCGGAGCGTTCTTCTCGCACGCTGTCACCTCGCATGGGGATCACCCGTCCTGGCTGTCACACTGTTCTGGCCGGTCATGCTGTTCTGGCCGGTCACGCGAGGACGAGTTCGCGGTAGCGCGGGTTCGTGTGGACGAGGTCCGCGTGGGTTCCCTCGGTCGTGACCGTGCCGCCGTCGAGGACGACGACCCGGTCGCAGCAGGCCAGGATCGCGGGGCTCGAGGTGACGCACACCGTGCTCAGCCCGCCGCGCAGGCGCCGCAGGCCCTCGGCGATCCGGCGCTCGGTCAGCGAGTCCACCGCGGTGGTGGGTTCGTGCAGCACCAGGACGGGCGCGGCCGCGGCGAGGGCGCGGGCCAGCGCGACGCGTTGGCGCTGCCCGCCGGACAGTGACGTCCCGCCGGAACGCAGCCGGGTGTGCAGGCCCTCGGCCAGCACCTCCGTCAGGTCGTCCAGCCCGGCCGCTGTCACCACGGGGTCCAGGTCGCCGCCGGTCTCCGCCGGTGTCGCGGACCGGATGTTGTCCAGCACGGTGCCTTCGAACAGCACGGCGTCATGGGGGGCGACCAGGACGATCTCCCGGGCCGTGTCGGGGTGCAGGTCGGTGACCGGGGTGCCGTCCAGCAGCAGTGCGCCGGACGCCGGGTCGGCATCCCGGGCCAGCACGCTGAGGACCGCGGCGGCTTCGTGCGGATCGGCCGCCACGACACCGAGGAACTCCCCGGCGCGCACCTCCAGGTCCAGATCGCGGACGGAGCCCACCGTGACCTTCTCCAGACGAAGCCGGCTCTCCGGCCGGTCAGGACCCGCCTGCCGATCGGCACCGGCCGGCACCGCGGGCGCTCTCTCCACAACCGCCGGCGGGGCGTTCAGAACCGCTGCGATGCGGCCCGCCGACGCCAGGGACTGTGCCCGCTGGGCGCCGAACCCGGTGATCCGGTTGAGCGGGTCGACGAGGAACTGCGCCAGGCCGACCGCGGTGATCAGGGCGCCGATACTGATCGACCCGCCGGCCGCGAGGCGGCCCGCGCCCAGTGTCACGACCGCGAGCAGGCCACCGGCCAGCGCGACCGCCACCGCCCTGATGGTCGACTCCGCGGCTGCAGCCCGCAGGGTGGCGCCCAGCGCGCGCTGGCTGGCCGTCCGGTAGCGCTCGACGGCCGGGCGCTCCCCACCGAAACCCTTGAGGACCCGCAGTCCGGCAATCAGATCGGCGGCGAGGCCTGTCGCCGCCGCCATCGTCGCGCGCTCGGCGGCGCTGCGCCGCTCCAGTGGCCGGCCCAGGAAGTGGGTGATGACCATGAGGAGGAGCGTCCCGGCCACGACCAGACCGGTCAGTGACAGCGAGAAGCGGGCGAGAACGACCACGGCGACCCCGACCCCGGCGATGCCGGAGATGGCCATCGCCAGCGCGTAGTTGAACATGCCGACCTTCAGGGCGTCCCCGGTCGCCAGCGCGACGAGCTGCCCCGGGAGCTGATCGGCGCTGGCGCCGCCACGCGGGTCGAGGACCCGGTCGGCCACCAGCATCCGCAGGTCGTGGCCGGCGCCCTGGACAGCCCGCAGGTTCGCCCGGAAGCCCCACCGCATCGCGCAGGTGAGGGCGACGAAGAGCCCGAGCAGCACGGCCAGCCAGCGCAGCATCGAGGCGCCGTCCCCGGTGGCGATCGCCCGGTCCACCGCGAGGCCGATGGTGATCGGGACGAGGGCCYCGGCGACCTGGTGGCAGGACAGGAAGGTCGACGACGCACTCACGTGGCGTAACTGGCCGCGGCGCGCCCGGCGCAGCACCGACCCGGCGCTGTGCACCGCCACCGGCGAGGCCGTGGAGGACCCGGCCGACGAGACCTGCACCGTCGAGGCCTCCGTCGGCGGGTTGTCCGTAGGTGGCGTGTCGACTGTCGGGGCGCTCACGGAGCGGGGTCCGTTCCGGCGCGGAACCGTGCCGCGCGCGGCGGCGCACCTTCGTACGGGTTCACGTCTCTCCTCGGGTCGCCGACTGGTTTCTCAGGCAGGTTTCGCAGGCAGGACTCCCGGGGCCATCCGGCCCGTTTCCCGTCACGACGACGGGCCGTTTTTCTACCGGCACGGATCGCGGCTCCGGCACTGGTCACGGCCGGCGGGAAGCCAGACCCGAACGCGGTGGGCAGCCATTCCCGGCGGTTCGGCCAGCTACTCGACCAGACAACTGTCATCGCGCACCAGAAATGCGCCGTCGAGGCGCATGCCCCTCCTCGAGTCGGGATCGCGAACAGGCCGGACGGCACGCCGTTACACTGGCGTTCACGGCCAGCGGGCGTACCCTTGTTTCTACTCCGGTTATTCGTGGCCGTCGCGGCAGCATCGGCCATAAATTCCACCGAATCGGCCACTCACGACCGCTCTGGACCGCCGTGGCGGGTGTTTGTACGCTTCACCGCCATGACATCCCCAGCACACCTGTCCGGGGGGCCGGGAGAATCGTCCGCGCTGGTTGACCTGCGTCGTGGCGGCGGCGCAGTCGGGGGCAGCCATCCGTACGAGGGCGAACGGCTCGTCACCGGCTGGCATGCGCATGACCTGCACCAGATCGAGTACGCGATCGCCGGTGTGGTGGAGGTCGAGACCTCCATCGCGCACTATCTGCTGCCGCCGCAGCAGGCCGCCTGGATCCCGGCCGGGCTGGCGCACCAGGCCACGATGAACGCCGCGACCCGCACCGTCGCGGTGATGTTCGACCCGGCCGTCGTCCCCAACCCCGGCGACCGGGCGCGGATCCTGGCGGTCTCCCCCCTCATCCGGGAAATGATCGTCTACTCGCTGCGCTGGCCGATCACGCGGACCGCGTCTGACAGCGTGGCGGACGAGTTCTTCCGCGCCCTGGGCCACCTGGTCGCCGAGGCCCTCGACCACGAGGCACCGCTGTGCCTTCCGACCTCGACAGACCCGGTCCTGTCCAGGGCCATGGCCTACACCCGGGCGCATCTCGGCGCGGTGACGGTCGGGGAGGTCAGCGGAGCCGTCGGAGTCTCGGAGCGTTCGCTGCGCCGCCAGTTCCGCGCGACGCTGGGGCTGTCCTGGCGCAGCTACCTGCTCCAGGCCCGCATTCTGCGAGCGATGGAGCTGTTCTCGGTGCCCGGGCGATCGGTGCTGGAGGTGGCCACAGCCGTCGGCTTCGACAACGGCAGCGCGTTCGCCCGGGCCTTCACCCAGTACTGCGGGGAGACGCCGTCGGCCTACCAGCGCCGCGTCGGCACCACCCGGCCCGCCCGGCCCGGGGCTCGCCCGTACACGACCTCGGGGCGACGCCCGGCGGCCGTCACCCGCCCGCCCGCACCTGCTGGTAGCGGCACCGCGCTACCAGCCCGTTAGGGGCGCGCTACCGGCTCGGGCGATCGTTCCCGGCGTCAGATCCGCGGCGGGAACCGATCCGCCGCGGTCTCCCGGGGAACAGCCCGACCGCGCCAGGGAAAGGCCGACCATCATGCCCATCGATGCGCCGCAGTACAACGGCATATCCGCCACCGACTACCTGCGGGAACTCCTGGACCTGTTCGAGAACGCGAACATCGGGATCATGGTCACCCGCTTCGACGGGGCCGTCAGACGGGCGAACCCGGCGCAGCGCCGGATCGCCGGCTGGGCCCCGTCGGACGCGGCCGGGCCAGCAGGCACGGCCGCGCCATCGGTCACGGCCAAGCCGTCGAGCGCGGCCAGGCCGTCGGCCCGCACGCTCCTCGGCGACGACGTGTGGGAGCAGGTGACCGCCGCGGCGGTCGACGGGCACGCCCTGCACAACCTGCCGGTCGACCTGCGGCGGGCGGACGGGTCGACGGTGGCCGCTCTGCTCGACGCCAACGGCGATGCCGACGGGGGCGTTCTCCGTCTGGTCACCCGTCCCGCGTTCAGTGGATCCCTGCCGGGGCCGGATGAGGCCGACACGCGGGCGTGGCACAAGCAGTGGAGCCAGAGCGAGGTCGGGCCGCTCCTCGGTGGGCTCGGCGAGACAGCGGTCACCGCGCTGACGAAGGAGCTGGAGGACCTCTTCGAGCTGCTGCCCGTGCCCCTGCACGGCATGGCCCGCACCGCCGAGGTCAGGCGGACCAACCTGATCCATCTGGCGTTCCTCGGCTGCGCCGACGAGCCCACCAGGTTCGTCGGGCAGAACCTGCTCGGCATCTTCGCCGTCGAGGAGGATCTGGTCGCACTCGGCGAGTCGATGACCGTCGACAACGCGATCCTGAACTACCCGACCACGATCCGCCGCCTCGACGGCACCCTGCTGCCCATGCAGGTCTACTCCAGCACGGTGACCCGCGACGGCGAGTTCGTCGGCACCCGCTGCTTCCTCTTCTTCACCGACGCGTCGGACGCCCCCGACGGCCCCCGGCCGTTCACCGCCCACCCGGTTCCGGCAACGGTGGACGGGTATCGCCGCTGACCGGCCGGACGTCGTCGACCAGCCCCCACGCAGCAGCGACCGCGGTGCCGACAGCCCAGCCGGTCAACGACAGAAAGGCGGTACGCTCCCGGCCCACCCGGCGGACGATGCTGGACGTCCCGCCGGCCCCGGGGATGAGCCCCATCGCCAGCTCGGGCAGCCGGAACGTGGTCCGCGGGTCGGCGACCACCCGGCGGGCGAACGCGGGGACCTCGACTCCGGCGCCCACGCACGTCCCGTGCACGTAGGCCGTTGCCAGGTCGGCGCACCGCAGCAGTGCCATCGGGATGCTGCGGGACGTCCGCACGGCATGGCCGACGGCCGGGTCGGGGAGCGTGCCGAACTCCGAGAGATCTCCGCCGCTGCAGAAGGTCGGGCCGACGCCCCGCAGCCGCACGGCGCTGACGCTGGGATCGCCGGCGGCCAGGGTGAACGCGTCGACCAGGCCGTCACGCAGGTCCCGGCTGACAGCGTTGCGCACCTGCGGACGGTTCAGCTCGACCCACAGCTCGTCGCCGTCACGATCGACGAGGACGGCCGGCGCGGTGGGCACCGGAGAGGCCCCGGAGGCGACCACCGACGCCGATGCCGTCGATGTCGTCGTCGCCGACGACGATGCCGCGCGGCGCGCCCGGGCCGCGCGGTGGCCGGCGAGCCAGGCCGCGAACTCGGTGCCTGCCTGCAGGGTGGAGTAGACGAACGACTCCGCGATCACCGCGTCCCGGACGTCGAGGCGCGCCGAGTACCGCACGAGCTGGGTGAACGCCACCGAGGCCGCCGGCACGGCGCGGGTCATCGCGGCGATCGCCACGAGCGCCTCCGCCGTCCCGCCGGGCTGGCCGTCACTCCCCCGGCCCACCGGGCCGACCCAGGGCGCCGGCGGCTCGGGCTGATCGGTCAGCAGGATGTCGAAGCCCGCGGTCTCGATCCCCGGGGGGAGGCCCGACAGGTCAGGGGCGACACCCACCAGCACGCACGGCAGCCACCGGGCGAGCGCGCCGACCTCGACCGCCCGCGGCCCCCGGATCCGGACCGCGAGCAGCGGTTTCCCGTTGTACGCCGCGAACATCTCGGGGTCGGCACGCAGCGCGACCAGTGCCTCCTCCGGTTCCAGGACAGCGGGCGCTGCGCAGGCGGTGTTCACCGTGCCCACCGTACGGATTCCGTACGCTCGGCATGCCCGTTCACCGTTCACCGGCCCGCCAGACGAGGTGATCGCCGTGTTGGTCCGACGCGCCGAGATCCTCGCGGCCACACCCGCCGTCGGCCCCGGCCCGGGAACGCCGCGGGCCGATCTGGTGGACGTCCGCCTCGCCGGTGGGACCGTCGTCGAGATCGGGCCGCCGGGGCGGCGCCTGGATCGGCGCCCCGGCGAGGAGGAGTTCGACGCCGCCGGAGGCGCGTTGCTGCCCGGCCTGCACGATCATCACCTGCACCTGATGTCGCTGGCCGCCTCGATGGCCTCGGTGTTCCTCGGGCCGCCCGCGGTCGCCGACGCGCGGGAGTTCGCCCGGCGGCTGGGTGAGGCCGCCGGCGCCGCGCGCAGGTCACCCCGCGGCGGCTGGGTGCGCGGCATCGGCTACCACCCGGCCACGGCGGGGGATCTCGACCGCTGGGCCCTCGACGCCCTCACCGGCGACGTACCGACCAGGGTGCAGCATCGCGGCGGTGCGCTGTGGGTGCTCAACTCGGCCGCGCTGCGCGAGGTCGGCCTAAGCCCGCACGCCGGCGTCGGCGTCGGCGTCGGCGTCGGCGTCGGCGAGGGGATCGAGCGGACCGCAGCCGGGACGCCCACCGGCCGCCTGTGGCGGCTCGACAGCTGGCTTGCCGCCCGGGTCCCGCGCGTCGCGGTCGATCTCGGAGCGCTTGGCCGGGCCGCGCTGGCGGCAGGGGTCACCGGCTTCACCGACGCCACGCCCGAGCGGCGGCCCTCCGATCGAGCCGCGCTCGCGGAGGCGGTGGTCGCGGGGGTGCTGCCCCAGCGCCTCACCCTGATGCGCTCCTCGGCGGAGACAGAACTGCCTGTCCGGCCCGGAACGTGTGGTCCGGACGGGGCGTGGGCGCCGGGCGGTGCGCCGGAACGGCTCCGTTCGGGGTGGGAGTCCCGGCTCACGGCCGGACCGCTGAAGATCATGCTGGACGACACCGATCTGCCGGACCCGGACCGCCTCGCCGAGCGGGTCCGGGCGGCCCACCGGTCCGGTGTGCCGGTGGCCGTGCACTGCGTGACCCGCGTCCAGCTCGTGGTGACCCTCGCGGCGATCGAGGCCGCCCGGCCCAGCGCCGGCGGTGCCCCCGCCACCGCGACCGGCCTGAGCAGCCTGGTGCCAGGCCGGCCGGCCGACCGGATCGAGCACGGGGCGGTGATCCCCCCGGAGCTGGCCACGCTCATCCGCGCGGCCGGGCTCACGGTCGTCACCCAGCCGAACTTCGTGGCCGAGCGCGGCGACGCCTACCTCGCCGAGGTCGACCCGGACGACATCCCCTGGCTCTATCCGTGCCGGTCACTGCTTGCCGCCGGTATCGCGGTCGCCGCCGGGACCGACGCGCCGTTCGGCCACCCGGACCCGTGGCGGGCCGTCCGGGCCGCCGTCCACCGGCGCACCCCCGCCGGCACGCTGCTCGGGGCGGCCGAGCGGGTGGACGGACGCAGCGCCCTCGACCTGTTCCTCGGCCACCCCGAGAGTCCCGCCCGGCCGCGTCGGATCTGCCTGGGTATGACCGCGGACCTGTGCCTACTGCGCGTCCCGCTCGACGAGGCGCTGGCCAACCCGCAGGCAGCGGACGTCGCCGCCACCTTCATCGACGGCACGCTCGCCTACGCCGCCTCCTAGGCGGTCGCCCGGCCCGCCGCTCCGGCAACCGCTCCGCTCCGCACGAGAACTCGGTGACTCAGTACCAAGCCCGCCGGTTCCGGGACGGGGCGGTTCACCTGCCGGCCCCGGCATAACACGTCCCCGCTGGTCTCTGCGTGGCGGCTCTATGGCGCTTCGTCGCTGGTGGCAGGCTGGAGGTATGGATGTGGGTACGGGGGTACCGCGGGTGGATAGTGATGATGATGCCGCGAAGGGCGAGAAGGAACGCGCGGCGGGGGCGGATTTTTTCATCTCCCACACGAGGGTGGACCGGGAGTGGGCAGAGTGGATTGCCTGGGAGCTGGAGGCTGCTGGCTACCGAGTGCTGGTGCAGGCGTGGGATTTTACCGCTGGATCGAACTTTGTCCGGGAGATGCACCGTGCGGCGATGACGGCCGCGCGGACGGTGGCGGTGCTTTCACCGGCCTATCTGACCTCGGCGTACGCCGAGGCGGCATGGCAGGCCGCCTGGAATGCCGATCCGTCGGGGGCTGACGGCAAGTTGCTGGCGGTCCGGGTGGAGGACTGTCCCCAGCCGGGGTTGTTGGGGCAGCTGGTCGGGGTGGATCTGTTCGCGGTCGACCGGTCGACCGCTCGGCAGCGGCTTTTGGCAGCTGCTACCAGGACGCGGCTCAGGCCCGCACATTCTCCGACGTTTCCCGGCGGACGGCGCGCCCATACGGGCTACCCTCCGCCAGGGTTTCCGGGCCCGACCCGGGGGTGGGAGGCGGTGTGGCAGCCTGGCCGCTCGCCGTTTCCGGGTTTGGACGCCTTCGACGCGAGCCGGGCAATGGTGTTCAAGGGCCGAGAGGAGGACACCCGGTTGCTGGCCGACAGCCTCACTCGTCCGGGCGGGGATGGCAGCGGGCTGGTGGTGGTGGTTGGCCCATCTGGCTGTGGTAAGTCGTCGCTAGTTGCGGCCGGACTCGTCCCCATGATGGCGCAGGATCCAAATTGGTTGGCCGTGCCTGCTTTGGTACCGGGGGGTCGACCGCTTGCTGCGTTGGCAGAGGCGCTCACCGAGGCCGGTCGCCAGCATGATCTAGCCTGGGAGGCGGACGAGTTGGCCGATCGACTGGCCGAGCCCGGTGCGGTGGTGGAGGTGGYCCGAGAGCTGCTTGCAGCGGTGCAGGCGCGGCGGCTGCTGCTGGTGATCGACCAGGCCGAGGAACTGCTGGTCCGTACTTGTGCGGCCGGYCGGGCGGAGTTCCTGGCTCTGCTGGCGGAGGCGAGCGCTGGACCAGTGCGAGTGGTTGCCACTTTGCGTTCGGAATACCTGGACCAGCTCATTGAAGAAGCCACGCCGGTCAGGCTGCGAGTGYGGACTGAGGCAGTTCACCCGTTGCCGCGTCACCTGCTGCCCTTGGTGATCACCGGGCCTGCGAGCCTGGCCGGGCTGACGGTCGAGGACGAGCTGGTCGCCCGGATAGTCGCCGATACGGGTGACGGGCACGGGCTGCCGCTGTTGGCCTACACCCTTCAGCGGTTGCACGCCCACGCCAACCAGGTGGGTACGGCTGTGCTGTCCGCCGCTCTTTACGACGCCATCGGCGGGGTCCGCGGTGCGCTCGTTGACCACGCCGACGCCGCCGTCGCCGAGGCAAGCGCTGCTACCGGCCGCAGCAACGAGCAGGTGCTCGCCAGCCTTGTCCATCTGATCGGCGTGGACACCGAGGGCCGGCCGACCCGCCGTCGGGTTCCTCTCGACCACCTCATGGTCCCGGTCCGCGCTGCGCTCACTCCGTTCGTGGTCCGCAGACTGCTCACCGTGGACGCTGTCCCGGGCGGTCCGGCTACCGTCGAGGTCTCCCACGAGCGGCTGCTGACCGCTTGGCCCCCGCTCGCCACGGCGATCGCCGTGGCATCGGACCGGCTGCGGCAGCGGAGCCAGGCCGAGACGGCGRCCGAGGACTGGCAGCGCCGTGGCCGTCCGGCCACGCGGCTGTGGAACTTGGGCCTCGCGACCGCAGCCCTCACTGCGGTTGGATCCGAGGAGCTGACTCCCACAGCTCGCGTCTTCTTGACCGCGAGTCGCCGGCGGGCGCAGCGCCGCCTGGCCGGGGCCTTCATCGTCCTAATCGTCCTTTTACTGGTCGCGACCAGCTTCGGGGTCACCGCGTACATACAAGGTGGAGCCGCTGACCGGCAGCGCTATACGGCCGAAGCTCGCCGTCGCACCGCCGTCGTCGACCGGCTTCTCAACCTGGCTGACACCACACGCTCCGCTGATCCAACCGCCGCGCTCCGCCTCGCTGTCGCTGCCGGCACCCTCGCAGCCGATGAGGACACGACAGCCCGAATCCGGGGAAATCTTCTCGTCACCCTCGCCGGTGTTCCCGCCCTGACCGCCACCCTCGTCGGCCACACCGGCCCAGTGACCGCGGTGGCATTCGGGTCGGGCGGGTTGCTGGCCACCGGTAGCGAGGATGGCACGGTGCGGTTGTGGGATACCTCCGATTCGCGGCGTATCCACCAGATCGGCATCCCCCTCACCGGTCACACCGGCACGGTGTATGCAGTGGCGTTCGGGCCGGGTGGGCTGCTGGCCACCGGCGGCCTCGACGGCACGGTGCGGCTGTGGGACACATCCAGTTCGCAGCACGCCCATCAGATCGACCGCCCCCTCACCGGTCACAACGGCCCGGTGTTCACCGTGGCGTTCGGGTCGGGCGGGTTGCTGGCCACCGGCGGCTTCGACAGCACGGTGCGGCTATGGGATGCGTCCGATCCTCAGCGCGTCCGCCAGGTCGGTGCTCCCCTCACCGGCCACACCTTCCCGGTAACCGCGGTGATGTTCGGACCGGGTGGGTTACTGGCCACCGGCAGCGCCGACAAAACAGTACGCCTGTGGATTACCTCCAACCCGCAGCATGTCCGTCCGGTCGATGCTCCTCTCACCGGCCATACCAACTCAGTGAATACGGTGGCGTTCGGCCCGGATGGATTGCTCGCCACTGGTGGCGTCGACAGTACGGTGCGGTTGTGGGATATCTCCGACCCTCAGCGGGTCCGCGAGGTCGGTCCGCCTCTTACCGGCCACACCGATGAGGTCCGCGCGCTGACGTTCGGACCGGGTGGGATGTTGGCCACCGCCAGCAGCGACAAGACGGTGCGGTTGTGGGGCACCTCCGATCCCCAGCACGTCCGCTCACTCGGTACGTCCCTCACCGGCCACACCGACCAGGTGAACGCGGTGGGATTCTCGTCGGGTGGATTGCTGGCCACCGGCAGCGCGGACGGCACGGTGCGCTTGTGGAACACGTCCGATCCGCAGCGTGTCCATCCGCTTGGCCAGCCCCTCGTCAACCACGGCGGCCCGGTGACCGCGCTGGCGTTCGGGTCGAGTGGGCTGTTGGCCACCGGCAATGCGGACGGCACGGTGCGGTTGTGGAACAGGTCTGACCCGTGGCGTGTCCGCGAGGTCGGTCCGCCCCTCACCGGTCACACCGGCACGGTGCATGCAGTGGCGTTCGGGCCGGGTGGGCTGCTGGCCAGTGTCGGCGGTACCGACAGCATGGTGCGGTTGTGGGATGTCTCGGATCCGCAGCGTGCCCGCCTGGTGGGTGAGCCCCTCACCGGCCACACCAACTCGGTGAATACGGTGGCGTTCAGGCCGGATGGGCTGCTGGCCACCGGCAGCGACGACAGGACGGTGCGTCTGTGGGATACCTCCAACCCGCAGCGTGTCCGCCAGGTCGGCGTGCCCCTCACCGGCCACACCAACTCGGTGAATACGGTGACGTTCAGGCCGGATGGGCTGCTGGCCACCGGCAGCAGCGACTCCACGGTACGGCTGTGGGATACCTCAGACCGAGTGCACGTCCACGCGGCTGGCCCGGCTCTCAGCGGTCACACTTTCCCGGTCAATGCGGTGGCGTTCGGGCCGGGTGGTTTGCTGGCCACCGGCAGCGCCGACAGGACGGTGCGGTTGTGGGACGTCGCGGATCCACAGCGTGCCCGGCTGGCGGGCGAGCCCCTCACCGGCCATTCCGACTCGGTGAGTGCGGTGGCGTTCGAGCCGGGTGGGCTGCTACTGGTTACCAGCGGCGACGACAAGGCACACCTCTGGGACACCTCTGACCCGCAGGATGTCCACCAGATTGGCCAGCCTCTCACCGGTCATGCCTTGCCGGTGAATGCGGTGGCGTTCGGGCCGGATGGGTTGCTGGCCACGGCCAGCAGCGATGCCACGATGCGCCTGTGGGATACCAGAGATCTGGGGTCGTTGCGGGAACATACCTTCGAGGTGGCGTGCCAGCTGGCCGGTCGAGGTCTGGCCGAACCGGAATGGCGACAGTACGTCTCCGGCACAAACGATGACCCTTATCGTGAATCATGTCGAGACCGACGCCCGACCGGCTAGTTACCGGCGTACCGCCACCCGCCGCGGCAGCAAACGCCCTCGTCTCCGTCTCCCGCCCCATGCTCATGATCGCCTGGCACCTCTTCCGGACCCCCTCCGCGACCTCGTCCCGACAGCATCACCCTGAGCCGTTTTCGACTCAGGGTGAGCTGACGCGCCAGGCGAGGGCGCGCAGCCCGTCGGGCCCGGATCCGAGCCCGACGACGAGCCCCCGTCCGGTGAAGTCGGCGAGGATCACGCCGTTGGCAATCGTTGGTCAAGCGGCTCTGCGTGCCGCGGCCGAGGGCGGCCTGGCTGTGGCGCCCGCCGAGGGTGCCGAGGTCGGTGAGCCGAGAACCGTCTCACCGGACGGCGTGGTCGGAGCCGTCGGCGGCGGTGACGGTACCGGCGATCTGCCCGCGGTCGTTGATGCCGGTCGCCGCGCTCTCGCCGCCCGCGGGCGTGGGGAGGTCGGTCGTCTGTCCACGGACCCACCGGAACGCCTGGGAGCGCACTCCGCCCGGGACGGCCGGAGGCGAGCGAGACCCGGCTCAACGGCTCGGACCCGGTGCTCCAGTCGGGCGCGAGAAGGACGTCGCCCCGGTCGTTGACGGCGACCGCCTGGTACCCGCGAGGACCGAGGTTGACGGGGTTGATGGGGTTGATGGGTGCGACGGGCAGTCCCGCCGACGCTCGCTGCTCTGGCTCGGGCCCCACGCCGACATTTTCGTCACCACGAAGCTGTGGCTGAGCGACTACGGCTACGACTCCACCCATCGGGCCTTCGACGCCAGCCT
Organism: Parafrankia colletiae; assembly: GCF_001854655.1. GTDB lineage: Bacteria > Actinomycetota > Actinomycetes > Frankiales > Frankiaceae > Parafrankia > Parafrankia colletiae. Next base: position 39,825 of record NZ_MBLM01000118.1, on the reverse strand, counting down.
GCACCGGCTCGGTCTGGACCACGTCGACCTGTACCTGCTGCACTGGCCCGTGCCCGCCGACTTCGACGCCACCGTCGACTCCTACCAGGCCGCCGAGAAGATCCTCGCCGACGGCCAGGCGCGGGCCATCGGCGTCTCCAACTTCGGTCCCCGGCACCTGGCCGACCTCCTCGACCGGACCGACGTGGTTCCCGCCGTCAACCAGGTGGAACTGCACCCGTTCTTCACCCAGCCGGACGTCCGCGCCGCCGATGCCGCCCACGGGATCGTCACCCAGTCGTGGTCGCCGATCGGCGGAGTGCTGTCCAACCACCCGGCCGGGCCCGGCACCGCCGTCAGGCCGATCGGCCACCCCACCGTCACCTCCCTGGCGGCCAGGTACGGCAGGACCCCGGCGCAGGTGGTGCTCCGCTGGCACGTCCAGCACGGGCTGTCGGCCATCCCCAAGTCGGTGCGGGCCCACCGCATCGCCGAGAACATCGACATCTTCGACCGTCGTGGCGCGGCTCGGCACTCCTGGCTGGAGGTGTCAGGCCCCCAGCGCTGACGGCCGCGGAATCAGGGAGGATCTGACTCCAACCGAAGACGTCCCTGCCGCGCCCGCCACGGCCTCGCCACGACCGTGGCGGGGCGGGGACGTGCCGACGCGGCAGCCGGACCTGCGCGATCCGGAAGGTGGTCAGGTCATGGTCGACACACACCTGGTGATGGGAGCGAGCGGCTATCTGGGCTCGCATGTCACGCGGCAGCTTGTGGAGCGCGGCGACGACGTCCGGGTGTGGGTCCGCCGGTCCAGTTCGACGCGGGCCTTCGACGACTTACCGGTGCAGCGTTTCCACGGCGACCTCGTCGACGACGCGGCGATGCGCGAGGCGATGCGCGGGGTCGACACGGTGTTCTACTGCATCGTCGACACCCGGGCGTGGCTGCGCGACCCGGCCCCGCTGTTCGCGACGAACGTCGACGGTCTGCGGCACGCGCTGGACGCGGCGCTCGAGATGCAGGTGCGGCGCTTCGTGTTCTGCAGCACGGTGGGCACGATCGGCATCTCGGCGGACGGCCGCCCGGCCGACGAGGATCTTCCGCACACCTGGCAGCACCTGGGCGGGCCCTACATCCAGGCGCGTGTCGCCGCCGAGGATCTCGTTCTGCACTACTGCCGTGAGCGCGGGCTGCCGGGGATCGCCCTGTGCGTGTCGACGACCTACGGAGCACCCGACCACGGCTCGCCGCACGGCCGCCTGGTGTCCGAGGCCGCGAAGGGCAGGCTGCCGGCCTACTTCGGCAACGCGGCGATGGAGGTGGTCGGCGTCGCCGACGCCGCCGCCGCGTTTCTGCTCGCGGCGGAGAAGGGACGCGTCGGCGAGCGGTACATCATCAGCGAGCGTTACATGACCTGGAAGGAACTGGTCATGACCGCGGCCGAAGCCGGCGGAGCCAAGCCGCCGCGGTTCGGGATTCCGCTCACCGTGATGAAGGCGGTCGGTCGCCTCGGTGACGTGGTCGGGCGGGTGCTGCGCCGCGACGTGGTGATGACCAGCGTCAGCGTCCGGTTGATGCACTTCATGCCGCCGCTCGACCACGGCAAGGCCACCCGGGAACTCGGTTGGGAGCCCTCCCCGACGCCGGAGGCCGTCCGCGCGGCCGCGCGGTTCTACCTCGAGCAGCAGCGCCAGACCGCCGGCTGAGCGGCCGGGCAGGCCCGGCGCTTTCCCACCCGCCAGGCGAGACGTGCCGGTTGCCCCTCGGTGCTCGGCGGCGGGTATCGGCTCAGACCTCCCGTCGCGCGGGTGCGGCGACGAGGATGGCGATCTCGGTCTCGCCGGTGGGATGCAGCAGATGGGCCGTCGCGGGTTCACCGGCCGCATCGATCACGGGGTGGCCGAAGGCGCCGACTCCGCGGCAGTCCCACACCAGGCCCAGGGTCGGGTGGTCCGCGCGCAACAGCGCGCCGACCTCGGCGATCCGCGGGTCACCGGCGTGCAGGTCGGCGGCCATGCGGAACTGCCGCGCGGCCGCCAGCAGCAGTCCGGCCGGCGCCGACGCGGCGGCCAGCAGCCAGACCACGTGCCGGCGCGACGGTTCGTACCCGGCGGGGTCGCCCCAGACCCGGGCCCAGGCGGCATTGGTGTCCACGACGTCGAGGCGGTGGTCGAGCAGCGCGGCGGGGCTGGTCGGCCAGCTGTCCAGCAGACCGACCAGCCCGCGCAGGTATCCGGCGGGCGGGGCGACGGCCGGCGGCTCGGGCACCGAGAGCCGGCGCAGGTGCCGGCGCCCGACCTCGTCGAGCCGCAACACCCGGCCGACGGCATCGAGGACCTGCGCCGACGCCGTCGCCCGGCCCTGCTCCAGCCCGGTGTACCAGGTCAGGCTGACTCCGGACAGGGACGCGAGTTCCTCGCGGCGCAACCCCTGGCTGCGCCGACGCCCACCGGCGGGCAACCCGACACTGGCCGGTTCGACCAGCCTCCGGTACGCCCGCAGGCAGGCTCCGAGCTCCCGGCGCCGGGCCGCCGCCGCACCGGTCACGGGCGAGGGTGTCACTTGCACTGACACCATCAGCAGCCTCCTGGTTCGCGTACCCGAGCCCGGCCACGCTGGGTGTCGTGATCCGTATCGGTGTCAACCTCGCAGCCGGCCTGGGCACTCCCGGGTCCGGCAACCTCGTCGACGACCTTGTGCAGGTCGCCCGGACTGTCGCCGCCGCCGACGTCCCGGTCGGGTGGCTTCCGCAGGGCTATGGCTACGACGCCGTCGGCGTCCTGACCGCGGTGGCCCGGGAGGTGCCCGGAATCGAGCTGGGCACCTCCGTGGTCGTCGTCCAGCCGCGTCATCCCCGGGTCCTGGCCGCGCAGGCGCTGACAGCACAGGCCGCGGCCCACGGGCGGTTCACGCTCGGGCTCGGCGTCAGCCATCCCGGCCTGCTGGAGATCTACGGTCAGCCGTTCCACCAGCCGGTCGCCGCGCTGCGCGCCCATCTCGACACCCTGCTGCCCATCCTCGACGGACGCAGTGTCCCCGGAGCCACCGGCGCAGGTTCCGATCCCGCCGACAGCGCCGTGCCCGGTGCAGCGGCCCGCGTCCCCGTCCTGCTTGGCGCGCTCGGGCCGACGATGCTGCGGCTCGCCGGGGAACGCACGGACGGCACGATCACCTTCCTCGCCGGACCGCGCACCATCGGCGACCATGTCGTGCCGCTGATCGAAGCGGCGGCCCGGGACGCGGGCCGGCCCGCCCCTCGCGTCGTCGTGGGGCTGCCGGTGGCGGTGACGTCCACACCGGACCGCATCCGTGCCGAGCTCAGTACCGAGTACGCGGGCTACGCGCAGCTGCCCTCCTACCGCGCAGCGCTCGACCGCGACGGTCTTCCCGAACCAGGCGCCATCGCCGTGGTCGGCGACGAGGAGGCGGTCCTGGGCCAGCTGTCCGCCTACTCTGCACTCGGTGCCACCGACGCGCTGGTCAGCCTGGCCGGCACAGCTGAGGAACGCGCACGGACCCTGCGTCTCCTCGGCGCCGGCCGACTCGCCTTATAGCCTCGGCCGGCTCGCCGGCGGAGCAGCGCCGATCACTCATCGGGCCCGGCGGCCAGAGGCCCGGCAGCGGCGAGGGCCGACAGCGCAAACACCACTGGCCCGGTGGGGCGGCGGAGGTCTCTTCCGCTGCCCCACCGGGCCAGGCATGCCCCCGTGGGTGTTCGTCAGGTGGTTCAGATGCCGTCCGGCTCAGTGAAGGGGCCGTCCGGGCCGTAGGCGGCGACCTCGGTGTAGATGACCGCGCGCATCGCCGGGTCCTGCAGCGGCCGCAGTGGGGAGGTCGCCGGCTTGTGCTCGACGCCGGACTCCCACGCGGCGAACTCGGCCATGCTCGTCCATTCGCTGACCACCGCGAAGCGGGACGGTTCCGCGGCCGAGCGCAGCAGACGGTTACCGAGCAGGCCGGGCGTACCGACGAGCTTGGAGCTGATCTCGTGGTAAGCCCGTTCCACCGCACCGGGGTCGCCGGGCGGTTCGACCGCCCAGAGCATCACCCGGACCCGGCCGCCGGTCATGTGGCCGCCGCGCCGGGGAGGTGGGCGAGCACCGTGCCGGTCACCATCGAGCCGCTGGCGCGCAGCGGGTGCAGGATCTTGCGGTGCTCCAGATGGCCCGGGCTCTGCTCGAACTCCCGGAACTGCGGCTCGTCCACCCAGTCGCTGATGATGACGTAGGTGCCCGCCTCGTCCTCGGAGCGGATCAGCCACTGGCCGAGGTTGGCCGGGTGGTTGGTGACCCCGTCCCCGATCCGGAGCCAGGTCTGCTCGAACTCCTGTTCCCGGCCGGGGTGGATGTGCATCGTCAGGATGATGCGGAACGGCTGCGGGTGACCCATCAGATGCCTCCGTCGACCGTGAAGGTGGCGCCGTTGACGTAGCTGGAGACGTCGCTGGCGAGGAACAGGACGACGGCGGCGACCTCGTGGGCCTCGCCGAGCCGGCCGAGCGGGATGCGGTTGGTGTAGGCGGTGCGGGCGGCCTCGGGCATGCCGGCGGCCTGGTCGGTCTCGATGACGCCCGGCGAGACCAGGTTGACCCGGATGCCCTTGGTGCCGAGCTCCTTGGACAGCGAGCGGGTGAGGCCGATGAGGCCGGTCTTCGCCGCGGTGTAGTGGGCGCGCAGCGGCACGCCGACGAGCCCGGCGCCGGAGCCGATGTTGACCACGGTGCCGGAGTCGCCGAGCAGCTCGAGCGCGCCCTGGGTGACCAGGTGGGTGGCGGTGAGGTTGGTGGTCAGCACCTGCGTCCACGCCTCGAGCGGCAGCTGCGCGTACGGGATGTGGCTGATCGTCCCGACGCTGTTCACGACGATGTCGAGGCCGCCGAGATGGGCCTTGGTGGCCGCGATCAGCTCGGTGATCTGCGCGGGGTCGGCGACGTCGGCCTGCACCAGCAGGTGGTCGTTGCCGGTGGCCTTGAGCTCGAGGCGCAGGCTCTCCGCCTCCTCGGTCTCCCGCTGGTGACCGACGACGACGGTGGCGCCGGCCTGGGCGAGCCCCAGGACGACGGACCGGCCGATACCGCGCGTGCCACCGGTGACCAGGGCACGCTTGCCGGCCAGGTCTGGAAACATCAGTGTTCCTCTCTACCGCTTACGGAGATGTGACGATCTGTGGGGTGGGTGCGCCTGCGGGGTGGGTGCGCCTGCGGGGTGGGTGCGCCTGCGGGGTGGGTGTGTCTGTGCGGTCAGTCGGTGTCGACGGACCGCAGCACGAGCGAGCTGTTGAAGCCGCCGTGGCCGCGCGCGTTGACCAGCGCGACCCTGACCCGGCCCTCCCGCGGAACCCGCACGAGGTCCAGCCCGTGGGCGGGATCCGGGTCGTCGAGGTTGCCGACGGCGGGAATCACCCCGTCCCGGATGGACAGCAGCGCGGTCGCCGCGGCCACCGCCGAACCGCCGGCGCAGAGGCGTCCGATCAGCCCCTGCGGGGCGGTGACCGGCACGGCACCGGCGCCGAACACCTCGCGGATGGCCTGCGCCTCGAGTGCGTCGAGATCCGGGGAGCCGGCGCCGTCGGCGAACACGACGTCGACGTCGGCGGGCCGCAGGCCGGCGTCGGCGAGCGCACGCCGCATCGCCGTGGCCAGCCAGCGGGCGTCCCCGGGGGCTTCCTCGTGGTGCGTGCCGTCGTGGGTGGCGGCGTAGCCGGCGATCTCGCCGTAGACCCTGGCGCCGCGGCGGGCGGCGCTGGTCGGGTCCTCGACGAGGAGCGTCGCGCCGCCCTCGCCGGGCAGGTAGCCGTTGGCGCGGGTGTCGAACGGCTTGTAGCCGGCCGTCGGGTCGGCCGCGGTGCTGACCCGTCCGCTGCTGAGATGGCAGGTCAGCGCATAGGGCGTCAGCCCGCACTCGGCGCCGCCGGCGAGCACGGTCGGGGTGCCGCGCCGGATGGTGCGCCGCGCCTGGGCCAGGCTGTCCAGGCCGCCGGCGCCGTCGCTGACCAGCACACCGGACGGTCCCTTGAGCCCATGCCGGATCGAGGTCTGGCCGGTCGTCGCCGCGTAGAACCAGGCGATCGACTGGTAGACGCTGACGGCGGTGCGCCCACGGGTCCACAGCCGGGACAGCTCCCGCTGACCGAAGTCGTTGCCTCCGGACCCGGCGCCGAACACGACGGACGTCTCGAAGGGGTCGCGCTCGGCCGGGTCGTAGGCGGCGTCGGCCATCGCCAGCCGGGACGCGGCCATGCCGAGCCAGGTCCACCGGTCCGTCTGGACGATGTAGCGGTGGTCGACGAAGTCCTCGGCGACGAACCCGGGGATCTCGCCCGCGAGGTGGATGTCGTAGCGCCCGGCGTCGAAGCGGGTGATCGGTGCCACCCGCAGCTCGCCGCGCAGCGTCGACGTCCAGTGTTCCTCGACGCCGATGCCGCTCGGTGTGATGACGCCGAGCCCGGTGATGACCGGCCGCACCCGCGCCCCGGCACGCCCGCCGTCAACCTCCCCGGCGGCGGTGGCCGTCGGGCCCGCGGCGGTGTCGAGAACGGTCATGGTGTCTCCGCCGCGGCCAGCACGATCGCCGACTGGAACCCGCCGAACCCGCTGCCGACCGACAGCGCGACGTCGACCTGGTGGTCACGGGCGATGTTCGGGACGTAGTCGAGGTCGCACTCGGGGTCGCGGGTCGTCCAGTTCGCGGTGGGTGGCACGACGTTGTTCTCGATCGCCAGCGCGCAGGCGGCGAGCTCGATCGATCCGATGGCGCCCAGCGAGTGGCCGACCATGGACTTGATCGAGCTGACCGGCACCTGGTAGGCGTGCGCCCCCAGGGACCGCTTGAACGCGGCGGTCTCGTGCCGGTCGTTCTGCTTGGTGCCCGAGCCGTGGGCGTTGACGTAGTCCACCGCGGTCGGGTCGAGGCGAGCCTGGTCGAGGGCGATCCGGATCGACTCGGCCATCTCCACGCCGTCGGGGCGCAGGCCGGTCATGTGGAAGGCGTTCGACCGGGAGGCGTAACCGCCGACCTCACAGTAGATGTGGGCGCCACGCGCGCGGGCGCTCTCCAGCTCCTCCAGGATGAGGACGGCGCTGCCCTCACCCATCACGAAGCCGTCCCGGCTGGCGTCGAACGGGCGGGAGGCGTGCTCGGCGTCGTCGTTGCGCGCCGAGGTGGCCCGGATCGCGTCGAAGCAGGCGATAGAGATCGGGGACAACGGTGCGTCCGACGCCCCGGCGATCACGATGTCGGCCTCACCGTCGACGATGAGCTGGTGCCCGTAGCCGACGGCGTCGATACCGGACGTGCAGCCGGTGGAGACGACGAAGGACGGCCCGTGCGCGCCGAAGCGGCAGGCGATCTCCGTTGCCAGGCAGCTCGGCACCAGTGCGTGGTAGAGGAACGAGCTCGCGTAGCGCGGGTCGACCTCCCACAGCTTGCCGCTGTCGCTGACGACGACGTACTCGTTCTCCAGCCGGCTGGTCGCCCCGACCGCGCTGCCCATACTGACCCCGACGACCGGACCGTCGCCCGGCTCGCGCTCACCGCTGACCACGCCCTCGCCGGCGGCGAAGCCGAGGTCGAGGCCGCTGTCGGCGACCGCCTCGATCGCCGCGGCCAGCGCGAACTGCACGAACCGGTCGTTGCGCGCGATCTCCTGGCGGGTGAGACCGGAGGCGAGTGGGTCGAAGTCGCACTCGGCGGCGATCTGCGAGCGGAACGGGGCGGGGTCGAAGAAGGACAGCCGGCGGGTGGCGGTGCGGCCGTCGGTGAGCAGCGTCCAGAATTCCTTACGGCTCGAGCCACCGGGCGCGACGACGCCGATCCCGGTCACCACGGTGCGGCGCGGACCCCCGCCCCTGGACGCCGGCCCGAGGGCGCCGTCCGGCCGCGACCGCTTGATCGCTTCGCTCACGGCTGCTGCTCGGGCAGCGGTTCGGTGTCGACGTGGCCAAGGTCCGGCCGCGGTGCAAGCGGGCTGAGGTGGAACACGAGGAAGGCCACCTCGTCACCGGTGTTCACGATCCGGTGCCGCATGCCGATCGGGATCAGCAGGCCGTGCTCGGCCGACAGGGCGGTGTGCTCACCGTCCAGACGGGCGGTCACCGACCCGGAGACGCAGTAGAGGAACTCCTCCGAGTAGGGGTGCCAGTGCTCGGTCACCACCTCCTCGGGCTGGAGGGTGAGCGTTCCCAGGAAGCCGGACTTGGCGCCGACCGTCGCAGGCGAGAGCAGCGTGCGGATGTCGCCGCCGCGACGCCGGTTGGCGGGAACGTCGTGGATCGACACGACCTTGGGGACCGTCAGGGATGCGGACGTGGTTGCGGTGCTCACCGGGGTTGACTCCTCAGACCTGTTCGGGGATCTGGCTCGCTGCCTGCGCGGACGCGCCAGCGGCCCGCTCGACCTTGTCGCGGATGGAGGCCATCTCGCGGGGGGTGTTGGTGTTGATGCGGTTGGTCATCTGCTCGTCGTTCGCCGGGGCCGACGGCCGCATCTGGAAGTCCTGGACCCACCGCATCCGGGTCCCGGTGCCCTCCGGCACGTACGTCCACTCGATGTGCATGTACTCGAACGGGCCGGTTTCCACCCGGTAGGCACGGACCTTGTGGTTCGCCGGGTCGAGGACCCGCTCGGAAACCCAGCTCCACGCCGTCCCCGACTCGTCCGGGTGCATCGTGAGCCGGAACCTGAACGTGGTGTCGGTCTTCTCGAGAATCTCCACCGAGGAGTACTCGGTGAAGAGCTCGGGCCACGACTCCAGGTCGTTCGTCATCGACCAGACGAGGTCGATGTCGGCATTGATGAAAATCGAGTTGTCAGTGTGTCCGCTCACGTCTTTCTCCGGTCTGCTGGCAGCGTGAAGGGGGGTTCGCGACGACACCCGGGGCGCGCGGCACCCAGCCGGCCGCAACGGGCGGCCGGTGTTTCGGTACCATCGGCGCGACTCAGGCGGGCTCGGGCTCCAGAAGGGCGTTGTTCACGGCCCCCAGGATGTCGGCGAGTGTGTATCCCTCGGGCGCCTCGTTCGGCAGCTCGACGTCGAAACGCGCCTGCACCTCGGCCTGGAGCTGCAGATAGGCGAGCGAGTCGAGGCCGATGTCGGTGAACGTCACGTCGAGGTCGACGGGCAGGTCCTCCGGCGGGAGACCGGCCTGCTCGACCAGGAAACCCAGAAGCTCGTCAGCGGTCCACTGCATTGACATGTGCCGTATTCCTTCCACATTGTCCGCGTTCACGGGGCACGGTTGTGACATGAAACTCAGCGGCGGTGCCATGCATCCGGCCGCCCGGCCCGCGGCACTGGCCGAGCGGCCGCTCGGGACCCGGTCGGGACCCGCTCGGAGCTCCGGAGCGCGCCGACGGCCGACGGGGCGGGCCCGGCGGTTCGGTCGCGCGACGACGCGACTGCCCGTCGGCGCAGTCGCATGACGGCACGAACAGACCGCGATCCGGCGGGCCGTCATGCCGCCATGCCACCGCACAACCGGGCGACGTCGACCGGGAAGGCGGGATCCGGGGGCCACCAGTTCCGACAGGTGAGGCGGGGCAGCCAGGGTGCCGACGCCACCGGCGGCAGGCCCATCCGGGGCTGCCCGGGCGCGCGTCGCTGCGGCACTGGCAGATCCGGGCCGGATGGTGGGCCGTCAGGCGCCTCGGCGGCGGGGGCGTGCGGGAGGCCGGGCACCGGCGGACTCGCACGGTGCGTCCACCCACGGTCGCGGGCCCTGTACGGGCCGGGCGGGCCGAACGGCCTCCGCGGCGGGTGGCCGACGACCGCTGGCCGGCGGGCGATGATCGCGGCCACCCGGCGGGGGCTGGCGTCCACGCCGGGTGCGGTGCGCGCGGCTGGTCCGGCACGGCGGGCCCCGACGGGCGCCTAGTCCGCGAGCCAGGTGTAGAAGCTACGCGCCATTGCATCCCGCGGGCCGCGCCAGGTCTGCGGGTCGTAGGCAGCGATGTACTTCTCCAGCTTGCTGTTCACATCGAGGAAGAGGGGATGGTCCCGCACCGGCGGCAGCGTCCCTCTGATATCCGCCCGGCTCTCGATGAGATGGAAGTACAGGCCGTGAAACTCGAACAGGTCACGCCGGGCGACCCCGACCAGGTTGGGTAGCTCACCGGCATCCGACTCCGCAAAGACATCGGCGACCGCACCGGCGTCCTCGGGATTCATACGGGCGACGATCAGCGTCCGCTGGGTGGGCGCGCTCTGGTTCGGAACCGAGGCGGATTCCGTCGGCACTCGATCTCCTCTTTCGGAGTCAGGTTGAACAGGCTGCGCCGAGTGCTCGCAGACATGTCGCCCGCCGCCGGCCGACCCGAGGATCCCGGAAGCCGGCGTCGGCCGCGTTCGGCACGGACGCGCACGTGACCGGTCTCGCGCGTCCGCCGGTCGGCGGCGCCCCCTGACATGTTCCTGCGGTGGTGGTACGTGTCAGGTCTGCACAATTCCGGTCGCTCATCGGAATCATGCGTCGCTTCGACACTTCTGTCCGCCAAACCAGCTGGCAGGAAGTTGCCCTGACCATCTACTGCCAACGTGGGAACCAGGTCACCACAACATGGCTACAACCATCCTCGCCGGGCCGCGACCGTGCCGGCCTGAAAGCGGCTACGCGCGTCGAGGCGCATCATCAGGTCCGCGACCATGCGCCGGACCGTGCGCACGGACACCCCGAGGTGCCGCGCAGCCGCCTCGTCCTTGACGCCCAGGCTCAGCAGCCGCAGCAGCAGGCGCTCGGTGTCGTTGGGCCGGTCATCGGCCCCGTCGGCCGAGTCGGCGCCGTTCACCACCAGCGGCTCGGCGGTCTCCCAGACCTGCTCGAACAACTGGGTCACCAGGCTCGCCAGGGCAGGCGAGCGCACGACCAGTGCAAGCGGGTCCGCACCGAGGGAGGCGAACTGGACGAGGCCGATCCGGCCGTCGACCGTCATGGCGTCGATGCGGGGATCGTCGGCGAGCCGCGCCTCCAGGCCGTGCGACGCCACCGTCCGGACATAGCCGCCACCGGTCTCGTCCGTGCTGACCGTGCGGGGCAGGACACTGCGCATCGACACGCCGCGCCGCAGCGCGCGCAGTTCGACCGGCAGGACCTCGGCGGTCAGCGACGGGGGCAGGCCCTGGTGGGTGTGCAGGGCCAGTACCTCCTTCTCCGCCCGGCCGAGGAGGGTGAGCAGCTCCACTCGGGCCTGGTCGGCGCTGTCGATGTGCTCGACCTCCGCACCGTCCCCGCCGGGCCGGTTGTCCAGGTACTCCGAGACGAAGGTGTTGACCTGCGCGCGCGCCCGGACCAGCCGCTCGTGGCGGCGGATCAGCGCCTCGTGCTGGGCCTGGAGCAGGTGTTCGAGACCGGCTTCCGGATGGACGGCCACCAGGTGGCCGGGGCGCTCGGTCGACGGCAGTAGCAGTGACAGCTCGACGAGCCGATCCCGTGATCGGCGGACCGTCCCTGTTGCCTGGCCGACCGCGGTGGCCACTCCGTCGACATCCAGCTCAGGATGTCTCAGCCACAGCCGGTAGGCGGCAAGCGTGACGTCGTCAAGTCCGAGGAACTCGAGCAAGGTCCCTTTCCCGGTTCGGATCGACGGATCCGCGGGCGCCGCGGACGCCGCGGCGGCACGCGCGGTGACGCTCACCGGGAGCCGGTCGGCAGCCCCGGGCGCTGGCTTTCCGCCGACACCACTTCCAGCGCATGCCGTACGAGAGCGATGAGCGACTGACGGACGGACTCCCGCTGGCGGGCGTCACACAGCACCATCGGACGGCGGGGGTCCAGGTCCAGAGCAGCCCGGATGTCCTCACTGCGGTACTGGCGGGCGCCGTCGAAGTGGTTCAGCGCGATGAGGAACGGGATGTCGCGTTCCTCGAAGTAGTCGATCGCCGGGAACGAGTCGGCGAGGCGCCGGGTGTCGACCAGCACGACCGCGCCGATCGCGCCGAGGACCAGCTCGTCCCACATGAACCAGAAACGGTCCTGGCCAGGCGTCCCGAACAGGTACAGAATGACACTGTCGACCAGGGTGATCCGGCCGAAGTCCATCGCCACCGTGGTCGTCGTCTTCGAGGCCACGGCGCTGGTGTCGTCGACCCCGATACTCGCGGCCGTCATCGCCGCCTCGGTGGTGAGCGGCGGAATCTCGCTCACGGCACCGACGAATGTCGTCTTCCCTACTCCGAAACCTCCGGCCACGATGATTTTGACCGGATGCGGCGCTGGTGTTTCGGCCGCTCGGGTCCTAGAGAGCCTGGAGTCCACTGAGCACCTTCTCGATAATCGCCACGCTGGGGCGGTCCGATGGTTGTTCGGGCCGGTGCACACTCACCAGCCCGGCATCGAGCATGTCGCCGACAAGTACGCGCGCGACTCCGACCGGGAGGTTAAGCCGGGCGGAGATCTCGACGACCGACTGGAGCCGGTGGCAGAGCACGGCGATGGCGCGCTGCTCCGGTTCCAGCGTGTTGGCCAGTGCGCGGCCCTGCGGTGAGGTGGTCACCAAGGCCACCAGATCGAGAGCCCGGTTGCTGGGACGAGTACGCCCCCCCGTGACGGCGTAGGGCCGCACCACCGGCCCGGCATCGTCGTCGAACCATTCCTCATCCCCTGACAACGCGGTCCTCCCTTGGATCGGTCATGTGCCGGCGGTCGGCGCGACACGGGCCCGGGCCCGGGCCCCCGTGGGATGGGGGCCCGGGCGGGTCGTGGTGCGCCGTCCCGCATGCATGCGGACAGGTCCTAGATCGGCAGCGCCGACTGGATCTCGGCGCGAAGCTCCGGCGTCAGAAACTCACCCACCCTCGTCACCAGCAGCGCCATCTCGTAGGCGATCAGCCCGATATCGRCGCCCGGGCTGCTGAGAATCGCCAGGCAGGACCCGTCGCCCACCGCGGTGACGAACAGAAATCCCGCTTCCATCTCGACGATCGTCTGCCGCACGTTGCCGCCGCCGAAGAAACGGCCGGCGCCCCGGGCGAGGCTGTTGAATCCGGAGGCGACCRCAGCCAACTGGTCCGCGGTGGCCCGGTCCATACCCCGCGAGGTCGCGAGTAGCAGACCGTCCGATGAAAGCACGATCACATAAGTGACCTCGGGGACCTTCTTGACCAGGTTGTTGAGCAACCAGTTCATGTTCTCGGACGGCCCCAGCGGACGCATCAGGTTACCTTCCCCACATCATCTCCGTCATTGGACACCGTTCCGTCCTCAAGCCCACGGCCGAAATTGGCCTGGAAGGACGACATCATGCTGCGGATCTCCTCGGGTGAACGAGGGCCCGCGGTCATCGCCGAACGGCTCGAGTCGGCGTTCTCCCGGCGCAGTTGGGGCGCCAGGTTCGCGCGCCGCCGCCGCTTCGGCAGGCCGAGCTCGTCCAGCTCGCCGTGCGGATCCCCGGCCTGCGGCGGGATGCCCGCCTGGCCCTGCTCGGAGTCCGGCTCGGACGCCGAGCGGCCGGGGAAGCCCGCTCCCCCGCCGGTGCCGCGGGACGTCCGCGGTGCCTGGCGGTAGGCGCCGTCGCCGAAGCCACCGCCCTCCTGGGGAGCGCTGTCGCCATAGCCCGGGCGGGAGTACCCGGCGTAGCCACCGTTGCCCCCGGGGCGGGCGCCACCCTCGCGAGCCCCGCCGTCGCGCGGCGGGCGGGCGGCGTAGCCGGAGCCACGGTCGGCTCGAGGCTCCCGGTATCCCGCGGACGAGTCGTCGCCACCGAGCGGGTCGACACCGAGCGGGTCGCTACCGAGCGGGTCGGCACCGAACCGGTCTCCTCCGGGCCGGCCGAGGCCGGCCCCGTCGCCGCCGGTACGCCCTCCCCGCCGGCGCGACGGCAGCTCGCCCGCGAGCGGCGACTGCCCGGACCCACCGTCCCGGGGGTCGGCAGGGTAGCGCTGACCGAAGCCCGCGCCACCGAAGCCGTCGCCGGTCCCGGGCAGTCCGCTGGAGCCGGCACCGTTCTCGGTACCGAAACCGGAGCTGGTGCCGAAGCCGCCGTCCGCCGACCCGAAACGGTCGGGGTCGCCACCGAAGCCGGCGTCGCCACCGAAGCCCCCGCCCGTGCCGAATCCCGGTGTGCCGGAGTCCGGAGCCAGGTAGTCCTGCGCGCCGTAGCCGCCGGCGCCGCGGCCGTTCGAGCGTCCCGAGCCGTCACCGTTGCCGTGGGCGCCGCCCTGGCCGCTGCCGTTGCGGTAGGCGCCCTCGTCGTACCCCGTGGAGTCGTAGCCGGACGGGCCGAAGCCGGAGAACTGGCCGGTGTCGGGTGGCGCGCTGAACAGGGATCCCGGCGAGCCGGGCGAACGGTACCGCCCGTCGGCCTGGTCCTGCTCCGCGCGGCCGTAACGGCCCCCCTGCCATCCCTGGTCGGCTCCGTCCGAGCCAGGCTGGTCCTCAGCGCCGGGCTCCTCATCCGGATCGGTCAGCTCGGACATCGGCATCGGGCTCGTCAGGTCACCGGGCCCGTGCGGGCCGTCAGGCCCGTCCTCGTCGCCCGGAAGGCCGCCGCGGGGCCGGTCGGCGACGAACCAGCTCGACCGCGCGGTGGCGAACACCGGCAGGTCGTCGAGCAGGGTCTCGTCGGTACGGGGCCCGGCGGGATGCGCGGTTCCCAGCGCCCCCTGGGCGTCGCCCTGCGCCGAGCCGCCGGCGATGTCACCGTGCCAGCGACCGTTCGGGCTCGGGGCGGCGTCGAGGCCGGCCATTCCGGCGATCTCCGGGTGGTCGCCGGCGCCGTTGAGTGCCGCGACACCGCCGGGCTGCGCACCCGCGGACAACGCTCCGGCGCCGACTGCCGCGAGCTCGCGGGGGCCGGTGTCCTCCCCCTTGTCATCCGAGGCCCGCAGCAGGGTGTCGGGCAGCAGGACGATCGCCATCGTGYCGCCGTACGGCGAGGATCGCAGCAGTACCTGGACGGCGTGCCGCTCGGACAGTCGGCCGACGACGAACAGCCCCAGCCGCTCGCTGGTGGACAGGTCGAACGGGGGTGGGTTCGCCAGCCGGTGGTTCAGTGCGTCGATCTCCTCCTGGCTCATTCCCAGGCCGCGGTCCTCGATCTCGACGACGAACCCGTTGGAGACCGGGTGCCCGGAGACCTGCACCGGGGTGTGCGGGGGCGAGAAGGAGGTCGCGTTCTCGATCAGCTCGGCGAACAGGTGGATCACGTCACCGACGGCGTGGCCGCTGACCGCGCCACCGGTGATCGGCATGACCTTGACCCGGGTGTAGTCCTCGACCTCGGCGACCGCACCGCGGACGACGTCCTTGATCGGAACCGGTCGGCGCCAGCCACGGGCGGGCTTGGAGCCGGAGAGGACGATGAGGTCCTCGGCGTGGCGCCGCATACGGGTCGCGAGGTGGTCGAGCCGGAACAGCTCCTCCAGCTCGTCGGGGTCGGTCTCCTTCCGCTCCAGCGCGTCGATGATCTTCAGCTGGCGGTGGATCAGGGCCTGGCTGCGGCGGGCCAGGTTGAGGAAGGTGTCCCCGATGCTCTTGCGCATCGCGGCCTGTTCGACGGCGGTGCGCACGGCCACCTCGTGCACGGTCGCGAAGGCATCCGCGAGCTGGCCGATCTCGTCCTTGCTGGTGGCGGGCACCGGGAAGGCCTCGGCGGCGAGGTCGACGGGCTCACCTCGGTGCAGCCGCTCGACGACCGCCGGCAGGCGCTCGGTGGCGGTGTCGAGGGCGCCACGCCGCAGCCGCCGCAGCTGGCTGATCATCGGGCTGGCGACGAGCAGCGAGATCACGATCGACACGACCAGAATGGCGGCGACGCCGATACTTCCGAACAGCGCGCCACGCGAGGCGTCATCCGAGATGCCGCTGCTGGTGATTCCCAGGTCGGAGGCGACCCGGCGCTCGACCTCGCGCATCTGCTCGATCTTGGCGTCGGCCAGGCCCGCCCACTCGAGAGGACTCATGGTGATGGGCTGGGAGGTCGTCAGGGCCTCCATAATCCGGCCCCGCACCCCATCGACGTTGTCCTGCGAGCGGCCGGCCGTTGTGTTGAAGAACTCCTGCTGCTCGGCGGTGGCGGTCGTACGGAACTGCTCGATCCAGGCGTCCTCCGCGCCGGCGGTGGCCTGAAGCTGCCAGATCGCCTGCGGCGTCACGCGGATGCCCTGCATGGCGAGGAACAGCATCTGGGCGACGGCACCACGCTGCTGCGAGGCCTGTTCCTTCGCCTGCGAGATTCCGGCCAGGGTGGTGGAGCCGTTCACCAGACGGGCGTCGGTGCTACCCGAGGCAACCCGTGCGTTCAGCACCAGCAGGTCTTTTACTGACGTGTCGTAGAAGGCGGCGTTCGCCGCGACCTGTGTCTGTCGCGCGTCGAACTGCCTGCGGTGCTCGGCAAGCTGATCGAGATGTTCTCCGATCACGGACAGTGTCCCGTCGAGCTCCTGGCGGGCCGACTGCGGCAGGCGCTGTTCGTCCGCGCGATACACGGCGAGAGCCTGGTCCACCGGCGAGCGGGAGTCCATGACGGTCTGGTTGAGAGCCTGGACGCTGAAGTTTGAACCAGCGAAGGCGTTAGTGGCGTAGCGCTCGCCCTGAAGGGCGTTGACCAGATCGTTCGCTTTGATCGAGAAGTTGGCGAGCGCCTCGATGCGGTCCGCGGCCCGGACGTTGTCGACGTCCCCGCGCACCTGTATCGCGCTCAGCACGGCCAGTGCGGCCAGCGGGACGATGAGAATCACCACCAGCTTCGAGCGGATGGGCCAATTCCGGAGCATCCAGTCCTCTCGTCCGACGCCGTAGGGGCGGGCGCCTCGTGTGCGGGGTGAGCGAATCGCTCAATCGATGCTGATCCGCGACGGACGGCGCGCGGCAAGAGCGGACCGTGTGCATGATTCACGCCCGGTCCGCGCTCAACGTGTAAAGCGTCCGACGTCGGACAACTCTAGCGAGCGTGCACAGAAGCCCTTCAACAAGACCCTGCCGTCTACCGACCACGCCGGGGAGACACTCCGGCCATTGTCAACCGGACCCACAGAAGCAAGATTCCCAGCAGGAATCACCGAATCACACACTGTAATCGACAGGACCATCGGCACCCCCTAATACTTGAACCCCATTGATATATAGGAATGCGTACAGTAACGGTGACAGATCTCACATCAGACATGTCCGCAGGCTGCCTTGGGCACCCGCCCACAGGGTCTCTACCTGCGCAGACGCAAAGAAGACACTGGTCTTAGGGACAAGTCCACCAGCACAGAGRGGGCCCGCGGAGGGCGTTCTCCGGCCGTAGCACGCCGGTGACGTGCGAGGTAGGCCACATCCGGCCGAGCCAGCGCTCGTCCGGCCCGGCGACACATTCCGGAGCGCCGCACGTGAGCAAGTCCGGCGCCTGTTGGGTGCAGGTCGGGCGCAGGTTCATGGTCCGGAGCGACGTCCCGGGCCCGGAGACAGCGCCTGACGGAGCGCTCGCCGCGGCCCGCCGGCCAGGCCTGGGGCCGGCCGACCAGCACGGACGTCCGTCGACGGTGCAAGCAACGCGGCGATTCCCTGCAAAGCGAATGAAATGGGCATTCACCGCGAGTCGTCGCGGAAGTGAGCCGCGGCCAACGCGGCAGGCGAGCCCGGCCGCCGCGGGACGCTCACTCCTGACGCAGGGCGTCCGGAGGAAGGGATCCGTCGGGCATAGTGGGACTACAGGTCCGATGCGGCACCGGGGGGTGCACAGACCGCATGCCGGCAGCCACACCGCCTTCTGCGCCAGGAGATCCGGTTGTCCCAGGAGCTCCACTGACGGGCTCCATCGCGGCTCCGCTCGGACCACACGACCCGCGGGCCATCGGCCCGTACCAGGTCGTGGGGCTGCTCGGCCGGGGCGGAATGGGCTCCGTGTATCTGGCCCAGGCGCCCGGCGAGGCGCCAGACCATCCGTGGGTCGCCGTCAAGGTGATCCGGCCCGAACTGGCGCAGCGGCCCGAGTTCCGCGCCCGCTTCCGGCGAGAGGCCGACAGCGCCCGGCAGGTCCGCCGCTTCGCCACCGCCGCCGTGCTCGACGCCGGAACAACGGGGCCCAGCCCCTACCTGGTCACCGAATATGTCGAGGGGCCCACGCTGGCCCGGCACGTCGCGGCCCGTGGGCCGCTCGGCCACGCCGACCTCGAGCACCTGGCACTCAGCGTGGCGACCGCCCTGAGCGCCATCCATGCCGCGGGCATCATCCACCGCGATCTCACCCCGGCCAACGTGCTGCTCTCCGCGGTCGGGCCGAAGGTCATCGACTTCGGCCTGGCCCGCTCGCAGGTCGCCACCACCGAGATCAGCCAGCAGATCGGGGAGCGCGCCGGCACCCCCGGCTACATGCCCCCCGAGCAGATCCTGGACGCGCCGGTCACCTCGGCGGCCGACATCTTCGCCTGGGGCAGCATCGTGATCTTCGCCGGTACCGGTCGGCCACCTTTCGGATCCGGGCCGACCGACGCGGTGCTGTACCGGGTCGTCCACGAGCCACCCCTCCTGGACGGGCTGCCCGACGAGCTCCGCGGTCTCGTCGAGAAGGCCGTGTCCCGAGATCCCGCCGCACGGCCCACCGCGGAGGAGCTTCGGGAGCGGCTCACCGGTACGGCCGCCCGTACGGACCCCACCGCAACGCAGCCGGGGACGGCGGCGGGGCCTGCTCGGCGGCCGTCAAGGCGACCGCGGCACGCGGCGAAACGCTCCCCGGCGACTGCGGCAGGTGCTGCGGGTGCCGCGACCGCGGTGGGTACGGCGGGCGATCAGACCGGCCTCGTGACAACGCCCGCGCCCGCAGTCCCGTCGCGTTCGCGGGGAGACCGGCGCACGCCGCTGCTCATCGCCGCCGCCGTGGCGACCGCCGTGTTCGCCACGGCGGTCGGCACCACTCTCGTCATCACCAGCGGTCTGGGCGGGGCCCCCGCCCAGACCTCGGCCCAGGATCCGGCGATCCTCTCCCGTGAGCTGGCAGCCCGCTCCGACCTGGCCCGCGCCGGAGACGCGGTACGCGCCGGGCGGCTCGCGCTGGCGGCCTACCAGATCTCCCCGACGCCGCAGGCCGGCGCCGCGATGATCGCCTCGTTCACCGCACGGACGGCTCTCACCGCACGCGAGACCACGCCCGGCTCGGTCGACGTCGCCCTCAGCGCCTCCGGCGAGCAGCTGGCCGAGGCGGGAGCCGACGGCCGGGTCCGGCTGTGGGACCTGCGGCCCTGGCTGTCACCGCCCACCGGCGCATCGGCAGTGCCGCACCCCTCAACCCTCACCGCCCCGGTCCTCACCGCCCCGGCCGACCTGCCCGCGGCGGGCGCCACCAGCGTCGCGATCCGACCGGACGGAACCTGGATCGCCTGGGGCGACGCGGACGGGCAGGGGCATCTGGCGCCGGCTGGCGGCGGGACATCCGCACCGCTGACCGGCCACATCAGCCCGATCGACCGGATCGCCTACGGCGGGGGGAACCTGCTGGTGACGGTGGCGCAGGACGGGTCGGTGGGCCTGTGGGACGTCTCCCAGCCCGCCCGGCCCTCCCTGCTGGCGCGGCTCACCGATCACAGTGCGCCCGTCACCGACGCTGCCCTCAGCCCTGACGGGAGCCTGCTCGCCGTCTCCCGCATCGACCAGAAGGTGCAGGTGTGGAGCCTCGCCGACCGGCGCAGGCCGGTCGTGCTCGCCGAGCTGACCGGGCACCGGGGTGCCGTCGACGCGGTCGCGTTCGGCGGAGACGGCCGCACGCTCGCCTCCGTCAGTGGCGATGACGGCACGCTGCGCCGCTGGGACCTCACCGAGCCGGCCCACCCGCGGCCGCTGGACGAACGGAAGGTCACCAGCGGTGCGCTGCGCGATGTGGCCGTCGGCATCCACGGCAGCACGGCCACCAGCGCCGGGGACGGTTCCGTCGTCGTGTGGTCGGCGCCCGGCCCCGCCGGGGTCGCCGAGCTCACCCGGCTCCCGGTCGGCCGGGGCGGGGCCGCCGCCGACCGCAGGCTGGCCGCCGACCGGGCGGGCACCACGTTCGCCGTCGCCGGTGCCGCGGGCGGTCCGACGGTGTTCACCGTCGACCCCCGGCGGCTGACCCGGCTGGCCTGCGCCGATGGCCTCGGGCCCGACGAGCTGTGGTGGTCCCGCGAGCTGCCGGACATCCCGTTCGACAACCCCTGCCGATCCTGACCGGACCGCCCTGAAGCCTGCCGTGGACTACCCGGCCCGTCACGGACCGCTGCTGACCTGGGCCGATCCGCTCCGCATCACTTTCCCCTCCGCCGCCGGCAGGCCACCGTGGACAGCACGGACACATGGTGCCATCAGGGGGAGACCGCCCGACCGCCCTCGGTCAGCAGGCGGGACCGGCGCGGCTCCCACCCGCCCTCCCCTGGGGCAAGAGGAAGAGGAGCGCGCGTCGATGACCCTCGGAGAGTTGCTCGCGTCGGCCGGAGTCAGCCATCTGGTCACCGTCTTCGGCACGCGACTCCCCCGGGCAGCTATGGGATCAGCCGGGGTCCAGCTGGTTCCCGCGCCGGACGAGACCTGCGCGCGCCTGCTCGCCACGGCCTCCGCCGAGCTCGGTCACGGCATTGGCGCCTGCTGGGACGGAGCCGTCCTCACGCTGCTGTCCGGCGTCGCCGCGCAGGCATCCGGTACCGGCCCGCAAGCCCCGCCCGCGACACCGGGTGACGTCCTGCGCGCCGCCGAGGCGATACGACGGGCGGGCGCCGGCGAGGTTCGACTGCGGCCCGACTTTGCGCTGGACGTCCCGCTCCCGCCGGGAGAGCCGCACCGCCCAGCGAGGTCGTTCTCCCTCACGGACTCGTCCGCGCCGGCGGCCCCGGCCTCACCCGAAGATCCCTTCTCGCCCGAAGACCCGCTCTCGCGGTTCGGCCGGGAGCCGCGCGCTCTCATCGGCCAGCTCGCGGGGCGCGACGACGCTCCGCTCACGCCGGCGCGCGCGGCCGCCGACCTGGCCGGCGCGTTGCCACCCGACGGCATCGTGGTGGCCGAACCGGGCCCGGTCGGGCTCTGGGTGAGTCAGGTCATGGGCCCGGCCGCCGGGAAGGTGCGGGTGCTGCGCGGCGGCGGGGAGGTCGCGCTCGCCGGAGCGCTGCTGGCCTGCCGGCAGGGACGCCCCGGGGTGGCGGTGGTCGGGAGCCCCCCGGTCGGGCCGGCCGCCACGGTGCTGCATCTCGCCTCGGCACTGGACGTCGGTCTCGTCGTCGAGGTGTGGGGGCACCGGGGTGGGCTGCGCTCGGGCGCCGACCATCGCGAGCGCCTCGCTGCGGCGCTGCGCGGCCCCGGGGTCCGGGTGATCGAGGTCCCGGTCGACTTCACCAGCACGAAGCTGCTCGTCGACGCCCTCGCCGAGCGCCACAGTGCGCCTGGCCCGGACGGGCCGGACGGGCCGCCACGGGTCTGACGAGTCGGGCGGGTCGGGCGGGCACGGCGGCCGCCGACCACAGCGTCGCAGGCCCTGACACATCCGGATCGGCAGCTTCCTGCCGACATTCGTCGGGATGTTGACTACCTGGGCGGTGCATGCAGGCGGACCACCATCTGGTCCCGGTTCGCCGACGCGGACGCGGGCACACCGCTGGCGTGACCCGCCATGTACCCCACCAACGCACCGAGCACCCAACAGGTTCACAACCATGGTGGCGCACGCTGGGATCGTGGGGCGACCGGCGTACCGGCGCGGCGCCGGCGGCCAGCGCACTCACGCTGCGCCGCGCCCTCGCCCTCTTCGGCCTGCTGTTCTGCTCCGTCACCGCCGGCCTCTTCGCGGTCTCGGGCCATGTCGGGCCGGCGGTGGCCCTCGCGGTGATCGCCGTGACGGCCCTCGTCGATCTGCTGGTCATCCACCGTCGTGCGGCGGCGCGCCGGGAAGGCCGTCCTCCCTCGTAGGGTGTTGGGACCGTGATCAGGACGGAGGGTGGACCGGCTCGCATGGCAGATGAGGTGGCAGGCGGGGACAGTCCCGGTAGTGATCCGTCCAGTGGTCTCCTGGCCGCCGGGGACCCGGCCGCCGAGGCCAGGATGCGGCACGGGCTGCGGCGGATGCGCGTGATCGCGACGACGCTGCTCGCCGTCATGGTCACCGTCTACATCATCGCCTGGCGGTGGGGAGCCTCGGGCGCGCCCGGCTGGGTCGACTACGTCGCGGCAGCCGCCGAGGCCGGGACGGTCGGCGCGCTCGCGGACTGGTTCGCGGTCACCGCGCTGTTCCGGCACCCCCTCGGGCTGCCGATCCCGCACACCGCGATCATCCCGCACCGCAAGGACGCGCTCGGCCGCGGCCTGCAGAGCTTCGTCGGGACGCATTTCCTCGCCGAGGACGTCGTGCGGGAGAAGGTCGACCAGCTCGGCGTGGCCGCCCGGGTCGGTACCTGGCTGCGGCGCCCGGAGAACGCCGAGCGGATCACCGCCGAGGTGTCCAGCCGCGCCGCGGCCATGATCTCCGGCATCGAGGACGATCTCGTCCGCGAGCTGGTCGAGAAGTCCGTCCTGCCGCGGTTGCTGGAGCGGCGCTGGGCCGGGGCTCTCGGGCTGGCCCTCGACCGGGTGGTCACCGAGGGAACACACCACCATCTGGTCGACCTGCTGGTCAGCGAGGCCGACGAGTGGCTGCGGGCCAACCCCGACACCGTCCTGCGGCTGGTGCGCGAGCAGGCACCGACCTGGTCACCGCGGTGGCTGGACGAGGCGGTCGCCGCCCGCGCCTACGCGGAGGCGCTGCGTTTCGTCGCCGACCTGCGGGACGACCGCGGGCACCGGCTGCGCCGCGCCATCGACACCTTCCTGCTGACCTTCGCCGAGCGGCTGCGCACCGATCCCGAGCTCGGCGAGAAGGTCGAGGCCCTCAAGCGGCGGATCGTCGCCCACCCCGAGGCGGACCGGGCGGTGACGGCGATCTGGGTGACCGCCCGTGGGGTACTCCTCGATCTCACCACCGATCCGCACGGGGCCGCACGCACCCGGGCGGCCGAGACACTGGCCGCGTTCGGCGGCCGGCTGGTCACCGAGCCGGAGCTCGCCGCCACCGTGGACAGAGCCGCCGCCGACGTCGCCACCCGCGCGGTGCGTCGCTACCGCGAGGACATCGCCGCCGTCATCGGCGACACGGTGGCCCGGTGGGAGCCGGCCGCGACCTCCCGGCGCATCGAGCTGCACGTCGGCCGGGACCTGCAGTTCATCCGCATCAACGGCACCGTTGTCGGCGCGCTCGCCGGCCTGGTGATCCACCTTCTCACCGAAGTACTGCTGTAGCCGGCCGGGACGGCGGCCGGCCTGGTGTGCGGCGTGACGCGGCGGACAACCTCTGTCATCACCTGCCCGTCCCCGGATGGGACCATGACCGTCGCAGCCCCGACGACCCTGGAGACCGGGTGGAACGCCGACCGAAGCGGGTGTCATGAGGACGGACCTGCCCCCACGTCGACGCGACGGCGCCGAGATCCTCACCGGCGCCGGCCGTGGCGCCGCCAGGGCGGCGGGCCCGCTCGTGCTCGCGGCCCTGATCGGCCTGGTCTGGGTCGGTTTCGTTGCACCGATCGCGCATTTCGACGTGGATGTCTTCCTTCGGGCCGGCGCGGCGGTCGCCGACGGGCGGGACCCCTACCCCCCACCGGGCACCCCCGAGGTCTACTCCGGGTTCGCGTTCGTCTACCCGTACCTGATGTCCCTGCCGTTCGTGCCGCTGTCCGCGCTGCCGGGGGCCGACGATCTGTTCATCGCCCTGTCGGTCGTCGCCCTGCTCGCCGCCTGCCGGCTCGCCCGCGCGGGCTGGTGGGCGTTCGCCCTGGTCCTGGGGACGTCCTGCACCATCACCGGGTTGCAGATGGGCACCCTCAACGCGTTGCTTTTCTGTGGTCTGGTCGCGCTGTGGCGGCTGCGTGACGCCCCGGTCGCTGCCGGAGTGCTCGCCGCGCTGCTGGTGTACAGCAAGCTCTTCCTGATTCCGGTCGTCCTCTGGCTGGCGGTCACCCGCCGGCCGCGGGCGGCCGCCATCGCCGTCGCCGCGCTGGGCGTCCTGTTCGCCGTCGGCGAGCTTTACAGCCCGGTACCGGCCCGCACCTACGCGGACATGCTGGCGGTGCTGGCACGCGAGGAGGCTCCGGACGGCCTGAGCCTGACCGGCCTGCTGATGAACACCGGTCTCGGCCTGGACGTCGCCACCTGGGCGGCGCGGGGGGTCGCCGGCGCGCTGCTCGCCGGATGCCTGTGGTACGCGCGGGGCGCCAGGCGGGCCGCCGGCGACGGGCTGCTGTTCGCCGGCGTCGTGGCAGCGGCCCTGGTGGCCTCCCCGATCGTGTGGAGCCACTACCTGCTGCTGCTCGCGGCTCCGCTGTTGGCCATCGCCCGCGGGCCCGCCGGGATCACCGCGACACGCGGCGGGGATCCCGACCGGCCGCTGGCCCTGTTCACCGCGGGCAGCTGGCTGCTGGTGACCCCCCATCTGAGCACTCCGATGGACCTGTTCCTTGCGGCCGCCGTGGTCGGTCCGCTGGTCGCGGTCCCGCTGCTGCGTCCGGCCCCGGGGCGGCGGGCCGGACGTCCCGACACCCGGCCGCGGGTGGTCCGGGCAGCGGTCCTGGCGGCGGCCCCGGCAGTGGCCCTCGTCGGCGGGGTCGGCTGGGTGCTGTGGGCGCTGGCCCGCGCGCACGGGGACGACCAGCGGGTGATCGGCGCCTACGGGGCGCTCGTGGGGGTGTTGGCGCTGCTGGTCTGGGCGGTCCGGGCGAGCCGCCCGGCCGGAGCCTCCGCCGACGCCGGCCGCGGRTGCATCCGGCACCCGATCGGGCCGGATGCACCCCCGGTAACAGATGCACGCCAGGCATCGGCATGACGGCCCATGCCCGCATCCCGAAGATCAAACAAAGAGGAAATGTCGCCAAGGCCGCCTCGAACCGCAGTTCGGTGGTTCACCGGGGCAGATGTGACGTAGAACCTCCTCCCCTGATGGTTAACCACACACCTCGAGGCCCCCGATCATGCCCGGGTACGAGGTAACGTCTTCCTGTCGGCGTCACCGAGGGCAACCAGCTCACGGAACGAAGACAAGATCTCTGGGACTTCCGGCCAGACGGGCCGGATGTCCAAGGTCGGTGCGAGCGCCATGGCGGTCCGAAACCGCGGTTGGGTCCGGTCGCGTGAAACCGGCCGCCCCCTGGCCGCCGGATGACACTTTCCGCGTTCGTGAACTACGCCGCATGGCGCGTGGAACCGACGTGGCGTGTGTTCTGTCGGCCCTGACCTGATCGGCGGATCCCCTGACTCAGCCCCGCAGCACCCAGCCCACCCCCGCCCACCGTTCGGCCCGTCCCTCCCGGGGCGGCCGCACCCGTGCCACCGGCCACGGCCGTGGCGGGCCCCGCCCTGTCCCGTTCCGAGGCGGTGAGCGCCCGGCCGCGCGTCCGGCTCTCGCCACCCGTTCCCCCCGCCCGCCCGCCGAGACGTTCGAGGCTGCCGGGCTGCCCCCGAAGCTCGTGGCGGCGCTCGCCGCCCGCGACATCCACGCGCCGTTCGCCGTGCAGGCCGCCACGTTGCCCGACGTGCTGGCCGGCGAGAACGTGCTCGGCCGGGCCCGCACCGGCTCGGGCAAGACCCTGGCGTTCGGCCTGCCGATGCTCGCCCGGCTCGCCACGACCGGTGCCGCCCGGCCGCGCCAGCCCCGTGGGCTCATCCTCGTCCCGACCCGCGAGCTGGCCCAGCAGGTCAACGACGTGCTGGCCCCGCTCACCCGGGCGCTCGGGCTGTGGATGACCCCGGTCTACGGCGGCACCTCCATCAGCCGGCAGATCTCGGCCCTGCGCCGGGGTGTGCACCTGGTGGTCGCCACGCCCGGCCGGCTCACCGACCTCGTCGAACGGGACGCCTGCCTGCTCGACGAGATCGACATCACCGTGCTGGACGAAGCCGACTTCATGTGCGACCTCGGCTTCCTCCCGGCGGTCAAGGCCCTGCTGGACATGACTCCGGCGGACAGCCAGCGGCTGCTGTTCAGCGCCACCCTCGACCGTGAGGTCGAGGTCCTCGTCCGCAGCTACCTGCCCGAGCCGGTGCTGGTCGCGGTCGACCCGGAGGTGTCGCAGGTCTCGACCCTGGTCCGGCACGCGATGGAGTCCGTCGACCGCAACGCGCAGCTGCGGCTGATCACCGCGCTCGCCGGCGGCGCCGGGCGGACGCTGGTCTTCGTGCGCACCCAGCGGGACGCCGACCGCGTCGCGCAGGCGCTCACCGAGGCCGGGGTCCCGGCCGAGCCGCTGCACGGCGGGATGCCCCAGGGCGCCCGCACCCGGGCACTGGCCGGCTTCACCGACGGCTTCTACCGGGTGCTGGTCGCCACCGACGTCGCCGCCCGCGGCATCCACGTCGACGGCATCAGCCTGGTCCTGCACCTCGGCCCGCCCGAGGACGCGAAGACCTACCAGCACCGCGGCGGGCGCACCGCACGGGCCGGAGCCGACGGCGCCGACGTGCTCGTGACCGTGCCGGCCGAGCGTGGCAAGGCCAGGTCGCTGCTGCGCGCGGTGGGCATCCCGACCCAGCCGGTACCGACGTCGCCCGACGACCCGCTCGTCGTCGAGCTCGCCGGCCCGCCGGCACCGCCGGTCGATCCCGCCACGATCACGGCCCGCCGCCAGCGCGGCGAGGGCCGGCGTGAGGGCGGGCGCCGGGACGGGGGGCGCCGGGAAGGCGGCTTCCGTGACGGCGGCCGGCGCGACGGCACGGGCCGCGAGGGCGGTCACCGTCGCGGCGGGCCGGGCGCCCGCACCGGCGCCGACGGTCCCCGCGCAGACGGGCACCGCCCGGGCAGCCGGCCTGCCCGCAGCTTCACGCGCCCGGCGCCCCGCATCGAGCCGCAGCCCACGCCGGGCGGCTGACGTCCCCGGAAAAGGCTGAGGCTCTCCCGGGGGGCGGCGTACGACCCGCCTCTCGGGAGAGCCGAGGTTCGACCCACCAGCGAGATCGTGACCGGTACGGCCCGCCGTGCTGCGGACCCGGACACGACAGTGCCCCAGAACGCTTCGGCGTTCTGGGGCACTGGTGTCTCATCAGGTCCGTCCGCGGAGTTCGCGCGGTCCGGGTGCCGACTGCGAGCTCCTCCAACAGGTTCGTGGATCAGCCGCCGGTGGCCCGGGTGGTCACAGGGAGCGCGAGGCACCCAGCCGCAGCCGGTTCGGGTTCGCCAGCGCCCCGAAGGACAGCCCCTCGGTGGACGCCTGGGCGAGCTCTCCACCCTCGGCCGCCGCCGGAACCGCCTCCCCCTGGACGGGCACCGCAGACCCCAGCGTGGGGTCGACCGACTCGTCCTGATTCATGCGCAACACCTTCCGAAGAGTCATCGAATCGACACTGGATACTGCAAAACGGTATCCAGTGGGCACGCCGCCCAGCGCGGGAGGTGGCGTCGGTCACAGCCGAGCCGGCCCGCGACGGCCCGCGACGGCCCGGGTGTGCCGCGGGCCGCGCAGCCCGGCGGGGCCGTCTGGATCGTCACGTCGCCGGGCGGGAGCATCGCCACATCCGGCATCCTCGGAAATGCGCCCTGATCCGAACAGGCGCCGACGCGCCGAGCCGGCCGGCCCTGCCCAGGCAGCACGGGCCGCGAGAAGGAGAGCCGATGGCGGCAGGTCCACCGCGGGACGCCGGCGCCGCAGCCACGCGGGCATTCGAGCACATCACGGACTACCTCACCGGGCTGAGTACCCGCCCGATCGCCCCGACCGCGGGGTACGGGAAGATCCGTGCGCAGCTGGACGTCCCACTGCCCGCCGGCCCCACCGACCCGGTCGAGGTCGTCGACGCACTGGCCGCCGGAACGGCCGACGGCCTCACCGGCACCGGCTCACCGCGCTTCTTCGGCTACGTCATCGGCGGGATCCTGCCCGCGGCGCTGGCCGCGGACCTGATGGCGGTCGCCTGGGACCAGAACGCCGGCCTCGCCAGCCTCTCCCCCGCCGCCGCGGCCGCCGAGTCGGTGGCGGGGGCCTGGGTCAGGGAGCTGCTCGGCCTCCCCGCCAGCGCCTCGGTCGGGATCACCACCGGCACCCAGATGGCCCACGTGACGGCGCTGGCCGCCGCCCGGCACCGTGTGCTGGCCCGGTACGGCTGGGACGTCGAGGCCGACGGCCTGCACGGCGCGCCGCCGGTGCGGGTGTTCGCCGGCGCCGCCCGGCACACCACGGTGGACGCCGCCCTGCGCCTGCTGGGCTTCGGCACCCGGCGGCTGGCCGTGGTGGAGGCGGACGAGACGGGACGGATGCGCCCCGACGCCCTGCGGGCGGCACTGGCCGGCGGGCACGGCCCGGCGATCGTCATCGCCCAGGCCGGAGAGATCAACACCGGGGCGTTCGACCCGATGCCGGAGATCTGCGCCCTCGGCCGCGAACATGGTGCCTGGGTGCACGTCGACGGCGCGTTCGGGCTGTGGGCGGCGGTGTCGGCCTCCCCGCGGCGCCGCGCGCTCGTCGCCGGCATCGACCAGGCCGACTCCTGGGCCACCGACGGGCACAAGTGGCTGAACCTGGCCTACGACTGCGGCATCGCGATCGTCGCCGACTCCGACGCGCACCGGGCGGCCATGTCGACCCGTGCCGACTACGTGGTACACGGCGGCGAGGGCGAACACGACCCGCTGGAGTGGACACCCGAGTTCAGTCGGCGGGCCCGCGGCTTCGCCCTGTACGCGGCGCTGCGTTCGCTGGGCCGGGCCGGCCTCACCGACCTGGTGGACCGGTGCTGCGGGCACGCGCGCCACTTCGCCGCGGCGCTGGCCGGCCTCGACGGGGTCGCCGTGCTCAACGAGGTCGAGCTCAACCAGGTCCTGGTCCGGGTGGACGACGACGACGCGATCACCGGCGCGACCACCGACCTGGTCGTCACCGGCGGTGTGGCCTTCGTCTCCGGCACGGTGTGGCGCGGGGCGGTGGCGATGCGGGTGTCGGTCTGCAACTGGATGACGACCGAGGCGGACGTCGACCAGGCCGTCGCCGCGATCGCCACCGCCGCGATCACCGCCCGCGCACGCGCACGCGCCTGAGCGCCCGCGGACGCGCCCGGGCCCGGTCCGGCGGCCCGGTCCGGCGGTCGGACGGGACACCTCGGCATCTTCTCGGAGTCCTGTCGGCGGGCCGGGCTAGGCTGCATCAATGCCGCCGGACGACAGCCGACAGCCGAGTTCACCACCGAGAGACACAATGACGTCACCCTGGCAATAAGAAACAACCCGAGAACAATCAGGCGAGAAAGTTATTTGATTCTTGCCGCGGTTTCCCCGGTCCCACCGGAGCTCGTCCGAGCCCCGCCGGGTGGGCCGCCGCGCGCTCCGCCGGGTCGGTCCCGGCGGCCGCCCGGCCCGCTCCCGCACCATCGTCCTGACCGACGTGTCCCCACCCAGCAGCGACCGGCGTGCCCTCCGCGCGCGGGAAGGTCCGACGACATGGCGAACTCTTTCGTCCACCTTCACGTTCACACCGAGTACTCGATGCTCGACGGAGCGGCCCGACTCAAGGACATGTTCGGCGAGGTCTCCCGGCAGGGCATGCCCGCCGTCGCGATCACGGACCACGGCTACATGTACGGGGCGTACGACTTCTACCGGCAGGCGACCGCGGCCGGCGTGAAACCGATCATCGGCTGCGAGGCCTACGTCGCGCCGGAGTCACGCCTGCTCAAGCAGCGGGTCCGCTGGGGTGATCCGCACCAGAAGAGCGACGACGTGTCCGGCGGTGGCTCCTACACCCACATGACAATGTGGGCACGCAACGCGGTCGGCCTGCACAATCTGTTCCGGCTCAATTCCAGGGCGTCCATCGAAGGTCATTACATCAAATGGCCACGCATGGATCACGACATCATCGCCGAGCACGCCGAGGGCCTGATGGCCACCACGGGCTGCCCGTCCGGCGCGGTGCAGACCAGGCTGCGCCTGGGGCACTACGAGGAGGCGCTGAAGGCCGCCGCCACCTACCAGGAGATCTTCGGGCCCGAGAACTACTTCTGCGAGATCATGGACCACGGCATCGAGATCGAGCGCCGGGTCCGTGACGGTCTGGTCGACATCGCCCGCGCGCTGAACATGCGCTTCGTGGTCACCAACGACTCGCACTACACCTTCGAGCACGAGYGGACGACGCACGCCGCGCTCCTCTGCGTGCAGACGGCGTCGACCGTGGCGAACCCCAGCTTCCAGTTCGAGGGCTCGGGCTACTACCTCAAGACCGCCGAGCAGATGTACGCGATCGACTCCTCGGACGCCTGGCAGCAGGGGTGCGAGTCGACCCTCATGATCGCCGAGCGGGTCGACCCCGCGGGTATGTTCGCCAAGCACAACCTGATGCCGCGCTTCCCGGTGCCCGACGGCGAGACCGAGGAGTCCTGGTTCCGCAAGGAGACCTGGGCCGGCATGGCCCGGCGCTTCCCGGACGGGTTCGACGAGGAACACCGCACCCGGGTCGAGTACGAGCTCGGGGTCATCCTCTCGATGGGCTTCCCGTCCTACTTCCTGGTCGTCGCCGACTTCATCATGTGGGCGAAGAACCAGGGCATCCCGGTCGGCCCGGGCCGCGGCAGCGCGGCGGGCTCCATGGTCGCCTACGCGCTCGGCATCACCGACCTCGACCCCATCCCGCACAGCCTGCTGTTCGAGCGGTTCCTCAACCCGGACCGCGTCTCGATGCCCGACATCGACATCGACTTCGACGAACGTCGGCGCGGTGACGTGATCCGCTACGTCACGGACAAGTGGGGCGACGACCGCATCGCGCAGATCGTCACCTACGGCACCATCAAGGCGAAGGCCGCCATCAAGGACTCCTCCCGGGTCCTCGGCTACCCCTACGCGGTCGGCGACCGGATCACCAAGGCGATGCCGCCCGCGGTCATGGGCAAGGACATTCCGCTCTCCGGGATCTTCGACCCCAAGCACCCCCGCTACAGCGAGGCCGGCGAGATCCGCGGGCTGTACGAGTCCGACGCGGACGTCCGCAAGGTCATCGACACCGCCAAGGGCCTGGAAGGGCTCATCCRCCAGGCCGGGGTGCACGCCGCCGGGGTGATCATGTCGGCCGAGCCGATCATCGACCACATCCCGGTGTGGCGGCGCGACGCCGACGGCGCGATCATCACGCAGTTCGACTACCCGACCTGCGAGACGCTCGGCCTGCTGAAGATGGACTTCCTCGGCCTGCGCAACCTCACCGTCATGGACGACGCGGTGCGCAACGTCGAGGCCAACCGCGGTTTCCGTATCGACCTGATGGGCYTGGAGCTCAACGACCCGGCGTCCTACGAGCTGCTGGCCCGCGGCGACACCCTCGGGGTGTTCCAGCTCGACGGCGGGCCGATGCGTTCGCTGCTGCGGATGATGCGCCCGGACAACTTCGAGGACATCTCCGCCGTGCTCGCGCTCTACCGGCCCGGGCCGATGGGCGCGAACTCGCACATCAACTACGCACTGCGCAAGAACGGCCAGCAGGAGATCACCCCGATCCACCCGGAGCTCGCCGAGCCGCTGGCCGACATCCTGGACACCACGCACGGCCTGATCGTGTACCAGGAGCAGGTCATGGCCATCGCGCAGAAGGTGGCCGGCTACACGCTGGGCCAGGCCGACCTGCTGCGCCGGGCGATGGGCAAGAAGAAGAAGGAGATCCTCGACAAGGAGTTCGTGCCGTTCTCCGACGGCATGAAGGCCAGCGGCTTCTCGGCGGAGGCAATCAAGACCCTCWGGGACATTCTGGTCCCCTTCTCCGACTACGCCTTCAACAAGGCGCACACCGCCGGGTACGGGCTGGTCTCCTACTGGACGGCCTACCTCAAGGCGAACTTCCCGGCCGAGTACATGGCCGCGCTGCTGACCTCCGTCCGCGACGACAAGGACAAGAGCGCGATCTACCTGAACGAGTGCCGGCGGATGGGCATCCGGGTGCTGCCGCCCGACGTCAACACCTCCGACGCCGACTACACCCCGCACGGCGACAGCGAGATCAAGGTCGGCCTGGCCGCCATCCGCAACGTCGGCATCAACGTGGTCGAGTCGATCGTGCGCAACCGGAAGGCGAAGGGCCGCTTCGCCTCCTTCCCCGACTTCCTCGACAAGGTCGACGCCGTCGCCTGCAACAAGCGGACCGTCGAGTCCCTGATCAAGGCCGGGGCGTTCGACGCGCTCGGGCACACCCGGCGCGGCCTGGTCGAGAAGCACGAGCAGGCGATCGACGCGGTCATGGGCGTGAAGAAGAAGAACGCCGAGGGCCAGTTCGACCTGYTCGCCTTCGACGGCGAGGACGGCACCGAGGACGCAGCCCCCCTCTTCGGCGTCCAGGAGTTCTCCGACCAGGAATGGGACAAGTCGCTGCTGCTCTCGCACGAGCGGGAGATGCTCGGCCTGTACGTCTCGGACCATCCGCTGCTCGGGGTCGAGCACATCATCGCGGCGAAGGCGGACTGCGCCATCGCCTCGCTCAACAGCGGTGACTACCCCGACGGCTCGGTCGTCACCATCGGCGGGATCATCTCCAGCCTGCAGCGCAAGGTCACCAAGCAGGGCAAGCTGTGGGCGCTCGCCACCGTCGAGGACATGGGGGGTGGCCTGGAGGTCATGTTCTTCCCCGCCACCTACGAGACCTGCTCGACCCAGCTCTCCGAGGACGCGGTGGTCATCGTCAAGGGCCGGGTCGACAAGCGGGAGGACACCCCGCGCCTCGTCGCCTCCGACCTCACCGTGCCCGACCTCAGCGAGCACGCGCTGAGCCCGCCCGTGGTCATCACCCTGCCGGCGTACCGGGTCAACCCGCCGACCGTCGACCGGCTGCGCGAGGTGCTGGGCGACCATCCCGGCACGACCGAGGTCCACCTGCGGCTGCAGTCGTCGAGCCGCACCACCCTGCTACGGCTCGACGACGCCTACAAGGTCCAGCGAACCCCCGCCCTGATGGGTGACCTCAAGGCCCTGCTAGGAGCCTCCGCCGTGGCCTGACCGCCCTGCCGGGCCCGGCTCGCGCACCCGGGCCCGGCTGGCCTGGGCTTCCCGCGAAGGTCGGGTGAGATGCGGCCGATGGACGTCCGGCGCACCCGTCGTCGATCGTGATCGGCACCGCGGACGGATCCGCGGTGCCGTCCCAGAAACGCGGGATGCCCGGCGCTGGGTGTCGCGGGATGCCCCGCGCTGGCTGTCAGAGGATGGCGCGCCGTGTCATCGGAAGCCGTGCCCGGGTGAACAGCCAGCCGGCCGCGATCGCGAGCAGCGGCACGGCGACAGTGACGATCAGCAGCGTCTCCCAGGGGATGACCAGCCGCCAGGGCGGGCCGTCCACGCCGTCGTCCTGCCGCATCATCAGGACCGTGGCCGCGCCGGGCAGGAAGCCGGCGATCCCGCCGAGCACGGTGCCCAGCCCGGCCACCACACCGGCCTGGCTCGCCGCGAGCCGTCGGCGCAGGCCGGGACTGGCGCCGACCGCGGCCAGGGTGGCAAGGTCCGCACGGCCATCCACGGCCGCCAACCCGACCGTGATCACAGTGGCGCTCAGAGTGATCAGGGCGGCGCCGGCGGCCAGCGCCAGCAGGCCGATACCGAACTCGCTGACGTAGCCGCGCTCCACCACCGGGTAGCTGAGCCCGAAGTCCTCCGCGGCCGCCTGGAGACGCTCCACCTCGGCCTGGGTGGGCGTGCGGTCCGTGGCGGCGACGATCTGGGTCGGAGCGCTCCGCAGGCCCAGGTCGCGGGCGACCGCGGGGGAAATGACCAGGCCGCCGTAGGTGAGGTCGGAGGAGGGCGCCGACGTCGGGACCCGCGCGGCGGGCACCACGATCTCCCGCGGGGTGCCCCCGCCCGCGCTGTCGCCGTCCAGGGTGACGGTGATGTGCACGGTCCCGTCCGGCCAGCGCAGCCGGTCGTCGAGCACCGCCGCGCCGCCGCCCGCCAACACCCGGCGCAGCGCCGGCTCGGCGCGGCCGAGAGCCACCTCCAGTGCCGTCCCGTCATCGACCAGCACCTCGCCGCCGCCGCCGAGGGCGACAGGGTAGGGGCCGCCGCCGAGGCCCCAGCCGCCGAAGGCCACCTGACACCGCGGGTCGTCCGCGGGCGGCCCGCCGGCCGGCGATGAACAGCCTTCCGGCAGGGGTGGTTCCAACGTCATCGGCAGGACCTGCCCGGAGGCGTTGACGGGCCGCTCGACCACGTGCACCGCCCGGATGGGCAGGTGCTCCCGCAGTATCCGCTCCGCGGCGGCCAGCTCCCGTGCCGCGCCGGCCTGGTCCCACGAGTCGTCGGCGAGGCCTATCAGCGCCACGCCGTCGCCCAGCATGGGCTGGTAGGCACGGCGGTCGTGATCGTCCATGGCGGCGACGAACAGGGAGACGGCGACCGAGGCCGCCACCGCCGCCATCACCGCTCCGATCGCCGGGGTGGTGCGGCCGCGCTGGCGGGCGGCGTCGCGCAGGGCCAGCCGCCCGGCGACGGGCAGGGTCCCGGCAAGGCGGGCGACCAGGCCCACGAGGGCGCCGCCGACGGCGATCAGGCC
This sequence comes from Parafrankia colletiae, assembly GCF_001854655.1. Classification (GTDB taxonomy): domain Bacteria; phylum Actinomycetota; class Actinomycetes; order Frankiales; family Frankiaceae; genus Parafrankia; species Parafrankia colletiae. Next base: position 5,391 of record NZ_MBLM01000118.1, on the reverse strand, counting down.
GAGCATCGCCAGCGTGGTCCCGGCGAGGACCAGCAGCCCGTTCTGGTCGCCGGCGCCGAGGATGGCCACGGCCGCTCCGGCGCCGACCAGGCCGCTCCCGGCGACCGGGACGCGGCGCCGCATCCGGGCCGGACCGCCGTGCCCGCCCAGGGCGGAGAGCACGTCCAGCCGGCTCGCGGAGATCGCCGGGGCGGCCGCGGCGGCGATCGCGGTGAGCGTGCCGACCGCCACGATCGCCAGCAGATCCAGAACGCGGACGTCGGTGTGCACGATGTCGGCCCAGCCGCGGTCCACCAGGGTCGGGATGAGCGCCGTGCCCAGCCCGGCGCCGACGGCCGCCCCGAGCAGCGACGCGGTCAGGCCGATGACCACACCGCCCGCCAGCACGATGTCGCGCAGGTGCGCGGGCGCCCCGCCGCCGGCCGCGATCAGTGCGAGCTGGCGGCGGCTGCGCCGGGAGCCGATCGCGAACGCGGGGCCGGCGAGCAGCGCCACCAGCAGCAGCGCCAGGCCCGCGGCGAGCACCGTCGCCGCGACCAGACCGGCCTCGGGGCCGGCCGAGAGCGCCGCCGGCAGCTGGGCGTCGGAGGGAGGGTCGGCGAGCACGGCCCGGCTCACCACCACCGCGCCCACGGCGTTGGCGGCGCGTACTCGCGACCAGTCAACGGGATGCGGTCCGACGACGTACAACGACCGGCTGGCCTCCGACGCCACCGGAGCCAGCGTGCCCGGTGGGAGCAACACCGTCCTCTCCTGCGGCCCGAGGGTTTCCTCGACGACCCCGACGATCCTCAGCGCGGGCCCGGAACCGGGGGTCTCGCCCGCGGCGAGCGCGGTCGCGGTGAGTGTGTCACCGACTCCGAGGCCGGCGTGGCGCGCGAGCGCCCGGCTGACCGCGGCCTCGCCCGCGGCGGCGGGCAGCCGGCCGGCCCGGACTGTTGCCAGGGCCGCGAGCTCTGGACGGGTCCAGTCGGTCTCCCGCACGTTCGTGTTGACAGCCCGGTCGTGTCGCGACCCGTCGCTGATCCGGAACCTCAGGTAGTGGCGCAGCTCGATGACGGCCGTGTTCCCGGCGGGCAGGGCCGCCAGCGCCCGTCGCTGCGCGACGGCGGGATCGGGCAGGACCGGGGAGGTACCCGCCAGAGAGGGGGGTTCCTCGGTCCGTATGTCGCTGCCGCCGGGATTCTGGGACAACGGCCCCTCCAGCCCGTAGAACCAGACCCCCGCCTGTATGGACGGGTCCTTGCCCAGCTTGCGGTGAGCGATCTGGGCCGGGCCGTCCTGGCTGGACCGTGCGATGACGTCGACCGCCGACACGAGCAGCACCGGCACCGCGATCATCGCGAGGACGAGCGCGGTACGCCCGCGGGCACGCAGGGCATCGCGCCGGGCGAGGCGCAGCGCCACCCGCCAGGCCCGCAGCCGGCCGGCCGTCATCGCCGGCTCCCGCCGGACTCGCCAGACTCGCCGAACTCGTCGGACTCCTCGGACTCGTCGGACTCGTCGATCTCGTAGGACCCGCGGGACTCGTCCCACCCCGGGTTCGGCCCGTCCGGCGCAGGGCTCGCCGTCGCGTCGCCCCTCGCACCGTCCGCCGGGAAGGGGGCCGGGGCGCCGAGCAGGGACTCCGGGGTCGCGGGCGTGCCGGTCGAGTCCACCACCAGGCCGTCCCGCAGGAAGATCACACGGTCGGCCCAGGCCGCGTGCCGGGCCTCATGCGTGACCAACAGCCCCGCCGAGCCGGCGTCACAGCGGGCCCGCAGCACCCGCAGAACCGCCTCGCCGGTGTGCGAGTCCAGCGCGCCGGTCGGCTCGTCCGCCAGGACGAGACCGCGCGGGCCGACCAGCGCGCGGGCGATGGCCACCCGCTGCTGCTGGCCACCGGACATGTCGTCGGGGAACCGGTCGGCGAGGTCGGCGACACCCACCTCGGCCAGTGCCGCGCGTGCCTCCCGCCGGGCTGCCCGGGCGGAGATCCCGTCCAGCTCCCGGGGGAGCATGACGTTCTCGACCGCGGTCAGCGCGGGAATCAGGTTGAGGTTCTGGAAGACGTAGCCGAGTGCCCGCCGCCGCAGCGCGGCCAGGGCCCTGGGCGACTGGCCACTCAGCGTCGTGCCCGCGACGAGGACCTCACCCGAGGTGGGGGCGTCCAGGCCACCGGCGAGGGCGAGGAGTGTCGACTTGCCCGACCCGGACGGGCCCATCACCGCCACCAGCTCGCCGGCACGCACGACGAGATCCACCCCGCGCAGCGCCTGCACCCTGCTCGCGCCCCGGCCGTGCTCCCGGTGCACACCCCGCAGTTCCAGGGCGGGTGCCCGTCCGACCTCCACCTGGGCGTCCGGGCTGGTCAGTGCCGTCGTCATCGGTTGTCCTCACGGTCGGTTCCGGGGGGAGCGCCGAGGCCACGGCGGGTCAGGCGCAGCTCCACATGGTCGAGCCAGCGGATCTCCGCCTCCGCGGTGAAGATCAGGTTTTCCAGCACGAGGAGCCAGGCGAGGTCGGCACTGTCGTCGGCCTGGTGGCGCAGCCGGGTGTACTCCTGCATCGCCCGGAGCGTCTCCACCCGCTGCCGCTGGACCAGAGATCGGACGTCCACCTCGGGGAGGGTGACGGCGAGCGCGAGCTTGATGGCGAGCTCGTCGCGGCCCGCCATCCGCCGGCTCACCGGGGTCACCCACCAGCGCTGGGCCGCCGCCTCGCCGGCGGCGGTGAGCCGGTAGACAATCCCCCGGCCGTCGCCGCTGTCACCGCCATGCTCCGGGCTCATGACCGCGGTCCTCGCCGCTGGAGTGCCGGTGACCGGCATGGCCCTGGCCGCGGCGCTCGCGGCCGGCCCTTCCGCGGCTGGCCCTTCCGCAGCCGGAGTGTCCGGGGCGGCCGCGTCCGCTCGGCTGGGAGCACGGTCGCCCGTCACGAGGCCGTCCCGCTCGAGGCGGCGCAGCGTCGTGTAGACCTGCCCGATGTTCAGCGGCCAGGTCGATCCTGTCCTGGTCTCGAACTCCGCCCGCAGCTGATAGCCGTACATCGGGCGCTCCGCCAGCAGCGCGAGCAGCCCGTTCCGGACCGACATGCCAGGTCTCCCTCCTCTGCATACCGAGTATGCACGACGGAGAATACCCGGTATGCAATCGAGGGCTGCTCCTGCGGGCTCGCAGGCCGGGGCTGCCCCATGGACCTAGGGCCGCGACCTGCGACGGGAGGAACGCTCGCCATGGCTGTCGAACGGATGCGGCCGACCGCACCCTGCCGGCGTACCGGGTCAACCCGCCGACCGTCGACCGGCTGCGTGAGGTGCTGGGCGACCATCCCGGCACGACCGAGGTCCACCTGCGGCTGCAGTCGTCGAGCCGGACCACCCTGCTCCGGCTCGACGACGCCTACACGGTTCAGCGCACGGCCGCGCTGATGGGCGACCTCAAGGCCCTGCTGGGCGCCTCCGCCGTGGCCTGACCCCTGGGCCGGCGACGTGGCCGGGCGGCTCGCCCGGCCACGTCGTGGGCCGACCCCGACACGCGGACGGCCTGTCTCAGTAGACCGCGGGCCAGCCTCCGCTCCAGCCGATCAGATTGACGCCCAGCGTCTCCCGACCCGCGGCGCCTGCGTCGTAGTAGTGGTAGACGAGGAGAGCCCCGTCGGTGTCGCGCAGCACGCTCTGCCCGCCTGGCCCGACCACGGCGCCGTGGGTTGCCAGAACCTCGGTGCCGCCCCCGTTGAGCAGAGGCACCCCCGCCCGGTCGAGATACGGCCCGTTCGGGCTGGTCGAGCGCCCCACCGTGATCCGATAGGTACTTGCCGTACCCCGGCAGCACAGGTCGTGGGAGGTGAAAAGGTAGTAGTAACCACTCCGGTAGACAATCTGCGGCGCCTCCACCGCGTGTGGGTCAGGCGGGCGGTGGGCGAGATGGTATCGGGTGTTGTCGGAGGCCAGCCGCTTTCCGGTCGAAGGATCCAGCCGGATCATGTAGATCCCACTCCAGAAAGACCCGAAGGAGAGCCACCATCTACCGTTGTTGTCGACGAGCAGCGACGGATCGATGGCGTTGAAGTTGCTCGAGCTCGTCGAGGTGACGACGACTCCCCGGTCCGTCCAGCTTCCGGGCAGGCCGGTGGTGGACGTCGCCAGCCCTATCGCGGAGTTGTTGCTGCCGAAGCTGGATACCGAGTAGTAGAGCCAGTAGAGCCCGTTCTGGTAGGAGACGTCGGGTGCCCAGAGGTCACCCGAACTGTTGTAGGAGTACACCCAGGACGGCGGGGTGGGGAAGGCCCGCCCCACGAAGGTGAAGTTCACCCGGTCGGCGGAGGAACGGGTCTCGATTCCGTTGTGGGTGGAGAAGAGCAGATATCCGGACGGGGTCCGCACCATGGACGGGTCGTGCACGGTCACGTTTCCTGTCACACGACCGGGTCCCGGGTAGGCGGCCAGCGCCGGGGAGCCGGGTGCGACCATGGCACAGGCCGTCACCGCGACCGCGACCGCGACTGTGGCCCTCTGCCAGAAGGACAGTCGCCTGCTGCCTCCGAATCTCATGCGCGCTCCCCAGCTCAGCCGACGTAGGTGATGGCGGAGCTGGTGTACCGACAGGAGGTGCCGTCGGCGCCGCTGCCGTTGCTCTGGGGTTCGTCGCCATCATCGTTGCCGATGTACTTCTGGCAGACGGTGAGTCTGCGGTTGGGGTCGTTGATGACGGTGACGCCGGAGAAGCTGGCCGTGTCGCCGTAGTTGGTGTTGATGCCGGCGAGGCGGTTGGCGGGGGTGGTCACCCAGATGTTCTGGAAGACGACGTGGCGGGCGTACTGGGTGGAGCAGTTGCCGCAGGAGCGGTAGGCGGTGCCGATGTTCTGGAACTGGAAGTTGCGCACGGTCAGGGTGCCGGCGCCGTTGTGCTGGAAGACCTTGTCGGAGGCGAGGCGGGCGCCGCCGCCGTCGACGAGGAAGGTTGGCGAGCCACTGCCGCGGAAGGTGGCGGCGTCCTCGCCGACGTCCTCCCACCAGACGTTGCGCAGCGTGCAGGTGCCGGCGCAGTGGATGCCGTCAGCGGCGGGGGCGCCGAGGATGACGTTCTGGAGGGTGGCGCCGGCGGGAAGGTCGAACAGGGCGTCCTGGCCCTCGTCCTGGCTGCTGCCGCCGAGCGCACCGCTGCCGTAGTAGCGGCGCATGCCACCGTCGTAGGTACCGCTGACCCGGATGGTGCTGGAGACGGCCTGGCTGCCGGTGGCACTCGGCCAGCTCGGCGGGGTGGTGCCGCCGCCCCCACCACTACCGCCTCCACTGCTGCCACCGCCCACTCTGACCAGCTGCCACTGAGGTGGGCCCCGTTCTTCGGACAGTGATCCCTATGAGGGATAATTGATCCGTGAACGGAGGAGATCAATGAGTCAGTCACGCAG
>NZ_MBLM01000117.1 GCF_001854655.1 Parafrankia colletiae | reverse complement strand
TGAAGACCCACACCCCCTACGACGAAGCAACCGCATGGCCGCAGAACATCACGCTCGAAACCGCTGCTTGACAGCCAACGACATGGGATGTCTGACCGGCGCTGCGCGGGTCTGATCCGCGGACCAGACCCGCGCGCGGCGTGGTGGCGCCGTGGCACGGGCTCAGCTGATCAGACCGGCCACCTTCCGTTGCGCCTCGGCGAGGGTGGCGTTCGGGTCTGCGCCGCCGATGATCGCCACCACCTCCTCGTTCAGCGCGTCGTGGACCTCGCCGCCGCGCTCACCCCCCCAGGTGGGCGCCTGCGTGATCTCCGGGATCAGGGCGTCGAACTGGGTCAGCTCGGGGAACTCCCGGTAGAAGGCCGCGAGCTGGTTCCTGGCCTCGCTGTCGACCGGGTAGAAGCTGAACGCCTCGGTGCCGGCAGCGAGAACTTCGGGGGAGAGCAGCGCGACGACCAGCTCCGTGGCCATCTCCTGCTGGCAGCGGTCGGTGGACAGGACCGCCAGCCCGTTGCCGCCRGCGACGGGATGCGGGCTGCCGCCGGGCAGCGTCGGGAACGGCGCGACACCCACCCGGAAGCCCTGCGCGCCCTGGTCATGGATGTAGCGCAGGCCGGCTGCCACGGAGGGCAGGGTAACGGCGCTGATCGCGGTCTCCTTGCGGATCCCGAAACGCAGCAGCCCCTCGGTGGTCGCGTCACTGGACTGTGGTCCGTACGTGCCCACCTTGGAGAGGAAGGCCGCGGCCTCGCGGGCGGCCGGGCTGGTGAGATCCGGCTGGCCGTCCGCCTTCTGCACCGGCGTGCCCTTCGAGCTCGCCAGGGTGCTCAGATACCACTGCCCGAACCCGCTGGTCGGCAGGTCGATCGGCTGGATCGACTGGCCCGAGCCCTTGACCCGCTCGGCGGCGGCGAGCACTCCGGTGGTCGTCGTGAGCGAGCGGGGGTCGACCCCGGCCCTCTCCAGGACGTCCAGGTTGTAGACGAGGGCGAGCACCGACACCTGCTGCGGGATGGCCACCAGCTTGCCCTGGTACTCGCCCAGCGGCAGGAAACGCTGGTCGTACGAGGCCCGCAGGAGCCGGGGCGAGAGCGTCTGGGCGCCGAGGTCGTCGGCGAAGGTGGGAAGCAGGTCGAAACCGGCGACCGCGACGTCCGCCGGGCGCCCCGCGGCGTGGTCCGCGCTGATCTGCTGGACCAGTTCCGGGTAGCCCGACGCGGTGGCGGTCAGCTCGACGGTGAGGCCCGGGTGTGCCTTCTCCATGTAGGCCTTGCCCGACTTGGAGGCGTCGTTCAGCGAGCCGACGGCGGCCATCCGCAGGGTCTTCACCGCGGACGCACATTCCGGTGACGCCTTCGCGCCGTTCACATCATCCACGGTCGCGGTCGCCGGACGGGCGGTCGGGCGCAGGCTTTCGGCGGGATCGGTGGCCGAATCGGACCCGCCGCCGCAGGCTGCGAGCAGGCCCGCCGCGACGAACCCGGTGACGGCCGCCGCCAGGGGCGCTCTCCGCCTCGCCGGCAGGCCTCTGCGCCGGGCGGACGCGCGGTCCGGGCAGGCTGGTGGCGCATCGCTGAGCATCGGCGTTTCCCTCTCGTAGGCTCTCGCCCGACGGGTTGCCGGTCGCCCCGGGCTTTCTTCCGGTGGCTCCGGACTCGGTCGTGCCGCCATCGTCCCGCGTCACGGCGGGAACGGGCGACAGGAACGCGACCGGGCCTTCCCCACCGGCTAACCCGGCTGGCGGCGGGAACCCTACCGTGGGGCCGTTTCCCCCGGTGGGATGGCATTGCTTTTCCAGTTCCGCGACCCACACTGCGGATATCGCCGTGTTCCCGCATTCCGCCCCGGAGGCCACCGTGGAGCGATCGTCCCCCCGTCCGCGCCGCTGTTCCCGTCGCTGCTCCCGTCCGCGGTCGCGCCACGACGGCCGGTTCGGGCCCCGTGCGGTGATGGCAGGTGTAACCGTGTCCTCGATCCTGCTGTGCCTGGGGCTTGTCGCCTGCGGCGGCGACGGCGGCCCGGACAGGCCGGGCGGATCACCCAGCGCCGTCCAGTCGGGGGGTCCCACCCGCTCCGGTGGGACGGCCCAGCCGGGTGACGGCTCGGGCCGGCCGGGTGGGCCCGCGGTGTCGGGCGAGCCCGCGGCGCCTGACGGATCATCGGGCGCGGTCGTGGGCGATGGGCGCACCGGTGCGCCGTCGACGTGGGGCACCGGTGAGGTCCGTACCGAGCGCCCGAGTGCGCTGCCCGCGCAGCTCGTCTCCCTGCGGTCCGCCCGCAACACGGTGGACGGGGTCCCGTTCGACCGACTGGTCCTGGAGTTCCGCGGTGGGGTGCCCGGCTACACGGCGGGCTACGTCGACGAGGTGATCCGCCCGGGCTCCGGGGCGCCGCTGCCGCTGGAGGGCGCCGTCCACTTCGAGGTCGTCGTGACCCCGGCGGCGATGCACGACGAGGCCGGCAACAGCACCCTGACCACCCCCCCGACCGGGGGAGGACTGCCAGCACTGACCAGCTACGCGGTCGCCGGCGACTTCGAGGGTTACGTCCACCTCGGCATCGGGCTCGAGAACAGGGTGGGGTTCCGCGTCGTCGAGCTCCGGAACCCGGACCGCCTGGTGATCGACTTCGCGGGCTGACCACCCGCCAGGCGCTGACCACCCGCCAGGCACTGAGCGCCCGCGTCTGACGGGTTCCGCTCACCCGAGCGGGAGCCCGTCGGGGGTGGCGGACGGAGGCACCGGGGTCGGCGAGGGGCTCGGGGTGCCCACCGGTGGGACCGTCACCGGCGGTGGGGGCGGGGGCGGCGGCCGCGAGGGCGGGGGCGTGCTCGGCCGGATGCTCGGGCTCGCCGTCGGCCCGGGTGTCGGCTGCTCCGGTTCGTTCTCGAGGTCGGCGCCGGTATCCGGACCGGGGCTGGGATCCGTGGCGGCGGACGTCCGGCCCGCTGCCGGTGGTCGGGTGGATGTCGCACCGCCCGCCTCGCCCCGTCCGGCCGGTCGGGCGGGTTCGGGCGCCGGGAGCGGCGGGGCGGCCGGCAGCGGGCGGGCCGTGCCGGTCGGCAGACCGGGCAGGTCCGATGGCTGCTTGGTGATGAGCGTCCGCCCCTGCTCGTTGATCATGACGGCGTCGGGTCCGGCCGCATCATTGATCCACACCTGGCCGCTGTCGGCCGTGGCCGTGAGGCGGGCTTTTCCGTCCGGCCCGGCCAGCCGCACCGGTTCCGCGAACCTGCCCCGTGCCAGGTCGTAGTCGAGCACCACACCGCTGCCGGAATCCGGAACATAGGCATGGCCCGCATGGACCAGGGGAGTGCCGAACCCGGTCTCGTCCGGTCGGGCGGGGGAGGGAAGGTCCGCCCCGGTCACCCGGCCGCGGATGACGTCCACGAGGAACAGCCGGCGGGTCGCCGGGTCGAGGAGGGGGACGGGCCCACCATCCGTTCGGGGGGCGACGAGCAGCGGCCGTTCCGGCGGCCGCGGTACCCCCCTCGGAGGGAGCGGGATGACCCTGCCCCATCGGCCTGGGTCCTCCGGATCCAGGACTGTCAGGGTCCCCGCCGTGGCGTCGACGGCGACCGGGCGGCCGTCGACCAGGATGATGTCGACGGCGTTCCCGGGCGGTGCAACCGGGCGGTGCCCACGGCGGGCGACACCGTCCCGCACGGCGGCGACCTCCCCGGTGGCCCGCAGTGGTACCCAGAGAGTTCCGTCCCCCGACCGGGCCAGCGCCACCCCGCCGAGTGGCGCCGGCAGGGACAGAACTCCCCCGGTGGGAGAAAGGTCGTCGGGAGAGAGCTGCTGGACCCTTCCGGCCGTGGCGTCGAGCGCGTACGCGACCCTGCCCGCAGCGATGATCGTCACGCCGGGCCCGAGATCGGCGGTTCGCACCAGGGCCAGTCGGGCCGGGTCCACGAGATGCACCCGGCCGGCACCGCCGCCCTCGGAGACGAGGATCCTCGCGGAGGTCGTGGTGACAGTGAGGTCATTGCCCGCCGTACCGGGAACCGTGACCGCCGCGTTCGCTCGCCCGGAAGGTCCGCTCAGGTGGATGAGCGTGCTCGTGGCCGCGGTCGGCAGCCACGTCCCGCCGTCGGTGAGGTCGAGCCGGGTGGGCGCGATCCCCCGGCTCACGGCACCGAACAGCGCCGCCGTGCCGGTGACGCCCACCAGTCCGGCGATGGCCGCGATGGCGATGCGCCCGCTGCGGGTGCGCGGCCGCAGGATGGCCCGTCCAGCCGGGTCCGGGCGGTGCGCAGCATGCTCCGACCGGGGGATGCTGCGAGACGAGAGCCGCGGGCGCGGGCGGCGCAGGCTGCCGAGAATCGTCGGACCTCCAGCATCGTCGGGCGGGCGCGTCGGGCGGGTGGGCGCGTCGAGCAGGACGTCGCGAGTCGACAGGTGAGGCCGTCCGCGGCCTCCGCCCGGCCGGAGGGATAGCCGGGCGGAGGCCTGTGACAGGGCTCCGCTCACGACAAGGAGACCACAATCCGCGTACAGGATTACCTGGGCGGATGTAGTTCATCCGTAGTGATGCGGTGTGTGCCCGCGGCTGCCTCCGCGGGCTCCCGGCTCGCCGCCGTTACCCGTCGACAGGTCTGACGCTCAGCATCGCCGACGGGTTGCGACCCGATTTGGCCGGAGCGTGACATCGGGCGGGCGTCGTCGCTCCCCGTGCGGGCGGGGGCCCGCCCAGACCCCGACAGGGGGACGTAACCCTCGTCACGGTTACAACAACATTTTCCGGGATGGGGACAACGAATTCGGTGACTCCGTCGTCTATCGCATCGGAACGGTTCGGCTCCGTGGCAGCGACGCCGCGGCAGCGGTCGCCAGCGACACCGTCAGGTGGTGCTGGCCGGCGGTGTCGGTGGGCACTGGCGGCCAGCCGCGGGAGGCGCGCCCCGGAGCCGGCCGTTCCCGGGCGGCTCCCCCCGCTGCCCGTAGYGGGTCGTGCCGGTCACTCCCCCTGGACCGGCACGACCCGCCTTCACCGCCCAGCCCGGTACACAGCCCAGCTCAGCCCAGCACGCCAGCCCCAGCACGCCAGCCCCAGCACCAGGCCTTGCGCACCCAGGGAGGTTCGGGCATGACGGTCAGCCCCGATCGGACCATCCCGTTCTCGATCGCCTTCGAGGACGTGGTCGCCAACATCGAGCAGGTGATCCGCGGCAAGCAGGCCGCGGTGGAGCTTGCCGTCGTCTGCCTGTTCGCCGAGGGCCACCTGCTGGTCGAGGAYGTCCCCGGACTGGGCAAGACGACGCTCGCCCGCTGCCTCGCGGCGTCGGTGAACGCCGGCTGCCACCGTGTCCAGTTCACCCCCGACCTGCTGCCGGCGGACATCACCGGCACCAACGTCTTCAACCAGCGGACGGGCGAGTTCAGGTTCCGCCCCGGGCCGGTCTTCGCCAATCTCGTCATCGGCGACGAGATCAACCGGGCGTCCCCGAAGACGCAGTCCGCCCTGCTGGAGGTCATGGAGGAGCGCCACGTCACGGTCGACGGGACCCGCTACCCGGTTCCGCTGCCGTACATGGTGATCGCCACGCAGAACCCGGTGGACATGGACGGCACCTACGCCCTGCCCGAAGCCCAGCTCGACCGGTTCCTCATGCGCCTGCGCATCGGCTACCCCACCCTGGACGCCGAGCTGGAGATCCTGGAGGGCCGGCAGGTCGGCCGGCGGGTCGAGGACCTCCGCCCGGTGATGCGGGCGGAGGACGTCGTCACCCACGCGGAACGGACGCTGGGCATCCATGTCGCGCCGGAGATGCGGCGCTACATCGTCCGGGTGGTTGCCGCCACCCGAACGCGCCATGACGTGGTGCGCCTCGGCGCGAGCCCCCGGGGCAGCGTGGCGCTGCTGCGCGCGGCGCAGGTCCGTGCGGCCTCGGCCGGGCGCACGTTCGTCACGCCGGACGACGTCCAGATCCTGGCCGGCCCCGTCCTCGCGCACCGCCTCGTGCTGAGCCCCGAGGCCGAGCTTCGCCGGGTCAGCGCCGAGGACGTCGTCGCCGAGGTCCTGGACTCGGTGCCCTCGCCTCGGCGTCTCGTCGGCGCGTGAGCGCGCCGACCGCTCAGCGGCTGCCGCGGATCACGGCCAGCGCGTGGGGGCTGCTGATCGCGACCGCAGCGTGCGGGACGGCGGCAGCGCTCCTGCACTACCCCGAGCTCGTGCTGCTCGCCGGCGCGGGCACGACAGCGCTGCTCATCGCCGCCGGTACGGTGGCGCGCCCGCCGCGGGTGCGGGTCGAACTGCGGCTGACCGTCGCCTCGGCCACCCGCGGCGACGAGGCCGCCCTGCTCATCACGGTCGTGAACAACTCCCGCTGGACAGCTCCCCCGTTCGCGCTGTACCTGCCGACCGCACCGCTGAACCCGTCCTCACCAGCCGACTCACCACCGCCCGGCGGTGCGGTGTCGCCGGACGGGGCCGTGTCGCCGGACGAGGCCGCGCTGTCATCCGGGCCGGTAGCCGGGCCGGCGCCGCAACCCATCGCTGTGGACGTCCGAAGGCTCCGCGGCGGGGCCTCCCGCGAGATCGTGCTCCCGCTCGACACGACCCGGCGGGGCGTGACCCGGATCGGCCCCTCCTGGGTCGACCGGCGTGACCCGTTCGGGCTGGCGCACCGGCGGCAGTGCCTTGGCTCGGCGGTGACGCTGCGGGTCCGCCCCAGGGTCCATCCGCTGGTTCCGCCGCCGACCGCTCCCGCCCGGGACCCTGACGGCCAGAGCGGGCATGGCACGGCCGGCGGGCTGATGTTCCACACCCTGCGCGAGTACACCCCCGGGGAGGACCTGCGCCTCGTCCACTGGGCAGCCAGCGCCCGGCTGGGGACGCTCATGGTGCGCACCCACGTCGATCCGAGTGAACCCGCCTCCACCGTCGTTCTCGACACCCGGCGCTGCGCCTATCCGGATGGCCCGGTCGGGGCAGCGGTCTTCGAGGACGCCGTCGACGCGGCGGCGTCGGCAGTGTTCGCCTGCGCCCGCAACGCGTACAGCGTCCGCCTGGTCACGTCGGGCGGGGTGCGGATGACGGGCCGCCGCCGCGCTGCCGACGTCGACTCGCTCCTCGACGAACTCGCCGCCATCCGCACCGACGGAGGCGAGAGCCTGGACGTGCTGCGCACCCTGCGTCGCGGCCCGGTCGGCACCCTGGTGCTGGTCACCGGCGCACTCGGCCGGGATGCCATGGCGGCCCTGACACCGGTCGCTCGCGCCTTCGGCCAGGTGATCGTCCTGCGGATGGGGCCGCGCAGCGAGGCCGCAGCCCGTGCGCTGGGCCGGCGCACCCCGGCCGACCGGCCTCGGTTGCGCTCCAGCGCCGCTTCGGCGGGACGACACCAGCAGGCTCACGGCACCCGATCGAGCCAGCCCGACCCGTCCGGGCCGGCGGGGCACCCCGCCAGGGTGGGCCAGACTGACTGGGCCGGCTCGCCCCTCCCGCCGGTGGCTCCCCGTGCCACCGGCGCGGGCCAGGTCCGCGTGCTCCATCTGGCCACCTCCGCCGACCTGCGGCAGGTCTGGCCCGCCCCACCGGCGCTGCCGTCGGCGTCCTGGCAGCCGGTCCGCGCGGCGCTGTCCGTGGTCACGGCCGCCCCGGCCGTCACGGCGGCTTCGGTCGACCCGGCGCGCCCTCCGGTCCCGGCCGCCGGCCCCGTGCGATCCGAGCCCCCGGCCGCCCCGGCGGCCGGCGAAGCCGCGTCCGAGGACCCCCGCCCGACCGGGCCCGTGACAGTCCCTCTCATTCCGGCGTTGTCCGGTGCCTCGACTGTTCCGGCGATTCCGACGTCGCCCTGCCGGGGGATGCCGTGATGCTCGGCGCCGTTCCGAAGGCTGACCTGGCAGACGGCGGCGGGCCCGGAAGCCCGCGACGTCGAGCTGTTCAGCTGGCGCTCGTGGCGGGCCTCGCGCTCGTGGGCGGGTCCGGCTTCACCCGCCTGTTTCCGGCCCGGGATCTGTGGGTCCCCCTGCCGGTCGCGGCCGTGCTGCCGGTCCTCCTGGTGGGCCTGCTCGGGTCGGTCCAGGTCAGGTCGCGGCGGCGGCTCGCCTCGCCAGCGATAACCGTGCCCGTCTGGTCGATCGGTTTCACCGTCTGGACGGCCTACACCGTCGCAGCCGGAACGGGCGGTTTCCTGGCCCGACTCGACGTGGTCCGGATGGGGGTCGTCGACGGCTGGGCACGGCTGCTCGATGTGGCCGCTCCAGCGCCGGCCGACCCCGATCTGCTGATCGTGGCGCTCGCGCCGACCTGGCTGGCGGCAGCCATCGGCGCGGAACTGACGCTGCGGACCCGGGCATCCCTCGCCCCGGCATTTCCGGCCGCGCTCACCCTGGTGGCCGCGACGGCGGTGTCCCTGCCCGCTCCGGGAAGCAACCTGCCCCAGGCAGTGGCCCTGGTGGCGACCACCGCCGCCTACCTCCTGACGAGGATGCCCCGCACGGGCCGGAACGGCCTGGCCTGGCAGTGGGCCCGTGGCGCCGGCGCCACGGTGACGGTTCTGACCGCGAGTGTCCTCGTCGCTGTGACGGTCCTGGGCGCGGGCCGGGCCGGTGATCCTGTCGACCCGCGGGACCACCGCTCGGTGCGGCCGGCTGACGCCGCCGGCACCAGCCCGCTCGCCGCGCTGAGCGGCTGGACCGCCCATCCGGACGAGGTCCTGTTCCGGGCCGAGGTCAACGGTCCGGACCCCGCCCAGCCGGTGACCTTCCGGCTCGCCGTCCTCGACTCCTACGACGGCGTGACCTGGCGTTCCTCGGCGCGTTTCGTCCGCGCGGGGGATCCGATCGCGCCGCCTCGCGGGGACGGCGCGGACCGCCGGGCGGATGCGGTGAGCCAGACCGTCGAGGTGGTCGGCCTACGCGGGCGGATGCTGCCGTCCTACGGCTGGCCGACCAGCGGCCCACCGGGCGCCCGGGTCGATCCGGACAGCGGGATGCTGCTCGGTGGTCGCCCGCTGACCGAGGGTGCGCGCCTCGAGATCGTTTCGCGGGTGGCGCCGGCCCCCGCCCCGGCCGCTGTCACCGGCCTGTCCGCCGGCTCCATGGCCCCGACGGGCCCCTCCGGAACGGCCGATACCGACCCCGATCTGGGGATCCCCGCGGATCCGCCGCCGATCCTGCGGGAGATGGCGGAGCTCGCCACCGCCCGGGGGCAGACGCCGTTCGAACGAGCCGCGCTGCTGAGCCAGTACCTGAGCGCCACCTTCGTCTTCGACCCCGCTGTCCCGCCCGGGCATGCGTACGGGCACATCGAGCACTTCCTCGGCCACACCCGACGCGGGACGTCCGAGCAGTTCGCGACCACGTTCGTGCTGGCCGCGCGCCTGCTGGGCCTGCCGGCCCGGCTGGCGGTGGGGTTCACCGCGCCGCCGGCCCCGGACGGGGGAAGCCGCAGCGTCCACGGCTCCGACGCCCTCGCCTGGGCCGAGGTGCGCTTCGACGGCGTCGGCTGGCTGTCCTTCTTCCCGACCCCGCGGGCCGCGGACGCCCGGGGCGCCAGCGTCGCCGGCTCCAACCAGGGCGAGAGCCCCGAACAGGCGGAGCTCATCGACGTCGCGCTGCGTTCCGTCGCCGCGGCTGGCACGACAGGCACGGAGGGCGCCGCCGCCCCCGGAACGGAGGAGGACGCCGGTGACGCGGACCGGGGACGACGGGAACCGTCCGACAGCGCGGGTGCCCGGCCCCCATGGGTCACGCCGGCCGGGCTGGCCCTGGGTGGCGTGACCGTGCTGTATCTCGTGCTGGCCCTGCTGGCAGCTGAGGCCCGCCGTCGCCTCCGGCGTGCCGCCCGCGCACGGACCCGCGTGGTCGCCGCCTGGGAGGGCGCGATCGAGGCGCTCACCGACGCCGCCGTCCCCGTCCCGGCGGCCGCCAGCCCCGGGCAGGTCGCCAGGCTCGCCGCCACCGCCCGGGTGGGGCCCGCCGTCGAGGCCGACCTCGCAGGTCTGGCCGATCTGGTGACCCTCGCTCTCTTCGCTCCCGCCGCCGCGCTGGACTGGGACGGCGAGCCCGGGACCCGCACCGCGGCGGAGGCCTGGCGGCGGCTCGACCAGATCGAACGCTCGCTGCGGCGAGGCGAGGACCGCCGTGGCCACGCCCGCCGGGTCCGGCGGGCACTCCTGCGGGCACTGGCGCCGGCGACGGTGCGCGCCGGCCTGCGCGGCCTGCGGGCACCGGCGGTGGCGACGGTGGCGACGGGCCTGCCGGGCGGGGACGACCTGTCCGGCCGGGACGACCCGTCCGGCGGAGGCGGGAGTCCGGCCGGCTCCGCCCCGGACAGGGACCGCATTGCCTCCCCGGTATGACCCCGCCGGCGTCGACACGGGCTACCTGAGAGAGGACAGGGAGTGGCCCCGACGCGCGGCCGGTGCCGGACCAGGACCGGGACCGGTGGCGCCGGGAGCCGATCGCCGGGCCGCGGGGGAGCGCGAGGACCGGCCGGAGGCGCCTCGCCCGCGGCGGCGCGGGCCCGGCCTGGTCAGATCACTGCAGGTGACCCCGATCCGGATCACCGTGGACCGGGTCGGCCGCCGGGCTCGCCCGACGGAACACGCCGTGGCGCCGGAACGTGCCGGGGCACCCGAGAGGCTCCCGTTCCCGGAGCCGGCCGGTCGGCCGGGCGGGCACAGCCCTGCCCGAGCCTCGGACCGGCCCAGCTTCCTCGACATCGCGGCGATCGAGGACATCGACCGCGACGTGTTCCGCGCCCGATGGCCGGGCGAGGAGCGTTTCCCCGTCCACACCGGGCTCATCGCGGTGCAGGCCCAGCTCGCCGCCGCCCGCACCGTGGCGGCCGGGCGGCCGTTCCACTCGCTGCACGCGCACTTTCCCCAGCCGGCGCGGGCGCGTACCTCGATCGTCTACCTCGTCGACCGTGTCCGCGACGGCGGCGGGACGACGACCCGGCGGGTGACGGGTGTGCAGGCCGGCCAGGTGGTCTGCGTGATGTCGCTGTTGTACCGGCCGGGCGGGCCGGCCGGTCACCAGTTGCGCGCCCCGCGCGTGCCACCCCCGCGGGACCTGGACCACCTGGACGATCCGGAGGCCACGCTGGGTGGACTGCGTGGCCCGCGCGGGCGGTCCGGCGACGCGACCGTCGCCCTCCGCCAGGGTGGTCCCACGCTCGGTGCGTCAGGTGCGTCAGGTGCGTCAGGTGCGTCAGGTGCGTCAGGTGCGTCCGGGCGGCGGGACGTGCCCGAGAGTCTCATCGACGTCCGCTCCGTCACGGGTGAACCGGCCGGGCCCGGGCCGCGGGAGGCTGTCCGTCCGGTGGCCTGGGTGCGGCTGGACCAGACGCTGCCGGACGACCCCCCGGTGCACGCCGGCGCGCTGGTCCTCCTCGCCGACCACGTCACGACTGCCTTCGCCCGCCAGATGCGGGCGGTCTTCGCCCGCCCGCCGGCGGCCACGCGGACGGTCACACGGGCGGGTCCGAGGACCTCACGGCCCTGGACCACGCGATCTGGATCCACCAGCCGTTCCGTGCCGATCAGTGGCTGCTCGTCGTGCGTGACAGCCCGTCCGGGTCAGGGCAGCGGACCCTGACCCGCGCGACGTTCTTCAGCCGGGACGGCCGGCTGGTCGCCTCCGCCAGCCAGGACACGGCGCCCGGCTGATGCCGCGACGAGCACGGCACTGCTCAGATCGGAACCTCCACGGCCTCCCCGGCGACCAGCCCGGCGACCGCGGTGGYGTACAGCCTCGACTTGATGGTCCCCAGCGTGGGGGATGCCTTGCCGGTCAGCGCGCTGGCCATCGCGACCGCTGTGGGCAGCACCTTCTCCTGGTCCGCCACGCCGTCGATGATCCCGGCGGTCAGCGCGTCGTCGCCGCCGTACCGGCGTCCCGTCGTCATCGCCTCGTGGGCGGTGCGGGTGGGCATCCGGGAGCGGATCAGGTCGGTGATCCCCCCGCTGAAGGGGATGTCGATGTCGACTTCGGGGAGGCAGAAGTAGCCCCGGTCGGCCCGCATGACCTGCTGGTCGTGGCAGAGCGCGAGGACCGCCCCGGCGCCGAACGCGTGTCCGCCGACCGCTGCGACGGTTGTCAGCGGCAGCGTCACGAACCTGGCGAACAGCACCCGCACCGACTGGATGAACGGTTCGATCTCCCCGGGGTTCGCGGTCATCCAGGCAAGGTCGAACCCGTTGCACCAGAACTTGCCCGAAGCTGTCGTGACCAGGGCCTTCGGCGCGGGAGCGGCCACCACCTCGTCGAGGGCCAGGTTCAGCGCGGCCAGCGACGACGGGTTCAGCCGGTTCTCCGCGGCGCCCAGGTCGAGAAGGAACACGTCACCGTCGCGGTCGAGTCCTGACACCTGCTGCTCCTCGCGCACTCGTCCCGGCGCCGGCGCGCCGGATGGCATTCTCCTCCGCTGACTATGCCGAGCGGGGCGCCCACGTGGAGGTGGTTGGTGCGCGGCGGCGGCTGGCTATGACCGCCGCGTCAGTGCAGGCCCTGGCACCTGGCGACGCCTGGGACGGGCTCGCCGTCCGGTGCGGAGGCCACCGCGGTGGCCGGGAGGTACCCCCACGAGTCCCGGTAGCCGAAGGCGTTCCGGCTCGGTCGGTCGCCCTTGGTGTAGAGCCACCAGGTGTTCTGGCGCCCGCCGAGATCGGGGTTGGCACGGCCCGCGATCTGGCAGATCACCCAGACCTGGGAATCCCGGTCCATGTAACCGGAGTCGTCGAGCAGATCGGGCGCCGTGGCCGCGATGTTCGCGTACACCTCCGAGCCCACGCTGGTGGCGCACATGTACACCCGTAGGAACGTCCGGCGCTGGTAGTCGGTCTTCCGAGTGAGCTGGGCAGCGCAGACCGGCGGGCTCGCGGGGGTGGTCGTCGGCGAGGTGCTCCCCGAACCGGAGGAGGTCGGGATGGGGGCTGTCCCCGGCGGTGTCACCGCGGGAGGCTGAGGTGAAACGGTGGCGGGCCCCGGTGTCGACGTGCGGGGCCCGCCGGCCTGCCCTGCCCCGAGGGCATCGTCCGTACCGTCCGATCGGGGGATCAACAGCCACACCGTGGCGACGAGCGCTGTCAGCAGCGCCGCCGTGCCGGCGACAGCTGCCGCCACCCGCCGCCGGCTGGTGGGGTCCGGGCGGGTGGCAGGTGGTACGGGCCCGGGAGCGCGTCCCGCGAACCGGTGACCAGCCCCGGCCTGGTGACCGGGCTCCGACCCGGGGCCGGCGGCTGTGGGCGCCTCGTCCCGCCCAGGAGGCTCGCGCCACGGCGGATCATGGGACAGCCCGGCCGGGGGGCCGGCCTCGCCGCCCACCGCGGTGAGGACAGAGCCGAGCCCGGCAGAGACCTCCCCCAGCAGGGGCCGGTGGCCCGGCTCGGGCGCGAGCATCGCGCGCAGCAGGTCCTCGAGCGCCGGCGGTACATCCGCCCGCCCGAAGGGCGCCATGTCGCCCGAGACGATGCGGTGGTAGATCTCCGTCGGGGTTCGGCCGGGAAACGGTGTGGCCTGGGTGAGCAGAGCGAACAGCGTCGCGCCGAGCCCGAAGACGTCGGAGGACTGCTCCGGCTGCTCGCCGAGGATCACCTCCGGTGCCGCGAACCCGGCGGTGAAGGCCGCCGAGACCGTCACCGCCTCCCGGCCCTCCGCGACACTGGCGATGCCGAAGTCGCTGAGGACAGGGTGTTCCGGGCCACGTAGCAGGATGTTCGCGGGCTTCAGATCCCGGTGCAGAATGCCCTGCTGATGGGCGGCGTCGAGCGCCTGGGCGACCGGGAGCGCGAGCGTCACCATCTCGCGGACCGGGAGCGGCCCGATCTCGTTCACCCGGTCAYGCAGGGTTCCCGCCGGGAGGTACTCCATCGCGATGTAGGGCCGGTGATCGGCCGTCGTCCCGGCGTCGAACACGGTGATGATGTGGGGATTTCCGGTGAGCCGCCCGGTGGCACGGCACTCGCGGACGAACCGTCGGCGGGCGTCCGGGTCGCGGAGGTCGGAATGCATGACCTTCACGGCGACCCGCCGTTCGAAGATCTCCTGCTCGGCGAGATAGACGGTGCTGAACCCACCCTGGCCGAGGTCGTGGAGGAATCGGTAACCGCTGATCATCCTGGCTGTCCGGTAGTCGGGACGCAGATCGTCGGCGATGACGGTACACGGGGTGATAGTGCGCGTTCCGTCRCTGGGGCGCCGGCCGGGCTGCGGGGCCCGGTCGGAGTGGCCCTGCGCCGTGGCGAGGGGCTGGACGCCCAGGCCCGCGCGGGTGATGAGGGCGAGGTCCGGGCATGTCGAGGGGTGGCGGATCCGGTCGGCCCGTTGTGGCCGGTCCGGGTCGCGCGGGCAGGCCATATCGGCCCCGGATGTCGGGAGGACGGACATGTCACACCAGGTGAGAAAGGGCGGGAGCGAAGCCGCGGGAACCCGGGGAGTTCCGGCCCATCCAGCGGGGGAGGGTGTCTCGGACGACGAGATGGCCCGCCAGGTGACGGACCAGACGTCGCACGACCGGGTCGCCACGACCTTCTTCGAGGGGGAGCGGGGCGGCGCGCGCAGCGAGGAGGAGGCCGCGAAGTTCCGGGACGCCCACCGGGACGGGTCGCGCCAGCCGACGGGTGTGTAGCGCGTCACCACCCGGCCGCAGGAGGGCGGGATGGCTGGCAGGGCGCTGCACGGCCAGTTAGCCTGGCTTGCTGAACGCCCGAGTCTTCTTGGGGCTGACAACTACACATCGCGCCGCTCACACCCGTGCGGGAGAGCTCCGGGCCTGGCTCGGAGCGCCGAAGGAGCAAGATCTCCCCGCAAACTCTCAGGCCCAAGACCGCCGGGTCAGGCGACTCTGAAAAGCGGACGCTCCGGCGTCCCGCCGACGGTGCAAGCCGACTCCGTGCTTCCGGTTCCCCCGGGAGCACTGCCGGTCGGCGAAGCTCTCAGGCCGATGACAGAGGGGGAGGCCCGCCGCGACGCGGGTGGGGGACCACAGCCGCCCCGGTGGTGGTCTCCCGCTGGCGTTCGCACGACCTCCGGAGCGCAGCGACGATGAGCACTGAGACTTCGACCGCCGTGTCGCCGAGTCACGCACAGTATAAGGAGGCTGACGGCCCGTCTCCGGCAGGTGCGGGAAACGGCGTGTCAGCCATCCCCCCGACCGGGCCGGGCCGCCAGCAGGGTGCGCCGCTGCCTCGGACGGCCCCCGCCGTGGTGAACGGTACGCAGGAGCCCGTCCGGTTCGCGGACCGCCACATCGGCCCCGACCGCGCCGACCGGATGGCGATGCTCGACCTGCTCGACCTGGGCTCGTTGACCGCCCTCACCGACGCCGCCGTGCCGGCCGCCATCCGGGACACCGAGCTCGACCTGCCGCCGGCGGTCAACGAGACCGAGGTGCTCGCGGAGCTGCGGACGCTGGCCGGCCGCAACCGGCGGGTGACGTCCATGATCGGCCTGGGCTTCCACCCGGCGGTCATGCCCGGCGTGATCCAGCGCAACGTGCTGGAGAACCCGGCCTGGTACACCGCCTACACGCCGTACCAGCCCGAGATCTCCCAGGGCCGTCTGGAGGCCCTGCTCAACTTCCAGACGGTGATCACGGACCTCACCGGGCTGGCGGTCGCGGGCGCGTCGCTGCTCGACGAACCCACCGCCGCCGCGGAGGCGATGCAGATCGCCTACCGGGCGACCCGGGGGAAGCGCTCGACCTTCCTGATCGACGCGGACACGCTGCCGCAGACCATCGCGGTCGTCCGCACCCGGGCGGAGGCTCTCGGCATCACCGTCCTGGTCGCCGACCTCCGGGACGGTCTCACGGCCAGGCCCTCGCCCGCCCCGGGCGAGGCCGCCGCCGCGGTCCCGGCGGCGGCGGGCGCGTCCGACGTGCTGCCGGACGTCTTCGGCGTGCTGCTGTCCTACCCGGGCGCGGACGGGGAGGTGCGGGACCTCCGGGGCGTGATCGCGCAGGCGCGCGAGCGGGAGATCGTGGTGACCGTCGCCGCCGATCTGCTCGCGCTCACGCTGCTGCGCTCGCCGGGTCGCCTCGGGGCGGACATCGCCGTCGGGACCACCCAGCGGTTCGGGCTGCCGCTCTCCTTCGGGGGCCCCCACGCGGGCTACCTCGCCGTTCGTACGGGCCTGGAGCGGATGCTGCCCGGCCGCCTCGTCGGCGTCTCGGTGGACGCCGCGGGCAACCGTGCCTACCGCCTCACGCTGCAGACCCGGGAGCAGCACATCCGCCGGGAGAAGGCGACGAGCAACATCTGCACCGCCCAGGTGCTCCCCGCGGTACTGGCCTCGATGTACGCGGTCTACCACGGCCCGGACGGGCTGACCGGGATCGCCGGCCGGGTGCACGGGCTGGCCGCGCGGCTGGCGTCGGGGCTGCGCGGCGGCGGTGTGGAGATCGTCCACGGCGAGTTCTTCGACACGCTGCTCGCCCGGGTGCCCGCCCGAGCGAGCCAGGTCGTGGCGGACGCTCTCGCGCAGGGGGTGAACCTGCGGCTCGTCGACGACGACCATGTCGGGGTCTCCTGCAACGAGACGACCGTCGAGGCCGACCTGCGAGCCGTCTGGGCCGCGTTCGGCGTGGACACCCCCGGAACGGGCGGCGGGCCGGCGCTGCCGGCGGCGCTGGCCCGCGGCGAGGCGGAGCCCTTCCTGACCCACCCGGTGTTCCACGCGCACCGGTCCGAGACGGCGATGCTGCGCTACCTGCGGCGCCTCGCCGACGTCGACTTCGCGCTGGACCGGGGCATGATCCCGCTCGGCTCCTGCACGATGAAGCTGAACGCGACGACCGAGATGGCCGCTGTCACCTGGCCCGACTTCGCCGACATCCACCCGTTCGCGCCACTGGACCAGGCCGCCGGGTACGTGTCGATGATCCGGGATCTGGAGCTGTGGCTCGCGCGGATCACCGGGTACGCCGCCGTCTCCGTGCAGCCGAACGCCGGCAGTCAGGGCGAGCTCGCCGGTCTGCTGGCCATCCGCGCCTACCACCGTGACCGGGCCGCTGCGGGCGACACCGTCCGGGACGTGTGCCTGATCCCGTCGTCGGCGCACGGCACGAACGCGGCGAGCGCGGCGATGGCCGGGATGCGGGTGGTCGTGGTCGCCTGCGACGACGAGGGCAACGTCGACCTGGACGACCTGACGGCGAAGGCGGCCACCCACGCGCCGGCACTGGCGGCCCTCATGGTCACCTACCCGTCGACACACGGCGTCTACGAGGAGGGCATCGCCCGCGCCTGCGCGGTGGTGCACGACGCCGGCGGCCTCGTCTACGTCGACGGCGCGAACCTCAACGCCCTGGTCGGGCTCTCCAAGCCGGGGCGTTTCGGGGCCGACGTGAGCCACCTCAACCTGCACAAGACGTTCTGCATCCCCCACGGGGGCGGTGGGCCGGGGGTCGGGCCGGTGGCGGTCGGCGAGAAGCTGCTGCCCTACCTGCCGAACCACCCGCTGCGTCCGGAGGCCGGCCCGTCCACCGGGGTGGGGCCCATTTCGGGGGCCCCCTGGGGCTCGGCCGGCATCCTCATGATCCCGTGGGCGTACATCCGCCTGATGGGGGCGGAGGGGCTGCGGGAGGCGACCTCGGTGGCGGTGCTCAACGCCAACTACATCGCCCGCCGGCTCGCGCCGCACTACCCCGTCCTCTACACGGGTCGTAACGGACTCGTGGCGCACGAGTGCATCCTCGATCTCCGGCCGCTGACGAAGGAGACCGGCGTGACCGTGGACGACATCGCCAAGCGGCTGATCGACTACGGGTTCCACGCGCCGACGATGTCGTTCCCGGTGGCGGGGACGCTGATGGTGGAGCCGACCGAGAGCGAGGATCGCGGCGAGATCGACCGGTTCTGCGACGCGATGATCGCGATCCGGGCGGAGGCCGCGAAGGTCGGCGACGGGGTCTGGCCGAAGGAGGACAACCCGCTGCGCAACGCCCCCCACACGGCGGAGATGGTGACCGGGGACGAGTGGGCACATCCGTACCCACGGTCCGTGGCCGCGTATCCGGTGGCCTCGCTGCGGGCCGCCAAGTACTGGCCCCCGGTGCGGCGGATCGACGGCGCCTACGGGGACCGCAACCTGGTCTGCACCTGCCCGCCGGTCGAGGCCTTCGACTCCGGGGCGGAGCTGGTCACCGCCTGACCGGGCCACGGATTAGGCAGTTCGTTGCGCCGGGTGCTCGCAGTATCAGTTCCTCCGGTGTGAGGACGGCCGCGTGCTGTGCCTGGTCGTGTCTGCGGTGGGGGTGGCGATGGGTGGCGCCTGGCGACTTGTCACAATTGGCGCGACGGCAGGGCCGGTGCTCTCACATGACAGCACCGGCCAGGCACCGGACATCCAGCCGGATGGTCCGGGCCCGGCGGTCAGCCTGTGGCTGGCCCGGGGCCCGGGCCGGACGGACGGCTCGCGAAGGGGACGTTCCGCGATGCAGGAGCAGATGAACAAGCAGCTCGGTCAGCTCCGCCAGACCGCGGTCGAGCTGGGGCTGGGGCCGGCTCTGAAGCTGGTCCGGCGCACGGTGCTGCCCAGCGCCCGCCGCAACGCGATCGACGATCAGCACCTCGCCCTGCTGCTGTCCTTCGTGCTCCAGGAGGACTCGAACTGCATCGACGTCGGTGCCCACCGCGGTGACGTGCTCAAGTCGATCGTGCTGCACGCCCCGCGCGGCGAGCACATCGCCTACGAGCCGCTGCCGCACCTGTTCGAGTACCTCTGCCTGGAGTTCCCGACCGTCACGCTGAAGCAGGCCGCGCTCGCGGAGAAGGCCGGTGTCAGCCCGTTCGCCTACGTCCGCAGCCGCCCGGCCTACAGCGGGCTGCGCCAGCGGACGGCGGCCGGCGCCGAGGACGTCGAGCAGATCGAGGTCGTCGTCGAGGTGCTGGACGAGACGCTCCCGCCCGAGCACCGCCTCGACCTCATCAAGATCGATGTGGAGGGCGCGGAGTACGGCGTGCTGAAGGGCGGCCAGAAGCTGCTCGCCACCAACCGCCCGTACGTGATCTTCGAGTTCGGTGCCGCCGCGCGCAAGTACGGGACCTCGGCCGAGGACATGTACCGCCTCATCGACGGCGACCTGGGCCTGCGCATCTTCGACATGGACGGCACCGGCCCCTACACCCTCGGCACCTTCCGCCGGACCTTCGACAACGGCAACCGCTTCAACTTCGTCGCCCACGCCTGATTCGTGGCAGCCGCCTGACACGGTGGCCGGGTTACCGGAAGTGAGGCGCGTCGCCGACGGCTTCGCCATACTCGCGCCATGGCGACGATCGACGGAATCGACGAGCTGAGGAAGCTTCAGGGCCAGGAGCTTGGCACCAGTCCCTGGCGTGAGGTGACTCAGGAGCAGGTGAACAACTTCGCCGCGGCCACGGGTGACTGGCAGTGGATCCACACCGACGTCGAACGGGCGAAGGACGGCCCGTTCAAGACGACGATCGCCCACGRCTTTCTCACCCTGTCGCTGCTCCCGGTGATCGTGGCGGACACCGCCGCGGTCACCGGTATCTCGCTGGCCCTGAACTACGGGCTGAACAAGGTGCGTTTCCCGCAGCCGGTCCCGGTCGGCTCGCGGGTCCGCGGCGTCGTCCGGAACCTCTCGATCGAGGACGTCAAGGGCGGCGTGCAGGTGGTCAACCAGGTCACCATCGAGCTGGAGGGCGCCACCAAGCCGGCCTGCGTCGCGGAATCGGTGGTGCGGTACCTGTACTGATCGATCACCGGCAGTCGGGGCCGCCCACCATCGCGGTGCCTGCGGCCGCGAGGCCCACCGTGGCCGTGACGATGCGGACGGTCGGGCGCCAGTGCAGGCCACCGGCGTCCACCGAAGGCGCGTGCCACCGGGTCAGATCGTCGATCATCGCCGGGATGTCGGCGTCGTCGACCTTCTCCAGCATCGACCGGACGGCGGTGCCCCGGGCCCAGCGCCACCAGTGCTCCACATCCCGGAAGACGAGGTCGGTAGCGACCAGGTCGTCGCCGGTGATGGTGAAGCCTGCTGCCGTGAGGGCCTCGCCGAGCGCTCCCTCGGCGAGGATGGCGAGGCCGGGGCGGCGCTGCGCCGCGCCAATCCCGGTGGCGCGGCGCAGCGGGTAGTCGGGCCGGTCCCACAGCGGGTCCGGCGCGCCGAAGACGCTCACCGCCAGGCGTCCGCCCGGCCGGAGCAGGCCGCGCCAGCGGGTGAGCGCCGCGGCCGGGTCGGGCAGCAGGAACAGCCCCATGCCGCAGAGGACGACGTCGGCGCTGCCCGGCTCGGCCGGCGGCTCGGCCGCGTCGGCGATCTCCACCTCGACCCAGGGCAGCGCGCGGGCGGTGACGTCGGCCGCGGTGAGCTCGACCATGGTCGGTGCCAGGTCGAACGCCCGGACGGAGCCGGTCGCCCCGGCCGCCTCGGCAGCCGGGAACAGGACGGCCCCGCGCCCGCAGGCGAGGTCGATCACGTCGTCGCCGGGCCGGATGCCCGCCGCGCTCGCCAGCGTGCGGCCCAGCGGGCGGAAGAACGGCACACCGTGGATGTCGGCGTCGTAGTCGCGCGCCGCCCGGTCGAAGACCGCGAAGGCGGGTGGCAGGTCGTCACCCGACAGGGCCCCCTCGGCGGCCGGACCGATCCGGTCATTGGCCGTGGTCCGCTGGTCGGCCGGGGCCGCCTCGCCGGGGGTGGCGAGGACGGCGTGGTGGTCGGCCGGGCGGCCCGCGTCGGCTGCCGGGCCGGGGCGCTTCACGTGCACCACGGTGACGTCGTCCGCGGGGCGCGGGGCAGCCGCGGGGCGGGYGCCGGCCAGGTCGTCCATAGCCGATCCGTACCCGGAGACGTGGTCTCCCGCCTCGCCGGCGGGCTCGTAGTCGCCCAGGCCCGGCATCGCCGGCTCGACGACATCGTCGTCGAACGCGCGCAGCTCAAGCCGCCGGATGTCGAGGCCGAGCCGCCCGAGGCCCGCGGGCTCGAGGTCGGCGAAGGCCCGGTCGGTGTGGCCGGTCTGGCTGGTGCGCCCCGTCGGCCCGGGGCGGCCGAGCCGCCCGAGATGGGTGCGGTGTGCCCGCTGCACGGGCCGGGGACGGGGGACGTGGTGGGGGACCGGCCGGGCGCGGGAGGCCTGGACCGGGATCTCGACCGGGTCATCGTCCCGTCCAGGGGTCCCGTGCGGCAGGATCCGCTCCACAGTGATCCCCTGGATGGTGAACCCATCCATGGAGATCGTCGCCGCGGCGATCCCGTCCACGGTGCGCCCGTCCACGGCGATCCCGTCCACGGTGAACCCGTCCCTGGTGGTCCCGTCCACGCCGCGTAGCCCTCTTCCGCCGTGCCGCCTGGGGCGACGTTTCTGCCTCGTGGCGTCTCAGCTAACCAGGACAGAACCACCCATTCCGCCGCCCGAATCGGGGTTAACCAGGCGGCCGAAGGTGCTAACCACACCCCGCCCCCAACCGCTCTGACCTGCGGAAACGGAAACTCACCGCTGGAGCTCGCGGCCCTTCGCCGCCTGGTCGGCCGGGTCCGTGGAGACCTGTGTGGGGATGCCTGAACCGGCCATCGTGGTACCCGAAGGACGTTTGTGACGGTTTGCCCCACCCGCCTTCGGACTGCCCCCCCGGTCGGCGCCACCCCCGTCGGCGGTCGGTCGGCCGGGTGCGGACCCACCCCCGGCGGCCTGCGGCTCCCGGTCGGCCGCGCCACCCTTCCCGTCGTCCTTCCCACTGCCGGTGCCACCCCGGCTGACGGCTCCGCCGCCGTGGCCACCGTGGCCGCCGTTGCCGTCGCCCCTGCCGCCGGCCCCGCCGTTCGCGCTGATCCCGCCGTCACGGCCGTTGCCGTCGTCCCGGTCCCTGCCGCCGGAGCTGCCGCCCGCCCCGCCGCTGCCGCGGTGACCGCTGCCACTGTCACCATCGGTGGCCGTGTGGTGACCAAAGCGCTCCCCGTGGATGTCGACCTGCGGCAGCATGCGGTCGAACCAGCGCGGCAGCCACCAGTTGGCCCGGCCGAGCAGCGCCATCGTCGCTGGCACCAGCACCAGACGGATCACCGTCGCGTCGACCAGTACCGCGACGGCCATGCCGACGCCGACCATCTTCACGGTGACGTCCGGATCGAGCGCGAACCCGGCGAACACGGCGATCATGATCAGTGCGGCGCTGGTGATCACACGGGCGGTGGAGGTGAGGCCGCGGACCACGCTGCCCTGCGGGTCACGGGTGGCGAGCCAGTCCTCCCGGATCCGGGAGAGGAGGAAGACCTCGTAGTCCATGCTCAGCCCAAACAGGACGGTGAACATCAGGACGGGCAGCCAGCTGGACATCGGGACGCTGTGGGGCAGCCCGAGCAGGTCAGTTCCCCACCCCCACTGGAACACCGCCGTCACCACGCCGTACGCGGCCGCGATCGACAGCAGGTTCATCACCGCCGCCTTGAGGGCGACCACCGGCGACCGGAAGACGATGGTCAACAGCAGGATGGAGACCCCGACGACGAAGCCCACCACCCACCACAGGCGTTCCGCGAGCAGGTCGGACAGGTCCGCGAAGATCGCGGTCGTCCCGGTGACGTACACCCCCGGCGGGAGGATGTCGGCTCGCAGGTGGGTGACCAGATCGGACGATGCCGCGTCGCTCGGGCCGGTGGTGGGCACCACCTCGATCACCGCCACGGTGCCGCTCGGGGCGATCGCCGGCGGGGCGACGGCCGCGACGCCGGGGACGGCGGCGACCGTCGTGCCCAGTCCCGCCAGACTCTCCTGCGGGACCTGTGCCAGGTCGACGGCCAGCAGCAGCGGACCGTTCGCGCCCTGCCCGTACTCGGCGGTGATCAGGTCGTAGGCGCGGCGCTGGGTCACGTCGACCGGCTGGCTGCCCGCATCCTGCGGCCAGGTGCGCATGGTCAGAATGGGTGCCGCGAGGACCAGCAGGATGGTCAGCGCGGCCAGCGCCCAGGGGCCGGGGCGGTTCCCGATGCGCCTGGCCCAGGCTGCGGTGAGGCCCCGCTGCGGCGCGGCCGGTGCACCGCCGGCAGCGTTTCCCGCCGCCGCGGTGACGGCGCCCGATCGGGCCAGGGAGCGGGCGGCGAGCATCTCGGCGTGCGCCCGCCGCCGCAGCACCCGCAGGTCCGCGAGGCCGCACAGCGCTGGGACCAGCGTGACGGCGACGAGAACGACCGCGATGACGACGGCCGCCGTGGTGAAGGCGGTCGTCACATAGGTGTTGAGGCCGACGAGCCGGAGCCCGGACAGCGAGATGATCACCGTGAGGCCGGCGAAGACGACCGACGCCCCGGCGGTCGCGTTCGCGCGGCCGGCGGCCTCCCGCACCGACATCCCGGACCGCAGACCCTCCACGTGGCGGGTGACGAGGAGCAGCGCGTAGTCGATGCCGACGCCGATCCCGATCATCGACGCCAGGGACGGGGCGATCGAGCTGACGTTGGTGACCGCCGCGATCAGGGTGATGGCCGAGCCACCGATGCCCAGTCCGATGAGCGCCACCGCGATCGGCACCCCGGCGGCGACGATGGACCCGAAGGCGATCAGGAGGATGAGGAGCGCCAGCCCGACGCCGATCGCCTCGGCCTGCCCGTCGACCTTCTGCAGGTTCTCCGAGACCTGGCCGCCGACGTCCACCTGCAGGCCCTGGTCGGTCGCGGGCGTCGCGGCCGTGAAGATCTCGGCCAGCGCCTCCTCCGCGTCCATGTCGGCGACCGGCTGCCGGTAGTGGATCGTGAACAGCGCGGTGTCGCCGTCCCGCGACATCTGCGGCGGGCCCGTCACCATCGCGGAGGGAAGCGCGGCGAGACGTTCCTGAACGGTGCCGAGCACGCCGGCGTCCAGGGCGGTGCCGTCGGGGTCGTGCACGACGACGCGGGCGTCCGCGCCGGCAAGCGTGGGGAAGCTCGCCCGCAGCAGGTCGGTCCCGTGTTGCGACGCGGTCATCGGGGCGTCGTAGTCGTCGTGGGGCTTGCCTCCGGAGCCGGCTGCCAGCCCGAGAGCCACGACGAGGGCAGCGAGCCACATCCCGATGACCCGCCACGGCCGGGTGGCCGCGGCAGCGCCGATCCGGTAGAGCAACCCGGACATCAGTCCTCCTCGACTCCGCTGGCCGATAACTCCGCTGGGCCGTCAGCTCCGGTCGGGCGACGCGCCGCCTCGTTGCCGCGCGCCGCGCGACCGGCTCCGACGGCCCAGCGGTTCCCATGGGTGGTGCAGCAGCAGAGGGGGTGGCATGGGTGGTGTAGCAGGGTGGTTCGTCAGGGGGGCGGTGCTTCCGGCGCTGCCGACCAGTGGGAGGATCGAGGTTTCACCGGTCGGCGCGGTGCGGCTGCACCCTGTGCGAACACTACGTCGCGAAACCGGCCTTAACTGGACAAGTTGCGCATTGCACCCGGGGCTGAAGCGGCCAGCCACGCGTGCCGGCACGTCACGCGGCCGGGATGTCGCGCAGGCGACGTCCGCCGGTGCCCGTCCGGGCCTCCCCGTGTCGGCGGTTCAGACGGTGTGGGAGGCCCCTCTGACGGCGAGCTGCCCCTCGACCGCGGGCGGGGCGGGCTGGCCGCTGATCGTGACCCTGTCCCGACCTCCGGCCTTCGCCGCGTAGAGCGCACTGTCGGCGGCGGCGACCAGCCCGGCCGCGTCCGCGGCGTGGGTGGGCACGACCGCCACCCCGACCGACACGGTCACCGTCACGATCTGATCATCCTGGGCCGGCCCGTCCGGAACCTGCCCGGCGGCCGGCGGCTCGCTGGACGTCCGGGCACTGATCCGGATCGGCTCGGAGCCGACCTGACGGCGCAGCCGCTCCCCGACAGCCGCGAGATCCGCCTCACGCAGGTCCGTCACGACCACCGCGAACTCCTCGCCGCCGTACCGGCCCAGCACGTCACCGGGCCTGGTCGCGGCTCGCAGCCGGCGCGCCACCTCGACGAGGACGTCGTCGCCGGACGGGTGCCCGAACCGGTCGTTGATCGCCTTGAAGTGGTCGACGTCGATCAGGAACAGGCCGAGGCGACTTCCGTGACGCAGCGCGCGGTCCACCGACGCGGACAGTTCGCCTTCCAGGTGGCGGCGGGTGTGCACGCCGGTGAGCCCGTCCGTGATCGCGGCCTGGTGCTGGTCGGCGACCAGGCCGGCCATCCGGAAGATGATCAGAACGAACATCGCTCCGCTGGAGACGGCCACCACGACCAGCCCGTCGGTCTGCCCCCGCAGGCTCTGCACCGTCAGCACGACCGGCGCGACCAGCGCCGCCGCGGTGAGCGCGAGCAGCCGCGGCACGGAGAGCACGGTGCCCGTCCGTGGGCGCCCGGCGGTGACGTCGCCCGCGCTCGGATGCAGTGCGGCGGCGCCGAGCAGCAGCGCGCCGGCCATCCTGATGATCTCCAGGGGCCCGCCGACCTGGTATGCCCCGTCCAGCTGGCGTGGGACGCACAGCACCGCGGCGGCCGGCACGGCGGCGAGATGCCCGAGAAGGAGGTAGTACGACACCGCGCGCGGCCTGCCGTTCAGGAGCAGGCGCAGACCGGCAGCGAGGACCGCCAGGTTCAGCACCGCGTACGCCAGCGCCGGCAGCCGGACGAGGAGCGTCTGCTCGGTGGACRGCCGCGGGGCGACCAGATAGATCCAGGCGACGAGCGCGCCGGCCACGGTGATCGTCAGGCTGTCGAGGATGTTGGTGAGCCCGTCGGCCACGCCCCGCCGCCGGCCCAGCATCGCGATCCCGGCTACCAGCAGTGGGTACTGGGCGAGGAAGGCGATGTCCCAGAGCCCGGGAAAGCCCTGCCGGTCCAGCAGGTGGTGCGCCCCGTGGAGCAGGACGTCGCCGAGCGCCGCCGCTGCCTCGGCGGCGGCGAACAGCAGCCAGGGCAGGCGGGCCGGCGGCTGCTGCCGCAGGCGTGTCCCGATCAGGACGGCGACCGCCGCGGAGCTGCTGACCAGCAGGGCGACGATCGTGCGCAGCGCCGACGGCGGGCCGCTCGACGGGGCGGCGCAGAAGAGGACGAGCAGGCCCAGGCCACCGGCGAGATACCAGGCCCAGCTGCGTGGTGTGACGGCCGGTGGCGGGTCGGGCGGCGTGCGGGACGGACGTGGGGGCAGTCGCACGGTCACCGGATGCCAGGGGGCGCCGGCCGCCGCGCACCGGACGGGAGTGACCGGGCCATGTGCAGGTTCTCCGAATACGAATGCCGGGTCGGGGGATGCGCCGGTGACAGGGGCGCGCGGGCCGGGTACCGGCGCGGTCCACGCGTGCCGCCCACCGCCCGCAACACCACCCTGCCGGCTTGGATCATCACCCTTTGTGTCGTCCTGGCCTGGCGGGGCGGCTTTGGTTCGACGGTCCCGGACCTGGGTGACATCGAAACTGTTTCGATGGTAGCTGCGTGTACACGATCATTTGACGCAGGGTGCAACCTTTTGTCTGAGTCTTGTGTCGCACTCCGCGGGGGCTCTCGCCGGCCGGTGGCGGGGCGGAGATCAGACCAGCCCCAGCACCGAGATGAAGCGCCGGGCGGCGCCTCCGCCCGCCTCCAGTGCCACCTCCCGGGCCCGGACGGTGTCGAGGTCGTCGAGCAGGGCGGCGTCGATCTCGGCGGCGGCCAGGCCGTCCCGGCTGCTGCCGGGCCGGGCCGCGGCGGTGTAGAGCCGGTCCAGGTCGGCCTCGGCCGCCCCGAACGCCGCCTCGTCGAAGTCCCAGTCCAGGCCCCACGGGCGGGCGAGGCAGAGCAGCCGCAGCGCGGCCGGCTCGTGCCGGGTCAGCAGGTCGTCGACGTAGGCCAGGTTGCCCAGCGACTTGGACATCTTCACGCCGCTGACCCGGACCGTTCCGGAGCGTAGCCAGGCGCGCGCGAACGGGTGGACGCCGGTGGCGCGCTCGGCGAGCAGTGCCTCCACCGCGTGGTGGGGGAAGCGCAGGTCCGCGCCGCCCGCGTGCAGGTCGACGCTGGACCCGAAGGTCGACAGGACCATCGCCGCGCACTCGGCGTGCCAGCCCGGCCGGCCGGGGCCCCACGGGCTCGGCCAGCTCGGGAAGTCGCCCCCGGGCGTGGCTGCCCGCCAGACCGCCACGTCGAGCGGGTCGTCACGCTCCGGATCGCCCGGCTCGTCGTTGTACTCGGCGGCGAGYGTGATCGCCTCCGCCCGGTCGATCCCGGCGCTGTCCGCCGCCTGGGCCGCGCGGGCGTAGACACTGCCGTTGCGCTCGTRGGCATCGCCGGAGCGGAGCAGGGCCGCCGTGAGCTCGATCACCCGGGAGACGGAGGCACGTGCCGTCGGTTCGTGGTCGGGCGGGCGGATCCCGAGGGCCGCCATGGTGCGGTCGAAGGCGAACCGCTGCATCGACGCGACCTGGTCGTACGGCATGCCCAGCCGGCGTGCCTCGGTGAACATCGCGTCATCGACATCGGTGATGTTGCGGGCCAGCTCCACCTGCACACCGGTGGACCGCCAGAGCCGGACGGCGAGGTCCGTCCACAGATAGGTCGCCGCGTGGCCGAGATGCGTAACCGCATACGGTGTGATACCGCACACGTAGATCCGGGCCCGACCCACGACCGGGAGGGGCGATCCGGCGAGCCGGAGATCGGGGCGCATCGGGTCCAGTGCGACATCCATCACCTGAGCATGCCATCAATGCCATCGGGCCGCCGGGCCCTCGCGAGGACAGTGCCCAGGCCCACTACCAGCGGCGACATCGGGTCCCAGGGACGTTTCCGGACCCGCCGGGGGTCATCCGGACAGTTCCCGGGTAGACCGTTCAGGGCAGGGATCCAGCCCATGACGGGCCGGCGCGGCCAGAGTGCCCTGACCTGTCGGACCTCCGCGGGGAGACCGTGGCCCGCCCGGCGCCCCCCGCCGGGCGCAGATGCTCCCCGAAGGACTCTTCCGGGGGAGTGACGATCCGTCGCGCAACATCCATACTTTGGGGCTCGCCACCTGATCGGCCGGTCCGCGGGCCGATCGATCCCGGGGGGGATCAGGGGTCGCGAAATGGCTTAACAAGGGAGGGTGGGAAGGACGCCCTGTTGACCTGGGGACGTCTGCCCGGAAAGCTTCGCCTGGATGGTTCACGCGGTACACGGACCATCTGGTGTTCCGCCGTCCACGTCTGCGCGGGCGTGGTCGGCCTGGGGGGTTGGTCGTAACCAAGAAAGGCCTCGAGAGAGGGGCGTCCGTGCGAACGCTCGAACCCACCACCCTCGACCTCGACGCGATCGAGGTGGACAAGCTCAACAAAGGCGTCACGCTCAGTCTGCTGATACCCGCACGTGGGCCAGAGGCGGCGCGAACGCTCGGGACCATCATCGCGCTCAACCGGCAACGCTGGATGCAGGAGCGCAGCGTCCTCGACGAGATCGGGGTCGTCGTCGACCCCTCGTCGGATGGGGACGAGCACGATCTCGTCCGCATTGCGACCGAGGCGGGTGCGAGCTGGGTCGTCCGCGGCCAGTCCGTGCTCGAGCGCCATGCGGGGCGTGAGGCGGCCACGGTCGGCGGCAAGGCCGGCGCGATGCGCAGCCTTGCCTATCTGGCCTTCGGTAACCGCCTCATTTTCCATGACGCCGACCTCGAAAGTTATGACCCGACCACGGTAGGTGTGCTCGCGGCCGCGGCGACGGCTGGGAACGCCCCGCTTTTCGTGAATGGGAGTTCGCGCAGGGTGACCGGCGACGGTCAGCCCGGCGGGCGCACGACGGAGATGCTCCGGTCGTTGCTCTCGAAGCAACTCGCTCGTTATGTGCCGTCCATCACGCGGACAATCCAGCCATTGATCGGGGAGTTCGCCATCGACGCCGACGTCTTTGCGGCGCTCGCGTTCTCCCGCGGTTACGGGGTGGAGACCTCCCTGAAGGTTCTCGCCCTCGACCTTCTCGAGTACGCGGACTGTCTCCAGGTTGAGCTGCCGATCAAGTACCAGGTCGGTCAGCACTACCACAACCTGGTGAAGCAGTTCCACGAGATCAGTTTCACAATCGACGTCCTGGAGGCTTACTTCCAGCGGCGCCGACTCGATCCCCATGTCGCCATCTGGCAGATTGCCGACAACTACGACCTCCTTTTCCCGGGGCGCACCTACGCGCTGCACCGCCCACCCGGCTACGACGAGATCGACTTCGTCCCACGGCTGGGGTTCTACCAGCCGCTGGCGACGGCGTCGGCCTACCAGGCGCGGCTCCCCGAGATCAAGAGCGCCCGCCGCGCCGCGCTCGACACCCTCGGCAGGCGGATGCGGGCCTCCGCCTGACGAACCCCCGCCGCGGCACGACCCCGGCCGCCCTCGCGTCACACCGGCGCGGCGGCGGCCGGGGTCCGGCGGCGCGCGTCAGTCGGGCGCGCGTCAGGTCGGTGCAAGCGTGTGCTGCTCGGTGAGATCGGCGCGCCTGATCACCTCGGCGAAGTCGACCGGGCCGCGGTGGCCGATCCGGACCAGCGCGCCGATCATCTGCTGGTCGAACAGCTCGGCCGAGTCGGCCAGCGGCGGCGGCAGATGGTCGAACAGATCCAGCGCGATCAGACCGTGCAGCTGCGTCCACACCAGCATGCAGGCGGCTTCCGCGGCCGGGCCCAGGTCGGTGCAGTCCCACTCCTGGAACCGCGCGCGCAGGCCGGGTGACAGTTCGGCGTCCAGAACACCCAGGTCGACGATGCCGGCCTCGACCACCTCCTGCATGCACCGGAAGAGCACCGCGACGGAGCGCTCCACCTCGTTCTGGACGGCGGTGGGGCGGCCGGTGAGGTCGGCCGGCCGCGGGCCGAAGATCAGCGTGTACTCGGTCGGGTGCGTCTTCGCCCAGCGTCGGTGCGACCGGGCGACCAGCAGCCAGCGCACCATCTGGTCGTCCGCGGGGGCGGCGAGGAAGGCGGCCTCCAGCGTGTCGGCGAGCGAGCTGTAGGCGTCCCGCGCGAGTGCGGAGATCAGCGCGGACCGGCTGTCGAAGTACCGGTAGATCGCGGACGGGGTCATCCCCATCGCGCGCGCGACGGCGCGCAGCGAGAGCGCGGCCGCCCCGTGCTCGGCGAGCTGTTCGTGGGCGACCGTCTTGATCTCGTCGATCGTCGTCTGGCGGATGCGTTCGCGACGTGGGACGGGATGGGTCACCGCACCATGCTGTGTCCCGGTCGCGATCGGTGTCAACTTTCGAGAACACTGCTCTTGACGGTGGCGTCGATCTCTGTGAACACTGTTCTCTCAAGAGACTGCTTCTCTCGGGAGGGTCCCGTGT
Source organism: Parafrankia colletiae (assembly GCF_001854655.1). Taxonomy (GTDB): domain Bacteria; phylum Actinomycetota; class Actinomycetes; order Frankiales; family Frankiaceae; genus Parafrankia; species Parafrankia colletiae. Next base: position 94,357 of record NZ_MBLM01000117.1, on the reverse strand, counting down.
TCACTGTTGTAGCGAAGATCGTCACCCGTCGGCCACGACTTGTCCTGCTCCTCACCCTTGTCGCGCTGCTGGGTGCCGGAGTGGTGGGCATGGSCGCCTTCGGCAAGCTCGAGTCGGACGGTTTCGACGACCCCGCCTCACCCTCCACCCGGGCGGCGGACCTGGTGGACGAGAAGTTCGGCGGCGAGCCGAACCTCGTCCTCCTGGTGACCGCCCGGCCGGAGGTGACCGGCCCGGACGGGCGGGCGGTCGATGATCCTGCCGTGGCCCGGGCGGGCCGGGAGCTCGCGGAGGATCTGGCCCGCGAACCCGGCGTCACGAACGTCTCGTCCTACTGGACGGACGCCCCGCCGCTGCGCTCCGACGACGGCCGCTCCGCGCTCGTCGTCGCCAGCGTGGACGAGGACCACACCGAGGACCTGGTGGCCCGGTTCGAGGACGCCTACGAGGCAGGCCAGGCCGACCAGGGCCCACCGGGTGGTGCCGCCGCCCCGGTCACGGTGCGCCCGGGCGGCGCCGCGACGGTCGGCGAGGACATCAACGGTCAGGTGGGGGCCGACCTGGCCGTCGCCGAGTCGATCGCCATCCCGATCACGACCGTGCTGATGATCCTCGCCTTCGGCGGGYTGGTGGCCGCGCTCCTCCCACTCGGGATCGGGCTGCTCGGCATCCTCGGCGGCTTCGCCGTGCTCTCGGTGGTCGGCAGCCTCACCGATGTGTCGATCTTCGCCGTCAACCTGACGACGGCCCTCGGCATGGGCCTCGGGATCGACTACGCGCTGCTGATGGTCAGCCGCTTCCGCGAGGAGCTCGCGGCCGGCCGGGACCGTGCCGAGGCCGTCACGGTGACGGTGCGTACCGCCGGGCGCACCATCCTGTTCAGCGGCGCGACGGTGATCGTCGCGCTCGCGGTGATGCTCGTCTTCCCGCCGTACTTCCTCAAGTCGATGGCCTACGCCGGCATCGCGGTCACCGCCGTGGCCGTGGTCGCCGCGGTGGTCGTCCTGCCGGCTGTGCTGATGCTGCTCGGATCCCGGGTGAACGCGCTGCGGGTCGGTGGCCTGATCGGGCTGTTCCGGCGCCGCCGCCGCGCTGCCGACGCCGCGGCGCAGGCCGGCGCTGCGACCGGAGCCGGAGCCGGAGCCGGCGCGGGCGCGGGCGCGGCTGCGGGGCGGGCGGTGCCGCGGGAGGTGGTCGAGTCGCCGTTCTGGCGCCGGGTGGCCACCGTCACGATGCGCCGTCCGCTGCTCGCCGGCCTGCCTGTCGTCGCCCTGCTGCTGGTGCTGGCCGCCCCCTTCCTGCACGTCGAGTTCGGCACCCCGGACGACCGGGTGCTGCGCGCGGACGCCTCCAGCCGGGCGGTCGGTGACGTCCTCCGCTCGGACTTCTCCTCCAACGACGCGGGGGCCGTCGTCGTCGTGGTGACCGGGCCGGCCGACCGCACCGGACCGGAGGAGGTCGCCGGCTACGCCGCCGCCCTCTCCGAACTGGACGGCGTCGCCCGGGTCGACAGCTCCGCCGGCACCCTGATCGACGGGCGGACGGTCGCGCCGCCGCGGGAGCCCGCCAGCCGCCACACGGCCGAGAACGCCTCCTACCTGCGCGTCGTGCCGTCCGTGGAACCGCACTCGGACGAGGCCCAGGCCCTCGTCCACCAGATCCGCGACACCGCCGCCCCGGCCGGGACCGAGGCGCTCGCCGGCGGGCCGCCCGCCGTCCTCGTCGACGGCAAGGACACGATCGCCGACCGTCTCCCGCTCGCCATCGGGCTGATCTCGCTGACCACCTTCGTGCTGCTGTTCCTGTTCACCGGCAGTGTGCTGCTGCCGCTGAAGGCGATCGTRCTGAACGGGATCACGCTCACGGCTGTCTTCGGAGTCGCCGTCTGGATCTTCCAGGACGGGCATCTCGGCTGGCTGTTCGACTTCACCCCGGGCCCGCTCGACACGTCCATGCCGGTGCTGCTGTTCTGCATCGCCTTCGGGCTCAGCATGGACTACGAGGTCTTCCTGCTCTCCCGGATCAAGGAGGAGCATGACGCGGGCGCCTCGAACGCCGAGGCGGTCGCCGCCGGCCTGGCCCGCACCGGACGTCTCGTGACCACCGCCGCGGCGCTGCTCGCGGTGACCTTCGTGGCCTTCTCGACCTCTTCCGTCCGCTTCATGCAGATGTTCGGCCTGGGTACGGCGCTCGCGATTCTGCTGGACGCCACGCTGATCCGCGGCGTGCTCGTGCCCGCGTTCATGCGGGTCGCCGGGGATGCCAACTGGTGGGCGCCGAAGCCGCTGCGGGCCCTGCACGCACGGATCGGCCTGAGCGAGGGCGGCGGGCCTGCCGCACCCGCCACGGCCGCCGCCGGCGCACCCACCGGCGGCGAGCCCGCCGGCAGTGAACCTGCGGGCAGTGTGCCGGCGGGCGGTGATCCCACGGGCAGTGCGCCGGCTGGAAGCGTGCCCGGCGTCAGAACCGCTCGAAACAACGCAGGCGCTCCCAGTCTGTGACGGCCCGGTCGAAGGCGGCCTGCTCGACGTCGGCGGCCTGCGCAAGGTGATCGACGACCGACTGGCCGAACGCGGCCCGGGCGATGGCGCTCTCCCGCCACGCCCGGGCCGCGGCGGCCAGGGTGGTGGGCAGCCGCGGGACGTCGGGGGCGGCGAAGGCGTTACCGGTGCGCGGTGGTTCCAGCGGCAGCCGGTGCTCGATCCCGTGCAGGCCGGCGGCGATCATCCCGGCGAGCGCCAGGTAGGGGTTGGCGTCACCACCGGGTACCCGGTGCTCGATCCGCAGCGAGGCGCCGTGCCCGACCACCCGGATCGCGCAGGTGCGGTTGTCCAGGCCCCAGGAGATCCCGGTCGGCGCGAAGGCGCCCGGTGCCAGCCGCTTGTAGGAGTTCACGGTCGGCGCGTAGAGCAGGGTGAACTCGGCCATGCAGGCGAGCTGGCCGGCCACGAACCACCGCATCAGGTCCGACATGGCCCCGTCGGGGGGTGCACCGGTTACACGGGGGCCGGCGAAGGCGAGTTCCCCCTGGTCGCCGCGCAGGGACAGGTGCACGTGGCAGGAGTTCCCCTCGCCCTCGTCGTACTTGGCCATGAAGGTCAGGGCGTGGCCGGCCGCACCGGCGATCTTCTTCGCGGTGGTCTTGTAGAGCGCGTGCCGGTCGCAGGTGCGCAGCGCCTCGTCGTAGCCGAAGACGATCTCGAACTGGCCCGGATGCACCTCCGCCCGGGCGGACTCCACCCGCGCGCCGGCCGCCGCCATCGCCGTCCGGATGGCCCGGACGAGATCGTCCATCCGCTCGGTGCCCGCCAGCGCGTAGTCGATGCCGTAGCTGCTGGCGGGGGTGAGCCGCCCGTAGTCCTGCCGGGCGGCCTCGCGGTAGGTCTCCTCGAAGACGAGGAACTCGGGCTCGGTGCCGGCGAACGCCCGCAGTCCCCGGGCGGCCAACCGGTCCAGCTGGCGGCGCAGCACCGTCCGCGGCGCGGCCTCGACGGCGCTCCCGTCCGGCCAGACGGCGTCCGCGATGACGACCGCCGAGCGCGGCCGCCACGGCGCGCGGCCCAGCGTCGTCAGGTCGGGGTGCAGGCGCAGGTCACCGAACCCGCCCTGCCACGGGTCGTAGGCGTAGCCGGGCCCGGTCTGCATCTCGACGTCGACGGCGTACAGGTAGGTGCAGGCGCCGACTCCGTCGGAGCCGGACCGCACCTGCTCGCGGAAGTACTCCGGTGACAGTCCCGTGCCGACCAGCCGCCCCTGCAGGTCAGGCACGGCGACGATCACCTCGTCCACGGTGCCGCTGTCGAGCAGCTCCGTTCCCCCGGCGGTGCCCGTGGGCGTTCCGACATCCCCCGACACCCCGCCTTGCCCGGGCGCCCCGCCGCCGCTGACGATCACAGTGCGTCGCCGGAGCGTGGCGAGATGGCGGCGAGCGGGTTCGCCACCGTGCCGTGCAGGACGTCGAACTGGGCGTCCCGCCCCGCGCGGTCATGGAAGCCGGCCCCGGCGAGCTGCTCCCGGTTCAGGCAGACGCGGGCGAACACCGGGCTCAGCAGGTCGATCAGCGCGTGGCGCGCGGCATGCTCGGGGTGTGCCCGCTGATAGCCGAGCACGGTGTCCCGCACGAGGGACCAGAAGCGCTCCTCGGCGACGCCCAGGTGGTCGGCGGCCAGCACCGAGAAGTATCGGAAGTGCCCCGCGAACACCGCCGACAGCACCGAGTGCGCCAACAGCCCGGCCGGCCAGTGCCGGCACAGCGCGCCGGCCCCGCCGTCGGTCGCGGCGCGCTCCGGGAAGTCGCCCTCGACCAGGTCGATGTCGGCGCCGAAGTCCTTGACGGCGATGCGCCGCGGGGTCTCGTCCGCATCGAACACGCAGATCACGTTCTCGCCGTGCGGGGTGAAGGCCACGCCGTACACGTACAGGTAGTGCAGCAGCGGGGGGAGCAGGGCCCGCAGGAACGCCGTGAGCCACTGCTCCGGGGCCAGCCCGGAGCGCCGGACGAGCGCGGTCACGAGCGCCTGCCCGTCTGATCCGACGGTGAGCAGCGCGGCCATCGTCCGGGCCCGCTCGCCGGGCGCCAGGTGCGAGGCGACCGGCTCCCGCCACAGCACCCCGAGCAGCTCGTGCAGGCGGTACGGGGCGTCCACCACGGCGTCGTAGGCCGGATGGGCCACGGTGGCACCGGCGACCTCCGCCAGCGGGATGACGCCGGTGGCCCGTAGCTCCGGGTCCTCCCGCGCCAGCCGTGTCAGCCACGAGGAGACCACGGGGCCGGCGTCCGCGTCGTCGGCGGACATCCCGCGCCAGACCAGGGTGTTGCGGATCATGAGGGCGAGCTTGACGTCCCGCCGGCCCGGTGCGTCGACGTTCGCCACCGTCCGGATGGACTGCAGCGGCAGGTACCGGTCGGGTGCCTCGCCGARATCGACCAGCGCCCCGGTGGCCAGCTCGGCGGCGAACAGCGGGACCACCACGTGTTCCCACTGCCACGGGTGGACCGGCAGCCACCGGTACCGGTCCGCCGCCGCCGCGACGGAACCCGCGTCGGTCAGGCCCGCGCCGATCAGCGCCGCGCGCAGGGCCGCGGTGAACTCCGCCCTGGTACCCGCCGGCAGCTCGGCCTCGTACAGCGTGCCCGGGGCCAGGCCCTCCGCGGTGACGAGCCGAGCCAGGCCGGCTTCGGCCGCCAGCCAGCGCAGCCGGAACGGCGCCCGGGACTCCGGGGCGTAGCGGGCGGCGTCCGTCGCGCCGAAGCCGAGCCGGCCCTTGTTCGCCACCATGCACGGATGCCCGGACTGATGACCTTCGAGCTCCACGTACGACAGGTCGGCGAGCCGGCCCGCGGGCAGCGCCCCGCGCAGCAGCCGGACGTCCGCGCGCTGGGTGGCCGTCACCTCGCGCACGACGTCCGCCAGGACGTCACCCGACCAGCCGAGTGCCTCCCGCGCGTCGAGGAGAAAACGCACCGGGTCCCAGGCCGCCGCGCCGCCGCGCCGCAGCGTCCCGGCGTCCGGCCACCAGCTGCCGAAGGTGCCCCGGCGGGCGGTGAACGTGTAGGCCACCGCCCCGCAGCCGATCCGGTACGGCGCCGGGGTACCCCGGCCGACCGGTGGCGGGTCCGGACGTCGCGCCGCCGTGCCGCCCGCGCTGCTGGTGGTGCCGATGGTGCCGGTGGACGGGTCGGTGGGTGCGGCGGGGTCGGGCGCGGGAACCAGGAGCTCCTCGTACGCCAGCTCGGCGATCAGTCGGGTCAGCAGCGCGAGCCCGGCGGTGYGCCACAGCTCGCTGTCCGTCGCGGCGGTCACCGGCCGGCTCCGCTCGGGCTGCCGAAGGTGGTGAAGGCCGCCGGGCGCGGCAACCGGTGTGCCCGGCCGCCGGTCAGGTCGTCCAGGATGACCGCCGCCCGCCAGGCGCCCAGCCCGAGGTCGGGCGCCCCCACCCCATGGGTGTGCAGTTCGGCGTTCTGGACGTAGATCCGTCCGGTCAGCTCGTCCGCGGTCGCGAGGCGGTAGCGCTCGTCGATCCTGAAACGGCCGCCGGAGTCCAGGTCGAGCAGGTCGGCGACCGGGTCGAGCAGGGTCGCACGGCGAGGCGCGTAGCCGGTGGCGAGCACCACCGCGTCGGTGCCGACGGTGAACGCACGGTGCTGGTCGCCGTGCCGGCAGCGCAGCAGATAGCTGCGCTGCCCATCCGGGCCGGCGCCCGTCCCACCCGGGTCGACTGCCTCGATGGTGACGTTCGGGAGCAGCAGGGCGTCCGGCTCGGCGCCCCCGATGCTGCGTTCGTAGAGCAGGTCGTAGATCTCTGCGATCGTCTGCCCGTCAATGCCCTTGTACAGCTGCCACTGGCCGGGGACGAGGGCGTCCTTCGTCCGCTGGTCGAGCCCGTGGAAGTAGCGCACGTAGTCGGGGGTGAACTGTTCCAGCCCCAGCTTGGAGTACTCCATGGGCGCGAAGGCCGGTGTCCGGGTGATCCAGGCCAGCGCGTGCCCGGAGGTGGGCTGCGCGCGCAGCAGGTCGGTGAACACCTCGGCGCCGGACTGCCCGGACCCGACGACCGTGACGTGCCCCGCCCCGGCGAGCCGGTCGCGCGCCTGCCGGTAGTCGGCCGAGTGGAACACCCGCGGCCCGTGCTGCCCGGCGAACGCCGCCGGCACGACCGGCTCGGTGCCGACCCCGAGCACCAGGTTGCGGGCAGTGACGGTGCGCAGCTGCCCGTCCCACACCGTCACCTCGAACAGCCCGCTGCCCGGCTGCCAGCGCACCGCCTCGACCCGGCTCCCGAAGCGGGTGGACGCCAGGGCGTGCGCCACCCAGCGGCAGTAGTCGTCGTACTCGCGTCGCGGCAGGTGGAACCGTTCGTAGAAGTAGAAGCGGAACAGGCGGTCGTGTTCGCGCAGGTAGGACAGGAACGACCACCGGCTGGTCGGGTCGATCAACGTCACCAGGTCGGCGAGGAACGGCACCTGCAGTGTCGTCCCGTCCAGCAGCAGGCCCGGATGCCAGTGGAACTCGTCCGCCTGCTCGAGGAACACCGCCCGCATCCCGGGCACGCCGTCGGCCAGCGCCGCGAGGGAGAGGTTGAACGGCCCCAGCCCCACCCCGAGCAGGTCGTAGGGGCCGGCCTCGTCCGGGGGCGACGGCATCAAGGGCGGACCTCCAGCAGCGGATTGGGAATCTCCACGTAGATCGACTGGCTCGACACGGGCCCGACCAGCTCGTCGCGCCCGTCGACGCACGTCAGCAGGTTGCCCTTGCAGGGCAACGTCGGCGCGTCCAGGAGCCGGTCCAGCAGGCCGCGGCGCGCGACCAGGCCACCGTCGGCCGTCAGCCCCGACCCCGACCCCGATCCCGTTCCCGGCCCGGACGTCAGGCCCGACCGCAGGCCGACGACGGTCTCGCGCAGCACGGTGAGCAGGTCGTGCTCGTCGGCGAGCCCGGCGGCGCCCAGCGCTCCCACGATGGCCAGCGCGTTGTTCACCACCGTGTAGTAGAGGATGCGTTGCTCGACCAGGGCGTCGTCGAAGACGGCGGGCAGCCCCTCGCCGAGCCCTGGCACCTCCCCGCGAGCGGTGTCGGCGTAGGAGGCGGCCAGGTAGTAGCCCTGGCTGTCGCGGTACCAGCCGGCGACGGGCCAGCCCTGCTCGTCCAGCGTGACCAGGGTGTTCTGCAGGTGCGCCTCCAGGCCCGTCCCGCGGCGCAGGTACAGGTCGAGTACCGGGACGATGAGAACCCGTAGGTAACGGGCGTACCACTCGCGGGCGACCGCCCCCGCCCCCGCTGCCGCCCGCCCGCCGCCAGCAGTGACGTCCGGCGCCCCCGGGCCGCCGACGCCGCCGCCAGTGAGGCTGGTGAGAAGCTCGGCGAGCATCGACCGCCGGGACCGGCCGGGCACCCCCGGGGCCAGGTCGGGGCGGTCCGCGACCAGCGTGCCGGCGCAGACCACCCGGTCGTCGGCCCCGAACGGATTCGTCCGCAGCGAGCATTCCAGCCCGCCGGCACGGACCGACACCCACGACGGCTCCGGAACGAGCCGGAACCGCGGGTGGTGCCGCCGCAGCCAGCCGTCCGCGGCCAGCCGGGCGAACCGGGCCATCTCGGCGCCCAGCGCGAGCTCGTCGGGATGCAGCTCCCGGCGCGAGTTGGTGATCCGCATGCCGAGCGACAGCTTGAGCATCACCGGTGCGTCCGGCCGCCAGACGGTGCGCAGCGACGCCGTCGGGTACCACTGCGGGCCGGACGTCCCCAGGTCCACCAGCCGGCCGTCGCCGAGCAGGCCGGCGAGGGCCGGGCGGTCCCGGATGGCCCTCGCCTGCCAGGGATGGGCCGGCAGCACCACGTACCCCTTCGGCGCAGGCGGTCCGCCGGTGCCGCGCAGGGACGCCAGCAGCGGCGCCGGATCGGGACCGCCGTGCCGGGCGACGTCGGGATGCGCGGCGAACCAGTGCAGCGGGAACGACCCGTGCAGCTCGGGGGAGTACCGCGCCGTCTCCGCGTCGGTCGCCTCCCCGCGGCTCTTCGCCGCCGGATGGAACGGGTGACCGGTGATCAGGGCACGTTCGGCGACGAGGAACGGCGCGGCGCCTTCGTCTCCGGCGGCGCCGTCAGCCCGGGCCACCGACCCGGCGGCGCGGGCAGCGATGAAGCGGGCGAGCCAGGCGGTGGAGGCGAGGATGCGGGCCAGCGCGGTCCGGGCCGCCGCCGGGGAGATCGCGGTGCCCGCCGCCTCCCGCACGAGGAGAGCGGCGAGCAGGCCGACGTCCAGCGGCGTGCCGTGCAGGCGGGGCGGGCCGAACCGGTGCCAGCCGGTGGGCGAGTGGTACTGCAGCTCCGCGTCGATGTCGAGCCTGCTTGCGGGCAGCGCGATCCGCAGGCGTCCCGGTGCCGGTGGCCCGTCCACCGCGTTGCCGAGCCCGACCTCACGGGCCCAGCAGCGGAGCAGCACCTCGGTCACGACCGCCGCGGCCTCCGCCTCCGCCGCGGACGTCCGCCCGGCCTCCGTCATGGCGTCCGCTCGGCGGCGAGCTGGTCCCCGGTCTCGGCGACGAGGGCGAGCAGGGCGGAGACGTCGGCGTCGGTCGCGTTCGGGTTCAGCAGGGTGAGCTTGAGGTGGACGGCCCCGTGGGGCCCGGCGGTGGTGCGCCCGACGACCGCCGTGCCCTCCTCGAGGAGCCGGGAGCGGATGGCGGCATTCAGCCGGTCGAGCCGGTCGAGCCGGCCCGCGTGGCCCGAGAGGGGCGGGACGCCGGCGTGTTCCGGCGCACCGCCGCCGGTATCCGGTGGGTGCTCGCCGGGTTCCGGCGGGAGGTACTCGCCGGGTTCCGGCGGGAGGTACTCGCCGGGTTCCGGCGGGAGGTAGCGGAACAGCACCGTGCTCAGGGTCACCGGAGCCGCCAGTTCAAGCCGCGGGTCCGCGGCCACCACCCGGGCCGCGTGCCGGGCGAGATCATGGCAGGTGTCGACCATCGCGCCGAGGCGCTCCCGGCCCAGCGCGCGGAAGGTCACGGCGATCTTGAACGCGTCCGGGCGGCGGGTGGTGCGCAGGGAGCGCCCGAGCAGGCTGGTGTACCCGGCGATGGTCTCGTCGGCCGGGTTCAGGTAGGCGACCTCGGCGTCGAGTCGGTCCCACCCCCGTTCCGACGGGGTGAGGAAGATGCCGGCGGGGGCCGGCTGCCAGCCGAGCTTGTGCAGGTCGAGGGCGACGGAGTCGGCCTGGGCCAGCCCGGCCAGCCGCTCGGCGAGCCGGCGGGAGAACAGGGCGCCCCCGCCATGCGCCGCGTCCACGTGCAGCCAGACCGGGGCCGGGTGGGCACGGACCAGCTCGGCGATCTCGGCCAGCGGGTCGATCGCACCCGCGTCGGTGGTGCCGGCGGTCGCGACGACGAGAGCCGGCCCGGGGTGGCGGGCCAGCGCCGACCGCAACGCCTGGACATCCATCCGATGGTCGACGTCGACCCCCACCGGGACGATCCTGCGCAGCCCGAGCAGTTCGGCGCCGCGGCGCACCGAGTGGTGGCCGGCCGCGGAGCAGAACACGGGCAGCGCCGCCGCGGCGGCCGGGCGCGGCGCGGGTGTGCGCGCGCCGTGCCGCCTGTGGTGCGGGAGCTGGCCGAGCCAGCCGCGGGGGGAGACGGCGGTGCTCCCGGGGGCCGGCGCGGCAGCGCGTCCGGCGACATGCCCGCCGAGTAACAGGCCCATCAGGTTGGATTCCGTGCCGCCGGTGGTCACCGTGCCGACGGCGCGGGACGGGTCGTAGCCGACGAGGCCGGCCAGCGCGGCCAGCACCTCCGCCTCGATGGTGGTGCCGGCCGGGGCCTGGTCCCAGGAGTCGAGGGAGGGGTTCAGCGCGCTCACCGCGAGATCGGCGGCGACGGCGACGGTGAGCGGCGGGCAGTGCAGGTGAGCCGCGCACAACGGGTCCGCGGGATCGGCCGACCCGGCCGACAGCATGCGGGTGAGCGCGCCGAGCGCCGCGGCCTCCCCATCTCCCGTCGGGGGGAGGAGCGGGCCGGGCTCGCCGAGCGCGGCGAGAACCGCCTTCCGGACGTCCACCGGCCCGCCGGATGGCAGCGGGCCGCTGCGGTCCCGCCGCCCGGCGTCGAGGGCGTCCACGGTGACGGCGAGCAGTGCCCGCAGGTCGTCGGCCGGCCGGTGACCCGGCCTCGTCATCGGGCTTGCGGAGTGCCGGCCCGTGGGCCCGCGCTGGTTCCCGCGTCCAGCGACTCCGCGAGGATCGACAGGGCGAGCTCGGCCTCCTCGTCGGAGACCGTCAGCGGCGGCAGCAGGCGGAGCACGGCGTCGTGCCGGCCGCCGAGCTCGATGATCAGTCCGCGGGCCAGGCAGGCGTCACGGATCGCCGCCGCGCGGCGCGGGTCGGCCGGGCGGGCACCCGTCCGGTCGGCGGTGGCCTCCGGGTCGACGATCTCGAGGCCGRGCATCAGGCCGCGGCCCCGGACGTCACCGACGATCGAGGTGCCTCTCCCGAGCTGGTTCAGGCCGGTCAGGAGCCGGTCGCCGACGACAGCCGCGCGCTCGCTGAGCTCCTGCGCCCGGACCAGCCGCAGCGTCGCCCGCCCGGCGGCCATCGCGAGCTGGTTGCCACGGAAGGTCCCCGCGTGGGCGCCCGGGGCCCAGGTGTCCAGCTCGGCACGGAAGGCGACGACGGCCAGCGGCAGGCCGCCGCCGATGGCCTTCGACATCACCAGCATGTCGGGCACCACACCGGCGCGTTCGCACGCCCAGAAGCGACCGGTGCGGCCCACGCCGGTCTGCACCTCGTCCACGATGAGCAGGATGCCGCGGCGGCGGGTCACCTCGCGCATGGCGCGCAGCCAACCGTCCGGCGCGGGCACGACACCGCCCTCACCCTGCACGACCTCGAGGATCATCGCGGCCGGGCTGGTGACCCCGCCGCAGGGGTCGTCCAGGAGGCGCTCGACGAAACGGGCGGAGATCTCGGCGCTGGCCGGCCCGCCCACTCCGAAGGGGCACCGGTACGGATACGGGAAGGGCAGYCGGGTGACCGCGCCGGCGGCCGGCAGCGGCTCCTTGGCGGCGACCTTGCCGGTCACCGCGAGCGCGCCGGCTGTCATCCCGTGGTACGCGCCCGTGAACGCCAGCACCATCTGGCGGCCGGTGACAGTCTGCGCGAGCTTGAGGGCGGCCTCGACGGCGTCGGCGCCGGTCGGGCCGCAGAACAGCAGGCGCGGATCCTCCCGCAGGCCCACGGGCAGGGTGGCGACCAGCTCCTCGGTGAAGGCGTCCTTCTCCGGGGTGGCGAGGTCGAGCACGTGCAGCGGCGCGCCGGAGCGCAGGACCCGCTCGATCGCCTCGACCACCACCGGGTGGTTGTGCCCGGTGGCGAGGGTGCCGGCGCCGGCGAGGAAGTCGAGGTAGCGCCGCCCGTCGGCGCCGGTGATCCAGGAGCCGTGGGCGCCGACCGGGACGATCGGCAGCGACCGGGCGTAGGTGCGGGCCGCGGACTCCCGGGTGGCCTGGCGGGCCAGGATGGCGGCCGCTGCAGCCGGATCCGTGCTGCCGGGACCGGCTTCGGCGTCGGCCGGAGAGATCATCTTCACGGGCGACTTCCCTTCGAGCGAGCCGGATCAGGGAAGCCTAACTTCGATGAGTCCCGATCTCCGGCGTGTGGATGCGCCGAGCTTTTCCTCACTGTTGCCCCTGCGGTGCCGCACCGGAGTGCTGTCGGTGCTGAGGTCGGGATATCGGGGTGTCGGGATGTCGGGATGTCGGGATCGAGGTGCTGTGGCGGTGTCGCGGTGCCGCGATGCCGCGGTGGCGGGCCGGCAGGGGCGTGAGAGGCAAACCGAACGAAGGACGAACCAGGCGAGACTGTTGCCGACTGTAAGATTACGGTTGCAGGGCGCCCACGCGAGTGATTCTGTCGATGTCTCCGGCGTTGCCCTGGCATTTCTGCGGGGTGTCAGGCGGGCCCGGTCGGCCGGAGGAGGGGGCGTCGACGTGCTGGACCTCCCCGTGTCGGCAGCCCCGCTGCGCGCCCTCGGCCCCGGCCGGCTGCCCCCCGGGATCCTCGGCTGGCTGCGTTCCCGGCCCACCGAGCGCGGGGAGATCGCGGCCTATCTGTACGACCCGGCCGTGGCGGCGCGTGCCGCCGCGGACCTGCGCCGCCACCTGCCTGCCTGGGCGGACCTGTACTTCGCCGTCAAGGCGAACTCCTTCCCGCCCGTCCTCGACGCCCTGCTGCGCGGCACCGGCACGTGCGGTGCGGGTGGGGTCGGAGGTGCGGGTGGGGTCGGAGGTGCGGGTGGGGTGGTGGGCGCGGGTGGGGTGGACGGCTTCGAGGTCTCCTCGGCGCGTGAGCTCGCGCTGGCGGCCGACGCCGTCGCCCGCGCCGCCCCGTCGGGCGGCCGGCGGGCGGGCCTGGTGGCCTCCGGGCCGGGCAAGTCGACGACCCTGCTGCGGGCCCTGCTGGGCGGCTCGCCGGGCTCTGCCGGGCCGGTGGTGGATGTCCTCAACGCCGAGAGCGTGCTGGAACTCCGTCGCATCGACGCGGTGGCCACCGAGGCCGGGCTCCGGGCGGCCGTCGCGCTGCGGGTGAACCCCGCCCAGGTCGGGCTTGGTGGCGCGCTCCGGATGGGTGGGCGTCCCACCGCGTTCGGGATCGAGGAGAGCGCCGTCCCGGCGGCGGTCGAGGTGGCCCGTTCGCTGCCGGGGGTCGAGCTGGTCGGCTTCCACGTCCATGCGGTGTCGGGGAACCTCGACGCGCGGGCGCACCTGGAGTACGTGCGCTGGTGCCTGGACTTCGCGGCCCGGGCGGCGCGTCAGGGGGGCTTCGCGCTGCGGGTGGTGGACGTCGGCGGCGGCTTCGGCGTGCCCTTCGAGCCGGACCGGCGCGGCGAGCGCCCCTTCGACCTGGACCTGTTCGGCGACGGGCTGGCCCGGCTGCGCCCGCCGGAGGGGGTCCGGGTGATCTTCGAGCCGGGCCGGGCGCTCGCAGCGGACTGTGGCTGGTACGCCGCCGAGGTGACCGACGTCAAGCGGGTGCACGGCGAGGCGTTCGCGGTGCTGCGGGGCGGTATTCACCATTTTCAGCTGCCGACATCCTGGGAGATCGTCCACAACTTCGCTGTCGTGCCCCGCGAGACCTGGCCGAGCGGCTGGCCCCGGCCGGAGGTGGCCGGGGGGCCGGTCACCGTGGTGGGGGAGCTGTGCACCCCGGAGGACACCCTGGCCCGGGACGTGACCGTCGACCGGCTACGTGCCGGTGACGTGGTGATCTTCCCGATGGCGGGGGCCTACGGCTACGAGTTCGCGATGCACGAGTTCCTCGGCCACCCCCGCGCCGACCGGGTCGTCGTCGATGCGAGCTCGCCCGAGCCGTGACCGGCATGCACCAGGCTGTGACTGGCACCGGGCTGTGACTGGCACCGGGCCGCGCCGGCGCTAGTGGATCTGACCGGCCGGGGGCTTGAACAGCGGCACGGCGAGGTCGAACCAGAGGTACTTACCGGACTCCACCGACACCGCGCCCCAGCTCGCGGCCAGGGCATCCAGGATGAGCAGCCCGCGGCCGCCCTCCGAGTCAGGCGCGGACTCGCGGCGGTGCGGCAGTGTCGTCGAGGTGTCGGAGACCGAGGCGTGGACCAGGCCCGGCCGGAGCTCGACCAGAAGCCACACCGGCGGGCGGCCGTACTTGACCGCGTTCGTCACGAGCTCGCTCACCAGCAGCTCCGCCGTGGCGCTGCTCTCCTCGGGCAGGGCCGTCATATCGAGGCACTCACGCAGCACCCGTCGTGCCTGCGGCACGGCCGACGGGAGGTAGGGCAGCTCCGCGACGACGTGCGTGGCCGGAAGGCGACACCAGCCTGCCTGCCGGACAACGCTCATCGGAACCGACGTCGAACTCATCAATCACCACGTCTAGAACGGGGACATCCCGCACGGTTCTACCCACACGCCGGCCGGCCAATCCCCCTGACCGGGATCATTCGGCGACCCGGGCGACCAGGATCGCGACGTCGTCCCGCAGGTTGCCGYCCGCAAACCGCTCGGCGGCGGACCGCACACGATCCGCCACCCCCTGCGCGGGAAGCCCGGCGCAGCCGGCGACGGCGTCGAGGAGCCGCTGGTCCCCGAAGAGCTCCCGGCCCTGGCGGGCCTCGACGACCCCGTCGGTGTACAGCACCAGCGACTCGCCGGCGCGCAGCCGCAGGTCCAGGCCGGGAAAGGAGATCTCGTCGTCGTCGAGCACCCCGAGCAGGGTGCCGGTCAGGCCGACGAGTGAGGCGGTGCCGTCCCGGTGCAGCACGACTGGCTGCGGGTGGCCGGCCAGGTGCAGCCGCAGCAGGGCCTCCCCGCCCTCGGTCGGCAGCAGGGTGGCGGCGGCCAGAGTGCAGAAGCGCGCGTGCCCGCTGGGGTAGGCGGTGGCGGTGTCCCGCAGCGCCCGGTTCAGCTCCAGCAGCAGCTCCTCCAGGTCCGCGCCCCGCCCGGTGAGCAGCCGGAGCACGGCACGCGCCACCCCGGTGACCGTGGCCGCCTCGGCTCCCTTCCCGCAGACGTCGCCGATGGCCACCGTCCAGCCGTTCGGCCCGGAGATCAGGTCGAAGAAGTCGCCGCCGACGTCCAGCCCGGCGGACTGCGCCGCGCCGTACGCCGAGCCGAGGTCGATCCCGGGGATGTGCGGCAGCGCGGGCGGGCGCAGCCCCGCCTGCAGGGTGCCCGCGAGCTCCACCTGCCGGCTGTAGAGCCGCGCGTTGTCGACGGCGAACGACGCCCGGCGGGCCAGGTCGGCCAGCAGGTCGATCTCGTCGGCGAGGAACGCGTTCCCGGCCGCCCGGCCGAGCGCGAGCACCCCGAGCACCCGGCGCCGGGCCTGCAGGACGACGACCAGCGCCGGCCCGCCGAACGCGGTCATCGTCTGGGCCTTGTCCCCGCGGGCTGCGCGCACGGCAGCCATCAGCGGGCCGTCCGGGTCGACCGCGGCCCTGGTCAGCGCCGCGGTCTCGGACTCCTCGGCGTGGACGAGGGCCTCCAGCGTCGGATCGCTGCCGTCGTGGTTCAGGTAGACCGCGCACCACTGGGCGAGACGCGGCACCGGCAGCCGCGCCAGCAGGGTGAGCGAATGGGTCAGGTCCAGGCTCCCGGCCAGCAGGTCGGACGCCTCGGCGAGGAAGGAGAGCATGCCGATGCGGCGCTCCTCCGCCCGGCGCATGTCGCCACCGCCGAGCGCCAGCGCCATCCAGCGCGACACGAGCTGGACCTGCTCGACGTCGAAGGTGCTCTCCCCGCCGGTGGCGGCCGGCCACAGCAGCAGCTCGCCGAGGGCCTCCTGGGTCGGGTCCAGCGGGAACACCAGCGCCTCGCCGGCCTGACGGGCACGGCCCAGCGCCGCCACGGTCTCGGTGCGGACCCCGTCCTGCGTCGGGCGTCGGACGCGCCCGCCGGCGGCGGTGGGCAGCGCGTCGAGGAGCTGGGCGAGGAGCTCCGCGACCTCGCCCTCGGCGGTCAGGGCGCGCGCGGTGTCGCGGGCGATCAGCCGCGGCATCCGGCGCGCGGGCCCTGGCGCGGCTTCGTCGCCCACCCTGAACTCGTGGTCTGGGAACGCCCCGGCCGGGGCCGCACCGGACGTTCCGGCCGGTCCCGGTGGCGAGCCGTCGGCGGGCCGGGTGGCGAGGCGGAACCAGACGGTCTTCCCGCCCGCGACATGCTCGGTGCCCCAGGCGGCCGACAGGGCGTCGACCAGGGCGAGCCCGCGCCCGTCCTCACGCAGCCCGTCGAACGCGCCCGGGCCGGCGTCGAGGCCCGCCAACCCCTCGAGGCTCTCCAGGCCTTCCAGCCCTTCGAGGCTTTCCAGGTCGTCCAGGTTGTCCAGGTCCAGGTCGGTGGGCCGCGGGCGCGGCACCGACGTCTCGCGTCGGCCGACGCCGATGCGGACCGGATGACGGTCGCTCACGCTGACCCGCACGCCGGCCTGTTCCAGCGTGATGTCGACCGTGGTGGTCGTGCCGGCGTGCACGACCACGTTGGTGACCAGCTCGGTCACCAGAAGCAGCGCCGAGTCGAGAGTGTCCTCGTCCAGCCTGCCGCGCAGGACGTCCTGCACGAAACGCCGGGCTGACCGCGGCGAGTCGGCGGTCGGCGGGAGCGCGACGGAACGCGGGGGYGGAACCCGGTCTCCGGTCGCGGGGGCGGCGTTCATGTGGCTCAGTCTCTCCTGCGTTGTCCTCGGCAAGGCGGATACTGGCGGCTGATGCGCTCGGCTCGCGTGCTCCCCACGCGAAGCTGGCCAGCGCGGGACGAACGTTCACAGCGACACAAGCACCTACAACCAGCTGACAGCTTGGACCGATCGAACGACACCATCACACCTCCGCCCCTCCGTTGCATTCCGCATCGTCGTCAGCCGCACGCCTACCCCACACCACGATCTGAACCACACAATCGTCAGACATCCGGGAGACGGGTCCGGGGAGCCGTCCGCTCGGGTACCGACCGGCCCGCCGCGACGGGCCGTCGCGGGGCCGCCTCGGCGCGGCTCGCAGCCCTGATAATTCCACCGTCACAGGCTAGGTAGGAGACTGATGAGCGCCGACGCGAGCCCTGACCGCCAGCAGTCGCCCGTGCGTACCGGGGATTCCGGCGGCCCTCAGAACGGTTCCACCGCCACGCTGCCGGCGGGTGACGCCACCAACGGGTCGGTCGAGGCCGCTTCGAACGGGCCCGCCAGCGGTGCGGGCGGTGCGGGTGGCCTGGCGGTCGCGGCTGCCGGCAATGCCGTCTCCGGCGGGGTGGACACGCTGCTCCCAGCCCTGCTCGCCGGGCTCGACCAGCTGGTCGAGGGGGATTTCGGGGCCCGGCTGCCGATCTGTGACGGGATCGGCGGCGACGTCGCGCGCCGCTTCAACGAGCTCGCCGGGATGCAGGAGCGGCAGGCCCGCGAGGTGACCAAGGTCAGCAAGGTCATCCGGCGTGACGGACGTCTCACCATGCGGATGGACGACCTCGGCGGCAGCGGCGGCTGGGACGAGCTGACCCAGTCGGTGAACTCGCTCATCGACGACCTGGGCCGGCCCACTCACGAGGTGGCCCGGGTCATCGCCGCGGTGGCCGAGGGCGACCTGTCGCAGCAGATGGCGCTGGAGATCGCGGGCCAGCCGGTGCGCGGCGAGTTCCTCCGCATCGGCACGACCGTGAACACGATGGTCGACCAGCTCTCGGCCTTCGCCGACGAGGTCACCCGGGTGGCCAAGGAGGTCGGCACCGAGGGCAAGCTCGGTGGCCAGGCCAAGGTCATGGGTGTCTCCGGGGTGTGGCGGGATCTCACCGAGTCGGTGAACTCGATGGCCGGGAACCTGACCAGCCAGGTCCGCAACATCGCCCAGGTGACCACCGCCGTCGCCCAGGGTGACCTCTCGCAGAAGATCACCGTGGACGCCCGCGGTGAGATCCACGAGCTGAAGTCGACCGTGAACACGATGGTCGACCAGCTCTCGGCCTTCGCCGACGAGGTCACCCGGGTGGCCAAGGAGGTCGGCACCGAGGGCAAGCTCGGTGGCCAGGCCAAGGTCATGGGTGTCTCCGGCGTCTGGCGGGATCTCACCGACTCGGTCAACATCATGGCCGGCAACCTCACCACCCAGGTACGCAGCATCGCCGAGGTCGCCTCCGCGGTGGCCCGGGGTGACCTCACCCGGCAGATCACGGTGGACGCCCGCGGCGAGGTGGCGGGTCTCGCGCACACCCTGAACACGATGGTGGACCAGCTGTCGTCGTTCGCGGACGAGGTGACCCGGGTCGCCTGGGAGGTGGGCACCGAGGGGAACCTGGGTGGCCAGGCCCATGTGCGGGGCGTGTCGGGGGTGTGGCGGGATCTCACCGAGTCGGTGAACTCGATGGCCGGGAACCTGACCAGCCAGGTCCGCAACATCGCCCTGGTGGCGACGGCGGTGGCCCGCGGTGACCTCTCGCAGAAGATCACCGTCACGGCGCAGGGCGAGATCCTGGAGCTCAAGGAAACGCTGAACACGATGGTGGACCAGCTGTCGTCGTTCGCGGACGAGGTGACCCGGGTGGCCCGCGAGGTGGGTACCGAGGGGAACCTGGGTGGCCAGGCCCATGTGCGGGGCGTGTCGGGGGTGTGGCGGGATCTCACCGAGTCGGTGAACTCGATGGCCGGCAACCTGACCACGCAGGTCCGCAACATCTCCGCGGTGACCCGGGCAGTGGCCCGCGGCGACCTCTCGCAGAAGATCACGGTGACGGCGCAGGGCGAGATCGCCGAGCTGAAGGACACCGTCAACACGATGGTCGACCAGCTCTCCTCGTTCGCCGCCGAGATCACCAGGGTCGGCCGGGAGGTGGGCGTCGAGGGCAAACTCGGCGGCCAGGCCACGGTGGCCGGCGTCGCCGGCACCTGGAAGGATCTCACCGACAACGTCAACCAGCTCGCGACGACCCTGACGATCCAGCTCCGCGCGATCGGCGACGTGTCCACCGCGGTGACCCGCGGCGACCTGACCCGCTCGATCACGGTCGAGGCCGAGGGCGAGGTCGCCGAGCTCAAGGACAACATCAACCAGATGATCGCCCGGCTGCGGGAGACCACCGAGGTCAACGCCCAGCAGGACTGGCTGAAGTCGAACCTGGCGCTCATCGGCAGCAAGATGCAGGGCCAGCGGGATCTCTACACGGTCTGCCAGATGATCATCTCGGAGATGACGCCGGCCGTGAACGCCCAGCAGGGCACCGTCTACCTGCTCGACTTCATCGAGGGTGACAAGCTGCGCTACGTCGCCGGCTACGGGTCGGTACCGCGGCGCCGCTCGGACGGCACGTTCCTGTTCGGTGAAGGCCTGATCGGCCAGGCGGCGCTGGAGAAGAAGCGCATCCGGGTCGAGGACGTCCCCGCCGGCTACCTCAACATCCGCAGCGGCCTCGGCGAGGCGCCACCGTGTGATCTGGTAGTGGTCCCGGTCATCTTCGAGAACCAGGTGCTCGGCGTCATCGAACTGGCGTCCTTCACCCCGTTCTCCGACCTGCACCAGACCCTCGTCGACCAGCTCGTCGACACGATCGGCGTCGTCCTGAACACGATCATGGCGAACGCCCGCACGGAGGAGCTGCTCGCCCAGTCGCAGCGGCTGACCCAGGAGCTGCGTTCCCAGTCCGTCGAGCTGCAGCGCACCAACAACGAGCTGGAGGAGAAGGCGGCACTGCTGGAGGAGAAGAACACCGAGATCGAGATGGCCCGGATCGGCCTGGAGGAGAAGGCCGAGCAGCTCGCGCTGTCCTCGCAGTACAAGTCCGAGTTCCTGGCGAACATGAGCCACGAGCTGCGGACCCCGCTGAACAGCCTGCTCATCYTGGCCAAGCTGCTCGCCGACAACCCGGACCACAACCTCAGCCAGAAGCAGAKCGACTTCGCCGAGACGATCCACTCCGCCGGTTCCGAGCTGCTCGGGCTGATCAACGACATTCTCGACCTGTCCAAGGTCGAGGCCGGCAAGATGAACGTGGACGCCGGCCCCGTGCGCACCGCCGCGCTGTGCGACGCCGCGGCCGGGGTCTTCGGGCCCACCGCGGAGGAAAAGGGCCTCACCTTCGAGATCAGCGTCACGGCGGATGTGCCGGAGGAGTTCGTCACCGACGAGCAGCGCCTCCAGCAGGTGCTGAAGAACCTGCTGTCGAACGCGGTCAAGTTCACGGATGCCGGCACCGTGCGACTGGACGTCTCCGTCGCCCCGCCCGACACGCCGTTCGTCGCGCCGAGCCTGCGCTCGGCGCCGATGGTGCTGTCGTTCGCCGTCAGCGACACCGGCATCGGGGTCGCCGCCGAGAAGCTCAGGATGATCTTCGAGGCCTTCCAGCAGGCGGACGGCACGACGTCCCGCCGCTACGGCGGTACCGGCCTCGGGCTGTCGATCAGTAAGGAGATCGCCCGGCTGCTCGGCGGCTCGATCTCCGTCTCCAGCCAGATCGGGCAGGGCAGCACGTTCACCCTGTTCGTCCCGTCGGTGATGCCGGCTGACCCGCCGGCCAGCGCGATTCCCGGAGAGCCGGACGGCGTCCTGATGATCGTGGAGGGGACCGGCCAGCCGCGGTGGCGCTCCGACGGTGGCGGCGACCACGGCTGGGGCCAGCTGCCACCTGGCCGCGAGCGGGCCGCCCTCCCCGGCCCGGCCCGGCCCGGCAGCTCGCCGGCCGAGCCCGGCACCGACCTGTCGACCGGTGACGGGGCGGCGCCACCGCCCCCGGCGGGCAGCGCCGCAGCCTCCGGTGAAGGTGGCCCGGTGGTGGCCCCGCGCACGGTCGGGCGCACGCTGTGGTCCAGCCGGGCGCCGGAGACAGCCCTCACGGACACGCCCGAGGCCGCCGGTACTCCGTTCCTCACCGACCCGGTCGCGGTGGCCCGGCCCCCGGCGTCCAACCTGGACACCACCGACCCGCTGGTCGGCGCGTCGATCCTGGTGGTCGACGACGACGTCCGCAACGTGTTCGCGCTGACCAGCGCGCTGGAGATGCACGGGATGCGGGTGCTCTACGCGGACAACGGCCACGACGCGATCCGGATGCTCCAGCAGGACAGCACGCCGGTGCACATCGTGCTGATGGACGTCATGCTTCCCGGCATGGACGGCAACGAGACGACGTCGGCGATCCGCGCGATGCCCGCCTTCGCGCCGCTGCCGATCCTCGTGCTCACCGCCAAGGCGATGCCCGGCGACCGGGAGAAGAGCATTTCGGCCGGCGCGACCGACTACATCACCAAGCCCGTTGATCTTGATCATCTTCTTGGGGTGATGCGGTCACATCTGTGATGATCAGATCGCGTATGGTGCGCATTCGGGTAGGTGTCGACGGGCCGGTGGTGGCCCGGACATGCCGATCAGCGATGGTGGAACAGTGGTGTCGTCGCCACGAGCACACAGGCCGACCGGCGAAGGAGGAGGCAGGCGGGTGACCGAGCGGACCGGCGGACCTGTCGACACCGCGGGCGCGTCAAACACGGAACGGCCACGGAGCAAGATCCTCCTGGTGGACGACCGACCTGACAACCTCATGGCACTGGAAGCGATTCTCGCCTCTCTGGACCAGGACCTGGTCACCGCGTCCTCGGGCGAGGAGGCGCTCAAGCGCCTGCTCGTCGACGACTTCGCGGTCATCCTGCTGGATGTCCAGATGCCCGGAATGGACGGTTTCGAGACGGCGCACCGGATCAAGCAGCGGGGGCGGACGCGCGACACCCCGATCATCTTCCTCACCGCCATCGACCGCGAGCCGCACCACGCGTTCCGCGGCTACGCGGTCGGGGCGGTGGACTACATCGCCAAGCCGTTCGACCCGTGGCTGCTGCGCGCCAAGGTGAGCGTGTTCGTCGAGCTGTTCGAGAAGAACGAGCGGCTGGCCGAGCTCGCCCATCAGCGGGTGCGCGACTTCGATCTCATCGCGGAGGTCGCCGAGCGCCTCATCGCCCTCGACGTCCTCCTCGACGGTGCCGCGACCTCGAACGAGGAGACACTGGCCGCCGCCGGGGCCGAGGTGCGCGGCCTGGTGGCACGGCTGCGGCCGTTCGCCCGCTCGTCGGGCGGCACCACGGAGTGACCGCCCGCCGCGGGTGACCTCCACGGGCTGGCTGTTGCCCTCCTGTGGATCTTCTGCGTGAACACGGGCTTCAGGGTGGTTGACCACTTGTAAGGTCAACATCACCTGGAGTGCGTGTGGGAGGAGGCGGGGCGGATGGCGGGCGGCGACCCGCATCCGCCTGATGCACCCGGCGACGCCGATCCGCACGCGGTCGCCGCCGGCGATCTGCCCCGGCTGAGCCTTCCCTACGCCGACGGCCTCATCACGATCGCCCGGGTGCGCCGAACGCCGGACGCGCCGGTCTGCCGGGTGTCGCCCGGCGACCCGGCACACGGTCAACGGGCGACCCTGGTCGACTTCGTCGCCGCCGATGCCGCGCAGGCAGCGCGGACGGCGGTCGCGTTGGTGCGCCTGGCCGAGCTCACCGCGGTGGCCGTCCATGCGCGGTACGCGCCCTCCGACACGGCCGCGCTCGCTGTCTGCCTCGCCGGCCGCCTGCACGACGTCCGGGCGAGGCGCGGCCTGGCCGGGCACGTCGTCGTCGCCGATCACCGGCCTGAGCTGCCTGCGATGGGCGCTCCTGCGGAGGGGATGGGTGGGGTCGATGCGGCGGATCTGGTGTGCGTGCCACACCTCCTCGCTGTGCACCGTCGGGCCGGGGAGGGGGTGCGTGGTCCCTGGGGTGGTCCGATGGGGCCCGCGGGGGTGACAGACCGGGCGGTGTGGGAAATCATGAGTCCCGATCAGCATCGGGCCTGGCTTGGGGGCCGGCCCGGGCCGCCCGTGGATGTCCTGGAAGAGCACCTGGGCGGGCTGCTCACCCTGGCTGGCCTGGTACGGAGCGGATGTGCGCAGATCCCGAGCCACGCCGAGGTCCTCGGCGTGCTTCGCGGCGGGCCGTTGACGACCGAGGCGGTGTACCGACATCCCGGCCTGTTGCTAGCTGTCGCCGCTGCCCTGGGGAACCGCGAAGAGTAACCGGCCCGTTCAGGCGCCTGCCTGCGTCGATAACATGCGGATACGTCCCATGTGACCGCGACGTCCCGTTACGGGGTTTCACGAATATTTCGGAGGTGCCGACCTGTGGTCGTTGCCCGGCGACACCTCGGACGTTCGCGTGGCAATCGGCCGATTTCAATCGGTCCGTATGCGGTTGAACGACAGCTCCTCGAGGCGGGAACCGGGCCGGTCTATCTTGGTCGGGATCCGGCCGGCCGCGCGGTGGTCATCAAGGTGATCAGTGCGGCCTTCGCCCGGGACCACGAATTCCGCCGGCGGCTGCGGGCCGACCTGGAGACCGTCCGGGCACTGRCACCGCCCACCCTCGCCGAGATCATCGATGCGGACACGGCGGCTCAGCCCCCGTACGTCGTCACGGAGTTCGTTGATGCCCCCAGCCTGGCATTCAAAGTCGCGCACGCCGGCCCTCTCCCGCGGGCCGAGGTGTGGGCGCTCGCTCATGGACTGGTGTCCGCACTCACCGGGCTCCATGGTGCCGGTCTTGTCTCGGCCGACCTGAAGCCCGCGAATGTTTTGCTTTCCGAGGGTGGAATCCGACTGCTCGACTTCGGGCTGTCGCGTGTCCTCAACACCGTCGCCCTACCCGCACGTGCCGGTGCGGGCCCCGGGATGGGCACACCCGCTTTTATTACCCCGGAGCACGTTCTGAGACAGCCGCTCACAGCGGCGTCGGACATCTTCACCTGGGGTGGCGTGGTCCTCTTCGCCGCCACCGGAGGACTTCCGTTCGGTAACGGGACACCGCAGGTTCTGTTGCAGCGCGCCGTCTATGCGGAGCCGGATCTCGTCGGCCTCGACGACACCCTGCGTGACGTCGTGAGCATGGCGATGCGCAAGGACCCGTCTCGCCGGCCAACGGCGGCCGAGCTGCTGGAAATGCTGGAAGGGCGCCTCGCCCCCCTGCCGGTTGACGGCGGCGGGGCCACCCCCGGTGCGCTCGGCGGCGACCTTGCCACGACGACCACGCGGCTCCCCAGCCCCCGGCCCGAGGCCACGGTCGGGGCAGAGCCGGGCACCGAAGCCGACTCCGCGACCACACCCGCGACCACACCCGAGTCCGCCGACCGTCTCGAGCCAGGCGGCGCCGTCGAGCCGACCGCGGTGGAACCGGCAGACGCGGTGGAACCGGCAGACGCGGTGGAACCGGCAGACGCTGCGGAACCGGCAGATGCTGCGGAACCGGCCGAGGCCGAGGGCCTGACAGACGACGGGAAGGCCACGGTGGCTGCCGCCGCCGCGGTACGGCCCGCGGACGAACCCGGTCCGGGGGCAGACACGGCCACCGAGGTCGAGGCGGACCCGGGCACCGGGGTCGACCTGCGGAACGAGACCGAGTCCGAGGCCGACCGGACCGTCGTACTCGAGGCCAAGCCCGGCCCGGTCGCTTCCGTGGAGGCGGCGCAGCAGGCACCGCCAGCGCGCCCGGCCGCGGTTTCGCCGGCAGCCGCGCCCCCGCCGGCGGCCCCGGCGGTTCCGCGGCCCGCAACCCTGCCGCCCCCCGCCGCGGTTCCGTCGGCACCGCCGCCATCGGCCACGGCCCCGGTGGCACCGCCACCCCTGGCAGGGGAACCGCCGGCTTCGACGCAGGCAGGGGCGGGGGAATCCGCCAGGCCGAGCTGGGCACKGGCGGTGGGCGGCTGGCGGTCACGCCTGACCGGCGGGGGCCGCTTCTTCCCGGTCTTCCTCTTCGGGGTCGCGGTCACGGTCGTGATGACCATGATGATCGAGACCGTTGGCATGGTCCGGGCACACACCGCGGCGGGCACATCCGGGCGGGTCGCCCGCCAGGCCGTCGGCCTGCTCGAGCGTCAGCCGGATCTCGCCGGCCAGCTCGCGCTGGTGGCGTACCGGATCTCCCCGACGACGGCGGCCGCGCAGGCGCTCGTGGCCGCGAGCGTCCGGCGGACCGGCCATCTCGCGGGCGACGTCCATGATCTTGCCGTAGCGCCGGACGGCCTGAGCCTGGTGACGGCCGGCGACAGCGGCGCGGGTCTGTGGGACCTGTCCGACCCCGCGTCGGGCCGGCAGATCACCGCCTTTCCGGTCGACGGGCCGCAGGTCAGCGCCGTCGGCTACGTGACGCCGCCCGGGCGTTCCCCGCTGGCCGGCGTGATCGTGGTGACGGCAGCCGGACCGGTCACGACCGGCCGGGCGGCGGAGGAGCCCGCGGCGGGTGCCATCGAGGCCGATGGCGACGTCGCGAGCAACGTCCAGTTGTGGCGGGTGTCGGTGGACGGGGCGGTCGAGCGGCTCGGTGAGCTTGGCGGGCACAGCGGTGCGGTTGGCGAGATCGCTGTGAGCCAGGACGGTGCGACGGTGGCCACCGGTTCGTCCGACGGCTCGCTGCGGCTCTGGGACGTGCGGGATCCGCGCCAACCGACCGCGCTCGCGGCCCTGCGCACCCCGGGGCCGATCACGGCGCTGGCATTCTCCCCCGACTCCGGCCAGCTGCTGGTCGGCGGCAGCGCCCGGCTCTCGCTGTGGTCCCTTGCGGATCCCCGTCGACCGCGTCGGGCCAGCCAGTTGAGCGGCGACGGAGTGGTGACAGGCGCCTCCTACTCGCCGGACGGGCGCACTCTCGCGGTCGCGACCACCGGCCTGCCGATGGCGGTCGCCTCATCGGTGCCGGCCCCCACCGGGACGCGGTCGATCGTGGAGATCTACCGGCCCCGTGACCCGCGGGGTCTGCGGCGGGTGACGTCCTTCACCCCCACGGGCGGTGCCGGTGCCGTTGCCTTCTCGCCGGACAGCCATGCGCTCCTGGTCGGGCCCACGGCCGGMGGCGGCGACGTCGCGCTGTGGGACCTGTCCAATCCGGTCCGCCCGTCGTCGCGGGCGAGCCTGTCCCTGCCGGTACCGGCAGGGCCAGCCGGCCAGCCGGTCGCGCTGGCGCTGGCCGCCGCCGACGGCCGTTCGCTCGCCGTCGTGGACGGCAACGCCGCCCGCGTCTGGGATCTCAGCCTCGGGGCCGCAGGGGACAACGTCTGCGCGCGCTCCCAGAAGGCGATCACCCGCTCCGAGTGGCGTCACCATGTCGGTGCCCGCCACTTCGATCCGCCCTGCCCGTCCACCTGACAACGTGGCGGGATGTGAGATCACCGGCTCGCGTCGACAGATACCTCTGTCACAGAGGAATATGGGGTCATGCCCCACCCTGACCTCGGCCGCCGCGAGTGGCGGGATCGGCGGCCGCTCGGGGCCGCCGGCACGCTGCTGCGCGAGCCCGCCCGCCCGGCCCGGGTCCGTGAGTCGTCCGCGGCGTCGGTGCTCGCGGTCGGTGCGGTGTGCATCGGCAGCTTCCTCGGCCAGCTGGACGCCAGCATCGTCACCGTCGCGCTCGGCGAGATCCGGGCCGACCTGGGCATCTCCGTCGGGCTCGCCACCTGGGTGAGCCTCGCCTACCTGGTCACCCTGGTGGCGARCATCGCCGCACTCGGCCGCCTCGCCGACATGGCCGGCCGCAAGCTTCTCTCGTTGTATGGCTTCGCGCTGTTCACCCTGGCCTCGGCTGGCGCGGCGCTGGCGCCCGGCGTCGGGATCCTCCTCGCCTGCCGGGTCGCCCAGGCTCTGGGCGCGGCCATGTTGCAGGCCAACAGCGTGGCCCTGATCGCGACGACCGTGCGCCCGCAGCGGCTCACCGCGGCCCTCGGCGCGCAGGGGGCGGCGCAGGCGTTCGGCCTTTCGCTCGGGCCGCTGGCCGGCGGCCTGCTGCTGGAGCTCGGCGGGTGGCGCTGGATCTTCTGGGCGCACATCCCTGCCGGCCTGCTCGGCCTGGTGCTCGGCGTCCTGCTGCTGCCCCGGACACACGAGCGCGCCCCGCGGGCGCCCTTCGACTGGCCGGGCCTGGGGCTGCTCGTGCCTGCGGTCTCAGCGGTGCTGCTGGCGCTGTCGGCGGCCGCATCGCTGTCCGGCCCGGTCGCGGCGCCGGCTGTGGCAGCGCTTGTGCTGGTCGCCATCCTGTGCGCCGTGCTGTTCGCCCGCCGGGAGGCACGGGCGGACCATCCGATGGTCGACCTGGCGGTGGTGGGCTGCCGCGGGATCGGGCTGCGGCTGCTGGCGGGGGCACTGTCGTTCCTCGTGCTGTTCGGCCTGCTGCTGACCATCCCGCAGCATTCGGAGGCGAGTGCAGTCGCCGTCGGCCTGCTGCTGGCGGTGCTGCCGGTCTCGATCGGCCTGGCCGCACCGGTCGCGTCGACGCTGGTCACCAGGTTCGGCGTCCGGGTGGTGACCGTCGGGGCGATGCTCTGCGTGGCGGCCGGTCTGCTGCTGCTGGCCGCGGGCGGCAGCGGGCCGGTGGTCGGGCTGCCGGCGCTCATGCTCGTCGGATGCGGTCTCGGCCTGTTCACCCCGTCGAACAACGCGGCCATCATGAGCGTCGTCCCTGCCTGGCAGAGCGGAATGGCTAGCGGGGTGGTCAACATGACCCGGGGCCTGGGTACCGCCCTGGGTGTCTCCGTATCCGCCCTCGCCTATGCCGCCGGCGGTTTCCGCGCGACGATGGTTCTGCTGGCCGTGGCCGGTCTCGTCGCGGCCGGTCTGGCGGCTTTCGCTGGTGCGTCCGCGTCCGCGTCCGCGTCCGCCGGCCCGGTGGGTCGGATGGGCGGTGCTGGTCTGCGGGGCCCGCGTCAGCGGGAGAACATCCGCGCGGCCCCGTAACCCGGCCCGATCTCCGGGCGGCCTGCCCGGGACGTCCACCGCCACTGGACGGAGATGCGTCCGCCGACGGCACCGCCCACCCGCGGAACGGCGTGCAGCCAGTCGGCCTGCGCCCGCCCGCCGAGCACCAGCAGGTCTCCGCCGCGGGGGGCGAAGTCACGCCCGCGGTCGGCGAACGGGTCGTTGAGCAGCCGGCGCCCGGGCGGGAGGTGCCGGGACTTCACCAGGAACGGGCGCCGCGCACCCAGGGTGAGAATCGCGATGACCGTCTCGTCGAGCCAGCGCATCTCCCGGTCGCGGTGGAAGGCGACAGCGTCGTTCCCGTCGCGGTACCAGGACATCCCGTAGCCGTCGAAGTCGACGCCGTACCGCCGCCGCAGCCCGCGGTAGGCGGCGAGCAGCCCCGGGAACGGAACCGGGTTCCCGCTGCGGATGAAGGCGCTCAGTCGCGGTTCGGTGACGTGGCGTTCGTACCGCCACATCGTGCCCTGCCGCCAGGACGTCCCGTCCCGCACCGCCTGGTAGAGCGCATCGGGCTCCGTGATCCACCCGCGGGCCACATCCACCCAGGACGTCGCGTCGAGGTGCACCCGTTCGAACACCGCGGCCGGATCGACACCCGGCCCGCCACACCCGTCGGTCATGTCGGTCACGCCGGTGACGCCAGCAGCGGCCGTCGTGGCCCTCGTCCCGTCGGCCCTCGCATGGTCGGCCATCAGCCGACGCTACCTCGGGCCAGGTCAGCCTGAGCAGTGCTCCGGTCGTCCTCGCCGCGCGCTACCTTCTCCGGTCATGAGCGTCGATCAGGATGCCGCCGTCGCGACAGCGGCGAACCTCACCGAAGTCGTCACACGCCTGCGGCGGGTGCTGCGTACCAGCGTCCGGGCTGACATCCCGTGGGAGTCGCTGCCGATGGCCCAGGTGGAGCTGCTCCAGTGCGTGGCCGAACGGGACGGTATCCGGGTCGGTGAGATCGCGGGGCTGCTGCGGCTGGCGCCGAACTCCGTCTCCACCCTGGTCGCGCAGCTTGCCGAGGCCGGGCTCGTCCGGCGGGAGCGGGACCCCGCCGACCGGCGGGCCGCCGCCCTGCGGCTGACCGCGGCCGGCGAGCAGGCGATCGCCGGCTGGCTGCAGGCCCACGAGCGCCGGATCGGTGCCGCCATGGAGGCTCTGGCCGACGAGGACCGGGCGGCGATCGTCGCCGCGCTGCCGGCCCTGCGCCACCTTGTCCAGGCCCTCGACGACCGCCCGCGCGCCGGTGGCGACCAGGATGCCGCTGACCAGGCCTCCAACGTGTAGGCGGCGCGGCGGCCTGCCCACCATCGTCGGCTGCCTCAGGAGCGGACGAGCCGGGCGATGGCCGCGGTCGCCTCCCGGATCTTCTCGTCGGCGGCGGGGCCGCCCTCGGCGACGGCCTGCGCGACACAGTGGGCCAGATGATCGGAGAGCAGGCCGAGCGCGACGGACTGCAGCGCCCGCGTGGCCGCGGAAACCTGGGTGAGGATGTCGATGCAGTACTTGTCCTCGTCGACCATGCGCTGCAGGCCGCGGACCTGGCCTTCGATCCGCCGCAGGCGGGCGGTGTACTCCGCCTTGGCAGGGCTGTACCCGTGCCCGGCGGCGTGCCCGGGCTGGGGCGTTTCCGGCGGTGCGGCGCCGGCATCTGCCGGCTCGCTTCCGGACCGGCCCTCGGCCGTCTGGTCGACTTCGGCCTTCACCCGCATCGCCCACCCCGCGCCGTGACCCGGAAATACCCCCTAACGGTACGTGCGATCGGGGGCGACCGTCGAGGTCTGCCGGCCCGCCGGGGGCCGCCGGGGGCCGCCGCGGGGCGCGGCGGAGTCAGTCGGCGGTGCTCGGCACCTCGATCTGAACTCCCCGGTCGGTCAGCGCCTGGCGAACCGGGAGCCCGGCGTTGCACAGGTGCAGCAGGCAGCCGCGGCGGGCCGCGTGCCGGCTCATCGCGCCCAGCAGCACCGCACCGGACGGGTCGATCGCCCGCACGCCACCCAGGTCGACGATGATCTGCCGCGGCCCCAGGGCGGCCGCGCGGTCCACCGCGGTGCGTGCGGCAGCGATGGCACCGGCAACCAGCAGCCCGCTGAGGCTGATGACGGCACCTTCCTCCCGGAGCTCGACGCGAGTGGCGAGGGGCCCGGCGGTCAGCCGGCGGTCGTCGACGGCCCGGTGTTCGGCGCCGGTCGTGCGCGTCGTCCGGGTGGTCAGAGCCGTCCGGGCTGGCCGGTCAGCACGGTCAGCACGGTCAGCACGGTCCGCCCTGTCCGGCCGGGACGTCCAGGCGGGTCGTGGCGGGGGCTGTGTGCGCAGTGCAGGCGCGGACACAGCCGTAGCCGTGGCCGCGCTGGTGAGTGTGTCGGCTTCCTTGCCGATGGTGAGCGTCACGTCGCCTCCGAGGGGCGCGATGTCACGGCAGACGCATGAGGGTTACCTCAGATGCGGGGCTCGATCAGTATTGCTCCCTTCGGTGACCGAATCCAATGCCAAAGGTCACCTTGTGTTCTAGTCCAAGCGGGTGTATCGCACATCACAGCACCGGGTTTCGGCTCGAGGCGGCCCGCCAACGCCGTGACCGGCGCGGCTCAGGCGGTCAGGAGCGGATGGGCCCCGGCGCCCACCGGCAGGCCGGAGCTCCGGTGCAGGAACTCGGCCGGGCCGGCGAGGATGCCGTAGTGGCCTGCGGGGGCGAGCAGCGTCACCCCGAACGGGAGCCCCGCGGCGAACCTGGTCGGGACCGCGACGGCCGCCAGGTCCAGCAGGTTGGCGAACGTCGTGTATCGCCCCAGTCGGGCGTTGAGCCGGATCGGGTCGGCCAGCATCGCGTCGTAGGGCAGCCGGCCGGCCTCCGGGAACGGCCCCAGGTCGATCTCCACCAGCTGGGCGCCGCCCGCGGCAGCAGGTCGATGCCGCTGCCGCCGCCGCTGTGGCCCGGCCCGTTCCGTCCGGCCCCCTGAAACCGGACGGAACGGCGACGCGGCCGGGTTGCCGGCGCGAATACGGATCATGTTCATCGAAGCCGCTCCTCACCGACAGCACAAGGTGTGCATCGGGGAGGGAGAGAGCGAAGACACTTGGGCAGTCCAGCGAGCGGCAGGTGGGCACGACCCCCGAGTGCTGACCAGCTCCGGAAGGGTCTGAGCCCTACCGTGTTCGTCAGCCCGGCCCGAACCGGCGGTGTCGGTGCCGACGGCGAAGGTGACCAGGCCCTCGGCGACGGCCACACCCGACCCCGAGCTCGACCCGCCGGAGATCATCCGTGGGTCGAACGGGGAGCGGGGGATCCCGTAGGGCGACCGCGTGCCGGACAGCGCGGGCAGGTCGGGCGGGCGGGCCGCCCCGGGCGGCATCCTGCCGTGCCCGGGCGAGCCGTGGGCGAGCAGTCGCCGCCGGTGCGCCATCGCGCCGCGGCGGTGCTGCGTGCACGCTTCGGGTTCGCTCTGCGGGTGCTACCCGGCTGCGGCCACGCGGCGCACCTCGACGCGCCCGCGCGGTTCGCCGAGCTGCTGGCCGCGGCCGCGGGGCTCGGGTGGCCCGCCGCGCCGACGGCGGCGGGCTGAGGCCGACGGGGCTGACGCCGGCGCCGTCAGCGGTCGACGTGGTGCGGCGGCAGGTCCTCCAGGAATCGGGCGAGGTCGGTGTCGGCATCGTCCTCGAGCAGGATGTCGTCGCCCCAGCCGATCTCCCGCTCATCGCTGGGGAGCTCGTCGCCGGGCAGCGGCGTGTGGCCCATGATGATCTCCTTCGATCGCCGGGTGGCCTCTGCCCTGCGGGCAGTTGTTCACAAGCCGTCCGTCGGTCCGTCGGTCCGTCCATCGGGTCGTGCCGGACGTCGGCCCGGGAGGGCCACGTCCGGTGCCGGCGGCGGCCAATCTACCGGCGTCCCGCCGCCAGGAGAGTGCGACGACACGGGCATCGTGCAGCTCGGGTCGCTGCCCGCGTGCCCGTGCCGGCTTCGGTTCGGGTTCGGGTCGGGTTCTACTCGCGTGCCGCCGGTTGGGTGGGCCGACCCACTCGCGCGGGCCCCGGCGGATGTTCCGTGAGGGCCGCTGCCACAGCGCCGACGACCGTTCGTAGGGTCGCCCGGCCGCCGGCGAGATAGGCCTCGTGCTCCTGGCCGGYCCAGGCTCGGGCCTGTGTGTCGGGCTGCGCCGGCCTGGCCGCCAGGACCGCGCGCAGCGAGGCCCGATAGCGCGCTACCAGCAGCGGAGGGTCTCCGCACGGATCTTCGTCGTATGCCTCGTCACGGTCAATGAGCTGGCCGATCTCGTCGTGTCCGCCGGGTGCTGCGGCCATGGTTTCCTCCACACCATTATTTGTCGGAAAGCAAAAACGACCCTAGCGAGGTTCTTGAGCAAGAGCAAAGTGGTTACGATGTTCGTCGTGGACGACGGTGAGCAGTTGGTGGGCATCGGGGACATCGCGTTCCAACTCAAGATCACGCGACAGGCCGTGGACTACTGGACCCGCAAGGACTCCAAGTTTCCCGAGCCTCTGCAGGTCATCAACGCCCCGGCCGGCAGCGGCGCCAAAGGCACCAGAGTTTGGYGCAAGCGTGAGGTCGACGCGTGGATCGTGGAGCACTATCGCCGACGCAAACAGTAGAGCGCCCTCCCGGGGGTAGGGGTGCTGCGGCTCCGATCGGCCGAGTCGGCCCGGGCTCCCCGGGCGATCCGGATGTGCTGCAGGCGTGGGCTTCCGAGTGCCCCGGCGAGCGGAACGCGAAACGGGCAATGCGCCCGATACCCGGTCGGCAGGTGCTGGCTGTGCGGGGTTTCGGTCTGCTCCAGGCGGAGGAAACCGTTCCGATCCCGTAAGTTGACGGTATTCGGGTCCTGCTGTGTGCTGGGCGCGTTAGCGTGCTCTGGAGGTGCGGCCGGTAGGCGCGGTGGTCCAGTGGGAACCGATCCCAGGTCCGCCCAGCTGGCACGTCACTTCCCTTCTCCCTCATGCAATTGCATGGAGAAGTGCAACAGGGAGATTCATTGAGTCAATCGCCTTCTGTGTCCGCGCTGGTCCGCGGCGCGGAATGACGAGGCGGTGTGCTCGGCTGGCGGTGTTCGGCGGTGCCGGAGCAGCATCAGTGCCGGGCCCGCGGAGCACGGAAAAAGATGGCAGGCGTCGGCGGAGCCGGCGGGAGCGACACGCGTCGGCGGAAGCGTGGCGGGCGGGCTGGGGGCGGAGCACTGGAGCGATGTCGGCCGGCTGGAGCTGGTCGTGACCAGGCGGCAGGGTGAGCCCGGCGACGAGGCGGCTTGGCAGGGTGCCCCGGGCACGGCACAGCCCCCGGCCGTGGAACCGTGTGGCCGGGGGCTGGAGTGACGTGCCGGGAGCCTGAGCGCCCGGTCAGGCCGCCGCGGTGCTGGACGCCGCGCTCGTCGACGAGCTGCTGTCGGACGACRCCGTCGAACTCGACGTGCCGCCGGACGTGCCGCTCTCGGTRGACGCGGAGCTCTTGCTGGACGAGTCGCCGTCGGACGAACTCGTCGACGACTCCTTGGGCCGGGCCGGGACTCCCGAGGAGGATCCCGAACGGCTGTCGGTCTTGTAGAAACCGCTGCCCTTGAAGACGAGGCCTACGGAGCTGAACACCTTCCGAAGCTGGCCCGTGCAAGCAGGACACTCGGTCAGTGCCGCGTCACTGAAGCTCTGCACGGCCTCAAGATCATGCCCGCAGGCTGTGCAGCGGTACTGGTAGGTCGGCACGGACTCCTCCCGAAGTTGGCACTCGGCGGTAGGGACTGCCAACTCTAACGCCTGAGAGCGCCTGATGGCTTCCGGAATGCCGGCTCGGGGGTCACAGCGAGGCCGGGCGGACGGTTCTGGACTGCGTGACAATGATCGTCACGCGCCTGTCGTGGGCCTCCGCCGGCACGTCGCCGAGGATCTCCCGGTCGTGGAGCAGGGCGATCACCGGAGTGGCGGGGGCCGTCCTGGTCAGGGCACGGTCGTACGAGCCGCCCCCGCGGCCCAGACGGTTCCCGGCCTCGTCCGCGGCAAGGGCGGGGACGATGATCACCTGCGCCTCCCCGAGCTCCACGTGGGTGGCGCTCGGCGGTGGTTCGCGGGTGCCCATGGCGCCGGGCACCAGGGTGCCCCCGAACTCGCGGAAGTCCAGATCGAGGTCTGCCCGCACGACCGGCAACAGGACCCGTACGCCTCGGGCCCGCAGCCGGGCCAGCAGTTCGGTCGTGTCCGGTTCGTCGGTCATGCCGACGTAGGCCGCCACGCAGGTGGCCCGGGCCACCTCGGGCAGTGCCAGCACCCGCTCGGTCAGGACCGCCGGATCCGGCAGGACGCCTGCCCGGCGCAGCGCGAGCAGCCGCCTGCGCAGCGCGATCTTGGGTCGTGGTCGTTCCTCCGCTGCTCCGGCGGCGGACGCCCCCGGGGAGGATGCCGTGATGAAGGTCGCTCCCACGGAGGAAGCCCCGGCGGAGGACGTGCCCGAGGCGGAGCCGCCGGCGGAGGATGCGTCGAGAGRCGGCGTGCCGAGATGCCCCGTGCCCAGGACGGGCACGCCGAGGGAGGCCGCGCCGGCGGCGGAGCCCGGCGCGTTCTGCTCCGAGCCGGACCGGCCCACCACGTCACTGCCGGTGACGGTACCTCCGGTCACAGCCATCCCCACCCTCCGCACGGGCATCGGTCGCCCGGGGCCGGCCGGCCCCGTCACCCGAGCCCTTGGGTGCCCCCGCTTCCGCGCGTGTCCGGGCGGCCGATGATGATCCGCCCGGGCGCCATCGGCGTGACATCTCCACTGGCGAAGGCCTCACGGTACCGTGATCGACCCGTACGTGGGGGCCTGCTCGACGCTGACCCGCCGGCCCCGCCCAGACGTGTCGGTGGGCGTCCGGTGAGCGTGACGTACCGAGTGCGGACGGGTGACCGCGGTGCCGGATGTTGTCGGCGAGAACCCTCCAGCCGAGCACGCAGCGTGGTGAGCGGACCCCTCGATGGTGGGGGGTGGATCGGCTGGCGAGGCCCCGGCGCCGACTACCTCCACCCCGCGCCGAGCCGGCGCGATGACAGGAGGGGTGCCGAGACGAGTGCACGGGACGGGCGTCAGGACGGGCTTTGGCCCGATCGACGCGTGGTTTGTTGGGCACGCCCAGCGCACCGGTGCCGTGGTGCTCCGGCACCGCCTGGCGGACTAAGGTTTCGCCCATGCTGGTGACGAAGGCGGTCATTCCCGCCGCGGGTCTGGGAACCCGGTTCCTGCCCGCGACGAAGTCGGTTCCCAAAGAGATGCTACCTGTCGTCGACAGACCGGCGATCGAATACGTCGTCGAGGAGGCGTCACGAGCTGGTCTCCGGGACGTCCTGCTGGTCACGAGCCGTTCGAAGAAGGCCATCGAGGACCACTTCGACCGAGAGGCCGAAGTGGAGGCGGCACTTGAGCGCAAAGGGGACAAAACCCGCCTTCAGCGGGTCCGCGCGTCCACGGAGCTGGCAGAGGTCCACTCCGTGCGCCAGCCGTCGCCGCGGGGGCTGGGCCATGCCGTGCTCTGCGCTGCCGCGCACGTGGGCGACGAGGCGTTCGCGGTCCTGCTCGGCGACGACCTCATCGACGAACGTGACCCGTTGCTGGTCGAGATGCTGGCGGTGCAGGCGCGGTACGGCGGCGCGGTGGTGGCACTGATGGAGGTGCCCGAAGAGGCTGTCTCCATGTACGGCGTGGCCACGATCGCCGCGGGCACCGTCGGGGCGGACCCGACGGGCACCGCCGGCTCGGGCAGCATCGCCGGCTCGGGCAGCATCGCCGGCTTGGGCAGCATCGCCGGTACGACCGGCCTCGTGGACCCGACCGGCCTGGCGGACCTGGCCGCGGGCGGCCCCGCATCTCCGCTGCACCTGGCGGAGCCGCACCTTGCGGAGCCGCGTGGTCCCGAGGAGTCGGTGGACCCGGCTGGCCGGTCGTCCGCCCGTTACCGGACGGTTCGCATCACAGACCTGGTCGAGAAGCCGCCGGTGCACGAGGCACCGAGCAATCTGGCCATCATCGGGCGCTACGTGCTGCCGCCGGAGATCTTCGACGTTCTTCGGTCGACGCCGCCTGGCAGGGGCGACGAGATCCAGCTCACCGACGCCCTGCGGATGTTGGCGGAGCAGGCCGGCGACGACCCGGACGCGGCCGTGCCCGTGCACGGCGTCGTGTTCACCGGCCGCCGCTACGACACCGGGGACCGGCTCGACTACCTCAAGGCGATCGTCCGGCTGGCCAGTGAGCGCCAGGACCTGGGACCCGACTTCTACCCGTGGCTGGAGGAGTACGTGGCCGCCGGCGGCCCCAAGGCCGAGGCCTGAGACGTCCCGGGTTCGAGGCCTGACGATGTCCCGCCTGCCCGCGGGCCCACCTGCCGCCCGCGGGCCACGGCAGCGGGCCGGGCCGGGCATGGTCCACACCGGTTTCGCGCGGGCGATGTCGGGGGGCTGAGGAGGTGCTGACGGGCCGTGACCAGCAGGTGTTGACAAGACGTGACCACGCACTTCCGGATATGCGATCGGGACGGCGTTCCGGAGGACCCTTGCCGGAGAGCATTGCCACGGGCGGGCAGACTGGTCGGGCATCTTCGTGCGCAATTGTGTGGGGCCCTGGAAGAGCGCCTGCCCGGCGTCTGACCAGGGCCGGGAAATGCCCCTTGGGTGAACGGCTGGCGGAGCCCATCCCGGCAGCCGTCATGTCCTGCTGTCCCGCTCACCGCTGACGCGAAGGACGACCGGCCAGAACAGAAGTGCAAAGAACGGACGGTGCACGTGAAAACGGTAGACCAGCACGCTTCGGACATTCTGGACGCAATCGTACCAATGGCCCCGCGCCGGACCGTGCTCCGGGAGGCGCACGGATGCRTGCTGGCTGCCGACGTCCGGGCAACAGTCGCTGTGCCCGGGTTCGACAACTCGGCGATGGACGGCTATGCGGCGCGCGCCGCCGAGGTGGCGGCCGCGAGCGAGGCCGTCCCGGTGACGATGACCGTCTCCGACGAGATCATGGCTGGACCGGTGCGGCCGGGACCGCTCCTCGCGGGCACCGTCGCGCGGATCATGACCGGGGCCCCGCTCCCGGCCGGCGCCGACACGATCGTCCAGCTCGAGTGGACCGACGGCGGCACCGGGACCGTGCGGATCCACCAGGCCCCCCGGCGCGGGCTGCACGTCCGCCGCGCCGGCGAGGACATCGCCCCCGGCAACCTCGTCCTCGCCGCCGGCACGGTGCTGGGCGCCGCGCAGATCGGTCTGCTGGCCGCGGTGAACGTCGCCCGACCAGCCGTCCACCCCCGACCCCGGGTGGCCGTCCTGTCCACGGGGAGCGAGCTCGTCGAGGTCGGCACCCCGCTCGGCCCCGGGCAGATCGTCGACTCGAACAGCCACGCGATCGCTGCCGCCGCGCACGAGGCGGGGGCGATCGTCCGCCGGGTCGACGGCGTCTCCGACGACCCCGACGAGTTCGCCGCCGCGTTCGAGGTGCTGCTGAAGAGCACGGACGTCGTCGTCACGACCGGCGGGATCAGCGTCGGTGACCGGGATGTCGTCAAGCAGGTACTGAGCAGGTACGCGGACATGCGGTTCGAGCCCATCGCGATGCAGCCCGGCAAACCGCAGGGATTCGGGGTCATGAACGGCGTGCCCGTGTTCACGCTGCCCGGGAACCCGGTGAGTGCCCTGGTGTCCTTCGAACTTTTCGTCCGCCCCGCACTGCGGCGGATGCGTGGGCTTGTACCCCGTGTCACCCCCCTGGCCGCCCAGGTGCCGTGGAAGGCCACCGGCAAACCGGAAACCGGCCTTGTGGGGGATACACACCCCGGCGCGGTCACCGTGACGGTGGGTGAAGCGATGCGTTCGCCGTCGGGAAAGCGTACCTTTCCCCGGGTCCGCCTTGAGCGCGACGACTCCGGCCAACTGGTCGCGACGTCCGCTGGCGGGCAGGGCGCTCACCAGCTGTCGGGCCTGGCGTYGGCCCACGCGTTGCTCGTCGTACCCGAGGAGGTCACCGAGGTGTCCGCAGGCACCAGGCTGCCCGCGCTGCTGCTGCCCGACCCCGAATGGGCCGGGCCCGGCGCCGGCGCCCAGGAGGGCGACAGCTTCCACCCGGGCGGGGCGCGCCCCGGTGAGGGCCTCGGGTGACCGACCAGACGCGGCTCACCCATGTCGACGAGCGGGGCGCGGCCCGGATGGTGGATGTCTCCGCCAAGGACGTGACGACGCGCACGGCCACCGCCGCGGGCCGGCTGCTGACCACGCCGGCCGTCATCGAACTGCTGCGCGGCGAGGGGGTCCCCAAGGGAGACGCGCTGGCCGTCGCCCGCATCGCCGGGATCATGGGGGCCAAGCGCACCCCGGACCTCGTCCCGCTCTGCCACCCGATCGCGGTCTCCGGAGTGAAGGTCGAGCTGACTGTGCTGGACGACGGTGTGGACATCACCGCCACCGTGCGCACCACGGACCGGACCGGGGTGGAGATGGAGGCCCTCACCGCCGTCGCCGTCGCCGGCCTGACGCTGCACGACATGATCAAGGCCGTCGATCCGGAGGCCGAGCTCACCGGTGTACGGGTCGTCGCCAAGACCGGAGGGAAGACGGGGGACTGGCACCGCGGCGGCGGGGACCGGTGACCGGCCAGCCGGCGCCGCCGGCCGGCGCCCGGGCACTGGTGGTCACCGTCTCCGACCGGGCCCACCGCGGCGTCTACCCGGACCGCTCCGGGCCGCTGCTCGTGGAGGCGCTGGCCGAGCTCGGTTTCGATGTGCCCGCCGCGGTCATCGTCCCGGACGAGCGGGCCGAGATCACCTCGGTGATCCGCGCCGCCGCGGACGCCGGCACCGACCTGGTGGTCACCACGGGCGGCACCGGGCTCGGGCCCCGGGACGTCACACCGGAGGCCACCCGCGGGCTGCTCGAGCGGGAGCTGCCCGGCCTGGCCGAGGCACTGCGTGCCGCCGGGCGGGACAAGGTGCCGACCGCGGTCCTCTCCCGCGGCCTGGCCGGCACCGTGGGGGCCACGCTCGTTGTGAACCTGCCCGGCTCGACCGGCGGTGTCCGGGACGGCATCGGTGTGCTCACCCCGGTCATCGCGCACGCGATCGCCCAGCTGCGCGGCGACACCAACCACGCCGACCCGAGCCACGCCGCTCCGAGCCACTCGGACCCGAGCCACGCTGGCCCGAGCCGCTCCGGCGCCGGGCACCTCCTCCCTTCCGGGCCGGCTTCCGCGGCGGGGGATGGTGCCGGGTGAGCGCTCCCGGCTGGCCGGCGGTTCTGCGTCACGACGACGTCGTCGTCCGTCCCATGCGGCTGCGCGACGCCGGAGCCTGGGTCGAGGTCCGCACCCGAAACGCGGACTGGCTCGCACCCTGGGAGGCCACCCGGCCCGGGTCACCGCCCATCCGAGCGACCTGGGACGAGCGCCAGACCGTCGGCGTCTACGCGCGGATGATGCACCGGCTGCGGGCGCAGTCCCGGGCCGGCTCGGCGCTGGGTTTCGTCATCGCCTTCGACGGCCGCCTGGTGGGGCAGCTCACCGTCTCCACGGTCGTGCGCGGCGCCTTCAACAGCGGCCACGTCGGTTACTGGATCGACGGAGCACACGCCGGGCAGGGCATCGCCCCGACCGCGCTGGYCCTCGTCACCGACCACTGTTTCGGGCCGGTGGGCCTGCACCGGCTGGAGGCGAACGYGCGGCCGGAGAACGCGGCGAGCCGCCGGATGCTGGTGAAGCTCGGCTTCCGCGAGGAGGGCCTGCACCGCAGATATCTCGCGATCGACGGCGAGTACCGCGACCATATCTGCTACGCGCTGACGACCGAGGACGTCCCCGACGGATTGCTGGCGCGCTGGAACCTCGCCCGTTCAGYCCACCCCTGAAGCTCCCGAGGCTCGGGAAGCGTCACGCGGGCGGGGCCTGCGTCCGACCGGCGGGTGCCGATGGTCCCGCCGTGACCAGTCCTCGGACCGTGCTCCGTACCGTCCGGGCAGCCGTCGGGGCTTCTCCCGGACGCCCTCCGGCGCCACTTCCCTTCAACAACGCCCGGGCTTCGGTAAGCCTCTGCATGCTCCAGGGCTGACGAGAACGCCCTGGCGACCTGGCTGCCCGGTGTTGGGTGTTCGTGGTTGTGGTCATGCGGGCGGGGTGGTGATATCGCCTGGCCCGGATCGGTGCCCCCTCGCATTGACAGTAGTCAGCCGGCCGGCGAACCTCGCTGACGAGTGCGACACGCGGGGTTCCGGTCGGTGACCGCACGCATTCCGCTCACTAGCGTCGAGCACGAAATCGTAAACGACGACATCGAGAAGAGGCCTCGGAGATGGTCCGCTCGCTCGCGCATCCCGCGCCCGGCGCGTCTGGTCCGCGCCTGGTTCGCGGCGGGCGGGCGGGGACCAGATCCCCTCTTGCCTGCCACCCGGCGAGTTGCCCCGCCGGCACCGGTGCCGATGTGCGTCGCCCGCAGGACGTCCGACCACCAGACGACGCCCTGACGGCATTGCGGAGAGTGACCGTGTGAGTGCGATCATCTGGCTCGCGATCGTCGCTGTCTGGGGCTTCGTCCTCATCCCGATGTGGCTACGTCACCATGACTCCGCGGTGGAACAGCGGTCCGCGGACCGCTTCTCCGCCGCCATGCGGGTGCTCTCCCGGCGCGGTTCCCAGCGCGGCGGGATGAGCCCGCTGACCCGGGCCCCGTCGGAGGGCCCGGCGATGGGGCCACAGGAGGCTACAGGGATGGCGCATTCGCGCTCCGGTGAACGACCGGGCGGCGGGCTGGACGGCGCCGCCAGCCAGCCGGAATCCCGCGGTCTCGCGGATTCCGGGGTCTCGGCCGCCGACGGGCAGGCCGGGGCTGACGGATCCGCCGTGGGCCCGGTGAGCTCTGCGCCGGAGACCGCCCAGTCGCGTGCCGCGGCGCCGGTGCCACCGGCAGCCGGGACGTCCGCGCCGGCGCCGGCCGGAGAGTCCGACGAGACGGGCGCCTACGAGGAGCCAGGGGAGTCCCCCCGCCTGCTCGGGCCGAGGTCCGGAGCCCTCCATAACGTCTCCGCCGAGCGGGCCGTCCGCGCGGTGCAGGCCGAGCACGCGGGGCTCGTCCGGCTGCGTCGGCAGCGGCTGCTGATGCTTCTCGTCGCGCTGCCGGTCAGCGCCATCCTCGCCGCCACCCTCGGCGGCATGTGGATCGTCGTGCAGATCATCATGGACGTCGCGACAGCCGGCTACATGCTGCACCTGCGCCGGTCCGCCCAGGTCCACCGCCGGCTGGTGCGCTCCAGAGCCGCGCTGGACCGCCGCATCGCCGCCGACCGGGCCGCCCGGGCCCGCGGGGGCATCCGTGGCTGGTCCGGCGGCGGCCACGGTGCGCCGCGGTCCGGCACCGGCGGGACGAGCCGCGGTGCCGAGTACGAGCCGGTGCGGCTCTCCTCCGACGGCACGGACGAGAGCCTGACCGCCGAGGACCTCGCCCACGCCCGTGCCGAGACCGTCGACCTCAGCGCCCTCGTCGACCGCTCCCAGGGGGCCGCTGCCTCCTACGACGCCGGTTCGGCGGAGGAGGACGCGGACGATGACAGCGCCCCCCACCACGACCCGCTCGACCACCACGACGCCGCCGCGGACGGCGGCTACGCCATCGGCACCCAGCACGACGGGGACATCGGCTACGAGGAGGACACCGGCTACGACGAGTCCGACCACGCAGCCGCCGGCGGCTACCTGGCAGCTGGCTACGCAGCGGCGGACTACGCGGATGCTGCTGGCTACGCCGAGGCTGGCTACGGGGATGCCGCCGGCGACGGCTCGGGGGCGGTGGCCGTCCCCCAGCCGGAGGCGGGTGACCCCTACACCGGTGAGACGGTGCTGCGCACCGCCTACGCGGAGTACGGCGAGCACCCCGGACACGGCGACCACATGGGCCGGGTCGAGTACGTCGAGTACGTCCGGGCGGACCCCGTCGAGTACACCGCCGAAGCCGACCTCGTCGCGGACCACGTAGCGCAGGCCGAGTACGCAGCGCAGGCCGAGTACGTCGAGCAGGCCGAGTACGCAGCGCAGGCCGAGTACGTCGAGCAGGCCGAGTACGCAGCGCAGGCCGAGTACGTCGAGCCGGCCGGGCCGGCTGCCCACGCAGAGCAGGCCGGATACGCGGTGCAGGACCACGCCGGGTACGCAGGGCAGGCTGGCGACGTCGAGCAGGCCGCCTACTACGAGTACGCCGCCGGCGCGCAGAGCGGGGCAGAGAGCGGCGGGAACGGGACCGCTCCCGCCGCCACCGGCGGGAGCACCTACCGCCCCGGCGGTGCGGCCCGCCCCGTGCCGCGGCCCGGGGCCCGCCCGAACACCTCGCGCCCCGGGCGCGTCCAGGTTCATCCGCCCGGCACGCACGGCGGCCTGATCCAGCCCGCTGCCACCGAGGCCACTGCCACACCCGCGGCCGAGACCGGGAAGCCAGCGGCCCAGGAGCAGGCCCCGGACGAGCTGGAGACGCTGCTGCGCCGCCACGCGGTCGGCAGCTGACGGACGGTCGCAGCCGACCCCACCTTCCGACGCCCGCCACACGCCGATCACTCGTCCGTCCCGCCCGTCGGCCGCGTCAACCACCCGTCCGGCCCACCGCCGGGCCCGCGTCGCTCACCCACCTGACTCACCCCGTCCGGCTGTACCCGACTACATGACTCTCGTCACAGTCAGGTCGGTCAGCGGACCCCGAGTCGGGGCACCCCAGGTGGAGGCAACGACGGTGATCATGCGGGGTGTCGGGTGCCCGGCGTCTGGCGCCTGGCGGTCGTGTCCGCGTGCATAATGGTCGGGTGACACTCCGCTTGCAGTCCGCTTCCTCCACCGGCTTCCGGTGTCTGGAGCTGACGGCTGCCTGTCCGCGGTGTTGTCCCTGCCCTCGCGCCCGTTGACGCCGCGTTCCGCCTAGATCGGCCGCCCGGCGTCGCCCGGACGGATTCCGTCGGTCGGGCAAGGGCGTGAGGGGCCTCCGGATCACGTTCCGCCCAGCGGACCAGCGCCCAGGCTGAAGCCAGCCGGGTCGCGCCGGCCGTCGCCGGAGACGTGATCACGTGCCGTCCCGGAGCTGCGCGGTGCCGAGCACCGCTCGCCGTGAGCTCCGCCCGTATCTCAGCG
Source organism: Parafrankia colletiae (assembly GCF_001854655.1). Lineage (GTDB taxonomy): Bacteria > Actinomycetota > Actinomycetes > Frankiales > Frankiaceae > Parafrankia > Parafrankia colletiae. The sequence goes on along the minus strand of NZ_MBLM01000117.1, from coordinate 51,499 downwards.
CGTTCGGTCCTTGGCGCGTCCGTGCGTCCCGATGTCGTGCCGTCGGGGCCCGCCCGCGCCCGGTGCCCCCGCCCCGTCCTCCGTCCGGGCCCGTTTCGGTGGCCGGCCGGGGCAGTGGCGGCGCCGGGCGGAGCGGCCCGCGGCAGGAGGAGAGACCCCGCCTTGACGTTCGAATCATGGCTCGCCCGGCTCCGGGACCGGGGATTCGTCACGTGCCCGGCGAGCAGCGGCATCCCCGTCGACATGAGAGCCGTCGCCCACGACGGCACCGGCCTGCACTTCCGCTGCCGCGGCGTGCGCATCCGCCTCCACGTCTACCGGCCGGGGCGGGCCGCCTGGCAGACCCCGCTGCGGGACGAGAGCTGGTCCCCCGAGGAGTCGCTGGAGCTGTGGGAGAACCGGCCGTTGCGGGACCGCGAGATCCCCGCCGGCGGCCGCCTGGTCTTCGTCGCGGCCGGCGCCGATCCCGAGCCCGACACCGAGATCGTGCTGGACGGGGCCGAGACCCTCGGCTGGCGAAACCACGAAGCCGGGCTGCTCCCCGCAGCGGAGGCAGCCGCCATCTTCGACACCATGCTGGTGGCCGCCGGCCTGGCCACGGCTGCCGGTGAGGCCTCACGACCACCCAGACCCCGCCAGCCCCACACCCGGTCCGTAACGCCTCGTCCGCCCGGCTCCCACCTGCCCCAGCCGGTCGACCTGGCGACGCCGGTACCCGACGCCGCGATCCGCCCGTTGCGGACGTACGCAGCCCTCGCCACAGCGACCGCCGGGACGGTGCGGCAGACGTCGCGAGACAGCACCGGGGCCGCCGCCCGCCCGTGACCGACAGGATCGTCCGCAACGACCCGGGGGCGGTCACCCGTCTGCTGTCGGCGTCCTGTAAGCTTCAGTTGCTTCCAGGGGGTGTAGCTCAGCCTGGTAGAGCGCCTCCCTCGCACGGAGGAGGCCAGGGGTTCGAGTCCCCTCACCTCCACGAGCTGGCCCGTCGTGCTTGCTGACCTTGGTCAGCTTCGCGGCGGGCCGCGGTGTTTTCCGGGGGCGACCCCCGATCCCCCTGTCCGGCCGGCGTGGGTCTGGCTTGGTGGCAGGGGTCCGGCACATGTGGCGGGCAGCTGAGTTGGCGATCGGTAACACTGTGATCGCTCGGCGAGTGAGCTGTCCGGGGCGGAGCGGGCAGAACGGTGCGGCCCGCAGCGGTAGCATCCGGCGCCGTGATCGTATGGCTCAACGGCACCCACGGTGTAGGCAAGACGACGACCAGCGCCCTCGTACAGCAGCTGATTCCGGACTCACGGGTGTTCGACGCCGAGAAGGTGGGCGAGACGCTCATGGACATCTCGCCGGGGCTGCCCGCGACGGACAACTTCCAGCACTGGCCGCCGTGGCGTCCGCTCGTCGTCGAGACTGCCCGGCGCGTGCTCGACTACACCGGCGGCATCCTGGTGATGCCGATGACGGTCCTGGTTGAGCAGTACTGGCGCGAGATCAGCACGGGCCTCGCGCACCATGACATACCGGTTCGGCACTTCGTCCTCCATGCCGACCAGGACGTCATCCGCGGGCGCATCCTGGGCGAGCATGCTGTCTCCCCGTTCCGCCTCGGYCACCTTGAGCCCTACGCCGAGGCAGCCCGCACCTGGTTGCACAACGCCGCCGAGGTCGTCGACACCACGCACCTCACGCCCGCCCAGGCCTCCCGGCAGATCGCAGCGGCCGTCAAGGAATGTCGGAAGTAGAGATTGCCGGTTCGGAGAAAATAACTTCTCCGTCCGCATTCCGGATCGGTCAGCTTTCACAACAGCGCGCGCAGCAACATGGCCGGAGGCTCTCAGAGCCGCCGCGGAGGCTGATAGGCGAGCCGCGAGACGTGGAGGACCCACCAGGGAACTTTCGCAGCGAACCCTACACTGTCCGAAGTTTGAACGTTACTTTCTGCTGTCGGCTCGCCTGGGTTCTCCGCGTTCCCGCAGGTAGCGGGCAAGATTGGGGTTCAAGGTCCATCCCCTCAGCTCCGCCGGAGTTGCCATGTTCGAATCTTGATCATGGTTTCTCTGTGTCTCAGTTAGCAATGCGCCGTCCGGTGAAGTCCCGGGCGGCGTTTTGTCTGTCCGCTGTGGGTCTGGCGTCGCCGTGGGCGAGTGTGACAGTCGGGGAGTCGGGCCAGTGGCGGGTGCGGATCCGCCGTGCCGATGCCAGCTGGTGCGTGGTGGCGCGGCAGGAAGTTGCACTGTGACGCGTAGACCCCGGTGGCCCGGAAGGCGAGGGAGAGGGTTCCGTCGTGTGCCTGGGTGATGCTTTTGGCGATTGCCAGGCCGAGGCCGAAACCTGCGTGGTCGGTGCGTATGCGTCTGGTGCCGCGAAGAAACGRCTCGCCAAGCGTGGACACCAACTGCGGGGTGAGTTTCTCGCCGGTGTTCTCGACGGTGATCARCACACCGTCGAGGTGAACGCGGGTCGTGACCAACACGTTGCCCTGGTCGGGCAGATTGTGGACTATCGCGTTGTGTACGAGGTTCGTGGTCAACTGCAGCAGGAGGGCGTGTGAGTCGATGGTGGGGGTCATGTCGCCGGCGGTCTCGATGGTGATGTCGCGCTTTTCTGTGAAGGGGAGGAGCGTTTCGGTGGCCTCTTCCGCTATGAGGGACAGGTCGACGTGTTCCCGGGCGAAGGACCGCTGGTCGGCGCGGCTGAGCAGGAGCAGTGACCGTGATGCGCACGGCATTGGTGAAAGGGTCTGCGTTCTCATCCCAGGCCCGCGCCAGCAGCTCTTCGGCGCTGACTACACCGCCCTCGGCTCCCGGCCCACGCCGCTGCCCACCGTCGTCGTCGAGGACGCCCAGGCCGCGCTGCAGACGCTCGCCGCCCACGTCGTGGCCCGGCTGCGCGACGGGCTGACCGTCTTCGGGCTGACCGGCTCCCAGGGCAAGACCAGCACCAAGGACCTGCTGGCAGCGGTGCTGTCGAGCGCCGCGCCGACGATCGCCACGATCGGCTCGCTCAACAACGAGCTCGGCGTGCCGCTCACCATGCTGCGCGCCGACGCGGCGACCCGGTTCCTTGTGCTCGAGATGGGAGCTCGCCACGTCGGCGACATCGCCGAGCTCACCGGCCTGGTCGCGCCCGACATCGCCGTCGTCCTCGCCGTCGTCCTCGCCGTCGGCCATGCCCACCTCGACGAGGTCGCCGCCGCGCTCGCGTAGTTCGGCGGGACGAGTCAGAAGATGCCGTCGCGCCGCGGCAACAGCAGCGGGCTGGCAAGGATGAGTAGCCCCGCAACGGTGAGAGCGGTGTGCGGGCTGGTGATGTCGGCGAGCAGCCCCCCGAGCGCGGTGAGGACGGCGATGGAGGCCTGCTGGCCGATCGACCAGGCCGAGAGGGTACGGGCGATGCGCGGCCCGGGGGTGTGTTCGAGCCGGTAGGTGGCGAGTACCGGGTTGTACAGGCTCATGCCGATGATGATCGTCAGCTCGACGGTGATGACGATGAGGAGGCCGGCGACACCGGGGCGGACGAAGGCCAGGCCGATCAGCCCGACGGCGCGCAGCGTGCCGGCGGTTCGCAGGACCTGGTGCTGGCCGTAGCGGTCCACAGCACGCCGGGCCAGGCGGGAGCCGACGAGTCCGCCGAGACAGGGCGCGGCGAAGGCGAGGCCGTACTGCCAGGGTGGGAAGCCATGCTGGCGGAGGAGGAGCACGGCCAGCAGCGGCTCGGTGGCCATGATCAGCCCGGCGACGAGCATGTTGTTGAGGTAGAGCGCCCGCAGGGCGGGATGGGAAAGAAGGTGCTGCCAGCCGTCGAGGAGATCCCCGGCTCGGACCCGGTTCCTGTCGGCTTTCGGTGGCTGTTCCTCGCGGCCGCGAATCGCGGTGATGGCCAGCGCGGAGAACAGGTAGCTGAGCGCGTCGGCCAACACCGTGGTGATCGGCCCGAACAGGCCGATCGCCGCACCGCCCAGAGGCGGTCCGACCGCGATGGAGCTCCAGGTGGTGGACTCGAACCGAGCGTTCGCGACGAGCAGGTCATCCGGCCTGACAAGGTCTCTCAGACAGGCGCCGCTCGCCGCGTTGAAGGCGATCCTGGTCGCCGCGACCACGGCCGAGACGGCGAGCAGCTGGCGGAAGCCGAGCAGGTCGAAGGCATAGGCGGCCGGGATCGTCGCCATGACCGCGAACCGGGTCAGATCCATCGCGATCATCACCGGCCGCCTGCGGTGGAACTCCACCCAGGGCGCGAGCGGCACCGCGATCAGGGCGCCCACTGCCGGCCCCACGGCGGACAGTGCCGAGACCTGGGCCGGGCTGGCCTGCAGGACCACTACGGCGATCAGCGGGAGCGCGCCGAACCCGAGCCCGGAGCCGTAGGCGCTGATCGCATAGGCCGTCCACAGCCAGCCGAACCGCCGGCCCAGTGGGCGTCGCGTCAACCAGTGGGTGTGCACGTGCCGATTGAATCGGTGTAATTTCTTCCTATCAAACAACTACCTGGTGGCCATGGACAACTATTGGTTGTGTGCGGGATGAAGGTGACGTGAATCTGGAAGCGGTTCGGGCGTTTGTCGTCGTCGCCGAGGAAGGGCAGTTCCAGCTCGCCGCCACCCACCTCGGCATCAGCCAGCAGGCCGTGTCGAAACGTCTCGCCACGCTGGAGAGCGATCTCGGTGTGCGGCTGTTCACCCGTACCGCGGGCGGGGCTCGGCTCACCCTCGACGGCCAGGCGTTCCTCCCGCACGCGCGCGAACTGCTGCGGGTCGAACAGCGGGCCGCGAACTCGGTGCGGCCGGGGCGCCGTGCCCTCCGCGTCGACGTACTCAGTTACCGGACAGCGCCGTCCGCGGTGCTGCGTGACTTCCACCGGGCCCATCCCGACGTCGAGCTTGACCTCGTGACCATCGTCGACAGCGCCCAGGCTGCCATCGCCGCGATCCAGGCGGGGACCATCGACGCCTCGTTCCGGGCAGTAGGCTCCCCGGCTTCGCGGCTGCCCCCGGGAGTCGAGGCGATGTCAGCTGTTGACGACGCTCACCAGCTGCTGGTGGGGCCGGCCCACCCGCTGGCCGGCGCCCGCTCGGTGACGCTCGAGGACCTCGTCGGGCAGCGGATCTGGATGCCGGGCATGCTCCGGGGAAGCGAATGGGACCTCTACTACGACGACCTCGCCGAGGCGTTCGGGCTCACGATCGAGCGGGTCGGCCCCCATTTCGGCACCGAGCACCTCCTCGACGTGCTCGCCGAGTCCTCGACGCTCGCGAACCTTGCCGGCGAGCACACCAGGTACCTGTGGCCCGACCACTACGACCTGCGCCGAATCCCCGTCCGTAGCCCGACCCCGGTCTACCCGCACTCGTTGGTCTGGCACCGGGACAATGCCCATCCCGTCCTCGGCACCCTTGTCGATTACCTTGCCTCCACACGAGTCGGCCGGCCCGACGCTGACATCTGGGCACCCGAGTGGGGCCTGCCCCGGTAGGCGGCGGTGCTTCCGCGCCCGACACGCCGAGCCGGCCCGGGCGGGGGCGTGGGCCGGGGCCCGGGGCCCGGGGCAGGTCAGTCCGCCAGCCCGGCCAGCAGCTTCTCGGCGCGGTGGGCGAACAGGTGGGCCTCGCGCTCGAGTGACAGCGTGCGAGCCCGTTCGGCGGCGGCCCGAACGACCGCGGCCGGCTCCCCACGGGCCGCCATCAGCCGCGCCCGCAACAGGAGTATCAGGCCCTCGGGGTAGCRCTGGCCGTGGGTGTCGAGGGACGAGTCGGCCCGGTCGAGGGCGGCGGCGGCCTCGGCGGGCATGCCGGCCGCCAGCCACATCTCGGCGAGCAGTCCGTACCAGGTGGCCAGGCCCGACCGGGGCGGGTCGAGCAGGGTCGCGGCGATGATCCCCTGGGCGGCCGCCGCCGAGCCGACCGGGTCCTCGCCGGTCACGGCCCGCGCCCAGCACCGGGCCAGCCGCGGGTAGCTGCCGAGGAAGACGAAGGTGTGCTCCGGGTCGACCGCGATTCCCCGCTGCGCCGCGCGGAGCGCCCCGGCCGGGTCGTCGGCAAGCGCCGCTGCCGTGACCGCGAAGGCGGCCCAGACCGTGACCTCGTAGGAGTCGTCGCCCGCGGCGGCTTCCAGGCCGTCGAGCTGTGCCTGCGCGCCGTCCACGTCACCGTGCAGCGCGGTCATCAGCGCGAGCATCACAGGCGAGAGGAGCTGCAGGTCGTGCCGGAGCGGGTCCTCCTCGCGCTGGGCGAGGTCGTCGCGCATGGTCGAGTTCGACTGGCTCAGGTAGCGGAACGACTCGCCGATGTTGCCGACATCCCACTGGTGGATGCCCCAGGCGTGCCGGCCGTAGGCGCGCACCACCGGGTCGGTGGACGCCTCGCCCAGCTCGAGCAGCCGGCGCGCCAGCCGGCCGCTGCGGTCGAGCTGGATGCCCTGGGAGTGTGCGGCCCAGCGGGAGAAGAGGAAGTCGGCGGCCGCCCGATCCCGGCCGAGGCTGCGCGCCACCTGCTCGGCGCGCTCCAGCAGGTCGGCCGCCGAGCCGACGTACCCGGACCGCATGCCGACGACGGCGGTGAGCTGCGACAGGGCGGAAAGCTCCAGCTCCGCCAGGCCCGCTGTCCGCGCGACCTGCGCGGCCGCCTCCAGTTGCCGGGCGGCGGCCTCGAACGCGGACTTGCCCGCCGCGCGGCGCCCGGCGCGTTCCAGCGCACCCGCACTGCGGGCCGGGTCCGTGAGCGGGCCGGCGGCCCACAGATGGTGGGCGAGGCGTTCGACGACTGACTCGCCGTCCGCGTTGGAGCGCTCCAGTGCGTCAGCGACACGCAGGTGGAGCCGGGTCACGCGGGGCGGCGGCGTCGTCCGAACGACCGACTCACGGACGAGGTCGTGCGCGAAACGGAACGAGAACGGGTCGCCGGGCCGGGGCTCGAGCAGGCCGAGCGCCTCCAGCGGCTCAAGGCGATCGATGCAGGTCCGGACGTCGAGGTCGGCTGCGCAGGCGAGCAGGCCGAGGTCGACGTCCCGGCCGATCAGCGCGGCGATCTGCAGCAGGCCCCGGGCGTCGTCGTCGAGGCCGGCCATCCGGTCGCGGACGACATCCCGCACGGTGGACGGCACACCGGCTCGCGCCGCGGCGTCCTCGGTCAGAACGCCGCCGTCGGCGAGAAAGCGGGACAGCTCCCGGACGAAGAAGGGGTTGCCCGCGGTGCGGGCGTGAATGCTGTGCACCACGCCGAAGCCGGGGACCTGACCGGTCTCGCGGCGGACGAGTTCGGCGACCTCGGCCGGATCGAGAGGGCCGAGCCGGATCCGGCGGTGACGGGGCAGCCGGCTCGCCGTGGCGAGCATCCGCGCCAGTTCCGACCCGGCCACGGACCCGCGGTCGCGGAGCGCGCCGATGATCACCGTTCCGACCGGCAGCCGGGCCGCCAGGTGACCGAACATCTGCAACGAGGCGGCGTCGGCCCACTGGAGGTCGTCGACGACGAGTACCACCGGCCGCCGCGTCGAGACCTGACCGACGAGCGCGACCACCCCTTCGAACAGGCGGAACTGGGCGCCGCTGTCCGGCAGGACCGGCCCGGCGAGGACGCCGCCACGCGGCTCCACCAGTCGGCCGAGCTCGCCGGCGTGCCACTCCTCCCGTGCCGCTGCCGGCAGGCCGGCGAGGACGGCGCCGACAGCCTCCACCCACGGCCACATGGACGGCGTCCCGTCGCCCTCGAGGCAGCGGCCCCAGACCACCAGCGCGCCGCGCCGGTCCGCCTCGGTACCGGCCTCCTCCAGCAGGCAGGTCTTGCCCGCCCCCGGTTCGCCCTCGACGAGGATGAGGCCTGTGCCGGCGGCGAACGCGGAGTTCACCGCGCGGCGCAGGACCGCGAGCTCCTCGGCTCGACCGATCAGACCGTCGGTGGGGGGAGTCCCGAGGGCAGGTGTGCGTGGCTGTGCGCAGGGCGCCTCCTCCTCGGCTCGGCCGATGAGCACGGGCAGCGCCGCCGGCCTGGCAGGCCCGGCCGACCCGGCCGGCGAGCCCTCCTCCGCACCGATCGTCGCCGTCCCCGCCGGCCCCGCTGCGGATGCCGGAGGCTGGCCCAGGACCCGCAGGTGCGCGGCTCGCAACGCGGGTCCGGGATCGATGCCGAGCTCGTCGGCGAGCCGGGCGCGGACCGTACCGAACACCGACAGCGCGTCCGCCTGCTGGCCGGCGGCGGCAAGAGTGAAGACGAGGCTCGCCTGCACCGCCTCATGGAGCGGTGCCATCCAGGCGGCCAGGCGCAGGGGTTGGAGCACGCGCTCGGGCCTGCCCCGCGTCACCGCGAGCTCGGCCGCGGTCACGCACGCGTCGAGGAACTCGTCGTTCAGGGCGGCGAAGATCGAGATCGTGGTCGATCCGTGCGCCAGCCCGTCACCCGCCGGGCCGTGCCAGAGCTCCAGTGCCTGTACATAGCAGTCGAGCGCCTCATCGACGCGCTGCCGGGTCAGGCAGGCCTCGGCCGCCTGGACGAGCTCCCGGAAGGTGACGACGTCCAGCATGCCGGGAGCGGCCGCGAACAGGTAACCGCTGCCGCGGCGCTGCAGGTACGTGCCGGTTCCGCGAGCAGGCAGCGTCGGCTCCAGCAGCCGCCGCAGCGCGCCCACGTACTTCTGGAGGATGTTGCGCGCCGAGGCCGGGACGTCGTCGTCCCAGATCAGATCGATCAGCTCGCGCGTGCTTGTCGGCCGGYCGGCGCGGGCGAGGAGCAGAGCGAGCAGGTAGGCCTGTTGCCGGGGCCCGGAATCCAGCTCGAYGCCGCCCCGCCACAGCCGCAGCGGGYCGAGGATCTGGAGGCGCAGATGTCCGCCGGAGGGCTGCCGTTCGTAGCTGCCGGCACGGACAGGAGGCAATGACCCGGCCACGCCTGGTTCCCACTCCCGATGTGATGAGGACGGATTACCGGTTGCCTGGCGCCCGCCTCCCTCGCACCGTGTGCAGCGCGGTCTGACGGGCGGCGCCGAGGGCCGATCAGTCGGTCTGTGCGCCGGCCGGCTCGGGGCGGAGATCAGCTGTTGGCGGGGGCAGGTCCGCACCCTCGCGCAGGCCGTGGCGGGCGTGGAAACGCCGCATCGGCGCCGGGGCCCACCAGTTCAGGTTCCCGAGCAGGCGCATCGTGGCCGGAACGAGCAGCGCCCGCACGATCGTCGCGTCCACCAGCACGGCGATGATCATTGCCACTCCGATCAGCTTGATGAAGGTGATCCCGGAGATCGAGAACAGTCCGATCACGACCAGGATGAGCACCGCGGCGCTGGTGATGATCCGGCCGCTGCGCTGCAGCCCGACCGCGACCGCTGTGGCGTTGTCGCCGGTCCGGTCATACACCTCGCGAATCCGGGACATCAGGAACACCTCGTAGTCCGTCGAAAGGCCGAACACGATCGCGAGCACGAGGATCGGCTGGGTCGCCTCCAGTGTCCCGGTGGGGGTGAAGTTCAGCAGGCCGGAGAGATGGCCGTCCTGGAAGATCAGGACCAGCGCGCCGAAGGAGGCGCCGAGTGACAGCACGTTCATCGCGATCGCCTTGATCGGCAGCACGACCGAACCGAAGGCGAGGAACAGCAGGACGAACGTCGCGCCGACGATGATCAGCGCCATCCAGGGCAGCAGGTCGGCGGTGGTGCCGAGCTGGTCGGCCAGCTCCGCGGTGAAACCGCCCACCAGCACCTCGCCGCCGGGCGGTGCCGGGATGTCCCGGACCCGGGTCACCAGCTCCCGCGCCTGCGCCGAGATCGGGTCGCCCTCGTAGCTGATGGTGACCCGGGCGACGTCGCCGGCCTGGCTGGTGACGTCGGCGCCGGTCACCCGGCCGATGTCGCGGACCGCGGCGACGTACCGCTCCAGACCGGCCCCGCCGGACGTCGTTACGATCGCCTCGATCGGCAGCTGGCTGTTCCGGACGAAGTCCCGGTCGACGATCTCGGAGACCACCCGGCTCTCGGTGCCCGCCGGAAGCACTCTGGGGTCGACACCGCCGAACTCGACGCGCAGGAACGGCGAGCCGGCCAGCAGCAGGACCGCGAGCACCCCGACCACGTAGATCACCGGTCGCCGCATGATGCTGTGCGCGAGGCGGTACCAGAACCCGTGGTCGGCCCCGTCCGTCCCGTCCGTCCCGTCCGTCGTGGGAACCGCGGGTCGTGGCCCGCGGCGCGACCGCCGCAGGGAGAGCGCATCCACCCGGTGGCCCAGGACGCCGAGCAGGGCGGGCAGCACGGTCAGCGCTGCCGCCATGGCGATCACGACCGCGGACAGGCCGCCGAAACCCATCGAGCGCAGGAAGGTCATCGGGAAGATCAGCAACGCGGACAGCGAGACCGCGACGGTGACGCCGGAGACCGCGACGGTGTGGCCGGCGGTCGCCATCGTGCGGGCGATCGCGTCCTCGACGCCCAGCCCGCGGGCGATCTCCTCCCGGAACCGCCCGGTCATGAACAGGCCGTAGTCGATCGCCAGGCCGAGCCCGAGGATCGTCACCACGTTGATCGAGAAGACCGAGACGTCGGTCAGGTAGCTCAGCCCCCGCAGCGCGGTGAAGGCGCCGAGGATGGCCAGGCCACCGAGCACGAGCGGCAGGCTCGCCGCGGCCACGCCACCGAAGACGACCACCAGCAGGACGAGTAGCACCGGTACGGAGAGCGTCTCGGCGCGGGCGATGTCCGACGCCACCCGCTCGCCGATGTCACGGCTGACCGCTGTGATGCCGCCGAGCTTCGTGTCGAGGCCTGGGGCGGCCAGGTCGTCGTCGATCTCCTTCAGYGCCTCGACGCGCTCGGGCTCGTCACCGGCCATGGTGAGGACGGCGTAGGTGGAGCGCCGGTCCTCGCTGACCAGGGCGGGGCTGTTCGTAACCCAGTAGGTGATCGCCCTGGTCACGACGTCCTTCGGGAGCGCATCCAGGGTTTCGGTCACGGCCTGCCGGAACGCCGGGTCGTCGACCGTCCCGTCCGGGCTGCGGTAGAGCACGACCAGGTCGTTGCCTGTCCGGCCGAGTGCCTCCTCGGCGCGGTCGAGTGCCCGGGCGCTCTCGCTGGCCGGGTCGTCGAACCCGCCCGTGGTCAGCGAGCCGAAGACCTGCGTACCCCAGATGCCGCCGAAGGCGACGAAGGCCACGGCCAGGCCGATGACCTGCCACCGGCGGCGGAACATCGCCCGCCCCAGTCGCTCGAACATCACGGCCCTCCTGGGCATTCTGCGCGACTCGTGATCGCGGGACGGGTCGGAAACCTCTTTGCGCGGGCCAGCGCCAGCGCCAGCGCCACCGGTGCCGGTGCCGGTGCCGGTGATCGGAAATCGGTGATGGCAGGAACGAACGGTAGATCGGTTCTCTTGATGGCAAGTGGACACTTTGTGGATCCGCCGTCGCTCCGGACGGCCCGCCGGGCTTCGTGCTGCGGGCTCCGGGTCCGGGTCCGGCCCGTCGACAGCCCGGCGACGCAAAGCCGACACATCCGTCCATACCTGCTTGTTACTGGCCAGCATCGGACCGTGCGTGGACCTGAGGCACGACCCGGGCGCCTGGACGAACTCGGGCCGGCAGGGTTCGAGGAGTGGCACCGGGGGTTTGTCGCCAGGCGAGGCCGGGCCGATCCCGCCTGGCGGCCGGCGGAGCTTCCCGTGCCGCTCGCGCGGAGCCTGGCCCGGTTCCAGCTCGGCGAGGGCAGCGACGGGGCGGGACTCATCGGGGCCGCCACGGCTGCCGGCGACGGCGACTACCTGGCGGCGGCACGCCTGTTCGTCGCCGAGGAACAGGACCACGCCCGGCTGCTCGGCCGACTGCTCGCGGTCGCGGGCCGACCGACTGTGGCCGCACACTGGAGCGACTCGGTCTTCCGGTTACTGCGCCGCCGGGCCGGCGTCTCCCGCGAGCTGATGGTGCTGATGGTCGCCGAGGTGTGTGCCCTGCGGTACTACCGTGCGGTCCGCGACGGCGCCGCCGACCCGCTGGCCCGCGAGGTCGCCGCGCGCGTGCTCGCCGACGAGGAACAGCACGTCCCGTTCCACGTCCAGCGGCTACGCGTGGATCTCGCGGCGCGGCCCGCCGCGGTGCGAGCCGGGCTCGCCGCCGCCTGGTGGATGCTGTTCCTGCCGGCGGCCGCCGCGGTGGCCGCCGACCACGGCGCTGCGCTGCGGCTGCTCGATGTCCGCCCGACCCGGTTCCTCGCGGATGCCATCGCGCTGTTCCGCCCGGTCGTGGCGGCTGTTCTCGGGCCCGCCGCTGGCCGTCCCGGGGGCGCGTGAGGCCACGGGAACGGCGATGACTGGCTGGGCGGTCTGAGCCCCCCACCGACGGTGGCGAGCCGGTCAGCCGGCGGGGGTCGATTCCGGAGCCGGCGGTTGGTCCTGGCGCCGCGCCTCCGGTACCGGCGCCGCCGTGGTGCTGACCGCCTCCTCGTGGTCCTTCCGTCCTGGGCCCTGGGCCACGACGGTTGGAGTCGCCGGGCCCGCGTCCGTGTCCGTGTCCGCGTCCGTGTCCGCGGGCCCGGCGCTCGTGGGCGCGGCGGTTGCGGCGGGCGCGGCGGTCGCGGGCGCGGCGGCGTCGGCTGGATGCGGGCGCATGAGGTAGGCGACGAGCAGGCTGGCGACGACGCCGACGGCGCCCGCGACGGCGAAGGTCAGCTGCACGCCGCCCACCGCCGCGGCGTGCACCGCTGCGTCCAGGGCCTCGCGGGCCGGGGGCGGGCTGCCCTGCAGGACCTGCGGGGCGCCGCCGCCGGCCACGGCGTGGGCGACCTGCGCGGGCTGGGGGACGTCCCGACCGGCGAGGATGTCGTGCGCCCGGGCGGCGAAGACGTTGCCGAGCACGGCGATGCCGATGGCGTAGCCGAGCTGGCGGGCGGTGTTGACCGCGCCCGCGGCCATGCCGCCGCGCTGCGGCGGCACGAAGGACATGGACACCGAGCCGAGGATCGGGATGACCAGACCCACGCCGAGGCCGATCACCGCGAAGCCGGGCAGCACCGCTCCCCAGCGCGCCGAGCCGTGCACCAGGGCGGCGACGAGCAGCGCGCCGAGGCCGACGAGCAGCAGGCCCGCGGAGATCACCCGGTCGGGCCGCCGCTCGTGCAGCATCCGGCCGAGGCCGGCGGAGACGGCGAAGGCGGCGGCTGACAGCGGGAGGCCGGTGAGGCCGGCGGCGAGCGGGCCCATGCCGAGGACGGACTGCATCCAGATCGAGGTGTAGGTGAACGCGGCGAAGGCGGCGAAGGTCATCAGCAGGCCGGTGAGCAGCACGGCGACGAACCTCCGGTCACGCAGCAGGGTCAGATCGAACAGCGGCTCCCGGATCCGCGTCTCCACACCCACGAAGGCGGCCAGCAGCACCGCGGAGGCCGCCAGCAGCACCCAGACCCCGAGGTCGGACCAGCCGTCCTCGTTCGCGCGGATCAGGGCATAGGTCACGCCGCCCGCAGCCCCGGTGAAGGTCACGATGCCGCCGAGGTCGACCCGGACCCGCCGCGGCGGGTGCGCGTCCCGCAGCACCAGCAGGCACAACGCGATCCCGGCGACGCTCACCGGCAGGTTCACGAAGAAGATCCAGCGCCAGGAGACGCCTTCGGTGAGCAGCCCGCCGAGGATCGGCCCGACCGCGCTGGACGCCCCTGACACCGCCCCCCACACGCCGTACGCGGTGCCGCGGTCCCGCCCCGCGTACGAGCTGTTGAGGAGGGCGAACGTGGTGGCGAACATGGCCGCGGCACCAACCCCCTGCACGGCCCGGGCCGCGATCAGCATCTCCGGGTTCGGCGCCAGGCCGCACAGCAGTGACGAGACGGCGAACAGCAGCAGCCCGGCGACGTACATCCGCCGGTGCCCGACGATGTCGGCGATCGAACCGACGCCCAGCAGCAGCGCGGCCAGGGCAAGGGCGTAGGCGTCGATCACCCACTGCAGTGCGGTGAGGGACGCCCCCAGGTCGACGACCAGGTCCGGCAGGGCGACGTTCACGATCGTGACGTCGACCAGGAGCATGAAGGTGCCGAGACAGACCGTCAGCAGCGGCAACCATTTGCGCATAGCGGTACCTGTGTCCCTGGTCGGTGGATCGGCGGATCGGGCCGGTTCACGGTCTCGCTTCTGAGATCAGAAGTCCAACAGCTGGTTCTGCTGAGATCTATAATCAGAGGTTATGGAGCTGCGTCAGCTGGAGTACTTCGTCGCGGTCGCCGAGGAGCGCAGCTTCACCCGGGCGGCGGAGCGGGTACGGATCAGCCAGTCCGGCGTCAGCGCGCAGATCCGCCAGCTGGAACGTGAGCTCGGCGCCGAGCTCCTCGACCGCTCAGGGCGGGCCATCACCCTCACCGCCGCTGGCCGGGTCGCCCTCGACCACGCCCGTGTCACGCTCGCGTCCGCCGGCGCGGTGAGCCGGTCGGTCGGCGAGGTGACGGGCCTGCTCCAGGGGCGCGTCACCCTCGGCATGGTCAGCGGGTGCACGCTGGAGCCGCTGTTCGACGCGCTCGCAGCCTTCCACCAGGCGCGGCCGGCAGTGGAGATCCACCTGCAGGAGGGCCGCTCCGACCGTCTCGTGGAACAGGTGCGCGACGGTGCCGTCGACGTGGCGCTGGTCGGGATGGCCGCCGCAGCGCCCCTCCCGGACGGGCTCGACTCCTGCGTCGTCCTCCGTGACCGGCTCGTCGCGGCGGTCGCCCCCGGGCACCCGCTGGCGGGCCGGGCGGAACGCGCCCCGTTGCGGGAGGTGTGCGCCCACCCGCTGGTCTGTATGCCCGCCGGCACCGGGCTGCGTGCCATGGTCGACCAGGCCTGCGCCGCCCAGAACCTCCAGCCCACGATCACCCTGGAGGTGAGCACCGCGGGCGCCCTGGCCGCGCTGGCTGTTCGCGGCGTCGCAGTGGCGATCATGGTCGGGTCGATGGTCGAGTCGCATCACGACCGACTCACCGCGGTGGCGATCACGGATGTACAGGCCCCGGCCCTGCTGTCCCTCGTCTGGCGCGCCGGGCGCAACCCCGCGGCCTCGGAGCTGGTCGATCGTTGCCGGCACGCCTTCGCCGGCGGCCGCACGCTCCGGTGAAGGTGCGAACCCTCTCCGGCGAGATCGCGATCGCCGGCACGCTCTGCTGGGCCCTGCCGGCCCCCGCGCCGCTCACGGAGCAGCCCGGGTGCTTCCCGCACCTGGTGACACCAGTGTCGGAAACTGGCCCCCAGCCATCGCCCGGATGCCCCGACCAACAGCACTATCGTCGGGCCGGAACGGCGTCCAGACACGGAGAACCTGCCTGGCGCATGCCGGCAGCTGACCGCGGGACGTCCGCACCCACCCCGGCGCACGGATGGCTGCCCGCCGCACCGGCCCACTGCGCTCAGACGTCCTTCAGAGACGCCGCCAGGCCGTTGACCAGCTGTTCTCTGACACCCAGGAAAGGCCTGCGGTGCGTCGTCGGTGGCGGGCGAACGGGCGCGGTCGGCGGGGCCCGTCTGGTGCACCACTRGTGGACGTCGGCCTCGCGCAGAGATCCACCGTGTCCAACGGCCGGATATCCCGCGTCTGGAGAAATCCCAACGCAATGATCATGGTGTTCGTGGGCTCGGTCGACGGGCAGAAGAGGCCGTCCTCTGGCATGAATGTCACCTTGGCCGACCGCCGACCGCCGACCGCCGACCGCCGACCGCCGACCGTCGAGCCCCGAACCCCGGGTCCTGGGACGCCGGGTCCCGGTCGGCCTACCAGGTGCTGTTGACCAGGCCGGTGCCGAGGTAGACCTGGTCGAAGAGGTTGCCGTCGTTGTCGTCGGTGTAGGCGATCACGAGCTGGCCCCACGGGTTGACCCCGAGCGCCGGCTCGTCCTGGCGCCCGGTGGCGGTGGTGTGCACCCGCAGCCGGGGCAGCCGCCCGGTGGTCGTGCCGTCCGGGTTGAGGCCCTGGGCGTGGACGTCGGTGTCCTGCGCCCAGGCGACGACCGCGCCGCGCTGGTCATCGATACCGGTCTGTGGGTCCGTGCCGGGGAGGATGACCTCGGGGCCCGCCGCGTTCGCCGCGCTGAACGAGCGGGCACCGACCTGCGCGCTGCCGTTCTGGTTGGTCTCCCAGGCCACGACCTGGTCACCGTTGAGGTTCGTCGCGACCGACGGGTGGACCTGGTTGCCGCCGGTCGTCACGTTGGCGACGGCCTGGGCCACCCGCACCCCGCCCGACGGGGTGAGGATCTTGCGGCCGACGTTGAAGGAGCCGTTGGCGTCGCCGTCCTCGTCCCAGACGACGACGGCGTTGCCGGCGCCGTCCACCGCCACGTCGGGGCGGTGATGGGTACCGCCCGTCGCGTGCACCTGGGCCTCGTAGGTCTTGGRCGTCATCGACGCGAAGCCGGACACCCGCACCGTCGGCGCCGCGGTGCCCTGGACGTCCTCGAACGCGACCGCGAAGCCGGGTCCGTCGGGGTCGGCGGCGACGTGGGCGTTCAGCTGCTGGCCGTCGGCGTTCGCGTTCGCCTGCGCGGAGCCGGTGACGGTCCCGGCGGTGTTCACCGCGCGCACCGCGATGTTGTAGTAGCCGTTGCCGTCGGGGTCCTCGGCCCAGATGACGACCGCGGTGCCGTCCTCGTGCAGGGCGACGTCCGGCTGGACGTGCCGCCAGTTGCCGCTCCCGCCCGCCGACAGCTTCTTCTCGAACAGGGACGTCCCGTCGCGGTAGAGCCGCAGGAAGACCTCGGTGTGCACGGTGTTCTCAGGGGCGGTGGCGTCCCTGTCGTCCTCCCAGACGACGGCGGTGTAGCCGTTGCGGGTGGCGGAGACCTCCGCGTTGTCCTGGTCGCCGGTGGCTACCGAGTTGGCGACCGTCCAGGTGACGTCGGCGGTCGTGGTGCCGTCCGCCGAGGCCGGGGCGGCGAGCGCGCTGACCAGGGCGGCCATGCCCGTGGCCCCGACCACCGCCACGCGGGTGACGCGCCGACGGCGGGYCTGCTGGTTCTGGTTCGGATTCTGGTTCCTGGTCACGTCTGGCCTCCGACTCACGCCGTCTGCAGGCCGGGGTTGCCGGCCTCGATCACATAGCTGCGCGCCGTGCTGACTGCGGCGCCGCGCACGGTGACCTGGTTGAGGGCGCGGAAGTCCACCGCCATCTGGGTGGGAGTGGTGACGGTGCGGACATAGCCGCGCCGGTTCCAGTTGAACTTCACGTGCGGGTTGAGGCTGGAAAGCCCTGTCCCGGCGCTGGTGCCGTCCCCGCCGGAGGTGATCGAGGTGGTCACCAGCTCGGTGCCGATCACCTGGTTCTGGGTCGTGTAGTCGTCCATGATGTCGGCGGCCCACGACTGGTGGACGTCGCCGGTGAGCACCACCGTGCTCGTGTTGCCGCGGGCCTGCCAGCCCTGCTGGATGCGACCGCGGTTGGCGGTGTAACCGTCCCAGGCGTCCATGCTCTTCGAGCCGTCGGCGGCGGCGAGGCGCTGTGCGAAGAACACCTGCTGGCCGAGGATGTCCCACGTGCCGAGATGCTGGCCCAGGCCGTCGAGCAGCCACGCCTCCTGGGCGGCGCCGGTCAGTGTGCGCGCYGGGTCGTCGGCGGCGGGGCAGAGTTTCGTCCCGTCGCCGCAGGCCTGGTCGTTGCGGTACTGGCGGGTGTCGAGCATGTGGAAGGTGGCCAGGCTGCCCCAGCGCAGCCGCCGGTACAGCGCCAGGTTCTGGTTGACGGGAATCTGTGCCGAGCGCAGCGGCATGTGCTCGTAGTACGCCTTGTAGGCGGCGGCGCGCCGGGCGGTGAAGTCACCGGCGGGGCTGGCGTCGTTGCGGACGAGGTTCGCGTAGTTGTTCTCGACCTCGTGGTCGTCCCACACCGTCACCCACGGCGCGGCGGCGTGCGCGGCCTGCAGGTCGACGTCGGTCTTGTACAGCGCGTGCCGCACCCGGTAGTTCGCCAGAGAGCTGATCTCGGCGCTGGGCACGTGGGAGCGCACGCCGGAGCCGGCGCCGCCCTCGTAGATGTAGTCGCCGAGGTGCAGGATCAGGTCCGGGTTCTCCTCGGCCATCCGCCGGTAGGCGGTGAAGTAGCCGGCCTCGTAGTGCGAGCAGGAGGCGAACAGCATCGTCAGTGCCGGGCTGGTGCCGACGGCCGGCGCGGTGCGGGCCCGGCCCACCGGGGAGATCTGCCCGCTGGCGCGGAAGCGGTACCAGTACTCCCGGTTCGGGGCCAGGCCGCCGACCTCGACGTGGACGCTGTGCGCCCAGGCCGCCACCGCGCTCACCGAGCCGCTGGCGGCGAGCTGGGTGAAGTACTGGTCGTTCGCCACCTGCCACTCCACGGTGACCGGCGTGCTGGACATGCCGCCGAGGCCGTCCGCACTGAGCGGGCTGGGCGCGAGACGGGTCCACAGGACGAAACCGTCCGCGGTGGGCTCACCGGAGGCGACACCCAGGGTGAAGGGATAGGACGCGGCGCGGGCCACGGACACGCYGGCCACCGCCGTCCCCACCCCGGCTATCCCGCCCAGCAGGACGTGCCGTCGGTTCAGTCGGGTCATGGGTGGTTCCTACGGCCTGGCGCGGAAGCCGGAAGCGCCCTCGGGTGACTGTTCATGGATCGTTCCCCACGYGGATCACCAGTGCCGGCAACCGGGTACTGGTGGCAACGCCGGGTTCACCCCGCCTTCTTCGGGTTCTGTGTGAAAACGCAGGTCCGGCGCTTTTCGAAGTTTCGCCGGCTCGATGTAGTCGCCGGTGTGCGGAGTGCTGTGCCGGCTTTCGCCTGAGTGCGTGAGCGGGTGAGCTAAGTGATTTGCCTGGGTTGTCGGGCGTCGCTATGCTCCGGACCGTGTCGGGCCAGGTTCTCGTGTTACGTGCGAGGCATCGCGCCCAGCGGGACAGGCCGACGCTTCGCGCCGTCTGGYGTCGCACCGGCGGCTGGTGGCACATCCCGTTCCTGGTCCTGCTCGCCGCCGGTCTCGCGGTGCGCCTGGTGGCGGTTGCCGGGTACCGGCCGGCCCTCTGGTTCAACGACAGTTACGACTACCTGGGCGTGGCCCTGCGGCCCGAGCCGTATGTCGTCCGGCCCTCCGGCTACAGCTTCTTTCTACGGCTGCTGCTGCCGTTCCACAGCTTCGAGCTGGTGGTGATCGTGCAGCATCTCGTCGGGCTCGCGGTCGGAGTCGCGATCTACGTCCTGCTGCTGCGCCTGGGCACCCCGGCCTGGCTCGCCGCCGCCGGCGCCGCCCCGCAGCTGCTCGACGCGTACCAGGTCGCGCTCGAACACATGATTCTTTCCGAGACGCTCTTCACCGCGTTGATGGTCGGTGCCGTTGTCTGTCTGCTCTGGAACCGGCGGGTCGGCGTTCTCGGGGCGCTCGGTGCCGGCCTGTTCCTGAGCGCCGCATCGGTGACCAGATCCGTGGGCCTGCCGCTGGCGGCCGTGGCCGCGCTCTGGCTGCTGGTGCGATGGCCCGGCTGGCGGCCGGCGGGCGTCTTCGCGGCCGCCCTGGCGCTGCCGCTCGCGGCCTACTGCGGCTGGCATCAGGCCGAGCACGGAACGTTCGCGGTCTCCGGTAGCACCGGAGTCTTCCTGTACTCCCGGACGGCGACGTTCGCGGACTGCTCGGTCCTCAACCCGCCGGAGCGGCTGCGAGTACTGTGCCCGGCCGAGCCGCCGGGCGAGCGGCAGGTCCCGTCCAACTACATCTGGCACGGCGACACGCCGCTGTTCGACATTCCCGGCTACACGTTCAGCCCGGAGAAGGAGGCACTGGCCCGGGAGTTCGCGGTCCTCACGATCACCCGGCAGCCGGGCGACTACCTGCGCACGGTCGCCCACGACTTTCGCCGGACGTTCCAGTCCCGCCTCAGCGATTACCCGAGCCGGATGGTGGCCGAGCGCTACTCCTTCGCCGGGTCCATGGTTCCCATCACGGGCAAGGCCACCGAGGCCGCCGACCTGCGTGCCTACGAGCGGGGAGAGTTCATCACCACGGCGCACGACCCGGCGGCCGGCTGGCTGGTCTCCTACCAGCGGAACGTGCGCGTCCCCGCGCCGGCCATCGGGCTGCTGCTGGCGGCGGCGCTGGCCGGTGCGCTGCTTTCCCTCCGCGACCGGGCGTTGCGCGCGCCCCTGCTGCTGCTGGCCGTGGTCGCCCTGCTGGCACTGCTCCTGCCGCCGGCCACCGCCGGCTTCGACTACCGGTATGTGCCGCCGGCTTTCCCGTTCCTCGGGGCCGCCGTCGCCCTCGTCGTGACCGGCGCGCTCCGCCTCGGCCGTCGGCTGGGTCGCAGCTGGTCGGGTCGGTCTCAGCCGGGACCGCTGGATCCCGAACCCGTCGCCGTTACCGTCCCGGGCCCGGCCGTTACGCCCGCGGCGGGATCCGCGGGTTCGAGCGCCTCCAGCCAGCGCTCCACCACCTCCAGGGTCTCCTGATGCCCCAGGGACAACCCCAGCGCGCTTTCCATGACCAGGACGCGCGAGATACTCGACATCAGCACCGTCGCGACCAGCGGCGGGAGCGTGGCGGGATCGACGCCGCGGGCCGCCAGCACGGTGGCGAGGGCGGCCCGCTCCGCCTCGCGGAACCGCTCCGCGTAGGCGGCGATCTCCGCCCGGATGGTCTTGCGGTGATTGGCGAGGGCCATGAACTCGACCATCATCGCCGTTCCGCGCGGGTCGATGTCGATGGCCCACAGCGCCCGCAGGCAGCGCGGTGAGCTCAGCGCGCGCTGCAGGCGGGCCAGGTTCGTCTCGGCGCCGCGGCGGAAGACGGSGAGGAAAAGGTCGTCCATCGAGCGGAAGTAGTAGTGCACGAGGGCCGGTTTGATGGACGCCCGGGAGGCCACCCGGCGTGAGCTGACCGCCGCGTACCCCTCTTCCAGCATGATCTGCGCGGTGGCGTCGAGGAGCGCCGCGCGGGTCTTCGAGTCCTCCCCGCCGAGACGGCGGGCCGGGGCCGTGCCGGTGGCGCTGGCCTCCCCGGTTCCCGGAGGCGAGGAGCTCGGCACCCGCACAGCATAGTCGCGGGACGGTCACGCGCCGCGTGGAAGCCGTCCGGCCGGTGCGTGGCTCCGTTACCCTGACGAGATGGCCGTACCTGCTCATCTGACCGAGAGACCGGCAGAAACGGTCAGGGTCGGCCTGGTGGACATGCGCCGCGGCGGCACCGCGCTCGGCGGCAGCTACCTGCACGAGGGTGCGGGAATGGTCACCGGGTGGCACTCCCACAACCTGCACCAGATCGAGTACGCCATGGCCGGCGTGGTCGAGGTGGAGACGGCGAGCGCCCACTACCTGCTCCCGCCCCAGCAGGCCGCGTGGATCCCCGCCGGCCTCGAGCACCAGGCCACGCTCAACCCCGGGGCCCGCACGATCGCCGTGCTGTTCGACCCCGGCATCATCCCCCGTTCGGACGCCCGAGCCCGCATCCTGGCGGTGCCGCCACTGATCCGGGAAATGATGATCTACGCGGTGCGCTGGCCGATCGCGCGGCCCGGCGGCGACCCGGTCTCCAACGGCTTCTTCCGGACGCTCGGCCACCTGGTCGCCGAGGCACTGGAGCACGAGGCCCCGCTGAGCCTGCCGACCTCGTCCGACCCGGTGGTGGCGGCGGCGATCGCCTACACCCAGGCRCATCTCGACGCCGTCTCGGTCGGGGAGGTCGGCCGGGCGGTCGGGGTCTCCGAGCGGACGTTGCGCCGCCAGTTCCAGACCACGCTGGGCATGTCCTGGCGGGAGTACCTCCTGCAGGCACGGCTGCTGCGTGCCATGGCGCTGCTCGCCAACCCGGCGATGTCGGTGCTGGAGGTCTCCACCACGGTGGGTTTCGAGAACCCGAGCGCGTTCGCGCGGGCGTTCGCCCAGCACTGCGGTGAGAAGCCGTCCGCGTACCGGCGCCGGACCGGCGGTGCCGCCGCTCAGTCCGAGCCGGACCTGCCGTCTCCACGCCGGCCGGGTACGAGGACGTCCTGACCGAACCGGGCCGGTCACGTCATGCCGGGTGCCGGGTGTCGGGTGTCGGGTGCGGCGCTGCGCGACCGGGGAGGCCGAAGGGGGTCATACCGGCCCGCCCGGTGGTCACTGGGCACGGCGGCGGGGTAGGCAGGTCTGCATGCGCACCACTGGAAGCAGATCCGGCCCCTTTCTCCTGGCCGCCGTGACGTCACTCGCAGTGCTGCTCACCGGATGCGGCGGAGAGGGCGAGGCTGACCAGGCCGTCGAGCCCGCCCCGGTCACCGCGGGGGTGAGCGCGCCGTCCCGGCCGGCCGCGGGCGGCCCGGCGACCACGGCGGTGACTGGCATGAGCGACGGCCCGCCCGCCTGCGCGGCGTCCGGCCTCACCGCGGCCGTGGCGGATCTCGAAGGCGCGGCGGGCCACGTGTACGGGCACCTCGTACTCACCAACAACGGCTCGACGTCCTGCATGATCACCGGGTACCCCGGTGTCTCGGTCGTGGACGACGCGGGTCGGCAGATCGGGGCACCGGCCGACCGGACCGGGCCGGCGGGTGAACCCGTGACGCTGGCACCGGGTGGCCGGGCGACCGCGACGCTGGCCATCACGCAGCCCGGGCTGCTGCCGGGGTGCGAGAGCACCGATCAGACGGTGCGTGGGACAAGCCTTCGGGTCTACCCGCCAGACGACCGGGCCAGTGTGCTGGCGCCGGTGGCCGACGGAGTGCAGACCTGCCGCGACCCAGCGGTCCACCAGCTGACCGTGACCACCTTCTCGGCTGCCTGACCCGGGCGGCGGCCGACCGGCGCGCGGAGCCTCCCGCGCGTGCGGGCGAGTGGGGCGAGTGGCGCCGGCCGGGCGAGTGCCCCGGCGGGGCGGAAACGGGCCGCCGGGTCGCCGGGGCCGGGGACCGGGGTTACGTTTCCGGACGGCGTCCAGCCCGCGCAGCAGCTCCGAGCCGGCGGTGRCTCCGCACCGTCGGTGGCCTCGGGGCAGGAAGCGAGCGTCAGCCGATGGACCGGATCCGCCCCCTCAACGCCTTCGACACCGCCCTGCTCGACTACCAGCTTCTGCACGCCGACGTGCCGATCAACGTCAACTGCCTGCTCGTCGGGACGGGCCCGGCACCCGGTATCGAGGCGCTGCGGGCCTGGGTGTCCGAGCGGCTGCTCCGGTTCCCACTGCTCACCGAGCGGCTGGTCTGCCTGCCCGGACGCCGGGCCCGGTACGGGTGGCGCGCGGATCCCRACGTCGACCTCGGCCACCTCGTTCGGGAGCACCCGCCCGCCGGCGTCCCCAGCGGGGGCGATGGCGCCGGCGAGCCGGGTTTCGCCGGCACGGAGCTGCGTGACTTCGTGGAGCGCCGCAGCGGCGCGGTCGTCCCCGTTGCCGGGCCCCCCTGGCAGCTGTGGCTGCTGCGTTCCGCGGACGACACCGCGTTCGCCCTGCTGTACCGGGCGAGCCACATCCAGCAGGACGGCACCGCCAAGAACCTGGTGCTGTCGGCGCTGTTCGGGGTCGGCTCCGACCCGACGGCGTTCGTGCCGCCGCAGCGCCGGGAGCCGGGGCGGGCCCGGTCGCGGGAGGTCGGTGCGGCCGTCGCGCGCTCACTGCAGTGGCTGGCTCCCACCACCAGGTCGGCGTCGTTCACCGCCCCCTGGCTCGGGCGGACCACCCACAGCTGGGCCACGACCTCCCTGGCCCGGCTGCGGGCCATCGGCGCCCCGGTCGGCGGCACGGTCAACGACGTCTTCCTCGCCGGGCTGGCCGGGGCGCTGCGGCGCTGGGGGGGAACCGGCCAGGCCACGGAGGGCCTGCCGGTGGCGATGGCGGTCAGCACCCGCCAGCCGGGGGAGCGTGCCATGCTCGCGAACTTCGTGGCCGGGGCGCGGATCATCCTGCCCTGCGCCGAGCCGCTGCCCCTCGATCGGCTGCTGGCCGTCCGGGATCGCACCGACCGGCTCAAGCAGGGCGGCACCCTCGGGGTGGGGGAGCGGCTGCTGTTCGAGCTGCTGCCCGCCCGGATCCGCCCCCGCCTGTTCGGCGCCGGGCTGAGCGGGCGGTCGTCCGCGCTGTCGGTGTCCAACCAGGCTGGTGCACCGGGCCCGCTGGCCGTCGCCGGTCAGCCGATCACCGCGGCGGTACCGATCCCGACGTTGTTCCCGGGGCAGCGGCTGGCCTGCCATCTCAGCGGCCTCGGCGACACCGTCAGCGTCGGCACGGCGGCGGACGCCGGGCTGCCCGGGTCCAGAGATCTCGCCGGTCTGTGGGAGGCGGAGGTCAACCTGCTGGAGGAGGCCGTCCGCGCGCTGCTGGGCGGCAACGGGCAGTGGGGTGGCCGGCGTGGCCGCCGCGGGTAAGGCGACGGCTGCGAGCAGGACGGTGGTCGCGAGCAGGACGGTGGTTGCGGCGGCTGTCCTCGCGGTCGCGGCCTGCCTCACCCCGGCGTCGGCAAGTGCGGATGGACCCACCCGGCCCGGTCGGGTGGGTGCCGGCGCGGGAGTGGGCCCCGGGGAGCATCTGATCCGGCTGCGCCACGCTGGGGTCGACCGCCACGCCGTCGTGCATCTGCCGGCCGCGGCGGCCCTGGCGGGCAGCTCGCTGCCGGCGCTGTTCCACTTCCCGGGCATGTTCGAGACGCCGGAGATCGCGAACGCCTCCGCCGGGCTGGCGGCGTTCGCGGACCGTGCGGGTTACCTCCTGGTGATCCCCGAGCATGAGGGGATCGGCTGGCAGGGCGTACCCGGTGGGCAGGACGCGCCGTCCGTTGACGACCCCGGTTTCGTCCGTGCGCTGACCGATCTGGTGGTCGCCCGGTACGGCGCCGACCCGTCCCGGCTGTACGCCTCGGGCATGAGCAACGGCGGCCTGTTCACCCAGGGCCTCGCCTGCCGGTACCCGGACCGTTTCGCCGCGTTCGCGACCGTCGCCGGGTCGGCCCCCGGCGTCGGCTGCCCGTCCCGGCCGCCGGTGCCGGTGCCGGTGCCGATGCTGGTCATCCACGGCCGCGAGGACAAGGTGATCAACTACGGGCAGGCGGAGGCCGGTGCCCGCGGCTGGGCGGACGCCGCCGGCTGCGCGCAGACCACCCTGGACACCCCGCTGCCGGACCGCGACCGGGCCGACGGCACCACCGTCGTGCGCCACGAGTTCACCGGATGCCCGCCGGGCACCCCCGTCATCCTCGACGAGATCGTCGGCGGTGGCCATCTCTGGCCCGGCGGGGACCCGCTTCTCCCCGGGCAGATCCTCGGGCGCGGAAACGGCGATCTCGACGCGAACGAGGCGATCTGGGCCTTTGTGTCGCGCTTCCGGCTGCATCCCTGACGGAGGCGGCCTGGTCGCGGACAGATCGCGCATACGCTTCGAACGGAGGCCGTATCCCGACGAGAGGAATGTCATCGGCGATGGCAGTCGTGGGAATCACCGGGCACCGCGTCCTGTCACCCACCATCACGGAGTACACGACCGCCGAGACGCTGCGGCTGCTACGCCGGCACCCGTCCGGTGACCTGGTCGGGGTGAGCTGCCTCGCCGAAGGCACCGACAGCACCTTCGCCGACCTGATCCTCACCATCGGCGGCAGCCTCGTCGCCGTCGTCCCCGCACGGAACTACCGGGATTTCCTGCCGGCCGAGCACCGGCCGGAGTACGACCGCCTGCGGGGCGCCGCGATCCGGGTGCGGACCCTGGAGCTGGCCGAGGTCGACCTGGAGGCGCTGATGGCCGCCAGCCGGGCGATGGTCGACGAGTCGGACGAGCTGATCGCGGTCTGGGACGGCCGCCCCGCGCGCGACTACGCCGGCACCGGCGACGTCGTCGCCTACGCACGAAGCAGGAACAAGCCGGTCCACGTGGTGTGGCCGCAGGGCGCCGTGCGCGACTGACCGCCCGGTCGAGCAGTCACCCGTTCGGTGATCGCCCGGGTCAGCGAGGGGCCAGCGGCACCACACTGATCTGTACCGGCGTGAGGCCGCTGGTGGGGCCGGGCGCCGGAGGCGGCGGGTTCGGGGCCGCGGGGGTGACCGCCGCGCCGGCCGGGCCGGTGCCGGCGGCCGCGGCCGGTGGTGGTGGGGCTGGCGGAGCGGGCTGGGCCACTGCAGCCGCACCCGGCACCGGTCGAGCGTCAGGTGCCGGGCGGACCGCATGCTGAGGAACCCGTGCCGGCCTGGGGCGCGGCGCCTGCGGGCCCGGCGCGACCTCCGCCGCGGCGGCCACCCGCGGCGGGGCCTGCGGGAGCTGCGCGGGGAGAGCCGGCTCTGTTGCTTCCGTGGCGCCCGTGGGGGGCATGCTCGCGGAGCTGCCCGGTGCGACGGCGGTGCCGGCACCGGGGACCTCCGCCTCCTCCGCCGCGGGGCGCGGCGTGGCGCCGCGCCGGGGGCGCTCCGGAAGCGGCGGGGCGGGGCGGTCGGCCGCGGCCGGCTCGGGCAGCACCGCCGTGGTGCGTGCCGCGGCGGTGGCGGTGATCGGGCCGGCCGAGGGGCCGGCGACGGCGGCGACCGCGACCGCTGTGACCGCACAGAGCGCGGCGGCCGAGACCGGGCGCCACCGCGCGGCCGGCCTCGGCCGCCGCCCGTCCACCAGGGCAGGCTCTGCTGCGCGTGCGGGCTCCGCAGTGCGTGCGGGCTCCGCTGCGAGTGCGGCCTTCGTCGTGCGGACGGCCTCTGCCGTGCGGACGGACCTGAACGGCCAGCCGGGCCGCGGCGGGGCCGGCCGGGCGATGCCCGCCGCGAGTGCCCGGGGCTGTTCCGCCGGCGCTGCGACGTCGGGGAGCCAGGGTGCTCCCGCCACCGCGGCCCGCATCGCCGTGCGGGCCCGGCCGTGCGGCAGCGCGTCGAGGACCGCCGCGGTGGTCCGGTCGACCGCCGGGGAGCCGCGGCGTCGGGTGCCCGCCACTGCCGCGCTGCGCCGCGGCCAGCCGGGCGGGGCCAGCTGCCCTGTACTGGCGAAGGCGACCACACGGGCCCAGGCGGTGCCCGCCGGATCCGCCGCGGCCTTCCCGTCGGGCGGCCTGGACGTGAGACCAAGGGAGACCACACGCGGCCCGGCGAGTGACAGGACGATCTCCTCGGCCGCCGGGGCCGACTGCACACCCGCCCGGATGTCGGCGCCGGCCGGCGAGGCCAGCAGGTCGAGCAGGGTGACGGCGACCCGGTTCAGCTCGGTGGAGGACAGCGGCCCGCGCTCGGCAACCTCCTGGGCCAGCGTCGGGCCGTCGACGTACTCGGTGACCAGGTACGGAAGGCCGTCGCCGACGCTGCCGTCGCCGATGACTCCGACGTCCAGGACAGCACAGAGGGCGGGGTGGGCAGCGGCGGCAGCGTGCTCGGCGACCGCGGTGAACCGTGCCCGCAGCCGCTTCTTGGCCTGCTCCCGGGCGGCGGGCTCGGGCCAGGTGCCCTGGACCGTGGCCGGGTCAGGCAGATGGAGCGCGACCCAGGCGCCGCCGACGGCGCGGCTGAGGAGCACGGGCCCCGCCGGGCCCTGCGCGATCCGGCCGAGCACGCGGTAGGGCCCGACCGAGGTCGGGTCGCTCGCGAGTGGCGGCTGGGCATGCCAGGGCAGGCCGGTCGTCATACCGGCGCTTCACGGGTGACGCGGGGCTGACCGAGGGTGCTCACCCGGTCGAAGGTAGTCGTTCGGGTCGTTTCCGTGAAGCCCGGATCGTCCCCGTCCGGTACGGCTGGTCCCGCCGGTGTGGTCCTGACCCGCGCGCGGGCGGGTGTTCACGTGCCGTCGCGGTAGGTCCGTTCGATGCCGTCGAGAAGCCAGGTCAGCGCCTGTTCGAACCGCTCCGCGGCGAACGGGGCGTCGTCGGCCAGCATCTGGGCGAGGTGGGGGAACACCCCGCTGTCGAGGAGCCCGCGCAGCGCCGGGTCGGCGTCGATGCGGCGGCGCAGTCCGCACATCGGCTGCGGGACGTCGGCGCCGAGTGCCTTCGCGGCCAGCTCCTGCGTCGCGCACCCGATGACGAGGTCGTCCACCGCGTGGATGATCGTCCGTTGGGCCGCCGTGTCGCTGGTGATCCCCGAGGCCGCGGCGAGTACCTGCTCGATGTGGCGCAGTTTGTTCGGACCGAGCGCGGGGCGCAGGCCGAGGGCGAGCACCCAGGGGTGGCTCAGCAGGCACTCACGCGTCCGCCGGGCGATGCGGGTGAGACCAGTGCGCCAGTCGGGGCCGAGGTCGGTGACGAGATGTTCGGCGAACAGCGCGTCCCGCATCAGCGCGAGCAGCGCGTCCTTGTCCTGGACATGGGTGTACAGCGTCATGGTGCCGACCCCGAGCGCTGCCGCGACGCGGCGCATCGAGACCGCCTCCAGCCCTTCGGCGTCGGCGATCCCCAGGCCGGCGGCCACGATCCGGTCGGAGGTGAGGGAGGAGCGGGGCGTGGCCTGCCGCTCGCGGGCCCGGGTCGGCGGTCTGGGCGCCGCGCCCTGCCCGCTGTCCGTGCGAACCGGGTCGCCGAAGGCGGGAACCGGGTCGCCGAAGGCGTCTGGCTCGGCGCGGGCCGCGTCGAGCTCGCCGCCGACCAGACCGGGCGGCTCTCCGGCCGCGCCGGATGGGCGCTCGACGTCGGCCGGAACGGTGCCTGTGGTGCTCATCTCACCCGCCAGGGACATCGTCTTTGTGGGGCGTCAATCGTACGGCGTACGCTCGACCGGCTGGTTGCCCGTACAGCGTACGAAGCGTACGCGGACAGGGCGGGCGGTGCGGCGGGGCCGAGCTTCGGACCGCCGCAGCGACGACAGGCGTGGGCTGTGGGAGGCGCGATGGCGGACGACGGGGCACTGGCAGGGAGCGGAGCGGAGAGCGGCGACGAAGGCGGCGCGGTGGAGAAGCCCACGGCGGCCGTTCCTCCGGTGGCTTCCGCGGCAGCCGATGGGACGGCGGCGGCCGCTGTGCCGACAACAGCTGAAGCGGCTGAGCCTCGCACGGCCGAACCTGCGGCGGCGAAGCCGCCGGAGGAGGTCCCGGCCGCGGCGCAGGCTCCGAAGCGCGGCCCGGCACGCCGCGCGCCGGCGTGGGCGGTGCTGGCCGTGTGCTGCCTGGCCCAGTTCATGGTCGTCCTGGACGTGACGATCGTGAACGTGGCGCTCCCGTCCATGCAGTCCGACCTGGGACTCTCCGCGTCCGGGCTGCAGTGGGTGGTGAACGGGTACACCCTCGCCTTCGCCGGCCTCCTGCTCTTCGGCGGGCGGGCCGCGGACCTGTTCGGTCGGCGCCGGGTCTTCGTCACAGGGCTGACGCTGTTCACCGCGGCGAGCCTGGCCGGTGGTCTGGCCACCACCGAGGCCACGCTGATCGCGGCGCGCGCGGTGCAGGGGCTCGGCGGCGCGGTGCTCGCGCCCGCCACGTTGAGCGTGCTGATGACCTCGTTCCCGGATCCGCGTGAGCGGGCTCGTGCGCTCGGCCTGTGGAGCACGACCGCTGCCGGCGGTGGCGCGCTCGGCGTGCTGGCCGGCGGCCTGCTGACCCAGATCGCGGACTGGCGCTGGGTGTTCTTCGTCAACGTGCCGATCGGGCTGGCGCTGATCGCGGGTGCGCGGATCGCGCTCATCGAGTCCCGCGGCCAGGCACGCGGGGTGCGGGATCTGGACGTGCCCGGCACGGTCACGGTCACCGGCGGCCTGGTCGCGCTGGTGTACGGCATCGTTCGGACGGAGTCGGGCAGCTGGGGCTCCCCGGTCACTCTCGGCTGGCTGGCCGCCGCGGTGGCACTGCTTGCCGCGTTCGTGGTCATCGAGCTACGGACGGCCAACCCGCTGGTGCCCCTGGGTGTCTTCCGGCGCCGTGCGCTGCGCTACGCCAACCTGATCATTCTGATCATGGGAACCGTCATGTTCGGGCTGTTCTTCTTCCTCACCCTGTATCTGCAGCGGATCCAGGGCCAGGAGCCGCTCGAGGCCGGTCTCTCGATGCTGCCGATGCCACTCTTGATCATTGTCGGCTCGCAGTTCAGCTCGCGGACGGTCGGCCGCCTGGGCCCGCGTCCGCTCGTCATCGCCGGCACGCTGACCGCGGCGACCGGCATGGCCTGGCTCGGCGCCCTGAGCGCCGACGGCTCGTACTGGACGCAGGTCTTCGGCCCGCTCGCGCTGTTCGGCCTGGGTATGGGCATCAACATGGTCGCCGTGACCACGGCGGCGACGTCCGGCGTGCCGCCGCAGATCGCCGGTCTCGCGTCCGGGCTGCTCAACACCGGTCGGCAGATCGGTGCGGCGGTCGGCCTGGCGCTCCTGGCGACCATCGCGCACCATCACAGCGAGGGACGGCTCGCGGCCGGCA
The DNA here is from genome assembly GCF_001854655.1 of Parafrankia colletiae. Lineage (GTDB taxonomy): Bacteria > Actinomycetota > Actinomycetes > Frankiales > Frankiaceae > Parafrankia > Parafrankia colletiae. The sequence continues at coordinate 21,326 of NZ_MBLM01000117.1, read as the reverse complement.
CGCTGGAGGCGGAGGCGTTGACCTCCGGGTACTCCCTCGCCTTCGTGATCTCGGCCGGGCTTCTGCTGCTCGCCGGCGTGGTCGCATGCCTGCTTCCCGGACGTCCACCGGCGGTGCCGGTGACGATCGCCGAGCAGCCCCGCGGGGACCGCGAGCGGCTGGAGGCCCTCGCGGAGGCGTGACCTCCGCCTGATCCCTCGACCTGACGAAACCGGCTCCGCGGGTGCCCGACGCGGAGGAGATCGAGCTGGAGCGGGTGCACGGCGTGCCGCCGCAGCGGCCGCTGCCGGCCCGGCGCCCACCGCCGTGGCACCGGCAACCGAGCCGGCACCGGCGAAGTCCTGCTCATGCTGTCGGAGCCGGCCCGGACGTCGGGCTGGGCGTCGGGCCGGCACCGGCGGCTGCTACTCGATCGCCTCGCCGCGCGCGAAGCGCAGCGAGACCTCCATGATCCCGTGGTCCTCGGTGGAGATACCCGGGATGCTCGGGTTCGGGATGTCGTAGTCCGAGAAGGTCACCGGGATCTGGCCGACCACCTGGACCTGGTCGCCGAGGCGCTGGGCCTGCAGGTCCATGGTCACCTCGCGGGAGACCCCGCGCAGGTTCAGGGTGCCGGTGGCCTTGTACGTGCGCTTCTCGTCGCCGGCCGGGACGGAGCCGAGTTCGATCGGCCGGGTCAGGGTGAACTCCGACACCGGGTAGGTGTCGACGTTCATGATCCGGTTGCGGAACTGGTTGTCGCGGCGGTCCTCGTCGCTGCGCACCGTCGCCATCTGGACCTCGAAGTTCGCCTCGGAGACCTCGGTGYCGGAGATGGTCATCGTGCCGGCGACGTCCGAGGTGCGGCCGGCCGCCGTCGTGTTCTGGCCGAAGAGGACCTCCTCGACGCGATAGCCGGCCTCCGAGCCCGAGGTCACCTTCCAGGCACCGTCCAGGGATCCGGCGGCGGCCGTCTCGGCGGTCGAGCCCCCGGTCGACGTCCCGGTGRCCTGGTCGTCGAGCGCGAACTCCTCCGGGGCGTCCTCCTTGATGACGTTGATGTAGAACGCGGTACCGCCGACGACCAGGACGGCCACCGCGAGGACCGCGCCGATGAGGTACAGCGGCCAGCGCCGCTTTCCGCGAGGCGTGCTGTCTGCCACCGGTCACCCGCCTTGTGAAGGTCCGAACGTTCCTGGCGGCAATGTTGCACACACAACCTGAGTGGAACCTGATGATGCGGTGTCAGGGGCGTGTCGCGCTCCGCCACGTTGCCGCGCTCGCGTCTGCCGGCGGCGTCGCCGTCCGTTCTCGTCGCCATGGCCGCCTGAGCTGCGGTGCTACCCGCGGGGCGCGCTGGGCGGCTCGGCCTCCGCGTCCGACCCGGGGACGTCTGCCCTCGGTGGCGGCGGCGGGCTGACAGCCGGCTCCTCCGGCTCCGGTTCCGCCGTCGAGCCGACGGCGGGCTCCTCCGGCGCCGAGCAGCGTGACAGCATCGCCGCGGTGTTACCGGCCGCCCCGGCGAACCGGACCGTGATCCCGCGTTCGCGGAACTTGTGCTGCACGTCCTCGAGCGCGGCGACGCCGGCGGAGTCCAGCAGTTGCGCCTCGGACAGGTCGACGACGACTCGCGGCGGGTCGTGGGCGTAGTCGAACGCGTTGACCAGGTCGTTGCTGGAGGCGAAGAACACCGGGCCGCTCACGGCGTAGATCCGCTCGCCGCCCTCCGGGTCGAGAACGCTGGTCACCTTGGTGAGATGGGCGACCCGCCGGGTGAACAGCAGAGCTGACAGCACCACCCCGACGAGCACCCCGTAGGCGAGGTTGTGGGTCGGCACGACCACCCCCACGGTCACGACCATCACGAGCGTCTCCGAGCGGGGCATCCGCCGCAACGTGCGCGGCGCGATGCTGCGCCACTCGAAGGTCATCACCGAGACCAGGATCATCACGGCGACGAGAGCCGACATCGGGATCACGCCGACCGCCTCGCGCAGCGGGACCACAAGGAGAAGCAGGAACCCGCCCGCGGCGAAGGTCGACAGCCTGGTCCGGCCGCCCGAGGACACGTTGACGATCGTCTGGCCGATCATGGCGCAGCCCGCCATGCCGCCGAGGAACCCGTTGACGATGTTGGCGAGCCCCAGCCCCCACGCCTCCCGGTTGGCGTCGTGGGACGTGTCCGTCATCCGGTCGACGATCTGCGCGGTGAGCAGCGTCTCCAGCAGGCCGACCGCGGTGAGGGTGACGACGTACGGCGCGATGATCCGCAGGGTCTCCCAGGTCATCGGTACCGAGGGGAGCCCGGGTACGGGCAGGGAGCTGGGCAGGCTTCCCTCGTCCCCGACCGTCGGCACCGAGAGGTCGAACGTGACGGCGGTCAGCGTCAGCAGCGCCACCGCGACCAGCGGCGGCGGCACGGCCCGGGTGATCCGCGGGACGGTGAGCAGGACGGCCAGGCCTGCTCCGACCAGGATGTAGACCGCGGGGGACTCACCGATCACGTGCGGCATCTGCGCCGTGAAGATCAGGATCGCCAGCGCGTTGACGAAGCCGATCATCACCGTCCGGGGGACGAACCGCATCAGCCGCGCCACGCCGAGCTGACCGAGGACGAACATCGTCACGCCGACGCCGACGGTGGTCGCGAGCAGGTAGTCCAGGCCGTGCTCCCGCACCAGCGGGGCCGCGACCAGGGCCATCGACCCGGCCGCGGCCGAGATCATCGCGGGCCTGCCGCCGGCGACGGCGATCACGACCGAGATCGTGAAGGAGGCGAACAGGCCGACCTTCGGGTCCACCCCGGCGACGACCGAGAACGAGATGGTCTCCGGGATCAGCGCCAGTGCGGTGACCAGGCCGGCCAGCAGCTCGACCCGGACCGTGCGCAGCCCTGGCCAGGCTGGCCGGGCCGCCCCGGCCAGCCTGGGCAGCCTCGCCCGCACCCGCACGAGAAGCGGGCGGGTGCGGGCGGCGGCGGGCCCGGGCTGGCCCAGGGACATTTCAGGCACGCTGAACTCTCACAGGCGCGAGGTGGTGGTGCGGTCGAGACACCATCCGGGATGAACCGGTCGGGTTGTCGGGGCTCCCGCCTGGACGGGCCGGCACACGGCCCCGGCGCGGACCACCTCCGGCCGCATGGGCCCGGGTGGCCCGGTGGCCGGGCGACGGTGCCCCGGCCGCACGGCGGAGGACATCCCCTACTCTTCCGGTAGGTCAGATATGACGATACAAAGCCCCTCGAACCGGATCTACGGGCCCTCTGCTCACGCCCGCGGCGCTCCGAGCCGCTCAAGGTCGGCCTGCATGGTGGTGATCTCCTTGGCCTGGTTGACCACCATCGCCCGAGCCAGCGCGCGCACCCGGTCGTCGGCGGCGTGCAGCGAGGCGTGCTGGGCCATCTCGACCCCGCCGCGGTGGTGACGGATCATCAGGGTCAGGAACAGGACGTCCAGGTCACGCCCGCTGGCCGCGGCCAGCTGAGCCAGCTCCGCCTCGGAGGCCATGCCTGGCATCCGCACTGCTGCTGTCTCCTCGGCGGCCGCGCCCCCGGCAGCGGCGCCCCCGCCGGAGGCGCTCCCGGCCGGCGAGTTCCCCTCCATGCCGGGCATCTCCCCGTGACCGGGGTGGCCGCCGCCCTGACCGGCCGGGTCATTCGGGTCGGTCATCCACGCCATCGGTGTACGGGCGGAGGTCGGCGGCCGGCCCCAGCCGGCCAGCCAGGTGTACATGACGCCGATCTCCTGCTGCTGGCCGAGCGCGATGTCCTGGGCGACGCTGCGGATGACGGCGTCATCGCCCCGGCTGAACTCGACCATGGCCATCTGGACGGCCTGCGAGTGGTGCTCGGACATGTCCCGGGCGAACCCGACGTCCACCGAGCTGTCAGCCGGTGGGCGGTCGAGCAGCCCGCGCAGCCCGGCGCCCGCGGCGAGGAGCCCGACCACGGCGAACAGCACGAGCGGCGTCCACCAGAGCCGCACCCAGGCGGGGGAACGCTCGGCCGGCGCCGCGCCCGAAGCGGCCTCGGGCGTCGTCTCCTCGGGCGCCGTCGCCTCCGCGAGTGTCGCCTCCGCGAGTGTCGCCTCCGCGAGCGTCGTCTCCTCGGGCGCGGTCTCCTCGGGCGTCGTCACGTCCCTGGTGGTCTGGTGCTCACGCGGCATGGCGGACACGCCCTGATCGTCGTCGGATCGGCTCATCACCGTCCAGTCTGACCCACCGGCGGCGCCCGGTCAGGGGCGAACTGCCCGGGAGCGCCGGGCCACCCGGCCCCGGGTTCCGTCCGGCGAGTGGTCAGACCTGGATGTGGGAGTTGAAGACGAACGTGCGCTTGCCGACCTGCACCCGGGTACCGGGTACCAGCGGCGCGGGCTGGTGCGGGCTCAGTGGCGTCCACACGGTCGCCTCCGGCGGGGCGATGTACGTCCCGTTGGCCGACCCGCGGTCGGTGATCACCGCGTCCCACCCGTTCAGGGTGATCACCGCGTGGACGCGGGACACCGCGCTCTCGCCGTCCTCCACGGGCAGCGGGCGGGCGTTGCCGGCGCGGACCGCCTCGTCCCGGTCGGGCTGGCGGCCGATGACCAGATCCATGTCGACGTTGACGGTCTGGCCGTCGTCGAACACCAGCACGCCGATCGGCGGCCGCGGGCCGAGCACGGTCCGGTTCGTCTGCTGGGCCAGGGAGATCCCGCACTCCGCGCAGTACGGCGCCTGCGGGTGGTTGAAGTGGCCGTTGGCACACATGATGCCCTCGACCTGCGGCTGCGCCGCGTTCGGCAGCATCGTCTCGGCGTCGTCGTCCTCGATGAGGTCCGACACCGTGAAGGTCGGGTCGCCGGGCAGCTGGGTGAGCGCGTCCTGGTCGTCGTCCAGATCGTCGTGGAGGTCGTCGTGCAGGTGCTCCGCACCGTGCCCGTCGTGGCCCTGGCTGCGGGCGGCCAGCTCGCGCGCGGCGAGCGTGGTGGGGGGGTCCTCGTCCAGCTCGTCGAAGTCGGCGGCCTGGGTCGGCTCGGCAGCGGCCGCGAGCCGGCGGTGCGCCTCGTCGTCCTTGCTGAGCAGCGGGGTGAGCGCCGGCGGGGCGGTGGACAGCTGATCGGGCATCCGCCGGCCCGGAGTGGGGATGGGCGCGGCCTCCGTCATCGGCTCGCGCGGCGGCTCGAACCCGGAGAGGAACGCGTCGCCGGAGCCGAGGGACGCGGCCGCGACGGCAGCGTCGTCGTCCACGATCAGGCTCGCAGCGGTGCCCGGCACGGCGCCGACCCGCAGGTCCAGCGGGAAGCCGAGGTCGTCGAGCCCGCGCAGGCCGGTGAGCCCGGCGAGGCCCGCATGCAACAGGCCGGGCATCGCCTCGGTCGGCCCGATGTCGACCCTGGTGGTCTCGAGTGGCAGCAGCCGGTCCACCCAGGTCGCGGAGTCCACCCCGGAGAGGGACACTGGCGTGGGGCCGCCGGTGACGACGTCCATCGCGCCGTGGACCAGCGCGGCGATCCGGTCGTTGACAGTTGTCAGCAGGCCGAAGTCGGGGACCCGCTCGGCCTCGGCATCGACGAGGAGGCCGGCCACGCGGCGGACGAGGCGGGAACCAGTGGTGGCCGGGCTGCCCGCCTCGCTGGTGACCTCGGCACACAGCGCGAGCAGCCGTTTCGTGGTCTCAATGGTCTCCGGCCGGCTCACGGAGGCGACGACCAGCACACCGGGCCGCCTGACGACCACACCTGCCTGCCCGCCGTGCCCGGTGCCGACCACGACCCGGAAACGGTCCAGTCCCGCCATTGCCTCGCCCTTCGCCGCTTCTCCGCGTCGTGCAAACGGTACCGATCTTCAGACTAGCGGCACCCCCGCGCGCCGTACCGTACTTATCCTGCCGGGCGGATCGCCACGGTAAGCCGATATGTCCGATGTTCACCTCCGGTCGGGGTGTCCGTGCGGCCGCCTTCTCTCCCGTGGTATCACCCGCGCGGACGCGGCCTGGCGTGATCGTCAGACCGGGCAGTGCGCGGCCGGACACCGCCGCCCCGCCGGGCGCTGGCCCGGGGGCGTTCAGATGAGCCGCCCGCCGCGGAAGCGCCACCGCAGGAACGGGACGCGCATGGGGCCGTTCGCGGTCAGCCACACGCCCAGCCAGACGACCGCGAAGTGGACCAGGAAGGCGGCGCCGGCCAGCCCGTCCGCCCCCGGCACCGCGCCGGCCCGCACCGCGAGCCAGACCAGCAGCCCTTCGTTGAGCGCGGTGAGYAGGCCGAACAGCATCGGCCAGTCCTTCTCCCAGCGGAACTGCTGCAGGCCGTGATAAGCGAGCTCCCAGCCCAGCCCGATCACTGCGACCGTGAACAGCACCCCGAAGCTCGCCCGGCAGGCCGCGCCGAGCGGTGCGTCGGTGGGCAGCACGGGGGTGATCAGCACCGTCAGAAGAGTGCCGACGGTGGCCAGCAGGAACAGCCTGGTCTGAAGTCGTCCGGCCAGTGTCGGCACCATCGTTCACATTCTCCGATCGGTAYGGCGTCAGACCGGTTGGTTGCGCATCCAACGCACCCATTGCGACACCGAACGGGCCACCCCCAACCGGGGTACGAATCCCTGCGAAGCCAGGTCGTCACAGATTTCCTGGGCGGCGATCTGCARCCCCAGGAAGGTGTCCACCCCGGGGAAGTACCCGCCGAGGGTCGCCGCGCCCGACGCGTAGAGCCGCCCCGAACCGCTGCGCGTGCCGCGGACCTCGAAGGTGCGCTCCACGTCGAGGCGGCCGAGCGGATTGTGACCGGCACCGGAGTGGTCGAGGAGGTCGGCGAGGACCCGGTGCTCGCGGATGTCCGCCACCAGCCCGGTCGCGTCGATGACGTAGGCCGCGGGGACCTCGAGCATGCCGTCGGCGGTGCGGACCCGGGTGACCACCGTCCCGCCCGGTCCGGGGGTGAGCCGCTCCACCTCGCCGACCCTGGTCGCGTACCAGCCCTCGTGCCGGCCGCGGGCGAGCTGCTCCTGCCATTTGCGCCGCCGGGGGGTGTTCGTCCCGCCGATCGTCTCGTAGAGCGCCCTGCGCTCCTCGCCCTCGAGCGCGCGCATGCGGGCCTTGAGCTGGCCGCCCCACACCGACTTCGGATAGTTGAACCCCTGGTAGGCCCAGCCGTCGCCACCGCGGCGGCGCATGAACACGCTCGGCCCGTGGGACCCGCGCACGTAGGTGCGGAACAGGTGCACGATGTGCGTCCGGGCGCCATGCCGGTCACGGTCGGTGATAAGTCGGTCGAGGATCCGCGAGGCGACGATGCCCGCGCCGCGCACCACCACCGTCGCCGGGTGGCGGATCAGCTCGTCATAGACGTGCTCGTGCGGCTCGTAGGCGTTGACGACCCGGCGGACGTCCCCGTATCGCGACCGGTACTCCTGCARGTCCGGGAGGAACTTCAGGCCCGGGTAACCGACCCCGAGGTGGACGTGCCGGCTGCGGAACGCCACCCGTCGGGTCTCGGACCGCCCGCTCGGGGGAGTGATGACCGTGAAGTAGCCGCCGCCGGCGCGGCGGCGGACCATCCGCACCTGGCCGGGGACCAGCATCTGCGGGTAGGAGATCCGCGCCGCCTCCCGGGCCATGCTGTCGAGGACCGCCCCGATCCGCGGGGTGAAGTAGTCCGACAGCAGCGGCTCGGTGGCGACCCGGAACAGCGGCTCCACGAAACCGCGCAGGCCGCGGGCGGCGAACGCCTCCCGGACGGCGTAGGACGGGAACGCCCAGATGTTGTCCGGCGTCGACCCCGAATCGGACCGGATCCGCTCGTGGTCGGGGATCTGGGAGACCCGGGTCAGGTACCGGTAGGTCTGCCACGGCGTCTCGATGTTGGAAAGCACCCGGATGGCCGAGGTCGGCGCCCCCGCGATGCGCAGGTAGTCGACCAGGACGAACGAGCCGATGCCGCCGCCCACCGTGACCAGGGGCGTGTCGTGGACGGGGATGCCCGCCTGGGCCAGCATGCCGTCCGTCCAGACCGACGTCTCCACCAGCGCGGGGGTGAGGTCCCCGCGCACCGGGGCTGGGTGGCTGGCCTGCGCGGGGGCCGGAGACCTGGTCCGGCCGGGCGGTACGGGCGGTCCGGCCGGTGCTGGTGGCGGTGGTCCGGGCCGAGCGGGCGGTGCGGGCGGTCGCGAGGGTGTGGGCGGTGCCGGCTRCGGTGGCGGGGCCACCGGGCCCGCGAGGAACGTGGTCGGCCCGTCGGCGGGGTCGTCGGGCTGGTCGTCAGGACGTGCGGTGGGGTGCCCGTCGGGGCGGCCGCCGGGGCGGGGCTGCCGGTCGCGGGGTGACTGCGCGCCGATCACCGCCGGTGCCTCCTAGATCCGACCTGCCGGCCTGACGCCGTCTTCCCTGGCCGGGTTGCCAGGATAGGTCGGTAGACCCCCCGTCCGGGCCGGATGTCCGTGGCAAGACAGGACCCGGCCGGCCCGGTGCCGCGACGGGAACCGGGCACCGGGCACCGTCGTCAGGGGAGCGCCCGGTCCAGGTGGATCGCCGCGCTGATCAGGGCCAGGTGGGTGAACGCCTGCGGGAAGTTGCCCAGGGCCTCACCCGACGGGCCGATCTCCTCCGCGTAGAGCCCCACGTGGTTGGCGTAGGTGAGCATCTTCTCGAACACCAGCCGGGCCTCGGCCGTACGCCCGGCCCGGGTCAGCGCCTCGACGTACCAGAACGAGCAGAGGTTGAAGGTGCCCTCGTCCCCGGTCAGCCCGTCGCTGCCGTCGGCGGCGTACCGGCGCACCAGGCTGTCGCTGACCAGGTCCGTGCCGACCCGGTCCAGGGTCGACAGGAAGCGGGGGTCGGTCGGGCCTGAGAACTTCACCAGCGGCATGCAGAGCAGCGACGCGTCCAGCCGCGGCGAGCCCGGGAACTCCATGTACGCCCCGAGCTGGGGATTCCACGCCTCGTTCTGGACGAACCGGTAGGCCCGGCCGGCGTGGTCCTTCCAGTCGTTGGTGGGCCCGGGAAGACCGCGCTGGCGGGAGATCCGGCAGGCCCGCTCGAACGCGACCCAGGTCATCACCGCCGAGTAGGTGAACCGCTRCCGCCYRCCGCGGGTCTCCCAGATGCCCTCGTCGGGCTGCTCCCAGTGCTGCGCCAGCCAGTCGAGCTGGCGYCCGAGCGCCTCCCAGAGCTGGAACGAGATCGGGACCTGCTTGTTGTAGAGGTAGACCGAGTCCATCAGCTCGCCGTAGATGTCGAGCTGGAGCTGGTCGGCGGCGCCGTTGCYGATCCGGACGGGCTTCGACCCGCGGTAGCCCGCGAGGTGCTCGAGCACGATCTCGTCCAGGTCGGCGTTGCCGTCCACGCTGTAAAGCACACGCAGGCCCTGATCGGGGGGTGCCTCCTTGCACCGCTGCTCCAGCCAGTCCATGAACGCCGCGGCCTCGTCGGTGAAGCCGAGTGCCATGAGCGCGTAGGTGGTGAAGGCGGCGTCCCGGATCCAGGTGTAGCGGTAGTCCCAGTTGCGCACTCCGCCGAGCTCCTCCGGCAGGGAGGTCGTGGGGGCGGCGATGAGTGCCCCGGTCGGGCGGTATACGAGCAGCTTCAGGACCAGGGCCGAGCGGAGGACCATCTCCCGCCAGCGGCCCTGGTACCGCGCGGAGCGCAGCCAGGTCTGCCAGTACCCGAGGGTCCGGGCGAACAGGGTGTCCGCCTCCCCGGTCTGCAGCGGCCGGATCTCGGAGTCCCACTCCAGCACGATGTCGGACGTCTCGCCCGTCGCCAGCTCGAAGTCRCAGGCGACCGCTGTTCCCACCACCCGCAGCGGCAGCGCCGTGCGCAGGACGAGGCGGCCGGACGCCGACTCGAAGACCGCCCCCGACCCCGGCACCAGAGTCACCGTGTGGGACGCCCGTCCATAGTCGAAACGGGGGTCGCAGCGCAGCTGGAACCCGGCCGTGCCGCGCACGGCGCGGGCCTGCCGGACGATCACGTGCGGCGTCTCGGTGCGGTCGTTGTCGACCGGGACCATGAAGTCCACGACCTCGCCCACCGCGGACGGAGTGAGGAACCTGGTCATCAGGATGTTCGAGTCGGGCAGGTAGAGCTGCTTGGCCTTCGACTCGCCGCAGTGGATCCGGAAGGAGCCGCCGCGGTCAGCGTCCAGCAGGCTCGCGAAGACGGACGCGCCGTCGAAGCGCTGCGGGCAGTACCAGTCGATCGTTCCGTCCGTGGCCACCAGGGCCACGGTGCGGAGATCACCGATGACCCCGTGCTCCTCGATCGGCGGGTAGTCGGATCCGGGCATGCAGTTCTCCGCGCGTGGGATGTCCGGACGAGCCGGAGAGACGGGCTGTGCGGCAAGTCCTGGGAAGCGGCAGGTCCTTGAAGGTTCCGTGCGTCTTCCACCGGGTGGTCACTGCGCCCACGTCGGCGTGGTTAGCCGAAGGTACCCCGCCCCGACGGGCGGACCGGCCTCTCCGGCGGGCCGGAGAGCACCGCCGAAGGTGCCCCCGACCACCCGATCGGGGTGGCGACGGCCTGCCCCGGCCGGGCGGGCGGGGACCGGTTCCGGCGAGATGAACCGCCAGTTCTGACAGTCGGGTCGCCTTCGGGGGCGACCGCGGCGACCATGGACCGCGCGGGTGGTCCCGCACGGGCCCGGGGTCTTGGGTGTCCGGCGTCCGGGCAGGCACCCTACGATCACGATATGACGAAGCAGTGGCCGGCCATCGCGGACGGCCGAGCCGGCCTTGTCATGTTCGCCCGCGGCGACAGGGTCTTTCCGGTGGATGACCTCGGCGGCGGTGTGTGGTCCAGGCGTGGGACGGTGCTGTCCGTGCACCCGCTGTCGTGGGAGGAGATGCAGCCTTCGTCCGGCGGCGTGCGGGTGGACGCCACCCCCGCTGCCACCTCCGGGTGCGCCCGCGCGACGGTGCTGTGGGACGACGGCTCCGCGGAGGTGCTGGCGGAGGACAAGCTCTGCCTGGTCTACGACCAGGAGGCTCCCGTGGGCATCCGCGTGGTCACGATGCCGATGAACCAGCCCTGCGACGTGGTGGACCACGGCGGGCAGGTGGTGTTGGTGCTGCAGGAGGACCTGCTGCCCCCCGAGGCCGTCATCGCGCTGCGTGCCGGGCTCGGCCGGGTGCGCGCCGCGCTGACGCCGGGCCACACCGACGCCGCTTCGGCGGCCGAGCAGCGGCGCAGGGACCTCGGCCTGCTCAACGCTCTGATCGCCGAGATGACCGGCACCGGCGTCGCGCCCACCGGAAGGACAGCCGCCGGCACCGGGTCCGCCRGACCGATGCCCGCCGTCACGCCGACCGGGACCGCGCCCCTTGCCCCCGCATCCCCCGTCTCCCCACCCGCTGTCTCTCCACCCCCGGTCCCCGCGCCCGCCGACACGAGCGGGGAGCGTGCTCGGAACCCGAACGCCGGGCGTCCAGCGGCGGCGGTCGGGCGCCCGGGCGCTGCGCCGGGCGGTCAGAGCGGGAACGCGCCTCGACCGGGCGTCGGTGTGCCCCGGTCGGGGGTGAGCGTGGGACGTCCTGACGCCGTCCCGCCGGGCTTCCGTCCCCGGATCCCGGGGCCGGGGGAACCGGCCCGACCTGCCGCGGGCGGGTCCGCCCCCGCGGGGGGCGAGGTCGTGGTCGGCGGATACCTGCCGGCTGAGCCCGCGCAGCCGAACGGGATGACGCGGCGCGCTCAGGGCGGCCAGCGTCCCGAGGGTGGGCAGAGCCCTGAGGGTGGGCAGCGTCCCGAGGGCGGGCAGCGGCCTGCGGCCGCGGTGCTTCGCCCCGACGTGATGGTCGGCGGACCCGGTGACGGCGCGGCCACGGGCCCGCAGGTCCACCCGGACCCGGGCGGGCGCCCTGACGTGTTCGTCGGACGTCCGGACATGGATATCGAGGACATGGTGGCCGGCCCGCCGGGCAGGGCGACCGCGAACCCCGGGACGGGCCCGCTGCCCGGTTCCGGGCCGCAGGCACGGCCCCGGAGATGACCCGGAGACAACCCGGCGCACCGATCGCGAGCCGGGGGACCGCGTCGGCCCGGTGCGCCTGATCCGGTGGTGAGAGAGCCGCGGCGCCGCTGGCCGTCAACCGACGGGAGGGGCGGGGACCCGGACCGCCGCGGACTCAGGGCCCCCGAGGGCGGGGCCGCGCGCGCTCAGGAAGTCGAGTACGGCCCCGGACGCACCCCCGGGCTGTAGGCGTTGCCGTTCATGCCCGCGCGCGGCTGCTCGGTCATGGCCTGGCTGACCTTCGACGCGATGGCTTCGGTGAGCCGGATTGCCTGGGTGAGCGAGAGATTGAGGACGATCTCGCTGTCATCGGTCATCGCGAAGCGTACCGACACATCCGCCATGCTCTTTCCTCCCATTTCAGGTCCCCCGGACACCCGTGGCCGGTGGCCGATCGTGCCGAGGAGGCCCTTGAGGACCGCCTCATCCCCGCGGCCAAGGGACGTGGTGACCGATCCACGATCCCCGATCGGCTTGTCGGCGCGTGCGTGACCCCCCTCGTTCGGGGATGTGGCGATGCTGGTAGCCGTCGGCGTTGTGGACTTTCGGTGACTTGCCATGGTCGAAAACGTCTCCCCCGTGCCGACCTCGCCTGACCGAGGTCATCTCTCGGTGATGGTCCCATCTCGTGGCGTCGCCGGCATTCAGGGGAGTTTTCGGCAAAGGTGACATGGGACACGACCGTGGTCTTCTTTGAGGGGCATCCTGCGTCCTGTTTCCGCTCCCGGCGGCACTGCGGCGGTCGCACCGTCGCCCGCGGCACCCGGGAGCAGCTGTCCGTGCCGGCTCGGGAGCAGCAAGCTGCCGAAAACGGTCAGATCCATCCTGGGAACCACATCCGCATCCGCCAGGACGAGTACGGAATCACTTCGGCGGCCAGAATCGGATAGAAATAGGCGAACAGGAGGACCACAGCCACCGTGTACACGCCGACTGCCAGCGCGCCGGTGAGCCGCCTGACGTCGGATGCCTCCCGCGGCCCCAGCGCCAGCCCCGCCATCGCCGTCAGGCCCAGTACCAGGAACGGCAGCGACGGCAGCGCGTAGAAGAAGAACATCGTCCGGCCCGGGAGCAACAGCCAGGGCAGGAACGCGGAGCCGAACCCGACGAGCACCAGCGCCGCCCGCCAGTCGCGGCGGCGCACCCACAGCACCAGCGAGCCGACCAGCGCCGCCGTGCCGCCCCACCAGATCGCCGGGTTCCCCAGCGCGATGACCTCCCGCGAGCAGCCACCCGGTGCCGTACAGCCCTCGGCGCCGAACGCCGGCGAGCTGTAGAAGTAGGCGATCGGACGTCCGAGCACCAGCCAGCTCATCGGTGTCGAGCGGAACGGGTGGGAGTCGGACAGCCCCTCGTGGAACTTCAGGACCTGCCGCTGGTAGTCCCACCAGCTGTGCCAGGCATTGACGAAGCCGTCACCGTGCGCGTCCCGGTTCCAGCCGCCGTCGGTGACGAACCAGCCCGTCCATGTCGCGAGGAACGTCACGACGGGCAGGGCGACGAAGCCCACCAGCCAGCCGGGCAGATCACGGCGCAGCGCCCCCAGGAAGGGGGACGGCGCCCCTGCCGTGCGGCGGGCACCGACGTCCCACGCCAGGGCCAGCGCCGCGAAGCCGACCACGGTGTACAGCGCGCTCCACTTCACGCCCATGGACGCGCCGAGCGCGACCCCCATGAGGATCCGCCACGGGCGTGGGCCGAGCCTCGGTCCGAATCGTGCGTCGGCGGACCCGGCCGCGCCCGGCTCCATCCGGTCGAGCCGGGCGGCCATCCGCCGGCGGCCGTCGTCGCGGTCGAGCACCAGGCAGGCCAGCGCGATGACGATGCCCGTCATCAGGAAGATGTCGAGGATGCCGATCCGGCTCTGCACGAACGCCAGCCCGTCCAGCGCCAGCAGGAGGCCGGCGAAGCATCCCAGCAGCGTCGAGCGGAAGATCCGCCGCGCGGCCCGGGCGAGCACCAGGACGGCCAGCGTGCCGGCGAGCGCGGACGAGAAGCGCCAGCCCAGCTCGGGGCTGCCGTGTGCGGTGCCCGCACAGTCGACATAGCCGAACAGCCACTGCGACGCGGCCATGAGCCACTTGCCGAGCGGCGGGTGGACGACGTACGCGGGCCCGTCGCAGGTCTTCGAGTTGATCTCGTACCCGGCGGTCATGAGACCCCAGGCGTCCTTGACGTAGTAGACCTCGTCGAAGTAAAGCCCGCGGGGTTCGGTGAGCCGCCAGAAGCGCAGGACGCCGGCGGCGACGGCGACGAGCACCGGGGCGACCCAGCCGACCAGCCGGTCGCCCGGCATCGGCGGGCACAGCTTCGCCCGCCGTTCCTGCCGCTCCCGCTCCGCCCGGCCGGCCGGGACGGCGGCAGTCGGCGCGTCTGCACCCGCGTCCACGTCCGCGTCGGGACCCGGCGGTCCGGTCTCGGAACGGGAAAGATGCGCCGTCGTCGCCGTCACACCGATCAGGGTAGGTCCTGGGCCCTGGCAGACTGGTCGGGTGTCCGGGACCCTGGTGCTGTGCGGTGCCCCGATCGGTGACCCACGCGACGCCAGCCCTCGGCTCGCCGAGGTGCTCGCTACCGCGGACGTCATCGCCGCCGAGGACACGCGGCGCCTGCGCCGGCTCGCCCATGCGCTCGGGATCACGATCCGGGGCCGGGTGGTCTCCTGCTACGACGCGGTCGAGGGCGCGCGCGCCGCGATGCTCACCGAGCAGCTGCTCGCCGGCTCCACCGTCGCGCTGATCACCGACGCGGGCATGCCCGCGGTCTCGGACCCGGGTTTCCGCCTGGTCGCGGCGGCGTCACAGGCCGGCGTGCCGGTCACGGTCGTGCCGGGCCCGTCCGCGGTGACGGCGGCCCTCGCGGTGAGCGGGCTCCCTTCGGACCGATGGACCTTCGAGGGGTTCCTGCCCCGCAAGGGCGGTGAGCGCCGCTCCCGACTGCGCGGCCTGGCGGCCGAGCCCCGCACCATGGTGTTCCTCGAGTCCCCGCATCGTCTGGTGGCAGCGCTGCGCGAGGYGGCCGACGTCCTCGGCGGCGGTCGGAGGGCGACCCTGTGCCGGGAGCTGACCAAGACCTGGGAGGAGATCGTGCGGACGGATCTGGCCGGCCTGGTGGACTGGGCGACGGACGGCCGGGAGATCCGCGGCGAGTTCACCCTGGTGGTCGAGGGCGGGCCGAGCCGGGCCGGCAGTCAGGACCCGGCCGGCGCCGGCGCCGCGGCGGACCTTGCGGCGGAGGTCGCGGCCCTCACCGGGAGCGGCATGTTGCCGAAGGACGCCCGCAAAACGGTCGCCGGCCGGCACTCCCTGTCGCCCAGGCAGGTCTACGCTGCCGTC
Organism: Parafrankia colletiae; assembly: GCF_001854655.1. Classification (GTDB taxonomy): domain Bacteria; phylum Actinomycetota; class Actinomycetes; order Frankiales; family Frankiaceae; genus Parafrankia; species Parafrankia colletiae. Next base: position 6,034 of record NZ_MBLM01000117.1, on the reverse strand, counting down.
CTCGCCGCACGAGATGCCGATCAGGCCACGGATGCACCCGGGGGCTACGCCGATGTATCCCGCGACGATCAGGCGGCAGAGTGTGGCTCCGCAGGCCCGCACGATCAGTGAACATGACTGACGGTCGACAAAGAAGTAAATATTTTTCCGTTACTTGGTCGACAGGGTGTGCGGGAGTGTCGTCCCGTTTGGATTCTCTTTGAGAATTGGGAAACTCGGGGGTGTTCGAGTCGCTGCGTATGGTAACCTGAGACCCGATCGCTAGTTCACTGTCGCTCTGGCATGCTGCCAGCGTTGAGGGTCGCTTGATCTTTGGTGTCGCCACCCTCGCTGGCTTGGTGAGCGACCGTAACTCGGCGTGTGTGGCGCTGGGCGGCGGTGATGGTCATCGCCGATGGCATGCTGCCGGCGGTGCGGTGAGGATGGCGCGACGCGGCCCACAGAGCGGTGCTGCTGGGGCTGGCCGCCAGACGGTGTGGTCAGGCGGAATCCCGGTCTGACATGCGTACAGCCCGACCGGGGGGGAGACACTGACGAGCCGCCCTTCGATATCGCGCCCTGTCGACCCACGCATTGCGAATCACCTGATGGGTCAGCAGCTAAATCTTTCGTATCGTCGTGCGCCGCGTCAGCTGATCCTTAACTTCCGCCTCGCACTGGATTCGCCTCAGGTTCGGCGTCGAATTCCTCACTGTCTGTTCATCGAACGCCGACACGGCGGGCGTCGTCATCACCTTCCGAGGTCGGTGCGACCTACCTGGTCGGTGACACTGCCGGCTGAGTGCGAAGATCTCGCCAGCTGTTCTGTCGCCCGTAGATCAGTGCRCGATTCCACGGTACGCTGTGAGGTCCTGTCCACGAGTTCGGCGATCTCCGCAACGGAATCGGCTGGCCGCGGGTCGAGATGTGTATGAGTGGCGGGGGCTCACATGATTTCATAACGTACTCCYGCGATCGAAGATCAGGAGGGCTGTATTGATTGCATAACGATCGCGTGTCCGGCCACTTCCGGGAGAACCGGGGGGCTGGAAAGCTCATCGGGGGGGTGCACATTTTGCCAACCGGTCCGRGCAGTCGCCTGAGGATCCGGTCGTCCATCTACTGTGGAGTTGGCTATAAATGCATCGGGGCGCCATCCAGGAAGAAGCAGTGTCGGACGGTCCGCAAGAGAGCTCTAGTACCCCCCGCAGACGGGTACGGAGGCGCGACCGCCGTACCCGTGACCGTGCCATCCTGTCGGCACGGCGCAAGATTCTCTTTTCCTGCCTCGCGGTCACCGCACTGCTCGCGGGAACAGGCGGCGTGGTGTTGCAGTCCGTCCTGGGAGACGACAAGGCCGAGGAACGGACCATTCAACTCGCTGACGCCGAGCCGAGGTTCCAGACCGGCATAAACTTCCTCCGGAATCCGGGATTCGACGACGACGTCACGGGATGGTCGGCCAGCCCTGCTCCCATGGGCCGACTCACCCATACGGTTCCGGGGCGGACCGGTTCCGGCGCGGCGGTGCTGACTGCCATCGACCGGGCGACAACAGTTACCTTGACCGACACTCCGGACGCAGTTTCCTGGACCGGTCGTGGACTCACCTACATCGGCAACATCTGGGTACAGACAAGTGCGCCGGGAACTCGGGTGCAGCTCAAGCTGACCGAGATGGACGGACGGCGGACGGCAGCGCGGTCGTGGACAAACATCACGCTGACCGACCAGCGGTGGCAGCGGATCGAGGTCTCCCTGAAAGCGGCTGGCACCGRCCACCGGATGGACTTCACCGTCATCRCGAACAACGTGCCGGCAGGCAAGTTCGTCTACGCTGACGACGCGTCGCTCCTGATAGCGAAGCCGGGGGGCCAGCAGCCCACGGCACCCGCCAGCCCGCCACCGACGCAGGGCCCCGGTTCACCGCCGAGCCCGGCGCCGCCGACAGTAGCGCCGCCTACCGTGGCGCCGCCGACAGCAGCGCCAGGGAATGGCTACACGCCGATTCCTGCCGGGATGCCCAACGCATCGAACACCGGTGTCCGGCCGGGAACGGTCCTGACCGTGCTCTCCGGCGACCAGCGGATCACCCGGGCCGGAACCGTGATCGAGAACCGGGACGTCCGAGGCTGTATCCGCGTGGAGGCGGACAACGTCGTGATCCGGAACTCGAAGGTCTCCTGCCGGGGCGGCGGTAGTCCGGTGATCTACACCGTGGGTAGCGGCCTGGTGGTGGAGGACGTCACCATCGACGGACAGGCCGGATCGGGCTCCGGTCTGGCACCCGGAAACTTCACTGCGCGACGGGTGAACATCTCGAACAGCGCTGACGGTTTCTACGTCAACGAGAACGTTCTGATCGAGGACTCCTACGTGCATCATCTTGCCCGGATCGGCGAAAGCCACAATGACGCGGTRCAGTCCACCGGCGGCAGTAACATTGTGCTGCGGCGGAACACCCTGATTCCCATCAACGAGTCGACCGGCGAGTCCATGAACGCGGGCTACATGTTCGGCCAGAACTTCGGCCCAATCGCGAAGGTCACGTTCGACGGCAACTTCATCAACGGTGGCGGCTACACTCTGAACGGCGCCGGTGACGTCACCTTTGTGAACAACCGGTTCGGTCGTAACTGCATCTGGGGAATCAAGTACTTCCGGGAGAACTCCCAGGTGAAGTTTGACAACTCGAATGTCTGGGCCGACACAGGGCGTCCCGTCAACGAGGACCCCTCATGCAAGTGAGGTGATGCGACTTCTGCCGCCTGGTCGGTGCCGAGACTGGCTGTCCAGGGCCATCCTTGGCCGCGAGGCGGCGGTCTAGGCGTCCGCCTCGCTGGTCGGCAGAAATTGACATTCGCCAGGACGAACTGTGGGCTCCGGCTTGTACAAGCCGGAGCCCACAGTCGTGCGTACTGACGTTACGTACTGGTGCTTTGCGGTCGCAGGATGGTTACGCGGCAAAGTCAGAGCAGGAAAAGCGTCTTGTCGCCCTCGATCAGCATCTTCACCAGGGACTGGGCATCGGTGAACTCGTGGTGAGGAAACAGATGCGACAGGTAGCGTCCGCGAGGGGACTCCCGGTGAACCTGCACGTGGTTGAGCTGGCGACCGTCCACCGTGACGACCAGGTCGGAGGAACTCTCACCGATCCTCACAAGCCGTCCGCCGACCTTGAGATCCTTGATCTGGCCGGCTCGGAACCGGCCGAACTGATCAGTGAYAGCGGCATCGACCCTTGTCGCGGTCGCGGGCTGCGTGGCGACGAACCCGGTCGCTGCCATCAGGCCTACAACTCCGGTGCTGGTCAGCAACCGGCGGCGGGACATCTCACTCATGTCTCTATCCCCCTATGCGTAGCTGTAGTCGAGGGCAGCGATGTCCAGCACCGACGCGGGCGTCACACCCGACGTTGCGAGACCCACCATCGGGTCGTTCAGGTTGTGACCGGACGGCCCTCCCGAGACCGGGAGGTAGTCCGTGGCGTGGCCGTTCGCCTGCCAGACCGACCAGATGCGGTCGATGTTGGCGTGGTGCAGCCAGAAGATCGGGTCATTCGGGGACGTGCTGGCCCCCATGTCGCCAGCAATCCAGCGGTGCACCCTGCCGTGCATCCGTGCCTGGTTTGCGGGTTCGCTACCGTGGCGGAGGAAGCCCTCCATCCGGTTGCGAAAACTCGGGTTCGTGGTCTGTGAGTCGTACCACGGGGCCGCGTCATACTGAGGTTCGGTCAGGCAGTCAACCACGTCCGCCTGTGTCGGCAGAGTCAACGCACCGGCGTCGCTCGCGAACTTGCGGACGAGGCCGACCCTCGAACGCGGAACGAGCTGGTTGGTCGTACTGTCCRGAATGATGGCCTGCCAGTTGACGAAGGGCCCATCCTGGATGTACCAGCTCCGGTTCGACGCGCCGTTCCCGCCGAAGTAGGCCGCGGTCCAGATCGTCGCCACCTTGGGGTTGGGCAGTGCGGCGTCGAGCTCCCAGGGCCAGTAGGGGATGCCGAAGTCCGGGAGGACCGTGTGCACGAGCGCTTCGAACTCGAGAAGTGACTGACGGTGCCAGGGGAGAAAGGAYGGACCCTTGTGGGCCGCGTTCCGAATCCCTTGCGTCGTCGGCGTGAGCGTCATCATCGCGATGTGGTGCCGGCGCACGAACTCGTCGTAGGCGCCCGACAGCTTCACAGTATTCAGTGCGCTGGTGAACGCCTGCACTTCGGACAGGCTCAGGTCATAAATACTTCGACGGACAATCATGCGTTCCTTGCCTTCCCCCCATCAACGCGAAACCACGCGTTGACACAACTGCTGTCGACGGGTGTCGCCAACGCGACACCCAGAGTTCCCGGCGTTCGTCCGGCTCGAGAACCTGCGATTCGCGGTCTGGTTACGCTCTGTAATCAGCGACATGCCAGAGTGTGGTGCTGGTCGTAGCCAGCGGCCCCACGTCGCGGGCTCCCTCCCCCTGAGAACAGGCATGATTTAAGCACACACCTGGACGGGTTAGAACACATGTGGGGGCATGAGCTGAGCGGCAGGTTCCCATCACCTTCCGTGATCAACTGAGTGCAATTCCGCTTTGCGGTCGCGGTGCGCTGCTGCGGTGCTGCGGGTATTCGGCGGGCGGCGGCCAGGCCGTCCGTGCCCAGGTCGGGACCACGCCCGGGCCGACCACGTGGCGTTCGGACCCGGCAACGCAGACTTCTGTCTGGGGCGCTGTCGCAGGCATCCGGTCGTCATCCGGAATGTCCCGCACCCCGGCTTGTGCCCGGCAGGCGGACGGCATTCCTGGGAGGGCGACAGGCGACCGGATTTCTTTATGGCAACCGTCGGACGAGAATGYGGCCCCCTCCGCCCGCCGCCAGGTCACAGATGGTGCCGGGAGGCCTGGCGCGAAGCTTCGGTGACCAGCGCTGGAGGCCCCGCCGAGCGACTCCCGCCTCGGCGGCCGGCGCCGAGGCAATCCCGGTATGGGGGAGGCGTCGGGACGCCGCCTCGTTATGCTTGGCTCGGTCGTCAGGGGACCGCACTATGGTGATCGCACGTGGGGGGAAGATCATGAAGGTGACTGTGTCGTCATCGTCGGGGGACCTCGTCTCCCTGGCCGCGCGTGGTCTGAGCGGGGTGGAGGACATTTACTTTCGGTCCTCGCAGGCGGAGCTCGCCGAGACGGCGGACGCCGGCCTGACCGCGGCTCTGACTCTCGCTATGAGCCGCGGAGAACCTCTCGAAATCATGCAGCCGATCAGTCGGGTGCTTTCGGCCAGGGCCGACGACTATCAGGCACTGATATCCCGGTGGTATCCCCGCCTGAAGCCGGTGCAGGTCCTCGCGGCTACCCGGCAGCCGGCCCGGGCCGAGGGAAGTGAAACCTTCTGCTTCTTCTCCGGCGGCGTCGACARCTTCTACACCCTCCTGCGCAACATCGACCGGGTGGACGCGGCGGTCTATGTCCACGGGTTCGATGTGAGCGTCGACGACACGGCGCTCCGGTCGCTCGTCGCTGGCAGCCTGCGCCGGACGATGAACGGGCTCGGCAAGGAGCTCATCGAGCTTGAGACGGATCTCCGTAGGATGTCGGACCCGCACGTCACCTGGCCGGCCTATGTCTCCTCGGGTCTGGCGACGGTGGCACACGTGCTGTCGCGGCGCTTCAACCGGGCTCTGATCGCGGGGACCCTGGCGTATCACGAGCTCCAGCCACTTGCCTCCCATCCGCTGACCGATCCGCTGCTGTCCGGCGATCAGGTCGCGATCGAACACCACGGGTGTGACGCCACCCGCCATGACAAGGTCGCCTTCATCGCCCGGCATCCGATGGTCCAGCAGAATCTTCGGGTCTGCTGGGAGAATCCGGACGGCGACTACAACTGCGGTCGGTGCGAGAAGTGCCTGCGGACCATGCTTGGTCTGGAGGCACTTGGCGTCCTCGACGAGTTCACATGCTTCCCGTCAGGCCTCGACATCGACGTCGTAAGGCAGATCGACCTGGCCGGCCGGGGTCCGCGGCACTGGGCGGTCGTGAACCTGAGGGAGCTTCGCCGGGCAAACCGTGA
>NZ_MBLM01000116.1 GCF_001854655.1 Parafrankia colletiae | reverse complement strand
CCTTGGCCAGCAGGGTCATCGGAACCGCCAGCAGCGCCCCAAGCGGGCCCAGAACGAACGCCCAGAACACCAGCGACAAGAAGGTCAGCGTAGCGGAAAGTCCTACCACGTTGCCGACGACCTTCGGCTGGATGAACGATTGCGCGATCATATTGATCGCCGAGTAGACCGCTACGACCCAGAGCATGCGGGCCACGCCCCCTTCGAGCAGGCCAAGTAGAGCGGGTGGTATCAGGCCAACTACGAACCCGATGTTGGGGATGTAGTTGGTGATGAACGACAGCAACCCCCACAACAGCGGTAGCGGAATCTCCAGCAAGTGCAACGCAAAGACGTCGAACGCGGCAACGATCAGGCCGAAGAGTGAGGAGACAGCCACATATCGGCGCGTGTTGAGGGAAAACTCTCGCAATGCTCCGACCTGGAGCGGCCGTGACCCGGCGGCGACGTCGAGCCGGCGGGAGAACGAATCCCCGTCGATTGTCAGGAAAAAGACCAGCGTGACGAGGAAAACCAGATTTGACCCCGCCGAGGCCAACCCGGAAAGGAGGTGCTGCAGCGCACCGGACAGTTCGGACAGGTCGAGCCGGCTGACCATGGCGCTGGCTTGTTCGGGCTGGACGCCGAGGCCCTCCAGCCACTGGGCAGCCTGGTTGCGCAGGTTGTCGGACTGCACCCCGTAGTCGGGCAGCAGCGTGATCAGCCGAGCGGTCGACGCGACCAGGGCAACCACCAGGCCGACCAGGATCGTATATATCGTCGCCATCACCGCGATGATGCCGACCCATCCGGGAGCCCCGCGCCTGCGCAGACGCACTTGCAGCGGGTGCACCGTGACGACGAGGACCAACGCCAGAAATGTCGGGCCCAGCGTGTCCCGGAATGCCCGAATTCCGGCTGCGGCTACAACTATGGACGCCAGTCCCAACAGAATGACGATTGGGCGCGCCAGAAAACCTGTAGGGGCACCAGTTGACGAAATCCGCACCGATTTTCCGACCCTTCGCGCTCGCGTAGCAGGCTCGGCAAAATGATCATTTGACTCTGGCTGTGGCCGGTGCGAACCTCGCGAAGAAATATCAATCGGACGCGAGAGGCCCCACGATGCCATTAACGAGGAAGTATAGCCCGCTCGCCGCGGAAATCAGAAGGACGGTATCTCATCCGCGACGCCTCGTCCACGCGTTGTACGTGGCAGGAATCCGCGCAGTCCGTCGCGGCGCGAACATTGTGAGAAGGATTGGCAATTCGGTCATGGGCAGCACGAGTGACGCGCACACGAACAGGGGCAGGACGGTGAAACCCGGGCCGAGATCGGCATCGACAAGATTATTCGGGGCGGCGGCATGGAACGCGAAGGTCAGATATGTGACTGCCCCGAGGAAGAAGATGGTCCGGGCTCGTGCAACATCCCTGCTGACGAAGATGTCTTCCGGTGATTGGTCGCGTACCGCGTCCGACCCGTCCGCTTCTGGTGAGGGTGCGATGCGTCGGGACGTCCGGGGAGCGCCCACCCAGACCCGCCGGCACCATGGCGGAGCAGCAAGTAGTTGAACTGACAATGGTCAGCACCCCCGAACGGCACCGGCCACGCTCTCCTACACCCAGCCCCTGTCACCGGCCCGCGCCCCTCCCGCGGCGCGTGGCCGACACCGCGAACTCCCCAGAGAGCACCTCCCGGCACCGCCGCCGTAGCCGCCACCGACCCGCACACCGCCGGTCGTCAGGGTGAGGCTCATTCGCCACCACCTCCAGTCGCTGCTCCCTGAAGCGCGCTCCCCACAGAGTCGAAATCAGATGATGGGTCGAGGTGCGGTCGTTCCGCTGGCGCCGGTGTCGGAGCTCGCCGGGTTCCGGTTCCAGCCGACGGTGATGGTCCCGGCGGTCCGGTGATGCCTGCGATTCGGGTCTTCAGGACGATGCTCGACTGGGCTGGTACCGCAGGGCGACCGCCCCCGACCGGAACTCCTGGCGCTCCACGAGCTTCAGCTCGAGCCGCTCGCTCAGGCCGGCGAACAACGTCGGTCCGTGGCCCGCCACGACGGGTTGCACGACGAACTCGTACTCATCGATCAAACCCAGATCCGCCAGGGCCAGCGGGAGGGTCACGCCTCCCACGAAGAGGCCTCTGCCAGGCTCCCGCTTGAGCTGCGCAACGGCTTTCCCCAGGTCACCCTGCACGAGCTCCGCGTTCCAGTCGACCCGGTCCAGGGTGCCCGACACGACGTACTTCTTTGCCTTGTCGATCGTCCGGGCGAAGGGGACCATCCAGTCGGCCATCCAGTCAGGCCACGTTCCCGTCGTCGGCTGCCGCCACGCCGCCTCCATCATCTCGTAGGTCACCCGACCGAAGAGAAGGGCATCGGCTCGTTCCAGGCTGGCGGCCCAATAGCGATGCGACTCGTCGTCCGGGATCATCCCTACCCGGTGGTCGCAGCAGCCGTCGAGGGTGATGTTGATCGAGTATCGGAGCGGTCTCACGGGTTGCTCTCCCCTGCTGTGGTCGTGGGCATCCGGCGGTCAGTGATCAGACCGGCGCCGCCGTCCTTTCTCATCGGTCCCCCGTTCGGATCTGCTGAGAGGGCTCGAGGATCGGGYGACCGTGGCCTCGAAGGTCTGCCGAGGGGTGCTCACCGTCACCGACTCTGGTTCTCCCCGGACGTGGCCCATGGCCAGCGTCCGACCGTCGGGTGTCTCGGCCGGACCGAGTACGACCTTGTCATGTGCGAGGTCGTGCCAGCCGAACCGGTAGACCGGGTCGGCTGGGCTCAGTGTCGCGTGGGTACCGTTCAGGTAGCCGATCATGAGGTCGCCGTCGGCCCGCCAGGCTGTCACCTGGTCGCCCATGTCGACGCGGTCGTCCGTTACCTGGGTTACGCCCGAGCCGCTCGACAGCGTCAGTCCGTCACCGACGAGGCGGAACTGACCGTCGTTCAGGCCGGCCAGAGCGAGGGCGGCCGCAACTGCGACGACCACGACGCCGAGGCCGCCGCCTCGGAGCAGGCGGCGGCGTGCTCGTGTTCTGCGGCCGGCTGTCAACGCCGCGGTGACAGGAACCGTGCCGATCGGTGGATGGGCGCGTAGCGCGAGCGACATCGCGTTCGGACATGTCCTCGCAGTAACGGAGGACGACGATGACCCGCTCGCGTTCGGTCTACAACGAGGTGACGGGCCGAACACGTTGAGCGCTTCGACCTGCCAGGTCCATCTACAGGCGGTGATCGTCGATCGGTCGCTGTCACCCTGCCTGATCGCAACGGGCCCCACATCCCCCGGAGGGCGAAATTCTGCTTGCGTCCCAGGGCAGTCCTGCCCCGCGACGACGATCCGCACCGAGTCCTGTGGAACGCACCGGACCGTTGATGATGGGACCCGCGGTGCGCCGTCTCGCGCTCCGCCGGGAGGAGGACGTCGTGCCGAAGATCGACTACTACGGTGACCCGAACGCTCCGGCGGCGAACAGGCTCGCTCCGATCGTCAACGTGGCGGTTCTCAACGACTCCCGGGAGATTCTGCTCATCAGGAGGTCTGACGACGGGTACTGGGCGTTGCCAGGCGGATTCATGGAACTGGGGGAGTCCATGGCCGCCGCGGCCGTCCGCGAGGCTCGGGAGGAGACCGGAGTCCACCTGGAGGTGACTGGCATCGTCGGCATYTACACCGACCCCGCGCACGTCACCGCCTTTGACGACGGCACCGTGACGCAGCAGTGCACGGTGTGTTTCGCCGGGAGGGTCGTCGGCGGGCGGCCAGCGGTGACCGCCGAGGCCGCGGCGGTCCGCTTTGTGCCGGCCGCCGAGCTCGACGGGCTGCGCATCCACCCCGCGATGCGGCTGCGCATCAACCACGGCCTGGCCGGTGGCGGCACACCCTACATCGGCTGACCGCGCCGGGCCGAAGCCAGTGAACAGACATCGGATAATGCCCGAGCTGACGGTCGTCATACCGGCCTGGGGAAGCTACGTTGATCGGCTGCCCGAGGCTCTCGCGAGTGTCGCCGCGCAGGACGTGCCGGTCGAGACTGTCGTCGTCGCCGACTCCGCGGACGCACTGCATGCCGTTGCGGTGGCCGATTCCGCTGGCTCCCCGGCCGTGCCGCCCGCCGTTGCAGGGGGCGACTCGGCCATCCGGTTCGTGGGGACCGGCGGCCAGACGAGCGTGGGCGAGACCCGCAACATCGGGCTCGCCGTGGTCACCACTCGCTTCGTGATGTTCTGGGATGCTGACGATCTTCTCGCCCCTGGTGCACTGCGAGCACTGCTGGATGTCGCCCGCACCGCCCCGGGCGCCGTCGCCGTCTACGGACGGATACTGCGGCGTGACACGGGCGCCCGGTACGACTTCCCACCGGCGTGGGCCGGTCGGGTGGCCAGGTACCGGACGGTCTTCGCGGTGCTCAACACGGTCCGCCTGCTGTATCCGGTTGTCGGCTCGGTGCTGCGCACGGAGGTGGTCCGCGACGCCGGTGGGTTTCCCGACCATCCGAGCGGCGAGGACTGGGCGCTCGGAGTGTCACTTGCGTTCCGGGGCGAGGTACGCGAGGTGCCCGTCGACTGTCGGGTCTACCGGGTCAGCTCCGACTCRCTGAGCGGCCGGCAGTCGAACGCCGGCGCGGTGTGGGCGCGGCGGCGGCGGGTGCTGCGCCACCTCACCGGTGATCCGGGTGTGCCGCGGTGGGTGGCGAGGGCCGCTCCGCTGATCATGGTCGCGCAGGCGGTCGACGTGCGTCTGTTCCGGGCGGTGCGCTCTCGCCGCAAGCGCCGGGCCGCGCCGCCGGCCGGCGTGACGTGATGATTGGCGGCGCGTGCCACCATGGCCAGTGGCGCGGACCGTGGCCGGCGGCGGATCCGCGGTCGTGCCGGGGGCGTTCCGGATGGCTCAGTTGACCACCGGCAGGCCGTGGGCGCGCCGCTCGTCGTCGCTCAGCTCGCCCAGCCGCGCGAGCCCCGCCTCGTCACACAGCCGCCGGGCAGCGGTCTCCGCATCGTCGCCGGTCTCCGGATCGTCGCCGGTCGGCGGGCAGAGCGGACGCTCCTCCGCCTGCCGCAGATCCCAGGTCCGGATGGTCCCGTCCTGCCCCACCGTGATGCAGCTGTCCTCGTCCGGCGCGAACACGCAGTCCAGCGCGGGTCCGCTGTGGCCGACGAGGGTGGCCACCGTCGCCCCGGTCCGGGTGTTCCACAGCCGGCCGACGCCATCGGCCGCCACGCTCAGCAGGCGCTCGCCCGACCGGGAGAAGCGGACCGCGTGCACCGTTCCCTGATGCCCGGCCAGCACCCGGCGCGGGGACAGCGAGGCGGCGTCCCAGAGCTGTATGGCGCCGTCCGCCTGGCCGGCCGCGATGGTCGTGCCGTCCGCCGCGCAGTCAACGCTCCACAGCCCCGCTCCCGCGTCGACGATCTGGCGTGGGCCGTCCGACGGACCTGACCACGGCCGCACCGAGAGCCGGTGGTCCTCCGAGACCATGGCGATGCCGGCTCCGTCCGTCGACCACACCGCTGCGCGTACCCAGCTGGTGTGGCCCTCGTGCACGGCGAGCAGCTCGCCGGTGGACGACCACACGCGGGCGGTGCGGTCCTCCGCCGCGGTCACGACCCGCTGCCCGTCCGGTGACCACCGGGCCGACCAGACAGCGTCGCGGTGCCCGGTGAACAGGACCACCGGGCCGTCGCCCTCGGGCTCGAGGATCGCCGCCTCCTGGCCGCCGGCACTCACCAGCCTGCCGTCGGCCGACCAGTCCAGGCCGCGGACCGGTCCGTCGTCATGGTGATGGATCCGTCGCACGCGCCCGACCGGGTCGCCGATGTCGGCTGTCACCACGTCGCCGCCGTCGGTCCCCCAGGCCACGCGGCGGCCGTCCGGGCTGCACGCCACCGCGGTGACCTGACCCACCACCCGCCGCACCGTCAGCTGCGGCGGGCCGACCGTCCAGACGAGCACCCGGTTGTCCTCGGCTCCGGAAAGCAGCCGGTGGCCGGACGGCGACCAGGCCACGTCGCACGGGCCCTCGTCATGCCCGCGCAGGCACAGCAGTTCCGTACCGGTGTGGACGTCCCAGACCCGCACCGTGTTGTCCGCCGAGGCCGAGGCGAGGCGATGGCCGTCCGGACTCCAGTCGAGCCGGCGCACCTGGTTCGTGTGGCCGGTCAGTGCCTGCGCCGCCGGGGCATCGGAGACCACACCGAAGATCCAGATCGTGTTGTCCTTGCCGCCGCTGGCGATCCGGCGGCCGTCCGGCGACCAGCGCGCGGTCCGCACGTTTCCGACGTGCCGGTCGAAGGCCACCACCGATGCACCGGAGACGGCGTCGATGACCCGCACCGCCCCGTCCTCGCCGGCCGTCACGACGGACGCGCCGTCCGGGGAGAGCTCCGCATCCCAGATCCGAGTGGTGGGAGCGCTGAACTCCCGTTCCGGCGTGCGCTGCCCGGGGCGCCAGATCCGGGCCACACCGTCGGCGCCGGCGGTCACGAAACGATCTCCCGTACGCGACCACCGGGCCGCCCACAGTCGGTCGGGATGAGGATGGATGGTCGGTTCCCAGACGCCGTCGGTCCAGGTCCGCACCGTCAGGTCGGTCGCGCTGGTGAGCAGCGTGCGCCCGGTCGGGGACCAGTCGACCGAGCGGATCCACACGCCGTGCCCGACGGAGACGTCCGGGAGCGCGGTCGCGACCCACCAGGTGCGCGCCGTGCCGTCCTTTCCTGCGGTGACACAACGCTGCTCGTCCGGTGACCAGGCCACACCCCACACACCGAGGGAGTGACCGGCCAGCGCCCGGTGCACGCGGGAGGCGGCGAGACAGCGCCGGAAGACGTCCACCGCGTGTGCGGTGGGCGTGAAGTCCTCCACGGCCGCGGCGCACAGCGCGACCGCCAGATGCGGGCTGGTGGCAAGCAGGCCGAGGGCGCGGTCGGCGACGTCGTCCGCCGCCCGGGCCAGCGATGCGTCCAGCAGCTCACGGCCGAGGCCGCGTAGTGGCACGGCTCCGAACGTGCTGTCGGCCGTCAGCGCGCGTCGTAGATCGGTGAGCCGATCGCGGGTGAGCAGGTAGCCCGGTGACCGGCCGGCGGCGTCCCATTCCCGCGCCAGCCGTTCGACGACACCCCGCGCGTGCAGTGCCTCCTTCCAGCGCACCAGCAACCGTGCGAGCGGTGGCCAGGCACGCAGCAGCGCCTCGTGCGAGATCTCGATCAGCACCGACTCCCGGACGAGCTCGTCGAGATCGGCGGCGGGGGCGGCGGGCCCGGCGGGCGCGGCGGGCGCGGTGCCAGCGCCACCGCCGGAGCGGGTTCTCAGCAGCCCGGCGTCGACGAAGGGCAGCAGCGCCGCCCGTTCGACCTCGCCGAGCTCGTGCAGCCGGTGCGCCTGGCGGGTGGCGATGCCCTCGTCGTTCACCGCCGCCAGCCGCGCGATGACACCGACGATGTCCGCCGGTGCGAGCCCGGTACGCCGGCAGCCGTTGACGAGCGCGGCGTCGGCACGCTGTTCGAGCGTGCCCGTGATGCCTCCGGCGGCCTCGTAGTCGTCCAGCGTGACGACCCGGTCCGGGCCGGCTCGGCGCGAGGTGTCACCGGTCACCCGGGCCCACAGGTCGTGCAGTGTGTAGGCAAGCAGCGGGAGGCCGTCGCCGCCGTCGGCCTCCGAGACCATCTCGGAGATCACCTCGGGTGCGAACTCCCACCCCTCGCCTCGGGCCGGTTCGACGATCGCTCGGCGCAGCGACGCTCCGCGCATCGGCCCGAGGACGAGTGAGTGCCAGGCGAACGTCGGCAGCGGAGTGTCCCGGAGCAGCTCGGTGAGGAACTCGGCGCGGATGGTGAACACGGTCCACAGCGCTGTTCCGCCCGCCGTGGCCCGGGTGAGGGTGTGCAGGAAGGCACGGCGCTCGCCGTCGCTCAGGCTGAGGGTGAACAGCTCCTCCGCCTGGTCGAGGATGAGCAGCGCCCGGGATGCGGTACCCGGCAGCCGGGCCAGGCGCTCGGTCACCGCGGCGAGCAGGGCGTCGTCGTCGGTGCGAAGGCGGCCGGCCAGCGCGGCGACGTCGGCGCTCGGAATCGCCGGGCCGGCGAGCGCCCGGGCCAGCCGGTGAAACGGGTCGTGCTCCGGCCGGATCGCTGGGAGAACCAGCCAGCGGCGGTCCGACGTGCGCAGCCGTGGCACCAGCCCGGCATGCACCAGCGAGGACTTGCCGACACCGGACGGCCCGATGACCACGAGCGAGCCCGACTTCTCCTGGCCGTCGACGACCTCGGTAAGCCGCGCGATCTCCCGGCTGCGCCCATGGAACGCGCCCGCCTCGTCCGTGTCGAACGCGCGCAGCCCCGGATAGACCTGGCGGTGCAGGTGCAGGTCGCCACGTGGGCCGGGCAGCAGCCCGGTGCGACGGACCGCCGCGGCCAACGCCTCGAAATCGCCCGGCTCGGGCTGGTCGGCGGACACCCTCGACAGGTCGATCACATTTCCGCTGTCGAGACCCGGGTGGCGAGCTCCCGCGACCGTCAGCGCGGTGATCACCGGAATGCCCCGGCGGTGACACAGAGCCAGCTCATAGCCGATCCACGATGCCGTCGGCCTGCTCACGACCTGCAGCACCAGGTCGGAACTGCGCGCCGACGCGGCCAGCGCGTCCTGCCAGGCAACAGCGGCACCGCCGGTGTCCGTGTGGTCGAACGCGAACACGTGCCCGTAGCCGAGCTGGTGGAGGTGTTCGGCGATGCCGGCGGCGAGTAGCGCGTCGTCCTGCGCGTAACTCAGCAGAATGGCTCCGCCGGGCAGACCGTCGGTCTCGAACACTGCTTCCCGGACGCGCCCGCGCCGGTGATCCGGCCTGGGGAAACGGGGCGGCTCCGACGCCTGGACCGTTCGCGGCGGCTGGGGGAGGGACGCCGGATGCGGTACGGATCCGGGGTGGGACCGGTCGTCTGGGAACGGCGGGGCTGCCAGCGGCCTCGCCGTTCCCACCCGGGCCGCCGCGACCTTGGCGAGTAACTGTCGGCGAGCGGCCTGGGCTTCCCGCCCGAACAGGTCGAAGGAGGACACCGCTGCGAGCAGGCCGATCGGCTCGCAGTCCTCGATCCTGACGGGGAGCAGCCGTCGCCGCAGCCCGGCGGGGTCGTCCCGCCAGGCGGTCTGCCACTCCGCCGCAGCCAGCACGGACTGCAGATAGTCGGCCGAGACGACGGCGAGCACGTGTTCGGCGTGGATGAGACCGCCGTGTATCCCGGCGGTCCAGTGGGTGCCGGGAACCTGGTCCCAGCCCTGGAAAAGTACCGAGTAACCTTCGCGGTCAAGCTGCCAGGCGATCCATTCGGCCCACTCATGGTCGCCAGGTGCGTAGGACAGGTAGAAGGTCCACAGTTCTTCGCGAGCCATCAAACCCCCGATTGCTGGCCGTCGCGGCGATCATACACGGCCAACCGGTACCATCTCGATAAAAGAGTCGTAAGCCCTGAATCGGTTGGCGTGTGGCTGATGGTGTGGCAGCAGCGCTGCCTACGTCGCCTCGCCCCGGTTGAGTCGGCCTGCAGTGCGGTGCCGGCGTTGCCGCCGGTCCGTTTCTCCGGGCCGCTCGCCGAACCCGGCGTACCCGTTTCCGCCCGCGGCGCTGGACGTACGCCTCACCGACGGCGAGATCCGCATCCTGGCCGGGCTTTGTGCGCCGCGCCATCCGAGCGGATTCTGACGACGCGCCGGCCCGATGCTGTCGGCGCGATGAAGGTGGTCGCCCTTATGCGTGGCGCGCGCCTCTGCATGCCGGCGGGTGCGGGGTCGTCCGACGAGAAGAAGCCGCGGCAGGTCGCGGAGCGGACGGTGCACGAAAGCTCGGTTGCTGGCTTCTTCGAGCGGGAACGGTGGGGTGCCGTCACCGACGCCTCAAGACAGGAACTCAAGGAACCTCGTTGATGTCGGCGAGACTGCCGACCTTGGCTACACCATGGCCGCCATTCACTTGGCAGCTCCACGTCGGCCAATCTTCTGGAAATGACAGACCAAGAGATCGATTATGCTGTGGACAAACGGGCCACTCCCGCAGGTACAGCGACAGGACGAGGTCCTGGGTGCAGTCGGCGACAGAGGCGACAATATMTTCGAATGTTACTTCCACCGCTTCTTCGTCATCGCTTCCTCCGGCGTAGGCGCTGCTTCCTCCGCTGTAGTAGCTGCCACTCGTGCTGAGGGYGACGTAGACAATTACGTAAGGGTCGTCTCCTTCTGCGTCGGGGTCATCCGCGTCGTCGGAGACCCATCGAAGCCGAAGTTCTCCCAGTTGTGGAAAGGTGGCATCAGCGTCTCTCTGGGTGATTCCGAGCGCTCGCTCCAGATGGAGCATGATGTCGCTTCCGAGAAGTTCTCTTACTCGGTCGGTCGGTGTTTCGAACCAGGGCCAGTCCACGATTTCTATTCTTCGCATATTCCTAGAATATCCTCGATGTCGGTGGTGCCGGGCAGCCTCAAGAGAGCGATCGCGAGGCTGCGGAGGCTGGCGATAACGTCCAACGCGTCGGCGGCGCCGTCGGACCTGTCAGCGGCCGCGGGTGCGGGGGGCGACGCGGCGGGTCGGCGGGGCTGTGGTCGGGTCGTCCGGCCAGGGGTGGCGGGGGTAGCGGCCGCGCAGCTCCGCGCGGACCTGCGGGTAGCCGGTGCGCCAGAACGACGCCAGGTCGCTCGTCACCGCCACCGGGCGGCCCGCCGGCGACAACAGATGGAGCACCAGGGGTGCGCGGCCGTCGGCGACGACGGGTACCCGCTCCCACCCGAACACCTCGGCGATCTTCACGGCCAGGACGGGGCCGGCCGCGCCGCTGGTGCCGCTGTAGTCGAGGCGCACCCGGGAGCCGCTCGGCACCGCCACCCGCTCTGGCGCCAGCTCGTCCAGCCGGGTGGCCTGTGGCCAGGGCAGGAGCCGGCGCAGCGCCCCGCCGGCGTCGATGCGCCCGAGGTCGACGCGGCGCCGCACGCCATCGAGGTCCGGCCCGAGCCAGTCGGGGGCGGAGTCCAGCAGGGCGGCGTCGGTGACGTCGGGCCAGGGGGCGCCGAGTAACCGGTGACAGAACGCGAGCCGGTCGCGCAGGGCGAGCGCGTCGGCGCTCCAGCGCAGCACGGGGAGCCCCGCGTCACGCAGCCCGTCGAGCACCGCGGCCCGCAGCAGGGACGGGTCGGGCCTGGTCACCGGGCGTTCGGCGAGGACGATCGCGCCGAGGCGCTCGAGCCGGCGGGCGACGATGTCGCCACCGGACCAGGCGACCTCGTCCTCGGTGCGCAGCAGCGCCGCGCCCGCCTCCCGCGCGGTGGCCGCGTCGAGGGCTACGGCCAGGCGCACGCGGGCGGACGTCCGGCCGGGCCCGCGGTCGGCGACCGCGATGGCGAGCCATTCCGCCCCGGTCAACGCCGAGCCTGCGGCGAGCTCGGCACCGGTCCCGCCCGCCATCAGGTAGTTTGAGCTGCCGGCGTCGCGGGCTCGCGCGAGCCGCTCGGGGAAGGCGAGGCCGACCACCAGCCCCGCTGCAAGATCGTCGGTCATCCCACCCGTTCCCCGCGCTGCGGGCCTGGCAGATCCGCCAGACCCACCGGGTTCACCGGGTCCAGCGGGTGCGGCTTCCGCGGCCGAGCGCAGCCGGCGGGTCTCCTCCCGCCAGCGAGTGGACGCGGCCCGGTCGGTGCCGTCGCGCAGGCGGCGCCACGTGGCGACGAGGTCGTCGGAGGGGCCGCCCGCCGGGCCGTCCCCGGAGAGCATCGCCACGACCTCCGCCGCGCGGCGGGCGCCGATGGCCCGGGTGCCGTCGAGCAGCGCCCGGGCGAGCCGCGGATGGGCTCCGACCTGGGCGATCGAACGTCCTCGCGGGGTGACCCGCCCGGTCTCGTCGACAGCGCTGAGAGCCCGCAGCGAGACCCCGGCGGCCTCCATCGCGCCGGCGGGAGGGTCGCTGAGCAGCGGCAGGCCCACGCCGCCGGGATGGCCCCAGGCCGCCAGCTCCAGGGCGAAGGCGGTGAGGTCGGCGACGGCGATCTCCGGTTCCGGCTGGGCGGGTAGCCGGTCGTGCTCGGCGGCGGACCAGCAGCGGTACACCCGG
This sequence comes from Parafrankia colletiae, assembly GCF_001854655.1. Lineage (GTDB taxonomy): Bacteria > Actinomycetota > Actinomycetes > Frankiales > Frankiaceae > Parafrankia > Parafrankia colletiae. The sequence goes on along the minus strand of NZ_MBLM01000116.1, from coordinate 50,765 downwards.
CCCGGCGCCTCCCGTCCGGCCCGGCCCGCCCGCTGCCCGGCGGACGACCGCGACACCCGCACGGTGACCAGCGAACCCAGCCCGCGGGCGTGGTCCATCCGCGGGGAGCGGGCCAGGCCGGCGTCGACGACGACCCGCACACCGGGCACCGTGAGGCTGCTCTCCGCGACCGCGGTGGCCAACACGACCCGGCGACGCGGGCCGGGGCGCAGCACCGCGTCCTGCGCCCCGCCGGTCTGGCGGCCGTGCAGGGTGAGCACATCGACCGCTGTCCGGTGCCCGGCGAGCCGGCCGGCGACGGCGGCGATCTCACCGGCCCCGGGCAGGAAGACGAGCACATCCCCGGACGTCTCCCGCAGCGCACGCCCGACGGTCGCGGCGACGTGGTCGAGCAGCTTCGGGTCGACCCGCAGGCCGTGCGCCGGGGCGACCGTCCCTGGCGGGGGCGCCCAGACCACCTCGACGTCGTACATCGAGGCGTCCGTCCCGATGACCGGCGCGGGCTGGCCGGGCGCGCCGAGCATCGCGGCCAGCCGCCGGGTGTCGGCTGTCGCGGAGGCGGCGAGCAGGAGCAGGTCGGGGCGCAACGCGGCGCGGACGTCGAGCAGGAACGCGAGCGCCAGATCGGCGTCGAGGTGGCGCTCGTGGCACTCGTCGAGGATGACCGCGTCGGTACCGGGCAGCTCGGGGTCGCGTTGCAGCCGCCGGACGAGCACTCCCGTCGTGACCACCTCGACCCTGGTGGACGGCCCGGCCCTGCGCTCGCCGCGGATCGTGTAGCCGACCGCGCCACCCACCTCGCCGCCACCGGCGAGGCTGGTCATCCGCCGGGCCGCGGCGCGGACGGCGATCCGCCGTGGCTCGACGACCAGCACCCGGCCGGGGACGTGGTCCGCGAGTGCGAGCGGGACGAGCGTCGTCTTGCCTGTGCCGGGCGGGGCCACCAGCACCGCGGCCCCGCCGGTGCCGCCCGGTCCGTGCTGGTCGCGCGCGGTCAGCGCGGCGACGAGCGCCGGCAGGGCGGCCCGGACGGGCAGGTCCGCCCCGGCGACCGTGAGGTCGGGCAACATGCGCCCAGTGTCCTCACACGGGCATGGGGGAGGTGCCGTCCGGGGTGGGGTTGTCGATGCGGGCGAGTTGGCGGGCGGCGGTGACCGCCTGGTCGCCGAACCGTTCGTAGAAGCGGGAGAGCAGGGCCAGGTCGATGGCGGCTTCGATGCCGTGGGGCCAGTCGGGGCTGGTCACGGTGGCGAGGAGCGACCGATGCGTCTCGTCGATCGGGTCGTCGGCGTCTTCGACGCGCTGGGGGGCGCTCGGGTCGTCGCTGTTGATGGCGGTGACGAGCTGGGTGACGAGGTGGGCGCACAGCTCGCCGAGATGGGTGATGGTGGGATGCAGTGGCGCAGGGAGGGCAGGGGCAGGGGCGCGCCGGTCGGCGACGGCGGCGATGTGGTCGGCCAGCCCCGCCATCCGTTCGATCGCCGCGGCGATCCGCAGGGCACCCACAATCAGGCGGAGATCCCCGGCCACCGGGGCTTCCAGGGTCAGCAGCATGACCAGGTCGTCGTCGAGAGCGTCGGATCGGTCACGGATCCGCTTCCCCGCGGCGTGGATGGGCGCGGTGTCGGTGCGGCCGGCTGAGGGACCGGCCACGGCGGTGGTCGCGTCGGTCACCATCTGGCGGGTCTCGCTGGCCAGCTCGCTGAGCACCACGCGGATCCGCTCCAAGGCCTCGGTGTAGGCGAACCGATGCGGGCTGGGGACATCCATGTCGGTCAGTTTCCCCGAACATGCCCTCCCATGCCCTCGCTCGGCTGTGGATGACACCCGGGTCGGAGTTCGCCCGGGTGATCTTTGTCGAGGATCGGTTGCACGTCCGGCCAGCAGCAGCGGAGGTTCGGCGCCGATCCGCCTGCGGGGTCCCCGAGCATGGTCCGGTCGGTCTCGACGCCTCCCAGGCGCTGGTAGAACCGCCGGGCGGAATGATTGGCCTCCATCACCCACAGCCACAGCCCTTTCCGGGGTTGTTCCGCGTTCGTCCATGCAGCGGCGGTCTGCAACAGGGCTGTGCCCAGCCCACTGCCCTGCGCGTCGTGACGCACGTGCAGGTTCTCCACGTAGACCCCCCGGCGCGGGTCCTCGTCCGCGAAGACGCAGATGAATCCAAGGAGGTCCGACGCTGTGGAGGCGATCCACACCCGCTGGTCCCCGCGGGGGGCCGTCATGCGCTGGCGCCAGACGGAGAGACGCTCGCTGACCACGTCCCCGTCGAGGTAGGTGTCGCTCATCATGCCCCGATACGTGCGACGCCAACTGTCCGCGTGGACGAGGGCGATCGCCTCGGCATCCACCGGTAGTGCCCCGCGGATGGCCCAGCCCGCGGCGGCGGCAACAGGCGGGGAACCATCTTTCTGATCAGCCGTCACCATGAATGATCAGCTCTCCGTTCCTCGCCAGCGAAGCCGTGCGCACCCACACACCATCCAGAATCCATCGGTGTGCCGGGAATATCCTCGCGCACGGTGGGTCCGCGGCGAACGCGCCGCGGCGTGTACAGCCGCGACCCGACAGAGGACGCTCCTGACCCGGGTGATGTCGTTCTCCGGCAGGCCGACACCGCCGCGGGAGCCCTGCATGGCCGCGGCCATCACCCCGCGAGGAACGACCGTCAGCTCGCCGGCACTGGGCCGGGCCTCCTCGAATCGGGCGATGCACATCGATGGCGCGCCCGTTACGCCGCGGGCAGGGACAGCACCATGGTCAGGCCGCCGCCGGGTGTCTCATCGGGGGTGAGGGTGCCGCCCATGGCCTCGGCGAGACCCCGGGCCAGGGCCAGGCCCAGCCCGACCCCGGTGGTGTTGTCGCGGTCGCCGAGACGCTGGAACGGCTGGAAGACGTCCTCGTGCCGGGCGGCGGGGATAYCGGGGCCACGGTCGACCACCCGCAGTTCGACGCGCCCCCCCAGGGCGCTGGCGGTGATGGTCGGCGGGGTTTCGGTGGGCGCGTGCCGCAGGGCGTTGCTGACGAGGTTGACGATGACCCGTTGGAGCAGCGCCGGGTCGGCCGTGACGGTGGGCAGGTCCTCGGGTACCCGCACGTCGATCCGGCTGGCCGGCGGGCCGATCTCGTCGAGGGCGGGCTGGACGATGTCGTCCAGCCCGACAGGACGGGGGAAGACGCTGAGGGCACCCGCCTGCAGGCGGGACATGTCGAGCAGGTTCTCGACGAGGCGGGTCAGCCTGTCGAGGGATTCGTCGGCGGTGGCGAGGAGTTCGGCCTGTTCCTCCCCGGTGAGGGTGATACCCGGTTCGCGGAGCCCGCTGACGGCGACCCTGGCCGCGGCGAGCGGGGTGCGCAGGTCGTGGCTGACGGCGGTGAGCAGTGCGGTGCGGACCTTGTCGGCCGCGGCGATCGGGGCGGCTTCGGCGGCTGCCTCGCGCAGCCGGTGCTGGTCGAGAGCGACGGCGGCCTGGGCGGCGAAGGCGGTGAGGATCCGCCGGTCCGCGGCGGGCAGTGACCGCCCGGTGAGCGAGAGGCGCAGGTTGTCGCGCACGGGAATGTCGACCCGGTCGCTGGTGGGGGAGGTCTCCGTGGCGGACGGGTCGGTGCCGACGGTCATCACCGGACGCCAGCCGCCCGCGGCCTGCCCGTCACCGACACGTTCGAGCAGGGTCACCGAGGTCATCCCGAAGGTCTCCTGGGCGCGGGCGAGGAGGGCGGGCAGGGCGTCCTCGCCGCGTAGGACGCTGCCGGCGAGCATGGAGAGGGTCGCGGCCTCGGCGGAGGCGCGCACGGCCTGCCCGTAACGCCGTGCGGAGGTGGACACGACCCGGCTGACCAGGCCGGCGACGAGGACGAAGCCGAGCAGCGCCAGGGCGTTGTCGCCGTCCGCGACGGTCCAGGTGTGGRGCGGGGCGGTGAAGTAGTAGTTGAGCAGCAGCGAGCTGGTGACGGCGCAGAGCAGCGCGGGCCCGAACCCGCCGACGAGCGCCACGATGACCGTGATCAGCAGATAGGCGAGCATCTCCGTGGTCAGGTTGAACGTGCCCCGGCTGGCGGTGAGGCCGGCGGTGAGCGCCGGGACGAGGGCGAGCGTGAGCACCGTGGCGAGGATTCGCCGGCGTGGCTCCAGCGCCGCGGTTCGGGTTCGGGCGCGGGGGAGCCGCCAGCCGTTCCGGCCGGTCCGGTGCGTCGGCTCCCCCTCGCCACCCGCCGGGGCCCGCCGGTGTCCCCACGCCTCGGAATGGGTGACCATGTGGACGTCGATGGAGCCGGACCTGCTGGTCGTGGTCGTGCCGATGCCGGGGCTGAGAATGCGGGCGAGGCGGCCGCGGCGGCTGGCGCCGAGCACGAGCTGGGTGGCGTTCTCGGCCCGGGCGAAGTCGAGGAGCGCGGTGGGGACGTGGTCGCCGATGACCTGGTGGTAGCTGCCGCCGAGGCTCTCGACCAGGGCTCGCTGCCGGGCGAGGGCGGACGGGTCGGCGCCGGTGAGGCCGTCGGAGCGGGCGACGTGGACCGCGAGCAGGTCGGCGCCCTTGCTGCGGGCGGCGATGCGGCTGGCGCGGCGGATCAGCGTGTCGCCTTCGGGCCCGCCGGTGAGCGCCACGACGACCCGTTCGCGGGTCTCCCAGGTGCCGCCGATGCCGTGGTCGGCGCGGTAGCGGTCGAGCTGGTCGTCGACCTTGCCGGCGAGCCAGAGCAGGGCGAGTTCGCGCAGCGCGGTGAGGTTGCCGACGCGGAAGTAGTTGGCCAGGGCGGCGTCCACCTTCTCGGGCCCGTAGACGTTGCCGTGCGCCATCCGGCGGCGTAGGGCCTCCGGGGCCATGTCGACGAGTTCGACCTGGTCGGCGTGGCGGACGACGTCGTCGGGGAYGGTCTCCCGCTGCGGGACGCCGGTGATGGTCTCGACGACGTCGTTGAGTGACTCCAGGTGCTGGACGTTGACGGTGGAGATGACGTCGATGCCGGCGGCGAGCAGTTCCTGGACGTCGAGCCACCGCTTGGTGTGACGGCTGCCCGGGACGTTGGTGTGCGCCAGCTCGTCGACGAAGGCGACCTCGGGGCGTCGGGCGAGGACGGCGTCGAGGTCCATCTCGGTGAACGATCCGCCCCGGTGCTCGAGGATCTGCCGGGGGATGATCTCCAGGCCGTCGAGCATGGCGGCGGTGCGTGGCCGGCCGTGGGTCTCGACGAAGCCGATGACGACGTCGGTGCCCCGGCCGGCGCGGCGGTGGGCCTCGTCGAGCGCGGCGTAGGTCTTGCCGACGCCCGGTGCGGCGCCCAGGTAGATCCGCAGGGTTCCTCGTGTCACCCGCCCATCGTGCGGGCGGCGACACCCTGCCGGAAGGCTTCGCGGCCGTCTCCTCCGGCGGTTTTCATGATCGCCGTTAGTGGTGTGTTAGAAAGTGCCGCGTCGCTGTTAGAAACCTGTGAGAGATCACCAGAACCGGGATCCACCGCGCTTTACTGGCGACGCCGCCCGATCGTCCGTTCACGGCGGTCCAGGGCTGCTTTCTTTCGTTGCCGGTGAGGGAGGACTCGTGCTCGACGTGGTGTACGTGGCGCTGACACTGGGGTGTTTCGCGCTGCTGGCGCTTGTTTTGCGGGGGGTCGAGCGGCTGTGACCGCGGAGAACGTAGCCGGCCTCATCCTGGCGATTGGGCTGGGAATCTTCGTGATCGCTGCCCTGCTGTTTCCGGAGCGTTTCTAGTGTCCGCCACGACCGCGGGTGCTCTGGTTGTCCTGCTGCTGGTCGCCGCGCTGGTGGCGACGTACCGTCCGTTCGGTGACTACATGTACCGGGTGTACACGAGCGAGAAGCACCTTCCGGTGGAAAGGGCGATCTACCGGCTGACCGGGGTGAATCCGGGCGTGGGCCAGCGGTGGCCGGTGTACGCCCGCAGCGTGCTCGCCTTCTCGTTGGTGTCCGTGCTGTTTCTGTACCTGATGCAGCGCGTCCAGGGCCATCTGCCGTGGGATCTGGGCTTCTCGGGGGTCTCGCCGGCGCTGGCCTGGAACACCGCCGTGAGTTTCACGACGAACACGAACTGGCAGGCGTACTCCGGTGAGTCGACGATGTCGCACCTCACCCAGATGACCGGCCTGGCGGTGCAGAACTTCGCCTCGGCCGCTGTCGGCATCTCGGTGGCGATCGCCGTTGTGCGGGGCTTCGCGCGCCGGCGGGCGCCGGTCGCGGCCGGGCCGGGCAGCATGGACGGCGYCGTGGGCACCGGTGACGAGATCGGTAACTTCTGGGTCGATCTGACCAGGACGATCGTGCGGATCCTGCTGCCGATCTGCGTCCTCGGCGCGGTCGTGCTGATCGCGGGAGGGGTGGTCCAGAACCTGCACGGCAACCAGGTCGTGACGACGCTGGCCGGGGGCGAGCAGGCGATCACGGGTGGGCCGGTGGCCAGCCAGGAGGTCATCAAGGAGCTCGGCACCAACGGTGGCGGCTTCTACAACGTCAACTCCGCGCATCCGTTCGAGAACCCGGCGGCGTGGACGAACCTGTTCGAGATCTACCTCCTGCTGATGATCGCCTTCTCGCTGCCGCGCACCTTCGGCCGAATGGTCGGGGACAGGCGCCAGGGCCTGGCGATCGTCGCGGCGATGGCGCTGATCGCGCTGGGCAGCCTCGCGGTGAACATGGCCTTCCAGACCGCGCACCACGGAACCGTCCCCGAGGCCGTCGGTGCCGCGACGGAGGGCACGGACGCCCGTTTCGGCGTCGCGAACTCGGCGCTGTTCGCCACCGCCACCACGCTGACCTCCACCGGCGCGGTGAACTCCTTTCATGACTCCTACACAAGCCTCGGTGGTGCCTCCCTGCTGTTCAACATGATGCTGGGTGAGGTGGCGCCGGGAGGTGTCGGCTCGGGGCTGTACGGAATGCTGATCCTTGCCGTGGTCACGGTTTTCGTCGCCGGGCTGATGATCGGGCGTACGCCGGAGTACGTCGGGAAGAAGATCGGCGCGCGGGAGATGAAGTTCGCGTCGCTGTACTTCCTGACCACACCGATCATCGTGCTTCTCGGCACCGGGGTCGCGATGGCGATGCCCGGCCAGAGGGCGGGCATGCTCAACTCCGGCGCGCACGGCCTTTCCGAGGTTCTCTACGCGTTCACCTCGGCCGGCAACAACAACGGATCGGCCTTCGCCGGAATCACAGTGAACACGACCTGGTACAACACCGCGCTGGGCCTGGCGATGATGTTCGGCCGATTCCTGCCAATGCTGTTCGTGCTCGGGCTGGCGGGCGCACTGGCCCGGCAGGCACCGGTACCCGTCACCGCCGGAACGCTGCCGACGCACCGGCCTCAGTTCGTCGGGATGCTCGCCGGCGTCACGCTGATCATCGTGGCGCTCACCTTCTTTCCCGCGCTGGCTCTCGGGCCCCTCGCGGAAGGGATTCACTGACCATGAGCACCACCACCATCGCCGCCCGCCCGGACGCCCCAGGCAACCGCCGGGAGGCTGTCGCGGACCAGCCGCGCCGGGTCGGAGGCGGCCTGCTCGACCCGAAGCAGCTCTGGAAGTCCCTGCCGAGCGCCGTGCGCAAGCTCGACCCGCGCACCCTGTGGCACAACCCGGTGATGCTGATCGTCGAGGTCGGCGCGGCGTTCACCACTGTCCTCGCGATCACCGACCCGTCGACGTTCGGCTGGCTGATCACGGTCTGGCTGTGGCTCACCGTGATCTTCGCCAACCTCGCCGAGGCCGTCGCCGAGGGACGCGGCAAGGCCCAGGCGGCGGCCCTGCGTCGGGCCCGGACCGACACCGTCGCCCGCCGGCTCACCGGCTGGCAGGCCGGGCAGGCTGTCGAGGCCGCGACCGTGGAGCAGGTTCCCGCGCCGCTGCTCGCCCGCAACGACCTCGTCGTCGTGGACGCGGGGGAGTTCATCCCCGGTGACGGGGACATCGTCGAGGGCATCGCCAGCGTCGACGAGTCGGCGATCACCGGTGAGTCGGCGCCGGTGATCCGCGAGTCCGGCGGCGACCGGTCCTCGGTCACCGGCGGGACGAGGGTGCTCTCCGACCGGATCGTCGTGCGGATCACCCAGCAGCCCGGGGAAAGCTTCATCGACCGGATGATCGCCCTGGTCGAGGGGGCGAACCGGCGGAAGACCCCGAACGAGATCGCGCTCAACATCCTGCTGGCCGCACTCACCGTCATCTTTCTGTTGGCCGTTGCCACCCTGCAGCCGCTGGCGATCTACGCGAAGGCGCAGCAGCCGGCGTTGCCGGACAGCTCCACCCTGACCGGCGACGGAATCACCGGGATCGTGCTGGCGTCGCTGCTGGTCTGCCTGATCCCGACCACCATCGGCGCACTGCTCTCCGCGATCGGCATCGCCGGGATGGACCGGCTCGTCCAGCGCAACGTGCTCGCGATGAGCGGCCGGGCCGTCGAGGCCGCCGGTGACGTCAACACCCTGCTGCTCGACAAGACCGGAACCATCACCCTGGGTAACCGGCAGGCCAGCGCCTTTCTCGCGGTCGGCGACGTGAGCGAGGCCGAGCTGGCGGATGCCGCGCAGCTCTCCTCGCTCGCCGACGAGACCCCCGAGGGGCGTTCCGTCGTGGTGTTCGCGAAGGAGCGTCACGGCCTGCGTGAGCGCACTCCCGGCGAGCTGYGGCACGCCACGTTCGTGCACTTCACCGCCCAGACCAGGATGTCCGGCGTCGACCTCGCCGCCCAGCCGGCGGACGGCCCGGAGCCCGGTGCCGCGGAGCCGGGTGCCGTTGCGTCCGGBGCTGCGGAGCCCGGCGCGGGGGCGGGGGTGCGGCGGGTCCGCAAGGGCGCGGCGAGTGCGGTCACCCGGTGGGTACGGGAGAACGGCGGCCACGTCCCGGCCCAGGTGGGGGAGATCGTCGACGGCATCTCCGCCTCGGGGGGCACCCCGCTCGTCGTCGGTGACATGACCGAAGGGCCGTCCGGGCCGACCGCGCGGGTCCTGGGCGTCATCCAGCTCAAGGACGTCGTGAAATCCGGCATGCGGGAACGGTTCGACGCCATGCGCCGGATGGGCATCCGCACCGTCATGATCACCGGGGACAACCCGCTCACCGCGAAGGCGATCGCCGACGAGGCGGGGGTCGACGACTTCCTCGCCGAGGCCACCCCGGAGGACAAGCTCGCACTGATCCGCAGGGAGCAGGCCGACGGCAAGCTGGTCGCGATGACCGGCGACGGCACCAACGACGCACCCGCGCTCGCGCAGGCAGACGTCGGAGTGGCGATGAACACCGGCACGTCGGCCGCGAAGGAGGCCGGCAACATGGTCGACCTCGACAGCAACCCGACGAAGCTCATCGAGATCGTCGAGATCGGCAAGCAGCTGCTCATCACCCGCGGAGCGCTGACGACCTTCTCCATCGCCAACGACGTCGCCAAGTACTTCGCGATCATCCCGGCGATGTTCGCCGGCGTCTACTCCGGCCTGGACACGCTCAACGTCATGCGCCTCGCCAGCCCCGAGTCGGCGATCCTCTCCGCGGTCATCTTCAACGCCCTCGTCATCGTCGCCCTGATCCCGCTCGCGCTGCGGGGCGTGCGGTACACGCCGGCCAGCGCCTCGAAGCTGCTCAGCCGCAACCTCTACCTCTACGGCCTCGGCGGGATCGTCGTCCCCTTCATCGGTATCAAGGCCATCGATCTTCTCGTCCAGTTCGTTCCGGGAGTGGGCTGAACCATGCCGACACGGTTTCCGTCCTGGCTGCGCCAGCACCTCGCGGCGCTGCGCACCCTGCTCGTCCTCACTGTGATCCTCGGGGTCGCGTACCCGCTCGTGATCCTCGCCATCGCCCAGATACCCGGCCTGAAGGACCGGGCCGACGGCTCCCTCGTCACCGACACGCGGGGCCAGCACGTCGGCTCGTCCCTGATCGGCCAGGCGTTCACCGACAGCGACGGCAACCCGCTGCCCGCGTACTTCCAGAGCCGGCCGTCCGCCGCGGGCGACGGCTACGACCCGACCTCCACCTCGGCGTCCAACCTCGGCCCCGAGGACGTCGTCGACACCTTCGACGACCCCGCCACCCCCGACGACGAGAGCGGGCAGAGCCTGYTCACCCAGGTCTGCGCACGCAGCCTGGCGATCGGCGAACGGGAAGGAGTCGACGGTGCCCGCAGGTACTGCACCGCCTCGGGCGTCGGGGCCGTCCTCGCCGTCCACCACGCCGGCCCCGGCTTCGACGGCCCGATCACCCGGGTGGTGAGCGTCAACGACGCCTGCCCCACCACCCCGTTCCTCGCCACCTACCAGGGCGTCGCGGTCGCCTGCCGGGAGCCCGGGGACGACATCGCCGCCGGCGAGCGGGTCGTCGTCCGCGGCGGTGCCCCTGACGGCCCGGCCGTGCCCGCCGACGCCGTGACCGCCAGCGGCAGCGGCCTCGACCCCGGCATCAGCCCGGCCTACGCCGAGCTGCAGATCCCCCGGGTCGCCCGTGAACGCGGGCTGCCCGTCGACCGGGTCGCTGCCCTCGTCGACGAGAACACCACCGGACGGGCCCTGGGCTTCATCGGCGAACCGAGCGTCAACGTCCTCGCACTGAACCTCGATCTGGACCGCGCGTCCGCGGGGCCCTGAGCCAGGCTCGACAGCTCGACAGCTCGACAGCTCGACAGCTCGACAGCTCGATAGGTTCGACCGGTGCCGTTCCCCCTGCGCGGGATCCGCGTCCTCGACCTCTCTCGTTCCTTTCCCGGCGGCTACTGCACACGGTTGCTCGCCGACCTCGGTGCCGAGGTGGTCAAGCTCGAGGAGCCGGGTGTCGGTGACCCGTTGCGGGGCCCGACCGGGACCTCACCGACCCACGTCGGGCTGAACCACGGCAAGCGATCCGTCACGCTCGATACCCGAAGCAAGGCTGGGCTCGAGGTGTTGCGCAGGCTCGTCGCCTCGGCCGACGCCGTCGTCGACAGCGCGCGGCCAGGTGCCCGGGAGGCGGCGGGCTTCGCGTACGCGCAGGCGGCCGAGGTGAACCCGCGGCTGGTCTGGGCCAGTCTGTCGTCGTTCGGCCTCGACGGTCCGTACGCCGGCCGCGCCGGGCACGAGATCACCTTCCTCGGTCACTCCGGAGCCCTGACCGCGATCGCGGAGCAGCTTCCGTGGATGCCGCAGACGCCGATCGCCGCACCGTTGGCGGGAGCGGTCGCGGCGATGGTCGTCTCCGCCTCGCTCGCCCGGGCGGCGCACACCGGCGTCGGCTCCTTCGTCGACGTCTCGCTCGACGACGTCGCGACCTGGATGTTGTCCGGTACCCCGGGCCGGTTCTCGGGCACCGAGTCCGACATGGGCTGGGCGGCGGGCCGCCGGCTCTACCGGTGCGCCGACGGCCGGTGGGTGACGGTCGCCGCCGCGGAGCCTCGGACCTGGCGGGCACTGTGCCGGGTGCTCGGTGCCGAAGACCTGGTCGAACGGTTGCGGGCCGGTGAGGACGAGCAGGTGGCCATGGCGGAGCGGTTCGAGAAGGTGTTCGTGACGAGGCCTGCGGCGGCCTGGGTCGCCTCGGATCCCGAGGCGACGATCGGGGTGGTGAACGAGGGACCGGATCTGGTGGACGACCAGCACGCCGCGGCCCGCGGCACGCTCGTGGACGTCGCGGGAACGCTGGTTCCTGCGGCACCGTTCCGCTTCGGCGACGACGAAGGGCAACGGCTGCCGACACCGCCGCCGGCCGCACCGCCGGTGCTGGGGGGCGACACCGACGACGTGCTACGCGCGGCCGGGGTTGGAGACGAGGAGCTGGCTCGGCTGCGGGCCGACGGCACCATCTGATCTACGTCGGGCTGAGCTACGTCGGGCCGGCCCGACATCGGCCGGGGCCGCGCCCCGGCCGGGGCCTGGCCACGCGCTCTCAGCCGGCCCTTCCTCGGGCCCGGAAGTCCTGAACGGAGCGATCGACGTACGCGAGGAGCTCCGGAGTCAGCCGGTGCATCGCCCGGCGGTCGTACCAGCGGACGATCAGGGCGCCCACGACGACCCAGCAGAGCAGGCCGATCGCGGCCCCCACGACGCCACGGGTCAGGCCCGCGCCGGCCTGGGCTTCGAAGTACAGGATGGCCCGGTCACCGGCGAGGATCTGCCGGAGCGGCTCGGCCTCGCTGAGCAGCCGGAAGAAACCGGGCAGTGCCTCGATCGGCACCGTCCCGCCGGCCGAGGCCAGGCCGGCGTACACGAACAACAGGATGGCGACCAGCTGCCCGGGTGTGCCGAGCACGGCGAAGAGCACGATCGTCCCGGCGGCGACACTGGCCGCGCACAGCCACGCGTACAGCCACAACAGCAGTGGATGCGGAGCATCCATGCCCACCGCGCCGGCCGCCACCGCGATCATCAGACCGGTCACCACCCCGGTCAGGACCGCGGCCATCGCCCATTTGATCAGCAGGGTCCGCCACCGGCTGATCGCCTTCGGCTGGAGCTGGGTCCACCGGGGACCTACTTCGGAGGTGCCGTAGCCGAGCGCCGCGTCGACCGTGGAGTGCAGGATGGTCCCAGCCAGAAATCCGCACATCAGGGTCAGCAGGGCCAGGTAGAAGGCGCTCAGACCCAGCGCGCTGTTCGCGGGCGGAGGGTGGAACTGGCTGGTCGTGACCGTCACCGGGTTCGCCAGGAACGCGGTCGTCGCGGACTCGTGGGCGCCGGTGCCGGCCACCGCCGCGAGCTGGCCGCTGATCACCTGCGAGGTGGCGGCGACAGCGGGCGCCACGATGCCGGCGGCCAGGCTCACCCCCAACGTGCCGGCCCGCGGGTTGGTCAGCAGCTGGACTGCCCCGCCGTCCGCCGCCCCGTCCGTCCCGCCGTCCGTCACCCCGGCTGTCGGATGACCGGCCTGGGCCAGGCGCGAGGCGGTGAAGCCGGGCGGGATCACGATGGTCGCGTACGCCTGCCCGCGGCTCATGGCTCGTTCGGCCGCGGCCAGGGTCACGGGTTCCAGCTGCAGCCGGCGGGACACGGTGGGACTCGCCCGCAGGCCAGCCTCGATCCGCCGGCCGAAGTCGAGATGTTCGGTTCCGACCGTGGCCCCACGGTCGCTGTTCACCACCTTGACGGGCAGGCCGCGCGCATGAGCCAGCGGGTCCACCGCCGACGCGAGGTACAGCGCGGTCATCGTCATGACGACGACCGAAGCCAGGACCAGCGGCAGCATCCACACCGCACGTTCCCGCAGCAGGTCGCGCACACGAACCGGGAAGTCATCCCGCGGTGTCCCGTTCTCCGGACCCAACACACCGTCTCGTTTCGCTCAGGACTCGCGGATCTCGTTCCGCTCAGGACGCGCGGGCCGCGGACATCGCTTTGGCGGCCGTCCTGATCAGATCGGCTACCGCGGCCGGCTGGGAGAACATCACCAGGTGCGACGAGTCCACCTCGATCGTGTCGACCCCCGCTCGCCGGTAACCGAAGTACTGGACCTCCGGATTGATGGCGTGATCCGAGGTGGCGACGATGCCCCAGGCCGGCCTGGTCCGCCAGGCGGCGGCGGACGCGTTCTCCCCGAACGCGACCGCGGACAACGGCCGCTGCGACACGGCGAGCACCGCGGTGACGGCCGGGTCGACGTCGTGGGCGAAGACCGCCGGGAACTTCTCGATGTCGACCGAGAGATCGACGCCACCCGGGAAGGGCGTCGCGACCAGAGCCCCGGCCAGGTCGGAGTCGGGAAAGCGGCCCTGGAGCTCACCGAGGGATTCGCCCTCCTCGGGGACAAACCCGGCGAGATAGACCAGGCCCTCGACGTTCTCCGCGACACCCGCCACGGTGATCACCGAGCAGCCGTACGAATGGCCGACCAGGAGAACGGGACCCTCGATGGCCGCGAGGACCGACCCGATGTACTCGGCGTCGCCGCTGAGCGAGCGGTTCGGCACGGCAGGCACCACCACCTTGAGACCGTCGGCGAGCAGCTCGGGAACCACTCGGGCGAAACTTGACGCGTCGGCGAAAGCGCCGTGGACGAGGACGACGGTCGGCAGCGACATGCTCTTCGGCTCCCTGGACTTGAGTGTGAGACCCGAGTACACCACCGGGTAGTTGACGATTTGTGCATTACTGCTGCAGCGGATAACCGGGCGCCCATGAGTCGTCCTCGTCAGGCCGGTGGTGGGCGAGGTGAGAGAGCCGTGGGGCGGGTGTCCGGGCGGTGGTGCGGGTGCGAGAATCGCCCCATGCACCGGTTGGACGCCCGGGCCCAGCACCGGCTCATCGACGGCGATCGGGCGTGCGACGCGGTGGCCGCGATCGGCGACCGGGCCGACGTCGCCCGCTGGGCCGGCGTCTTCGCCATGCTCGGCGAGCCGGGCCGGCTGGCGATCCTGCTGGCCATCCACTACGCCGGCCCGATCTCGGTCTCCGATCTGGCCGCCGCGGTCGGCATGAACGACGCGGCGGTCTCGCAGGCACTGCGGCTGCTGCGCCACCAGCAGGCCGTCGTCGCCGAGCGGGACGGGCGAGTGATCCGCTACCGGCTCGTCGATCCCGTCGTCGGCGATCTGCTGACCCGGGTGCACCCCGAGCCGGTGCTGCATCACGGTCCCGCGGCACACGCCCGCTGAACCTGGCCTGCACCGTGCCAGTCGGGGTGACTCTCCTCATGCACGAGAACAGAACATCCACCCGCGAGGCCAGGAACCGACCGGCAGTGTCAGATCACCAGGCCGCGCGCCGCGAACCGCACGGTGGGCATGGCGGATGTCCTTCCAGAAGGGAAGACCGGACGTTCAGATCCGGAAGTTGAAGATGTTGGCGTCGAACGCGTTGTAGGCGGGGTAGTCGAGGAGTTCGTAGAGCCGGGAGCGGGTCTGCATCCGGTCGACCAGACCGGCCTGGGTGCCGTCGGCGAGAATGCGGCGCAGGCCGTCCTCGACCGCGCCCATGGCCAGGCGTAGCAGGGTGACCGGGTAGATGACCAGGCTCACGCCGGCGGAGGCCAACGTGTCCGTCGTGAGGAGTTCGCTTTTCCCGAACTCGGTCATGTTGGCCAGGATCGGCACGTCGACGGCCCTGCGGACGGCTTCGAACTCGGACGCGTCGGCCATCGCCTCCGGGAAGATCATGTCCGCTCCGGCGTCGGCGTAGGCGCGGGCCCGTTCGAGGGCGCCTTCCAGCCCTTCGGCCGCGCGGGCGTCGGTGCGTGCGCAGATGACGAAGTTGTCGTCGCGGCGGGCGGCGACGGCCGCGCCGATCCGTCGGACCATCTCGTCGGTGCTGACCACGGACTTGCCGTCGAGGTGCCCGCACCGCTTCGGGTTGACCTGGTCCTCGAGGTGGCAGCCGGCGAGGCCGGCGTCCTCCAGGGTCTGGATGGTGCGGGCGACGTTCATCGGCTCACCGAAGCCGGTGTCGGCGTCGACGAGGGCGGGCAGGTCGGTGACCCGGGCGATCTGCCCGGCCCGGCCCRCCACCTCGGTGAGCGTGGTGAGGCCGATGTCGGGCAGCGCCAGGTCGGCGGAGAGCACCGCGCCGGAGATGTACACGCCGTCGAAGCCGAGCTCGGTGATGAGGACGGYGGACAGCGGGTTGAACGCGCCGGGGAAGCGCAGTAGCCGACCTGTGCGCAGCGCGTCGCGGAACGCGGCGCGGCGGGCGTGGGCGGGTGTTCTCGCGTGCAGCATCGGTCGGACGTCCCCTCGCCTCTAGAAGATTCCCTGGGTGCCGCTGGCGGTCAGCGGCGGCTGCGGGGCGATGGTGAGCCCGGCGAGTTCGTCGGGTCGCAGCTCGGGCAGGCGGGTGGCGGCGTCGAGGAAGCGTTCCTGCTCCTCGGCGGGGAGAACGCCGTCGGCGAGGCGGCGGAACTTGGCGATGTACTCGTCGCGCGCGAAGGGGCGTGCGCCGAGCGGGTGGGCGTCGGCGACGGCGATCTCGTCCGTCAACGTGGTCCCGTCCGTCAGTTCGACGACGACGCGCGCGCCGAACGCCTTCTCGGCCGGGTCGGTGGAGTGGTAGCGCCTGGTCCACTCCTCGTCCTCGACCGTGGTGATCTTCTGCCAGAGGTTGACGGTGTCGGGCCGGGCGGCCCGGTCCGGCGCGTAGGAGCGCTCGTGGTGCCAGTCACCGTCCTGCAGGGCGACGGCGAAGACGTAGGGGATCGAGTGGTCGAGGGTCTCCCTGCTGGCCGTCGGGTCGTACTTCTGCGGGTCACCGGCGCCGGAGCCGATCACGTGGTGGGTGTGGTGGCTGGTGTGCAGGACGATCGCGCTGACCCGGCCGAAGTCGCCGATGCGGGGGCCGAGGCGGCGGGCCAGGTCGATCAGTGCCTGGCTCTGGTACTCGGCCGAGTGTTCCTTCGTGTAGGTCTCCAGGATGCCGCGCCTGGCCTCGCCCGCCGCGGGCAGCGAGACCGCGTAACGGGCCTCGGGCCCGCTGAGCAGCCAGGCGATGAACCCGTCCTCGCCCTCGTAGGCGGGTGAGGGGGCACCCTCGCCGCGCATCGCCCGGTCGACGGCCTCCACGGCCAGCTTCCCGGCGAAGGCGGGGGCGTAGGCCTTCCAGCTGGAGATGGTGCCCTTGCGGGACTGCCTGGTGGTCGTCGTGGTGTGCAGCGCCTGCCCGACCGCCTGGTAGATGGTCTCGGTCGGCAGCCCGAGCAGGGTGCCGATGCCGGCCGCCGCGGACGGGCCGAGGTGCGCGATGTGGTCGATCCTGTGCTCGTGCAGGCAGATCCCCCGGACGAGGGCGACCTGGATCTCGTACCCGGTGGCGATCCCGCGCACGAGGGCATGGCCGCCCAGGCCGAGGTGCTGGGCCACCGCCAGCACGGGCGGGATGTTGTCGCCGGGATGGGAGTAGTCCGCGGCCAGGTAGGTGTCGTGGAAGTCCAGCTCGCGCACGGCCACGCCGTTCGCCCAGGCCGCCCACTCGGGGGAGACGCGGGTGTCCGCCGCCAGGCCGAAGACCGTCGCTCCGTCCCGGCCGGGGGCGGGGATGTGCCGCAGCGCCTGGTCCCGGGCGGCGACCACCGGCCGCCGCGCCAGCGAGGCGGCGGCGACCCCCGCGTTGTCGATGATCCGGTTGATCACCATGTCGGTCACCTCGGGCTCGACGTCCACCGGGTCGGCGGCCACCGTCGCGATCTTCCACGCGAGCTGGTCCTCCCGCGCGAGTCGCTCCGCGCTGCGGTGCACACGGACCTGGTGGTCGATCATGCGCTGACACCTTCTTCCAAGTAGTCGGTTGCTCCGGGAGGAGAGCGGAAGCCACGCCCGAGCTTCGTGCCGGCCGGAAGCAGCCGACGCTGGCTCCCATGGTGACGCCGTCGGAATACAGCGAAGCGGGCCCAGCCTCATGGAGGCTGGGCCCGCTCGCAGGCGTCATGCGTCAGGCCGGCGCTGCGGAACCGCCGAGCCCGCGGAACCGCCGAGCCCTGCTTTCCGCGGGTGCCCGCGCGGGAGCCGGCGCGGGTGCGTCCCGTTCCTCCGCCGGCGTCAGGTCACCGGCCGGCGGCACGACGAAGAACGCGGCGACGAGGTCGTCGTCGACATCGGCCAGGGCGGGGGGATCCCACCGGGGTGACCGGTCCTTGTCGATGATCTGGGCTCGGATGCCCTCGCGCAGGTCGTGCGAGCGCAGCGCGGCGCTGGAGATGCGGAACTCCGCGACAAGCGCGGCCCACAGATCGGGGAGGTCCGCGGCGGCGCGCAGGGCGCGCAGCGTGACCTTGAGCGCCGTGGGTGACTTCGTCTCGATCTCGTCGGCCGCTGCCGCAGCGGCCGGGTCGCCGTGTCCGCGCAGTCGGGCGATGATCGTTTCGACGGTCGGCGCGCTGTAGCAGGCGTCGATCCAGTCAGCCGCCTCGGCCAGCCCGCCCGTCAGCCCGCCGGCCGGGGGGATGAACGCGAACTCCTCGACGATCTTTGCCGGGTTGCTGGCATCCGCCGCCCCGACGAGGGTCGCGATCAGGTCGGGGAGCCGGTCACCGGGCACGAGGTGGTCCGCCAGGCCCGCGTGCAGGACGTCCGCCCCGGACATCTGGGCGGTCGTCAGCGCGATATGGGTGCCCGACTCGCCGGGCAGGCGGGAGAGCAGCCAGGTGCCGCCGACGTCCGGCATGAAGCCGATGCCGACCTCCGGCATCCCCAGCCGGGTGCCCTCCGTCACGATCCGGACGTTGCCATGCGCCGAGATCCCGACGCCGCCACCCATGACCAGCCCGTCCATGAGGACGATGTAGGGCTTCGGGTAGGTGCTGATCCGTGCGTTGAGGCGGTACTCGTCGGCCCAGAAGTCCAGCGACCCGGTGCCGCCGGCGCGGGCGTCGTGGTGGATCGCGCGGATGTCGCCGCCCGCGCACAGCCCGCGGTGGCCCGCGCCGTCGACGAGAACGGCGTCGACCCGGTCGTCGTGCTCCCAGTCGCGCAGCGCCGCGTCCATCGCGCGGACCATGTCGTGGGTGAGCGCGTTGATGGCCTTCGGGCGGTTGAGCGTGAGCCGGCCGACCCGTCCCTCGACGGATCGCAGGATCTCGGGCTCCTGAGGAGGTTCGGGAGCCGCCGTCATCGGACCGCGTCCAGCATCGAGCGGGAGACGATGATGCGCATGATCTCGTTCGTCCCCTCAAGGATCTGGTGCACCTGCAGGTCGCGCACGATCTTCTCCAGTCCGTACTCGCTGAGGTATCCGTAGCCGCCGTGCGGCTGGAGGGACTGGGCCTGGTTGGGGCCGCCTCATCCTGCGGTCGCCTGGGGCTTCCTGTCTCGGCGTCCAGGCGTGGGGTTGACCGCTCTGTCCGGGCAGCATCTAATCATCTCCACATCTGATATATCAATGTGGAGGGCTTGTGCCGACAGGACGGGACGACCAGCTCACCCTCGTCGCCTTCATGCAGGCGTCGAACGTGTCGGTGTACTCGGGGTCGTGGCGTTACCCGAGCTCGATGCCCGACTTCCTCGATCTGCGCTACTACCAGCGGATCGCGCGGGTGCTCGAGGAGGGCACGTTCGACCTGATGTTCTTCGACGACAGGCTCGCGATGCCGTCGATCTACGGCTCCTCGCCGGCCGAGGCAGTGCGCCACGGCGCCCGTCCGATCAAGCTGGACCTGACCGCCGTGCTCGGCGCCGCCGCGGCGGCGACCACCCACCTGGGCCTGGGCGCGACCTACTCCACGACCTACTACCCGCCGTTCCACGTCGCGCGGACCTTCGCGACCCTGGACCACCTCAGCGGCGGCCGCGCCGCCTGGAACGTCGTCACCTCGGTCAACGACGCCGAGGCCCGCAACTTCGGCGTTGACCAGCATCTCGGCCACGACGAACGCTACGACCGCGCCGAGGAGTTCATCGAGGTCGTCACCAGGCTGTGGGACTCCTGGGAGGACGACTGGCTGGTGATGAACCGCGAGGCGGGCATCTTCGCCGACCCGGAGAAGGTCCACGAGCTCGACCACCAGGGCAGGTACTTCTCGGTGCAGGGCCCGCTCACAGTCCCCCGCCCGCCGCAGGGCCGGCCGCCGATCATCCAGGCCGGGCAGTCGGGCCGCGGCCAGCGCTTCGCCGCGCGCTGGGCCGACCTGATCTTCACAGCGGATCCCAGTCAGGCCATCGCCGCCGAGCACTACCGGGGCCAGAAGGAGCTCATCACGGCCGAGGGCCGGTCGGCCGACGCCGTCCGCCTGCTGCCGATGGCGTACGTGATCGTCGGCGAGACCGAGACGATCGCACGGGAGAAGGAGGACATCTTCCTCAACCAGCTCGTGCACCCGATGGCCTCGCTGACGCTGCTCTCCGAGCTCACCAACCACGACTTCTCCGGCTACGCGCTGGACGACGAGGTGACCGACGAGCTGATCAACTCCGTCTCCGGCATCCGCGGCCTCGTCCAGGGCGTGAAGAGGCACCTCGGCGACGGGCCGATGACCCTGCGGACACTGGCCAGCCACCGCGCGACCCTGCTGCAGGGGCCGCGGTTCGTCGGCACCGGGCCGCAGGTCGCCGACCAGATGCAGGAGTGGTTCGAGAGCCGCTCGTGCGACGGGTTCGTCATCGCGGCCACCCACTTCCCCGGCGCGTTCGAGGACTTCGTCCGCCTGGTGGTGCCCGAGCTGCGCCGCCGCGGCCTGTTCCGCACCCACTACACCGGTTCGACACTGCGCGAGAACCTGGGCCTGGACCGTCCCGCCAGCAGCTTCACGAAGCCGGTGTCCGGCGCGAACCATGGCTGAGTCGACGTCCGAGGTCGAGCACCGGACCGGGCTGGCGGTGGGGTGGACAGCTGCGGTCGTACTGGCCGGCCGGTTGCTCAGCCGGCAGTGCCGGTGCCCGGCGCGGAATCGGCGTCGCCCTCCTGGGCACCGAACATCCGGGCGACGAGCAGCTGGCCGGCGTTGACCACGTGCTCCTCCGACACCCGGCGGGCGCGGGCGACGTTGCGGGCGGCGAGTGCGTCGACGATGTCGTCGTGCTCGCGCAGCGCGCAGCCCGCCTGCTCGGGGACCAGATCGAAGAAGGACCACGGCACGATCCGCCCGGTCTGGCGGATCAGGGCGATCAGCCGGACGGAGTCACTGGCCCGGTTGATCGCCCGGTGGAACGAGAAGTTCGCCGCCTTCGGGTCCACGCCGTCGTCGACCGCGTGCCGGACGTCGCCCGCCAGCCGGCGGACGTCGTCGAGCTGGGCCGGGGAGATCCGCTGCGCCGCCCAGGCCGCGGCCACGCCCGAGAGCATCGCGATGAGGGCGAAGTTGTCCTCCACGTCGCGCCGGCGCAGGCCGACCACGGTGACCCCGCTGCGGGGCGCGATGCGGACCAGCCCTTCGTGCTGCAGTGCCAGGCAGGCCTCGCGGATCGGCGTGCGGCTGGTGCCCAGGCGGTCGGCCGTGCCGTCGAGGTCGATGCGTGCCCCCGGGCCCAGCCAGYCTGTCATGATCTCATCGCGCAGCACGTCGGCGACCCGGTCGCGCGCGGTCGTGCCAAGCCGGAGCCGGTGGACGCCCGAACCGGTGGTGCCGAGGGCAACGGTGTCAGTGTCAGGCGCCGTGCTGGACGGCAGTGCCCGACCGCTCTCCGCCCGGCTGCCCTCGGCTGACGCGCCGTGGGGAGTACGTCCAGATGCCGACACGCCACTCAGCGTATATCAGAAGATGACGGCGTCGCACAGGTGCGAGATGCGCCGTTGTGTCTGGAGCGACGTCTTCCGGCTGTGGGCGGATCACGCTCCACGCCGGATGGATCAGGTCGCGTCGCCGATCAGATGGAAGCGGCGCCGGAAGTACACCGCGGGCTGGTCGTCGCCGAGGCGAGTCCGCACGACGCGGCCGACCAGGATCGAATGGTCGCCCGCCGGGTGCACCGCGTGGGCCGCGCAGTCGAGCGTCACGCAGGCCTCGTCCAGAACCGGCAGGCCCCGCTCGTCGGAGCGGAAGCCGGCGTCGGTGAACTTGTCCGCGCCGCGGGTGGCGAAACGGACGGCCAGATCGGCGTGCCCCGGGGRAACCACGTGCACGATGAACCGTTCGGCCTGCTCGAAGGCGGAGTGACACTGCGCCGTCGCGGCGAGGCACACGAGCACCAGCGGCGGATCCATGGAGACCGAGCAGAACGAGCTCGCCGTGAAACCCCACCAGCGCCCGGTGTCATCGGCGGTCGTGACGATCGTGACCCCGCTCGGGAAGGAGGCCATGGCGTCGCGGAAGAGCCGGGAGTCGTCTCCCTGCACGACGGTCATGAACCGAGCCGGCGGGGCGTCAGGGCTGTCGTGACTCTCCGTCGGCGCATGGGCCCACCTTTCTGCCATCCCTGGCGTCGCCCGAACGCGTTTCTGCGTCGTCGCGCGGCGACGTGGGAGGTGACCGGATGTGTTCTCGCGCTGGATGGTGCGATGACGTCCGAGAACCACTCTGACACTCTGATATATCAGATGTCAATCGCTCTGCTGTCGCTCACGCCGGTCCGGGCGGAGGAGCCCGACCTGGTCGACGACCACCGGCTTGCCGAGCTGGACTTCGCAGGTTTCGACGAGGACTTCTGAGCGGCCGGTCCCCGCTGGTCCCGGCCTGCCCGTCAGCCGGCGTGTCTGCGTGCCCGACGGAACACCGAAGGGGCCGGGGTGGCCGCGGGGACACCGTCACGCAGTGCCTCCCGGGCGGCCTGGCGGTACTCGCCGGTGAGCCGGTCGATGTAGAGGGTGCCGTCGAGGTGGTCGGTCTCGTGCTGGAGGCAGCGGGCGAGCAGGCCGGAGCCGCTGTACTCGACGGGGCTGCCGGTCTCGTCGAACCCGCGGACGGTGGCGCTCGCGGACCGGGTCGTCGGGTAGCCCAGCCAGGGTATGGAGAGGCAGCCCTCCGAACCGTGCTGGTCTCCTTCGCCGATTTCCAGCTGCGGGTTCACGACGACGAGCGGCCGGCGGGTCGTGGGCTCCTCGGTGTCGTAGTCGGTGTCGAAGACGAACAGCCGCAGGCCGACGCCGATCTGGGGTGCTGCGAGGCCGACCCCCGGGGCCGCGTACATGGTCTCGATCATGCTGGCTACGAGGCGTCGTAGCGCCGCGTCGAAGGCGGTGACCGGTTCGGCGGGGGTGCGCAGGACCGGGTCGCCGAGAGTACGGATGGGCAACAGCGTCATGCGACCTCCCAGGGTGGTCGAAGTCCGCTGGCCAGCGGGCAAACCGCTGGCCAGCGGGCAGCCTCGGCCTGTCAGGCCGAGGTGATCTGCCTGGCGGTGGCGTAGCGGGCGGCGACGTCGGCCCAGTTGACGATGTCCCACAGGGCGGTGACGTAGTCGGCCTTGACGTTCTTGTACTGCAGGTACCAGGCGTGTTCCCAGGCGTCGAAGGCGAGCAGCGCGGTGTTGCCGATGCCGACGTTGCTCTGGTGGTCGTAGACCTGCTCGACGAGGAGGCGTCCGGAGAGCTGGTCGTAGGCGAGGATGCCCCAGCCGGAGCCCTGCACGGTGGTGGTGGCGGCGGTGAGCTGGGCCTTGAAGTTGTCGAAGGAGCCGAAGGATTCGGCGATGGCGTCGGCGAGGGCGCCGTCGGGCTTGTCGCCGCCGTCGGGGGAGAGGTTCTGCCAGTAGATGGAGTGCAGGATGTGCCCGGAGACGTTGAAGGCGAGGGTCTTCTCCAGGCCGACGATCGCGCCGAAGTCGCCCTTGTCGCGGGCTTCGGCGAGCTTGTCGAGGGTGGTGTTGGCGCCGGCGACGTAGGTCGCGTGGTGCTTGTCGTGGTGCAGTTCGATGATCTGTCCGGAGATCGCCGGCTCGAGAGCGGCGTAGTCGTACTGCAGGTCCGGCAACGTGTAGACGGCCACGTGGGTGTCCTTCGCTGTGAGTGGGTGGGACGTCCGGCGGGTGGACGGGTCAGACGGGGTCGGTGACGTAGGCGTTCCGGATCGCGGCGAGGAGGTCGCGTGGCCCGGTGTCGGGGCCGGATCGGTCCGCGAGGTGGTCGAGGGTGATCCCGCACAGGGTCGCGAGGCCGAGGACGAGTTCCGCCATCGCCGCTGTGGGGTTGGCGCGGTCGGCTCCGTCTGCCATCACGCGCTGGACGGTGGTCCAGAAGAACGCGGGGTCGGTGGCGGAGTCGGTGTAGGCGGTCATGATCTCGATTGCTGCCGGCAGGCACGCCGCCGGGCCGTCAGGGACGCTGCCCATGGTCTGCTCCCCTCGATCGGCCAGCGACCTGACAGTAGTTGCAACCCATATGCAACTGCAAATTATGTGCGTGATCGGGGTGTGGGATCTTGCTGTCGACCGGTCCAGGTGTCCGAAACGGAAAGCGCCCGTCCCCCGGGATGGGGGACGGGCGCTTTCCTGCTGCGAGAGGGGGTTACTCGACATCCACCACGGGGCTGCCAGGACGGCAGCGCACGGGCAGCGGCTCGGAACCACAGCCGGTCAGAATCCGGAGAATCTGCGGGTCGTGGTCGCTGGCCTGGTCGGAGAACTCGGCGTTGATGTGCACCACACCGTACGAGTAGCCCTTGATGGTCGGGCTGATGAGGATGTGGTCCAGCGTCTGCGAGTTGCCGTCGAACACGTAGCTGTACCGCTCGTTCGCGGGCAGGTCGTTGATGAGCGTCCTCAGTAGCGCACCGTTGTCGGTCAGCGTCGCCAGGGTCGGGCTGAACTGGTAGTCGTTGATGTCACCCAGCACGACCACGCGAGCGGTGTTGCCGCTCTTGGCCGCGAGGTCGGCCACGAAGTTGCGGACCTCGGTCGCCTGGCTGACGCGCTGGCCCTCGGAGGTGCGGGCCGGCGGCTGCACCGCGGCGGTGAGCGGGTAGTCGCCGCCCTTGCTGTTGAAGTGGTTGGCGATGACGAAGAGCTGCTTGTCGCCGTCGTACCGGAACTCGCCGACCAGGGGCTTGCGGCTGGCGTTCCAGGCGGAGCTGGTCGGGTTGATGCGGCCGGGGGAGGCCGACAGCATGATCTGGTTGCTGGTCGGGCGCACCTTCTGCACGGTCACAGCCGTGTCCGCGTCGCCGCCGGGGCGGTCGACGAAGGTCGTCCGGGCCGGGTTGAACAGGAACACCTGGCGGATGTTGCCGCCGGGGGCGCCACCGTCGGTGCCGTTGTTGGGGTCGATCGAACGCGACTGGTAGGTCGGGCCGCCGGCCGCCACGATCGCCGCGATGAACTTGGCGATGGTCTGGTCGGCGGCGACGACGCCGCCGTCGGCGGTGCCGTTGTTGTCCTGGATCTCCTCCAGGGCGAGAATGTCGGGCTTGCCGAGGTTCACGACGACAGCCTCGGCCAGCCGCGCGTACTTGGCGTCGGAGTCGGTGACGGTGAGGTTCTCGACGTTGTAGGTGACGATGGACAGGTCGCCGGCCTTCTTCGGCGGGGTGACCTTCTGCGGCTTGAGGCTGCCCTCGGTGATGGCTCCGAGGGCGGTGGTCTGGATGACGTACCCGCCGAACGACTGGTAGTCGACGACGCCGACCGAACCCCCCGCGAGCGTGGAGCCGACGTTGGCGGCGGGGGCGCCGTTCAGGGCCTGGAGCATCAGACGGCCGCTGTTGGGGTCGTCGTAGGAGACATACGCCGAACCACCGCGCGGGGTCGGGTTCTGGGCCGGCTTCAGGGTGACCCAGAGCTCGCCGAACTCGGTGTCGACCGGGCTGACGAGACGGGTGTCCTGGGCGACGGTGACCCGCATGCCCTCGTGGACCTCCAGCCAGTCGAGCGCGTACGAGCCCGGCTCGAGCGGCTGGGCCTCGAGGCTGCCCGTCTTGGTGAAGGTGTCGGCGAGGCTGACGGGGGCCGGCGTGGGAAGGGCGTTGCCGCCGGTCAGCCTGATGGTGTTGATCGGGCCGCCGAGCTCGGTGAGCGTCTGTGCGCCGGCGGTGGGGCGGTACTCGGTGACCCGGCCGGTCGCCAGCACCGAGTCGCCGATGGCGACCGCGGGGGTGGTGGAGCCGGTGAAGACGAAGAGGCCTTCGCTGGTCAGCGGGTCGGCGTCGGCCGACGGGTCCTGCATCCAGTAGCCGCGGGAGCTGCCCGTGCTACGGACGGCGGTGACGATGCCGGACACGTTGGTGACGCTCTGGCCGACGATCGGGGAGATCCGGCCCGAGCCCTGGATGTCGTGGATCCGGGTGCTGCCAGGAGTCGGGTCGGTCGGGTTGCCCGGGCCGTCGCCGGCGTTCACGGTGACACCGGCCGCGTTGGTGGCTCTCGGCACGCCCGAGGTGAAGTCGACCGAGTTGTTGTCGGTGTCGACCAGGTCGCCGCTGCGGGCGAGGGCCGTGGTGTTGGTCAGCCCGGGAGCGGCGAGGGTCTCGACGTTGGCGGTGGCGCCGTAGCCGACGAGGTCCTTGACGTTGGGCGCGGTGGCGCAGAGGGTGCCGCAGCCGACCAGCGAGTAGGTGGCGGTGACCAGGGCGACGACGCCGGAGGTGGCCGACATCGGGACGGTGCCCGTGGCGTCGGGTGTCGGCAGGTCGAGCGTGCCGGCCGCGCCGGCGGCCTCCTGGATCAGGTAACGGCCGTTGGCCGGGATCGACCCGGACAGGGCCGTCGTCTGGAAGACGACGCCCGCCGCTGAGGCGTACTGAACGGTCCAGCCCTCGACGCTGACCGGGCTGGCCGTGAGGTTCGCCAACTCGATGAAGTCGTTCTTGAAGGCCGCCCCCGAGTTGCCGCCTCCGCCGTACACGGCGGAGATGACGACGTCGGCTGAGAGCGCGTTCGCGGGAGCCGGGAGGGCCGTCAGGCTGGCCGCGGCCACGAACGACAGACTCGCCGCCGTGGTCCAGCGGCGTGCGCTGAGATTTGCCAAGGTGCTCTGCTCCTAAGGGGAAGGTGATCCCCAGGAGCATGGTGCCCGGCGTGATCTGGTGGAAGTACCAATTTGACGAACTGTCGTGATTGCCCTAGGTATTCCTTATTTCTTCTTGTCGCGTTTCACTGCTGGTAGGTGCTGTGCCGAGGTCCGGCAGATCGATGATCTCCTGCTGCAGGGTGCCGGCGTCGTAGACGAGCAGGCCGTCGTCGCGGCGCCGCGCGCCGGAGGTCGTGCGGTGCGGGTCGGTGCGGCCATCGTGGCGCAGGTGGAGCACCTGGCCGCCGCGGACCATCGTGACGAAGTCGGCGATCATCCGCCGGTGGYAGCGCCACCACAGCGTCTCGGCGCACATGACCGCCGTCCGTACCGTTCCGGCCTCGGCGAGCAGCTCGTCGACCGCCTTGGTGAACGCCGGCGTGCGCATCCAGGCGGCGTAGCCGGCGAACGACCGGTTCACCAGCGAGACGTCCGGGGAGTCCGCCGGGGCGGGGCGCCGGCCGCCGAGGCGCGGCTCCCAGCGGTAGGCCACCTCGGCGGCCGGCAGCCACCGTTCGATGTTGCGCCGAGCCACCTGCGGGTTGTGCCGGCTTCCCGGCGCCGACCTGACATCCACCAGCAGCCCGAGCCCGGCGCCGCGCAGCAGCTCGACCAGGCTGCCCTCAGACAGGGTGCCATGGCCGACGGTGAGCAGGACTGGGGCCGGAGTCATCCCACCGGTGTACCCGTCGGCGTCGGTCGCGGTGCCGCGGACCTCGGCGGTGGCCGCCAACGGCGTTGACCGGAGCACCATCGCTCAGCCGGCACGGGCCGCGCCGGCCGAGGACGTCAGCTGACCGCCAGGACGATGGCGGCGCCGAGGCTGCCGAGCCCAACGGCGAACGCCATCTCGGGCAACCCACCGTCGCGCCGCCGGAAGAGGCGGTCGAGCGCGAGCCGCCCGGCGCCGACCGCCGCCACCGCGGTCGCGACCACCGCGATGCACAGCGGGTACTCCATGCCGCCGTCGGTTGCCCACAGGCCCTGCGGCACGGTCACGATCATCGCATTGATCATCACGCCGATCACGGCCGCGGCCGCCAACGGAGTCAGCAGGCCCGCGGCCAGGCCCAGGCCGCCGAGGAGCTCGCCTGCTCCGGCCAGCCCGGCGAAGAAGGTGCCGGGGTGGTAACCCAGCTGGGCGAACCCTCTGCCGGTCGCGGTGAGGCCCTCGCCGCCGAACAGGCCGAAGAGCTTCTGCGCGCCATGTCCGGCGAGCAGCAGGCCGAAGGTCATGCGTAGGAGCAGGAGCCCGAGGTCGCCGGCGGACACGGCCGCGGGACGCGCGACGGGGCGGGATGCGTCGGGTGGGGCTGGGGTGGCGGGTCGGGCTGGGGTGGCGGGTCGGGCCGGGGTGGCGGGTGGTGGGCGGTGGGGCGTCCGGTGCCGCTCGAGAAGTTTCATGTCGAGACCTCCATGTAGAGGCACACTGGGTGATCCTTTGGTCACTAAGATGTCTGCCCGCAGCGCCGAACGGGTACCACACGCCCGCCGTAACCCGGCTGTGTCGGCTCGCCCAGCAACCGACCGCGCCGGGCAGCTCCTTCGATGTGTCGCAGCGACACTTGTCCCGTGGTGACGGCTCGAGACGGGACAAGATCCAGACCTTGACCGTGCTATCTCTACATATATAGATTTGATGCCATGGCCGGACTGTCCCGGGTGACACCCGCAACGCTCGATGTCCTCGAGGTGCTTCTCAACGGCGAGGTCGAGCCGTACGGCCTGGCGATCGCCAAGCGGGCCGGGCTGGCGACCGGCAGCGTATTCCCCATCCTGGCCCGGCTCGAGCGCCTCGCGTGGATCACCTCGAACTGGGAGGAAACCGATCGCCCCGGGCCGCGTCGGCGGCTCTACGGCTTCACGCCGGAGGGCATGGCCGGTGCCCGGGTGCTGCTCGCCGAGCGCCGTGGTCGCGGCGCCGGCCAGCGCCGCGGGCTGGGCGGATTCAGCTCGGCGCCGGAGGGCGCCCGATGACCGCGACTCTGGACGCTGCCCCCCACGCGGTTCTGGTCGCCCCGTCCCGGGCGCTGGCCCGGCGGGCGGTCGTCGGCGTCGTCACCGGCCTCTGTCTCGCCAGCACGCTGGCTGACGCCCTCCCCGCTGACCCGACCCATGCGGTGGCCACGGCAGGCGCGGCGCTCGGGCTGGTTCTCGGCGCGTTCACCCATCGCCATCCCCTGCGGGGCCGTCCCTGCTTCGGCGCGCTTGCGGGTGCCTACATCGGGTCGACGGTGTGGTTGCTGTGTCCCGGAACGCCAGCGGCCGAGACAGCCGCGGTCAGCGCGGTGGTGGGCGCGGTCGCCAGCGTTCGCCGGCCGAGTTCGGGGTGGAGGCTGGTGTCAGTCGGAGGGGGCGTGCGCCGCACCRCGCTGTCCGCCCGACAGGTAACCAGAGAACTGCGGCCCGGCACCTTGGCCCACAGCCTGGTCGGGGTCGCGGCGGCCATCGCGGTCGATGATCAGCGACAGGCACGCTATACGGAGGAATTCCGCGCGACCCTCGCCGAGATCACCGGCCCGCTGGCCGCTCCCCGACGACTCTGGTGCTCGCTGACGATCCTTTCCAACGCCGCCCTGTTGCGTGCCGAGCTGGGCGAAGCTGCCGACACCGACACCGACACCGGCCGACGCGACATGCATAACGTCGCCGGCAAGCCGATCCAACACGGTGGTGACGGCGAATAAACTGGAATTCACCCACGTCATTCACCGGGGGGGTCGGGTTCCAGGCGGTATCCCATTCCTCGTACCGTCGTGATGGTTCCCGCGCCCAGCTTGCGGCGGAGATAGCCGACATAGACGTCGACGATGTTGCTTCCCGGGTCGTAGTCGTACCCCCAGACGGCGGACAGCAGCTGCTCCCGGGCGAGTACCTGGCCGGGATGGCGCAGAAAGGTCTCGGCGAGAAGGAACTCGCGGGCGGTGAGGTCGATGCTCCGGGACCCCACCCGTGCCCGTCGGGTGCGCAGGTCAAGGCTGATGTCGCCGGCGGACAGCACCGTCACCTCCTCCGTCGCGCGCTCGGTGCGCAGGCGGAGCCGCACGCGGGCGAGGAGCTCCTCGAAGCGGAAGGGCTTGCTCATGTAGTCGTCGGCACCCCCTTCGAGGGCGGCGACGGTGTCGCGCACGCCGTCACGGGCGGTCAGCACGACGACGGGAACCCGCACACCCGCGCGACGCAGGCGGCGCAGCACGGTGAAGCCGTCCATGTCCGGCAGTCCGAGGTCCAGGACGATCAGGTCGATGTCGGCTGTCATCGCGATGTCCAGCGCGGTCGCGCCGTCGCTGACGCAGAGCGGAACGAAACCGTTGGCCCGCAGCCCCTTCTCGATGAACGAGGCGATTCTGCGTTCGTCTTCCACGATCAGGACGCTGCTGCTCACGGTTGCTCTCCTCAACTGCTCGGCGGGGCGGGGAGAGGGCCGGGGCCGGAGCGCGGCAGCGTGATCTCGAAGGTCGCACCGAGGCCCGGCCCGCTCCGCACCCGCACATTTCCGCCGTGCGCCACCGCGATCGCGCGCACGATGGCGAGACCGAGACCCGCGCCTTCGGACGACGAACGACGTCCGGCCGGGCCACGGGCGAACCGTTCGAAGATCCGTGCCCGGTGTTCCGGCGCGACACCCGGCCCGGTGTCCGTCACCCAGAAGGTCACGGCGTCGTCCCGCAGCCGGGAGCCGATCCGCACCTCGTCGCCGTCATCGGTGTGCTGCGTGGCGTTCTGCGCGAGCTGCACGAGCGCCTGGGTGACGCGGTGACGGTCCATGACGACCATGCCGGCACCGGAAGTCTCCGCCCGCCACCGGCGCGGCGCCAGCGCCCCGGCCCGGGACATCAGGTCCTCGGTGAACCCGGCCAGCTCGACCGGTTCGAGGCGCAGGAAGTCGGGCCGCTCGGCCTTGGCCAGCGTGAGCAGGTCGTCCACCATTCTGCTCATCCGGTCGAGCTCGTCGGTGACCAGCGCGACCGTGTCGGCGCGGTCGGCGGGATCGTCTCCGAGCAGCTCCAGGTGTCCACGGATGATCGTGATGGGGGTGCGGAGCTCGTGGCCGGCGTCGTCGACGAACGACCGCTGGGTGCTGAACGCCTCCTCCAGCCGGTCGAGCATCCCGTTGAAGGTGCGGGCCAGTTCGGAGATCTCGTCCCGGCCGGCGACCGGGATGCGGCGGGAGAAGTCCGTGTCCGTGATGGTCTGCGCTGTGCGGCGCAGCTCACGGACCGGCGCGAGGACGCGGCCGGCGACGAGCCAGCCACCGGCTCCGGCCAGCGCCAGCGCCACGAACCCCACGATCGCGAGCACGCGGACGACCTCGTCGACCTCGGCCCGTTCCTGATCCGCGAAGACGGCCACGGCGAAGACACCGCGGGCGGGGCTGCTCGCCACCCGCACGGGCACCGTCGCGTACCGCACCTCGCCGGCGGGCGTCATGATGGTGCCGTATCGGGGCTCCGAGCCGGCGAGCAGGGCCGCAACCACGGCCGGGTCCGTGTCGAGCCGGTAGATCGGCTCCTCGGCGCTGCGCCGGTACGGCACACCGTCGACCAGCGCCAGCATGGTCTCGCTGGGCTCTGGGATGTTGCGCTCCAGGTGCACCTCCAGGAGCTGCCGGACGTCGGTGAACGGTCGCGACGTCCGCGGGTCGACGCTGCGGATGGCGAGACGCCGAAGCTCCGCGACCTCCAGCGCCAGCCCCCGGTCGACGCGTTCGTCCACCCGCTGGAGCAGCACCTCCCGTGAGACGAGAACCGAGCCGGCGAGAGCCACCGCCACGAGGAGCAGCTGCCAGCCGAGGATGTGCAGACGGGCGGAGCTCGCGAGATAACGCGCGGCCCGACGCATCCACCTGGGTACCAGCCGTCGCAGCGCCAGCCGTCGCAGTGCCGGCCGTTTCAGTACAAGCCGTTCTGGTGCCAGCCTTTGTGGCGCCGGGCGCCCGGTGGTCAGCCTCATCGCCAGGCCGTCCGCGTGCCTCCTCGACCTTTCCGGAACCGGCACAACCGCCAGCCTGGCGGGGAAGTCCCACAGGATTGGTGAGACCGGGATGAGAAGGTTCTCATCTTTACCGGCCGTTCCGCAGCGACGACCGGGGTGGCGCCGAACAGGGCGCCGTCAGGGATGGCGAGAGAGCCGGGGCACCCGGCATCACGGTGTTGCGGCGGGCAGTGCGCGCCCCGGTGCGCGTGGCGGTGCGCTGGGCACCAGGGTCACTCCGGGTTCCGACAGCACGGGTGCGGGTGCCGCACTGGGATCCGTGGTGGCGGCCGGCAACGGGCGGTACGTCACCGCAGGCGCGTCGTCCGGCCGGATGGCGAGCCGCTGCGGTGTCTCCTGTCCGGACATGCGAGTAGCCAGTTCCCGCAGGTACCGCTGCCGCGTCTGCTCGGCCGACACTCCGGTCGGCACCCCTGTTGGCGCCGGCTCCTCAGTCGTCGGGCTGGGAACCGGGGTCGCGGTCGTCGTCACCGTCGGCACGAGGATGGGACCGCCGAGGTCCGGCGGCCGTGGCTGGCCGCGGCCGGTGACGACCACGCCGAACCCGGGGGCCACGAGCGCACTCACGACGACCAGGGACAACACGGCCCCGGGCAGCAGCACCAGCCAGGGGCGCCCGGGCCGGCGTCGACTGTCCGTACGGCGGCGGGGGTGCCGCCCGCGCGCGGCCCGACGTTCCGGTTGATCCCGCTGGTCCCGCCGGAAGCGCCTCATGGACAGCAAGGCTAGGACGGGACGTGACACCGCCGCCGGCGGGACCGGGCCCCACCCGCCAGAAGTGGTCGGCCAGGCATTGCCGGCCACCGCCCCTGCACGCCGCCGTGGCCTGGCGATGAGAGAGCTCTCATCTCCGTTTCATGGCACACCCACGCTCGGCGACGAGTGTCACTCTGCGCCGCCGCGGAGTGGCCGCGGCATGACCGAACCGAGGTTCGACGATGGCATCCACCCAGAACCTGCCGCGTACCCGAAAGCTGGTGGGCATCGCAGGGCTGGCGCTCACCCTGCTGGGCGCCGGCATCGCGACGTCGACGTCCGCCGCCGCGGCGACCACGTCGGCTCCCGCCCCGGCGCCACCTGCCGCGACCCCTCCAGGGGTGCCCRCAGCGCCCGCACCGGTTCCGGCGGAAACGCCGGCGGGCGCCGTGCCAGGGCCCGTGCCGTCCGCGGTGCCTGTTCCGTCGCGAACAGCCGCCTGCGCGGTCGAGGACCCCGCGGTGTCGCCGGAGCAGCAGCGGCTGCGCTGCGAACGGGCGGTCGCGCCGGGACGCGACGGCTCACTGCCCGTCGGCGGGGTCGACACCGGCGCGGGCGGCACCGCCACGGCCGAGACCGAAGACGGCGCGCCGGTGCTTCCCCTCGCGGCTGCCGGCGCCGGGCTGGGCCTGATCGTTGGACTGGGCGTCCGGCGGCGCACGGCACCGGCACGGGTCGAGAGCTGAGTTGACGTCCTCCCCCTCGTGAACGAGGGGGATTCCAACTACTACACACCCACCAAAGGAGGCGCGCGGTGTTGAGGTTCTCGGTTCACGGGCACGGCCAGCGCCGCGCCTCCCCGCGCGTTCACCGCACGTCCTGCGCTGCGGCTCGACGGTGCTGCGCCGCCGTCGTGGTCTCGCTGCTTCTGAGCGTGCTGCTGGGATGCGGGACGTCCGGGTCGGCATCCGACCGGTCCACCGGCGCGGTGTCGGCGTCGGTGCCGGCGTCCGGTGTGTCGGCGCGGCCCACCGACGCAGGCAGCGCAGCCGGCGAGACGGGGGCCGCGGCGGGGGCCGCGGCGGGGCAGGTCGCCGATCCGGTTCGGATCCGCGTTCCGGCCATCGGCGTCTCGGCGCCTGTCGTCCCGCTGGCGCTCGCCGCGGACGGGCGGCTGGAGGCGCCGAAGGTGTTCGCGGAGACGGGCTGGAACGTCGATGGGCCCGAACCGGGCGAGAACGGGACCGCGGTGATCGCCGGCCACGTCGACTCGCACACCGGGCCGGCGGTGTTCTTCCGCCTCCGCGAGCTGGTGCCCGGCGATCGCGTCCAGGTCGACCGCGTGGACGGCTCGTCGGCCGAGTTCGTGGTCAGCCGGCTGGAGCGCTACCCGAAGGACAGACTGCCCTCCGACGAGGTCTACGGGCCCACGGGCCGCCCCGCCCTGCGCCTGATCACCTGCGGCGGGACGTTCGACCAGGCCCGGTCCAGTTACCGCGACAACGTCATCGTCTTCGCTGACCTGGTCTGACGTCGTCGCCCCCGGCCGCGAAATGCAGAATGATGTCGACTTTGCCTGTGAAGCGAAGTCGCCTTCGGCGATGAAGCGAACTACAGCTGGGCCAGGAGTCCGCRGGTCGCCTCGACGCATCGGGCGAGCCGGTCAGCAGGACTGACGCCAGCTTCTGCCTGTGAACGGATCGGTACCTCGAGTCCGATTGTCCGGTCGCGGGGCAGCGCCGAGAGTATGTCGAGCAACGGCAGCTCGCCCGTGCCGGGCACCATTCGTTCGAACATCGCCTCCGTCATGTAGTCGGAGGTGGTGGGGACCAGCGGCGCGTCRCTGAGCTGGATGTATCCGACGACGTCGGACTCCAGCGCCGCGATGTCGTCGGGCGTGGAACCGGCCCGGACGACGTGCATCGTGTCGATGAGGAGACGGAAGTCCGGCCGCCCGACCTGGCGAATGGCGTGGAGCGCTGTCGACAGATCCCCGATGGTCAGGCCCGGGCTCGGCTCCAGGGTCGCCTCCATGCCGAAGGACGCCGCCATCTCGGTGAGGATTCCGAACTGCTCCACGCTGCGACCCAGATCGGGATCGAGGGAGACGGTGTTGACCCGTCGAACACCCAGCTCGGCCATGAGCTCAAGGTCGGGAGCTCGGTTGCGAACGTCGGAGCCCGCACGGATGTTCATTCCCTCCCCGAGCGAGATGGAGATGYCGCGGTCGCRCATCGCCGCGATCATCTCCCGCCGCAGGGCGGCATCCTCGCGTAGTGAGAACGGCGGGTATCCCAGTGAGCTGTACGGATTGGATTCCAGGCCGGTGGAGATGTGCCGGCAGCCGAGGTCAGCGGCGAGGGAGACAAATTCCACCGGTGGCATGCCGAAGACGCTGAGGAACTCGATGCCCAGGTTCTCCATCGGGTTCGCCTCCTTATATGGTGGCAGAGATCTGCTGCGCCGGAAGGTCCCGGCTCCCGGCTGGGCCGTGCGGTGTCCGGGCAGCAGAGGCGGGTCGGTTCAGGAAGCACCCTCGACGACTTCGAGGGCATTACCGTCAGGGTCACCGAAGACCGCGAGGCGCACGCCGGGGGCGACGTCGAGGGGGCCCATGACCAGCCGCCCCCCGGCAGCCAGCACACGATCCGTGATCTTCCCCAGATCGTCGACGTACATCGTGAGGTACCGGATGYCGGTCGCACCGATGAAGACGGCGGGAGGCTCGGTCACGGTGGGGGGCTGCGCGGGAACCATGACCTTGATCGTGACGCCGGGTGCCTGGAGCGGATGGAGCACCCCCGCCCCTGACGTGATCACCGGGAGTCGTTTCAGGTCGAAGACGGTGATGAAGAAGTCCACCAGCGCCTCGTTCGTGCTGACGAGCCCGACTTCCACGCGCGACACGGTCATGTCAGGCCACCTTGAGGGAGACGCGCACCGCGTCCTGGCCGGGGACCCGTCGATCGGCCAGCGCCAGCGCGTCCTCGAACTGTTCGAGTGGGAAGGACGCTCCGTGGAGCACGCCGGTGGGCACCTTGCCCTCGTTGATCATCGTGCAGGCTCCGGCGAGGTCGAGGCCGCCGCCTGGCGCGATGGTCAGATGGCGCAGTGGGATCTGGCTGACGTCGAGCCCGTCGAGAAGCCGGTCCTTCATCCCGGCCGCGACGATCGTCGCGCCGGTCCGCGCGATCTGCATCGCGGTCTTCAGCGTCACCGGGTTGCCTGACGCGGCGTCGAGGACGACATCCGCCATGGCCCCGCCGGTGATTTCGGCGACGCGGGCGACCACGTCCTCGTTCTCCACGTCGATGGCGTGATCCGCGCCCACCCTGAGTGCGGTGTCGAGCCGGAGCCTGTCGCCGCTCAGCCCGGTCACGATGATCTTTCCGGCGCCGGCCGCGCGGGCGCCGACGATCGCGGCCAGCCCCATGTGACCAGGGCCCTCCACCACGAGGGTCTGACCCGGTTGCACCGCTCGGATCCAGGTGATCGCGTTGGTCAGGCATTCGTAGACCGTCAGCTCGGTCGCCGGCAGGTCGTCGCGAAGCTTGTGAACCTCGGACCCGGGCGCGAGCTCCATGTAGTCGGCGTAGCCGCCGAAGAGCCCGGAACCCTCGTCGAGGGGGAAGTCGAAGCCGTAGACCCTGCTACCGGCCGGTCCGAGAACCACCGAGCGAACCCCGACCCGGTCGCCTTCCCGGACGCCGAACCGTGCCTCCGCCTCCGGCGTGATCTCCTCGATCCGGCCGACGATCTCGTGACCGGGAACGGTGGGGAACACCCCACCGGACGGCACCGGCGCATGGCCCCGGAACTGGTCGACATCACTGTGGCAGATGCCGACGGCCTCGACCCGCAGCACCGCGAATCCGGGTCTTAACGCCGGCTTCGGGACCTCTCGAAGGTCCCAGGTCTCGTCACCCTTGAACACGATCGCACGTGGCACGTCGACGTCTCCTCGCGGCGAAGTGGGCTTCATACTTTCCTGTCAGTCGGCAGGCAAGTCAATGCTTGACGGTCCACGGACCGGTCCATAGGGTGACGGACTGTGACGGCGGCCAGCGGGGCGAGGCGGACTCAGGCGGAACGGCGTGCGGCCTCCGAGGCGGCGGTGCTGCGGGCCGCCGCCGAGCTGATCGCAGAGCGTGGGATCGAGCGTGCGTCGCTGCGCAGCATCGGCGCCCGCGCCGGCATCAGCCGGGCGATGCCCGCCTACCACTTCGGATCGAAAGACGTCCTGATCAGCCGGCTCGCCGAGCGGGCACACGAACGGACACTGGAGGCGACCGCGGAGGCGCTCCGACAGAAGCATCAGCGCATCGAGGGGCTCTCCAGGCTCGAGGTGCTGCGGGCGACCATCGAGACCTACCTCCAGGTCTTCACCACGGCGGACTCGCCGGAGGAGCGCGCGGTCGTCGTGCTGTGGGGTGCCACCTTTCCTGCCRAGGCGCCGCTACCCACCGTCATCGAGGTGGACCGGCAGACGCACAACCTGCTCGCCGAGACGATCCGCGGCGGCCAWCAGGAGGGATCGATCCGCCAGGACATCGACGCCGATGCCGCAGCCATCATGATCACAGGAATGGCCCGCGGTGCCGCCGCCCTCTCGCTCACCCAGTCCGGCGCGGCCGACATGACTCTGGTGCGAACCCTCTGTGGCGAGGCCATCTCGRCCGTGCTCGGCATCCGCGACGAAAGGTCCCCCCAGACGTCTCAGACCCCGAACCCGTCGACCGGCCAGACCGGGCGTGCAGCGCCCGAGGGCGCCGCGTAGAACCAGGGCGTCCTCATGACGTCCTTGTGTCGTGCCCGGCAAGGTTCGCGGCACTGGCATCGCGCGCACATGCCTCTCACACGTTCGGGCCGGACACTGACGGTGTCGATGTCGCCGAGGACGGGAGCGCGGGATGCCGGACCACAGGCGGGCTCGGGCGCGGAGCCGGGCGTCGCGGCGGGCGCGTCGCGCGGGTGTCGTCGCCCTGGCGATGACGGGCGTGGTGGCCGCGTCTGCCACGGCCGTGTCGGCCGGAGCGTCGCCGGGGTCGCCCGGGTTGGCGGTCGCGCCGGCGGCGGGCTCGGCGGAGGAGATCGCCGCGGACGGCTACGTGTACGGCTACAGCCCGGTGGCCATGGCCCGCACCCGGGCCGGCCACGTCTGCAAGGGCGGCACGAACAGCCTGCTCAACGTGCCTGTCCTGTCCACGCCGGCAAGCCGCAGTGTGGTGGCGCCGAACGTCGACACCCTCTACTCGGTCGCCTGGCTGGACCTGCGCGGCGGGCCGGTGCGACTGGCGTTGCCCGACACCGCCGACCGCTACGTCGTGTTCGAGATGCTGGACATCTACTCGAACGTCTTCGCCAACGTCGGCACCCGGCTCAACGGCTCGCAGCCCGGCGCCTACCTGATCACCCCGCCGGGATGGAGCGGGACGGTGCCGGCCGGCACCACCACGATCGCCGCACCGAGCTGGGACGTCTGGGCTCTCGGCCGGACCCTGGTGAACGGTGACGGCGACCTGCCCGCCGCACGTGCGGTGCAGCGCCAGTACACCGTGGCGGCGACCGGCCTCGGTGTGACCGGGCCGGTGCCGCCCGCGCTGCCGGCGGTCGACTGCGCGAACCCGCCCGACCCGCAGACCCCCGGCGACGCCGGTGCGGCGTTCTTCGACGAGCTGGCCGCGGTGCTCGCCGCCGACCCGCCGCCGGCCGCGGACGGCCCCGCGCTCGCCTCACTCGCGAGCATCGGGGTCGTCCCGGGCTCGACGCCGTCGACGGGTGACCCGGCGACGGTCGCGGCGCTGGCCGCGGGGGTCACGGCCGGGGAGACCGAGGTCCAGGCCGCCGCCGAGGACGTCCTCGTTCCATCCGGTACCTGGCTGGGGAGTTTCAACGGCGGCGTCTACGGCACCGACTATCTGCTGCGCTCGGCGGTCGCCGTGGTCGGTCTCGGGGCGAACGTGCCGCAGGAGGCGCTGTACTACTGGTCCGGCCCGGACGCCGACGGTGAGCCGCTGACCGGCGGGCACACCTACCGGATGCATATCGCCGCCGGCGAGCTGCCGCCGGTCGAGGCCGCCGGATTCTGGTCGGTGACGATGTACGACGAGGAAATGTTCCTGGTGCCGAATCCGCTGCGGCGGTACGCGCTGGGAGACCGCAGTGATCTCGCGGTGAACCCGGACGGCTCCATCGACCTCTACCTCTCGGCGACCGCACCGGAAGGGCACCTGAGTAACTGGCTGCCCGCGCCGGACGGACCGTTCAACCTGATGATCCGTGCGTACGTCCCGACAGAGTCCGCGCTGGCCAACCGCTGGCATCCGCCCGCCATCGAGAAGATCTCCTGACGCCGCCGCCTATGCGCATCACGGATTATGAAGTGAGCATCTTGATGCCGAAGTAGAGGCAGAAGGGGCCGGCGGTGAGGTAGACCGGAAGCAGGAAGATCGCCGACAGAACCGCGCCGAACCAGTCCGTCCTCGTCACCCAGGTCGGGTCGTGCGGTCGGTACACCACCCTGACCGTGGCGCCGATGCCGGGAAAGGACAGGTCAGGGTCTCGCAGCGTCGCGCTGCGGATCCGTTCTCCGGCCCGCGTCGTGTAGTCGACGATCGGGGTGTAGATCGGGCCGCCGTCGTCGACGCCGCGTTCGATCACCTCGACGTCGACGATCGTGGCGACGGCGACATTCCCGGCGAACCGCAGCCGGATCCGCTGGATGATCCGAAGCAGCGTGTAGAGGCCGACCAGGAGGAACAGCGCCCCGGCCCACACCATGCTGATGCTCGCCAACATCGCGATCGTCCCGACGTTCATCGGCGGACGCTCTCTCGACGCCCCCGTGCGCCGCGGCAGCTCACGTGCAGATCATCCAGGCCTGGCGCCGCCCTGACGAGGGGTCGGGTTTCCATGACCAGGCTCGCAGTGCACGACGGCGGACGCCGGGCCGAGCGCCGAGGGTTCTTCGCGGGCGATCGTCAGGGCCGCCGTAGGTCAGCCGGCGAGCATGACCTCGAGGGCAAGAGGGTCGGTCGAGTAGACGGAACCGGCACCCGCGGACGCGTCGTCCGGCCAGATCACCGTCCTTCCGGCGGCAACGCCGGTGATGATCCGCTCGGCGACGACCTCGGGGGCGGCCTTGTCGGCATCGACTCCGGCGAGCATGTCGGTGTCGATACCGCCGGGGTAGGCGCCGATGACCTCGATGCCGCGCCCACGCAGCTCCGCCCGCATCGACTGGGTGGCCGAGTGGGCGGCCGCCTTCGAGGCGCAGTAGCCCGCCATGCCTCCCACCGGCGCCAGGGCGATCAGGG
This sequence comes from Parafrankia colletiae, assembly GCF_001854655.1. GTDB lineage: Bacteria > Actinomycetota > Actinomycetes > Frankiales > Frankiaceae > Parafrankia > Parafrankia colletiae. The sequence goes on along the minus strand of NZ_MBLM01000116.1, from coordinate 11,497 downwards.
TCAGCACATTGACGATCGCGCCGGGCGCGTTCGCCGTCAGCACCGGCACAAAAGCCCGGCTCACCCGCAGCAGGCCGACATAGTTCGTCGCCACGTCCCGCTGGAAAAGGTCGAGGTCGCCGTCGAGGGCGCCACCGAAACCGAGTACCCCGGCATTGTTGACCAGCATGGTCACATCCGTCGCCGTCTTCGCCGCGGCGTCGACACTGGACTGGTCGGTGACATCCAGGGCCAGTACGTTTACCCGGGGGTCGGTGCTCACGGTCGCCGCCACGCTGCGTGGATCCCGGGCTGTCGCATAGACCCTGCGTGCGCCGGCGTCGAGGAGACGCTCGACCAGACGGGCGCCGAGACCCCGGTTGGCGCCGGTCACCAGCGCGACGCTGCCTTCGATATTCATGGCCTGTCCTCCGTTCGGAAGCTCGATGGAACAACCGTATGAAGCACGCTGGCGACGGTCGATGATCTGGAATCTCGATTTTTTGTCCGACCATCTCAGCTGACCGGAGACCGTGCGATCACCGATCAGGGGAGGTCGATAGGCTGAGAATGTGGAACCGCTCGTCGAGGTACTGAATGTCGCCGGCGTGCGAGGCACCGTGGCCGCGACGGTTCACGCCGGCGACCCGTGGGGGCTGCGGCTTTTCCGGATCTCGGCAGCGGCCTTCCACGCCGTCACGGCCGGCACGGCGTGGCTGCGGATGCCTGGTCAGGCCGCCGTACGGCTCATGCCCGGCGACGTCGTGCTCCTGCCGAGAGGGTCCGAACACGGCCTGGCCGGTGATCCGGACGGTCCCCTGGAACCCTTCGACCACGCCGCTTCGAAACGGGCTCTCGCTGCGGGTGGGCGTCTCGACGTCGGGCCCCGTCCGGTCCGGACGACGATCCTGTGCGCCTCGTACCGCCACGATCCCGCCATCAGCACCCCCCTGTTCACCCTGCTGCCGGAGGTCGTCCACATGCCCGCCGGGAGCCCTGGGCTCGGGCTGCTCCCGGACACCGTCCGGCTGCTGTCCGCCGAACTCGCGGAACGCGGTGTCGCCGGCGCGACGGTGCTCGACCGCCTCGTCGATGTGCTCCTCATCCAGCTGCTGCGGGCCTGGCTCCGGACCGAGCCGACCACGCCGTCGGCGTCATGGCTGCGGGCGTTGAACGATCCGACGATCGCCGCGGTCCTCACCGCGATGCATTCCGATCCGGCCCGGACCTGGACCCTGACCTCGCTGGCCGACCACGTCGCCGTCTCCCGCGCGACGCTGGCCCGCCGGTTCCCCGCACTGGTGGGCGAAACCCCGGCCGCCTACCTCACCCGCTGGCGGATGGACCTCGCCGCCCGCCGACTGCGTGACACCGACGACCCGATCGACTCCATCGCCCGGGCTGTCGGCTACACCTCCGAATACGCCTTCTCCCGGGCGTTCTCCCGCGACCGTTCGCTGCCTCCCGGCCGGTACCGGGCCCGGAGCCGGGAGGGACCAGTCGGCGGGCCACCATCAGCACAGGTGGCGTCGGTCCCTCCCGCGTAGCAGCGGGCGGACGATACGCGGCCGCTGGCCGCCGAACGAGCCGGCTGGTCGGCCGTGAACGTGTCCCGGTCTCGCGGCGTGGTCCTGCCTACCGGCCGACCCCGTGTTCGCCGGGGGGCTCGAGGTCACCGGCCGCACCGGACTGTGGAGCGCCGGGCCTGACACGCAGGTAGACGCCGGCGTGGGCGGCGACGAAAGCACCTTCGGCGGCGCGGTCCGCGGCGGTCTCATCAGGCGGTTCAGCGGTTGTGAGCAGCCGGTAGTAGAGCGGAGCGGAGACGGCCCGGACGACCTCGCGAGCGTCGGTGCCCGCCGGTATCTCACCGCGCTCGACGGCGTCGTCCACGCATCCCGCCCACTCCGCCACACGAATCTCGTAGAACCGGCGCAGCGCCCGCGCGGTCGAGTCGTCGGTGGCGGCGGCCGCGAGAATCGCCCGGAACAACGGGCCCTGCCGCGGGTCGACGAGGGTGCGCTGGACGAGCCGGGCATTCTCCTTCAGGTCGCCGAGCAGGGACCCTGTCCGGCTGCGCGCCAGGGACTGCTCGGCCATGTCCACGAGCAGGTCGGCGACCAGGGCACCCGCCGACCCCCAGCGCCGGTAGACGGTGGTCCTGCCCACCTGGGCACGGCTGGCCACGTCGGCGAGATCCAGGCCGGCGAAGCCGTGTTCGGCGAGTGCATCGCCAGCGGCCCGCAGGACCGAGGCGCGTACCCGCGCGGTGCGTCCGCCGGGCCGGATGCTGCCCGGCAGCACGCCGCAGCCGTCGCCGTCACGGTCCCCGTCGCCAGGGCCGTCCCCGTCCTTCATCCACACCGCCCGATCCGCCACTAAGGGGATGGAAGTTCCGTTAACACGCCCTCGACTGGTACGCTGGCGCAGTCCTAATGGTACTGGCGATCCGTTAAAGATATGGCTCAGCGATGAGCCGGGGCTGGCGGGCGGTCCGACGGGCGGCGACGCCGGTGGGTGGTGAGGACCCGGCTTCCCTGCTCCCGCAGCGGGGGATGTGGCGGTCCACATCTCGTGGAGAGGGCGACGGAGATGGAGTTCAGACGGCTGGGCGCTTCAGGGCTCACGGTCCCCGCGCTGAGTTTCGGCGGCGGCACCTTTGGCGGCAGGGGCCCGCTGTTCGGGGCCTGGGGGGACACCGACGCCCGCGAGGCGCGCCGCCTCGTCGACATCTGCCTCGAGGCGGGCGTCACGATGTTCGACACCGCCGACGTCTACTCGGACGGCGAGTCGGAAAAGATCCTTGGTGAGGCGGTCCGCGGTAGGCGGGAGAAGGTGATCGTCTCTACGAAGACCGGCCTGCCGCTCGGTGACGGGCCGAACGATGCCGGTACGTCGCGGGCGCGGCTGATCGCGGCCTGTGAGGCCGCGTTGCGGCGGCTCGGTACCGACCACATCGACCTCTTCCAGCTCCACGCCTTCGACGCGAACACGCCGGTCGAGGAGGTGCTGTCGGCCCTCGACGATCTGGTGCGCGCGGGCAAGACGAGATATGTCGGGGTCTCGAACTTCGCGGGCTGGCAGCTCATGAAATCGCTGGCGGTCGCCGGCCAGCACGGGTGGCCGCGCTACATCGCCCACCAGGTCTACTACTCCCTGATCGGTCGTGACTACGAGTGGGAGCTGATGCCGCTGGGGCTGGACCAGGGAGTCGGCGCGATCGTGTGGAGCCCGCTCGGGTGGGGCCGGCTCACCGGCCGGGTGCGCCGCGGTCAGCCGCTGCCGCCGGAAAGCCGCCTGCACCAGACCGCCCCCTACGCTCCGCCGGTGTCCGAGGAGGACCTCTACGACGTCGTCGACGTCCTCACCGAGATCTCCGAGGAGACCGGCCGGGCGATTCCGCAGATAGCCGTCAACTGGCTGCTCACCCGGCCGACCGTCGCATCCGTCATCATCGGCGCGCGGAACGAGGCACAGCTGCGGCAGAACCTGGGCGCCGTCGGGTGGGCCCTGGCCCCGGAGCACCTGGAGAAACTGGAGGCAGTCACCGCGCGAACCGCCCCCTACCCCTATTTCCCCTACCACCGTCAGGCTGGCTTCGCGCGCCTGAACCCGCCCATCGTCGGTACCGCGCCGTAGACCGTAATGATCCCATGGCCGGCCGGTGTGGTGTTTGGTCTGGTGGCGGAGGGTGCGGTGCGGTTGCTATTCGTGCTGCGTCTATCTGGAAGTGGGATCTGTCAGCCGACGATTTCCCGTAGTCGGCGGGCGTTGTGGACGGCGTTTCCGCCGCCGTCGTTGTTGAAGTAGACGTAGGTCTCGTGGCCGCTGTCCAGCCATTCACCCACCCGGTCCGCCCACCAGCGCAGGTCATTGTCGCCGTACGAGCCGCCGTAAAGATACCGGTGGTCGGGCCCGTGCAGGCGGACGTAGACGAAGGGAGCGGTCGCCCGGAGAACGCAGGGCAGGTCGGCCCCGCTCATCACGCAGTATGCGGTCTGATGGCGCTCCAGGATCTGGAACACTGCCTCGTCATGCCAGCTCGGGTGCCGGAACTCGACGGCCACCCGCATCCACCACGGGAGCCGGCCGAGGAAGTACTCCAGGCGTGCGTCGTCGCGGGTGTGGTCGGGTGCCAGCTGGACCAGGAGGACGGCGCGTCGATCAGCCAGTTCGTGCCAGCCGGCGGCCGTTCGTTCGACCCAGATCTCCGGTTCACGCAGTCGTTTCCCGTGGGTGAGCCCGCGGGCTGCCTTGGCGGAGAGCTGGAACCCTTCGGGTAGGCGTGAGCGCAGCCGCTGGAAGGCGGTGTTCGACGGCCAGCGGTAGAAACTGGCGTTCAGCTCGACGGTCTCGAAGGCCTGGGCGTAGATCTCCAGCCATCGCTGTTTCGGTGTGCCTGGCGGGTACAGCACACCGGTCCAGTGGCCGTAGCTCCAGCCCGAGGTCCCGATGTGTGCCTGCGCACCCACGCCGACGGCCGTCCCTTCTCCAGGCTCCCGAGCCGCCAGCGGCTGTCAGCCGCTGTCAGCGTCTCGCGGGGGCTGTCAGTGGCCAGGACCCGGTCGGCTGCCGGCGGGGCGGTCGCGCCAGCTCGTGCGTGCCGCTACGGCGAGGCCGCCGCGCGCGTGCCAGCACGGCACGGTCGCGCGGTCAGGGCCGCGGCAGGCGTACCAGGCCGAGGTAGAAGTCGTCGATGATGTGGACGGTGTCGAGGAAGGCGTCGAGGTCCGTCGGTTTGCAGACGTAGGCGTTGGCGTGGAGCTCGTAGCTGCCGGCGACGTCGTCAGGTGCGTCCGAGGTCGTCAGGATGACGACGGGAATGGTCCGCAGCGAGCTGTCGGCCTTGATCGCGGCCAGCGTCTCGCGGCCGTCCATCCGTGGCATGTTCAGATCAAGAATGATCAGGTCGGGCCGGCGCCTGGCCGGGTCCCGAAGGTATTCCAACGCCTCCACCCCGTCGCCGACGATGTGCAGGAGCTGGCCGAGCCCGCGGGACAGAAAAGCCTCCTCGACGAGCAGGGCATCACCGGCATCGTCCTCGGCGAGAAGGATGTCGTAGGGGCGGCTCGGCGCGGCAGCGGTCATAAGCATGGTCTCCATCGGCCCCGTGCTCGGGTGGTGTCAGGGGCGCCGCGTCATCATCGCATGTCCGCGAAGCCCTCACGATGATCACAATGAGGGGCGGGCGGTCGATCCTGCCTGCACGATTTACCGTAAGGAGTGCGCGGGATCATGACGTGCGGCTGTCGGTGCCGTAGTTTGCGATGGCTCACAGTCGCGCTGCTCCGTCCCCGGGCACCCGAGGCCGGCGACGGCGTTTCGGCGCGGGTGGGTCCGCACCACCCGGTCGGTGGGCTGGTGCGGGCGGCCGGTGGAAAGTAGGGAACGTGGCATCGCGTGAGGCTGTCTCCGACGAGCTCGACCGCCCGGCGAGCGGGGCAACCGCGGCCTCGCCGAAGCCGGGACTCGAGCCGGAGCCCGGACTGGCCACTCGGCGGAGGCCCACCGGGTGGACGACCAGCCGGTGGTTGACCGTCGGGGTGGGAGGCACCCTGGCGGTGCTCGTCGTGCTCGGTCTGACCGGTGCCTGGCTGTTGGCCCACGGGACGACGGTGAACCAGCGGCTGGTCGACCGGAGCGCCCCTGCCCTGATCGCCGCGGTGCGGCTGGACGCCTCGCTGGTGAACCAGGAGACGGGGGTGCGTGGCTACGGGATGACCGGCCACGCGGACTTCCTCGAGCCCTATCGCCTCGGGGTCGCGGAGCAGGACCGTGCCGTGCGCGAGCTGCGCCAGCTGCTGACCGCGGCCGACGAGCGCACCGTCGCCCTCGACGCGCTGCTGACCCGGGCGGACAGCTGGCACGAGAGGTACGCGGACCCGATCGTGGCCGCGCCGTCCGGCCGACCCGTGCCGCTCGCCACAGCGCAGGCGGAAGCCGGCAAGGCAGCCTTCGACGCGCTACGCGCCGCGAGCATCACCCTGAACGGGCAGTTGACCGAGGCCCGTGCGCAGGCGCGTGCCGACCTGGTCGCTGTCCGCACCCTGCGGAACTGGACCTTCACCGCGATCGCGGCCGTGATCCTCGTCGTGGCCGTGCTGGCGTTCGTGGGGCTGCGCCGGGCCGTGTCCGGGCCGCTGGCCCGGCTTGCCGGCGATGCCGAGCGGGTCACCGCCGGCAGCTTCGATCATCCGATCCGCTCCGGTGGCCCTGCGGACATCCAGACCGTTGCCTGGGCTGTTGATCTGATGCGAAGCCGGCTCGCCGAGGCTTACACGACGTCCGAACAGGCCCGCCTGAAAGTTGATCGCCAGGCTGACGAGCTGCGTCGTTCCAATACCGACCTCGAGCAGTTCGCCTACGTCGCCTCCCACGACCTGCAGGAACCGCTTCGTAAGGTGACGAGTTTCTGCCAGCTGCTGCAACGCCGCTACGCCGGCCAGCTCGACGAGCGGGGCGACCAGTACATCGGCTTCATCGTCGACGGCGCGACGCGCATGCAGCGACTCATCCAGGATCTGCTCGCGTTCTCCCGTGCGGGCCGCGCGGATCAGCCCGCCGAGACCGTGGAACTCGAGCAGGTCTACGACCGTGCCACCGACAGCCTCGCGCTGACCGTTCAGGAGGCGGGCGCAGAGCTTTCCCACGACGTGCTCCCGGCCGTCATCGGGCATCCCTCGCACCTGGAGATGCTGCTGACGAACCTGCTCGGCAATGCCGTCAAGTTCCGCCGCCCTGATCGAGCCCCGGTCATTCATGTCGGTGCCGTGCGGGACGGCGACCAGTGGCAGATCAGCGTGACGGACAACGGCATCGGTATCGATCCTCAGTACAGCGACCGTGTCTTTGTCATCTTCCAACGGCTCCACGCCCGCGACGAGTTTCCCGGCACCGGCATCGGCCTCGCGCTGTGCAAGAAGATCATCGAATACCACGGCGGACGAATCTGGCTCGACACCGAGTACTCCGGCGGCACCCGGGTGGTCTTCACCCTGAACGCGGCCGGCCCGGCCAGCGGCTCGGCGGCGGCAGCCGGCCCGGCGGCGGCAGCCGGCCCGGCGGCGGCAGCCGGCACAGCCTCGGCCGTCTGACCGGAAGGACCGGGCCCTGGGGGTTCAGGTGCCGGCGGGCGGCCGTTCCGGCGCGCCGCTCGCGCCGTTCCCACCATCCGTGCCACTCGACCCACCGGTGCCGCCAGGCCCGTCGAAGCCCTCCGGGCGTTGCAGCCTGACCCGTCATGGTGCGTCAAGACCCGACCGGGGAACGAACATCATCCAGCGTGGATCTGACGGGCGTCGTCGGTGTTTCCCGGGTGGGCGTCACGGCTGCCTCCGTCCCGGACGCGAGTGCGGCTCACCCGGTCCGAACAATGTCATCCGGTCTGAATAGCACGGATCACCTGCTTCCCGGGGGAGGGCCGAAAGCGCATGGGATGCCGCTGCTTCGGCCAAGCACGTAGGTGGTCGGCGGAACCGCCCGCACCCGGACTGTGGCAGGGSTGTCTGCCAGCGCCGCCGTGTCCACAGACCGACAGATGGCTCCCGGAGGCCGCACAGTGTGGAAATGCTCGTTCCGGCGACGGCACGCCGCACGCCGGATCAGCCGGGCCGGTCAGGACGCAGGGGCAGGGCACAGGGGACAGGGGACGGGGATGGTTCGGCAGTCGGGTGGGATGCGGGCAGCCGCGTCGGTGATCGGGTCGGACGCGGCGGCGCTCGCCGTGGCGCGGAGCTACGCCGAGTCGATCGCCGACAGCGTGATCGAGCGGGACAGGTCCGGTGCCGTGCCGGCGGCGGTCCTGGCCGCTCTGGACGGCAGCGGCCTGCTGGGGATCACCGTGCCGGCGGAGCACGGCGGGCCGGACGTCTCACCGGTCACCCTGGCCGAGGTCGTCCGCACCATCGCCGCGGTCGACCCGGCCATCGCCCAGACACCGCAGGCCCACTACCTGTTCGTGGACGTCCTCGCCGTGTGGGGGAGTGACGCGCAGCGGCAGCGGCTGTTCTCCGACGTCCTCACCGGCGCCCGGATCGGCAACGCGCTGGCGGAGCGCGGCGGCCGGCACGCGCAGGACCTGCGCACCCGGCTGCGCGCTGACGGCGCGGGACTGCGCCTCGACGGGACGAAGTACTACTGCACCGGGTCGATCACCGCCCGGTGGATCGCGGTCAGCGCGCTGGACGAATCGGATCGTCTCGTCGTCGCGTTCGTCGAGCGGGACGCCCCCGGCGTCGAGGTGGACACCGACTGGGACGTTATGGGGCAGCGTGCCACGGTGAGCGGCACGACGACGCTGCGGGCCGTCCCCGTCGACCCTGCGCTCGTCGTGCCCTATCACCGCGCCTTCGAGGTCCCGCAGCAGCTGGGCGCCCGGGCCCAGCTGGTGCATGCCGCCATCCAGGTGGGCATTGCCGGTGGCGCGCTGCGCGACGCGACGGAGTTCGTGCGCACCCGCGCACGGCCGTTCTTCGAGGCGGCGCGCGGCGGGTGGGCCGACTCGGCCGGCCAGGACCCGCACACCATCCTGCGCCACGGCCGGCTCGTCACCCGGGTCCGCGCCGCCGAACAGCTCCTGCGCTGGGCCGCGGGCGAACTCCAGGACGTCGGGAGGCGCCCGGCGGACGCCGACCAGGCCGCCCGCGGCTCCCTCGCCGTGGCCCAGGCGAAGGCGTTCGCCTGCGACATCGCCACCGAGGTGGCCAGTGACCTGTTCGCCCTCACCGGCGCCAGCGCCACCGACGAACGCCACGATCTCAGCCGGCACTGGCGTAACGCCCGTACCCACGCGAGCCACGACCCCGCCGACTGGAAATACCATCACATCGGCAATCACGTGCTCAACGGCGTGCTCCCACCCAACCACGGTCAGCTCTGAGCGGACCCGGTCCTGCGGACGGCTGAACAGCCCCGGCCACCCAACGGCGCGGCCAGGCTCTCCGGCGCGGCCGCCGGCCCGGCCAGCGGCTCGGCGTTGGCCCCACCGACCGGCAACCGGGGAGACCGTGCCTCACCTTCGGGCCCGCATCATCGACGGCATCGACCGGCTCGAGCAGATCGCGCGTGCCGTTCCCGGACCGTCCATCTGGAACGCCCGGCAGGTCGCGGGTATGACGGGGGTCGCGCTCCCGACCGCCGAGCACGTCGCCCGGTGGAACCCGGCTACCGTGCTCGCGTTCTGCGCCGGCCTGCGGGAGATCACCGAGCTGCACGGCTACCGGCATGACTGCGAGGGCGACAACGGGCCCTGGAGCGTCCCTGACGGCCAGGTCTGCGCCACCCTGCGCGCCACCGCGCGGATGCTCGGCCTCGACCCGGACCAGCACTGAGGCCGTCCGGAAACCGACCCGGTCCGATGCTGCCGGCGCCCGATGCCGGCCCGCGTCCGGTGGCGGGTGCGGGGGAAAAGCAGTGGCAGCTGTCGGCCGATGAGAAGATCCTGCGGGGATGGTCAGCGAGCGGGCGATGACGGTGCCTCCTGAGGAGCTTCTGCCGGGCACCCGCCGGGCGCTGCTGCACCGGCTGGCCGTCGGGCAGGCGGCGGGGCGCACGCCTTCGCTGGTCGGCGCGGTCGCGCGGGGCGGCGAGCTGGTCTGGGCTGACGGCAGGAGCATGATCGACGGGCACAGCCCCGACGCCGACGTCCAGTACCGAATCGGTTCGATCACCAAGACCTTCGTCGCGGTGCAGGTCATGCGCCTGCGTGACGAGGGTGCGCTGGACCTGGCCGACCCGCTGGAGCGTCACCTGCCCGCCACCGCCACCGCCACCGTCCCGGCCACGGCCGGAGCCGAGGCCGGGACGGGTGCCGGGGTCGGGGTCGGGTCGCTCACGATCGCCCAGCTGCTCGGCCACACCTCGGGTCTCGCGTCCGAGCCGCCCGGGCCCTGGTGGGAACGCACCCCCGGCACGCTGCGGCCACAGCTCGGTGACGTGCTCGGCGCGCCGGCGGTGCGCCATCCGGCGGGCCGCCGGTTCCACTACTCCAACCCTGGCTTCGCGCTGCTCGGCGCACTGGTGAGCCGGCTGCGCGGGCAGCCATGGGGTGAGGTGCTGCACCAGGAGGTGCTGGCGCCGCTCGGCCTCACCCGGACCACGCTGACCCCGCAGCCCCCGCACGCCGGGGGCTTCGCCGTCCACCCGTGGGCGGATGTGATGCTGCCCGAGCCGTTGGAGGACACCGGCGTGATGGCGCCGGCGGGCCAGCTCTGGTCGACCGCCGCCGACCTCTCCCGTTGGGCCGCGTTCCTGGCCCGCGGCGCCGACGACGTCCTGAGCGCCGACACCCTCGCCGAGATGCGCCAGCCCTCGTCCGGACCGGACGAGGCGGACGACTGGACCACCGGTTACGGGCTCGGCCTGCACCTGCGACGCCAGGACGGCCAGGTTCTGTACGGCCACGACGGCTCCATGCCGGGCTTCCTGGCCAGCCTGCTGGTGAGCCCGCGGGACGACCTCGCCGCCGTCGTCCTGGCGAACGCGACTGCCGGCCCGGAGGTCGCGCTGATCGCCGCGGATCTGATCCGGATCGTCGCCGAGCACGAACCGCGGATCCCGGAGCCCTGGCGACCACTCGCGGCGGCTGATCCCGAGCTTCTCGCGCTCACCGGCCTGTGGCACTGGGGGCCGGCGCCACACCTGCTGCACCTGCGCGCTGACCGTGGACTCGAGCTCGTACCCCAGGGCGGGACTGGCCGCGGCGCCCGCTTCCGCGCCGAACCGGACGGCACCTGGACCGGGCTGGACGACTACTACGCGGGCGAGACGCTGCGCGTCGTCCGGACGCCGGACGGCACCGCCTCCCAGCTGGACATCGGCACCTTCGTCTTCACCCGCGCGCCCTACGACCCAGCCTCGGACACCCCCGGCGGGGTGGACCCGGGCGGCTGGCAGACGTACTGACGCGCGGGTTCGACGCCTCCGAGGTGTCAGGCGCGGCGACGGATCAGCGATCCGATGCCTCCGCCGAAAAGACCGACCGCACCGAGCAGGATCCCGAAGACACCGAATGTGGTCGGCGTGTCCCAGGAAATGGCGGTGGTGAAAGCAAGAAGAACTCCGATCACGATAAGCGTGATCGCGGCAAGGGCACCAACTACACCCAGATCATTCATGTCGACGATCTACCCCGCAAACGCGGGTCATAACAGCCGGAATCCGAGTCGGGACGGCTGGCCTCGCCCGCCGGCAGCCGCGCTGCCGCGCCACGCACCGCTGTGCGGCCCGCGCGGGTGACGGTGCCGAGGCCGGGTATAGCCGCACAGCGTCCGCATCCCCGTGGGCACCGACAGAGGAGTTTCCGATGAGCATGGTCGACAAGGCGAGGAATGCCCTGCAGCGCTTCACGGGGCGCAGCAGGCGAACTGCGGGCCGGGTCAGCGGCGACCGGGAGATGGAAGCCCGGGGCGCCGCGGAGAAAATCGGCGGAGACCTGAAGCAGGCGGGCGAGAACCTCAAGAACACCAGGCGCTGACCAGAACGACGAAGCTTCGCCGAAGGGGCGGCGGCTGCCGGCAGT
>NZ_MBLM01000115.1 GCF_001854655.1 Parafrankia colletiae | reverse complement strand
CCCTTATCCTGCGCCACCACCGCCCGTCTCCCGCGGCGCTGCGCTGCGCAGCCTGAGAGGGCCGACCAGTCCGTGGACTGGTCGGCCCTCTCAGGCTGCGGCGTTCTGGCGCGGGGCGAGGAGCTGGTGCCCCGGTCGGGTCAGTGCCGGGCGTGGGTGCGGCTGTGGCCGCGGGTGTGCACCGCACGCCAGATCAGGAGCGCGACGATCGCGCCGATGATGGAACCGATGATCCCGGACGGCTGCAACGCGCCCTCACTAAGGTCATGGCCGAAGAGCACGTAGCCGAGCAGGCCGCCGATGAAAGAACCGACGACACCCAGAAGAATGGTTGCCGGAATGCTCATCGGGTCGCGGCCGGGCACGACCAGTCGCGCCACCGCGCCTGCGATGAGACCGAGAATAATCATGCTGACGATGAACCAGAGCACGTTGACCACCTTCGTCGTGAGGAAAAAATCCGTGTCCGGGCCTCTGTTGCACATCTCGGCATCGAAAATGTGCTCTCCGGATGTTTCTCGACTGTCGGTGCTTTCGCCCCGCGCCGCTGATCCACGAGTACCCGGGCCACCGGGCAACAAACCTTTTCTCTTCCGGGTGAGTTCGCCGCTCGCGACACGCGTCGCCTTCGGTGCAGGTGAGCGGACTGCCCGTAGCCGGGTGGCCCCTTCGGGCAGACCCGGTCCCGCCGGCCCCATCGGGCCCGGACCGGGCGGTTCCGTCGGCGCCCTGACGGGGTCTCCGGATCAGCCGGCCGGAGCCGCCATGACGCCGGTGACCGGCGTGGGTGCGCCGGCATCGTCGCCGAAGCCGATCTGCTCGTCGACCCGCACCTGCTCGTCGACCCGCACCTGCTCGTCGACCCGCGCCTGGTCGGCACCTCGGGCTCCGCCCTCGAACAACCGGAAACCGCGGGAGTCCCCCGCGGAATCGTTCGCGATGATGCCGCAGGTCATCACCCGTTCCCCGCGGTCCCAGCCCAGTTCCTCGGGGTGGATCCCGCCGGCGGCGAAGCGTCCGTAGGCATCGAGTGGGTAGCCGAGATAGTCGCGGATGACGTCCGGACAGGACCGATGGATGATCGCGCCCCACTGGTCGGGTGTGGGGTAGGTGTCGGAGATCGGGTGGTCGGCGAACAGTGAGGTCCGACCGGCCGCTTCGAACAGATGCGGGCCCGCGCACGGGACGTCGTCCACATCGGACATGGGCTTGTCCTGGTCCCAGGAGTAGCAGTGCCCGGTCAGGTAGTCGACATGCAGGAGCTCGACGGACGGAGCCGTGGACGTCGTCGGCGACGGGGTGGCGGGGACACCTCCGGCCGCCGCGTTTCCGCCTGTGGGGTCCTTGGCCGCGGAGTCGTCGGAGCGGAGGGCGACCAGTCCCCAGATCACCGCCCCGAGAAGGACGACGTTGATCGTGACGGTGACGGCATGGTCGCGCCAGCCTGTCCGCCATCTGCCGCCGCGGTTGCTGTTTCCGGGCACGCCGGCTTCTCCCTGGGCCAGAGGATCGGGGCACGTCGCGACGGATCGCGGACGGCGGCAACGGCCGAGGTTCCTCGGATCAATGTGCGCTCAACGCAGTGATCTGATTACCTTCCGCCGTGCAGCTGGCCATACTAGGACAGGTTGCGAAGAAGTTCTCGGCTGGGAGCCGATCTCAGTCCCCTGCACCTGACTCCCGGTCCGGCGACTGCGCCGGGCCGGTGCCGCGCGGTTGACCAGCTCGCGGATGCGGGCGCTGACGGCGTTCGGGCGCTCGAGGATCACCGCGTGCCCGGCGCCGGCCTCCACCGAGAGTTCGGCCTGGGGCAGGGCTTCCGCGAGTGTCCGGCTGTGTTCCAGGGGAGTCATGACATCGGCGTCGCCGACGAGCAGCAGGGTCGGCACGTCGCGCAGCACACCCGCCGCCGACAGCCGGTCGTGGTCGAGGAGGGTGTGCAGGAAGGCGCCGACCACGGGGATCGGCGTGTTCGCGATCATCGCCTCGAGTCGTCCGACCACCGCGTCCGGCACCCGGGTCGTGCCGAAGCCGAGCCGCCGGGTCAGGGCTTTCGACACGGAGCTGCCCCGCCACCTGGTCCGTTCGAGCAGCGGCGGCGAATGCCGCATCGCGACGGCCACCCCGGGCAGCGCGCGGCGCACCGCGTTGGCGGCCGCGGCGGGCAGTCCGAGAAGCGACCGGGCGAGCCCGCCCGCGCTGGTGGACAACAGGGCCACAGCGACGATGCGGTCGTCGAACAGCTCCGGGTGTGCCTCCGCCAGCCCGAGGATGGTCATCCCGCCCATCGAATGCCCGACGAGCACGATCGGGCCGGTGGGAACCCGGTCCTCGATGACCAGGCGCAGGTCGTCGGCGAGCTGGGTGATGGTGCAGTGCCTGGCGTCGGACGGCCCTGACCGTCCGTGGGCGCGCTGGTCGTAGCAGACCGTCCGCCCCAGGTCGGCGAGGTTGCGGCGCTGGAAGGACCAGGCGTCCGCGGTCATGCAGAAGCCGTGCACGAAGACCAGGGTCAACTCCGCGTCGTCGGGCCCGGCCTCCTCGACATGCAGAGGGACGCCGTCCGAGGCGGTCAGCGTCGTCACTCGCGGTGCCTGTGCCCGCGGTGCCTGCGCGGCGGGGATTGACGGCTTCCCCCGTCCCCGCGCGTGGCCTGGTCGCGGTTTCCCAGTGACGTACCGCGCCCGCGCCGGGGTGGCGGGCCCGCGTGCAGCCCGAGTCACAGGCCCACCTCGCCCTCTCCATCAGCTGGACAGGCTCCGCCAGCTGAACGGGAAGGATCTGCCCCTGACAGGGAGGTGATAACCGGTTATGCCGCCCGAAAGCCGGGCCGCCGCGGGTGTGACGCTGACGGCCCGGCCCGGCCCGGCGTGGCGGGTTCAGTTCAGGGACGGGCTGTGTTGGCCGGCGCGTCCTTCTCGCTGCGGGGGAGGCCGGCGTCGGCTCGTTCTTTCGCGGTGCGGCGGGCGAGGACGTCATCGTCCAGTGGTCCGCTGATGCCGCCGTGCCGGGCCGGGTCACGCCACCCGGCGGCGACTCGCGCCGCGGTGTCCGCCGGTCGACGGCTGTCGTTTCCCATCAGCTCGCTCCTCTCGCGGCCGTCCGCCCGGAGACAGTGCCGGCGCTGTGGCCGGCGGGCGGCGGTAGGCACGCAGATTCCCGCCCGTTCCGTGCCAAAACGAGCGGCGGATCGATGGTGCCGGTAGTGGACAGCGGCGGCGGGAAGCGGTGGAACCTGGATTTAAGTGGCCTGTCGGGGGGATGCCCGTCCAAACATGGCACCGCGTTCAGGCCGCGACGAAGCGCGCGACGGCGGTCGTCACCTTTCGTAGGAGGAGCGCGTGAGCAAGAGCGCGAAGATCGCGTACAAACCGATCGGCCTGCTCGGCGGCCTGCTGGCCGGAACCGTCTCCGGCATGGTCGTGACGCGGGTCTGGGCGGCCGCCGCCGGCGAGGACGAGACGCCCTCGGCGCTGCGTGCGGACTACAACTTCGGCAAGGTCGTGGCCGCTGCTGCGCTCCAGGGTGCCGTCTTCGCCGCCACGAAGACCGCGTTCGAGCGTGCGGGCGCCGTCGGCTTCCACCGTCTCACCGGAGCCTGGCCCGGAGACTGATCGGGCAGCCCGGTTTGGCCGCGCCCAGCTCCGAACAGGTCTGAACGCAGGACGCGTTCATCAGCGGCATGCGGACCGCGCTGCTGTGCGCGGCGGTCGCCGTCACCCTCGCCGCGGCCGGCGTCGCCGCCCTCCTCAGGAACCACGGCATCCCGGCGCCGCCCTCCTCCCCGGCCTCGCCGGCCTCCGAGGTCTCCGAGGCGTCTCCCGCTCCCGGGGCTCCCGCGGGCGCCCGGACCTCGGACGAACTCCAGCCCACCACCAGGTGCCCGCCAGTCCCAGGTCGCGCCCGTCGGTGACCGCCCGTCGGTGACCGCTCGACGGTGGCCGCCTGTCGGTGACCGCCAGGTCGCGGGCGCGACCTGGGGCCGCCCGGGTGGAATCGGGGTCTCCGTCCACGTCGTTGCTGCTCATGCCGGCTGCCCGCCACGCCAGAGGAGAGCCACGTGTCCACCAGCGGACCGACGTCGGACAGCTACTACGTGCGCACGGACGAGCATCGATTCAAGCCCACGGTTCATGTGGGCGGCGCCTGGCACGATGACGAGCA
The DNA here is from genome assembly GCF_001854655.1 of Parafrankia colletiae. Taxonomy (GTDB): domain Bacteria; phylum Actinomycetota; class Actinomycetes; order Frankiales; family Frankiaceae; genus Parafrankia; species Parafrankia colletiae. The sequence continues at coordinate 60,084 of NZ_MBLM01000115.1, read as the reverse complement.
GCACTTCARCCCGCTCGGCGGTCTCATCGTCCACGCGATCGACCACCACAAGGCGGCGAGTCCGCACGGCGAGATGGTCCTGGGCCGGATCAGTTTCGACATCCTCGGGCGCCTCGCCCTCGACGAGTGCGAGATCCGGGTGGAGACCGTCCGGCCCGGCCGCACCATCGAGCTGGTCGAAGCCACCGTGCTCATGGCCGACCGGCCCGTCGTCCGGGCCCGGGCGTGGAACCTCGCGGTGCTGGACAGCAGCAGCGTCGCGGGCGGCGGCGCCGAGCGACTCCCGCATCCCGACACGCTCGCGCCCTGGCCACTGAGCACGGTGTGGCGCGGGGGCTACATCGACTCGGTGGACGTCCGACCGCTCACCGAGCCGCGGCCGGGGCGCACCACCGCCTGGATCTCCAGCCGTGTCGACCTCGTCGCCGGGGAGGCAGCCAGCCCCCTGGCCTCCTTCGTCGCGCTCGTCGACACCGCCAACGGCATCGCCGTACGCCAGCCGCCCACCGCCTGGATGTTCCCCAACCTCGACCTGACGGTCCACCTGCACCGCCAGCCCCGGGGCAGGTGGACGGGCCTGGACACCACGGTCGTCTTCGGTGACACCGGCCAGGGACTCACCAGCACCGTCCTGCACGACCTCGCCGGCCCGGTCGGGCATGCCCAGCAGATCCTCACCGTCCGCCCGCAGGATCCTTCGAGTCGGTGAGCGGCCGTCCTCGCCCAGCTCGGTCAGAGTCGGCGTGATCGGACCTGTCGAGGGGATCAGGCCGGCCCTGCGGTTCCCGCCAGCCCTGGACGACGAACACGAGCAGCATTCCCGCGAGGCAGAGCAGGCCGAGGAGCGAGAGCGCGAGGGAGATCGCGCGGTGGTCACTGAGCCTGGCCGCGATCTGGCCCAGCGCCAGTCCGGCGAACAGCAGCACCAGCGCCAACGACCGGGACAGCCGGCTCATGGCTGACCAGTGCCTGGGCCTGTGCCGGCGGACGGCATCGGCGACGAAGTGCGCGGCGGGCGGGCGGCGTCGTCCGCTCACGGCTCGCCCCCGGTGAGTGTCCAGCCGTCGAGAAACAGAGCGGCGAGAAGCACGGACCCGGGAAGAACCGTGACCGCCCCACCCACCGCGAAGCCGAGCGCACCGCCCGCCAGGACACCGACGAGCACAAGCCACGGAGCACGGCGCCACCATCGTGGGAGCAGCGGCGAATCGTCGCGGAGTACTACAGGCCTGCCGTCAGACCCGAGTTCAATGTGCACGCTGGGGCGGGAGGTCAGCTCATACCCCTTCGGTGGTGTCCGCCGGACCCTCCCGACAGGTACGAGACGGACGCCGCCGGGCAGCTCGATGACGAGCGGGCCCGCCGGCCCCGGCTCCGACGGCTTCCCCCGCACCATCACTCGGACGTTCTCCGGCATTTCTTCGACTGCCGGATGCCACATCACCCGTTGCCAGCCGTACGGCACCGGGTTTCCGATTTCGCACAGTATGAGCAAGGTAGTCGGATGGGCGAGGCCGGTCCTCTCGATCCGCCGTCCGATCCGGGCATCGGCGACCATGGCGTGCCCGGGCCGGGTGGCGGAGTGCCGGAAACGCAGACCCCGTACCCCCCACCACAGTGTCACGACAATCACGGCGACACCCGCGTCGGCGGTGAACATGACTGTGAAGCTTTGCGTCTGCCAGGCGGTGTAGGCGGCGATGACCATGAAGCCGACCAGGCTGGCCGAGATCCCGAGCAGTGCCGCCCGCAGTACCGGGCTGCGGCCGARCCAGCCCGCGCTTCCTGCCTCGACGGTCTCGGTCTCGGTGACGGGCCGGGAACGGGCGTTCATGGATATCTGGGGAAGGGCATGTCGTACCTCTTTCAGGGAAGCRCAAAGAATCCGCCGTGGCACGCCAGGGGGAATGCCGGAAAGTCGGCGGATGGGAAATCGGAGATGGCTACGGCCGGGCATCGGCCCGGACATGGCAGCGACATCGACGACCAGAGGCCTCCAGGGAAAGTCGGCAACTACGGCTTCGGACAGCACACACTGCTTCGCCGACCAGACTTCCCGGCACACCGAGAGGTACTTTATCGATGTATCTCCGCGCCCGCAATCGATTCGCGCCTGCCCGGACCGCGAGTGTCGACCAGCTCGGCGCGCTRCACTCGGCGATCGACCTATGCCGGCCGCGACGCCGTCGGCTTCGCTTCGGCAGGTTCAGGAGGCCTCGAACACCGGGTCCAGGAAGAACCGGGTCCAGGCGATCCGACCGTCTGCGGCCCCGGAGATGACCCACCCTGCGGAACGGCGTCTCCGTCCCGTCCGTCGCGGTACCGCGCATCTCCCTCTCCGCCCAGGTCTCGTCTCCGTCCGTGATCGAACGCAGAACGTCCGCGTGGAGATCGGGAGTGCGCGCGAGCAGGGCCGTCCAGTTCTCGCGGACTCGCGTTGCAGGTGGTCAGGGGCGGCGGCCGACGCCGGTGAGGACCTCGTGCACGCGGCCCGCGGGTGTGTTCGGCGCGAGGGCCGCGGTGCCCTCGCCGGCGCCCTGGCGGAGTCCGACGAGGAAGCTCTGCAGCGCGGCGTGGGCGTCGTGCCGTGGTACCCAGCCGAGTTCCGTCCGGGCCCGGGTCGTGTCCATGAGGGGCAGGCGCAGGACGGCGTCGAGGAGCCCGGGTTCGGTGGGCACCAGGCGCAGGTGCCAGGCCGCCGCGAGCGCGGCCCGTGCCGCCCTCGCGGGCAGCTGGACGGTCCGGGCGTCGAGGGCTTCGGCGAGGAGCCGGCTGTCGACCACGGGATCGGCGGCGATGTTGAACGGCCCGCGCACGGTCCGCTCGGCGGCGAGCCGGTAGGCCTCGCCCACGTCCTCGGAGTGCACCACCTGGAAACGCAGCCCGGGCAGGTCGGGGATCACCGGCACCGTGGCGGGCCGGACCAGCGTGCCGGGCAGGAACGGCCCGGCGAACAGGCGTCGCTGCTGGCTGGCCGCCCGCCGCTGGAAGATGAAACCCGGGCGGAGCCGGACCACCCGCATGGCCGGATGATCACGCTCGAAGGTGTCGAGGATCCGCTCGACGTAGGCCTTCTCCCGGGTGTAGGCAGCACCGGGCCAGCCATGGGTCGGCCAGCTCTCGTCGACGGCACGGTCCTTCGGCCCGGGTGAGTACGCCCCCACCGACGAGGCGCACACCAGCGCCGGAACGCCCGCCCGCGCCGCGGCCTCGAACACCCGGGTGCTGCCGAGGACGTTGGTCCGCCAGGTCGTCAGCGGATCGTGCGTCGGCTGGAACAGCCACGCGAGGTGCATGACCACGTCGGCGCCGGCGAACACGTCGTCCAGATCGTCCTCGGCGACGTCGGCTGCCACCCAGGTGCTCTTCTTCGTGTTCCACGGCGGCGGGCGACGGGCCACACCCGTGACGCGGGCGATCGTGGCCGAGCGGTCGAGAGCCGCCAGGATGCTCGTGCCGACGTTGCCGGAGGCCCCGACGACGACGACCCGGACCCCGGAGGGGGACGTCCCGGGGGCGGGCGTTCTGACGATGGACGTCCCGGTGGGGGTTTCCGGCGAGCTCTGCACCTGGTGCCTCCTCGTCCTGGTGGTCTCCCGTACCGGCAGGGTCGCCGCTCAGGAGCAGGCAAAACACGGCGGGCCCCGCGGAAACTCGATGGATCAGCCTCGCGATCTGCCCTAGGGTCCGGAGCGTGGCGGAGGTAAGCGGCACATCCACGGACACCTACGAGCCCGTGCGCGCGGTCCTCGCGGCCCAGCTCGACGCCGACGACACCGAAGCCGGGGCCTCGGTGGCCGTCCACATCGACGGCGAACCCGTCGTGGACATCTGGGGCGGCTACGCCGACGACGCCCGCACCGTTCCCTGGCAGCGGGACACGATCGTCAACGTCTGGTCGACGACGAAGACGATGACGGCCCTGTGCGCGTTGATCCTCGCCGACCGCGGCCTGCTCGACCTGGACGCGCCGGTCGCCCGGTACTGGCCGGAGTTCGCCGCGGCGGGCAAGGAGAACGTGCTGGTCCGCCACGCCCTCTCGCACACCGCCGGCCTGCCTGCGCTGCACGGCCGCCGGACGATCCAGGATCTGTACGACTGGCCGGCCGTCACGGAGCAGCTGGCCGCCCAGGCCCCTGAGTGGGAGCCGGGCACCGCTGCCGGCTACCACAGCGTCACCCAGGGCTACCTGGTCGGCGAGGTGGTCCGCCGGGTCACCGGCCGCACGCTCGGGACGTTCTTCGCCGAGGAGGTCGCCGGGCCGCTCGGCGTCGACTTCCACATCGGGCTCGCGGCGGAACACGACCACCGCGTCTCTCCGGTGATCCCGCCCCCGTCGGAGTTCGCCCGTCCCCCGGAGGACGCGGGCCAGGAGAGCGAGGGCGAGGAGACCGAAAGCGGCCCGCGGCTCTATGCCTCGGCAGCGAACACCGTCGCCTGGCGGCGGGCGGAGATCCCGGCCGCGAACGGGCATGGCAACGCCCGCTCGGCCGCCGCCGCRCAGTCCGTGYTGGCCTGCGGGGGATCCGTGCGGGGGGTGCGGCTGCTGTCGGAGGCGGGCTGCGCACGTGCCTGGGAGGAGCAGTTCCGCGGTGTGGACCGTGTCCTGGGCGGCGGCCCGGTCTGCTACGGCCTGGGGTACCGGCTGGAGGGCCGGACCTGTTCCTGGGGCGGCTGGGGCGGCTCGATCGTGCTGTTCGACCCCGATCACCGCATGGCCGTGTCGTACGTGATGAGACGGATGCGCGAAGGCGACAGTCGCGGTCTCGAGGTCGTTCTGGCCACGTACGACTGCCTTACCCGCTGACGCCGCCCCGACACGACACACCCCGGTCTCGTCGCGGATTCCGGGTTCCGGCCAGCCTCTCGAAATCAGTGGACTCTTTTGTTTTCCATCCCGCAGCCTGCGATTTTTGCTGGGGGAAGACGGCGGAACATTCTTGTTGTGTTTGCCTGCCCGTGCTAGGTGCATAACGGGGCGCAAAGGTCCGACGGTGACCTTGCCCCACACCCGAAAGGCAGGCGAGCGAATGACGAGACTTACGTTGCGCACAATGCGGTCGACGGTGGTCGCCATACTCCTGACGGCCGCGATGCTGGTCGGTGCGGCCGCGGCCGCGACTTCCGCCGGCGCGGCGCCCGCGGCGGGCGTGGTCGAAGGTCTGACGACGCCGGTCTCCGGGCAGAGCGGGACGACGTCTTTCGCCGGGACGTTCACCACGACCGGCTTCGAGGAGAGTGACGGGCAGGTCGTGGYGCTCGGGACCGTCACGGGAACCGCGACCGACAGCGCCACCAGYACCTCCCGCGAGATCAGCCAGGCGGTGTCGGCGCCGGTGACGAACGCGGYGGCCACTGCGGGCTGCGACATTCTCAGCCTTGTTCTCGGGCCGCTTAATCTTGACGTGCTGGGACTCGTGGTCGACCTGAACCAGGTGGTGCTGGACATCACCGCGGTCGGCGGGCTCGGAAATCTGCTCGGTAATCTGCTCTGTGGCGTGACGAACCTGCTCGATGTGCTCGGGGCCGCCCAGCTGCTGGCGATTCTGAACGCGCTGCTCGGGCTGTAACCGGCTCGTTCCGCGGCCATCCTGGGGTCGGTCTTTCATCGCCCAGGATGGCCGCGTGCTCAGACGGCACGCTCAGAGCATCCTTCACCTGATGGTGAGGACCACCTTTCCCGGCGCGTGGCCCTCCTCCTGGTAGGCGACTGCCGTCGGCATCTCCTCGAACGGGTAGGTGCGGTCAATGACCGGCGTCACCTCGCCGCTCTCGAGGAGGCGGGTCAGCGTCACGAGATTCGCCCGGTTCTCCGCGCCCGTGCATCTGCCGATTTCGACCATGACCATCCGCTGGGGCACGAACGGCGACTGGGCTACAGCGGCGAAGACGTGGCCGGCGGGCTGCACCCATCGGCCGGCGTGCCCGCCGACCGCGACGAAGGTTCCGCCCCTGGTCAGCACCCGGCGGCAGGCCGCCGCCGGGCGGCTCCCCGCGTTGTCGATCAGCAGCTCGTAGGGCTGTTCGGCCCGGGTGAAGTCGGCCGTGGTGTAGTCGACGACCTCGCTCGCGCCGAGGGAGGAGACCAGCTTCGTGTTCCGGGTGCTGCAGACACCGGTGACCTCCGCGCCGAACGCCCGGGCGAGCTGCACCGCGAACGTACCCACCCCGCCCGACGCACCGTTGACGAGAACACGCTGCCCGGCCTGGAGCCGCCCCTGGTCGCGCACGGCGAGCAGGGCCGTGCAGGCCGCCATCGGTACCGCCGCCGCCTGYGCGAACGACAGGTTCACCGGCTTCGGCGCCAGCTCGTCGGCCCGCACGCACACGTACTCGGCGAAGCCACCGTGGCTGAGCAGGGCGAACACCTCGTCGCCCGGTCCCGGACCCGTGACGCCCGGCCCGAGTGCCTCGACCTGCCCGGCGACGTCCGTCCCCAGGATGGGGAACCGTGGCCGGCGCAGCCCGACCCCGCCACCCATGACCCGTGCGAGGTAGGGCTGGCCGCGCAGGTGATGCCAGTCGTACGGGTTCACGGAGGTGGCGTGCACCCGCACCAGTACCTCCCCAGGACCGGGAGTGGGCCGGGGGACCTCGGCGAGCCGCAGGGAGTCGGGTGGGCCGAACCGGTCGCAGACGAAGGCCCGCATGGTGGCGGTTGTCGTGGTGCTCAATCGACGCTCCTGAGGATCTTCTCGATCGACGCCGTCCGAGTGCGCAGCTCGGAGACGTCGGTGGCCACCCGCTGCTGGGCGTCCAGGGTGTTCTCGGCCAGCTGCTCGAAGCGCCCGACGAGCTGCCGCAGATCCTCGGTCTGGACGGTCCGCAGCTTCGTCTTGCGGTAGTCGACGGTGAACCACAGGACGGCGACGATCACGACCGCGGCAGCCGTCATGAAGCCGACGGCGGCGATCGCCTCACCGGTCCCGAGATTTTCGGCGGCGACGTACATCAGGAGCTCTCCTTGGAGGCGGGACCCTTCTCCGGGTCGGGAGCGGTCAGGGTGCGGGYTGCCTCGGCGAGGGCCGCCGCGGTCAGGTGCAGGTCGAAGCCGGTGATCTCGTAGTACTTCATGGCCTTGCCGTCGTCGGAGAGCTCGAGGCTGCCGACGACCAGGCCGGCGCTTTCCAGGCGCTGCAGGTGCATGTGCAGCAGGGGACGACTGACCCCGATCTCGCGGGCCAGGTGGCTCACGTAGTCCCGCCCGCCGGCCAGCGTCGCGACGATGCGCAACCGCAGCGGGTTGGCCAGCGCCGCCAGGATCGTGACCAGCTCGTCGCCGGTCGGCCGGTCTCCTGTCATGACCCTCCGTCATGTGTAAGAAGTTTCTGACAGGTGAAACCATAGCATGACGGATGGAAGTGCGGAAGGGTGCGGAAACGTACGGTCGCGGGCTCCAGCCCCGACCCGAAAGGGAGAACCCCGCGCGTCAGCGCGTTCTGGCAGGCCAGCGGACCCGCAGGCGGCCAGCAGGCACATCTCTGCCTCTGCCGGCCCGCCGCCCGGGCCCGCCTACCGTCACCACTGACATCCGGTCAGGGACCCGGCTCAGCGCTTCGACCCGGCCGCCCCGGTTGCCCCGGCCGGCTCGTCAAGCTCGTCGGGCTCGCTCGACGTCGCCCCGTCCGCATCGCCGTCATCGCTCGTTGCCTGTGCGGTCGCTGCATCCGGTGTCTCCGGCGAAGCCTCGCTGGAGACCTCGCCGGATGCTTCCTGCGGGGTCTCGCGGGATCCGGTCTCGCGGGATCCGGACTCGTCCTCATCCTCGTCCGGTGAGCGCACGACCTTTCCGTCGCGGATCTCGCCCCGCCAGGAGCCGGTGGCCTCACCGCGAAGCATGACGAAACGACGGAAATGCTTGAGATCCAGCCGGGCTCGTCGCCCACCGGCGCGCCACAGGTTTCCCGTCTTCTCCATGAATCCGCTGGGGTGGTACTCCATGGCCAGGAGCWCGCGCGTCAGGTCGTCGGCGATCGGGTGGAAGGTGATGACACCGTTGACCGAACCCTTCGCCCCCTCGGAGGTCCAGACGATTCTGCGGTCGGGGACCTGTTCGGTCACCTTCGCCTGCCAGGTGCGCCGTGACTTGAAGACCTTGACCCGCCAGTTCTGCTCGGTCTCGCTTTTCGTCTCGACCCCTTCGACGCCCTTCATGAACTTGGCGAACTCCGGGTACTGGGTCCACTGGTCATAGGCGACGGAAACGGGAACGCCGACGTCGACCGCCTCCTCGATGTTCGTCGCCTTGGCCGGGCCGCCCTTCTTACCGCCGCCCTTGCCCTTGGCGCCGCCGAGGGCCCCTTTGACCTTGTCCTTGATGTTTGCCATGGCCGTCCCGGCCGCAGCCTTCAGTGGGGACTGGCCCTCGGCCAGCTTCCCGGCGCCTCTGGCGAGCGACGTGATCTGCCCGCCGGAGTCGCTGAGACCGTTGAGCTTGTCCGCGCCGGAGGTGAGCCGCTCGCTGAGCTGCCCGACCAGCCGGCTGCCGCCCGCCTTCGCCAGGCTTCCAGCCTCGTCGGCGAGCCTCCTGGTCGCCGGATTGTGCGTGAGGGTGTTGACGAGGCCTTTCGGGTGCTCCGCCGTCCGTGTCATCGCGAGCCTCCACCGCTCGATGCCTGCGCCAGCTGCTCGAGCGGGCCGCGGCGTGCCTCCCGGCGCCGTCCGGCGGACCTGCCCGGGACCTGACGTCCGGCGGCGGAGCCGGTCTCGCTCCCGCTCCCGTCGTCCTCGTCGCGTTCGTCGGTGTCGCGCTGATCGGTCGCCTGGTCCGTGCCCGTCTCGCCCTGGCCGCTGTGATCACTGCGGGTGCCGGAGGCGGCCGAGCCGAGGACTGATCCGACAGCCTTCCCGGCCGCCCCGCCGCCCTCCTCGACGGTCTTCGCCGTGTCGCCCAGTGCCGCCGTCAGGCGTTCGGTGCGCCCCGCCAGTGCCTGGGAGAGCCGATCGAGCTGGCTCTCGTACACCGCCACCGCGGCGCGCCGGCCGGCTTCCGCCGCCGGGCCCCTGATCTGACTGATCAACTGGCCGCCCTCCTCGGAGTGCAGCAGCCGCACCGCCTGGTCCCGCAGGACGTCCTTGGCGTGGTAATTGTGGCCGGAGACCCACAGCCCCAGGCCGATGGCAGCCTTGCCCTTCTTCGTCCGACCGAGGACATAGCCTCCCATGAGCGCCAGGGCGCATTTGACGTTGCTCATCAGAATTCCTTTCTCTGCCGGCCGTTTCCGCTGCGGCGGCCTGTCTCAGACCGATCCACCGTGCGACCCCAGCCCCACCGGCCCGACCCGCCGAACGAGTCGCCAGAGGTGCCACCCGACGCCTCGCCGAAGGAGCTGCCAAAGGAATCGCCAAAGGAATCGCCAGAGGAGCGGTCGGCGGATCCGCTGAAGGAGTCGCCGCCGGGGTCGGTGTCGTGGGGATCGGTGAGCACGCGGGCAGGGAACTCGACGAAGTCGACAGCGGGCAGCGGTCCCACGTACTCGACGGTGAGGGACGGATGGGCCGCCCGGATCCGGTCCACGGCGGCGTCGAAGTCGTCCAGCGCGTCGGCGGGAACGAGGAACGCCCAGCTCAGGGCGGGATCCTCCGGCCCGCCATGATGCCGGCGCGGCCGGTCCGCGCGTGCCAGCGGGCACAGCTCGTCGAGGATCTCCCCGGCCTGTTCCGTGCGCCGCGCGGTGACGAGCTCCGCGATCCGCTGCCCCAACTCGATCCGGGCGTCCAGATCCGCCGGGGGCGGGGCGTGAGCCAGCGATGTGCCGGCCACCGCCTCGGCGAGTTCGGTCTGCTCCGCCTCCTCGACATCCAGGCGCAGCTCGACCAGACCGTCGATCGCGTCCAGGCGTTCGGGAAGGCTGTCCCGGACCGGGTCGAGCACCTCGGCCCGGACGGCGCCGTCGTCCGGCGCGACCGTGCCCAGCCGCACCGGCAGCACCGGGCCGTCGGCGAGCAGCCGCTGGAGGATCTCCAGATGCCGGACGGCCTCCTGCTCCCCGAGCTCGCCGATGTCGTCCGTTGCGCTCACGACCGCGGCGAGCGGCCCGGAGCGCACCAGCCGCAGCGGCGCGCGGGGATGGCCGATGCCGAGCGCGGAGTCCGCGCCCGGGGAGGGGTCCAGGAGGGGATGGCCGGCCCGGACGATTCCGTAGAGCACGACAGGCATGGGACTCACCCCTCCCGGCTGCCGCGGCGCTCCGCCGGCGCGGTCCGCCCGTCGGGCCGGCCGCGCCCGTTGTGCCCGGCGGAGGCGGCGGCGGAGGCGGCGTCGGACGGCGATCCGCGCAGTACCTCGGCGACGTCCTCGGCGGTGTCCCGGAGCCCGCTCAGGGCACCCTTGACCCGGTGCCGGCTCGTGCCGTCGGTGACTTCGCGCATCAGCCCCGGCAGCCCCGCCACCTGTTCCTTGGGCTGGATGTCCAGCCGGTTCACGGCTTCGGCGAACCGGAGGTAGGTGTCGACACTGGCGATCACGATGCGTGCGTCGATCGTCAGAATCTCGATGCCCACGAGGGCGACGCGTACATAGGCGTCGATGACGATGCCCTTGTCGAGTACGACGTCGAGGACGTCGGCCAGTCCGCTCGGCCTGGGCGCCCGTCCCATGGGGTAGCTGGCGACGGTCATGGCGGTGTCCTCGCTTTCTCCTGGAGGCCCGGCCTCCGGGCGCCTGCCCCGGGCTCACCCGCCTCCGGGCCGGCCGATCGCGCCCCGACGTCGCCCCTGCCTGCCCGCTCCTGGCGAGAGATGCCCCTGTTGTCCGGCCGTTCGACCCGCCTGTCCGGCCGTGCGCGCGCCGTGGAGCCGGACGTCCGGCGTGTGCTGGCCCGCGGGTCGGCCCGACTGTCGTCAGCGGCCAGGATCCTGCCGGCGCGCGCGACAGCGGCGTCAGCATCCTGGGCCGACAGACCCAGCGACTCCCGCACCTGCACCAGGCTGGCGCGGATCTCCAGCAATGCCCGCCCGAGGTCGTCGATCTGCGCGGCGGTCAGCCCGCCGCCCTCCATCCGGCGGATGGCCTGGCGTTCCAGAACCTCGCGCAGCAGTTCCAGGACCACCACCACGAGCTGGCCGAGCCCGCGCCCCACGTCATCGGGGTCCGCGTCGAGCCGCAGGCGCCGGCCGTCATCGCGCCCGGCGGTCGTCATGGCCGGACCTCGCCGCTTCCTTCGATGCTTCCTTCGATGGCGGTCTGGACGCCGACCAGCAGCAGGCGGAGATCGACGCGCAGCAGGTCCACCCCGGCGAGGGCGACGACCACGTCACCACTGACGACCGCGCCGGTGTCGACCAGCCTGTCCAGCAGGTCCGCGAGCGGCTGTGCCGAGCTGCGGGCGGATCGCCGCCCCGGCCGGCTCCCCGGCCGCGGCCGGGCACCGGCGCGGCCGCCCGGGTAACCGCCACCGCCCAGGTGATCGCTGCCGCCGCGGTACCGCGGCGTCGGGACGAATCGCTGATCAGCCACTCTCCTCACCTGATCCGATCTGGTCACCTGGTCCGCACTGGTCACCTGGTCCACGCCGGGCCGCCGAACCTGGCACGGCGGACTCCGTCCCGTGGACGGAGTCGACCTGCCCGTCCCCGCCCAGCGTCAGATGGACGAAGGAGTAGGGCGGCCACGGCCCCGAAACCGCGCAGAGATACCCGACCTCCTCCAGGGGCGGACCCAGCCGTTCAGCGGCGTCGAGGAACCGCTCCTCCTCGTCGCGTTCGACGAGGTAGGCGCCGTCGAAGACCCTGTCCGGCCGGCCGGGGCGACGGGCCGCGTCACGCGCATGGGCGAGCAGCTCCCGATGCGTCCGCTCGACGAGCCGGGCCGCCTCGTCGCGCCGTCGCTCCTCCTCGTGCAGCTCGTCCCGGCGGGCCGCGAGGTACGCGGTGCCCGCCCCCGCACCAGCGGTGCCTCCCGCGCCGGCCGTCGTGGTCGTCCCGTCTGCCCCCGCTGCGGGCGCGGCGGACGTCGACGCCTCGGCCTCACCCACTGTGTCGATTCGGAAACCCCACTCGCGCGCGCCATGGAGCGCCTCGAGCGCACGCGGCAGCTCATGGTCAGGGTCGTCGAGAACGGCGGCCGCCTCGTCCTCGCCGGGGAGCACGGTCCCGAACCGGAGCGGCAGGACGCCCGCGCGATCCTGCAGCTCTCGCAGGACCTGATCGTGGCCGCGGGCCAGGGCCGCGAGACGCCCGGTCTCCGACAGATCCTCCTCGACGTCCCGCAGCAGGTCCGGATCGATGGCTGAGACCACAAGCGAGACACAACCGCGCGTGACGGCACGGACGTCTGTTCCCTCGGCGAGGCCGGGCAGGCCCGCAACCTCGGTGTCGGAGGGGACGATCCCGTAGGCGTAGAGCACCCGCGCCTGCTCGATGCCCCCGGGCGACCGGCCGGCGCGGCCGGCTGGCCCGGCATCGCGGTCGGTCGCCGCGGGGCCACCGCGACCAGCTCGGTGACGTTCCCGGCGTTCCGGCGCCGGCTGGCGGGCCGGGGGGCCCGGGTCCGACCGGTGCTCCCGGAGTTCCGGTGCCGGTGGCAGGGACCACGTCGTCGTCGAGCCCCGCTGATCGCAGGCGGCTCTGGTTATCTCCCGCGCCAGGAGCTGGGCCAGCTGCGCGCGCGCGACCTCGCGGGCCTCGGCCACGGCTTCGGCCATGACGCCGGGCGCGAGCCGGGCGGCCAGCTCGTCGAGGCCGCTGAAGTCAGCGTCCGCCGGGGCCACCGTCACGCCTCCGTCCGTCCAGCCTCCGTCCGTCCAGCCTTCGTGCGTCAGGCCTACGTGCGTCGTGCCTACGTTCCGAGTCCTGGACCCAGAACGGCCGCGGCCCGTCGCGGCGGAGGCCCGGTTCCGCCGGAAGGGCCGCCTCGGCGGGAATGCCGGTGGGCGGATTCGCCCGGGATTCGACCGCAACCTCGTCCCGGTACGGAAGGCCTTCCCGCACCGAGCTTTCGAGTGTGGCAAGCCGCGCACGGAGCTCCTCGTTCTCCGCGTGGAGCGCCTGCATGGTCTCGTCCTGCAGTTCCCGTTCCTGCTCCTGCTGCAGCGACCGTGCCTCGCGGCTGTAGAACGGATCCGTGGTCCACCAGTCGAGACCCATTTCGCGCGCGGTGTCGGCCGATGCGATGAAAAGGCGCAGTTTGAGTGTGAGCAGCTCGACGTCGAGGACACTGATGACGACGTCTCCGACGATCACGACTCCCTTGTCGAGGACCCGCTCCAGCACGTCGGCGAGAGAGTCCGAGTGCGGCCCGCTCAGCGCGCGCAGCCGCGGAGGCCCTGCGAGAGATCCGCGATCGACCGTCATGATGCACGTTCTTCCAGCTGTCTGCCGTGCTCCGAACACCCGCGGTGCCGCCCGGCGGCGGCCCCGGGCAGCCGTGCTGAGCGCTCGGAGACCAGGCTCAGTCGGTGGCGCCGCGCACGAATCTCCGCAACCGCTCATAGCCGACCAGGAAGCCCTCCTCGTCGACGTCGAGCCGGTAGGTGGCGAGCACACTGGTTGTCGACGGGATGCGTTCCAGCTCGGTGAGATCCACCAGCAACGACCATCCCGCGTCAGTCCGGCGTGCCCCGGTGACCCGTTCGGGAGCCTGGCCCACCAGATCCCCGAACTCCGCGAGCGAGCGACTGACGATGGTGACGAGTCCGTCGCGTCCGCTCATCTGGTGCGTACGCTCGCCATCGTCCGCCGAGTCGTCGCGTGGCATGACACCCACCGGGGTGATATGTCGGCCGTCCCGGGCTCATGGCGGCGGGCCGACGACAATGTGGCGCCCTCCCCCTGCCCGACCGAACCTGCCGCAAACCCGCCGTCCGGCCTGCGCAGAGCTGCCGCCCGTCCCCGGAACGGTCGGTGTTTGACGGGGTCTGGCGACCTGCTTGTCACACCGGCTGGCTCGCACGGGGCTCTGCCGTGGTGACGGCGGCATGATCCCCACCGCGGGCCGGTCGCAGTTCTCGGCCCGCGGAGGGCCCGACGGGGTTGGCCCGCAGCGAGCGGACCTCCGACCGGCGCAGTTCCACCCGCCCGGCGGTCTCACGGACCTCGTACACCGGCTGCGGGCGGGTCGCCGGGCTCCGGACGACCTCGCCGGAGGCCAGGTCGAACTGACTTCCGTGCCAGGGGCAGCGCACACAGCCGTCGGTGCGCTCGCCCTCGTGCAGCGGGGCGCCCCGGTGCGTGCAGCGGTCGCTGATGGCCACGACCCGGCCGTCGAGCCTGGTCAGCAGCACCGGCACCCCGTCGATCTCGACCTGCCGCAGTTCCGTGGTGACCTCGCTGGCCGCGAGGACGTCCGTCCAGTCGGTCGGGCCGTGCTGGAACGCGGTGGTGTCCACCCCGACCCCGAGGGCATAGGCGAGGTGGCCGCCCAGCCAGCCGCCGACACCGAGGGCGGTCGCTCCGGCGAGGCTGGCCGCCAGCCCGCTCCCGCCGCGCCGCCGCTGGCGCCACGACACCGCGTAGCTCGCGAGCCCGACGATGTTGGACGCGGCGTGGACGAGACCGACACGGCGCTCGGCGCCCGCGGTGTCGAGCCAGTCCGACCAGCCGGCCAGCGCGGCCGCGGGGGCCGACAGGAGGCCGAGGCCGATGAGCCGGCGGGCGGCGGGGCGAAGCTCCGCGCTGCCGGTGACGTCCAGCAGGGTCGCGCTCAGCAGCGTCCCGGCCGGTACGAGCACGGCCGCGGGATGCAGTGGGTGCCCGAGCTGCCGGCCGCTGAGGACGTCCCGCAGCTTCTCCGACCGGAGCGCCGAGGTCCAGAACGCCGACACGCGCCCGGCGACCGGATCAATCCTCTCCTCCCGCTCGATGCGATCGAAAATCTGTTCGGATCCACGCATGTCCGCCTCTTTTCACATCGTGCGCGCCGCGGCGGTGGCTCGCCGGTTCGCCTTCTTGATGGCCTCCACGAGGTCGGCCTTCTTCATCGTCGAACGCCCCGCTATGTCGAGATCGCGGGCGACCTCCCGCAGGTGCGCCACGGAGGCGTTGGCGTCGACGCCCTCCGCCGTCCGGGACGGATTGCGCAGCGACTGCGGTGCCCGCTTCGCGGCCTGCGCGTCGGAAGGTCCGGCCTTGGCCTTCGGTTCCCAGTGGTCGCCCGTCTTCTCATGGGTGTGCTTGAGAGAGGCGAACGCGGCCCGGTGTGCCCGTGCGCCTTCCCCGTAGGTCTCGACGGCTGAATCGTGGGTCTTCTTCCACGTGCGCACGGCCTTGTCGTCCGAACGGGCCACCGTCGAGGGAACGTCGGAGCGGGCCTGTTCCGCCTGCCACCGCTTGTCCTGCGTCCTGCYCGGCGCCTTGTCGTCCTGCTTCCCGGCCCTGCTGTCCTGCCTCCTGGTTGCCATCACTCGCTCGCTCTCCGCGGTTCGACCGATCCCCCCGGCTTGACGTCCGGGGTCTTCCCGGGGCTCTGGGGACGAACCCCGGTCCCTCCGGGCCCGTCGGATGTGTTTTGGTTCCTGGCCGCCCGGGGAGAGCGCTCGGGAGCACTGGGACGCCGCCCGTCCGCTGGAGTGTGAAAGGACCCGCCACATGAGTCAGACCGTCGGTGACCACGTCCTCGCCCGTCTGCGTGAGTGGGGGGTCGAGCAGGTCTTCGGCTATCCGGGGGACGGCATCAACGGACTGCTGGCCGCCTGGGGTCGGGCTGACAACCAGCCGCGGTTCGTGCAGACCCGCCACGAGGAGATGGCGGCGCTGGCCGCGGTCGGGTACGCGAAGTTCTCCGGACACGTCGGAGTGTGCGCCGCGACGTCCGGCCCGGGGGCGATCCACCTCCTCAACGGCCTCTACGACGCGAAGCTGGACCACGTTCCGGTGGTCGCGATCGTCGGCCAGACGGACCGCTCGGCGATCGGCGGCTCCTACCAGCAGGAGGTGGACCTGCTCAGCCTGTTCAAGGACGTCGCCAGCGACTACGTGCAGATGGTGACCGTTCCCGAGCAGCTGCCGAACGTGCTGGACCGGGCGTTCCGGGTGGCGATGGCGGAGCGCGCCCCCACCTGCGTGATCATTCCGGCGGATGTCCAGGAGCTCAGGTACACCAGGCCGTCGCACGAGTTCAAGATGGTCCCGTCCAGTCTGGGCGTCCGCTGGCCGGCGGTGTCCCCGGACGACAACGGGGTGCGTGCGGCGGCGGAGCTGCTGAACGCCGGCAGGCGGGTCGCGATTCTGGCCGGGCAGGGCGCCCGGGGCGCGCGGGCGGAGCTGACGCAGGTCGCGGACCTGCTGGGCGCCGGGGTCGCGAAGGCACTGCTGGGCAAGGACGTCCTGGCTGACGATCTGCCCTACGTCACCGGGGCGATCGGCCTGCTGGGCACCCGGCCGAGCTACGAGCTGATGCGGGACTGCGACACGCTGCTCACGGTTGGGTCGAACTTCCCCTACACCCAGTTCCTGCCCGAGCTGGACCAGGCGCGCGCTGTGCAGATCGACATCGACGCGAAGTACATCGGAATGCGGTACCCGTACGAGGTCAATCTGGTCGGGGACGCCGCCGCCACCCTGCGCGCGCTCATTCCCCTGCTCCAGCGCAAGGAGGACCGGGGCTGGYGGGAGAGGGTCGAGAGCAACGTCGCCCGGTGGTGGGAGACGGTCGAGCGGGAGGCATTCGTCGAGGGAAAGCCCATCAACCCGATGCGGCTGTTCTGGGAGGCGTCGTCGCGGCTGCCGGACAATGCGATCATCGCCGCGGACTCCGGTTCGGCCGCCAACTGGTATGCGCGTGACCTGCGGTTCCGGGGCGAGATGCGCGGTTCTCTGTCAGGCACGCTGGCGACGATGGGCCCAGGCGTGCCCTATGGCATCGGGGCGAAGTACGCGCATCCCGACCGACCGGTCGTCATCTTCGAGGGTGACGGGGCGATGCAGATGAACGGAATGGCCGAGCTGCTCACCATCGCCCGCTACTGGCGGGAGTGGTCGGACCCGCGGTTCGTGATCGCCGTCCTGCACAACAACGACTTGAACCAGGTGACCTGGGAGATGCGTGCCATGCAGGGCGCGCCGAAGTTCACCGAGTCGCAGACGCTGCCCGACGTGTCCTACGCCGACTTCGCCCGCTCGGTGGGGCTCGACGGGATCGCCGTGGACGAGCCCGGGCAGATBGGGGGCGCCTGGGAGCGGGCTCTGTCGGCCGGGCGGCCGGTGGTGCTGGACGTCCGTACCGATCCGGACTTCCCCCCGATTCCCCCGCACGCCACGTTCGAGCAGATGCGCGACGCCGCCGCGGCCCTGCTCAAGGGGGACGAGAACCGCTGGGGCGTGCTCTCCGCCGGCCTGCGGACCAAGGCTCAGGAGCTGCTGACCCGCCGCGGCTGACCCGAGGGTTCGGCCTGGCGCATCATCGCGACCACGGCGGCTCGGCTCTGCAGGCCGAGCTTGCGGTAGATCTGTTCGAGATGCTTGTGGACGGTGCGCGGGCTGACCCCCAGGGCACGGGCGATCTCCCGATCACCGACCCCGTCGACGAGGTGGGCCGCCACCTCGCGCTCCCGCGGGGTCAGCCCCGGCAGCCGGCTGGCCGCCTCGTCCGACGCCGAGGCGTGGCGCTGGGCGTCGCGCAGCGCGGTGGTCAGCCGGGTGAGCCGCTCGCGGTGCGCGACGGCCTGGCAGACCAGGGGTGAGACGAGATCGAGCAGCTCCCGGGCCCGGCCGGAGAACCCGCGCCGGGAACGGTTGAAGACGAGCAGCGTGCCCTGGTCACGACCAACCGTCACGATGTTCATCAGTTGGTCGTGGGTCTGGCGCGGTCGGTAGAAGTCGGCGTAGATCGGCAGGTTGCGCAGGGCGCGGAAGTCCATGAGGTCTGTCAGTGCCACCGAGTTGCCGGTGGGCAGCCGGCGCTCCCGGTGCGCGATGAACGCCGGGTGCTGCCCGAGGACCGCGGCGAAGGCGGCCGACTCGCTGAGATCGGTGCTCGCCGGCTCCACGACGGTCGCCAGCAGGCGCCGCTCGGCGTGGTCAACCCGGCAGTAGGACGCCGAATCGCAGCCGATCATGGCCGCCAGCCGCCCCAGGACCGGCGCCGGCATCTCGCCGCCCGCCCCGCCACCGTTCAGGGTGTCGTCGTGTAGAACGCGTACCAGGTCCAGGATATCCCGCAGGTCCTTCTTGGTGGCTTCCGCCGGCATATCCGAACCTCCTCCTGCGCCCGCAAGCGCATACTCCTCCTTGCGTAAACCTTCCACGCGCAGCTAATCTGAGGAAGCGGTTGTCCRGCAGCCGACACAAATGATTCACGGTCTGCGTGGGGGCGTCGGGGCCTACGCAGAAGTACGTATTTTCCGAGGTGCCGAGGAACTGGTTCCTTGAGGTCGACACATTCAAGCGGCCACGATCCGACGAATACGGCGTGGCCACCTTCGAAAGAGGTCGTCCGAGATGTCTCGTTCCATCGCCACCCGCTCCCGTCTGTTCGTCGTCGCGGCCGCCCTCGCGGCCACAGGGGCCCTCGGGGGGACGGCGCTCGCCGCCGGAGCCCTGACGGACGGAGCCGCCCAGGCGGACAACTCCGCGGAGTCGGCGCCGCGGACGTCGAGCGCGCCGGCGGTCGCGGCGCTGCCCGTCGACGCCCCCCGTTTCGCCGTGATCGACGCGAACGGCCAGGTGGTCCGCGGCAGCGCCGGCGTCACCTCCGGTCTCACCGCCGCCCAGAACGTCGAGGTGCTGTTCGACCGGGACATCAGAGGCTGCGCCTACACGGCGAGCATCGGTGGGAAGGCGAACGACGTGCCGCCACCCGGGTTCATCACCGTGTCGCAGCGGGCGGGGAAGACCAACGGTGTCTTCGTCGCGATGCGCAACAGCGACCTCACCAAGGCCGTGCTGCCCTTCCACCTGACCGTCACCTGCTGACGGACGACCGTCACCCGCTGACGGGCGCCGCCGCACCCCGGCCACACCGGGCGGCTGCCGAACCACGGTTCGGCAGCCGCCCGTCTCAGTCGATCGCGGTCGCCAGCGGCCGGATGGCGACCGGAACCGCGACCCACAGGACGACGAACATCACCAGGGTGACCGCACCGGCGACAACGCCGGCCGTGAAGCCCTTGGTCACGTCGAAGATGAGCACCACGACGCCGGAGACAGCCACCGCGAACAGGGCCAGGCCCGCCTGGGCCAGCCGGTTCGCCACCAACACCAGATTCTCCTTCTCCTTCTTCCGGAACATGGCACGATGCATGCTGACCGGCGTCACCAGCAGGCCCATGGCGGAGATGGCCAGGGCCACCACCCCGAGATAGAGCCACTCCTGGCCCGAACTCAGCGTGGAGAACCTGTTCTGGAACGGCAGTGCGAGGAGGAACGCCGAGAGCAGCTGCACGCCGGTCTGCGCGACCCGCAGTTCCTGGAGAATCTCCGCCCAGTTGCGGTTGCGGCGCTCCTCCGGTGTCTCGCCCGGCCCAGGGTCGCGGTTCTCGTCGTCGGCCTGTGGGTGGCGGTCCGGTTCGGCAGATTTTTCCACAACCTCGCTCATGATCTTTTAATTACCCGGTTCGGTCGTGTTGATGCCGGTTGGGCACCTGAAGGAACGCGGTAATCACACCAGTCCCGTCGTCTTTGTCTCAGCCGGTTCGTCGGCCGCCGTCTCAGCCGGCTGGTCGGCCGCCGCGTCGGCAGAACGGTGGCCGTGGCCGTGGCCGTGGCCGTGGCCACGGCGGGGGCGGTGTGGCCAGGTGCGGGTGTCGCGAGGTTCGGCGTAGGGCTCGGTGCCCACGGGCAGGCCGCCGGCGACGGCGCGTTCCCGGGCGATCTCGGCGTCGAACTCCAGGCCGAGCAGGATCGCCACGTTGGACAGCCACAGCCAGACCAGGAAGATGATGACGCCGGCGAGCGCTCCGTAGGTCTTGTTGTAGGAGCCGAAGTTCGCGACGTACAGCGCGAATCCCGCGGAGGCGGCGAGCCAGATGACCACCGCCAGGACGCTGCCCGGAGTGAGCCAGCGGAAGCCGCGCACCCGGACGTTGGGTGCCGACCAGTACAGCAGCGCGATCATGCCGATCACGAACAGGACCAGAATCGGCCATTTCGCGTAGGACCAGGCGGTGAGAGCCGCGCTGCCCAGGCCGATGGCGGTGCCGGCCTGCTCGGCGAGGCCGCCGGAGAACACCACGATGACGGCGCTGGCGGCGAGGAGAATCATGAGCATGACCGTGACGGCCAGACGCAACGGCATGATCTTCCACACCGGTCGCCCTTCGGGAATGTCATAGACGATGTTGGCTGCGCGGATGAAGGCTGCGATGTAACCGGAGGCGGACCACAACGCGCCGGCCAGACCGACGACGGCGAGAACTCCGCCGGTCCCCGCGGAGTCGCGGATGCTGTTCACCGCGTCGCGCAGGATGTCCTGGGCCGAGCCGGGGGTGAGCTGTTCGAGGTTGGTCAGGACGCTGTCGGTCGCGGACCTGCCGACGACACCGAGAAGCGAGACCAGGACGAGTAACGCGGGGAAGATCGCGAGTACGCCGTAGTAGGTGAGTGCGGCGGCCCGGTCCGGCAGCTCGTCTTCCTTGAATTCCTTCACCGTGGCTCGGAGCACCCTGAACCAGGAGCGGGGGCGCAGTTCGGTCAGGCGGTCGGGCTCCGCCTCCCGCACCGCCTCGTCCGGGCCCGTACCCAGCGCCGGCTCCAGGTCCCGCCGGCGCCGCTTCCAGATCGCAGCCATGACCAGGGCATTGCCATCTTCGGACGCACAAATCCCCACTTGCCGCGACCTGTCACCATCGTGACCGAAAGGACCTCAGGGCGTCGCTTCGGGTGGTGGCCAGTAGCCGCGGTTGCGCAGGTGGTCAATGGTGACGGCGGCACAGGAGCGCACGTGTTCCTCGCTTGTCCGCGTCGCCTCCGCCACGTCACCGGACCGGATCGCGCCGAGCAGCTGCTCCCGGTACTTCGCCTCGTTGTCCGCCGACGCCGGGGAGTCGAAGTAGAAGCTGCCCTGGAGCACCCCGCCGAGGAACTCGAGAATCGCGTCCAGCCGCGGTGACTTCCCCGCCGTGGCGACGATCTGGAAGAAACGGCGGTCGAGGGTCCTGCGGCGGGACGCCTCCTCGGTGCCGGCGATTTCCCGGTGCAGCCGGGCCAGCTCGTCCAGCTCCTGCGCCGTCAGTTTCCGCACCGCGCGCCGCGTCGTCATCCCGGACACCAACGCGACCACCTCGTAGTGGTCCTCGATGTCCTCGACGGTGACCTCGGCCACGAACGCGCCGCGGCGGGGAACCGCGTCCACGAAGCCCTTCTGCGCCAGTTCGATGAGCGCCTCGCGTACCGGTGCGCGGCTGATACCGAGCACCTCGGCGATCTCGTCCTGGTCGACCTTGCTCCGCGGGGGCAGACTGCCGGAGACCACCGCCTCCCGGATGAAGGCGGCGGCCTCGTCCTTCAGGTTGCCGTAGCGCCGCCGACCCGCCGCGAGCTGGCGGATCGCGCTCGGGTCGGCGGCACCCGTCACTGCACTGCCTGCCACGGCACCGCCGGGTAGTCGCTCGATGCGGCGGTTTCCGCCGCCTCACGCATGTACCTGACCACGTAACCTCCGAAATCCTCGAGCTTCGGGTCGCCGTTGGCTCGCTGGTAGCCCTGCTCAAGGACGATTGCCAGCTTCCATTTTGCCAGTACGAGGTAGTAGTCGAAGTCATCCACCTGCCGGCCGGAGCGCTCCGCGTAGAACGCGAGGAGTTTCGAGCGCGGCGGCATGCCCGCCAGGTGCTCGTGGTCCGCCGGGCCGTCGGGATCCTCCGGCCAGCTGTGCAGCGCCCAGGCGACGTCCAGTTTCGGGTCGCCGATCGTGCCCATCTCCCAGTCCAGGATGGCCGCCAGCCGGGCCGGCGTGCCATGCCGGAACATCACGTTCGGGAACTGGTAGTCGCCGTGCATGACACCCGGGACGAAGTCGAGCGGCCGGTGGCACGACAGCCATGCTGTCGCCTCGTCGAGACCCGGGATCTCCCGGCCACGGATCCGCTCGTAGAACCGCGTCCAGCGCGCCACCTGCCGCTCGTGGTAGCCGTCGGGCCGGCCGAGGTCGCCGAGGCCACGGGCCCGCCAGTCCACGGCGCCCATCCGCGCGATGCCGTCGATGAGCTCGTAGGCCAGGTCGCCGCGCGCCTCCAGATCATGGTCGAACGGCGGCGCCCACCACCCCGGCGTGCTCATCACCGACCAGCCRTCCACCACATCCATCAGGTAGAAGGGACGGCCGATGACGCTCGGATCATCGCAGACGGCGATCGCGTCGGCGACCGGGACGTCCGTGCCGGTGAGCGCCTCGATGATCCGCCACTCCCGCAGGATGCCGGCGTCCCGCTCGGCCGGGGCCGCTGCCGGCGGCCGGCGCAGCGCGGCGCGGAAGTCGCCCCGGCTGACCTCGAAGATCTCGTTCTGCCGCCCACCGGAGAGCAGCCGCGCGGAGACCGGATGCCCGCTGCCCGGCAGGTCCCGGCTGTCCATCCACCGGCCCAGCGCCGCGACGTCGAGGCCGCCCGTGACATCAGCGCCGGCCGTGGGGTCTGCTGCCGACGTCCGACTCGCGTCAGCCGCGCTCATCGCTTCCCGTCCGTGATGTCCGCCCCGCCCACCAGCTCTGCGTCCGTGATGTCCAGACCCAGCAGCTCGGCGTACTTCCTGCGGGCCTTCTCCTGCCGGTTCGGCAGGTAGTAGGTCGGCCACATGCCCTCGGCGGGCTTGCCGTTGCGGAGCAGGGACCGGGCGACCGTGACCCGGTGGATCTCGCTGGGGCCGTCGGCCAGGCCCAGGATCATCGAACCGGAGAACCACTCGTTGAGGGGCAGGTCGTTCGTCGTTCCGAGCGCTCCGTGCACCTGCAGTGCACGCTGGGTGATGTTGTGCATGACCTGTGGCGTGAGGACCTTCACGGCGGCGATGTCGTGCCGGACGGCGCGGTAGTCCTTCAGCTTGTCGATGCGCCAGGCCACGTACAGCACGAACAGCCGGAACTGGGTGAGCTCGGCGTAGGAGTCGGCGAGGTAGTTCTGCACCGACTGCTTGTCGCCCAGCCGGCTGCCCTTCGTCTCACGGCTCAGCGCGCGCTCGACCATCATGTCCAGGGCGCGGCGGGCCTGGCTGACGGTGCGCATCGCGTGGTGGATCCGCCCGCCGCCGAGGCGGGTCTGGCTGATCGCGAAGGCCTGCCCCTCACCGCCCAGGATGTTCTCGGCCGGGACCTGGACGTCGGTGAAGCGGACGAGTCCGTGGGTGCCGTGCCCGGCCTTCTCCTGCCCGAACAGGGCCATGTTGCGCTCGATCTCGATGCCCGGCGTGTCGCTCGGCACGATGAAGATCGACGCGCCGTGGTGGACGTCGACGTCCGGGTTCGTGACCGCCATGACGAGGTAGAACGACGCCCACCGGGCGTGGGAGGCGAAGAACTTCAGGCCGTTGATGACCCAGCCGTGGGCGTCCCGCTCGGCTCTGGTGGTGAACACGCTCGGGTCGGAGCCGCCCTGCGGCTCGGTCATGGCGAAGCAGGAGACGATGTCGCCGTCCAGCAGGGGCTGGAGGTAGCGCTTCTTCTGCTCCTCGGTCCCGTAGTGGGCGAGGATCTCGGCGTTGCCCGTGTCGGGCGCGGCCGTCCCGAAGATCACCGGGCCCCACGCCGCCCGTCCGATGATCTCGTTGAGCAGGGCGAGCTTCACCTGGCCGTAGCCCTGGCCGCCGAGGTCGGCGCCGAGGTGGCAGGCCCACAGCCCCTGGTCGCGGACCTGCTGCTTGAGCGGGTCGACGATGCGGGCCAGGGTCGGGTTGATCGGCCGTTCGAAGACCTGGTTGCGCCACAGGGTCTCGAGGGGCTCGACCTCCTCCGTGACGAACTCCTCGGCCCAGTCGAGCTTCTTCTGGAACTCCGGCTCGGTCTCGAACTCCCACACAGGGCGCCTCCAGCGGTCTCGGGGGGATTGCTTTCTCAAGTCTCAAAAATATTATCTTGAGTGTGACGAGTCGCGACATGGATGGCAAGAGACAGCACAACGGACAGGCGCGCGGGGACGGAGGCGCCCCGGCTGCCCGCCCGCTGCCGGCGGTGGACGATCTCAACGCCTTCTACTGGTCCGCGGGCCGGGACGGCGTCCTGCGGTTCCAGCGCTGCGAGGACTGCGCCTCGCTCACCCACCCCCCGCAGCCCGTCTGCCGCTACTGCCGCTCCGAGCGCCGAGGGGTCGCCGAGGTCAGCGGTCGCGGGACCGTCGTCGGCGTCACCGTCAACCATCAGCAGTGGGAGCCGGCCTTCCCGCCCCCCTTCGTCGTCGCCTCCGTGGCGATCGACGAGGATCCGCGGGTCCGCGTGGTCACGAGCCTGGTGGACGTCCCGCCCGCGGACGCGGGGGTCGGGCTGCGGGTCAGCGTGCGGTTCGAGCAGAGCGAGGACGTCTGGCTACCGGTCTTCGCGCCGGACCCGCCCCTGCCACCGCTGCCACCGGACCTGCCGGACCTGCCGGCTTCGTCCAACCCGCCGGCCTCGCCCGACCTGGCAGCCTCGCCCGAGCCGGGCGGGACCGTCCACGGCCCGGTGTTCGGGCCTCTGCCCGATGACATCGTGCCGCCCGCCGAGCACGGGCGGCATGTGCGTCCCATGGTGCGCGCCGACAAGTTCGAGGACAGGGTGGCGATCACCGGCATCGGCATGTCGCCGGTCGGGCGGCGGCTCATGCTGCCACCGCTCACCCTGGCCGCCGCCGCCGCCAGAGCGGCGGTCGCCGACGCCGGGCTGGACCTGGCCGACATCGACGGGCTGTCCACCTTCCCCGGCGGCGAGCTGATCGGCGGCTTCACCGAGGGCGGGGTGGTCGCGCTCGCGGACACCCTCGGGATCCAGCCCACCTGGTACAACGGCGGTGCGGAGACCTTCGGCCCCGGCGGCGCGGTCATCGGCGCCATGCTCGCGGTCGCCAGCGGCCTCGCCCGGCACGTCCTGTGCTTCCGGACGGTGTGGCAGGCCACGTACGCCGCGCAGCAGCGTGCGGCCGACCCGGGGGGCGCCAGCCCCTACGGCATCGGCGGCCGAGGCGGCCGGGTGGCGGGGCCACAGGGGTATGTCGCGCCGTACGGCCTGGGTTCCGTCGCGCTCAACCTCGGCATGATCGCCTCGAACTACTTCCGCCGCTACGGCGCCACCCGCGAGGCTCTGGGCTGGATCGCGATCAACCAGCGGGCCAACGCGGCGCTCAACCCGCACGCCGTGTACCGCGACCCGATGACCATGGACGACTACCTGGCCGCTCGCATGATCACCACTCCGTTCGGGTTGTACGACTGCGACGTCCCGATGGACGCGAGCATCGCCGTCATCGTCTCGGCGGTGGAGACCGCGCACGACCTCGCCAAACCGCCTGTGTTCGTCGAGGCGGTCGGCACCCAGGTCACGGAACGCTTCCTCTGGCACCAGAGCACGATGAGCCACGAGCCGCAGACCTTCGGCCCGTCCGCGCACATGTGGTCGCGCACCTCGCTGCGCCCGGCCGACGTGCAGGCCGCGCAGCTCTACGACGGTTTCACGTTCAACTGTCTGTCGTGGCTGGAGGCCATGGGCTTCTGTGGTGTCGGCGAGGCGGCGGACTTCGTCGCCGGTGGCAAGAACATCGCCCGTGAGGGCGGGGCCGTGGCGCTCAACACCCACGGGGGGCAGCTCTCCGCCGGTCGCACGCACGGCATGGGCATGATCCATGAGGCTGTCGTCCAGTTGCGCGGCGAGGCCGGCCCTCGTCAGGTCGACGGCTGCTCCGTCGTCGCCGTCAGCACCGGCGGCCTCGCCCCGGCCGGCGCGATGCTGCTGCGCCGGCCCTGAAACGTCACCACCCCGCCGCTGGCGTGTCGTGTCGCGTCGCGGCACGCCGCGTCAGCGGATGCCGAGATCGCCGTCGCCGGGCGGCGCTGCCTGCCGGGCCGCCCCGGTGCTCGGTCCCGGCACTGATCCCGACCCCGGCCGCGGCCCGACTGTGCCGTAGCTGCCGTCGTGGTAGATCAGCGGCGGGTCGGCCCGGCCGACGCGGCTCTCCAGGATCTCCGCGATGACCAGGTGGTGGTCCCCTTCGACCGTGCGCCGCCGGATGCGGCAGCGCATCCAGACCTCCGCGTCGAGGAGCAGGGGCTCACCGCCGGGCAGCCTGCGCCAGCGGGTCGGGGGTGCGAACCGGTCGGCTCCGGGCCGCGCGAACCGGGCCGCCAGGTCGTGGTGGCCCGCGGAGAGCAGATGGACCACGAGCGTGCTGGCCCCGGTCAGGACGGAGGCGAGGGAGGAGCGGGTCGACAGCGCCAGCGAGACCAGCGGCGGCTCCTCGGACAGCGACGCCACGGACGTCGCGGTGAAGCCCACCGGGCCGCGCGGGCCCGCCATGGTCACGATCGTGACACCGGCCGCGTGCCGCCGGAACGCACGGCGCAGGTCGACAGGCCCGCGTGCGGACGTCTCTGCCGCGGGCCGGGGGGACACGGCGCGTTGCGCCGCGGGCCGGGGTGGCGCGGACGGCTCGACCGCGGGCCGGGGGGGCACGGTGTGCGCAGCCGCGGGCCGGGACAGCGCGGACGGATCGGCCGCAGGCCGAGAGGGCACGGCCCGCTCAGCCATGGAGCCAGCGCCGGTAGCGCCTGCGGGCGAGTTTGGGCCATCGCGCGGTGAACTCGTCGGTCGTCCGCTCGGCGCGTGCGTTCTCGGCGCCGGTGAGCAGGCCGTAGGTGTAGGACGACTCGCCAGCCAGGTTCGCCGCGATCCCGAGCGCCCGCATCCGCTCCCGGGCCACGACGCAGTCCTGGTGCTCGCCGAGCATGTCCTGGATCTTCTTCGCCCGCCTGCCGAGCCGCGCCGCATCCGGGCCGAAGACGGGGGCGACCGCCTCGCAGGCGTACCGCAGCCGCTTGGCCGCCTTGCGGGCGTCGTGGTGTGCGACGTCGCTGGGCCGGCCGGCTGCCGCGCGCTCGGCCTGTGTCACCCGCCGGGTCAGCCGCCGATCAGCCTTGCGGGCCAGCTTCGGGAGCACCTGGGACGCGGGACGGCGGGCAGGCGCGGTCTGGCCCGTGTCAGCCACGAAGGCCAGCAGGGTCTCGATGAACGCCAGGTACTGCTCGCTGCGCAGGTAGGCGAGGGCGCTCTGCGCGCCGCGGAGCCGCTCACCCAGGAAGGTCTGCTCCACCCTGGCGCGGACCGGGCCGAGGACGGCTTCCTTCGGCTGCGAGTCGACGGCGCGCAGGTGGCGCGCCAGCTGCACCTCGGCGTCGCGCGGGACGCCGAGGGCCTCGCCGAGCGCCCTGAGCCCCGTCTGGATCTCGGCCGCCCGCGCCGGGTCGAACAGCGGGCGGAACGTCTGCACCGTGCTGCGTAGCCGCCTGGCCGCCACCCGCATGTCGTGCACGGCTTCCGGGGTGTCCAGGCGGACCCGTGGATCCTCCTCCAGAAGCTGCGCCGTCTGCTCGGCCAGATAGCCGTGGATGACCGCGCCGGCTGAAGCCGCCCCGGTCAGCGGCCCGGCAGGGATCTCGACCTCGGCAGGCCCGACATCGTCGCCCAGGGCGCGCAGCAGCTTCGCGGGCGCCTGGGACGGCCGGGCGCCCGCCTCGCGAAGCGCCTTCGCGGTGGCGGGCAGGACCCTCGTTCCGGCCTCGTCGACAGCCTCGAGCTCGATCTCGCGCCAGGTCGACACGACCGTCCTGTCGCCCATCGTCTGGGCCTTGACCAGATCGTCCGCAACCTCGATCAGGTCGGCGCCGGTCGCATCGCTCAGCCGCTGGGCGCGGCGGACGGTGGACAGATGGGCCACCGGCCGCAGTTCGTGCCCGCGGGTGCGTACCGCGACCAGGTCGAGCAGGTCCTCCGGGATGACGTGGGGATCACCCAGGGCGCGCTGGATCTCGTCACGCTCCCCGTCGGCGGCGGGCAGTTTGAGATGCCAGCCCTGGTCCGCGCCGCCCCGGCGGCGGCGCAGCACCAGGCGGTTGCGAGCCAGCCGCAGGTCGTCGGTGTCGTAGTAGACGGCGTCGAGGTGGCGTTCCTCGACTCCGGAGGCGGAACTGACGCCGCGCACGCGGGTGAGCGTCGGCAAGGCGAAGGTGCTGTCCACGTCGAACTTCCGCTCGACCTCGTGCGTGCTGCCCATGATCACGCTCCGTCTCCGTCGTACCCGCGTTCGTACCCGCGCCGGCACCCCTGCGCAACAGGCCCGGACCCATCATCGTGGCGGCACGTCGCAGGCGGGTACCGACACGTCCGCTATTCCGCGCGGGCGGCTGCCAAAACCCTGCGATGCCCGCATGTACCTCGAATGCGCCACCCGCGAACCTGTCGGACAGCGCTGATCATCGCCGCCCGTCTCGTCGCGCGTGGCGCTCCGCGTGGCGCTTCGTGTGGCGCTTCGCGGTGGTGTCATCGCCTGCTGTGACATCACGTGGTGGCGCGCCCGGGGGCGACACGGYGGCCCCGGGCGGGCGGCCGCATCCGCAGTTGCGCCTGAAGCCGTGGGCAGGCGGTGCCGCGACTCGGGAACGGGTGGTAGGTGTGTGCGGACGCACGTCCGGATCCATCGACCGCTGGTCGGCCCTGCCGTTGCGCTGCGTGGTGTCGGCGGGAACATACTGGTGAAGAATCCCCGCGTTGACGAGGCAACGAGAAAATGGCCTCGCGATGAATTCAAGGAAAAGCCGAGTCGACGAAATCGGTGGCTCGGATCAAAAGGTACGCCTGGATGGTCCCAGTGGGACCATCCAGGCTCCTCATGCTTAAGGGCCCCTGGTATCGTCCGTGGCGCACGCGCCCGCTATTCCATATGGTCAGCGGGCGTCCGTCGGTCATAGCTTCACGTCACGGGAGATCTCAGCGGTGATCGGGCTGTCACGTTTATGTCACGTGTGACACACGAATAGAACCCGATCTCTTTCCTCCTTTCGAGACCATCATCCAGGGGGCCTGATGCTCACCCGCCGTCGGACGCTGTGCTCGATGCTGGYCGCGGTCGCCCTCGGGTCGGCCGGCCTGCTCGCCGGCTGCACGTCCCCCGAGGCGAGCGCGGCGCCTGCCTGCGGCGCACCGGGTGTGAGCGCCGACCGGATCGAGATCGGTGTGCTCTCCCCGGACACCGGGCCGGCTGCGGAGAACTTCGAGACCGTTCGCGGTGGGATCGACGCCCGCCTGGGTGAGGTGAACGCGGCCGGCGGGGTGAACGGCCGAAGAGTCGTCTACCAATGGCGCGACGACAAGGGGTCGCCCGCGGGGAACGCGATCGCTGCCCGTGATCTTGTCGAGCAACAGCAGGTGTTCGGGATCGTGGAGCTCTCCGTGGCGGCGTCCGGAAGCGCGAACTACCTCCTGAGTAACGAGATCCCGGTGACGGGCCTTGCCAGCGAGCCGGTCTGGTCGACGATGCGGAACATGTTCGCCTTCACCTACGTGACCGGTATAGCCGTCGACACGCAGGGTCAGTTCGTGCGTTCCCAGGGCGGCAGGCGCGCGGTGATCCTGCAGACCGCGCTGTCGACGGGCATCTCCGACACCGCCGACAACTATGCGCGCAGCATGACTGCCGCGGGCGTCTCCGTGGCCGACACCGTGAACTTCACCCCGAGTTTCGATGATCCGGCCGCGGTGGCGGCGAGGATTGTCGCCGCGCGTGCCGACACGGTTATCGGACTGATTCCACCGGAAAGCCTGATCGCTGTTCTCGCTGTTCTGCGCCAGGCCGGCCATGCGCCGCAGGTCGCGCTTTCCGTCAACGGCTACGACAAGAAGCTCCTCGAGAGGTTCGGTCCGCAGGCCGCGGGAATGACGGTGCCGCTGGTCCACCGGCCGCTGGAGCTCGGCGGGCCGGCGACGAAGACCTATCTCGATGCGATGAACCGGTACGCGCCGCAGGTCACCCAGCCCGAGAACGACACGTCGGTGCTGGCCTACATCAGCACCGACATCTTCCTGGAGGGCCTGCGCCTCGCCGGCGAGTGCCCGACCCGGTCGGATTTCATCAAGGAGCTCCGCGCGGTGAACAGCTACGATGCCGGCGGCCTGATCAGCCCGATCAGCTTCCGGACGAATGCCGGTCGGTCGACCACCTGCTACTCCTTCGTCCAGGTCAACGCGGCGGGAAGCGGCTACCTCATCGTCGAGCCGAACCTGTGTGGCAACGAGCTCAGCCCCTGAAGGCGATCGGAGGATCCGCGACCGCTCGCATGGGTGTACGTCCGCGTGGGTAGCAGCGTCCGGTGACCGCTGTTACGCCCACTGCCCAGGCGGGCCCGGTGGCCTTCGTGCTCGGCGGCGGCGGGGTGCTCGGCGCCGCGGAGGTCGGCATGCTCGGCGCGCTGCTGGACGCAGGCTGCCGGCCCGACCTGGTCGTCGGGACGTCGGTCGGGGCCATCAACGGAGCGGTTGTCGCCGCTGACCCGACAGCCGCCGCGATCGGTCGGCTGACCGAGCTGTGGTCCGATCTCGGCAGCTCGGAGGTGTTCGCGGGCGGGCCGGCGAAGCGCCTGGCGACGGTCGTCCAGCATGGCTATCTGCATTCGAACGCGCCGTTGCGGCGGATGCTGCACCAGCATCTCGCGGCCACCTTCGAGGAGCTGCCCGTGCCGTTCCAGTGTGTCGCCGCCAGCATCGAGCGTGCGGCGGCGCACTGGTTCGGGCAGGGTCCGCTCGTCGACGCGGTCCTGGCATCCTGCGCGGTGCCCGCACTGCTCCCGCCGGTGAAGATCGACGGCGAGCACTACGTGGACGGTGGCCTGATCGACAGCACCCCGGTGGGCCGGGCGGTGGCCCTCGGCGCGCGGACGGTGTACGTGCTGCACGTCGGCCGGATCGAACGTCCACTCCGCCCGGGGCGCTGGCCATGGGAGGCCGGGCTGGTCGCCTTCGAGATCGCCCGCCGCCGTGGCTTCGCCGACGCGATGGCGAGTCTGCCCGCGGAGGTGGCGGTGCACGTCCTGCCGGTGGGCGGTGGGAACGGGGCGCCGCTGCTCGGGCTGCGCTACCGGTCGGCCGCCGGGGTGCGCCGCCGGATCGAGCAGGCCCGCCAGGCCACCGCCGAGTACCTCGAACGGATCGGAACCGGTGTCCCGCCGCCGGCGTCGTCCGTGTCCGCCACGTCAGCCGAGCCTGCGTCTGCTGCGCCGTCCCGGCCACCTGTACCGCCCGCGCCGCCCGCGCCGCCCGCGCCGCCCGGGATATCGGGGTCGGGTCGGGCCAGGTGAGGGTCCCGCCGCGGGCCGTCCGCCGGCTGGTCATCGATCCGGTGTTCGTCCCGGTCGCGCTCGCGGGGACGGCGCTCGGGGCCGCGGTGGCGGTGCTGGGCCTGATCGGCGCGCCGCTCGACCGGAGGCTGCGGCTCAGTCGCATCGCCGCGCTGGCCGCGACCTACCTTGCCGCCGAAGCAGTGGTGATCATCGTGGGGTTCGGGCTCTGGCTGGTCCGGCCGCTGCTGCGGGTGCGGTGGGAGCGGGCCCATCTCGCGTTGCTGCGCGGCATGCTCGGGCTGGTCGTGGCGGCAGCGCGCCGGCTGATGCGCTTCCGGCTGACCGTGCACGAGCCCCCGCCAGGGGCGCCCGGGTGTGCCGGCCGCCCCGTGTTGGTCGCCAGCAGGCACGCCGGTGCCGGCGACTCGTTCGTGCTGGTCGACCTGGTGCTGAACCGCTACCAGCGAATCCCGCGGGTCGTGCTGCTCGCCAGTCTTCAGCTCGACCCGGCGATCGACATCCTGCTCGGCCGGCTCGGCGCCTGCTTTC
This sequence comes from Parafrankia colletiae, assembly GCF_001854655.1. Lineage (GTDB taxonomy): Bacteria > Actinomycetota > Actinomycetes > Frankiales > Frankiaceae > Parafrankia > Parafrankia colletiae. The sequence continues at coordinate 28,380 of NZ_MBLM01000115.1, read as the reverse complement.
TGCAGACAGACGGCGCCGACGCGACGGCCGTCGCGCGGGTCAACGAGCTCGCGGCCCGGCTGACCGACCGGGACGCGCTGGTCATCTTCCCCGAAGGGGCGAACTTCACGGCCAGGCGCCGCCGGCGGGTGATCACGGGGCTGCGCCGCCGCGGGCAGCGCGCCCGCGCCCAGATCGCCGAGGACCTCACCCACGTGCTCCCGCCGCGGCCCGCCGGGGTGCTCGCCGCGCTGGACGCCGGCACCGTCGCCGGGACGGTCGTGGTTGCCCACACGGGCCTGGACCGCCTGGTCACGCCGGGTCTGGTGTGGCAGGCGCTGCCGCTGCGGGAACCGATGGAGGTGCGCTGGTGGTGGATTCCGGCCGGCGAGCTCCCCGCGGTGGGCACGGAGCGCACGGACTGGCTGACCATGCAGTGGGCGGTGGTGGACGCCTGGATCGACGCCCGCCGGCCCGCCGGCCCACAACCATCCCAGGCCTGACCCGCGCACTGCCTGACCCCGCGCGCCGGATCGCGGCCGCCAGAACAAGGGTCCTTGTTTATCTCGGTATTCCTATGTCCCAATTCAGGGCATGTCCGGGACGCGTAGGTCTGTCACCGCTCGTTGGATGATCATCCTGTCGGCGCTGGCAGGGATGTTGGTGGGCTGCGGCTGGGGCAGTCCTGGCTCCTCCGCCCCGGTGTCGCCGCCCTTGGCCACGGCCTCGCCTGCGACCCCTGGTGGCGGCCTGTCGGTGCCGCCGGACGATCCGAGGGCCCCGGCCGTAACGGGGTCGGCGGTCCCGGGGCCGGTACCGACCGTGTCCCGGCCGACGCCGACGTCCCGGCCGACGCCGACCTCCCAGCCGACGCCGACCTCCCAGCCGACGCCGAGCGGGCCGCCGATTCTGCGTCCCGGCGCGTCCGGCCCGCAGATCCTGGAACTGCAGCGCACACTGGCGGCGGCCGGCTACTGGCTGGGCACTCCGGACGGCACGTTCGGGCTGCTCACCCAGCAGGCGGTGCTCGCCGTCCAGAAGGCCGCCGGGATCGGGCTGGACGGGCTGGTCGGTCCGGCGACCGAAGCCGCGATCGCCCGCGGGGTGYGACCCGAGGGGCGCAGCTCCCAGGGCCTGGTTCTGGAGGTCGACAAGGGCCGGCAGCTGCTGATGGTCGTACAGGACGGCCGGGTCGAGACCATCTTCAACACGTCGAGCGGCACCGAGAAGATCTATTACCACGACGGCGTCCAGCACCTCGCCGACACACCGCCGGGCACCTGGCGGATCTTCCGGCAGGTCAACGGGGTCGACCACGGGACCCTCGGCGATCTCTACCGACCGAAGTACTTCCACGTCGACGGAATCGCCATCCATGGGTATGCCTCGGTCCCGGCCCGGGCGGCCTCGCACGGCTGCGTCCGGGTGACGAACGCGGCGATGGACTGGCTGTGGTCCTCCGGGAACGCCGCGATCGGCGTCACCGTCCTTGTCTACTGACAGGTGCGCTCATCACCGACGCGACGCGTGCCCGGGACTTTGCCGCTGAGCCGTGGTTCGTAGTGTGGGTCGTACCTGGGGGATTCACGTGGGCTGGAGCGCGAAGATGGTCCGGCGGATCTCCTCGATGGTCTGGTCGAGGGCGCTGGTGGCGGCGGTGAGGCGGGCCGCGGCGAGGTCCCCGATGAGGCGGACGAGGGACTGCAGCTGCAGTCCGATCGCGAACAGCCRCTGGATGACCTGGTCGTGCAGGTCCCGGGCGATCCGGTCCCGGTCCTTGAACACCGCGAGCCGGGCGCGTTCCTGCTGGGCGCGGACGAGTTCCACGGCGAGGGCGGCGTCGTTCGCGAACGCCTGCACCAGTTCCACGTCGCCGGGTGGGCGGCGGGTGCTCTCCGCATGATTGCCCAGGATGAGAACGGCCGGCGACTGGTCCGTGATACGCATCGGGACGATCAGTGCGGTGGCGAACGGGACGTCCGGTGCGGGCAGGACGCGGCTGCCGCGAAGGTCGAGGCAGTCGAGGAAGACCGTCCTGCTGCGGGCCAGTTCGTCGCGGATCTGGCTGCCGGCGAGCCCGATGGTCAGGCCGCGCAGCGCGTCGGGCCGGACAGGCAGGTCGGAGGCGACGTCGGCCGCGGTGAGCACCAGGTTGCCGTGTTCGTCGGGGACAGCGATCGCGGCGAGGTCGACGGCCGCCGTCTGCCGCGCCATGGCCACGACCGCGTCGAAGGCGGCGGGCATGCCGGGTGCCGTCAGCACGCCGGCGGTCATCCGGGCGCTCGCGGCGAGCCACGCCTTGCCGCGTTCGGCCCGCTCGTAGAGCCGGCGCAGCTCGTGTTCGGCCCGGTCCCGCTCGATGGCCGCGGTGAGGACGTGCGCGACAGTCTGGACGAACGTCATCTCATCCTCGCCGAGATGACGCGCTGCCGGTGGCCAGACCGCCAGGAAGCCAAGCGGAGACCACACACCGCCGATCCGGGCTGTGACGATGGTCGGCTCCCCGTCCGGGATATGGCCGTCGGGTCGGACCAGCTCGCACCGCGTGCCGTCGAGGACGGAGGTGATCAGACGGATCGCCTCGGCGACCAGCGCGTCGACTCCGGAACCGGACACGGCATGGCTGCCGAGCCGGGCCAGGCCCGCCTGCCGGTTCTCGGCCCGGCGCAGGTCGGTGATGTCGGTGAGGACGACCGCCAGCACCTCCTCGCCGTCCTGCAGACTGGGGATCACCGATACCCGCAGGGACATGACGGGCCCGCGGCCGACGGTGACGTCGAGGTCGCCGGTCTGGGCGTGGTTGGTGCGGAGCGCGGTGGGCACCATCCCCCACTCACCCCCGAGGGGCCGCTGCCGCGGGTCGGCCGGCCACAGCAGGTCCACCAGGTCGGAGAGCGGGGTGCCGAGGCGCTGCGGGGCGCCGGCGATCCGGTCGATGACCGGGGAGGTGCGCCGCAGCCGCAGGTCGGCGCCGTAGACGGCCACGCCGACCGGCAGGTCGCCGCCGCCGACCTGGGCCGGGACCAGTTCGAGCAGGGCGGCATGCTCCCCGATCGTCTCCGTACCGTGGTGCGACGTGCTGGCGTCCAGGATCGTGCCGGTGTTGCCGACCACCGCACCCGTCTCGTCGCGGATCACCATCGCCCGGATCTGGACCCGGCGGTAGCTGCCGTCCCGGGTGCGGTAGCGGGTCTCGTGGTGGCAGTGATCAGCGCCGCCGGCCACCACCCCCATGAACAGGGTGATCGTGTGCTCCAGCTCGTCGGGATGGACGTAGTCGAGGAAACGGGTTCCCAGGCTCGGCCCGGTCTCGAAACCGGTGAGCCTCTCCCACGCCTTGTTGAGATAGGTCCACCGGCCCTCGGCGTCGGTCTGGAACACCACCTCGCCGAGCGTGTCGAGCAGCCGGGCGGCGTCCACACGCCGGTCACCGGCCGGCCCCTGCTCGGGTATCTGCACAGTGTCACGCGACACCGATGTCACCGACGGCCCCCGATCCATCGTGAGAGTGAACCGCTGGTGCTGGCGGCCCGCCCGCGCGCCGGCCACCGGTACCAGTCGGTCACGGCATCAGGAACGTGCCATGCAGTAGACGTTCCTGTCCTGGCCCAGTGGAAGAAGGCCGGGTACGGAGTACACCGTCCGCAGGGTGGTCGCGGTGACCGCGGCCGCCGTCTCGATCTCCTTCTCGACGCGGGCGCGTGCCTCGGCGGTGGGAGCGTTCACCAGGCGCTCGGCGTTGCGCCAGGCAGCCTCCCGCCAGGTCACCAGCAGCTGCATGAGCACGGTGTACGACAGGCCCAGCGGGGTCGCGATGTTGTCGATCGAGGGGTCGAACCGGTCGGCCGCCTCGCGCAGCAGCGGGTCGACGACCTGGTTGAGCATGACGTTGACCTTGTCGTGGTCGGGCTTGTGGCTGCGGCCGTCCGCCGAGACCAGCCCCAGCGAGGCCAGCACGAACGGCAGATCCCGGTTCACGTGCGCGTTCATGCCCAGCAGGATGTTCCCGGCGCCGGCGAGACGGCGGCCCGCTGCCGCGTCGAACGCGATCCGCCACGCCGCGGGAACTTCGGCGTCACCGCCGGCCCGCCAGCTGTCATAGGCGTGGAAGTAGTACGCGGCGAACACGGCGTCCTCGGTGTTGACGTGGGAGACGTCCTGGAAGAAACCAGGCTGCGCCGCCACCCGTCGGTATTCCTCGGTGGTGCGCAGGTAGGTCAGCGCGAACACCGCGTTGTGGTCACAGCTCGCCGCCAGTGGGTCGTAGCGGTTCTGCATACGCGCGATCGTCGCGTCGACGCACCTGGGGTCGCCGTCGGTGCACTCCCGCACGTCGGCCGGGGTGTACGCGGTGGGAAGCGGCGGCAGCAGGCCCGTCCAGCCGATGAACAGGGGCGTTGCCGCGGAGGCGGGTACGGCCGTCCAGAAGGCGAGCCCTACCGCCAGTATTCCTGAGACCAATGAAATGAATGAACCGGCGATCCGACTCCATCCGGCAGGCGAGAACGTCATGGTTCCGCATCATAGGGCCGTCATCGGACGATAACTTCCCGCGCTATTATTCAGGAAAACTAGAATCGAATACCTTTTAGGCCTTTCGTGCTCGCGTCAGATCTCCGGAACGGGCGGCATCAGGTCGCCGGTCAGCGGCGCCGCCGGCGGGTGCTACAGGGGGATGTTGCCGTGGTCGCCCCGGCGGGCAGGTGCGCCGGCGAGGGCCTCGGCGATGTGCCGGCGGGTGTCCGCCGTGTCGATGACGGTGTCGATGACGCCGAGGGCCAGCCCGCGGTCGACGCCGCCCGCGGAGCGGGTGTGCTCCTCGACGAGCTCGGCGAGCACCTTCGGCCGTTCCTCCTCGGACGCGGCGGCCAGGGTACGCCGGTGCAGGATGCCGACCGCGGCCTCGGCACCCATGACGGCGACCTCGGCCTCCGGCCAGGCGAGGACGGCGGTCGCGCCGAGCGAGCGGGAGTTCATCGCGATGTACGCCCCGCCGAACGACTTGCGGGTGACCAGCGTGACCCGGGGCACGGTCGCCTCGGCGAACGCATAGAGCAGTTTGGCGCCGCGGCGGACCACGCCGTCCCATTCCTGCCGAACACCGGGCAGATAACCGGGGACGTCCACGAGCACCACGAGCGGAACGCCGAACGAATCGCACATCCGGACGAAGCGGGAGATCTTCTCTGCGCTGAGCGAGTCCAGGCAGCCGCCCTTGCGGATCGGATTGTTCGCGATGACTCCGACGGGCTGGCCGTAGAGGCGGCCGAGGCCGACGACCGCGTTCGCGGCCCATTTCGGCTGGAGTTCCTCGAACGGGTTCGGGTCGTCGTCGAGGATCCGCAGGATCGGCGGTCGGACGTCGTAGGCCCGGCGGGGCCGTTCCGGCAGCAGCGCGCCCGGGTCGGGCCGCAGGTGCTCGTCCGCGTCCAGCTCGGCGGTGAGGCCGGGATCGAGGACGAACGGGCCCGCCCCGGCGAGCAGGCCGGTGATGCGTCGCGCCCGCGCGAACGCGTCGCTCTCCGAGGACGCCTGCACGTGGACGACACCGGACCGGCGGCCGTGGGCGTCGGCCCCGCCGAGGCCCTCCATGTCGATCTGCTCGCCGGTCACGCTGCGGACGACGTCCGGGCCGGTCACGAAGATGCGGCCGGCCGGCGCCATGATGACGACGTCGGTCAGCGCCGGCCCGTAGGCGGCGCCACCGGCGGCCGGCCCCAGTACCACCGAGATCTGCGGGATCTTCCCCGATGCGTGGATCATGGCGGAGAAGATGCGGCCGATGCCGTCGAGGGACTGCACACCCTCGCCGAGGCTCGCCCCGCCGGAGTGCCACAGGCCGATGACGGGACGCCCGATGCGCACCGCCTCCTCGATGGCGGCGGCGATCCGGGCGGCACCGTCGGCGCCGAGTGCGCCGCCCATGCGGGTGCCGTCCGTGCAGAAGGCGACGGCCACGTCACCGTCGATCCGGCCCCGGCCGGCGAGCACGCGGCTGCTCGCCGCCGCGGCGCCGGCGCCGGGGAACGGGACGAACGAGCCGGGGTCGAACAACTGGGTGAGCCTGTGGTGGGGCCCGCGTCGGTCGTCCTGTTCCGGAATGACCACCCGGAGCCGATCGCCGCTTGCTACCTCCGTCATGTGATCCCTTTCCAGCTTCGGCAGCCGCCGGAGGAGACACCTCCGCGGCACCGGCGGAAGACGCCCGCCGCCCGCTCGGCCCACCGGGCCCCGTCGCGTCCAACTGGTCCGATGATGGCGAGAGGTGCTTACGGATCTCTATAGCGGCGCTCAAGCCCGGGTGAACACTGCCGGTCACAGCAGTCGAGTGACGAGTCGATCAACGATCTGGTCGCTGCGAGTGGTAACTCGATCGCAATGTGGCTCTGCTGGGGGCCGCGGGACGCTTGACGATCTCCAGTTCACTGGTACATTACTTGAGTAACTAACCAGTGATCGGCGCCGTGATCGGCGCAGGGGGTGGCTGTGCTGGATGACGGAACGCCGCTGTTCGCCCAGATCGCCGGGCGGCTGGCGGACGAGATCGCCGACGGCTCGCTGGCGGAGGRCGAACGCGCGCCGTCCACCAACGAGTTGGCGGCGTACCACCGGATCAACCCGGCCACCGCGGCGAAGRGCCTCAACGTGCTGATTGACGACGGACTGCTGGAGAAGCGCCGGGGCGTGGGCATGTTCGTGGCGGCCGGCGCCCGCGAGCGCCTGCTCGCCGACCGGCGCAGGTACTTCGCCGAGCGCTACGTGCAGCCCCTGGTCGCCGAGGCGCAGCGGCTCGGGATCGACGCCGACGCGCTGGTGGAGCTGGTTCGCGAGGCCGGCCGGGTGCAGGAGGCGGGAGCGCTGTGACAGCGTCCGTTCCGACCGGCGGTGCCGCGGTTCCGACTGACGGTGCCGCGGCCCAGCCCGGTCCGGCGGCTGATCCGGCCTCCGGCGTGACTCCTGGCCCGGTGGCTGTCTCGGTCATCGGCCTGACCCGCCGCTACCGCGGCCACCTCGCCCTCGACGATGTGACGATCGACTTCGGCGGGCCGTCCATCACCGGGCTGCTGGGTCGTAACGGCGCCGGGAAGACGACGCTGCTGAGGCTCGCCGCCGCCCAGGAACTGCCGTCGCAGGGGCAGGTCCTGGTGTTCGGCGCCAGCCCGGTGGAGAACGACGCGGTGCTGCGGCGCATGGTGTTCGTGCGTGAGGACCAGGCGTTTCCCGATTTCAAGGTCCGTCATGCGCTGAAGGCGGCGTCCTGGTTCTATCCGAACTGGAGCGACGCGGCCGCAGCGGCGCTGATCGAGGAGTTCGAGCTGCCGACCGGGCGGGCGGTCAAGAAGCTCTCCCGCGGAATGCGATCGGCACTGAGCATCGTGATCGGCCTGGCGGCCCGGGCGGAGGTGACGCTGTTCGACGAGCCGTACGCCGGGCTGGACGCCGTCGCGCGCCAGCTGTTCTACGACCGGCTGCTGACCGAGTACGCCGAGCATCCCCGGACGATCGTGCTCTCCACCCACCTGGTCGACGAGGTCGCCGGCCTGCTGGAGCGGGTGGTGATGATCGACGGTGGCCGGGTGGTCCTCGACGCGCCCGCCGACGATCTGCGCGGTGCGTTCACCGCCGTGAGCGGTCCGGCCGCCGCGGTGGAGACGCTCGTCGAGGGACGTCGCGTCTGGGGCCGCCGCCGGGTCGCCGCCCGGGAGTCGGTGGTGGTCGGCCCGCTGGACGGCGTCGACCGGCTGCGCGCGCGGGACCTGCACCTGCGCCTGGAAACCCTGTCGCTGCAGCAGGTGATGGTCCACACCTCGGGCCGCTCGGACGGCGGCCCGGCGGAGTCGCCGGAGGAGTCGCCGGAGGAGTCGCCGGAGGAGTCGCCGGAGAGGACAAGCGCGTGACCAGCTGGAGCACCATCGTCGGGGTTGCCCGCTACCACCTGATCCAGCGTCCCATCTACCTGTCGCTGCCCTGGGCGCTGACCATCTTCAGCCTGGCCATCAACCTGGTGATCGCGTCCCAGACGCCCACCAGCAACACCGGCGGGCTGCTCACGATGTACTCGTGGATGTTCGTCGGCGGCCTGCTGAGCACCACCCGCTCGTTCCCGTTCGGGCTCACGCTCGGCGTCAGCCGGCGCTCGTACTACCTGGGGACCACGGCACTCGCGATCATTCTGGCCGCTGGCAACGGGGYCGTGCTCACCGCCCTGCACGCGCTGGAGGGGCTCACCGACGGATGGGGCGTCGGCCTGCACTTCTTCCGGGTGCCCTACATCCTCGACGGGCCCTGGTATCTCACCTGGCTGACGTCGTTCGTGGGCATCGGGCTGCTGTTCGTGTACGGCATGTGGTTCGGCATCGTGCACCGGCGCTGGAATCTCACCGGGCTGGTCGCCTTCCTCGCCGGCCAGATGACGCTGGCGCTCGCCGTCATCCTCGCCGTGACCTGGACCGACGCCTGGGCGGCCACGGGACGTTTCTTCACCGACCTCAGCGCGGCCGGGCTCACCGGGGTCCTCGCCGTGCTCACCGCGGCGCTGTTCGCCGGCGGGTTCACCACGATCCGCCGCGCCACCGTCTGATCGGAGGGCGTCAGCCCCACCACAGTTCGGCGATCCCGACGCCCGCGGCGGCAGCGGCGAACGTGGCGAGCACACTGCCCGCGACGTTCGCGGCGGCCAGCAGCAGCGCACCCTCCTCGACGAGCAGCAGGGTCTCGTAGGAGAAGGTGGAGTAGGTGCTCAGAGCGCCGCACAGCCCCGGCCCGAGCAGCAGCGCGAGGCGGTCCGAGGCTGCCCCGGCGGTGACGGCGCCGGTGACCACGCCCAGAACCAGGCTGGCGACGACGTTCACGGCGAACGTCCCCCAGGGGAAGCGGCTGGAGTGCCGGGCCTGCACGGCCCGGTCGGTCAGGTAGCGCAGCGGCGCGCCGACCGCGGCGCCGGCGATCACCAGCAGCCAGGTCACCCGGCCTCCTCGCGCGCTGCCCGTCGGATCCCCGCGAGCTGGCGGGTCACCGTGACGGCCGCGCTCACCGCGACCAGCGCGCCCAGCATCGTCCCGCCCAGATAGGCGAGGGCGAACCCGGCCCGGCCGGCGGTGACCAGGCCGCGCGCCTCGACCGCGTAGGCGGAGAAGGTCGTGAACCCGCCCAGTACCCCGACGCCGAGGAAGGGGCGGACCAGCGGATGCACCCCATGCCGCGCCGAGATCGCCGCCATCAGCACGCCGATCGCGGCGCAGCCGGCCAGGTTCACCCCGAGAGTCGTCCAGGGGAAGGCCTCGGCCGGAGTCGGCCAGAGCAGCGACGCCCCGCGACGCAGGCACGCTCCGGCCGCGCCGCCAACCGCGATCACCACCAGCAGCGACAGCGGGGTGCGCCGGCCACCGGCCACTGCCGGCACCGCGCGGCCCCGGTCGTCACGATCTGCCACCACAGGTCACTGTAGCCGCCAGCGCCCCGGGAAGATGCGGGCCAGACCCTTCGTCCGCGATGGGCGAATGCACCCGGGTCGGTGGCCTTCTGGCGAAGTAATTGATGCCGGAGATATATCGGATTGGCATATCTGCGCGGCGGAAATTGTATTGTCAGGCGTTGGGCGAGCGGCCGTAGCCTACTACCCGGAACGGCGCGCCGGACCGATCGCGCTGACCCGCAGAGAAGAGGACATCCCATGGCCATTGATCTCACCGGTGGACTTCCCCCGAGCCGTGAGTACGCTTTCTCCAAGCGGCCCGAAAACCCGGAGATGCGCGACTCGGCCAGTATGTGGATCTCCGATGACCGCGGCGAGATCGGTATCCCCCGGGTGGCGATCGAAGCCGTTGCCGCGAACTGGGACAATCATCAGCTGCAGCTCAACCTGGCGTTCCCCGACGRCCGGGTGTACCGCCTCCGGGAGGCGGGCCCCTCGCAMCCGCCGCWGGACGACGAGGGRCGTCCCGCGGTTCTGGGCGCCGGCCCGCTCGAGTTCCGGTGCGTCGAGCCGTTCCGGACGTGGACGGTCTTCTTCCGGGGCGACGCCGTGCAGACCTCGACCCGGGCGCTGATCGCCGGTGATCCGGATGGGCCGCGGGTCGACGTGGAGTTCCAGGTAGAGGCCACGCTGGCGGCGCCGCCGTGGATCCAGTCGTCCCCGCCCGGGTGGTCGAGGCGCCCTGGCTCGGCCGGCTGCAGCCCTCGGGTGAGGACGTCTCGCTCGTCCTCGAATCCGAGCTGGGGCGGACCCGCATCGAAGGTGAGAGCGTCGTCTCCACCTTCGACATCGTGCACAGGCCCGACATGCCGAACTTCCCGGTTCTCTATCAGGGTGGCATCCGGTACCGCTGGGACGGCGAAGAGACATACGGAATGCTGGAGCGCTCCACCATGCGCGACAAAATCATCTGGTCCTGAGCGCTGCGGTCAGGGCCCTCGTCGGTAGGCCGGCAGGAAGTACACCTCGACCACCGGGCGGCGGAACGCGGCGCGGTGGTCGAGGTGCCGGTCAGCGACTGGTCTACCGCGCCCCCGCCGTCACTTCTGGTACGTTAGGCAGTCAACGCCGTTCAGGTTGAAGCCGRCGGTGATGCCGTCCGCCCTACAGGTGAAGTCCTTGTTGTGCCTGCAGTCGGTGACCTTACAGGCGCCGACATGACCGGTGTCGGACCTGATTCCGCCCTTGGAAGGCGCCACGAAGAAAGTGTCGCAGTGTGCCACCAGAGCACCCGAATCGCCCACCGTGATGGYCGGGGCGTGGCAGGCCTGCTTGTTGTTGTACGCGCACGCGTCGACCGCRCATTTCGTGATAACGGGAAGCTCCATGACTCTCCTCGTCTCTGTCGGTCCTCGCTGCGGAGGAAAAACCCTGCGACCACTTTTTAGAAGTGCCGCAGGCCTCCGTCAAGACGATCGTGGCGACGAGGAATGGAGAGTAAGGGGCCTTCGGGTCATGGCTCACCGGCATCCCGGCGACGCTGCCTCTCTTTCGAGAACTGAACACAGGTAAGGCTAACCTGAATTCATGGCCGGGCTGATGAAGTGCCGCCAGGATGTCGCATGAACGGTCCGGATCGCCTTCCGCAGGCCGGGGTCACGGCATGATTGCCATGACCCCGAACACGCAGACGCCCGCAGTGTCGGAGGAAGTCAGGAAACCTGAGCTGCCGCACCGTTATCAACCGCGGCGGGCTCGCCGGAGGGGCGCCACTCGCGCAGGTTCTGCGCCACCTCCTCATAGAACTTCTCGAGCGTATCGACCACCGAGGTGACGAAGGTTCCCTTACCGACGCCGCGCTTCGGCCCGAGCGGCGCACTTAGGGAGATGCGGAAGGAGCGGATCTCGCGGGCTGGATCAGTAGCCAGGATCTCGGGCTTCTGGCGCACCAGGGTGAGAAGCTCCGCGCGGGTGGCCTCGCGCGATCCCTGTTCGAAAGTCTCGACCCGCAGGTTCCCGTTCGCCTCTGCGAGCTGTCTGGTCACCCACTTGATCCGAGTGAGCGGCCGGCCCTGACGCGGAGCCTCAATGGTGATCGAGCACACGACCCGCCCGGACCGCAGGTCCGCCGCAACGGTTGCGGGACCGACCGTCCCGGGAACCCGTATCGCCGCAGACAGGGTTCCTTTCTGGCACAGTTCCTCGGCGAGGAGTTGCCGTCTCTGGGTCGCGTCGATCCTGCGGCTCGGCTGCGGGAACACCTCGATACCCAGCAGCCCGCCAAGATGCAGGCAGAGATAGTGGGCTAGCTGATCGAAGCGCTCAGCGACAGGTGGCAGGCCCTTGTCGGTCGGCCGGAGGGTTCCTGCCGCGATGCTGTCCCRCACGGTCACCCAGTGCGGTCCCATGTCGTCGAAGGTCAGAGCGCCGGAGCGGGCATGGTCCAGGTAACGGAGAAACTCGTTGAGGATGTACCCCTGGGTCGGGTCGACGACCGAGTTGTTCTCTACGAGCAGCTGGCAGCGGAAGCGAATCTCCGCCCATGAAAGGTGATGGACACCCACCTTCCTGGTTTTCCTGCCATCGATTGCCACCGGGTGTCGTTCATCAGGAGCCGTGATCAGATTCGACACGGTGATCACGGCATCGAACTGCTGTTCCCTGGCGATATCAAGGTAGGCCTCGACCTGCTCTGCCCGGAGCTCGCCGGATCCGGTCTTGACCTCGACCAGGGCCGTCCAGGTCCGCTGCCCCCGTCTCACCCGGATCAGACCATCCGGTACATAGGGCTCGTCACCCCGGGTGAAGGGCACCTCAATGAAGGTCTCGACCTGGCCGGCTGGTGCTCCGAACCGCGTCGTCAGTGCGCGGCCGAACTCGCGGACGSATCCCACGACGGCCAGCAGCGCCGAGGTGGCCCGCCGTTCCTGTTCCGCTGCGCCGCCGATGCCCGCCACCGGAAACAGTCGCGCCGGCTGCCAGCGGTCCTCTCCTGCGCCGTCGTCCGGGTGCCGGACCCTGGAGGCGGACAGCCGCCGTGCAGTCCTGCGTTTCCTGGTAGTGACCGTCTGAGCCCGCCGTTCCCTGGTGCGAACCGGCGCGGAGGACACCTCCACCTGACGAGGGTCGACGAGTGCGGCGGTGCTTGCGCTGCTGTCGATCTCCGCTATGGCTGTGTCGCTGGAAGTAGTCGGCGGCTCCGCAGGCTCGGCAGGCTCAGCCGCTGAGTCTTCCGGGGTTTCCACGTCGTCGGGATCGACCTCGACACCGTACTCGGCGACGAGTGTCTGTAGCCCGGTGTCGTATCCCTGCCCGATCGCGCGGAACTTCCACTGCCCGTTACGGCGGTACACCTCGCCCAGGACGAACGCGGTCTCCGTCGACGCGTCGTGGACGTCGAAGCGAAGGAGCTCTGCCGCGTCCGAGCCTCGCAGCATCCGCAGCCGCAGATATTCGAGGAGGCCGAACCCATCGCCCTCGGCAGCGTCGAGGCTTGCCGAGATCAGCACACGTTCGACGCTGTCGGGGACGTTGTCCATGTCGACGTCGACGACGTCGGTGAAGGCCGACTCGCCGTCCCCCGAACTGGAGGTCTTCCCACGGAGCCTGACGGCACCCCCGGCGCCGGACGGCTGGTTGTAGAAGATCAGGTCGTCATTTGACCGTACCTTCCCGTCATCCCCCAGTAGGAGAACGCTGACATCCGCGTCCAGCTGCCTACCTTTGTCGGTGGCCCACTCAAGAATGACCGATACGGAACCAAGCTCGTCAGCCAGGGCACTGAGGGTGACATTTTCCCCCTTGCGCATGGCTGCAACTGTCGCAGCGCACATGAGTGGAGACCATAGCGCCCAAGCTTTCCATAAATGAAATCCCATCCGATACACTACGGATCAACATCGGACAAGTTATGWAGAACAACGAGGCTTGCAGAAAAATGCCTTCCCGGGTGTTATGTCCATATTGTGTAGGCGTGTGTTGCCTCAGCGCGGTGACGGGACGGCGAAGTAGCCGAGGATGTCGACTCCGTGGCGGGCAAGGTCCTCATCGGTCAGGCCGGCCTGCTGATGAGCCTCGCGGGGGAGGGCGGGCAGTTCGGCAAGATCAACCAGCATGAAGTAGACACGTGTCGTGATTCCGGAGTACCCGCCGTAGCCGATGTTGTACGGCTGGACCATGAAGCAGTTCTGATCAGTCAGTTCCAGCGGATGTCCGGGGAAGAACCGGCCGGTGCCGGGGTTGCGGCCCGGGGTGGAGTCCGTCGTCGTGGGATCGGCCCAGGCTGCCGGCACCAGGATCCTGCCGTCGGCGGGGCGGGAGTCGAGCTGGCCGCCCAGCGTCACCGAAGGGCTCCAGGCCGGGAAGTACTGGTACGAGGCCGCCGTGACCCGAATGTCGCCCGGTTCGCTTTCCGGGCCGTCGATGATCTCGGCGGTGGTCGGCAGCGGCAGTGTGTAACAGCCCGAGGCGGGGGCCGCGCCTGCCCCTGGAACAGCCCCTGCAGCAGGCACTCCGCCCTGGCCGGGGGCTCCGAACGGCGGGGGCAGCCCGGGCCCCGGCGGGGGACCGGGCCCTCCTACCGGCGCCGGAGCCCCGGGACCGCCCGGACCGAACGGCAGCGGCTCCACACCGTCTCCCGGACGGGGTGAAGCCTGCTCGATGCCGCCCGATTCCAGCACGACGGTGGAATCATCGTTGGTCAGCACGAACACCATGGCCGCGACAGCCGCTACTGCGGCGAGCAACGCCGAACCGGTCAGCACCCGGGCTGTCCGCCGCGACAGTTGGGCCGCCCCCGACTCGGCCAGCTCGGCCGGCGCCGCCACCGCTGCCGTTGCACCGATCGGCTCGACCGGCGTGGTCGGAGCGGTCGGCGTGGTCGGGGTTCTCGGGGCGACCTGTGTCGGCGGGACGGGCAGCGTCCTCGGGGCGTTCTGAGTCGCGGAGATCTCCGCACCAGCAGGAACGTCCGGGCCGGAGCGGTTCACCCGAGTCTCGGAGCCAGCCAGGTCGGTAGGAGCACCGGGGACGCGGGGGACCGCGGCAGAAGGCACTGCGGGGATCTGGGTCGGGCCGCTGGCAGCCGGCTGGGGGCGGGGCACGGGAGTCGGCCGCGGGTGCAGCCGGTGCCAGGCGGCCAGCCAGGCGTCCCGGCGGTCGGGGTCGTAGGCCTCCGCGATCAGCGTGAGCGTTTTCAGCGTCAGCCGACGGCGCCCGTTGCGCAGGTCGTTCACGGTCGTCTTGGAGACGCCGACGCGCCTCTCGACCGCGCGGTCGTCGGATGTCCCCAGCATGCGCACGACCGCGGCGCGCAGTTCATCGGTGCTGGAGACCCCGTCCGGCCCGGTGCCCGGGCCCGCGGAGTCCCTGTCCGGCGGTCGCTGCGTCATCGTTCCCTCGGTGTCCTCGCCTTCCAGGCGCCCTGTGTCGTCGCCCGCCAAGCGGTCGTCCGCCGCGCAGATTGCCCTGCACCACAGCAATTGTCCCAGGACCGACCGTACGACAGGACAGGACGGGACAGACAGGACGTGCCGTTCTCCGCAGGGGATGGCCCGGGACAGGGACACGGATAGCCTTTGTCTGGCGTTCGGGGGGACGTCCAGCAACCGGGCGCCGGGTTCAGACCCGGTGCCCGGAGGCTGGCAGACCTCGAGGCCCCCAAGGCCCAGGGGCTGGCGGACGGGGCGCCGCCGGTCAGCTGACGGTGAGGCCGTTGTCGATGGTGTAGACGGCGCCGGTGATCGCCCGGGCTTCGTCCGAGGCGAGAAACGCGAACAGCGCCGCGATGTCCTCCGGCTCCGCCAGGCCGCGCATGCCGGCCATGCGGCGGGTCAGGTCGTGGTCCATGTCGGGCGGGAACGTCGCCCCGGTGGCGATGTTGGTCCTGGTGCCGGCGGGCGCGATGGCGTTGACCCGCAGCGGCGTCTTGAGGAACTCGACGGCGAGCGAGCGGGTGAGCTGGATGATGCCGCCCTTGCTCATGCTGTAGGCCGCGGAGTACGGCACACCCTGCAGACCCGAGTTCGACGCGATGTTGATGATCGACCCGCCGGTCTCCAGCAGGTGCGGGATGGCCGCCTGGGCGAGGAAGAACGCGCCGTCGAGATTCACGCCCATGACCCGCCGGTACTGCTCGACCGACGTCTGGGTCGTGTGCGCGGCGAGGTAGATGCCGGCGACGTTGCCCAGGACGTCCAGGCGCCCGAACTCCGCCACGCAGGCGGCCACCGCCTCTGCGCACGCCGCCGGGTCGCTGACGTCGGCCTGGCGCACCGACACCCGGCCGGTCGTGAGCGCCTTCGTCTCGGCGAGCCGCCCCTCGTCGATGTCCAGGCCGAGCACGGATGCGCCCTGGCTCGCGAGCCGTAAGGCGATCGCCCGGCCCATGCCGGAACCGGCCCCGGTGATCAGTGCGGTCCTGCCGTCGAACGATGCGGTCATGATGTGAGTCCTTCGTGTCGTCAGATCAGGGGTTGCGGACGTCGACGTGTGGGTTGTGGAGGCGACAACAATGCCAGGTCAGGATGTCGGGCCCTGGTCGACGAAGATCGCGGGTTCGCCGGCGTGGATCTCGATCCATTCGGCACCCTCCTCTCCTGCACGCCAGGCGTAGAGCAGATCGGGGGTGAAGAAGCCCATTCCTGGGCCGACCCGCCGCCGTCCGAAGACGAGTTCACCACGCAGGACGTAGTTCAGCTGATGGGTGCCGTGGCGGTGGGCCTGGTCCGCCTGCCGGTCCTCGGGCTCCTGGTGCTTTCCGGTGGGCTCGTCAGTCATTGGCTTACTCCTTCCGAGTTGGCGGGTACGTCCCATGTTCCCCCTGGTGGTGGGCCGAAGGAACCAGAAATGGCCGCCCGCGACGCGCCGAACGCCCCGTCTCCGGCCGGGAGGAAGTCCTTCCACCCCGGCCAGTTGACCCGAGATGCCCGCGGGCCACCGCAGACCACGACGAATGGCGGGGAGGGCGATCGTCGCGTCACTGACGCTGGTGCCGTGAAGCAGGATCCTGAATCTCCCGGTCCCGTTCCCGTCCAGCGGCCCGCCGAGGCCGCGCCCGCGCCTCCCCCCGTGGCGGCGCCGGCCCCGGCCGCGGCGAGTAGCGCCACGCCGGGCCGTGACCAGGTGCTGACCTACGGCCGGGAGGATGATCCCAAGGTCCGGGCATGGTCGAAGCACGACCTCACGATGAGCCGCACGGGCGTCCTCGCGATGGGCCGGCGGCTACCCGGCCTGCTCCGGCTGGCCTGGTCGCTGGCCTGGGAAGCCGATCGGTCGGGGCTGATCGCCCTGGTCAGCCTGCGGGTGCTGGCGGGGGTGATCGAGGCCGTCGGGCTACTTGCGGTGGCGGGCGCGCTGACCGCCGTGCTCAGTGAAGGTCCGACCCCCGACCGGCTGCGGGAGGCGCTGCCCGCACTCCTGATCGTCATCGGGGCCGGGGTGCTGCGGACCGCGCTCTCTCTGATCACCAACCTGCTGCAGAGCAGGTTCGGCCCCCGGGTCGATCGAGTCTCGCTCGTCCGGCTGCTTGACCTGGCGACGCGGACGTCTGTCATGTCCTTCGACGACCCGCAGTTCGTCGACGATCTCGACGCGGCGGAGCGCGGAGCGACCAGCGGGCGCAAGCTCGTCGACGACGCCGTCGAGGTGTTCACCTCGGGAGTGCAGATGGTGGCCGCGGGCGGAGTCCTCACCGCGCTGCACCCGGTCCTGCTGCCGTTGCTGGTGGCCTCGATCCTGCCGGACGGCTGGGCGTCGGCGCGGTCGGCACGGCTGGCGTACCTGTCGTGGCTGGGACGGATCCGGCAGGTCAGGCGGCAGTTCATGCTGCGTCACCACATGACGGCACGCGACTGCGCGGCGGAGATCCGGTCCTTCGGTCTGAACCGGTTCCTGCTCGACGAGTACGAGTACCTGGCGCGGGACATCGAGGCCGAGCAGATCCGGGTCGGCCGCGGCCAGGCGAAGTACCGGCTGACCGGCGAGCTTGTCTCCGGCCTCGCCCTCGGAGCGGTCTACACGACGCTGGTCCTGCTGCTGAACGCCGAGATCATGCCACTGGCCGCGGCGGGCACCGCGGTGCTGGCGATCCGGACCGGGCGCGGAGCCCTCTCCACCGCCCTGACCAGCCTGAACAGTGCGTACGAGAACTTCCTCTACTTCGACGAGTACCGCTCGTGGATGGCGGAGGCCGTGCAGCGCGTGCCGGTGACCCGCGCCGGATCGGCCCCGGCCGAGCCCGCGGTCATCCGGGTCGAGGACGCCACCTACACCTACCCGCAGACCGACACTCCGGCGCTGCACGGCGTCACGGTGGAACTCCGCCGCGGCCAGGTCGTCGCGTTCGTCGGGGCGAACGGCAGCGGCAAGTCCACCCTCGCGAAGGTCCTCGCCGGCCTGTACGAGCCGGACTCCGGCCAGGTCACCTGGGACGGGGTCGATCTCGCCGGCGTCGACCCGGCCAGCGTCCGGTCCCGGATCGGGCTGATCCCGCAGCAGTACACGCAGTGGCCGATGTCCGCCCGGATGAACATCGCCGTCGGGGAGATCAGCCGGTTGTGGGCCGAGGGCCCGGACAGCGTCATCCCGGCAGCGCGCGCCACCGCCGCCGACGAGGTGATCGAGAAGCTGCCGCACGGTTACGACACCTCGCTGGCCAGGCAGTACAGCGCCGGGCACGACCTGTCCGGTGGGCAGTGGCAGCGAATCGCCTGCGCCCGGGCGGTCTACCGGGACGCCCCGGTGCTCATCGCGGACGAGCCGTCCGCGGCCCTGGACGCCCGCGCGGAGCAGGCCCTGTTCGACCTGATCCGGGACCTGGGCCGCGACCGGGCCGTCCTGCTGATCACCCATCGGCTGGCCAGTGTCCGCACCGCCGACCGGATCTACGTCCTCGACGAGGGCCGGGTTGTCGACGAGGGCACGCACCCCGAGCTGATGGAGCGTCCGGGGATCTACCGTGACCTGTTCACGCTCCAGGCCCGCCACTTCGTCGACCTGCCTGATCCCGGCCGGGAGGCTGTGGACGCCTGACGGACGGCCGGTGTCGCCCGCCTCGACCCGGAGTGTGAGGTGGGACGCGGCGGGGCGGGGGAAGGATCGGGCGGCCAAACTGATTGAAGCCTCAAGAGAACGGCAGCCCCGGAACCACGCCGGGCACCACGGAGCGGCACGTGTCGCGCGGCCAGAGCGGAGATCCCATGTCCAAGCCTCTTCTGCAGGTCATCGTCGCCAGCACGAGACCGAACCGGGTCGGCGCGGCGGTGGGCTCGTGGATCGCCGACACAGCCCGGGCCCAGGGCGGATTCGACGTCGAGGTCGTCGACCTCGCCGACGTCGACCTGCCGCTCTTCAACGAGCCGCACCACCCGATGACCGGCAACTACGTCCACGACCACACGAAGCGGTGGAGCGCCCTCGTCTCACGCGCGCAGGCGTTCGTGGTGGTGACGCCGGAGTACAACCACAGTTTCCCGGCCTCGCTGAAGAACGCGCTGGACTACCTTTCCCGCGAGTGGCGCTACAAGGCCGTCGGCCTCGTCTCCTACGGCGGGGTGTCCGCCGGCCTACGGTCGGTCGCGCAGCTCAAGCCGGTTCTCGCCGCGCTGCGCATGGTGCCGGTGACGGACGGCGTCTCGGTACCGTTCGTCGCCCAGCGGCTGGACGAATCCGGAGCCTTCCGCAGTGACGAGGTGCTCGACGCGTCCGCCAAGAAGATGCTCGACGAGCTGGTGACCGTGGGCACCCCGCTGATCGCGCTGCAGGAGCCCGCAGTCACCTCCATTCCCGCGCCGAGGGCCTGAACTGCCGAGGGCCTGAACCTTGCGTGCCGTCGTGCCGTCGTGCCGTCGTGCCGTCGCGCCCGAGCCGGGTGCGCGGGCGCGACGGCGCGCAGGGGTGACATCCGCTCGGTCGCTACCGGKGGGCTCCGGTAGCGGCCTCGAACCAGACGTTCTCCTCGACGAGCTTCCTGCTCTTCCAGCCCTCGCCGGTACGCACCATCTGATGGCGGTAGAACCCGCCGCAGTAGCTGAGACCGGAGGTGCCGGGGAGGATCATGGGATTGAAGAACATCGCCAGCACCTCGGCGGTGTCACCGTCCAGGGTGATCTCGACATTGGTGATGTAGTGCTGCGTCATCGGCATTGCACCGATGCCGGCGCGCAGCCAGGCGCCCATGTCGTCCCGTGAGCCGAAGCTGGTGGGTGAGGAGCTCGCCGCGCGGTAGTCAAGGAAGGCATCGGGGGTGAAGACCGTCTCCCACAGCTCCCAGTCCCTGGTGTCGACCCCGCGGGCGTAGCGCGCGAGCACCTCGTTGATCTCGATCCGGTCGGCGACTTCCTGTACATCCATGGGTCCCCTTCGCGAAGACGGTGGTCGTGACGTGGTGCCCGGCCTGTTCCGGTCACCACCGCGCCCAGGAGTGGGCCTATCCCGCCGCGGGGTTGCCGGCCGGGTGGCGCAACTCCCAGTGGTTGCCGGCCGGATCGACGCAGAACAGCACAGTCAGGTCGCCCCGCCCGGCGGACCGGAACGTGATTCCGGCGGCGGCGAGCCGGGTCTCGAGCACCACGACGTCCTCGTCGACCTCGATCGCCGTGTGCGCGCGGGCAGCGGGCCGGTGGTCGGGGTCGATGCTGAGATGGATCTGGCTGCCGTCGGTCGCCTCGTACCACCGGGCGATGCCGGCGAGATCCGCCGGCACCTCCATCCTGCGGTAGCCGAGAACGTCGACCAGGAATGTGCCCTCGACCTCCTCGAGGCCAGGTGGCACACCCAGGTTCGCGTGGTGGAAGCGCGGCATGGTTTTCCAAACTGCCATGAAAGGGAGCCAAGCACCAGCGCCGCTCCGCGCCCTCACCTGCTCCGGCCCTGCCGCAGATGGGGACACCTGCCTGCAGGTCCCGGCCACCGGCGAGATCGACGGTGGAACCGGGAATCGCACCGGCGTACAGTCCCCACCCGGCAGATGTCCGACACCGGTGTCAGGACGCACACGTCCAGGCGCTGGCAGGCAGGCACGGCGCTGCCACGAAGGCGCGGAAGTACACGGGGAAGGGTGTCCGGACGCCGAGCACGTGGCGCGCAGCACTGGGGAGAGAGATGGCACGGGACGCGGCCGTAGTGGCCGCCGGCGAGATCCTGCAGACCGCCCCGCAGGCTCGTATGCACGTCAAGCGCATGCTCAACGAGCGCTACGGCCTCATCGACTTCCAGACGATGACCTGGGCACTGCAGACCTCCCCCGAGCTCCGCGAGGGAATGCGCGCCTTCATGGAGAAGCGTTCGCCCGCCTGGATCCCCCAGGAGCTCTAGGGCCGTGACCGACCGCGCCCGCCGTCCGGCCTGACGGCGACTGAGCGGCCGTCAGGACACCGGGCTCCGGCGGTTCGCGCGGTCGGGCTCGCGAGTCCGCGGCCGCACGTCTRCCCATGGCGGTCTCTGCGCCGG
Organism: Parafrankia colletiae; assembly: GCF_001854655.1. Lineage (GTDB taxonomy): Bacteria > Actinomycetota > Actinomycetes > Frankiales > Frankiaceae > Parafrankia > Parafrankia colletiae. The sequence continues at coordinate 7,538 of NZ_MBLM01000115.1, read as the reverse complement.
CCGATCAGGCGGCTGGCGGGTCCGTCGCTCGGAAACAACCGTCGTGTTTCTGTCGGTGGGTCCCGATACGCTCCTCCCCGTCGCATTCAGGGGAGGATCCTTGCTCGGTTTCGCCGCCCTGCTCTTCATGCTTTTCTGCATGCCGTTGCTCGCGCTCTTCGCGGCCATCGGCCTCCCGACCGGTGTCGCCGCCGTGATCGCGGCCCTTCTCGCGGGCCTGCTGTTGGGGGGTGCCGCTCTTTTGYTGGACGAGCGCCTCCCCACTCTCGCCAGTGTCGCCGGGACGGCGGCGGGAGGGGCCTTCGTCCTGACCGGGTTCGGCGTCGTGGCCATCGTCGGGATCGGCTACCACAGGCTTGGGCTGACTCCTGGTTTCAGCGCACTCGCAGCTCTCGGTACTCTCACGTTTCTCTTCGTCGCCGTGAGGCTCGCCGTAAAGCTGGTGCCGTGCCGGCGCCGACAACCGAGGTGACTGGAATGGGAACGCGGTCACTTCGGCGAGCTCCATCCGACCACGCTTCCCACCACCCGGGCACTCATTCGCGCCCTGCGGCGAGCCGGCCAGGACGGCGAGGCGATCGCGCTCACCGAGCAGACCCGGGCACGCGCGCTCCAGACCCGGGGAGCTGACCACGGGGGCGCCCTGTACTTCGCAGCGCTGCTGATCATCTTCCAGGTCGACTCGCCCGCGTACCGTGACCGCAGGACGGGAGCACTGCCGGAGCGGCCAGCCCGTGCGGGTATCGCGAGCCGGGGCGTCTCCCGCCGCCGCCCCCCGCCGCCGCGGCCGGGAGTCGACCACCGCGCTCACCTGGGACATCGTGCTCATTCCCCCGCAGGACTTCGGCGCTTTTCCGATCTCCTTCCGGATGCCCGGGAGGTGACCTTTTTCCCGGTGGTGTCACATCTCATTCGAGAAATGCGGGTGAGTGCGGCATCGATGCGGTCGGAGGTCTTTCCAGGTGCGTAGCATCTTCGCCGATGTCCCGGTCGCCGTGCAGTTCAAACGGCGGCCCAGGACCGCGAAACGGGCATCGGTCGCGGGGCACGCGGTGAAAGGGGCTGGGACCTGTGACAGAGCCGGAGAAGGGGCCAGACGGGGGCGGGCGCGACCACAGCCTGGACGCGCTGCGGGRCATCCTCATGCTGGTAGGCGTCTTCGTGCATGTCGCGACCCTGGGCGTCGACCCGGTGTTCGACGGTATCGCGCGGGCCTCGAGCCTGTTCCGCATGGAGGCCTTCTTCGTCATCTCCGGATTTCTTTCCGCGATGCTCGTCGCCAAGTACGGCGCGGTCCGCACGGTGCGCCGGAGATTTTTCGCGGTGGGGATTCCGCTGCTGACCACGCTGGTCCTGGTCAACCCACCGACCCTCTGGATGATCAGCGTCTTCCGTGGCCGTGAGGCGTCCTTCACCGAGTACCTGCGCGCCGCCRCCGGGCCGGCGCTGACCGGCCGGCTGAACTGGTACCTGCACCTGTGGTTCCTGCTGGTGCTGCTCGGTTTCGCGCTGCTCACCCCGGCAGCGGCGCGCGCACTGGCCGCGCTGACCCGGACCCGCGGCTACCAGCGGGTGACGGCCGGGCGCCCGGCGGCGATGACCGTGCTCACGCTGTCGGTGCTGGCGGCCATGGCCGCCGGGCGGGCGTGCTGGAGTGTGGCGATCGAACCGGTGCTCGGCGCCGGCTTCCACGCCGACATCGTCCGCAGGGTCCTGGAGTTCCTGCCGTTCTTCCTGCTCGGCCTGCTGCTGCGGCTGGACCAGGCGCGGCTCCTGCCCGTCTTCCGCCGGCCCACACCCGTCCTGCTCGCGGTTTCCGGGCTGCTGCTGCTCGCCTMATGGCGGCAGTGGGTGGATGTCCTGTCGGTGGGTACCGGGCGCCTGCTCGTCGAGACCCTGTTCGCGATCCCGGTGACGGCGACCCTTTTCGCGGTGGCAGGACGGTTCGGGGCCCGGCCGCATCCCGTCTTCCAATACCTCTCGGACGCGTCCTACACCGTGTACCTGCTGCACTTCTTCTGGATCTTCTTCTTCGCGCGGGTTCTCGGCCTGGACCCCAGCCTCGGATTCGGCCAGATGACGCTGCTCGTCGTCGCCACCTATGCCGCCACATTCGCGACGCACCACTTCGCCATCCGGCGGTCCGCGCTGCTGCGGATGATGTTCAACGGCAAGCGGGCAACCACCCGCGGCCGCAGTGCCGCCGGCCAGGGGAGCATGCCGACGCCGGTACGTCCCAGCCCGCAGGCCCCGTCGGTCCCACCAGCCGTGGCAGCCCCGGCGAAGCCCGGCGTGCGGCGACCGGCGCGCCCCGTGATCAGCAACCCGCGATCGACCCGGATCCCGCGGTGCTCGGCCAGCCCACGCGGAAACCCGCCCAGGCTGCTACCCCTGGCGGATCCGGCCGCCCCGGCCGCCCCGACCGCTGCGCCGCGGCCAGGCGGCCCAGGGGGGCCGGGCGGGGCCGGCGAACCGGCGGTCAGCCCGAGGCTGCCGCACCACCGGCGGACGACGCGGCCAGCGCGGCGAGGAGGCTGACCCGAACGGCGTCCACGGCTGCCCGCAGCGCCTCGCCGAACGCGGTGGTGCCGGCGACGGCGGCTGCCAGCGCGTCGGCTTCGGCGCGGCGCTCCGCGGGCACCAGGAGAGCGGCCAGGCCGAACGGCTGGAGGGCGCCCAGCAGCGCCGCGTCGGCAGGCGTGGCGGCCTGCGCCGAGGCGAGAACCGCGGCGAGCCGCTCACGTACGGCCTGCACCGGCGCGGGTTCGCTGACCGGGTGCCGGGTCACCCGGAAGACCAGGGCGACCCGGCCCTTCTCCTCCGCCAGGATGCCCCGCTCCACCAGCGCACGGGCCACCGTCTCCCACAGCGGCGCCACGGCCTGGGTGAGCGCGGCGAGGGCGGTGTCCAGGTCCACCGGTGTGCCCGCGTGCAGGACCGCCTCGTGCGCGGCACGCAGCAGTGGATCGGCGTCGGCGCCCGGCCCGTCCGCTCCCGCCACGAGAAGGCCGTCGTCGAAGCGCAGGTGCCCGGCCTCGGTCAGCTCGGCGACGAGAGCGGCGGCAAGGYCCACCTCGGCTCCGACACCGGCGATGTCCTTGCCGTTCTCGTCCAGTGCGAGGAGCAGGAACTTCTCGGCCATGGTGATGTCCATGCGAGACATCATCGCGGCTGTTTCCCGGTTGACAAAGGTGATGCGCCGGGCTGGATATACGCCTGGAATACACCCTGATTATGCCCCTGGTTTCTTGTTCCGTTCACCTCGTGGATTAGATGTCCATTCCCTGGTGTGTCGGGGCGATCGCCCGGGCCGCTCCGGTGACACCGGTGACGCGGATCTGGACGACACCGGCGGCCTCTGCCAGCTCCGCGACGGCGCCGCCGCCGGCCTGCTCGACGAGGCTGGCCGCCACGGTGGCCGACCAACACAGCGTCTCGGCCTCAGCGGCCATGGTGGCGAGCCCGGCCAGCGCGGTGAACGATGCCAGCCGGCGCCGGACGTCAGTCGCCACGCCCTCGGTCCGGCGGGTGGCGACGACGTGCCAGGTCAGCGGGCGGCGGAGACATCCCGCACGGGCTCGTGCAGCTTGCCCGGGGGTGTGGCCGGGCCGGAACCGCTAGGGTCGACTGCGGTGCRCCGGGAAGTCTGGTCGGCAACGTAGTGCGCCGCGCCCGCAGCCCGGGTGCGCGCTCCGTACCGACCGAGGGGACGCGCCGATGYCCATTGACCCCCCTGGCCGTGCGCGACGTGGCGACAGCGGTGCCACGGCGCCCCGGGCGCGGCTGCTGGCGCTCCCCAGCTGGACGCAGGTCCAGTATGTCGCGGGCATCCTGCGCAGCGAGACGGTCGGCGGCCTGCTGCTGCTCGCAGGCGCGCTCGTCGCGGCTGTCTGGGCGAACTCGCCCTGGCGGGAGTCCTACGCCTCGCTCGTCGACGTCAGCGTCGGGCCGGCGTCGCTGCACCTGGATCTCACCCTCCAGCAGTGGGCCTCGGACGGTCTGCTGGCGATCTTCTTCTTCGTGGTGGGGCTGGAGCTCAAACGCGAGTTCCTCCTGGGAGATCTCCGCTCGGTGAGCCGGGCGGTGCTGCCCATGGTCGCCGCCCTCGGCGGGATGGTGACGCCCGTCCTGATCTATCTGCTCGTGAACGCGATGAGCGGCGACGGCTCCTACGCCGGCTGGGCGGTGCCGACCGCGACCGACATCGCGTTCGCGGTCGCGGTGCTGGCGATCATCAGCACGCACCTGCCGGCGGCGCTGCGGTCGTTCCTGCTCACGCTGGCCGTCGTCGACGACCTGCTGGCCATCGCGATCATCGCCGTGTTCTTCACCGACCACCTCAGCCTGGCCCCGGCGGCCGCGTCCGTCGCCCTGATCGTCGCTTTCGGGCTCCTGGTGAACCGGGGTGTCACCCGGTGGTGGCTGCTGGCGCCGCTCGCGGTCGCCGCCTGGGCGTTCATGCACGCCTCGGGGGTCCACGCGACGATCGCGGGGGTCCTGCTGGGGTTCACCGTGCCGGCCCGCCCGCGTCCCGGGGAGCAGGTGGGGATGTCGGAGCGCTTCGATCAGGTCTGGCGTCCCGTTTCCGCGGGCGTGGYCGTGCCGGTGTTCGCGCTGATGGCCGCGGGCGTCTCTCTCGTCGACGGTGGGATCGGCTCGGCACTGACCGATCCCGTCGCGCTGGGCGTGGCGCTCGGCCTGCTGCTGGGCAAACCGGTGGGGGTGCTGACGTCCACCTGGCTGCTGGCCCGCTTCACACGGGCCGAGCTGGATCAGGACCTTTCCTGGTGGGACGTCTTCGGTGTCGCGCTGCTCGCCGGTGTCGGCTTCACCGTCTGCCTGCTCCTCGGCGAGCTGGCCTTCGGCACCGGTGCGGAGGAGGACACCCATGTGAAGATCGCGATCTTCGCGGGATCGGTGGCCTCGGCGTTGCTCGCCGCGATCGTGTTGCGCACGCGCAACCGCGTCTATCGCCGTCTCGAAGCGCTGGAGGTCGCTGCCGCTGACGCCGCTGACGCCGCTGACGCCGCTGACGCCGCTGACGCCGCTGACGCCGCCGCCGAGGTCCGCGCCGAGGGCGACGGGTGCCCACCGAACGCCGATCGGCGAGACTCGGACCGTGACTGAAGACGAGATGAGTGCACCTGATCGGATGTTCGACCTTTCGGGGCGGGTCGCCCTCGTCACCGGTGGCAGCAGGGGCATCGGCCGGGCGGTCGCCCAGGGCCTCGCCGCCGCCGGGGCCGACGTCGTGGTCGCGAGCCGCAAGTTCGACGCCTGCAAGGAGGCGGCCGCGCAGATCGAGGTGGCGACAGGACGCCGTGCCCTGCCCGTCGCCTGCCACGTCGGCCGGTGGGACGACTGCGACAGCCTGGTGGACACCGTCTACGCGGAGTTCGGCCGCTGCGACGTCCTGGTGAACAACGCCGGTATGTCGCCCGTCTACGACAGTCTCCCCGCGGTGAGCCGGGAGCTGTACGACAAGGTCCACGCCGTGAACGCGAGTGGGCCGTTCCGGCTGAGCGCCCTGGTCGGCACCCGGATGGCGGCGGGGGAGGGCGGGTCGATCATCAACGTCACGACGGCCGGCTCCCTGCGCCCGAACGCGAGCGACCTGCCCTATGCGATGGCGAAGGCGGCCCTCAACGCAATGACGCTCGGCCTCGCCGGAACGTGGGCGCCCAGGGTGCGGGCGAACCTGGTCCTGCCGGGCGCGTTCGACACCGACATCACCAGGGCCTGGGGGCCCGACGCGAAGCGCACCGCCGCCGAGATGAACCCGATGAAGCGGATCGGTGCCCCCGGCGACATGGTCGGAGTCTGCGTCTTCCTTGCGAGCGAGGCCTCCGCCTATGTCAACGGCGCCCAGATTCTCGTCGACGGCGGCCTGTTCCGGACCCTCTGACGGCTACCGGCCCGGCCCGGCCCGGCCCGGGCCCGGCCCGGCTCGGGCCGAGCCGGGCCGAGCCCGGCTCGGGCTCATGGCAGGACGGTGGGCGCGGCGGTCCTCATCCGCCCGAGTTCGCCCAGGTAACCGCTGGCGGCGGCAGTATGGCCACCTCCCGGGCAAAGAACGGGCGGAAATCCTCCGCGTGGTCGTACATCCCGGCGATCTCGCCCACAGGCCGGCGCTCCAGCTTCCAGCAGATGCCGCGGGCCTTCTGGAAACGTGGCCAGAAATCGTCGAGATACTCTTCCTCGTCGAGCGGGACGCCGATGACCTCGGCGAGACTCCCAGACATCCGGGATGTCCGGCTTCGTGGAGATGAGCATCGCCCGGGGGATCACGACGTGAGGTTTCGGGAGCGTCTTCGTCGAGCCCGGGGGCGGCGGAGCTGCTGGTCGAGCCATGGAAGCGCACTGTCAGGCCGGTGGGCGCCCGCCAGCGAGGTGATCGGCTGTCCCGCCGCCGAGTGTCCGGTCGGTCGGCCGACTGGCTGGCTGCCGCTGGCCGCGGGACCTGGATGCACTGCGAGGAGGCGCCGCCAGACCGGGATCCGGCTGCGTCGTACGGGCGAAGCCTGACTGCGTTTTGACTGGGTTGAGGATGTGGTAGCGTCTTTCTCGCTGACAAGAATCAGCTTCTCGGCTGGAGAGAACTGATAGTAACTCGCGGCCGGGTCGGATGGATCTCCGGTCGCAGGCCGGTCGCCACGGGCGGCATTGGCGTCGGCCAGGCCATCCGTGCCAGCGAGCCTGCCGTCGGGTCAGGGAGGACCACGATGTCGATGCCTTCGGAGTCTGCAGCCCGCCATACCTCTGTCTCCGCCTCCACCTCCCGCGCCGACGGACGAAGGCGTCGGGACGTCGGCCTGGTCGGCAGGCACGACAGTCGGGGCGGCTGACGTGGAGGTCGCGGAGTTCCGGTCGGCCGTACGGGCATGGCTGGACGAGAACGATCTGACGCCGGGCCCCGACCACTCGCTCGACGGCCAGGTGGCGCAGCTCGCCCGGGTCCGCCGGGAGCTGTACGACGCCGGGTGGATGCGGTACGGCTGGCCCGCCGAGGTCGGGGGGCTCGGCGGCCCGGCGGTGCTGCGCGCGGTGCTCGGCGAGGAGGTCGCCACCCGCGGCCTGGCCGAGCCGGGGATCTACTCGATGATCGAGGTCCTCGTCCCGACGCTGATCTCGTACGCGCCGCCGGCGCTCGCCGCCGAGATGGTGCCGCTGCTGATGTCGGGCGCGGAGAGCTGGTGCCAGGGGTTCTCCGAGCCCGGTTCGGGCAGTGACCTGGCGTCCCTGTCGACCCGGGCCGAGCCGCGCGGCGACGACTGGGTGATCAACGGGCAGAAGGTGTGGACGAGCCTGGCCCAGTACTCCCAGCGCTGCGTGCTGCTCACCCGCACCGCCCCGGGCCACGGCGGCATCACGGCGTTCTTCGTCGACATGGACACCCCGGGCATCACCGTCCGTCCGCTGGAGATGATGCACGGCGTCGAGGAGTTCGCCGAGGTCTTCTTCGACGACGTCGTCGTGCCCGGCAGCCGCATGCTGGGGAGGCCGGGGGACGGCTGGCCCATGGCGATGGACCTGCTGCC
>NZ_MBLM01000114.1 GCF_001854655.1 Parafrankia colletiae | reverse complement strand
CGTACCCAGTTGGTGTGACCGGTGAGGGGCGTGCCGATTTGCTGTCCGGTGCCCGGGTCCCATAGCCGCACCGTCAGGTCGTCGCTGGCGGAGGCGAGGAGAGTGCGGCCGTCGGGCAGCGCAAAGCTAGCCAGAGCGAACACGGTGTCGGTGTGGCCGGTGAGGGTTTGGTGGCTGGTGCCGTTCCAGATGGCGTGGGTGGGGAACCAGGGGCGGTCGGGGAGGAGGCGGGCGGTGTTGTCAGCGAGGGTGTGCGCTTGGGTTTTGCGGGCGGAGATTTCGATCCATTGCAAGCGGATGGTGTGGGTAGTGCCGTGGCCGGTGGCGAGTTCCAACGCGCCGAGGGCAGCGAGCGCCTGGGGGTGGCCAGCCAGATGGTGTCGTTGCCGGAGCAGGGCTGGGATCCCTATGTAGAGGGCGAACTCGGAATCGTAAAGAAGGTCGGGAAGTAGGCCCGCGAGGGCGGCGTGTTCCGGTAGGTGGGCCGAGGCGTAGGCGCTGCTGCCCGGCCAGGTGCGTTGTCCGACCGGGTCGGGGGGCATGAGGGCATCGGCGATGCGCTGGTGGGCGGCGCGGGTGGCGGCGGTGAGGGTGTAGACGAGGTGGCGGAGGTCTTCGTGGTCGCTGTCCGCGAGGGTGGTGCCGGTGGTGAAGTCGCGCAGGCTTTGGTGTCGGGGCAGGTAGAGGTCCGGATCACCACCCTGGCGGACGGCCAGGAAGGGGCGGAAGGCGCCGCGGAGAAGCTGGCGGGTGGCGGGTTCGGGGACGCCGGCCCAGGTGGCGATCGTGCCGGCGGTCTGGGGTTCGCGGATCGCGGTCACCGTGGCCAGTACGGGGAGGCCGTGGGTCTGCCAGGTGTGGTCGCCGAGGTCGGTGTGCCAGCGGTGGAGGTTGTCGGCGTAGTAGCCGGCGAGTCCTTCGGGGAGCTGGTCGATGTCGCCAGGGTTGCGGTTGTGGTCGCGGATCTGGTCGAGGACGGTGAGGGCGTAGATCCACACTCCGCCGGAGCGGTCCAGCAGCGTCCGGCAGAACCGGTCGGCGGGCATCCCCGCTTGGCCCAAGGCGTTGGTGATCAGCGGGTCGTGGGTGGTGACCGCGCTCAGGTAGTCGAGCAGGTCCTGTCGGTTGGTGGTGCTTTCGACGTCGATGCGTTCGACGACGCGTGACCCGGTGGGGAGGGCGATGGTTTTGGGCCGGGTGGTGGCGACGATGACCGTGCCCGGGGGTAGGGCCGGGGGTAGGCCGAGGGGGAGTTCCCCGGCCGGTGGGGGTGGGGCTTCGTCGAGGCCGTCGACGAGGAGGATCACGGGCTGGTCGGGTTCGTCGCGGTCGCGGTCGCGGTTCTTCGCGGCGTCGCAGAGCCGGCCGTAGAGCCAGGCGGTGCTGTCGGCCCTGTCGGGCAGAACCCCGCCGGGGGCGGCGTCTTCGAGTTTCCAGCGGGCGATGAGCTGTGCGGCGAGGTTGAGCCGGGCTGTTTCGGGGGTGTGGCCGTCGGGGAGGCGGGTGAAGTGCGCCGGCCAGACCCGGGTGAACGCCAGGTAGGCCGCCAACGCAGACTTCCCCATCCCCGCCTCCGCCTCCACCAGCAGGTAGCCACCGCGGCGCTGCTGCACACATCGGCCGATGAAGGTGTCGATCTTGCCGATGAGGTCGGTGCGTCCTCGGAACCGGGCGACCGGGTTGGCGGTGTCCGCTGGGTCGGACAGGCGTAGATCCCCAGGCAGGGGGTCGAGATCGATCGTGGCGTGCCGCAGTAGCTGGAACGGGCCGGAGAACCGCTGTTGCAGGACCTGCCCGTAGTTGATTCCAATGGCCTGGCCGTTCGGGGCCGTGACGTGGTCGACCGTAGGCCGGTTCTGATCGTCAGGGGTGGTGTGATCGCGGGTGCTGGGAGTCATCGGCCGGGGTCGTTCCGATGCTGGATGATCTGCCCGTAGTTGACGCCGATGGCCTGCCCCCCGGGCGCGGTCACATTTCCGATCTGGATGCCGCCCGGCGGGATGGTGGCGCTGGTGTGTGCCTGTCCGGTCGTTGCGGGTGCTGGGAACGGTGGCGGGGCTGCCTCTGTGCTGGTGGGGAAGGGTGGGGCGGTGGCTGGTTTCGCCCGTCCACCAGAGACGGCGAGTTCGGCGGTGCGCAGCAGGTCCGTTCGTGCGGTGTCCTGGGGGATACCGAACAGGTCGAGGGAGACGACCTGGCCGAGCAGCCCCGGACGTGGGCAGTCCTCGACGCGGACGACGAGGAGTTTGCGGGTGGCGCCGGTCGGGTCAGAGGCCCAGGCGGCCCGCCATTCAGCGGCGCCGTAGACCGAGCGGGTGTAGGCGTGGGAGAGCACGGCGATCGTGCGTGCTGCGCGGGAGACGCCTTCGTCCATGCCGGTGACCCAGTTCGAGCCGGGCACGAGGTCCCAGGCTTGGATCAAGACCTGGCAGCTGGCCTCTTCCAGCGTCCAGGCGATCCACTCCGCCCATGGCCGGTCGGTCTGGGTGTAGGAGACGAAGAAGTCCCAGCCGTTGCCGTCGTCGCCGGTGCTGTGCGTGTTGCCCCCGTTGCTCACCCGGACAGTGTGCCACCAGGACAGGCCGTGTCAGACCGTGCTGGTACGGAGTGTGCCAGGGCCCGGGCCCTGCCAGCGTCGGGATGGTGGCCGAGGCGCGGGCCCGTGTGCGGCGAGGCTATGTGGGTTGATCCCGGGCGCCTGTTGGGGGTCTTCGCGGGGGCGGAGAGGGAAAAGTTATCAGGTCACTGAGCGCTGTGAGCCGCGATGCGGRCCGCCTCCTGCTCTGCTGGTGYAGGTCACGGAGCTACCGGCGACGGGCGGGGCGCGGGTGGGAGAGCTGGTGCCTATCAGGCGCCGGAGCGGGTTTCGGGCCCGTGCTGGCCGATCTTGCTCGGCATCGTCGCAGGTCGGAGGGCCGATTTGTGCGCCCGGCAGGGATCGAACCTGCGACCCAGTGCTTAGAAGGCACTCGCTCTATCCGCTGAGCTACGGGCGCGTTGCTCCATTGTGGGGTCCGCGGACGGATCCCGGGTGGGATGGACAGTGTCCACCTCATGTCACCTGATGTTGCAGACAGCCCCGGGTCATCGGAGGTAGCGGGCCCGCGTCGGGGTGCGGGCTCACGATCCCACATGCTGCCGCATCGACCGGCGGGTGGCCGGCTGACCGGCCGTCGGTCGAACCTCGTTGTCCGACGGCCGGTCGTTGCAGGGTGTGCTGGTCCCGGCCTGTTTCGGGGCCGGTGTGGCGTGCCTAGCCGGCAACCTTGACCAGGTCGTCGTACTCGGCGTCCGTGAGCGTGACGCCTGCGGCGGCGACGTTCTCCTCCAGGTGGGCGACCGACGAGGTGCCCGGGATCGGCAGCATCACGGGTGACCTGCGCAGCAGCCAGGCGAGCGCGAGCTGCGACGGTGAGCTGCCGTGCCGCTTCGAGGCTTCGTCGAGGACGCCGCCGGGCCGGGCGAGTTCGCCGGTCGCGATCGGGAACCAGGGGATGAACCCGATGCCCTCACGCTCCGCGTAGTCGAGGACGTCCTCGGCGGCGCGGTCGGCGAGGTTGTACCGGTTCTGGACGCTGACGATCTCGGCCAGTGACCGGGTCTGCTTGAGCTCGGCCACGCTGACCTCGGAGACGCCGATGTGGCGGATCTTCCCTTCCTCCTGCAGCGCCCGGAGCTCACCGATTGACTCCTCCACGGGCACCTTCGGGTCGATGCGGTGGAGCTGGTAGAGGTCGATGCGCTCGACGCGGAGGCGCCGCAGCGACATCTCGACCTGCTGGCGCAGGTACTCGGCGCGGCCGACAGCGGTCCACTGGCCCGGCCCCTGGCGGGTGAGCCCGCCCTTGGTCGCGATCACCAGCCCGTCGGGGTACGGGTACAGGGCTTCGGCGATCAGATCTTCGCTGACCTCCGGGCCGTAGGAGTCCGCGGTGTCGATGAAGTTCACCCCGAGATCCACGGCTCGCCGCAGTACGGCGAGTGCCTCGTCCCGGTTGGCGGGTGGGCCCCAGATGCCCGGGCCGGTGATCTGCATGGCGCCGTAGCCGAGCCGGTTCACCTGGAGATCACCACCGAGCAGGAACGTCCCGCTCGCAGCCGCGTTCACGCTTGGGCTAGCCGCTTGTGTCGACATGCAGTGCCTTCCTCCGTCTGTGTGCGGGTGCCGCCGCCGTGCGTCGGCCCGCCAGGCAGCAACCCTGATCCACCGTCCGGATGTTCCCGGGCGTCCCACGGAGTGCGGGCCGCGGGCTGGGGACACCCGGCCGTCGCCCGGAGACCTACCCGGCTGACGCCGACCGCCCGCCTCACAGCCCGGCTGTCGGGACGTCCATCGGCTCCGTGCACGTCGGGTGACCGGTCGAGACAGTGTCGATGCTCGCAGGTGACCGCCGGTGGAGTACGGTCCGTCGCCGTGTTGTGGACAGAACGGAGTTATCCACAGCGGGCGAAGAACCKGTTCCCATCGCGGGGGCGGTGGCGCAAAGTCGTGGCGTGGACGCACGACCGGACTCCGTCGGCCCTCCGCGCCACGTGCGGGGGCGTCTGGTGATCGGCCGGCATCCACTGGACCGTCTCCCTGCCCCCGAGATGTTCTCCAAGGAGCTCAGATGCCCGACAACGCGATCACGCTGATCGGCAACCTCGTCGAGAACCCGGTCCTGCGGATCACCGCGAGCGGCGTCTCCGTCTGTGGTTTCCGCCTGGCGTCGACGCCTCGCCGGTTCGACCGCACCGAGCAGCGGTGGGTCGACGGAAGCACCCTGTATCTGAGGATCTCCTGCTGGCGGCAGCTGGCCGAGAACGTGGCGGCCAGCCTGTCCCGAGGCGACCGTGCCCTGGTCGTCGGCCGGCTGCGGCAGAACAACTTCGAGACGCAGGACGGCGACCGGCGGGTCAGCTACGAGATCGACGCGGAGGCCGTCGCGGCCGAACTCACCTGGCGGCCCGTGGAGGTCCGCAGGACGGCGCGATCGTCGACCACCCCGGCCGACGGGCTGGCAGCGGGGGATCCGTTCGCCGATCCCGGCCCGATCTCCGGCGACCCGTTCAGCGCCGACGGCATCGGGTTCGGCGGGGCCGGGCAGGGCGACGATGACCCGGCGGTGGCGGGCGATGTTCCCCTCGCCGACGACGGCCGCGGAGGTGGCGTTCCGGACGGCCCCGTGGGTTCCGACGCGATGCCGGCCCGCGGCCCGGCCGCGCCCACGTCCGGTGCGGCCCCGGCTGAGAGCAGCCTGCGGTCGGCCCTGACCAGCCCCGGGGCGAGCGCCGTCACCGAAGACATGCTCGGCGCCGACGGTGTCGGCGGCACCCGCGCCGTCGAGCTGGCCGACCAGGGTCTCCGTCTCGTCGAGCTGGGAGCCGACTCCGGCGTCGAGGTGGGTGCAGGGGTCGATGTCGAGGCCGTGCTCGGGGATGGTCCCGGCCGTGCCCTGGTGGCTGAGGCTGTGGCCGTTCCGCGGCTCAGGGCGCTGTTCGACGATGCGCTGCGGTCCGTCGAGCCGCTGCACCAGTCCAGGAGCGAGGCCGCGCAGCGGCTGTCGACTCGGGCGGCGCCGGGCCCGTTCCACCTGGTGCCGCGGGCCAACCGGGCCGTGGGGGAGCGCCCCATCGGGCTCGCGGACGTCGTGGGTGAGCGCCGCCTGCGTGGACTGGGAGGCGCCACCGGCTGAGGGGAGGGCGAGTCGGAACAAGCCTGCCCGAGTTTCCGGCCGGTGCCGGCAGTCACGCGGCCAGCACTCCGCGAAGCAGCCGGCATGGGGTGATCGCGGGCCTGGCCTGGGCAGGCTGGTTGTCGATGGTGGGGCCACACCGACCGACATGCTGTGACCGATGGGGCCACCTGCATCATCGGCGTCGGACCCGCTCGGTACCGTGCCGAGGGTGAGCAGGGCGAACGAAGCCGGTGGCGGCGCGGGTTCGGCACTGGACGACCTGTCCGGTGAGGCCGGCGGCGAGGTCCCGCGGCAGGAGGCAACCGGCCGGCCGGTGTCCCAGGCCAGCACCGGCCCCAGCGTCGAGGCCAGTGTTGACGTTGGGGCTGGCCCCGAGGTCTCCGCGGCCGGGCGGATGTTCGGCGGGGTGCGGAGACGGGCCCTGGGGGTCAGCGCCGCCGGCCGGTACGTGGCGGTGCTCGCGGTCCTCAGCGCCGCGGCGGCCGTCGTCCTGCGGCACCACCTGTTTCCCTACCTGTCGGTCAACAACGACGAGGTCATCTACCTCACCCAGGCCCGCGCGCTGGCAGGCGGCCACCTGTTCCCCACGGCGCCGGACCCGGCCGCGTCCTACGCGCCGTGGCTGGCCGCAGTGTCGGACGGCCACTTCGTGCTGAAGTACACGCCGTTCGTGCCGGCGCTGTTCGCGCTGGGACTGGTGGTGGCCGGCAGCATCTCCCCGGTGCTGGCGGTCATCGCGGCGGCCGTGGTGATCGTCACCTACCTGCTCGGCGTCGAGCTGGCCGGTGATCGCAGGGTTGCGGCGCTGGCGGCGACGCTGATGGCGTTCTCGCCGCTGGTGATCATCGAGAGTGCGCTGGTGCTGAGCTACCTGCCGGTGCTCGTCCTRCTGCAGCTGACGTTCCTCGGCCTGCTCCGGGGATTGCGCCGCGAGGGGCGCGGGCAGGGTGCGTTCGCGCTGGCCGGGGCGGGGCTCGCGGTCGGTGTGGCGGCGGCGGTGCGTCCGTACGACGTGGTGCTGCTGCTCGCGCCGGTGGCGGTCTGGGCCGGTGTGACGGCGCGCCGCGCCGGACGTCTCGGGTGGGCGGTGCGGTGGACGGCGATGGGGCTGGTCCTGCCCGCCGGGATTCTGCTGGCGTACAACGCGGCGGCGACGGGCAGTCCGTTCCAGCTGCCGTTCGCGCTGCTGGAGCCGGATGACAAGCTCGGCTTCGGCCGGCGCCGGCTCTACCCGTCCGACGGGGGGCACGACTTCGGGCTCGGCGACGGGCTGGCCTCGGTCGGTGACCATCTGTGGCTGCTCGGGGGCTGGGCCTGCGGGGGGGTGCTGCTCGCGGTCGCCGCGGGCGTCGCGGCCGCGCGGCGCAGGTTCGATGGGCCGGCCTGYGCGCTGGGGCTGGGGACGCTGCTGTTCCTGGTCGGCTACCTCGGGTTCTGGGGGGCGTGGAACGCGGCGGAACTGTGGGGCGGGATCCGCTATGTCGGGCCGTTCTACATGATCCCGGTGCTGATCGGCCTGGTGCACCTGGGTGCCCGGGGGGTGGCCGATCTGGCGCGCTGGTCGCGGCGTCGGGCGGCGTGGGCATGCACGGGGGCGGGCAGCGCGGGGGTCCTCGGGCTGACGACGTTCATCCTGGTCGGGGCGGTCGACGCGAACGCGGCGATGACCGGTCACGACCGTGATCTCGCCGGGATGCTGCACGGCCTGCCGGGCCGGTCGCTGGTGCTGGTGGCGGCCAGTCCGCCCTACCTGGGGCATCCGAGCGCGGTGACCGCGAACGGTCCGGACCTGCGCGGCGTGGACGGGACCAGCGACCTGCTGTTCGCGGTCTCCCGCGGGGTGGCGGATCTGACCGTTGTCGCCGACCACCCCGATCGGACGCCGTACCTGCTGCGGATGCCGGCCGCGTACAACCGCTCGCCGGGGTCGGTGACCCGCTCACGGGTGGATGCGCTGACGCTGGCCACCGGGCGGACGGCGGAGGTCGAGGTCACGGTCGACGCCCCGCCGGCCGGGACGCGGTCGGCCCAGCTGCTGGTCGAGGCGGGCGGCACCCGGCTGGCCTACCGGGTCTCGGTGGACGGCCCGTCCCGCGCCCGGCTGATCGTCGACGGGGATGGCGTCGACGCCGGCGACGTCGTCGACGCGGTGACCTTCAGCGGCGGGGAGGCGCGGGGCGCGCCCACCGGCCGGGACCCCGGCGATCCGCTCGCCGCCCCGAAGATCACCCGGGTGCCGGGTGCCGGGAGGTCGATCACGGTGTCGCTGGTGGTCACGCCCGCGTCCGGGGGCCGTGCCCGGACCGTCGACCGGCAGGTGCTTCCGGTGCTGGTCGAGCGCGGCGGTGACGTGGCGGTGCTGGCGCCGAGCGCCCACGTCGACGAGGTCGGCGAGGGCCGCCGCCTGCCGATCCGGATCACCCTGTCCTGAGACGTCCGTCCTGAGACGTCGGCGCCGGAGGTGATCCAGCCCGTCCGACGAACGCAGGCCGTCCGACACAGCCTGTCCGACACAGCCTGTCCGACGAACGCGGGCCGTCTGGTCGCCGGCGGTCTAGTCGACGCGGTGGATCGGGGGCGGGGAGTAGGCGCCGGTGAGCACCTCGTCGCCCGGCCGGTAGATCCGCAGGATGAGCCGGAAGTCCTCCCGGGCGGCCGGCAGCCAGTTCGCCGCCGGGGCTGACGACGGCGGCGACGGGACGTCGCTCTGGATCAGCACCGGGACCGACCCGTCGGGGTCGCGGACGAGGTCGTCCTGGCTGTTGATCGAATAGCGGTGCAGGGGGTTGTCCACGAGATAGCCGTCCGGCTCGTCGTACATGGCGAGGGTCCAGAAGGCACCCACCGGCGGTGGCAGCAGCCGCAGCCGGTAGTTGTGGGCGCCGGTGAGGCGGTGGCCGTCGACGTCCACCGCGCAGTGGGCGGCCGTCGCCTCGTAGGCGTGGACGAGGCCCAGCGGCCGGCGGGCCGCCATCGCGCGGGCGATGCGGGCCTGAGCCCGGTCGGGCATCTCCCAGGCGCGGTCGTCGAGGACGCCGGGACCAGCCCGGTCCAGGTTGAAGTCGGCTTCGTGCAGCGTGCTGACCCAGCCCCGGTGGGCGCGGCGGCCGGCGTCGGCGAGCCGTTCCAGCTCGTCGCGCCCGGTCCGCAGGCCGCTGCGCAGCGACCAGGCGAGCGGCGGGTCCGGGTCGATGTACGGGGACGGGTCGGACAGCAGGCCGAGGGTCTCGAACCGGCGGGCGTAGTCCTGTTCCAGCCGGGACGGGGGGAAGGCACGCATCCAGGTCCGGAACTCCTCCCAGAAGCGCAGGTCGTCGCAGACCTGCTTGGAACGGTCCGGCGGGCCTTCGGGCTGGCGGGCGTTCGGGTCGACCGGCCGCAGGGTCAGYTGGTCCTGCAGGGCGCGGACGGTGGGCAGATCGTCGGGTCCCCGGTAGGCGAAGTGGGCGACGATGCTGAGGACCCGCGCCGGCGCCTCGATCACCACGCTCACCCCAGCCCCAGCCCCAGCCCCAGCCCCAGCTCCGGCGGTGTCGCTGTCGCCGAGGACGCCGCCGGGCGGGAGGAGCAGGACCTCGCCACCCTCGTCGCCGGTGGCGCGGCTGCCCAGGTAGGCGAACGTGTTCAGCCACGGGTCGTAGAACGCGAGGCGGTGGTAGCGCCCGCCGGTGGGCGGGACGTGCAGCAGCACCGGGCCCGCACTGAGATCGACCTGGGCGGACGAGAACAGGATGTCGGGGTTGACGTTCAGGAACGACGAGTCCGGCCCGGGTGGGTCGGTCTGGTGCGCGAAGGCGTTGAAACCGGCCGGCCGGATCGGACCGCTGCCCTCGTGAGCGGTCCGGATCATCTGCCGGATCGCACAGACAATGGGGTAGCCGAAGCTGAACGCCTCGGCGGCGAGCCCGACCCGCTGGTCATCCGCGCGCATGTCGCCTCCCGGGTGCGGGTGGCCTGGCACTGGTGTGTGTGCTGACAGTGTTCATCCGACTTCGGGTCGTACCCGCTCGGGATTCGTCCGAACGCGGCCCGGCGGGATCGGCCGGATCGGCTGGATCGGCCCGCGGGCGGGTGCGGGATCGCCGCCGTCCGGTACCTGGGCAGCATGCCCTAGGGTTGACACATGGCGCAGTACGTCTTCCAGATGCGCAAGGCCCGCAAGGCCCACGGCGACAAGGTGATCCTCGACGACGTCACCCTGTCGTTCCTGCCCGGCGCGAAAATCGGCGTCGTCGGTCCGAACGGCGCCGGGAAGTCGTCGCTGCTCAAGATCATGGCCGGGCTCGACCATCCGAGCAACGGTGATGCGATCCTGAGCCCCGGCTACACCGTCGGGATGCTGGCGCAGGAACCTCGGCTCGACGAGACGAAGGACGTCCGCGGCAACGTCGAGGACGGTGTCCGCGAGATCCGCGAGATCCTCGCCCGGTACGAGGCGATCAACGAGAAGATGTCCGCGCCGGACGCGGACTTCGACACACTGCTCGCCGACCAGGCGACACTGATCGACAAGATCGAGGCGGCGAACGCCTGGGAGCTCGACAGCCAGATCGACCAGGCGATGGACGCGCTGCGGCTGCCGCCCGGCGACGCGGACGTCGCAGCGCTGTCCGGTGGTGAGCGGCGCCGGGTGGCGCTGTGCAAGCTGCTGCTGGAGGCGCCCGACCTGCTGCTGCTCGACGAGCCGACGAACCACCTGGACGCCGAGAGCGTCGCGTGGCTGGAGCAGCACCTGGCCCGGTACGCCGGGGCGGTGCTCGCTGTCACGCACGACCGGTACTTCCTGGACAACGTGGCCGGCTGGATCCTCGAGCTCGACCGCGGCCGTGCGCACCCCTACGAGGGGAACTACTCCACCTACCTGGAGAACAAGGCGGCCCGGCTGAAGGTCGAGGGGCGGAAGGACGACAAACGGCGGCGGATGCTCGCCCAGGAGCTCGAGTGGGTCCGCTCGAACCCGAAGGCACGGCAGGCCAAGAGCAAGTCGCGGCTGTCCCGCTACGAGGAGATGGCGGCGGAGGCGGACAAGGCCCGTCCGCGGGACTTCGAGGAGATCCAGATCCCGCCGGGCCCGCGCCTGGGCAGCCTGGTCATCGAGGCGAAGAAGCTGGCCAAGGGCTACGGCGAGCGGGTTCTCATCGACGACCTGTCGTTCAGCCTGCCCCGCGGTGGCATCGTCGGCGTGATCGGCCCGAACGGCGTCGGCAAGACCACGATGTTCACGATGCTCGTCGGTGACGCGACGCCGGACGGCGGCCAGCTGCAGATCGGTGAGACCGTCGACATCGCCTACGTCGACCAGGGCCGTTCCGGGCTCGACGGGAAGAAGAACGTCTGGGAGGTCGTCTCGGACGGGCTGGACCACATCGTGGTCGGCCGGACGGACATCCCGAGCCGGGCGTACGTGTCGTCGTTCGGGTTCAAGGGGCCGGACCAGCAGAAGCCCGTCGGGGTCCTCTCCGGCGGTGAGCGCAACCGGCTCAACCTCGCGCTGACCCTCAAGCGCGGCGGCAACGTCCTGCTGCTCGACGAGCCGACGAACGACCTGGACGTCGAGACGCTGCGGTCGCTGGAGGACGCGCTGCTGGAGTTCCCCGGCTGCGCGGTGGTCATCTCCCACGACCGGTGGTTCCTCGACCGGGTGTCGACGCACATCCTCGCCTGGGAGGGCACCGAGGCCGACCCGGCGCGGTGGTTCTGGTACGAGGGCAACTTCGCCGACTACGAGGCCAACAAGATCGAGCGGCTCGGCCCGGACGCCGCCCGCCCGCACCGGGTGACCTACCGCAAGCTCACCCGCGACTGATCTGCCGACGGCGCCCGCGCGACCCGCGCGGCCTCCGTCGGCCTCACACAACCAACGGAGCCGCCCCGGCCGATCGGCCGGGGCGGCTCCGTTGGTTGTGATCTCTCTCGTCGGCCGGGTCAGCCGGGGCGGTTCTGCAGGGAGTTGGCGGCGCCCAGCAGGTAGTCCCAGAGCTGGGTGTGCAGTTCGGGGGGGAGGTCCAGGCTGTCGACCGCGGACTTCATGATCCGGATCCAGGCGTCCCGCTCGGCCGGGCCGATCGCGAACGGCATGTGCCGCATCCGCAGGCGGGGGTGGCCCCGCTGCTCGCTGTAGGTGGTGGGCCCGCCCCAGTACTGGATGAGGAACATCCGTAGGCGTTCCTCAGCGGCGGCGAGTTCGTCCTCCGGGTACAGCGGGCGCAGCACAGGGTCGTTGGCCACACCCTCGTAGAACCGCGCCACCAGCGTCCGGAACGTCGCCTCGCCGCCGACGGCCTCGTAGAAGTCCGCGCGTGGGCGCGCGGGAGACGGTTGGTTCACGCCTCCATTCTGCGCCACCGGACGGCGCTCTCCCGACCCGAGGCCGGACCTCTTTTCCGGCCCCGCCCGGCCGAGGGCGGGACGTTCCCGAGCCGTCCAGGTGAGCGGGCGGCCGGCGGTGGACGTCCCGCGGCGGACACCCCACCGGGCCGGGTCAACCCGAACGGGGGATGACCCAGACGGTGGTGTCCGGCGGTAGTACGAGGGTCGCACCGTCGTAGCCGACCGGGCTGCTGGCCAGGACGAGGCGCCCGGCGAGCGCCAGGTGGACCTCCTCCTCGGTGGACATCACACAGGTCAGCGCCGGCCCGCCCGGCGCCCCCGAACCCGCGGAGCCGCCCGCACCCGCGGAGCCGCCCTGGCCGACGTTCGCGCCGGCGTCCGCGCCAGGGGGGTCCGGTTCGGTGGTGCGGTCGAAGGCGAGGCAGCTGGTGGGCAGGCCGTCGCGCCAGCGGAAGCCGGGCCGGGGGGCGTCCGGGTCGCCCGGGTCGCCGAGGAACGGCAGTGCCCGGCGCAGCGCCAGCGCCCCGCGGACGAGGACCCGCGTCGACATCGGGTCGACGGACTGGGCGGCGGCGGTCAGGTCACCCCAGTCCGCCGGCTGGGGGAGCCAGGGCTCCGTCCCGTCGTCGGTGAAGCCGTACGGCGGCTTCTGCCCGGACCACGGCATGGGCACGCGGGTGCCGTCCCGGCCGGCCGCGGTGTGGCCGGAGCGTTCCCAGATCGGGTCGCGGCGCTGCTCCGGCGGGACGTCGACCTGCGGCAGGCCGAGCTCGTCGCCCTGGTAGAGATAGGCCGTCCCGGGCAGCGCCAGCAGCGCGAGCAGGGCCGCCCGGGCGCGGCGCAGGCCGACATCACCGCCGCCGTAGCGGCCGGTCGGCCGGACGACGTCGTGGTTGGCGAGCACCCAGGTCGGCAGGGCGCCGACGGCGGCGGTCGCGGCCCGGGCGGCGTCGATCGCGCTGCGCCACGCCGGTGCCGAGAACGGCGCGAACAGCAGCGAGAACGTGAACGTCAGATGCAGCTCGTCCGGGCGGACGTAGCGGGCGAGGCGCTCCGGGTCGGCGACCCAGGTCTCGCCGACGAGCATCCGCGCCCGCCCGTCCCGGCGGTCGTACTCGTCCAGGAGCGCCCGCCACTCGCGGTAGATCTCGTGCACGCCGTCCTGATCCCACGAGTACGGCTCAAGCACCTCCCGGAACCCGGCGTCGACCTGGTCGGGCGTGGGGTGGTCCGCGGCCGCGGTGTCCGGGTCGGGGTGGTCACGCAGCGCCTCGTCCTTGATCAGGCCGTGCGAGACGTCGATGCGGAAGCCGTCGACGCCGCGGTCGAGCCAGAACCGCAGGATCTCGCGGTGCTCCGCACGGACCCGCGGGTGCCGCCAGTTCCAGTCGGGCTGCTCCCGGGCGAACAGGTGCAGGTACCACTGGCCGTCCGGGACGCGGGTCCAGGCCGGTCCGCCGAACACCGACATCCAGTTGTTCGGCGGCCGGGCGCCGCCGGGCCCGCGCCCGTCCCGAAACAGGTAGAGCTCGCGTTCGGGGGAGCCGGGCCCGGCGGCCAGCGCCGCCTGGAAGGCCGGATGCTCGCTGCTGGAGTGGTTCGGGACAAGGTCGACGACGACCTTCAGCCCGGCGGTGTGGGCGTCCGCCAGCAGCGCGTCGAGGTCGGCGAGGGTGCCGAACATCGGGTCGACGTCGGTGTGGTCGGCGACGTCGTAGCCGTGGTCGGCCATGGGGGAGCGGTAGAACGGGCTGATCCAGACGCCGTCGACGCCGAGGTCGGCGAGGTCGGGCAGCCGGCGGCGGATGCCTTCGAGATCACCGACGCCGTCACCGTCGGTGTCGGCGAAGCTGCGGATGTAGACCTCGTACATCACGGCGTCGCGCCACCAGGGCGCGGCACCGCCGCCGGGCTGGCGGAGCGTTGCGCCCGTAGGGATGCCGGCCGGGGCAGGCGGGTCCGCGGGGTCGGTGGCAACGGGATCCATGGCGGTATCAAACCCGTTCCACCTGCACGAAGTAAACGGATGACACCGTTACTGACGGTGTCCACCGTGCGGCTCGACGGGCGCGATATCCGACTAGCGAACTACACTCCGCTAGTGGATGACGTCACTGTCCGTTATGGCACGCTTCCTGGGGGTGGATGTGACCCGGTGGCCAAACGTCCCCACGGTCCTCACGGCAGGCGGTGGGCAGCGGTGACCGGCCTCAGCTCGGCGGCCGGCACCAGTTCGGCAGCGGGCCTTCGTCCGCCTCCCGGCAACGAGCCGCCTCCCGGCAACGAGCCGCCTCCCGGTAGCGAGCCGCGGGCTGGCAGCGAGCCTCGGGCCGGCGCCGCCCCCGCGACGGGCGCCGCCTACAGGCCCGAGGGCTGGGCCGCGACCACGGCCTCGGTCGGACGGGCCATCGTCCGGGAGCTGACCGCCGCTCGGCGGCGCCGCTCACACGTCTCCGCGGGGACGACACTCGACCAGTTCTCCTTTCTCGCGGATGCCAGCCTCGTCCTGAGCAGCTCGCTCGACCCGCAGCGGATCATGGAGATGATCGCGGCGCTGGCGGTGCCCCGGCTGGGCACGGGAGCGGTCGTCTGGTTGCGCGGCGACGGCGACGCGATCCGGATGGCCGGCTCGTCCTTCCTCGATGCGAAGGCCGCGGACTTCCTCCGGGCCGCTGTCCAGCTCCGGCCGCCGACACTCGACCAGAACATGCCGCCGGGCATCGTCGTGCGCACCGGCCAGTCGCACTACATCCCGTGTTACACGGAGCGCGTCGCCCGGGAACTGTTCGTCGGCTCGGCCTATGAGACGTTCTGGGAGCTCCCCTCCGGCCCGACGATCACCGTGCCGATGTGTGCCCGCGGGCATGTGCTGGGAGCCCTGTCCGTCGGCCGCAACGGCCTGCACGAGTTCACGGCGCTGGACGTCCACCTGGTCGAGGAGCTGGCCCGGCGCGGCGGGGCCGCCCTCGACAACGCGCAGCTGTTCCAGGAGGTCGAGGAGTCCGCGCTGACGCTGCAGCGGTCGATGCTGCCCGCGCACCCGCCGGCCCTCGACGGCATGGAGATCGMGATGGAGTACCGGCCGGGCACGGCCGGCACCGAGGTCGGCGGGGACTTCTACGACGTCATCGGGCTGCCCGGCGGTCGGGTCGGCGTCGCCATCGGCGACGTGATGGGCCGGGGCCTGCACGCCGCCGCGGTGATGGGCCAGCTCCGGGCCGCCCTGCGGGCCTACGCGCTGGAGGACTGGGGACCCGCGGAGCTGCTAGCCCGGCTGGACCGGGTCGTCGACTCGCTGCCGGGGCTGCAGATGGCCACCTCGATGTACGCGGTGTACGACCCGTACTCGGGCCGCGCGACGATCGCCAGCGCCGGCCACCCGCCGCCGCTGCTGGTGCTGCCGGACGAGCAGCCGGACTATCTGGTTCTCGAACCCGGCCTCCCACTCGGTACGGGGGAGAAGGACCAGTTCTCGGAGACGACGGTCGCGCTGCCACCCGGCTCGGCACTGGTGATGTTCACCGACGGGCTGGTCGAGTCGCGCCGCCGCCCGGTGGCCGACGGTCTGGAGCACCTCCGGTCGGGCCTGGCCGAACAGATCACCCGTCCGCGGGCCGCGCGCGACCTCGACGGGGCGTGTGACGCGCCCGACGCGGCCGCAGCGCCCGCCGCCCTGTCGTCCGCCGCCCCGTCGGCTGCCGCGCCGTCGGCTGCCGCGCCGTCAGCCGGCCTCTCCCCGGCGCAGCCGCCGACCGGGCCGTCGGTGGCCACGCCGGAGCGGCGGATCCGGGAGCGCCGGTCCGGCCGGGACCGCCGCGGTGGCTACCGCAGACCACGAACGAGCGGCGACCGCCGCCGGACCGGCGGGTTCGCCGCCCGCAGCTGGTCCGGCCCGGACGCGGTGACCTGCGACGGCCCCGGCCCCATCCAGGAGACCGCGCGCACGCTTCTCGAGCGCTGCCTGCTCGCGGCCGACCTCCCGCCCCGCACGGACGACGACATCGCGCTGCTGGTCCTGGTGACCCGGCCGGTCCGGCCGCCGCTGCTGGAGCTCGCACTGCCGGCGGTGGGGTCGTCCGCCAGCCACGCCCGCGTGGCGGTGCGGGGCGCGCTGCACGACGCCGGGATCGGCTCCCTCGACGACGCCATCCTGCTGGTCAGCGAGGTGGTCACCAACGCGGTCCTGCACGCGCGCAGCGATCTGGTGCTGCGGGCGACTCTCGAGCCCGGGCGGCTGCGGATCAGCGTCGAGGACAGGGAGGGCTCGGTGCTGCCCCGGCCCGGTGACGAGTCCACCGACCAGATGGATGCCGAGCACGGCTGGGGCCTGCTGCTCGTGGAGGCACTCGCGCAGGCCTGGGGCGTGGAGACGACCCCGGACGGCAAGCGGGTCTGGTTCGAGATGGAGGTGCCGGGCGGCGATCATCCCTGAGGCAGGGCGGTGGACGTCTCGTGGGGGTGCGACGTCCCGTGGGGGTGCGGCGCCTCGTGCGGCCGTTCCGGGGACCCGGTGGGTGCTGCCCCGCTCTCGGCGTGGCGGACGATCGTGCGGAGCATGCCGCCGAAGACCACCGAGTGGAACGGGCTGACGGCCTTCCAGTAGAGGTGCCCGGGCAGCCCGTGGGGCAGGAACAGCGCCCGCTGCCGGTAGACCACCCGCCGCCGGCCACCGGCACCGCTTTCGGGGCTGCCGCCCTCAGCGCCGCCGCCCCCCGGTTCGGTGCCCCCCGGTTCGCTGCCGTCCGGGTCGACGCGCAGCTCCAGCCAGGCCTGGCCGGGCAGCTTCATCTCGGCCCGCAGGCGTAGCAGCCGGCCGGGCACCAGCTCCTCGACCCGCCACAGGTCGATCGCCTCGCCGGTGCGCAGCCGGTGCGGGTCCCGACGGCCGCGGTGGTGCCCGACCCCGCCGGCGAGGATGTCGAGCCAGCCGCGGGCGGACCAGGCCAGCGGCCAGCTGTACCAGCCGTTCTCGCCGCCGATGCCCTCGATGACGGCCCACAGGCGGCCGGCCGGGGCGTCGACCGCCCGCGACCGTTCGTCGGTGTACAGCGACGAGCCGGCCCAGACCGGGTCGGTCACCACCGGTTCGCCGGGTGGTGCCGGGCGGGATGTGCCCGGGTCGCCGCAGAGGCGGGCGAGGACCTCCGGGAACGGCGTGGTGATCGGGCTGCCTGGCCAGACCGCCGTCGACCAGCGGGTCTCCACCGCCCGGTCGCGCACCCGGGCGAGCGCGTAGGCCACCGAGGTGTCGAACGGGACGAGCCCGTCGGGCGGGTCCGGCACCCAGGAGGCGATGTCGTGCTCGGCGGCGACGACCTCCGTGCGCAGCGAACGGACGAGCGGGCGCGCGATGGCCCGCGGAACCGGCGTGACCAGCCCGACCCAGTGCGACGACAGGCCGGGGGAGAGCACGGGAACAGGGATGATGACCCGCCGGCGCAGGCCCTCGACGGCGGCGAAGCGCTGCATCATCTCGGCGTAGGTGAGGATGTCCGGCCCGCCGATGTCGAACGAGCGGTGCGTCCCGGCGGGCAGGTCCAGGCAGCCGACCAGGTAGTACAGGACGTCCCGGACGGCGATCGGCTGGATGCGGGTGCGCACCCACCGCGGGGTGACCATGACCGGCAGCCGCTCGGTGAGGTGACGCAGCATCTCGAACGACGCGCTGCCGCTGCCGATGATGACCGCCGCGCGCAGGACGACCGTCGGCACGCCGGAGTCGAGCAGGACCCGCGCCACCTCCTGGCGGGACGCCAGGTGCTCCGACACCCCGGCGCCGGACGCCGGGCTCAGACCGCCCAGGTACACCAGCCGGCCGACTCCGGCATTCCGGGCGGCGTCGGCGAAGGCGCGGGCGGCGGCGCGGTCGACGGAGGAGAAGTCGCCGCCGCTGTCGATCGAGTGGATCAGGTAGTAGGCGGTGTCGACGCCGTCCAGCGCACGACGCAGCGCGGCCGGGTCGAGGGCGTCGGCGCGGACCACCTCGACATCGGGATGGTGCGCCCAGCTGACCTCGGCCAGCCGGGCCGGGTCGCGGGTCATGCACCGGACCTGGTGGCCGGTGCCCAGCAGACGGGGAGCCAGCCGGCCGCCGATGTAGCCCGTGGCGCCGGTGACGAGTATGCGCATCCGCGGTTCCTGCCCCGCCGCGTGGCCGGCTACCGCCCGGGAGGCGGCCACACGGCGGGCTCAGGCCTGGTCAGGCCCTGGTCAGGCCTTGGTCAGACGCAACTCAGGCGCTGGCGGCCTCCGAGATGTCCGGCACGGTGCTCAGGTAGCGGGACCACCGCGGGTCCATCCTGCGGGACCCCAGAATGCGCCAGGCGGCTCCGCTCGGCGCTCGGGGTGCCGTGCGAAGCCGCCAACCGAGATCGGCAACCGCTCGGTCGGCTTTGACATGGTTGCAGCGGCCGCAGGCCGCCACGACGTTCTCCCATACATGCGGCCCGCCCCGTGAGCGAGGGATGACATGGTCCAGCGACGTTGCTGGGGCGTTGCAGTAGACACACCGGTGATGGTCGCGTGCCAGCACACCCTTGCGGGTGAGTGGAACCTGTGAACGGTAGGGCACGCGCACGAACCGTGCTAACCGGACGACGATCGGAACCTCGACCGAGCTCGTCGTCGAACGCAGTACCTGACCGGCGGCCTCGACCATCACGGCCTTGTCGGTCAGAACCAGCACCAGTGCTCTTCTTTGTGACACCACGCACAGAGGCTCGTACGTGGCATTGAGAACCAGCGCCTCTGCCACGCGCCGACCTCCTGCCCACCCGAGGGCCCTTGCGGACCGTCCTACCCAGCGTCTCCGGTGACAATGGACAGTCAACCTTCTTCTGCCGCGGAACGCGAGCCTGTTTGCATGGTCATCCGCCCGAGCAAAGCGCCGATGTGMATATCCGGGCGGGTTTGTGACCAACAACAAGCCCATCGGGTGATGTGTCGTGACCGTTTGGGCACACCGAGTGGCGAGAGGTCGGGCGTGTCCGTCCGTGGTCGGTGTCGGGGTCCTCGGCCGTCCGCGTGGGCGATGGGTGACACTGTCAAGGTCGACTCGGCGGGTGCGTGCCGGCGGCTGAGCTTGTTCCGTGACGGCGCCTGTCCGGCTGCCGTCTCGCGGCGGGGTGCGTCCCGTGGCGGTTCGGGCCGGCCGGGGTGCCGCCCGCCGGGGGGTGGGGTGCCGGCTCGGCAGGTGCCGCCGGCGCGGGGGCGCCCACGGCGTCCGCGGTGCCCCTGGTGCCCGCGGCGGCGGCGACATCGCGGTGTCCGCGGCGCCGATCCGGCGTCGATCTGACGAAGAGACCTGTTACGGAGGATGGCCGACGTTGTGTCCATCTAGTGTTTCCGGCCCGATGCGTGCCGCGTCGGGCTGTTCCCGGTGGGAGTGTCACGTACCGTCGCGGGGGTGGGGCTGCCCGTGGTAGCCCAGCCGGTGATCCCGATGCTCGGTGCTCTCCTGACCCCGAGCGCCGCCCCCACCACCCCGGCCCCCGGCGGTTCCCCGACCCCGATCCCCTCGGTGTCGCTGTCGCCAGACGCGACGATGGATCCGATCGTCTCGATCGAGGGTGTCGCCAACGCGCTGCGGGACGCCTGCGGCCTGGACGCCAGCATCACCTGTCGCACTGTCTACAACCTCACGCACAGTAACAATCTTGCGTCGGGCGCCGAGGTGTTCCTCGGTACTCCCGTCAAGATTGTGCTGATTCTGCTGATCGCTGCGGTGGTGCGGGCGCTGCTGCACAGATTCATCCGGCGGGCTACTGGCCGCGCCGCCTCCGGGCGCAGCGGTGGGCCGTTGCGCGGCCTGCGCTCCAACACGCTGCTCGGCGCGTTCGGTGATCCGACCGTGCTGCTGGAACGGCGTCGCCAGCGCGCTGGAACCGTCGGTTCCCTGCTGCGCAGCGTGACGTCCATCATTATTTTCGGACTCGCTTTTCTGACGATCCTCGGCGAGATCGGGCTGAATCTCGCACCGATCGTCGCCAGCGCCGGTGTCCTCGGCATCGCGGTCGGTTTCGGCGCGCAGAATCTGGTGCGCGACTTCCTGTCGGGAACGTTCATGCTGCTGGAGGACCAGTACGGCGTCGGTGACGTGATCGATGTCGGGCCGGTCTCCGGCACCGTCGAGGCCGTGAGCCTGCGCATGACCAGATTGCGCGACGTCGAGGGAACGGTCTGGTATGTCCGCAACGGTGAGATCACCCGGGTCGGGAACAAGAGCCAGCAGTGGGCCCGCGCCGTTCTCGACGTCCCGCTCGACTACGACACCGAGGTCGCGGCGGCCAAGCGCATCCTGGTCACCACCGCCGACGAGCTGTGGAAGGACGACAAGTGGACGAGCCTCATCCTGTCCGAACCCGAGGTCTGGGGCATGGAGACGATGACGGCCGACGGGTACACGCTGCGCATCGCGATCAAGACCCAGCCGCTCAAGCAGTGGGATGTGGCGCGCGAGCTGCGTGAGCGCGTCCGGTCGTCGCTGAGCACGGCGGGGATCGATCTGGGCACCGTGCAGCGCAGCGAGGTCGTCATGGTCGACGACGACGACGATCAGCCCGGCGAGGCGGAGGACGAGACCGGCGGCGTCCCGAGCCAGCCCGGTGGGGCGGGCCAGGGCGCCGGCGAGCAGTCGGCGCCGCGCATCGACCCACCCGCGCCAGCTCCGTCCTCGGCCGGTGTGTCGTCGGCCGGTGCTTCCTCGGGCTCCGGCAGCGCACTGGGGGGAGGCGCCGGTTCGCGCTGATCGGGCCTGGTTCGGGCGGGTGCGGGCGGCCTGTCTGAAGCTGGGCTGAGGATCCCGCAAGGTCTTGCTGAGACGGGCCCCCGGAGCCTGGAACTGTCGGGGGCAGCAGGCAGACTGGGGCCGTGCGGGTACTGGTTGTGGATGACGACGACGCCGTCCGGGAGTCGTTGGAGCGGTCGCTCCGTTTCGAGGGGTACGAGGTGCGCACCGCCACCGACGGTGTCGACGCTCTCGACGTCGTGAGCCGGGAGCAGCTGGACATCGTCGTGCTCGACGTGATGATGCCGCGTATGGACGGGCTGGAGACCTGTCGTCGGCTGCGGGCACGCGGCAACGACGTGCCCGTCCTGATGCTCACGGCCCGCGACGGGCTCGCCGACCGCGTCAGCGGTCTCGACGTCGGCGCTGACGACTACCTCGTCAAGCCGTTCGCGCTGGAGGAGTTGTTCGCCCGGCTGCGGGCGCTGACCCGGCGGGCTGCGCTGGCAGCCCGCGCCGGCGCGGCCCGGGGTCCGGGCCACGGCCCCGGCCAGGCGGACGACGGCACCGCCAACGAGCTGTTGTACGCGGATGTCCGGCTCGACCCGGTGAGCCGCCAGGTGCTGCGGGGCGCCCGCGAGCTGACGCTGACCAAGACCGAGTTCGAGCTGCTCGAGCTGTTCCTCAGCCATCCGCGGCAGGTCCTCTCCCGATCGACGATCATGGAGAAGGTCTGGGGTTACGACTTCGGTCCGTCCTCGAACTCGCTGGAGGTGTTCGTGAGCTACCTGCGGCGCAAGCTCGAGGCCGACGGCGAGCCCCGGCTGCTGCACACCGTCCGTGGTGTCGGCTACGTCCTGCGTGAGCTTCCTGCTGACCGGGCATGAACGCCGGGCCGCTCCGGGTGATCAGGCCGACCCGGGAGCCGAGGCCTGGCCGGGCGTGATCGGTACGGACGGGCAGGCCAACGCCGAGGCCCAGGGGCGGCGGGTGGGGCGGGCCGCCCGGTCGGTTCCGGCGGCCCGCTGGGCGGGGCTGCGACCCAGCCTCACCCTGCGCGCCCGGATGGCGCTGCTGGCGGGTGTCGCCGTCGCCGCGGCCGTCGCGGTGGTCGTCAGCGTCGCCCTCGGCGTCACCCGGATCGTGCTCAACCAGGCGATCGACGACCAGCTGGTCGAACAGGCCCGGGCTTCGGCCGGGAACCTGCAGGCCAGCGAGATCAGTGTGCGGGCACTGAACTTCGGGATGGAGGTGCAGTTCCTCGACGCCCAGGGCGTGCCGTTGGAGAGCGCCTTCCCGTCGCTGGAGAAGTTCGCGATCCCGGTCGACGTCCAGGACACCGAGGTGGCTCGGGGGCTGCGCACGAAGAACCTGCACACGGTCACCGTCGACGGCGCACGCTACCGGGTCGCCACCGTGCCGCTGCGCTACCCGCCGCCGCTCACCGGCACCGGCGCCCTTCAGTTCGCCCGGCCCACCGCGGACGTCGACCGCACGCTGCGCGACCTCGGCCTGGTGCTGTTCGTCGTCGGCCTGGTCGGCGTCGTCGGCTCGGTGATCGCGGGGCGGCTCGTCGCCCGGGGCTCGCTGAAACCCGTCGATGCGGCCGCGGCGGCGGCGGAGGAGGTCGCGCGGACCCAGGATCTCTCCGCGCTCATCCCCGTCACCGGCTCCGACGAGATCGCCCGGCTCGCCACCAGCCTCAACAGCATGCTGCGGGCACTGGAGGCGTCGCGGCTGCGGCAGCGCCAGCTCGTCGACGACGCCGCCCACGAGCTGCGCACGCCGCTGACCAGCCTGCGAACCAACATCGAGCTGCTGCTGAGGGCCGAGACGTCGACGAACCGGGCGCTGCCCACCGCCGACCGGGAGGCGCTGCTGCGCGACGTCGACGCCCAGATGCGCGAGCTGACCCACCTCGTCACCGAGGTCATCGAGCTGGCGCGGGACGAGGCCCCGACCGAGGAGGTGGAGCGGCTCGACCTGGCCCAGGTGGTGCGCTCCGCGGCGGAACGGGCCCGGCGGCGGGCGAAGGGCCGCAACATCCGCATCGAGGTGAACGCGGAGCCGTGCCTGGTCGACGGGCGGCCCAACCTGCTGGAACGCGCGGTCACCAACCTGCTCGACAACGCCGTCAAGTTCGGCCCCGAGTCGTCGACAGTGCAGGTGGCCTGCCGCGCCGGCGAGGTGACCGTCGCCGATGAGGGCCCCGGCATCGCGCCGGGTGACCGGGCGAGGGTGTTCGAGCGCTTCTACCGGGCGACCTCGGCGCGCGGCAAGCCCGGCTCCGGGCTCGGCCTGGCGATCGTGGCGGACGCGGTGGCGATGCACGGCGGAACGGTCCAGGCCCAGGAGACGCCGGGCGGCGGGGCACTCCTGCGGCTGACCCTGCCGCTCGCCCCCGGCACACCCAGCTGGCCCGATGCCGGTGAGAGCGATCCTTCCGCACCCGACTCGCCCTGGCGGCGCCCGACGTCCCCCGCCGATGCGTCGGATCCGGGGCACCCCCGGCCTGGCTCCTCGCCCGGTTCTCCGACGGTCTCCGCGGGGCGGTCCGCGGGCGACGGCGGCGGCCCGGTGCCTACCACACGGGGCCGAAAGGCCGACGGGTCCGGGGGGTCACGAACCCGGCCGGGGGAGCGGGCAGTATCGGGCCCGTGACGTCCGCGACCGAAGACCCACAGCACCCCGCCGGCTCCCGCCAGCCCGCCCCGCCCGCCGGCTCCGCAGGAGCGGGCCAGCCGTCCGCCGGAGCCTGGGCGCAGCTCGGTGATCTTGCGGAGCTCGCCGCGGAGTTCGGTGTCGCGACGTCCTACGAGGGCCAGGACGGCGGGCTGGTCACGGTCACCCCCGAGGCGGTCCGGGCTGTGCTCGACCTGCTCGGCGTCGACCCCGCTGATCCGGCGCGGGCGCTCGCCGACGCCCGGGACGCACGCTGGCGGCGGGCGCTGCCGAGCTGCGCCGTGCTCCGCGCCGCCGCCCCGGCCCCGGTCGAGGCGCACGTGCCGGCCGACGCTCCGGCGCCATCCGCGAATGTGGAGCTTGCGGACGGCGGCACCGTTCCCGCCGCGGTCCGACTGACCGGTGCCGAGGAGGTTGTCGACGGCCGGCTGGTGCGGGCCGCCGCCGTCGACGTYCCGGCAGACCTGCCGCTGGGTGACCACCGCCTGCTGCTGCGCGCCGGTGCCACCGTGGCGCGGTGCCCGCTGATCGTCGTGCCGGACGCGGTGCCGGACGTCCTGCGGGACGGGGCCGGGGACCGGCGCGCCTGGGGCTGGATGATCCAGCTCTACGCACTCGCCTCCGCGGGATCCTGGGCGATCGGCGACTACGCCGACCTTGCGATGATCGCACAGTGGTCCGGTCGGGACGGCGCGGATGTCCTGCTGGTGAACCCGCTGCATGCGGCGGCGCCGACGTTCCCCGTCGAGCCGTCGCCCTACTCGCCGTCGAGCCGCCGGTTCGTCTCGCCGCTGTACCTGCGTCCCGAACTGCTCCCGGAGTACGTCCACGCCTCCGCCGGGGTGCGGGCCGAGGTCGACGGGCTCGCGGAGCGGGCCCGCCGTGAGGGCATCCGCGACGGTCTGATCGACCGGGACGCGGTGTGGCGGGCGAAGCTGCCGGCGCTGGAACTGCTGTTCACCGACCACCATGAGCCCGACGACGGGGCCACCGCCGCGCCGGCCCGCGGCAGCGGCCCGGACGGGGGACTTGCCGACTTCGCGCTCTGGTGCGCCCTGGCCGAGCTGCACGGGCGGGACTGGCGCACCTGGCCGGAGGAGCTGCGCGACCCGGCCGGACCCGCCGTCGAGGTGGCCCGCGCCGAGCTCGCCACCCGCGTCGCGTTCCACGCCTGGCTGCAGCGGCGGTGCGACGACCAGCTGGCCGCCGCGCAGGCAACGGCCCGGGCGGCGGGGATGCGGGTCGGCATCGTCCACGATCTCGCGGTGGGCGTCGAGCCCGGCGGGGCCGATGCCTGGGCGATGCGCGGCGTGCTGGCCACCGGTGCCTCGGTGGGCGCGCCACCGGACGGGTTCAACCAGCAGGGCCAGGACTGGGGTCTGCCCCCGTGGCGGCCGACCGTGCTGGCGGAGAGCGGCTACGCCGCCTTCCGGGCGATGGTCCGCGCGGTCCTCGCGCGGGGCGGCGGGGTACGGGTGGATCACATCCTCGGCCTGTTCCGGCTGTGGTGGGTGYCGGGCGGTGCCGGCGCCGCCGCCGGAACGTTCGTCCGGTACGACGCGGCGGCGATGCTGGGGCTGCTCGCGCTGGAGGCCCGCCACGCCGGCGCCCTGATCGTCGGCGAGGACCTCGGCACCGTCGAGGACTCGGTGGCCGTGGCACTCGACCAGGCCGGGATCTTCGGGTCGTCCGTCCTGTGGTTCGAGCGGTCCGACGACGGGGCGCCGCGCCATCCCGGCGAGTACCGGGTCCGGTCCATGGCCAGCGTCACCACGCACGACCTGCCGACCGCCGCCGGGTTCCTCGACGGCGAGCATGTGCGCGTGCGGGAAGAGCTCGGGCTGCTCGCCCGGTCGGGAGCGCAGGAGCGGGCGGCCTGGCTGGCCGAACGTGCCGACCTCCTGCGCCTGCTTGCCGACGAGGGCCTCCTCACGGCCGCCTCCGCAGACGCAGACGCAGACGCAGACGTAGACGCAGAGACGGCGGAGGTGGCGGAGGTGGGTGCGGTGCGGGCCAGGGATCTGCTCGCGCCCGCGGTGCGGGACGAGGCGGCGTTCGGGCTCCATGCGCTTCTCGGGCTGTCACGGGCCCGGGTGGTGCTGCTCGCCCCCGGGGACGCGTTCGGTGACCCCCGCCAGCCGAACCTGCCGGGCACGGTCGACAGCTACCCGAACTGGCGGCTGCCGGTCGTCGACGGGGCGGGTGAACGAGTCACCGTCGAGCGGCTGCTCACCGACCCGCGGCCACGGCGCCTCATCGCGGCCCTCGGGGAACTCGGGGAGCCCGGGGGGCTCGGGGGGCTCGGGCCCGGGTCGCCCGAGCAGGGCGGGCCGCGTGCTGCCGACCCGGAGGCGGGCCCCACTCCCCGGCGCCCCTGAACCGCTGTGGTGCCTGTCGCGGCGACGAGGCCGGGCCGGTCGGCGGCGGAGGCGAGCTACCTCGCACCCCTGGGAACGGACGGTGACACCGGTTCCCGGTACCCTTCCGATCGTGATTCCACGTCGTCCGCGCCGTACGTCTCGGCGGTCGGTCGCGGCCGGCGGCCTGTCCTCGACCTCCCGGTCGGGCCGACGGGTCGCCGCGCGCCGCGCGCTCACCGTCGCCGCGTTGTCCCTGTTCACGGTGCCCTTCCTGGCGGTCTCCGCGTCCGCACAGGATGTGGGGACCACCTACGACCCCGACCCGCTGTCGGCCGTCCATGCCTGGACGATCTACGGCGGCACGGTCGTCGGCGGTTTCCTGCTGGCGTACATTCTCACCGCGCTGACGAGCCGCCTGAGCCGTCCGTCGCGCTACCGCCCGGGTCAGCCGTGGGAGCACGACACGACCTGGATCGGCGAGAAGCCGGAAGACCTTGACGAGAAGCGCTCGGGGGCCGCGCCGGGCGCGGGTGGTGCCAGTGGCAGCTGGTGAGGCCTTCACCCCCGAGCAGACCGACCGGCTCGAACGGGCCCGGCTCGCCGCGCAGAACTCCAGCGGCATCCGGTTCGCCGTCCGGGTCGGCCCGCTCGACGGCGATCCGGAGCTCGCCGCCGAACGGCTGCTGGGGAGCCTCGCCGACCTCGACCTTGACCGCGACGAGGCCGTGCTGATCGCGGTCTCCCCGGGCCAGCGGTTCGTCCGGGTGGTCACCACCCCGGTCGCGAAGAAGCGCGTCAGCGATGCGGCGGCCGGCCTGGCCACCCTGGCGATGACGTCCAGCTTCGCTCTCGGCGACCTCGTCGGAGGGGTGATCACCGGGCTGCGGCAGCTCGCCGACGCGGCTGGCGCCCCGTCGATGCACGCGGCCACCCGCCGCTGAGTCGCGGCGGCCCTGACCGCGACGGCACGTCGACTGTCGACCGACCGGTCACGCTGACCGGCCGGTCGGCCGCCGGCTGCCGGCGGCCCGCTGTCAGCGGACCGCCGGCGACCGTGAGCAGCGGGAGCGGTGTCGTGACCGGTACGGGGCTCAGCCGCGCGCCGCGCCGGCGGCGGTGTCCTTCGCCCGGGCGGCCAGCGCCCGCACCAGCCCGTCCCGACCCTCCATCAGCGCCCGGCGCAGTGCCGGCACCGGCTCCCGCTCCGCCAGGTAGGTGTCGGTCCGGTCGACCGTTGCCTGCTCGATGACCCCGGACGGGAACAGCATCTGGGTGATCGTCTGCGCCGAGTCGAACGACCGGGTCTTCCAGATGCCGCCGATCTCGGCGAAGAACCGGTCGACATACGGCCGGGTCAGCTCCTGCTGGTCGCTGATCCAGAATCCGCTCATCGTCGCGACCGCCAGGTGGTTCGACAGCGTGTCCGAGTCCATCACCGCCGACCAGGCCGCGGCCTTGGCCTCGGCGGTCGGGCGGGCACTGCGGGCGGCGGCGGCGCGCTTCTCCCCGGTCGCGGTGCTGTCGCGGGCAAGCTCCGCGTCGATCTCGGCGTCGCCGAGGACGCCGCGGGCCACCAGCTGGGTCAGCAGCGTCCAGCGGAGCTCCGTGTCCAGCACCAGCCCGTCGATGACGTCCGAACCCTCGAAGATCGCCCGCAGCCGGGTGATCTGCCCCGGGTCCTCGGTCTGGGCGAAGGCGGTGGCGAAGACGAGCTGCAGGTCGCTGCCCGGCTCGGCGCCGCGCATCAGCTCCTCGGCCCGGGTGGTCAGCTCCAGCAGCGCCGCCGGCCGGTTCGCCGGGTCGCCGTAGTTGTCGACGGTCAGCGCCGCCTTGGTGACCAGTGACTGGACCACGCCGATGTCGTCCTCGGCGTCGATGCCGGAGAGCACGAGCCGCACGTAGTCGCGGGCGGCGAGCTCGGCGTCCCGGGTCATGTCCCAGGCCGCCGCCCAGCACAGGGTCCGCGGCAGGGAGGACGAGATCGTCCCGATCGACTCGGTGAGGGTGGCCAGCGAGCGCTCGTCGAGGCGCACCTTGGCGTAGGTGAGGTCATCGTCGTTGAGTACGACCAGGTCGGGCTGGCGGACGCCGACCAGCTTCGCGACCTCGGTGGTCCCGCCGACGACGTCCAGTTCGACCCGCTCGCGGCGGACGAGGCGGCCCTGCCCGTCGCGGTCGTACAGACCGATCGCAACCCGGTGCGGGCGCAGCGTGCGTGACGCGGTGGCGGGAGCGCTCGCCGGTTCCTGGAGGACCTCGAACGAGGTGAACAGGCCCGCGGCGTCCGTCGTGAAGCGGGGGCGCAGCGTGTTCGCTCCGGTGGTCTCGAGCCAGTCCGCCGACCAGGGGGCCAGGTCGCGCCCGCTGGCCTTCTCCAGCTCGACGAGCAGGTCACGCAGCGAGGTGTTGCCGTACTCGTAGCGGCGGAAGTAGCTGCGCAGGCCGGCGAGGAACTCCTCCTGACCCACCCAGGCGACGAGCTGCTTGAGGACGGAGGCGCCCTTGGCGTAGGTGATGCCGTCGAAGTTCGTGCGCACCGCGTCCAWGTCGGGCGCGTCGGCGACGATCGGGTGGGTCGAGGAGAGCTGGTCCTGCCGGTACGCCCAGCCCTTCTCCGCGTTGGCGAAGGTCGTCCAGCCGTTGGTGAAGCGGGTGGAYGTCACCTGCGCCAGCACCGACATGTAGGTGGCGAACGACTCGTTCAGCCACAGGTCGTCCCACCACCGCATCGTGACCAGGTCGCCGAACCACATGTGGGCCATCTCGTGCAGGATCGTCTCGGCCCGCCGCTCGCGCCGCGCCTCGGTGACCTTCGCCCGGAAGACGTAGTCCTCCAGGAAGGTCACGCAGCCGGCGTTCTCCATCGCGCCGGCGTTGAACTCGGGCACGAAGAGCTGGTCGTACTTGCCGAACGGGTACCGGTAGTCGAAGACCCGGTGGTAGAAGTCGAACCCCTGCTTCGTGATCTGGAAGATCTCGTCCGGGTCGAGGAACTCGGCGAGAGAGCGCCGGCAGTACAGCCCGAGGTCGATCCCGTCGTGGTGGTCACGCACCTCGTGGTACGGCCCGGCGACCAGCGCGGTGATGTAGGTCGACATGACCGGGGACGGCGCGAAGGATGTCCGCACCGCGCCGCCGGCAGCATCCGCCGTGCCGGTGACGACGCTGTTGGAGATGACCTTCCAGTCTGCCGGCGCGGTCACCGCGAGGGCGAAGGTCGCCTTCAGGTCGGGCTGGTCGAAGCAGGTGTACATACGGTGCGCGTCATACGTCTCGAACTGGGTGTAGAGGTAGACGGCACCGTCCACCGGGTCCACGAAGCGGTGCAGGCCCTCGCCGGTGCGGGAGTAGGCGCACTCGGCGACGACGCGCAGCTCGTTCGTCGCGGCCAGGTCGGGCAGCGTCACCCGCCATCCGTCGAACACCGCGGCCGGGTCGAGGGAACGGCCGTTGAGCACGATCTCCCGCACCGCGGGCGCCGCCAGCTCGACGAAGGTCGACGCGCCCGGCTCGGTACAGGTGAACGAGGCGGTCGTGCTGGACAGGAAGGTCTCGTCACCGACCGTCAGGTCGAGCTCGACGCCGTAGGCGGAGACGGCCAGCAGGCGGGCGCGTTCGCGCGCCTCGTCGCGGGTGAGGTTGTGAGGCACCCGGATCCTTTCGCAGAAACGTCGCGGAATCGGCGGGCAACGGGCGGCGCGCTCGGTGCGCGTGGTGCCCTCGGTGTGCGTGGTGCCACTGGTGTGCGTGGTGCCACTGCGGTCCCGCCGCGCGAGCGCACGGGCATGACGTGACGTCGCGCACCAGTCTCCCACGCGGTCGCGTGGGCTCCGACCACGTCCGGGTTACGCCGCGGACCACCGCCGGGCCCCGTGGAGCCTCGGGGAGCCTCCTCCGGGACGGCCCGCTTCACCACGGCGAGTCGGGGCACCGGGCAGCCGACACTCCGGGCGACCGATGCGTCGGGTGTCGCCCGCTTGCCTACGGAACGTGCGTGTTCCAGACCTTGGTGGAACTGTGTCCGCCCCGTCGGGTTGGATGTCCGGAAGAGATGTCCCGACGTTCGTCAGCCGTCGGCAGTCGGCGATCAGCAACCGGCGCGCGCCGGAGCGAGGGGGTGGGCGGTGCGCCGGGTCGCAGGCCTGGGGCGGGTGCCCGTCCGCGGCCGGCGGGCGGCCGGGAGCGGGACGGAGTCCGCCGTTCCCGCCTCGACCGCAAGCCGTGCCGAGCAGCACGTCCCCGTGTCGCTGCGGGTCGCCTCCGCGTGGTCCTGGCGGCTGCTCGTCATCGGTACCGCGGTCTATGTCATGGCCATGATCATCGGGAGGGTGCGGGTAGTCGTGATCCCGGTGATCGCCGGCCTGCTCATCGCGGCCCTGATCCATCCCCTGGCGCACCGCTTCCAGCGGATGGGCATGCCCCGGCTGGGCGCGGCGTTCGCCTCGCTGCTGGTGTTCTTCCTGTTGGTGACGGGGGCCGGTGTCGCCGTCGGCTTCAACGCGGCCAACGAGATCCCGGCCGTCGCCGACCAGGTCAGCGAAGGCGTCGACCAGATCCGCGACTACCTGACGGACGGGCCCTTCCACCTCTCCGAGGGGCAGATCGACGATCTCGTCGACGACATCCGCAAGAGCCTGACCGACAACCGCGGTCGGGTGGTCAACGGCGTGCTGTCGACCGCGTCGGTTGCCGCGGAGGTGCTGACGAGCATTCTCGTCGCGCTGTTCTCCACCTTCTTCTTCCTGTACGACGGTGAGCGGATCTGGAGCTGGATCGTCACCCGTTTCCCCGCCGGCGCGGAGGACCGGGTCCGCGGTGCCGGCCGGGAGGCCTGGTCCACCCTCACCGGTTACATCCGCGGGACGGTGTTCGTCGCCGCGGTCGACGCGGTCGGCATCACCGTCGGCCTGGTCGCGGTCGGAGCCCCGCTCGTGGCCCCGCTGGCGCTGCTCACGTTCTTCGGGGGCTTCATCCCGATCATCGGGGCGACCGTCGCCGGTGTCGCGGCCGTCCTCGTGACGCTCGTGTCGAACGGCTTCGGCGACTCGATGATCATTCTCGGGGTGGTGCTGGCGGTCCAGCAGATCGAGGGCCATCTGCTGCAGCCGCTGGTCATGAAGCGCGCGGTGCGGCTGCACCCGCTGGCCATCGTCATCGCGCTGTCGGCGGGCGGGGTGCTCGCCGGCATCCCCGGCGCGATCGCGGCCGTTCCCTTCGTCGCCGTGGTGAACCGGGTGGCGACATATCTTGCCGCGGAAGGGAAGGAACCACTGCCTGCGGATGGTTGACGCTGCACGGGGGCAGCGAGGGCGGCCGGTCCGTTTCGTCCGCCCTGTATCTGTCCGCCAGCGACGTTGACCGGCCAGCGATTCAGGAGATGCGATGACAGCCGACGCCACGATCTCGGCACATGCCGCCACCGGTGATTCCCGCTCCGTCGGCGACGATCCGGTGGTCGAGGCGGATTTCTGGTTCGATCCGCTGTGCCCGTGGGCCTGGCTGACGTCCCGCTGGATGCTGGAGGTGGAGAAGGTCCGTCCCGTGCGCACCCGCTGGCACGTGATGAGTCTGGCGATCCTCAACGACGGGCGGGAGGTGCCCGAGGCGTACCGGGAGGCGATGCGGCAGGCGTGGGGCCCGGTGCGGGTCTGCATCGCCRCCGCGGCCACCGCCGGTGACGAGGTGCTGCTGCCGCTCTACACGGCGATCGGCCGCCGCAGGCACCTGGAGGAGGCGGAGCTCACCGAGGAGACCTTCGCCGCCGCGCTCGCCGAGGTCGGTCTTGACCCCGCCCTCGCCGCGGCCGCCCACTCCACCGAATGGGACGAGCAGCTGCGCGCCAGCCACGAGGACGGCATCAGCCGGGTCGGCATGGACGTCGGCACTCCCGTGATCGCCGTGGCCGGTACGGCGTTCTTCGGGCCGGTCATCACCCCGACGCCGCGCGGTGAGGCCGCGGGCCGGCTCTGGGACGGCGTGCTGCTCGTCGCCGGGACCCCTGGCTTCTACGAGCTCAAGCGCACCCGCGACCAGGGCCCGATCTTCGACTGATCCCGCCGAAGCCCGCTGATCCCGTCGGGGCCGTCCGCCGCGTGGGGCCGGAGCCGCTGGTCCCGGCGCGGCCCGGATGGCCGGCGGGGGAGGGGTTCGTCACCGGTGGTGCGGCGGTCGTCGGCGACCGGGCATGATGGCGCATCATGCGTGTCCATCTCGGTTCTGACCATGCTGGGTTCCACCTGAAGGAGGCGTTGCTCGCCCGCCTCGCGGAGCTCGGCCACACGCCCGTCGACCACGGGCCCGTCGAGTACGACCCCGACGACGACTACCCGCCGTTCGTGATGGCCGCCGCGGCCGCGGCCGCGGCGGAGCCCGACAGCCTCGGGATCGTCATCGGCGGTTCCGGCAACGGCGAGGTCATCGCCGCGAACAAGGTGGCCGGCGTGCGGGCAGCTCTGGTCTGGAGCGAGCAGACGGCGACCCTCGCCCGCCAGCACAACGACGCGAACGTCATCAGCGTCGGTGCCCGGATGCACTCCGTGCCCGAGGCGACCGGACTGGTGGAGGTCTTCCTGGCCACACCGTTCAGCGACGAACAGCGACACCTGCGCCGGATCCGGATGATCTCGGCCTACGAGCGTTCCGGCGAGCTGCCGGGCGTGTCCCCGTCCACATCGGCGTCCTGACCGCCCCGATCGGGATCCTGACCGCCCGGCCGGGGGGCGCCTCGCCGGGAGCGCCCGGCCCGGGCGTCCGCACGACGCCGGCCTGGCCGCGAGAGCGGCGCTGTGGGGGGCTCGCGGGGCGGCTGCGGCTGTTCCTCCGCGGCCGGCTCGGACGCCGGCTGGGCCGGATGGGCATGGCGCAGCACGACCGTCTCCTCGGCCCAGGCAAGGTCCTCCTCGGCGAGGCGTGACACGTCCCGGGCGCGCATCGCGGCACTGAGGCTGAGCCGCGAGCGGCCCCCGCCGACCAGCCCGCGCAGCATCGCGTCCGCGCGGTGCTGCTCGTCGCGTGGCATGGGCCTCCCTTTCCTCTCCGGCGACCGGCCCCGGCCTGCGGCGGCAGCGTCGACCACCGTCACCTGCCGACACTATCCGTGACTGCCCGGTGAATGGCCGGGTCGCACCGACGGTGCTACGACCCTCTTCCACGGTGACCGGTGCGCGACCCGCGGAGTACTCGATGGTGCCATTCCGTCGCCGTGGTGACGACCTGCATTTCTGCCCGCCGGGGACCCCCCGCGCAACCCTCGCGGACGTCTAGGAGAATTGCTGGTGGCGGCATGTCCCGGCAGCCTTCCCGGGGCGCCGCGACGGCCCGCCCGGACTGGCGTCGGTACTGCTCCGGACAGCGTTCGGGCCCCGGACCGGCGGGTTGCGGGCGGCCCACCCGCTGGCGGGTCGTGCCAGTGTCTACGTCAAGAATGCCGACGGGCCCTCGACGCCGATGGCCGCCAGGCTTGTCCCCGCCAGGCGACAGGTCGAGAGCTCTCGGGAGGTGCCTATGGCGATGCGTAGCAGGGAGGCTTCTTTGGGTGCGGAATTCCCGGTCCCGCTGTTGCCGACGAACAAAGTGCAGCCTGCCCGCGGAGTTGGTCACCAGGGCCTTCCGTATGCTGAATGTCAACTCGCGGTGGATGTTGTCCAGGCGTGGCCGGTAACCGAGCGACCCGGTGGTTCTTGGATGTGGAACCCGTGCTAAGACGGGAGGAAGTTGACAGTCATCGCAACTCCCCCGAAACTCGGCGATTCAGACTGGTCGCCACGGACAGGAACCATCCGATGAGGCTCCGGTC
This sequence comes from Parafrankia colletiae, assembly GCF_001854655.1. Lineage (GTDB taxonomy): Bacteria > Actinomycetota > Actinomycetes > Frankiales > Frankiaceae > Parafrankia > Parafrankia colletiae. Next base: position 77,327 of record NZ_MBLM01000114.1, on the reverse strand, counting down.
ATCGCACCTGCCGTCGCTGCCGAGGGGTGAGTAGTGGATCGCGTGCCCGTGAGCATCATCATTCCTGCCTACAACGAGGGACTTCGGCTGCCGGAGTCGCTGCCGCGCCTGCTGGCGTCCGTGGGCCGGATCGAGATGGCCGAGGTGATCGTCGTCGACGACGGCAGCACCGACGGCACCGCCTGCGTCGCCGAGGACCTGCTCGGCGGTGACCCGCACCACCGGGTCATCCGGCTGCCCTGGAACTGCGGCAAGGGCACCGCCGTCCGGGCCGGTGTGTCCGCGGCCCGCGGCCAGGCCATCGTGTTCATGGACGCCGACGGCGCCTCCGACCTCAACGACCTGCCGCTGCTGCTCGCCGCGCTCGAGCACGCGGAGGTCGCGCTCGGCTCGCGCCGCATCGGCGCCGGCGTGACCAGGACCAGCGGCCGGAAGGCTGGGAGCTGGGCCTTCAACCAGCTCACCCGTTCGCTCGTCGCGCTGGATGTCGCCGACACCCAGTGCGGGTTCAAGGCCTTCCGTCATGCCGAAGCCAAGATCCTGTTCAGCCTGACCCGGTCGACCGGGTTCGGGTTCGACGTCGAGGTTCTCTCGATCGCACGTTCGATGGGTTACCGCATCGCCGAGGTGCCGGTGCGCTGGAGCGAGACACCCGGAGGCACGTTCCGGATGTCCCGGCACACCCCGGCGATGCTGGTGGATGTCGTGCGGGCCCGCCGGTACCGCAACCGGGCCGGCCTGCCACCGGTGCCCGACGGTCGGCAGCGTCTCGGTGAGCTGAGCGTGCTCGACGCCTCCGAGCTCCTCGGGCGCCCGGTCACCCCACGGCCCGTCGAGCCCGGCGGGCAGCTGCTGCCGTCGCAGCCGTCCGTGGCGCTGCCTGACCGGTCTGCCGCCCCGGCTGAGAGGCCGCCTGCCGCTGCGCCGGCTGTTCTGCCACCTGGTCCACCTGCCGCTGCTCCGGCCGCTCCCGCGGTCGCGCTGCCGGCTGCTCCGACTGCCCTGCCGGCCGCTCCCACGGCCGCCGCGCTGGGTGTCAGGTCGCCCACCCCCACCCCCACGCCCACGGCCGCGGTTCCGAGGCCCACCAGGCCGTCCGGTCCCCCGAAGCCGACCGGTCCTGCGATGGCGACCGGCCCCGTGCTGCCCGCCGCGGGCGGGGCGGCCGCAGGGGGTCTGGCGCGGGCGTCCGGCTGGCTGATCCCGCCGGGCACCCTTGAGGAAATCCCTGGTCCCTACTCCTCGTGATCGTGGTCGTGAGCGCCGCCAGGCGGAAACGTCTGGCGCGCATGAGGCCACGGAAGGCGGACAGCGTGCGATCGGCTCGACCGCACTGGCCAGGCGGCACCGGGGGACGAGCGCCGGTTGTGCCGATCTCTGCTCGCCGTACGTGACGATGTATGAAGGTCGGGTCCGTCCCGACCATCGCTTGGAGCCTCCTATTTCTCCGAACCCCGCCGGTAGCGCCGTCCGGCCGGGTCTGCTCGGGCCGACAGGCGGCCCCGGACCCGCGGAGTCCCGCGGTCGCCGTTCCCCTGCACTTCCCGCCCGCGGGCGCGGCCGTCCGGGCCCCGACACGGGGCGTCCGGAAGGCCGACGGGCGTCCCGCTGGTCGCTGGCCGTGATGTTCGTCGGCTTCTTCGCACTGTTCCTGCTCCAGGCGCCCGGCAAGCTCACCGCCGACACCAAGCTGGACGTCTCGCTCGAGCCGTGGCAGTTCATGAAGGCCGCCACCCACCTGTGGAACTCGACGTCCGACTTCGGCTATCTGCCGAACCAGTACGCCGGCTATCTGTTTCCGATGGGCCCGTTCTTCGGGTTCGGTGATCTGCTCGGTGTCCCGCCGTGGATCAGCCAGCGGCTGTGGATGGCCATCCTGCTCACGCTGGCGGCGTGGGGGACCGTCCGGCTCGCGGAGGTGCTCGGGATCGGCGGCCATGCCTCCCGCATCCTCGCCGGCCTCAGCTACGCCCTGTCGCCGATGTTCCTCGGCAAGATCGGCGCGTCGTCGGTCGCGCTGGCCGGCGCGGCGATGCTGCCCTGGATCATCATTCCGCTGATCCTCGCGCTGCGCCCCGACGGGGCCGGCGGCAGCGACACCGGTCATCGTGACGACGGTGGTGAACAGGCATGGGAGCTGGCCCGGAACCGGCTCTCGCCGCGCCGCGCCGCCGCCCTGTCAGGGCTGGCGGTGCTCGGCACCGGCGGTATCAACGCGACCGTCACCCTCTGCGTCCTGCTGTGCCCGGCGGTGCTGCTGGTCTTCGCCGGCGGCAGCCGCCGTGCCTGGGCGCTGCGCGGCTGGTGGTGCCTGTGCGTCGTGCTGGCCACCGCCTGGTGGGGGCTCTCGCTCGCTGTGCAGGGCCGCTACGGCATCAACTTCCTGCCGTTCACCGAGACGGCGGAGACGACCACTTCGACGACGTCGGTCGGGGAGACTCTGCGCGGCGCCGCGGACTGGATGGCCTACCTCTCGCTGCCGACGCCGTGGCTGCCCGCGGCCCGGGAGTACGTCTCCAACGCCGCGGCGGTCGTCGCCTCGGCCGCGGTCGCCGCGTTCAGCCTGGCCGGCCTGGCCCGGCGCGACCTGCCTGCGCGCCGTCTCCTGCTGGTCAGTCTGACGGTGGGCGTGGTCGCGGTCTCGTCCTCGTACTCGGGCACCCCGGGCAGTCCGTTCGCGGACGGCCTGCGTGCGCTGCTGACCGAGCCGTTCGGGTTCCTGCGCAACGTCTACAAGTTCCAGCCGGTCGTGCGGCTGCCGATGGCGCTGGGACTCGCGCACCTCCTCGCGCTGGCCCTGGCCTGGCGTCCGGGCCGCGCCGGATCGATGGTGGCGGACGGGGCACGCCCGCCCGAGGGGGCGAACCCGATGAAGGGCGGGGAAGGCGCCCAGGGCCGGGCAGCGACGGCTCGCCGCCGGGTCGTACCGGTCCTGGTGTCCCTGATCTCCGCCGCGGCGCTCGTCGTCGCCATGCTGCCTCTGTTGCAGGGCAAGGGCCTGCAGCCCAGGCCGTTCAAGGACGTCCCGGAGTACTGGGCCCAGGCCGCGGACTGGCTCGCCGACCATCCGGAGAACGGGCGCACGCTGGTGCTCCCCGGCGCTCCGTTCGCCGAGTACCGGTGGGGACGCCCGCTCGACGAGCCGCTGCAGTGGCTCGCCAGCTCGCCGTGGGGCGCCCGCAGCCTCATCCCGCTCGGCGGCGTCGGCACCACCCGCCTCATGGACGGCATCGAGACGATGATGGCCGTCGGGAACACCCCGGGGCTGTCCGCCACCCTGGCCCGCGCCGGGATCGGGACGGTGCTGATCCGCAACGACATCGAGATCAAGGACTGGGACATCCCCCCGTCCACCGACCAGCTGCGTCGTTCGCTGCAGAGTTCGGGCCTGGAGCGGGCCGCGACGTTCGGCCCCACCATCGAGGCCCGCACAGGCTCCACGGCGCGGTTGATCGACACCCTGCGGCGTTCGGAGGAGCTGGTGCCGGCCCTGGAGGTCTGGACGGTGCCCGGCGGCGCCCGCCTGGTCCAGGCCTACCCGCTCGACACCGGCGTCGTCGTCTCCGGCGGTCCGGAGGCGCTCGTCCAGCTCGCCGACCAGGGCCTGGTCGGCTCGGACCGGGCCGTCGTCCTCGGCAGCGACCTCGCCGAAGCCGAGCAGGTCTCGGCCRCCGCGGGCGGCACGAACTCCACGACGACTCTCGCGCCCATCACCGCGCCGCCACCGGCGTCCGAGGTCATCACGCCGACGACCGCGCTGGCGGTGACTGACACCAACACCCGGCGTGACTTCACCTTCGGGATCATCCGCGACGCCACGTCCTATCTGCTCGGCCCGGACGAGAACGTCGTAGGTCGGACGGAACCGCCGAGACAGTGGACGGACCGGCCCGTCGCCGGCCACCAGACCGTCGCCGGCTTCACCGACGGGATGTCCGTCACCGCCTCCTCCTACGGCTTCGACCTGCTCGCCGCTCCCGACTTCGCGCCGCAGGCGGCCGTCGACGGGCAGACATCGACGTCCTGGACGGCGCTGCGCCACCGCGGCGCCACCTCGCAGGGCGAGTGGATCCAGCTCGACGTCGGCCGGGAGCTCGCCGCGCCGTACATCGACATCCGGGTGCTCGCGGAAGGCGACTGGCGCCCGGAGGTGCACGCGCTGCGCGTCACCACCGAACACGGCTCCGTCGTGACGCCGACCAGACCGATCGAGGACATCCAGCGCCTCGCCGTGCCGCCGGGGGAGAGCCGCTGGTTTCGCATCACCCTGGAGAAGGTCACCAACGAGGCCGATCCCACCCTCGGCGCGGGCCTGCGGGAGATCGACATCCCCGGTGCGAGCTTCCACCGCTACGCGCAGACACCGTCCGACCTGATCAGCGCGTTCCAGGCGCCGAGCCAGGGCCTGGTCGCCTACTCGTTCGAGCGCTACCGGGTCGACCCGCTGCAGCCGTTCGGCGGCTCCGAGGAGCTCACGTTCGGGCGGAAGTTCGATGTCCCCCGCCCCATGACCTTCACCCTCGCCGGCACCGCCACCGCGCTGCCGCCACCCGCCGGCTCCGCTGTCAACACCTCCGACGCGCCGTTGATCATCCCCTGCGGGAGGGGCCCCTCACTGATCGTGGACGGCGTCCGCCACGACCTGCGGATCGAGGGCATCTACAGCAACATCTCCACCGCGCGGCCGTTCCGGCTCAGCCTGTGCACTGAAAACAGCCAGATCGCGCTCGGTGCCGGCTCCCACCTGTTGACGGTTGACCTCGGCGGCTCCACCATCGTCGTCGACTCGATCAGCCTGGTCGGCAACGGCGCCGCCGGCAGCACCGAGAAGCCGCGGTCGACGGCGATCGGGAGCTGGGACGCCGAGAAGCGCACCATCGAGATCGGCGCCGGCGCCGCCTCGTTCGTCTCCGTGCGGGAGAACGCCAACGCTTCCTGGACGGCGACCCTGGACGGCCGGCCGCTCACCGCCGTCCGCCTCGACGGCTGGGCCCAGGGCTGGATCGTCCCGGCCGGCGAGGGCGGCACGGTCGTCATCGAGAACCATCCCGGTCAGTCCTACCGCCGCAACCTGCTCATCGGGCTCGGGCTGGTGCTCGTTCTCGTGGCGGTGGCCGTCGTCCCCGACACCGCCCGGGCCCGCCGCCGGTACGGCATCGACGGCGTCCTCGAAGGTCCTCCCGGAGGTGCGGACGGCCCCCGCGGCGGGGTGGACGGTGCGCGCGGGGGCGCGGACGGCGTCCAGGCAGCCGACCGGCTGACCCGGCTGAGCCGGCGTCTCGCCGTGCGCCTGGCGATGACCTGGGCGGGTCTGGCGCTCGCGACGGCGGCCGTGTTCCTGGTCGCCGGCCCGATGGCGCTGGTCGTCCCGGTGATCGTGCTCGTCGCCCGCCGGCTGCGCTGGGTGCCCGGCATCCTGGCGGTGGTCGGGATGATCGGCTCCGGCATCGTGGTGTCGACTGCTCCCCACGCGCTCCCGTTCACCGGCGAGGGCCCGTTCGGGACGCCGGCGCAGGTCCTCGGCACCCTCGCCTTCGCCGCGACCATCTCCGCCCTCGCGCTGCGCCAGGCCGACCCGCCCCGGCGCGAGCCCCAGAACCTCCCCGACAACGCCCTGAACGGCGCGGAGACGATCCCGCTCCCGCGGGCACTCCCGCTCCGCGGGCATTCCGGACACCGCGGGGTGTGATCGTCAACTGATCTGAAAGGGCAGGTGAATGTCTCCCTTGGGCAAAGGCACGCTGCGCACCGGGTTCGGCTCCGCCCGTGTGGACACGCGTCGCGGCGGCCTCGGAACAAGGCACCTGCATGCGACCGTGGACGTCCGCCCGGCCCCCGGCGAGACCCGGGGAGGGGCCACCTGTTCCGACCCGCAGGGCGGACGTGGTCCGACGCATGGATCTGGCAGCGGCAGGCGACCCGGGACGTCCACCCCGCCCCCGCCGAGGACGCCCGCGCCGGTGGTCCGGCAACGACGGGCGCTGGAGCTCGACGAGGAGCTCATCCTCGCCTCGGACCGCCGCCGATCGCCCCTCACCGTCGGCGTCCTCGCCGAGACGGACGCTGCCGTCCACGCGGCCCGGCTGCGCGGCTCGCTCTACCGCTCTCTGCGTAACCACCCGATCGCCCGGGCGCGTATAGCCGGCGGCTTCGGTACCGCCACCGGCTGGGACTTTCCCGCCGAATCCGGTATGCCCCCCGACCTGATCCACGAGATCCAGGCCGGCCCCCAGGACGAGGAGGGCATGGACCCGGCCATCTGGCGCGCTCTGGAATCCCTGTGCTCCCGCCCGTTCAACCTGCGGTCGGAGCCCCCTGTCCGCCTGCTGCTCGCGCACCGCCCGACCGGCGACGCGATCGGCCTCGTCGCCCACCACGCGGYGCTTGACGGAGTGAGCGTCCTGGCTCTTCTCCAGGAGATCATCGCCGACTGCGCTGTGGACTCCCGCCTGTCGGCAGCCACCGCCCGAGGCACGCGAAAGGGTGTCGACCCGAGCGCGAACGGGGCAGTGGGTCCGGCCATCCCGGCCATCCCGGCCATCCCGGCGGGTGCGGGCAGGGGAACGCGGGCGGGGTTGGAAGTGGCGCCCCGCCCACGGATGGCCCGCCGCTGGACAATGCGCCACCTCGTCCCGTGCGGTCCCTCCCTCGCGCAGGGGTACGGCATCCACCCGATGGACCTGCCTGTCCCCGGACCGGTGACGCTGGCTGACGGCCGGCGGATGACCGTGAATGATCTGCTGCTCACCGCCGCGCATCTGGCCGCCGAGCGCTGGAACGCCGAACACGGCCGCCGCAGCCGGACGTTGCGGGTGCGCATGCCCCTCGCACCGGCGTCCGAGGGCTCGCCGGAGAGCGGTGACCTGGGAAACCGCTCCGGCCAGGTGATGATCGCATCGACGGCCGCCGAACGTGCGGCGGCGCCGCTGCTTTCCGGCGCGGTGGTCGATCAGACCCGCGCAGCCAAGCAGAGGCCGACCGGGTGGGCCGGGGCGGGAATGACCGCGGCCGTGAGGACGGCGACGGCTGTCGTTCCCCGGTCGCTGCGGACGGCGGTCCTGCACTGTGCCGTCACGGCGGCCCGCCCGTTCCTCACCCCGAGCCTGGCGGTGAGCAACATCGGGCGGGTCGACGTCGACGCGGTGCCGGAGATGGACCGGCCACGGATCTCAGGCCTGTCCTTCGTAGGCACCAGCGGCATGCCCCAGGGCCTCATCATCTGCGTCGCGGGCAACGGCGACCGCCTGCGCCTGACCTTCTGCCATCACCGGCACCTGTTCGACCCGGCCGGAGTGGCCCGGTTCGCGCAGATCTACCGTGAGAGCCTGGCCGTGATCACCGAAGGGGCCCGTTCCTAGGTGCCGGCGTGGCTGCGCGCACGTGCCGCCGCGAGCAGGAGATCCTCGCCGGTGGCCGGGCGTGGGCGGGTGGCTGGGCGCAGTCCGCGGCGGGCGAGCGCCGCCCGGGCGCCGGTGTTGTCAGCCCCGTAGAAGAGCGCGACCAGTCGTCGAGTACCCGGGCCGGCGCCCGGCTCCTTCGGGTGGAGCCCCGGTTGCGCGATGCCGGCGGGCGCCGGTGGCAGTTCGAACAGCAGGTCCGTGCGACGAAGCACGGGCGGCTCGGCGCTGGCCGCCAGCTCGAACTCGACCAGTGTCGTCTGGTCGTCGGTGCGCCGCCGGTCGCGAGCGGGCAGGCCCGGGCCTGCTGCCGTGCGTGTGCCCGGACGCGCCGACAGTGCGAGCCGCCGGCCGCGCCCGGCAGGGGGCTCGCCGGGCCCCGGTTCCGACAGCGCGCGGCCCCCACCGAGGAGGTCGAGCTCGGAGGCGATGACACCGGCAAGCAGATCGGCGCTGCCGTCCCAGCTGAAACCGCCCGCCCAGTCGCGGGCCGCCGCACGCAGGGTGTGGGCGCGGGCCGGTTCGGAGAGCAGGTCCAGCGCGCGGTCAATGGCGTCGACCAGGTGCCCGGGTTCATCCACGAGCCAGCCGGTCACCCCGTCGCGGACGGAGTCGCGCAGGCCTGGCACCCGGAAGGCAACGGCGGGCACGCCGAGCCCGTTGGCCTCCAGCACCGACAGGCCCCAGCCCTCACCGTGGGACGGGTTCACCGTCAGCCAGGCCGAGGCGAGAACGGCGTCACGGACCTCGGGGCTGGCGAAGCCGTGCCACCGGATGACCGCGTCCGAGGAGCTGTCTCCCTGGGTGAGCCCGAGCCGTTCGGCGATGCCGGTGAGCCGTTCGCGGTCCGGACCGTCCCCGACGAGGTGCACGCACAGGTCCGGGTGCCGCGCGAGCAGCGCGGGGAGCGCCTCGATCAGCAGGTGCAGGCGCTTGTGCGGGACGAGCCGGCCGACGCACACGACGGTCGGCCGCGCGGCCCGCTCCGGGAGCTCGGCGCGGCCGCCCGGGAGCGGGTCGCCCGCCGGGGTGCCGCCCGAGGCGGGGCTGCCGGCGGCCACGCCGTTGGGGACGAGGAACCGCGCGCCGGGCAGAGCCAGCACGCCGCGGGCCTCGTCCCGGGTGGACGGAGAAACCACGGCGACCGGTCGCCGTCGGTAGATCCAGCGGCTGCCCGGCGCTTCCAGGAGCTGGCCGATGCGGGCGACCGGGCCTGGGAAGTACAGCGGGAACTGCTTCTGGTGAACGTGGTGCAGCACCTGCACCACCGGGATCCGCGGCGGGAGCACCAACGGGCTGAAGAAGGGGATCCCGTTCTGGCAGTCGACGACCGCGTCGACGCCCTCCGCCGAGCGGGCCATCCGCGCGAGGCGCGCGAGCACCGACGGGTATACCCCGAAAGTGCCGCCGCCCCGGCGGACGGCGACACCCTTCGCGTGGCTTTCCGCGGCGGCCCCCGGCGGGCGGGAGGTGAGCAGCGTGACTCGGACGCCGGCCGCGGCGAACCGCTCCGCGATGGAGTGACAGAACAGCTCGGCTCCGCCGGCCTGCGGATGCTCGTTGTCCCGCCAGTTCAGAAAGACCAGGTGGCGACCTGCCAGGGCCTGGAGCGGCCGTCGCGTGGCCGTCGTCACCGGATCACCGGACCCCGGAACTCGTGTCACCGGATCACTCTCCTCACCGGAACGGTCGGCGGCTGTATGCCGAGAACTTACTGACAGCTCCCGTCGCGGCCGTGACCGGTCCCGGGCACGCACGGTCCGTCCCGGGCCCCACTCTCGGTGCCCGTCAGCGTGACCGGGACCCCGCCGGCGATGCGAGAGCCGTACCATTGCGACAATTCATGTCATCATCGCCGGTGACCTGCCTCACGTCCCGGGTGGTGCGCCACCCGGACGCGCAGCCGACGACCGGAACCGGGAGAGGCCCATGGTGACCCGCGCTCGGGCGACCATCGCGGGGTTGGTGGCCGGGCCGGCTGCGCTCGCGGTCGCGGGCGCGGCAGCCAACGGACTCAACCTGGTGATGAACCTCGTCCTCGCGCGGGTCCTCGACCCGTCGGCCTACGGGGCGGTGGTCGTCCAGGTGAGCATCTTCATGGTGCTCTCGGTGGGTGGCAACGCGCTGCTCATCGCGGTCGTGCAGAAGGAGACCGCCGCGGACGGCGACAGCCGGCGCGAGCAGTGGGCCTGGATCCGCCGGTTACGCCGCCGGTGTCTCGTCGGTGTCCTCATCGCCGCGGTGGTGGCGATGGTGGTCTGCCGCCCGGCGGCCATGCTGCTGTCCTACGCGCATCCCCTGGCCGTCGCCGAGGCCGTCATCGGCGCGGCGGTGTGGACGCTGCTGTGCGTGGAACGCGGCGTGCTCCAGGCCCGCGGGGCCTACCAGCGGCTCGCGGCCAACTTCATCGTCGAGGCCGCGATCCGGGTCAGCCTCATCGTCGTCTTCGTCGTCGCGGGCCTCGGGGTGAACGGGGCCGGCCTCGGGCTCGTGCTGGGCACCGCGCTGGCCACCGACCATGCCCGCAAGGGCCTCGCGAAGGTGCCCCGGGCCCTGCCGGTGTCCCGCCGCGCTGCCAGCACGGCGACCCTGGCCTCGACCGGGCCGCTGACGATCCGTCAGGCACAGGTCGTCCGCCGGGCGGGGCTCCTCGCCAGCACCTGGGTCGCGCTCGGCGCCCTGATCCCGCTGGCACTGCTGCAGAACATGGACGTCGTGATCGTCGGCTGGCTGAACCACGACGGCGCCGGCGAGTACGCGGCCATTGCCACCGCGTGCAAGGTGCCCGTGTTCATCGGCCTGGCGGTGGCGAACTTCCTGCTGCCCGAGGCCGCGCGGCGCCGTGCCGAGGGCCACGGCGCCGCGGCTGCGCTCGGCGTCGCGCTCGCCCTCGTCGTGGCACCGGGCCTCGCGCTCGCCGCCGCCGGCGCGGTCGCGGCCGAACCCCTGCTGTCCCTGGTCTTCGGCTCGGAGCTGGCCGGTGCGTCGTCCGCCCTGTCCATCCTGGCGCTCGGTATGACATGCCTGGCCGTGACGCTGATGTTCGCGACCTACCTGCTCGGAGCGGCCCAGCAGCGGGTGGTCGTGGTCCTGGCGGTCTGCGCCTGCGGGTCGGCGGCGGCCATCGGCGGTGCCGGCGGCGACGCCATGCGCACGGCGGTGATGGTGCTGGCCAGCCAGGCCGTGACCGCTGTCGCGCTCGGTGTGGTCGTGTACCTCGTGCACCGGGCCGACGCGCGCGGGTCCGCTCCCGCTACCGGGACGCCCGCGCCCTCGCCGACTCCGGCGGCGGCCGGTACGGTCCCGCCGTCCGCAACGGGGAGGCCCGCGTCGCCACCGGCAGTGGGGCGGGCGCAGGCTGCAGGAGCAAGGGACGGCGCGGGCGGCACCCGCCCGGAGCAGGCTCCGCCCGGTGGCGGTGCCGGCGGGGTACGGCCCGCCGGCGTCTGGTGACCCGGCGCTCATCGCCGCCGTTCCATCGCTGACCAGGCGTCGGCCTTGGAACCCGTTGTCCCGGGTATGCACCACCGCCAGAGAAACTGTGGGAGCGGCGTTCCCGACGAAACGGAGACCACGTGGTTCTCATCAGACTGCTTGTCGAGCGCTCGCCGGGTCCGCCGGGTCCGCCGGGCGGCGGCAGCCCTCCCCGGCCCGGGCGCTCCATCGCTCTGCCGGTGCCGACGCCTGCCGCCGCGTCCCGCCGTGCCATGGTCGCCCTGGTCTGATGCCCGAATCCACGGACGCCGCCCACCGTGACCCGGACGCGACGAACGAGTTCGGCCCCGCCGCCGCGCCACGGTCACAGACTCAGCCGCAGCACTGGCCACCGGCGAGACCCCCGGGCCGGGCGGACGGCGGCGTCACCCGCCGTCGCCTGATCGCCGGCGCCGGCGGGCTGGCCGCCGTCGCCGCGGGTGGTGCTGCCGCCTGGCGGCTGACCGCCGGCGGCTCGGACGATCAGCCCTGGCCGGCGGCACCGACCGATCAGGCCGGCCCGGGAGGGGGATCCACTCCCGCGCCGCCCGTCCCGTCCCGCAAGATCCCTCGCGGCCTGTTGTCGATCTTCGGTGCTCCGGGCAGCTTCGGCGAGCTGGACGACTCGTCGCCGATCAGCACGGTGGACGTCCCCGGGTGGGGCTTCGGCCCGGGCCAGGCCGCCTTCATGTCGGCGGTCGCCGCCGACGGGACGGTGTTCATCGGCACCACCCCCTTCACCGACGACCAGTCCAAGCTCACCGGCACCGGCATGGAACTGGGCCTGTTCGAGCCGGAAGGGCGCAGCTTCACCCGGCTCGTCATCCCGTCATCCACCGGACGGGAGACCCAGCCGCGGCCGGACCCGCTCTTCTCYGGCATCGGCGGCGGCGACGTGTCGGACGTCGTCGTCGTGCCCGCGCCGGCCGGCGAGCAGGGTGAGCGGGCTGTCTTCGTCTCGCTGATTCCCTACTACTTCTGGGACGTCCGCAGCTACGGCCAGCTCCCGGCCTTCGGGCAGCTGCGCCGCAACGGTGCCGGCGGGATCAGCGGCCGCGCGGGCGCCGGAGGCAAATGGGTCTACGACCCCGGGCTCTCCCGCACCGGCGACGCGCTCGCGGCCACCGTCGAGCCCTGGGTCGCCGCCTCCGCGTTCCCGCCCGGCCCGGGGGACCAGCCACGGTCGGCGCGCGGCGCGACGTCCATCGCCCGGCTCCCGCGCAGTGGGCATCTGGTGGTCGCGCAGTACCTCGGCACCGGGCAGGGCGGCACCGACAACGGCGCACTGATCGTGCTCGACCTTGACGGGCGTGTGCAGGCCTACTGGCAGTATCCGCAGGTCCGGCCACTGGGCGTCGAACTCGTGGTCAACCCGCGGGAGGTGGCTGCCGACCCGACCAGCGAGGTCGACGACGAGCGCTTCGTCCTGATCAGCGACTGCCGGGACGCGAACCACGCCACTCTGCCGTTTCCGATCCAGGAATTCTCCTACCAGGCCTCGACCGGACGGATCACGCCGAAGAGCACGGCCGTGYGCGCCGTGCAGGACCGGTCCCGGATGGAGACCGCCGCCTTCGGCGCTGACGGCACCCTCTACGTCGCCCGGACGAAGCCCGACGGCCTGCGTGCGGACACCCTCGCCGTCTATCCGAAACTGGGCCGGGAGCGGGGCCTCGTCACCCGCACCCCGGCCACCGGCAACTGGCCCGTCGGCACCTGGGGCGCCGAGAACCGGCCGGACTTCCTCGTCCCCGGCACCGACCGTGGCGGGCTCGTACGCAGCCTGACCATCGACCCCGAGACCGGAGCCGTCCTGCTGGCCGGCCTGAACGGCCTGGTCACGGCGGTGCGACCCGCGGGCACCGGGACCCGTATGACGTTCCGCACGCTCGAGCCGCTCGACGTGGGCCTCGACCGCCTGCGCGGCCCGGCGACCCGCTACGTCGGCCTGCGCCGCGGCGCGATCGACGCCCGTCGGCGCATCCTGTGGCTGCCCGTGAACCAGCTGGTGCTGGACGGCATCCGCTGGCCCTACCCGCCGTTCAAACTCGACCAGTGGCTGCTGCGGGTGAACCTGGACGTCCTGCTGGAGGACTGAGCCGCGCAGCAGGCGGTGGCGCCTGGTCAGGCGGTGACGTCGCGGCGGCGGAACAGTACTGCCGTGAGCAGCGCGGACACCCCGCAGAAGGCCAGCACCCGCAGGCCGGCGTCCGCCCACGGGGTGACGTGTCCCGTCCCGCCGACGGCCATGATCTCCATCAGGTGGGCGGGCAGCCAGCCGCCGGCCGGGTCGTAGATCCGTCCGACCAGCATCTCCACCGGCAGGGCGTAGGCGAGCCCGACGGCGATCGCCGCGGCCGGCGAGCGCAGCACCACGGCGGCCAGCGCGCCGACGACGGCGTACCCCAGGGACCCGAGTGACACATTGACCAGGCCCCGGCCGACTGTCGCCATTCCCGCCCAGGTCCGCCACTGATCTGTCGGAACGCCCTTCACCGGTGCCAGCGCGAACGACAGAGACACCGCGACGAACGCTGCCACGGCGACCACCAGTACCACGAAAAGTGCCAGTGCCAGTGCCTTGCCGCCCAGCAGGCGCAGCCGGTGCGGCTGCGCGATCAGCTGGGTCCGCAGCGTCCCGCGGGAGTACTCGCCGGCGAGCGCCGCGGCCGTCACCGACAGGGCGACGACGCCCAGCAGGATCGTGACCGACTCCAGGCCCTCGGCGATTCCCGCCGGCGCGGCGAGCATGGAGACCGTCACCGGGTCACCGTCGAAGTCGGTGCGGCCTGCCGAGAAGATCGTCAGCACTGCCCCCAGTGCGGCCACGGCGGAGACCGCCGCCAGTGTGCCGACGAGAAAGCGCCGGCGCAGCAACGGCACCCATTCGGCCCGGAACGCGTTGATCATGTGGCACCGCCTCGCATGGTCAGGTCGCCGTCGACATCCCCGGTCGCTTTCAGAAACGTCTCCTCCAGGTTCGGCCGATGGGTCCGGATCGACCGGAGGGTGATGCCGGCCCGCATCGCCAGCCGGTTGATGTCCGCCGCCAGCCCTCCGGGGGCGTGCGCCACCACGACCGGGTGCCGTTCGATCAGTGTGGGTACGGAGCGGGCCTCGTCCGTCATCTCGATCTCGATGCGCAGCCCCGCGGAACCGAGAACCCCGGCCAGCCGGACGGCGTCGTCATCGCGTTCGGGCACCATCAGAATGCGCGGGTCCTCTGCCGCCAGCAGGTCGGCGACATGCCCCTGGAAGAGCATCCGACCACTGCGGATCATCACCAGGTGATCGCAGATCTGCTCCACCTCGGACAGCAGATGGYTGGAGACGAAGACGGTCATGCCGGTCCCGGCGAGATCCCGCAGCAGGGTGCGGATCTCCCGGATGCCGGCCGGGTCGAGCCCGTTCGTCGGCTCGTCCAGGATCAGCAGTCTCGGGCGCGGCAGCAGCGCGGCGGCGATGCCGAGCCGCTGCTTCATGCCCAGCGAATACGACCCGAACCGGTCGTCCGCGCGGCTGGTCAGCCCGACCTGGTGCAGAACCTCGTCGATCCGCTCCCACCGGGCGCGCCGGCCCCGCTGGCTGCGGCGCGCGCCGCTGGCGCGGGTGCCCACACCGCGCAACAGCGCGAGCTGCTCCAGGTTGCGCCGCGCGGACAGGCCCGGATGGAACGTGGGCCCCTCGATCATCGCGCCGGTGCGGCCCAGGTACCGGTCGGGCGCGCTCACCGGCTCCCCGAGCACCCGGGCACTGCCCGCACTCGGGCGGACCAGCCCGAGCAGCATGCGCAGCGTCGTCGACTTGCCTGCGCCGTTCGGCCCGACGAACCCGGAGAGCGCCCCCGCGGGGATCAGCAGGTCCAGCTGGTCGACCACGCGTCGCTGCCCGTACTGCTTGGTCAGCCCACGCGTCCACACCGCCGCGTCGGCGGGCGCGGGTGCCGAACCGCCCGGCCGCCGCCGGATTCCGGGCCGGGTACCCGGCCGGCTTCCGGCCCGCGACTGGCGCGGAGCGGTCTGCGGCACCGAGCTCGCGCTGCCCGGCAGGCCACCGGCCAACGGGGTGGCAGGCAGGACGGGCCCGGCGTGGCCGTGGCCCTGGGCGTGGCTGGCGTCTGTCACCGGATCGGTAAGGTCGTGCCGGTTCTGCGCCGGCATCGCGGGGATACCTGACGTCATGGCCTGGCTGTCGCGGTCGTGGGCATCGTCGGAATGGTCTCCTTCGCTTGATGTCTGGCCGCTCACGGGCTCCGGCGGCGCGACGCCGGCGTTCTCCGTCGGAGCTGGCGGAAACCGAGATGGCACAGCTGGTCTCGCCACCCGCTAACCGCAGCAGTCGCCGGAACGGAAAGAAGCCCTGCGCCGGAGAGTGACCGGCGTGGCGCGCACCTCATCGGTAGGCCGGGTTCAGGGGTGCCTTTGTGTGGCCCTCGGATCGTTGAACGAACGCACGGTAGCCGAATGTTCCGGACGGTGTCCTGCCGGGCGAGCCGCAATGCGCAGGGCTGCTCGCGCGGGTGCGCGGTGTTGAACGGACATACCTTGAAAAAATGGGGCGGCCGAGCGGCCCCGATTAAGGGACGTCGCCCCATTTCAGCCAGGTCTGTTCGGGTGGCTTTCCGTGGCTGGCTTTGCCTGCGTAGCCCTGCGCTCTGCGTTAGTGCCAGGCCGGCCGGAGGTTCCGGGCGGCCGCGGGTGTGGCTCACCCGACATCACGGGGCTGTGGTTTTCCGGCGATGCGGTTCGGGTATCTCAGCGCGACCTCGGTATGCCCGGGTCGCGTCCGGCGGCGGGCAGTGGTCGGCGGGGGGCGCCCCATGCTTTGGTTCGTGCTCACCTCACTCGCGGTCGGGCTTCCGGTGGCGGTCGCGGCCCGCGCGCTCCTTCCCGGGCGCCGCCCGCTGACCCTCGGGACAGCCGCTGTCCTGGGCGTCCTCGGCGCTCTCGCCGGTGCGGCGGTCGGACGGGCGCTGCTCGGCGGCGCAGGTCCGACCACGCATCCGCTGCGGCGGGAGCTGGCGGGTCCCCTCCTGGGCGCCGTGCTCGCGATGCTCGCCGGCTGGGGTGTACGGGCGTGGACCTACCGCAGCGGCCCGCGGCCCGCGCGGCCACGCCCGTGGGCCGAACCGTTCCCGGACCTTCCGGTTTCCGTGAGCCGGTCTGCCGACGGCCGGTCTGCCGACGGCCGGTCTGCCGACGGCCGGTCTGCCGACGGCCGGTCTGCCGACGGCCGGCCTGGTGAGGGCTGGTCTGGCGACAGCCGGCCGACTGACGCCCCGACAGGCTCCACCCGGCCACAGCCCTCCGGTTCGCGCTCCGGAGCGCGCGGAGGCCCGGCATAAGCACCTTCGGGGCAGCGGCGCCAGATGGCCGGGTCGTGCGGAGGTGTTTCGGGCATGGTGGCCGCACCACTGTGCCGATTCGGGGTGGAACAGATCGCTGGTGGCGGGCCCGGCCCGGGCAGATTGTCCTCCGGCCGGCCGATGGCGGGGTGTCATTCCACCTGGACGACAATGTCCCGTAGGGACAGTGAGTCTGCTGTGGTCGTGGTGATGTGCGCGGGAGCGCGCCGGAGGGAGACCCGTGGGGGAGTCGGCGGGCCTGCGCAGCGGCATCCGCGTGCTCGTCGCCGTCTCGACGCTCGCGGTCGCGGTGATGCTCGCGCTCGCGATCGTGGCCGCTCTCCGGGCCAGCGACGCGACCGCCGAGCGCGGTGAGCGCCTCGACCCGGCGGCGACGACCACGGCGCTGCTCCTTGCGGACTTCGTCGATCAGGAGAGCGCTGTCCGCGGCTACCTGATCACCGAGCAGCCGAACGTCCTCGGCCCGTACAGCGAATCCGACCGGACCATCCCGCAGCAGATGAACCGCCTGCAACAGCTGCTGGCGGACTTTCCCGGTCTGCTGAGGGACACCGCGGCGGTGGGGACGGCCTACCAGGCCTGGCGCAGCGACGTCGCGGAGCCGGAGGTCACCGCGATGGAGGCCGGCGACGTGCGGGGCGCGCGGGAGATCGAGAAGTCCAGCGGTCGGGTGCGGTTCAACGAGCTGCGCGGCCGGGTCGCGGACCTCGGGATGGCGATCGCCGCCGAACAGACGGCGGCGTCCGGGCGGTTGGAGAGCGCTGCCGTCCTGCTCCTCAGCTCGCTGGCGAGCGCTGCGGTCGTGATCCTCGCTGTGGTCTTCACAGTGATGAACGTGCTGCGCCGCTGGCTGCTGCGGCCGATCGACGCGCTCCGGCGGGCCGTGAACGCGGTGGCCGCCGGGCGCTACGACACCCGGATCCCGGCGGTCGGGCCGTCCGAGATCGTCGAGCTCGGCGGGAACATCGAGGCGATGCGTGCCCAGCTCGTCCAGCTGGTGCGGCAGAACGAGCGATCGTGGGAGGCCCTGGCGCAGGAGGGGCCCGCGGTGATGGCCCTGCGGGACGCGCTCACCCCGTCCGTCCTGCGGGCACCGGGCCTGCTGCTGCGCGGGCGGGTGGACCCGGCGCGCGGCGAGCTCGCCGGCGACTGGTACGACTCCTTCCAGCTGCCCGACGGGCGGGTCGGCATCGTCGTCGGCGACGTCTCCGGCCACGGTGCGGTCGCCGGTGTCTTCGCGTTGCGTCTCAAGCAGCTCCTGGACGCAGCACTCACCCGTGGTGCCGATCCCGGCCAGGCGGTCGAGTGGGTTGTCAGCAGTCTCGGCGAGACGGACGAGATGTTCGCCACCGCCGTCGTGGCGGTGGTGGACCCGACCAACGGCGAGGTCCGCATCGCCAATGCCGGCCATCCCGACGTCCTGCTGCTGCGGCGCACGGGGACGCAACGCGCTCTCGGAACCGGCAGCCACGCTGGAGATCACACCGGAGGCCACGCCGTCCTGACCACCGTGCCGCCGGAGCGGGAAGCGGCTGCGGCGACCATGACCGGCACCGCGGGTGCTGCGGGTGCTGCGGGCACCGCCGCGAGTACGACGGGCCGGGCCGGGACGGGCGCGGCCGTGGACGCCGTCCAGGCCGCCGCCGGGCCGGGGGGCGGCCGGCGCACCGAGGTGACCCTGCTGGCCTCCACCGGGCCGATGATGTCGAGCCTGGTCGCCACCGACGGGGCATGGCGGACCGACACCCTGTGCCTGGAGCCCGGGGACGTCCTGTTCGTCTACACCGACGGCCTGGTGGAGGCCCGCGACGACGAGAACCAGCAGTTCGGCGTCGACCGCCTGGTCGCCGAGCTACTGCGGGACGCGCACCGTGGCCCGACCGAGCTCCTGGACGACGCTTTCGAGGTGGTCCGCCGGCACGCCTCGGGCCGCCCGAGCGACGACCGCACCGCGATCGTCATCGCCCGCACGAGTCGCTGAGTCAAAGCAGCACGAATCGGGCAACTGGCACTGTCGGCGAAGCGATGGTGCGGCCGATGCGTCACGGAATCTTCGTCGGGTACATGTCCACCATGACTGACGAGTCCGGTTCCGCGCTCAAGGGCGCGACCGCCCCCGAGCAGGGCGGTACCAGCGTGCGGGACGAGCCTTCCGGCACGCGGCGCTTCCGCGCCCCGCGGTCCCGCTTCAGCCTGGTCCGCCTGATCGCCTATGTCGTGCTGGCCGTTCTCGTGCTGTCGGGCCTCGCCCTCATCACCGGATGGCGGCCCTCGATCCCCAACCCGTTCGAGGAGCGGACCATCGACCGCAGCTCACCCGCCGTGCTGCGGTCACTGGAGGATCTCAGCGAGTACCACGCGGGCAGCGCCCACATGGAGGTCGTCGTGGACCTCGAGGACGACAGTCGCTGGATCCCCTCCGCGCTGCGCGGCGAACGCACCCTGTTCGTCGGTGTCGGCAGCATCGACGCCGTCGTGGACTTCGGCGCGCTCGGCGACAACGCCGTGAGCGTCTCGGAGGACCGGCGCTCGGTGACGATCACGCTGCCCGCGCCGACCCTGTCGGACCCGAACCTCGACCTGGACAGGAGCTACGTGGTGGCCCGCCAGCGCGGTGCCCTGGACCGGATCGGTGGCCTCTTCGGGGGGCAGGGGAACGACTCCGAGCTCTACCGGACGGCCGCCGGCAAGATCGCCGAGGCGGCCCAGGTCGACGGGCAGGTGCTCGAACTCGCCAGGACGAACACGACAGCCATGCTGCGCGGGCTTCTCGGTGCACTCGGCTTCACCGACGTCACGGTCAACTACGCGCCGGACCCGCGCTGAGTACCCGGACCACCCGGACTGCCCCGACTGCGTCTCGTGGTGGTCACCGGAGCGGATGCGCGCTGACGGCCCGCGTCGAGCGGTGACCGCCGGAGCAGACCGGTGACCGCAGCGTCGCCGTCGCACCGGCACTTCCGGGGCAACGGCCGAAGACCCCGCCAGGAACGACCTCCTGGCGGGGTCTTCGCGTATCCACGCAGGTCACGGCGCTTGTCCGGGCCCGGTGCCGAGGTTTCGCCCGACCGAGGTCCCGCCCCGCGGAGCCGGCGGCGTGGYGTTTCTCACCGCGGGGTGAGGTTTGCCGGACGTCCACGCCGTAACGCGGATGACCCTGGYGTCCCCGCGGCCGCGTGTCGCCTGGCCGGGGCGGTTGCAGGCCGTGTCTGCGATCGCGAAGCGGCGTCAGGTCGGAGCATGGTTCAGCGTGAGGTAGGCATGCATCTTGCTTAGTCCTCTTGCCTTCATAAGGTTGAGTCTTCTAGACTCATGAACTGTTCGGGCGGGCCGGTAGGGCCGAGACAACGAGAGGCTTCACAGCGAAGGCACCGCCCAGAGGGGAGTCACACGACAATGAGCACCTACCTGTGGGACCCGTTCGCCGCGTTCGAGCGCATGGACCGCGAGTTCAACGAGATCGTCCGGCGCTCGTGGGGCTCGCGGGAACGCTCGGTGCGTCCGCTGCGCGCCACGCCCCGGCCGCAGAACGTCGTGCCGTCCGCCGATGTCCTGGTGGCGGGTGACGACGTCCTGATCAACCTGGAGCTGCCGGGGGTCGACGTCGAGAAGGACGTCACGGTGGAGATCGACCGCGGCGCTCTCGTCGTCCGCGGCGAGCGCGCGTCAGCGCACGAGGAGACGGTGAACGGGCGCGTCCACCGGGAGCGGTGGCACGGATCGTTCCGTCGTGAGTTCGCGCTGCCGGAGAACGTCGACGCGACAGCAATCAGTGCCCGCTATGACCGCGGTGTGCTGACCGTGCGGCTGGCCGGTGCGGCCGCGGCGCCGCGCAACACCCGGATCCCCGTCAACGGAGCGGCCGCGGCCACGGCGCTGCCGGCGACAGCGGACGAGCCGGCGACCGACGCCGCCCCCGCGCCCCAGATCGGGGCTTCGCGGCACGGCGCAGAGCCCACCGGCAGCGGGGAGCACGCCGCCTCCTGACCCGGCGGGCCGGGCGCGGCCCGGTGACCCGCACCCGCGGGTCCGGCGACAGCACCCGCGGGTGGGGTCCCGCCCAGGCACCGCCGGTGCCTGGGCGGGACCCCACCGCCCGCCGGCCTGGTCACCAGCCCGGCAAAGGCCCGTCAGGCGCCGGCGCCGCGGCGGGTGCCGCTTCCTGCGCGGGAGGAACCACCTCGGGACCCGGCACCACGGGCCGACGGCGGTGGCACCATCGGCCCGATATCGCCGTCGGGTGCCTCGTCCAGATCGACCACGACCGGGGCGTGGTCGCTCGTACCGGTGCCCTTGCGGGCCGCCCGGTCAACCCAGACGGCACGCGCGCGGGTCGCGACATCGGCCGTGGCCAGGGCCAGATCGATCCGCATCCCGTAGTTCTTGGGGAAGCAGAGCTGGCGGTAGTCCCAGTAGGTGTAGACCGTCTCCGCCGGCCACCGCGCGCGCATCAGGTCGACCAGACCCACGTCGTGCAGCGCGCCGAGGGCGGCACGCTCCGGCTCGGTCACGTGCGTCGCGCCGTCGAAGGCGGCGATGTCCCACACGTCGGCGTCGGTCGGGGCGATGTTGAAATCGCCGAGTGTCATCACCGGGCCCGCCGGCGCCAGTGCGTGCACCACCTCACGCAACGCGGCCAGCCATGCCAGCTTGTAGGTGTAATGCGGGTCGTCGACGGTGCGGCCGTTGGGCACGTACAGCGACCAGACCCGGATGCCCCCGCAGGTCGCCGCGATCGCCCGCGGCTCGGGCTCCGGGAAGCCCGGATCACCGGGCAGCCCACGCTGTACATCCTCCAGCCCGGCGCGGGACAGGATCGCCACGCCGTTCCACCGACCGTCGCCGTGATGGGCGACCCGATAGCCGCGGCGGAACAGGTCCTCGTCGAAGAGCTCCAGGAACGCGTCGTCCGACAGCTTGGTCTCCTGCAGACAGAGCACGTCAGGACTCGCCCGGTCGAGCCATTCGATCAGGCGGGCCTGCCGGGCCTTGGCCGAGTTGATGTTCCAGGTCGCGATCCGCACACCGTCAGACGGTAGTCCTCACCTACGACGAATCCCCGCACGGACCGGTGCGTGACATCCTCGGAGGCATGAGGCGGATGTCCGCTCCCCCGGGGAGCAAGCTGATCGGCAGACCGAGATTCGCCGTCGCCATGGCGTTCGCGGCAGGCGCAGCCGGTCTCACCGGCTGCGACCAGGTCTCCGAGGAGACCCGCGCCGCCGGGGGGACCGTCCTGTGCTCGCAGATCAGGGTCGAGCCGAGTGAGATCCAGCAGAATCCCGCCTCGGCCCGCCTGGTGGCGCTGCTCGTCCGGGATCTCGCTCCCGAGCAGAACATCCGGGATCTCGCCGGCCGGGTCGCCGAGGACCCGACGGCGCTCAGCCCGCGTGCGCAGCTCGCCGACTGGGTGGCCGACCGCTGCGGGGGTGCGGTTGGCAGCGGTGGTGCCGGCAGCGGCGGTGGTGCCGGCGATGGCGGTGCTGGCGATGGCGGCGGTGCCGGCGGCGAGGACCAGGGGGCGGGTGACGACGACGGCGGGCAGGGCGACGACTGAGGCCCCGGCCGGAGCCGGGCGTCCGTATGTGCTGCTGAGCTGTGCGATGTCGCTCGACGGGCGCATCGACGACTGCTCGCCGGACCGCCTCGTCCTGTCCAGCCCGGCGGATCTCGACCGCGTGGACGAGGTCCGCGCCGGCTGCGACGCGATCCTGGTCGGCGCACGGACCGTCCGGCGGGACAACCCCGGCCTGGCCGTCCGCTCGGCGGACCGGCGCGCCGCGCGGCTGGCAGCCGGGCGCCCGCCGACACCGCTGCGCGCCGTCCTGACCGGGCAGGGAGCTCTCGATCCGGCGGCGCGCTTCTTTCTGGACGGCGCGGAACGGATCGTCTACCGCGCCCGCCCGGCGCAGGTGCCGGCGCTACCAGCGCCACCAGTACCTGGTGCCGCTGCCACGCTGGTCGACCTCGTCGACCCGGTCGTGGAGAGCCTCCTGCGGGACCTTCACGGCCGGGGCGTGCGGCGGCTGCTCGTGGAAGGCGGCACGACCCTCCACACGGCGTTCCTCACCGCCGGCCTGGTCGACGAACTGCACCTGGTGGTGGCACCGTTCTTCGTCGGTGACGCGGCAGCACCCACATTCGTGGGGCCCGGTTCCTTTCCTTTCGACGCGGCCCACCGGCTGCGTCTCGCCGAGGTCCGTCAGCTCGGCGACGTGGTTCTCCTGCGTTATCGGATGTCGTGATCGTCGCCGCGGCGGCGTGACCGCCGCGGCGCGCTGCGGTGACGGTCGCCGAACGGCAGGACATCCACCCGTTTTGTCGCCCTCCGGGCGGGCAGGCGCTGTATGGGCATTGTGCCCGGTACAGCCTTGCCGAGGAGGGAACGTGTCCGTTAACAGCGTGGCCCGGGCGGGTCACACGGCCGCGTCCGCGGGCGAGTCCGCAGCCCACCGAACCCGGAACAGCCGTGCGGTCGACATCACCGCGCGGCTCGGTTTCGCCGCCCGCGGGCTCGTCTACGTGCTGATCGGTGTCATTGCCGTTCAGATCGCCGTCGGCAGCTCGGGCGAGCAGGCGAACCGGCCGGGGGCGCTGCGCGAGATCGCGGACAAGCCGTTCGGCACAGCGCTTCTGGTCCTGGTCGCCGTCGGCTTCGCCGGCTATGCGCTGTGGCGGCTGCTGGAGGGAGCGGTCGGGCACCATGACGAAAGCGACGAGAAGAAGCGCACGGCGAAGCGGGTGGTGTCGTTTCTGCGGGGCGTGATCTATCTGGCCATCACCGGCAGCACCGTTGCCTTCCTCGCCTCGGGCGGTTCTGATTCCGGCGCGGGTGGCTCCGGCGAGCCCGCTCCCTACACCGCGCGGGTGATGGACCACACCGGCGGGCGTTGGCTGGTGGGCGCCGTCGGTCTGGTTGTCGTCGGCGTCGGCATCGGCATGTTGGTGAAGGGCGTGACGACGAAGTTCGAGGAGAAGCTGAAGCGCGGCGAGATGAGCCAGACGGTGCTCCGCGTCGCCCGTGTGATCGGCCGGGTGGGATACGTCGCTCGCGGGATCGTCTTCGGGCTCGCCGGCGTCTTCGTGGTCAAGGCGGCGATCGACTTCGATCCCAACGAGGCCAAGGGCTTCGACGGCACGCTGCGGACCATCGCCGACCAGACCTACGGCCAGGTGCTGCTGGTGTGCGCCGCCGTCGGCCTCGTCCTGTTCGGCGCCTACTCCTTCGTCGAGGCCCGCTACCGGCGCCTCTGACGCGACCGCGGGTCCCGGCCTCCGGTCCCGACGGCCCTCGCGGTGGCCCTTTCACCGGTCGCCTTCCGGACAAGTCCCGGTTCGGTGGAGAATCCCTGTGATCGGGTAGGCGGAAGCAGACACAGCGGGCAGGCCAGAGGAGTTGCAGGTGGACCGGACCACGCTGAGCGTGATCACCCCGGCGGGTCAGACGACGCTGACGGGCGACGCGCCGTGCGTGGTCGGCCGCGGCCGAACGTCGGACATCGTCGTCAACGACGGTCGGGTCTCCCGCAGCCACCTGGTGCTGGAGCCGGTCGCCGGCGGCTGGCAGGTGCGGGACACCAGCGCCAACGGCCTGTGGCAGGAAGGCCGCCGGATGGGCGACACCACCCCCATCTCGGCGGAGCTGCGGTTCCGGCTCGGAGCGGCGGACGGTCCCGAGGTGGTCCTCACCCCCGCGGTGACGGTCAGCCCCGGCGCCGCCCCGCCGGCCCAGCCCGGCCCACCGCCGGCCGCCGCGTGGCCGGGCGGTGCCCCCGCCCCGGCCCAGGCGCCACCGCCCGGTCAGCCAGGACAGTTCGGTCAGCCAGGACAGGCGTGGCAGCAAGGTCCGGCCGGTCCCGCGGGTCCGGTACCGTCCGCGGGCCCGGCGCCCTACCCCGGCGCGGTTCCGGCCGCGGGTGGCGGTCGGGGGCAGGCGGTGGCAGCAGGGCGGGTCCCGCCGGCAGCGCCCGCCGCTCCGGTCGGCCCGCCGGCCCCGGTGCCGGGGCAGGTGCCGCCCGGGCCCGGGCCAGGCGGGAGCCCGTCCGGCACCGCGGGGGGCGGGCCTCGCGCAGGCTCACTGCCGATCGAGCCCCAGACCGCGCAGAGCGCGATCGTGCACGCCCGGCGCCGGGTGTACCCGCTGCGGGCCGGCACGATCCGGCTCGGGCGGTCCCGCGGCAACGACGTTCCCGTCGCCGACCTGCTTGCCTCCCGGCACCACGCCGAGCTGCTGATCAGCCAGGCCGGTGTCGAGATCGTCGACCTCGGCTCGGCCAACGGAACCTTCCTCAACGGCCAGCGGATCGGGCGCGCCCCGGTCGGCCAGCGTGACGTCATCGCCATCGGCCATCACCTCTACCAGCTCGAGGGCGACTCGCTGGTCGAGTACCTCGACTCCGGGGACGTCGCGTTCGAGGTGCAGGGCGTCTCCGTCTTCGCCGGCCCCAAGCAGCTCATGCACGACATGACCTTCCGGCTGCCCGGCCGGTCGCTGCTGGGGGTGGTCGGCCCCAGCGGCGCCGGCAAGTCGACCCTGCTCAACGCGCTGACCGGCTTCCGCCCCGCGGATGTCGGCTCGGTCCGCTACGCCGGTCGTGACCTTTACGCCGAGTACGACGAGCTGCGCCGCCGCATCGGGTACGTCCCGCAGGCCGACCCGCTGCATGCCCAGCTCACGGTGCGGGAGGCGCTGGAGTACGGGGCGGAGCTGCGCTTCCCGGCGGACACCACCGCCCCCGAGCGGCGGGCCCGGGTCGAGGAGGTCATCGGCGAGCTCGGGCTGACCGCCCATGCGGACACGGCCGTGAGCCGGCTCTCCGGCGGGCAGAAGAAGCGGACGTCGGTGGCCCTGGAGCTGCTGACCCGCCCATCCCTGTTGTTCCTCGACGAGCCCACCTCCGGCCTCGACCCGGCGAACGACCAGTCGGTGATGGAGACGCTGAAGGGGCTGGCGAAGGGAGGCGGCGCCGGGTCGGCGGACGAGGGCGGCCGCACGGTCATCGTCGTCACGCACAGCGTGCTGTTCCTCGACCTCTGCGACTACATCCTGGTGCTCGCCCCCGGCGGGCACGTCGCGTACTTCGGCCCGGCGGACAGCGCACTGCGCTTCTTCGGCAAGGAGGACTTCCGCGAGTTCGCCGCGGTGTTCCGCGACCTGGAGCGCATCCCCGGCGCCGAACTCGCCGCCCGGTTCCGCGCCTCCGAGTACTACGTGCCCTCGGCCATCGTCGCGCCGGTCGTGCGCAAGGCACCCGCCGAGCTGCCCAGCGTGCGCCAGCAGCCGGTCAGCTCCCAGCTCGCGACGCTGACCCGAAGATACCTACGGGTCGTCCTGGCCGACCGCTCCTATCTGCGTCTCATCGCCGCGTTCCCGTTCCTGCTCGGCATCATCCCACGGGTGATCCCCGCACCGGACGGGCTCGACGCGCTGCCGGACGCACCCAATCCGGACGCGATGAAGGTGCTCGTGGTCCTGGTGCTGTGCGCCTGCTTCATGGGCATGGCGAACTCGGTCCGCGAGATCGTCAAGGAGCGGGACATCTACCGCCGAGAACGGACGATCGGCCTGTCTCGCGCCGCCTACCTCGGCTCGAAGATCATTGTGCTGACTGCCATCACCACGGTTCAGTGTGTGGTCTTCACCCTGATCGGGCTGGTCGGGCGGGAACCCGCCGAGGCCTCGGTACTCGGGACGCCGCTGTTGGAGTGTCTGGTCGCGGTGATCGTGGCGGCCCTGGCCTCCATGATGATCGGCCTGCTGGTCTCGACGCTCGTCGACAACGCCGACAAGACGATGCCCGTCCTGGTGCTCGTGACGATGGCGCAGCTCGTGCTTTCCAGCGGGCTGGTCTCCGTCGTCGGGCGACCGGTGATGGAGCAGATCTCGTGGATCGCGCCGGCCCGCTGGGGCTTCGCTGCGTTGGGATCCACCGCCGACCTGAACGAGGTCTCCAAACTGGGCAACGAGGTTCTGCGGACGGACCCGGCGGACGGCCTGTGGGAGCACAGCGCGGGGATCTGGATCCTCGACGTGTTCATCGGTCTGCTCCTCGCCGGCGCCGCGCTGGCACTCACCTCCGCGATGCTGCGCCGCATCGACCCGAAGGTGACCAGGTCGGCCGGGCCGCCCGCCCGGCGGTGACGGTGAGCGCCGGGTAGCCGCGCGAGCGGGGTCGCCGGCGCGGCGGTCAGGGCGTGGGCCGCGCCGGGCCGCCGAGGCCCTGGCCGCGCAGGAGCTCGGCGGCCTCCTCGCACCAGAACGCGAGCCCACAGAGCTGGTAGGTCCAGAACCCCTGGGTGAGGGCCGGCCGGTTCTTCTCGAACACGACGTGCCCGGCGACCTGCAGCGCCCAGCTCATCGCGAACAGCGGCAGACCGGCCCTCGGCCGGGCGACGAGAAGCGGCAGGGATAAGACCACGCCGGGAATACCGAACAGGTGGGTCGCCCGGATACCCCTGGTGGTGTGCTGGGAGCGGTAGAAAGCCATCTTCTCCGCGAAGGGCGCCGAGGCCAGGGGAGGTGTTGGTGCCGGCTGGGCCGCTGCCGCCCGGCCAGGATTCGGGCCCGCGCCTGTGTCGACAATCGCCATCCGTGGCTCCTCCGTGGTCCCGCGGACCCGTCGCGGACGGCGGATCCGTCCCGGACATCATGTGCCTGCCCGCGCCAGGACTCCAGCCGTGAGGTCCTGACTCAGCCGCGGGCCAGCGGGGCCGCTGGCGGCGACCGGTGACTGCTCTGCCTGTCGGCTGCACCCGGCGCACCCGGCGCACCCGGCGACGATGTCGCGGTCGGTGTGGCCGGCAGGGCGGGTGCGGCCGGCGCTGCCGGCAGGGCGGGCGTGGTCGGGTCCGCGGCTGGGGTGCCCGGCGGGGTGACGAGCGCGCGGAGCATGTCGAGCATCCGGCGTCGCAGGTCGCCGGCTGGTGGCGCCAGCCCCAGCAGGTCGGCCAGCCAGATTCCGTCGGCGGCCATCCGAACGACAGAGGCCGCGACCGGGTCGACCCGGTCCTGGACGAGCCGTTCCTGCCACGTCTCGTACCGCTCCCGTAATCGCTGCAGCTGCCCGGGTTCGGCGATCAGCGCAGCCAGGAAACCGACCTCCGCGGTCGCCTCTCCGGGTGCGGTGGCGCCCTCGGCGCCGACCTCGAGGTAGGCGCGCGCCCGGCTGCCGGGTCGGCCGTCGGCCGTGGCGCGGCCGGTGACCGCGGCGTCGAAGCCGTCGTTCCACCGGTCGTGGAGCGCATCGATGAGCGCGGCCCGGGTGGGGAAGTGGTGCAGCAGCCCGCCCTTGGAGACCGTGGCCTCGCGGGCCACGGCGTCCAGGCTCAACGGCTGGTCGCCGTGACGGGCGAGCACCCGCCAGGCCGCGTCGAGCAGCCGCTGTCGGGTCGCGGCCGGGTCCGAGACTGGCACGACGGCCATTGTGCCCCACCTACCAAGCAAACAGCGCTGGCCGTCGGCAACGGCACGAGGGCCGGCCCGGGTTGACCGACCGTCCGGACGGACGGTAGTAGTCGTGGGGACCAACCGGGCAGATGCCCGGACACCCGTCAGATCCGGGCCAAATGCCTGAGCAGGCGGTCCGGGACGGCGCCAACGGGGGCGGCACGGTGATGGGAAGTACGGCGCGGGGCTCACCCGCGCAGGGCTCGCTGACGCAGAACTCGCCAACGCAGGTCGCACCTGCACAGGGGTCTCCGGCGCGGGGCTCGCCCAGACAGGCTTCGCTGACACATGGCTCTGTCGGACGTCTCGTCGCGGCGCTGGGTGCCGCCACCCTGCTGCAGTGGAGCGGGGCCTTCGCCATCGCGCCGCTGCTCCCGCTCTACCTGGAGGACCGCGACGTCCCGGCCAGCAGCGTCGGCATCGTCATGGCGGCGTTCTTCGTCGGGTCGCTGCTTTCCCAGTACCCCGCCGGTGTGCTCACGGCAGGTCGGGGACACCGGCCGGTCCTGGTGGGCGGCCTCGTTCTGTACGCCGTCGGCTGCGTCGGCCTGATCGTCTCCCCGGGGTTGCACGCCGACGCCGTGGTGCGGGCGCTGCAGGGGGCCGGCGCCGGCGCCTTCGAGGTCGCCGTCCTCACCGCGGTCGCGGAGACGGTGCCGCCAGGTCTGACCGGACGAGCCGTCAGCGCCGTCTACACGGGCCAGACCGCGGGCATCGCGATCGGCCCGCTGCTGGGCGGCCTCGCCGGCGAGCAGCGGATGGACCTGCTCTTCCTCGGCGCCGGGGTGGCCGCGGCGGTCGCCTCCATCCCGGCTCTCGTTCTGCTCCGCCCGGACGGCCATCCGCGGGCCCTCCCGCCACCCGCCCATGACGGTGAGCCGGCGCGCCCGCCGTCGCCGCCTCTCGGCACGCCCTCCTCGTCGCGGGCCTCGAAGGCGCCGCAGTCCGGGCGGACATCGCGCCGGCTCGGCGGCCTGGTGGGTCCAGGTGCCATCGGCCTGCTGCTTGTGGCGGCGGTCAACGGACTGGCGGTCGGGACCTACGAGACCTGCTGGAGCCTCCTGCTGGCCGACCGGGATGTCTCGACGGAGCTGATCGGGCTGAGCTTCACCCTCTTCGCCCTTCCGCACATCGTGTGTGCGATGCCGGCCGGCTGGCTCGCTGATCACAGCGACCGGCGCTGGCTGGTGACCGGCGCGACGGTCGCCACCGGCATCACCGTAGCCAGCTACTCGTTCATCGAGTCCTTCTGGCTCATCGTCATGGTGTGCTGCGCGGAGGCGATCGCGCTGGCGATCAGCTTCCCGTCCGCGCAGTCACTGCTGGTTCAGGAATGTGGTCCGCAGGGCGCGGGCCGGGCGCAGGGCCTGTTCACGACCACGCAGACCGCGGCGACGGCCGTCGCCGCGCTCGCCTCCGGGGCGCTCTACTCGGCGAACGTCCACCTCCCGTTCCTGCTCACCGCGGTCGCGGCGGCAGTGGTCGCGGGTGTGCTGCCTGTGCTGTGGCACCAGGTCCGTGGAGTTTCCGTCGCTTCGACGGACGTTGCCGGTTTCGCGGACGGTGCCTTTCACCGGGATGACATCGCTGGCGTGGAAGCCGCTGCTGCGCGAGGTTCGGTGGGCGGCCTCACGGTTCTGCGTGCACCCGTCGTCCCGGCGCCGGTGCCGCCGGGCGTGGGCACGTACCGTCCCGCGGCCCGCTCCCGTTCGGCAGGCCCGGTGCGGGAGGCTGGCGCGGTGCGCTGGCCGTTGCGCCTCCGGCCCGGTGCGAAGGGCCGTTACGCTGGCCAGATGCGTGGTAGCGCCAGGAGTGTCCGAACGGTGGGCGGGTCCCCACGGCCGGAGGAGCACCGGTGACCGGCCAGCTCCTGCTCGCCGGAGTGGCGCTCGATCACCCGGTGATGAACGCGGCCGGCACCTGCAAGACCCTGCAGGACGTGGTCGCGCTTGCCCGCAGCTCGGTGGCGGCCGTCGTGGTCGGCTCCATCACCCGGGAYGCCCGAGCCGGCAACAGCGGTGAGGTCTACTGGTCGGGCGACGGCTGCTCGCTCAACGCGCTCGGCCTGCCGAACCGCGGGGCGGACTACTACCGCGAGCAGCTCCCCGCCATGGTCGAGGCCGCGCACGCACACGGCAAACCGCTGGTCGTGAGCGTGGCGGGCTTCGCCGCTGACGAGTATGCCCAGCTCGCCCAGCTCGCCGCCGCGGCGGGTGCGGACCTCGTCGAGCTCAACCTCGCCTGCCCGAACGTCTGGGACGGCGGGACGCAGAAACGCATCGCCTGCTTCGACCCGGGCCAGACCGAGGCGATCTGCGCCGCCGTCGAGGGCGCACTCGCGGCTCCGGCCAGCGGTCGTGGACGTCCCGCTCCGCCGTACGGGGTCAAGATCTCGCCGTTCTCCGACCCCGAGGCGCTGGCGGAGCTGGCGGCGGTGCTCGGTGGCCGTTCGCGGGGCCTCGGCGGGCCGCGGTTCGTCACAGCGGTCAACACATTCCCCAACGCGCTCGTCCTCGATGACCGGCTGCGCCCGGTGCTGGACGTCGGACTGGCCGGCCTGAGCGGGGCGGCACTGCGACCGATCGGCCTCGGCCAGGTGCGCCAGCTGCGCCGGCTACTGCCGGGGCAGGTGGATGTCGTCGGGGTGGGCGGTGTCCTGACCGGCCGTGACGTGGTCGACTACCTGGCCGCCGGCGCGCTGGTGGTGCAGAGCGCGACCGCGTTCTGGAACAGGGGAGAGGACCCGACCGTGTTCGGTGACATTCTCAGCGGCTGGATCGACGCGGGYGGCGCCGTGGAGAGCGACGCGCCCTCCGCGGTCTGAACCGGTCGTCCGCCGCGTGCTGCAGCCCGATGGCGCGATGGCCCGGTCGGCCGTGGCGGTGCCGGTCAGTGCCGGTCAGTGCCGTTCGGGCAGCTCGATGACGACGTTGGTCGCCTTGACCGTGCCGACGGCGAGGACACCCGGTTCGAGGCCAAGCTCGTCGGCGGCCTCCCGGCTCATCAGTGAGACCACCCGGTGCCGGCCGGACTGGATCTCGACCTGGGCCATGACATCGTCACGGCGCACCCTGGTGACGATGCCGGGGAACCGGTTGCGGGCCGAGGCGCCGACGATGGCGGGAGAACTCAGCGGCAGCTCGCCTGCCATGTCGATGGCGAACTGCGCCAGTACGGCTCCTTCGACGGCCTGCCGCCCAGCGCCGTCGCGCACGGTGGGAAGACGGCCGCCATCCGCCCACCGGCGCACCGTGTCGTCGCTGACGCCGAGCAGCCCGGCGACCTCGCTGATTCTGAAGGTCGACATGCCGGCACCATATCCGCCCGCAACACCACCCGCGTTCCACCATGTCCGTGGCCGCCCCGCGGGGTCTGCCGACCTGCGGCCGCTGCGACCTGTCCTGGCTGGTCAAGCGGGTTGCTGACCGCCGACGCGCGGAGGTCGCGTGTGAACCCTCCGTGTCCCGTGCGGCCCATGCGCGGGACTGTGCGATATCGGCTCGTATCGTGTTCGACGTGGAGGCGGAGCGCGGACGGGAACGTCCCGACTTCCCGGAATTTGCCCGGGGGGGCCAGTCTGATGCATGAGGATTCGGAACCACCGGTGACCCAGCAGGCCCACCGGCGACGCCCACCCGGGCAGCTGGAGGAGCAGGTGCTGGGTGTACTGCACCGTTCTGGCGAGCTCTCGCCCGGCGAGGTGCGTGACCTGTTGCCCGATGCGGCACGGCTCTCCTACAGCGCCGTGGTCACGACCCTCACCCGGCTTCACACCAAGGGTGTGGTCACGCGGCGCAGGCACGGCCGCGGCTATCTCTACTCGTCGCCCGGCGATCCGGCCACGCTGGTCGCCTGGCGGATGAACCGCCTGCTCGCCGGGCAGGCTGATCACCGGCGGGCCCTGACCCATTTCATCGCCGCGCTCTCACCCACCGACGAGGCGCTCGTCCGTGACCTGCTCGCCTCCGCGCCCACGGCGCCGGACGGTGGCGTGGTGCCGGGCCGCGGTGGCGAGGGAACCGGCGCGGCACCCGACTTCGAACAGCACCGGTAAGGACGCCTGTGGCAGTCGACCAGCTGCTCGTCTCGCTTGTGCTCGCTCCGGCGGCCGGCGCGGTCGCGTGCCGCATACTTGTCGACCTGCTGCCCCCCAAGGCAGCGGTTCTCGGGTTCACCGCGGCTGCCGGCCTGTTCGCCATGGCGGGCACGCTGAGCCTGTTCGTGTTCGGGATGCCGGCGGTGGCCGGCATCGCGGGCATTCTGGACGAGCCGGTGACGGCGGCGACCTGGCCGGCCGCGTCACTGCCCCGATGGCTCTCCTGGACGTGCCTGTTGCTGGGTGCCGTCGCGGTTCTGTCGGCCCTGGCGACCGGCCGGTCACAGCGCAGCTCGGTGCACGCGGCGCGGCGGGAGGCCTCGGCGCTGCCCGGCGGCACCGAGATCGTCGTGCTGCCGGATGGCCGCGCCGACGCGTTCGCGCTTCCCGGTCTCCCCGGGCGCATCGTGGTCACCGAGGGAATGCTCACGGCGGTCGGAGCGGGCCGGCAGCAGGCGTTGTTCGCACACGAGCGTGCCCACCTGACCGGGCGGCACCACCTGTTCGCCTTCGCCGCCCGGCTCGCCGCGGCCGCGCTGCCCACCCTGCTGCCGATGGTCACCCTGGTCGACTACGCCATCGAGCGCTGGGCGGATGAGCAGGCGGCGGAGGACGTCGGCGACCGCCACTCGGTGGCCCACGTCGTCGGCACCGCCGCGCTCGTCGCGACCGCGCAGGCAGCACCGGCCGCGGAGGACGTGTCAGACGCGCCGGGCCGCCCGGCGACGGGGCGCGGCGGGCGCCGGCACAGGTCCCTGCTGCCCGGGCGTATGCGGGCGGCGCGCCCGGCGAAGCTGAGGGCGGGCGCACCCGGCCGGGGCCCGAGACCCGGGCCGGTACCGCGGCGGGTTGCGGCTCTGCTCGCCGCACCGCAGCGGCGGAAGCGGCTGATGCTGGTCGCTCTGCCGGCCGCTCTCGCTGCGGCGTCCTGTGGAGTGGCCGTCGAGGCGCTGATGGACCTGCCCTACCGGCGGGTCTTCGACGTCGGCGACTCGTAAGGCCGGCGGTGGCGGTCAGCCGACGACTGTCACCGGCGTGCCGAGTGGGAGGAGGTCCACCAGGCGTAGCAGATCCTCGTTGCGCAGCCGGATGCATCCCAGACTCACGTCCGAGCCGACCAGGTCCGGGCGGTTGGTGCCGTGCAACCCGATGATCCCCTCGGCCCCGTTGAACTCGGTGATCACATCGGAGAAGCCGGACAGACCGTAGGCGAACGGCCCCCAGGGGCCACCCGGGTCCGCCGGGCGCAGCAGCTCGGTCAGGTAGAAGGTGCCAGCGGGGGTCGGCGTCGCGCCAGTGCCGATGCCGACCGGGAGCTTCGTGAGAACCGAACCGTCCCGGAAGACGGTCAGGCGGTGCTCGGAACGGTCGACCTGAAGCTCGAACGGCGTCGTCGTCATCCTGACGTCGGACGTCCGGACCCAGCCGATGGTGTTGTTCGGCCGTACGGGGACCTTGATCCGCAGCCAGTCGGCCTGGCGTTCCTCGACACCGAGGACCAGCGGGACCCCGCGCGGGTTCGGGTTGTCCAGGGTCCACCCTGGCTGGGCATCGCCCCGGTTCCCGAAGACCGCCAGTCGAGGGACGTCCGCGTAGGCGACCCAGCTCCAGCCGGCCGGCAGCGCCAGATCCGGATCGTCACCCGTGGGCACGCCGGCAGGGGAGGCACTCGGGCCCGGTCGCGGATCAGGGCTCGGGCCACGGTCGGAGCCGTCCCCCGGCCCTCCACAACCGCCCAGCAGGGCGCCGACCAGCACCAGCGCCCCGACCGGCCCCATCCTCCGCGCCGGCGCCCGCTTGCGAGGTGGCAGCCCACCGGGGACGATGCCGGGCGGCCCACCCGTATCCGCACCCGGCACCCGCCGACGCCGGAGTGGGGGGCGGGGAGCCGAGCCCTGATACCGGTCCACGGTCATGCCACCCCCGAGGCGCGCCCGGCGTGCCCCGCCTACTTACGGTCACGCTCGTTACTCAGGGTAGTCGTTGGAGGTGCTCGATCATGCGCAGGCCGCCACGGCGCGTACCGCGCCCGGCCGACGCCCGGGCCGCGGCACTGGTGTCGGTCACGTATCTAGCGCAGGCAGGCCAGCACTCGGTAGGCGTTCGACCGCCGGCCGCCTGTCATGTAGCGGCGGCTGGCGGCATCCCAGGCGACCGCCGCCGGCATCGCCGCCCCCATGGCCGCCCCGGTGAGCACCCGTCGGGCGCGAGCCCTCGCGGGGCTCGCGACCTCCTGCCAGGGCATCGCCGGGGACGGAGCGGCCCGCTGCCACGCTCCCCACAGGGCGATCGGCGCGTCGCCACCCTGGTGCGCCTCGCCGAAGCAGACGTCCAGAACCTTGAGGCCCGCCTCGTCGAGAGCGTGGACCAGGTTGTCGGCCGGGATGAGGTGCTGGTGCTGGGGCACGAACCAGCCCGGCCAGTACGCGCCGAACCAGCGGCCGGCAGGGCACTGCGGGTTCGGTACCTCGATGATCAGGTGCCCGCCCGGCGCGAGGGTGCGCGCGGCTGCGTGCAGCTCCTCCCGCGGGTCCCGGGTGTGCTCCAGGTAGTGGAACATGCTGACCACGTCGTAGCGGCCGCTCAGCTCCCCGGCCAGGTCCGGCAGGCGGCCCTGGTGCACGTGATCGACCCAGCCGCGGCGCCCGGCCAGGTTGATGCTCTCGCCGATGTCCAGGCCGTCGAAGGAGGTCGTCGGCCACACCTCGCGCGCGGCTGCGCAGAAGTGACCGAAGCCGCCGCCGACGTCGAGCCAGCGCCGCGGCGCGGGGATGTCGAGCCGGGCCCGGGTCAGGTAGATGTCGGTGTTGCGGCGGAACAGCTCCTCGATCAGCGCCGCGCCGAGGCCGGAGTAGACGTCGCGGTAGTAGAACTCGAGCCCGTCGAGGGTCAGCCGCGGGTTCTGGAACACGTGGCCGCAGTCGCCGCACCGGTCGTACCGGAAGACTCCTGGCTTGGCCTGCACGGAATCCGATCCGGCCAGGGCGAGGGAAAGGTCGGTGCCGCCGCACCAGGGGCACGCCGCGGACGGAGCCTCCAGGAACCGATCGACGCCGGCGGCGAGGTCGGCACGGTACTGGTGCCGTTTCGCCGCCAGCGCGGCGGGATCGGTGGCCGGCGGCCCCGGCCGCGGCGCGCTGGCGGCCGTGAGTGGCGAGGCGAGGAAGCTGGCCATCGGCTGCCGGCGGGTGAGCGGGCTGCGCAGGAGTTCCGTCGCGGGGACGCGGATCCGCCCCGCACCGACCACCGCCGGCTGCAGCCAGGAGAGCACCGCGGCGCCGAGTGCCCAGGCCGGGGCGGCCGTCGCCCCGGCACCGACGGCCAGATCCCGCACGAGCGGAAGGAACGGCAGCGCTGGCTCCCAGGGCAGGGCGGCGAACTGGACAGCGATCCGGTCCCGTCCGTTCCGGGGTGCCGCCTCGCCGGACTGCGCGCTGCCCTGCGTGGTGCTGCCCTGTGCCTTGCCGCCCTGCACGGGCGCCGTGCCCTGCGCGGGCGCGGCGGCAAGCCCCGGCAGGATCGCCAGACCGGTCGCCGCCGGTGCGTGCAGTTTCAACGTGGCTGTCGCGGCGGCGAGCTCCGCGCGGTCGGGCCTGACGAGCGCCAGGCCGGAGCGGTCGAGCACCTCCTGGTCGACCAGCAGTGCGTGGTAGGCGCCCCGCCCCGGGGCGAGGCGCTGCGCCCGGTACGGCTCGGGATCGACCATGCGGGCCAGATCCAGCAACTCGTGCGCCGCCATAGTGGATGGCACCAGGTCCAGGACGGTGAGACCCTCCCGCCGTGCGTAGGCGCTCGCCGCCCGCCGCTGCGCCTCGTCAAGGTGGACGCCCTCGGCGAGCAGGAACCGGTGCGAGGGATGCACGGGCCGCCCGGCGGGCCCGATCACGGGCAGCGCCCGGACCCGGGCGCGCAGCCGCAGACCATTGGCACCGATGCCGACGCAGGCCGCGATCGGCAACCACGCGCGGCGGATGCTGGTTCTTTCCGTCATGACGCCTCCTGGACGAAAGACCGACGGGATCAGCCTGACCGGCACGGTATGCCTGCACCACGACAGTTCGCGCAGGCCCCACCACGAGGACGTAATGAGTGGCGTGGATACGGTTCGCACCGAATCCTTACCGGCGGCGGACAGGAGGTGGAATGTGCGGCGTGTACGACCTGCGGGCCTGGTCATCGTGGTCGTGGCAGCTGTGCTGGCCGGGATCACGCTGTTCGTGGTGGTCAATCGGGGGCGCGGTTCTGATGACGTCGCCTCCGATCGCCTGGGGCCGGCGGTCGGCGCGGATTCCAGGGCCCCGGAGACCTCCGGCGCCGGTCAGCCGGGTCGCGAGCGCCCTGGGGGCGGAACGCCGACCGGTCAGGCAGCCGACCGCGGTGGCCTCTCCGCGAGCGGCCCGGGCCCCGGCGCGGGGGGCCTTCCGGTAGAGGCGTCCCCCGAGGAGAGCCGTTGGGTCGAAGCCACCCTCGCCGGGTTGTCACTGGAGCAGCGCGTCGGCCAGATGATCATGGGCTACGTGTTCGGGACCTCCGGATCGGACCGGGACCCGACCGCGATGGCCGGCAACCGGCGAACCTCCGGCGTCRCCACGGCGGCCGAGGCGGTCGCCGCCCACAGTCTGGGCGGGGTGATCTACTTCGACGCAGGCGGGACAGGCCCAGGCGCCCTGCCGGACAACATAGTCGACCCCGCCCAGGTCACAGGCCTGTCTGCCGACCTGCGCGCCGCGGCCGCGGTGCCCCTGCTGATTGCCACGGACCAGGAACAGGGCCCGGTCCTGCGCGTCCGTGACGGCGTGACCCTGCTGCCCAGCCAGATGGCCCAGGGCGYCACGGGACGTCCCGACGACGCCCGTGAGGCGGCGCGTATCACCGGCACCGATCTGCGTGCCCTCGGCATCAACGTCAACTTCGCGCCGGACGCGGACGTCAACAGCGACCCCGCGAACCCGGTGATCGGCGAACGGTCGTTCGGTGACGACCCCGGCGCCGTCGGGAGGTTCACCGCAGCCGCCATCAACGGATACCGCCAGGCCGGCGTGGCGGCGGCCGCGAAGCACTTCCCCGGCCACGGCGCCACGTCGGTGGACAGCCATGTCGCGCTGCCGACGATCACCCGCGACCGCGCGGCCCTGGACGCCGTCGACCTGCCGCCCTTCCGCGCCGCGATCGCCGCCGACACCCCCATGGTCATGGTCGGCCACCTGAACGTCCCCGCGCTCGACCGTGATGCCCCCGCGCCGCTGTCCCGAGCGGTGGTCGACGGCCTGCTCCGTCACGATCTCGGTTACGACGGCATCATCATCACCGACGCGCTCAACATGGCCGCGATCACCGACCACAACTCTCCGGGCAGGGCGGCCGTGCGGGCCGTCCAGGCCGGCGTGGACATGCTGTTGATGCCGCCGGACGTCGTCCAGGCCCGCGACGCCGTGGTCTCCGCCGTGCGCTCCGGCGCGGTCACCCCCGACCGCGTCGACGCCTCCGTACGCCGCCTGCTACGCCTCAAGTGGCGGCTGGCCCACAGCACCCCCACCGCCCCCGGCACCCCRCAGGCTCGCACCGCCGCTGCCGAGGCGATCGCCGCCCGGGCGATCACCCTGCTCGACCAGCCGGCCTGCGACCTGCTGCCCCTCCGTCGAAACCCMCCCCGCGCCGGCGGCGGCGCCGCGACGACCAGTGCTCCCGGCGGGACCGGCGCCACCGGTGCCGCCACACCCGTCGAGGTGTCCGGCCCGTCCGCCGCCGCCCGCCTGCTCGTGGCCGCCCTCGGCGAGCGCGGCATCCCCGCCACCCAGGTGCCCTCGGGCGCCGTCGCGACCACCCCCCGTGCCCCCGCCGCCCCCGGCTCCACCACCACCCCCGTCCGCGTCGTCCTGGCCGGGAACTCCCCACCCCCCACCACCGACCGCCGCACCATCGTCGTGTCGACCGGCACCCCGTACCGCCCACCCCCCGGCGCCGGGGCCTGGCTGGCGACCTACTCCCGCGACCCCGCATCCATGAAAGCCCTGGCCGCAGTCCTCACCGGTGCCACCACCCCCACCGGCCGCCTTCCCGTCACAACCCGCACCGCCACCGGCACCGTGCTACCTCGAGGCGCCACCCTCCCCACCCCCCGCACCTGCTGACCCAGCCACCCCCAGGCGGCTCACAACAAGACCACAAATCAAGCCTCTCCCGCCCTCGTGTTCACCCCTCCACGCACACGCAAAACGGGCCCCGGGCCCGCCTCTCGGCTACCCGAAGCCCGCACATCACAACCCCGCCTACCAGTTGCTGGCCGCCCTCAACCCCCTACCGAYCCAGCCGAACCACAACAGATACATCCCACCGATCGCGACCACCCGCGAATCCCCAACAAGCCGAACGCGCCCACCACACCCCACCAACACCCCCGGCCGGTCGGAACCTCGGACCCACCTCCACCCACAACCCGCACCCCACCAGCCACCCCGGCCCCACAACCACGCCGGCGGCCCGGGGGGGCATGGGGGGCACCGCCCCCCAACGACATAACGGGCCACCGCCCAACCCCGTTGGGCACACGAATCCCGCCGCGAGCGGGTGACGGGAATCGAACCCGCATGGTCAGCTTGGAAGGCTGGGGCTCTGCCATTGAGCTACACCCGCGTTGGTGATCGGGACGAGCTTACCCCGTAGGATGTGGATGCAACGCCTCGGGGCGTAGCGTAGTGGCCAGCGCGCCTGCTTTGGGTGCAGGAGATCGGGAGTTCGAGTCTCCCCGCCCCGACCGATACTCTCGGCGCGTCACCCCGTCCAACGTCGTACCAGGAGACCGCCGCGCCGTGAAGGCCACCAAGGAGACCCTCAGTCCGACCCGGGTCAAGCTCACTGTCGAGGTGCCCTTCGACGAGCTCAAGCCGTCCGTCGATGCCACCTACCGCAAGCTGGCGCGCCAGGTGCGCGTCAGCGGTTTCCGCCCGGGCAAGGTGCCACCGCGCATCCTTGACCAGCGCCTGGGGCGGGGCGTGATCCTCGACGAGGCGATCCAGGAGGCGCTGCCGCAGTTCTACTCGGAGGCTGTGCAGGCCGAGGAGGTGGATGTCCTGTCGCGACCGGAGGTGGACATCACCGAGTTCGCCGACGGGTCGCAGCTCGTGTTCACCGCCGAGGTGGATGTCCGTCCGCAGGTGACGCTGCCGGAGTTCGGTGATCTGGAGCTGGTCGTCGAGCCGGCGGTCGTGTCGGACGAGAAGGTCGACGAGTACCTCGGCACGCTGCGTGACCGTTTCGCCGTGCTGAAGCCGGTGGAGCGTCCGGTGCAGGAGGGCGACTTCGTCTCGCTGGACCTGTCGGCGTCGGTCGACGGTGAGGCGATCGAGGACGCGACCGCGACCGGGATGTCCTACGAGGTGGGTAGCGGCAACCTGATCGACGGCATCGACGAGGCGATCACCGGCGCCACGGAGGGCGACGAGCGCACGTTCGACACCGAGCTGATGGCCGGCGAGTACGCCGGGCGGACGGCACAGGTGACGGCTGTCGTCCGTGGGGTGAAGGAGAAGGAGCTCCCGGCGCTCGACGACGACTTCGCGACCACGGCGAGCGAGTTCGACACGCTGGAGGAGCTGCGGACCGACGTCCGGGGGCGGCTGGAGACGAGCCGGAAGGCCGAGCAGCTCGGCGAGGCCCGCGACAAGCTGTTGGACAAGCTGGTGGAGCTCGTCGAGGTGCCGGTGCCGGAGTCGGTGCTGGCGGGTGAGCTGGAGGCGCGGGAGCACCGGCTGGGGCACGAGCTGGAGCACATCGGTACGGATCGGGCCACGTACCTGGAGACCCTCGGCCAGTCGGAGGAGGAGTTCGACGCCGAGGTCCGGAAGTCCGCGGACAAGGCCATCCGTTCGCAGTTCATCCTGGACGCGGTGATCGACGCCGAGTCGATCGGGCTGGATCAGGGCGAGCTGATGGAGCAGATCCTGATGCGGGCGCAGCGGGCCGGTGTGCAGCCGGACCAGTACGCCCAGCAGTTGGCGCAGGGCGAGGGCCTGACGGCGCTGATGGCGGATGTGCTCCGGACGAAGGCGCTCTTCCTGCTGTTGGAGAACGCGAAGGTCGCGGATTCTGAGGGCAACCCGGTGGAGCTGAACCTGCCGCGCCGTCCGGCGGCTGACGCCGAGGATGACGTCGAGGACATCTCGGACGAGCTGGACGCCGAGGAGCTGGCGATCGGTGGCTCCGCGGCGGTGCCGGAGGGCGACGACGCGACCGAGGTGGTGGCGGAGTCGGCTGCTGCGGAGGACACGTCGGCGGCGGATGCCGCGCCGGGGTCCGACGCGAAGTAGTGGTGTGTGGCCCGGCAGGTGCCGGGCGTGCGGATGTCGTCTGACGGCCTCCGGAGTCTGGCTCTGTCGGCCTGGCTCCGGAGGCCGTCCGCGTGTCCGGGGGCCACAGGTGGACACCGGGAGGCACGCTGTCGGCCCGGCGCGGACGAGGTGCGTCCCGGACCGGGACCGGCCGGGCGCCGATGCCGGACTGGCCCAGCCTCACGCCCAGCGCGAACATCGAAGGAGAAGCACCGGAACCGGCTCGGGTCACAGATAGTGTCGAGCCGGTCAATCAGATGCCGCCAAAGGAAGCCGAGGATCCGACCGTGAGTGACATCGCCGCCCCTCGCCTGGCTGTCCCGGGCCCGAGTCTCCGTTCTCCCGGACAGAGCGGCCCCGGCTTCGACGAGCAGGTGTTCAACCGTCTGCTCCGTGAGCGGATCATCTTCCTGGGCTCGGTGGTGGAGGACTCGATCGCGAACGCGATCTGCGCGCAGCTGCTGCTGCWCAACGCCGAGGACCCCAACCGGGACATCTTCCTGTACATCAACTCGCCCGGTGGCTCGGTCAGTGCCGGTATGGCGATCTACGACACGATGCAGTACGTCGAGAACGACGTCGCCACGGTGTCCCTCGGCCTGGCCGCGTCGATGGGGCAGTTCCTGCTCTGCGCGGGCGCGCCGGGCAAGCGCTACTCGCTGCCGCACGCGCGGATCATGATGCACCAGCCCTCCGGCGGCATCGGCGGCACGGCCTCCGATATCGCGATCCAGGCCGAGCAGATGCTCTACACGAAGCGGATGATGCAGGAGCGCATCGCGTTCCACACCGGTCAGCCCGTCGAGCAGATCGAGCRCGACTCCGACCGCGACCGCTGGTTCACCGCGGAGGAAGCGAAGGACTACGGCTTCGTGGACCACGTCGTCCAGCGGGCTCGCCAGGTTCCCAGCGAAGGCCCGGTGAGCTGACGTCCGCCGCGGCCGCGAGCCGTCCCGACCCTCGTCACCCGCTCTCCTCGGAGGCAGTCACCATGTACGGATCACAGGGCTACTACGGAACGCAGAGCCGTTACGTCCTCCCCAACATCATCGAGAAGACGTCCCGCGGTGAGTACGGGATGGACCCGTACTCGAAGCTGCTCAAGGAGCGGATCGTCTTCCTCGGCGCGCCGATCGACGACACGTCCGCGAACGACGTGATGGCGCAGCTGCTGTTCCTGGAGTCCGAGGACCCGGACCGCGACATCTCGATCTACATCAACTCGCCGGGTGGATCGTTCACCTCGCTGACCGCCATCTACGACACGATGCAGTTCGTGCGGCCCGACATCCAGACGATCTGCATGGGCCAGGCGGCGTCCGCGGCAGYGGTGCTGCTGGCGGCGGGCACACCCGGCAAGCGGTTCGCGCTGCAGAACAGCCGGATCCTCATCCACCAGCCGTCGGCGCAGGGTGAGGGCCAGTCGAGCGACATCGAGATCCAGGCGCGCGAGATCCTGCGGATGMGCACGCTGCTGGAGCGGATGCTCGCCGAGCACACCGGCCGCAACGAGGAGGACGTCCGTAAGGACATCGAGCGCGACAAGATCCTCAGCTCCGACGAGGCCAAGGAGTACGGCATCATCGACGAGGTGATCAAGACTCGGAAGTCCTCGCGGCTCGCCGCCTCGCGCTGATCGAGCCTGGCACCTTCCGGGCAGCGGAGCGGCTGCGGCCGGATCTCGGCGAGAGCACCTCGGGAGCTGCTGGCGGAAACCCYGGAGCCCGGTGGGTCCGGATGCCCCGACGCGGGTGCCCGGACYGGCCTGGCGAGCCCGGTCGACGGGCTGCGGACAGG
Organism: Parafrankia colletiae; assembly: GCF_001854655.1. Classification (GTDB taxonomy): domain Bacteria; phylum Actinomycetota; class Actinomycetes; order Frankiales; family Frankiaceae; genus Parafrankia; species Parafrankia colletiae. Next base: position 35,425 of record NZ_MBLM01000114.1, on the reverse strand, counting down.
CCAGGCTGTGGTCTCCGGGTGCCTGTCAGCGGGCCCGTCAGGCTCATCGGTGGCGGGTCGGATGCGACGGGCTGGCATCACCACCTCTCATATCGGACACCCGAGCCGGCTGTAGCGCTGAACGGGCTGTGTGGACGAGCGGGGACGGGCCTGATGACCGTAGGCTGACCGGTATGAGCCCATCGATTGGGCTCTCACCGGACGCCCCCGCGGGGTACCGTCCCCACGGGGATGGATAGAGGCAGACACGCGACGACCGGGCGGTGTGCACCGCCCCCGACACGCAGGCGACACCATCGTCTGGACGAAGGGACTGAGTCCTCGGTGGCACGCATCGGTGATGGCGGTGACCTGCTCAAGTGCTCCTTCTGCGGTAAGTCGCAGAAGCAGGTGAAGAAGCTGATCGCCGGCCCAGGCGTCTACATCTGCGATGAGTGCATCGATCTCTGCAACGAGATCATCGAGGAGGAGCTCTCCGAGTCCTCGGAGCTGAAGTGGGAGGAACTCCCCAAGCCCCGGGAGATCTACGAGTTCCTCGACGGGTACGTGGTCGGCCAGGAGACGGCGAAGAAGACGCTGTCGGTGGCCGTCTACAACCACTACAAGCGGGTGCAGGCGGGCGGCGCGTCCGGCAGTGACGCTGCGAAGAGCGAGGTCGAGCTCGCCAAGAGCAACATTCTCCTGCTCGGTCCGACCGGATGCGGCAAGACCCTCCTCGCCCAGACCCTGGCCCGGATGCTGAACGTCCCGTTCGCCATCGCCGACGCCACGGCTCTCACCGAGGCCGGCTATGTCGGCGAGGATGTCGAGAACATTCTTCTCAAACTCATCCAAGCCGCCGACTATGACGTCAAAAAGGCCGAGACGGGCATCATCTACATCGACGAGGTCGACAAGATCGCCCGAAAGTCGGAGAACCCCAGCATCACCCGGGACGTCTCGGGTGAGGGCGTGCAGCAGGCGCTGCTGAAGATTCTCGAGGGAACCACCGCGAGCGTGCCGCCGCAGGGCGGTCGGAAACACCCGCATCAGGAGTTCATCCAGATCGACACGACGAACGTGCTGTTCATCGTGGGCGGGGCGTTTGCCGGGCTCGACCGCATCATCGAATCCCGCATCGGGAAGAAGTCGCTCGGCTTCCGCGCCGTGCTGCACGGCAAGGACGACCCGGACTCCTCGAACGTCTTCGGCGACATCATGCCGGAGGACCTGCTCAAGTACGGGATGATCCCGGAGTTCATCGGCCGTCTGCCGATCATCACCAGCGTGTCCAACCTGGACCGCGAGGCGCTGATCCGGATCCTCACCGAGCCGAAGAACGCACTGGTCCGCCAGTACAAGCGGCTGTTCGAGCTGGACGGTGTCGACCTCGACTTCACCACCGACGCCCTCGAGGCCATCGCCGACCAGGCGATCCTGCGCGGGACGGGAGCCCGCGGCCTGCGGGCGATCATGGAGGAGGTCCTGCTCTCGGTGATGTACGACATCCCGAGCCGCAAGGACGTCGCCCGTGCGGTGATCACCCGCGAGGTCGTGCTGGAGCACGTCAACCCCACGTTGGTGCCTCGGGACGTYGCCGCCTCCAAGCGCACACCGCGCCAGGAGAAGTCGGCCTGACGCCCGCGGCCGGCACGGTGGCCGCACGATCTGGACCGGTTCGGGCCCCGCGGCGATCGCCACCGCGGGGCCCGTCCGCTGATGCCATAACCTCGGCTGCGTGACAGACGCACGCACGGGGAGCACGCCGGACGACGTCGCCGGCCTCGCCCGAGTGGAGAAGGCGCTCGCCGGTCGGTTCCCGCACCGGATGCTTCCCGACCTGGAACGGATGCGGGACCTCGTCGACCTGCTGGGCCATCCCGAGCAGTCGTTCCCGTCGATCCACATCACCGGCACCAACGGCAAGACGTCCACCGCTCGGATGATCGACGCGCTGCTGCGGGCGTTCGGCCTGCGGCCAGGCCGGTACACCTCGCCGCATCTGGAGACCGTCACCGAGCGGATCAGCATCAACGGTGTCCCCGCCAGTCCGGAGGTGTTCGCCCGGGCCTACGACGACGTGATTCCGTACGCCGAGCTGATCGACACCCGGCATCCCGAGCGGGTGACCTTCTTCGAACTGCTCACCGCGATGGCCTTCGCCGCCTTCGCGGACGCGCCGGTCGACGTCGGCGTCATCGAGGTCGGCATGGGCGGTACCTGGGATGCCACGAACGTCGTCGACGCCGGTGTCTCGGTGATCACCCCCGTCTCGCTGGACCACCCGGAGCTGGGCTCCGCCGTCGAGGCCGTCGCCGCGGAGAAGGCCGGGATCATCCGGCCCGACGCACTCGTAGTACTGGCCCAGCAGGCACTGCCGGCCGCGGAGGTGCTGTTGCGTCGGGCCGCCGAGGTCGGTGCCACCGTGGCCCGCGAAGGTCTCGAGTTCGGGGTGGTGGGCCGGCGGGCGGCCGTCGGCGGTCAGATGCTGACCCTGCGCGCCCTGGGCGGGACCTACGAGGAGGTCTTCCTGCCCCTGCACGGCGTGCACCAGGCGCACAACGCGGCGGTGGYGCTGGCCGCGGTCGAGGCGTTCCTCGGCGGCGGGCAGAGCCAGCTGGACGCCGACGCCGTCCTGGCCGGTTTCGCGCAGGYCGACTCGCCCGGGCGGCTGGAGGTGGTACGGCGCTCGCCGACCATCGTGCTGGACGGTGCGCACAACGTCGCCGGCGCCCAGGCGCTGGCCGCGGCCGTCGGCGAGGCGTTCGGCTTCGACACTCTGGTCGGTGTCGTCGGCATGCTGAGTGACAAGGACGCGGAGGGCATCCTCGCCGCGCTGGAGCCCGTCCTGAGCAGCATTGTGATCACGCAGAGCAGTTCGCCACGGGCAATGGGCGCGGACGACCTGGCCGCGGTCGCCGTGGACGTCTTCGACCCGGACCGGGTCGAGGTCGCCCCCCGGCTTGACGACGCGCTGGAGGCCGCCGTGCGGCTCGCCGAGGAGGAGGGCGAGCTCGGCGGGACCGGTGTCCTGGTCACCGGCTCGCTGGTGACCGTCGGAGAGGCTCGCCACCTGCTCCGCCGTTGACCTGCCCCGCTGCTTGTCTGCTCCGCTGTTGATCTGCTCCGTCCGTGCGGCCACCGCGGGCACTCCGACGGGTGGGTCGGGGGAGTGCGCGCACCGGGCACGATCGCTGACCCTGTAAGTTTGCGCAGGGCCAACCCGGTCGCCCTCGCCGCGCGAGGGACCGGTCGCCCGCCCGCGTCGAAGATGACGAAACGAGTCTGAAGGAGTCCCGTGTCCGCCGAGCGCACCCTCATCCTGGTCAAGCCCGATGGCGTCAGCCGCGGCCTCGTCGGTGAGGTCATCGGCCGCCTCGAGCGCAAGGGGCTGAAGATCGTGGCACTGCAGCTGCGCACGCTCGAGCGCTCGGTTGCCGAGACCCACTACGGCGAGCACTCCAGCAAGCCGTTCTTCGGCGAGCTGGTCGACTTCATCACCTCCGGCCCGCTGGTCGCGCTGGTCGCCGAGGGTCCGCGTGCGACGGAGGCTGCGCGCGGCCTCATCGGCGCCACCGACCCGGTGAAGGCCGCTCCCGGCTCGCTGCGGGGCGACTTCGCCCTGGAGATCGGCGAGAACCTGGTCCACGGGTCGGACTCGCCGGAGTCGGCCAAGCGCGAGATCGACCTGTTCTTCCCCGGCCTGAGCTGACCGCCCGGGAGTCCCGCCCGCGCTGCCGGGCCGCCGGCCTCACCTGATGCGGGTGGTGGACCGGCGCCACGCAGGGTGAGTCCACGGCCGGTGGCGGCGTCGCCGCGCCGCCCCGGCGCCGGTGGGACCCCCGCCGCCCGGGTGGTGGCGGGTGCTCCGTCCCCACCTGGGGTGGTCGGTGTCCAGGCCCGGTCGCCCGATCGGTACCGGAGTGCCTTCTCGTGGGCTTGCGTCCACGGCCGGTGCGGATCCGGCCGGCGTGCCGTGCGCGCCCCGCTTCGCATGGGGTGACACGCTTCCCGGTCGGCCCGGCGACGCCGCCGGGGGCGGTCTACGCTTTCAACTGCCCGGAGCGTGCCCGACAGGTCGCCGTGACCGTCTTCCCAGCCGGTTGCGGTGAACGTTTCCACGCGAGGCGCATCCGGGCCGTCCCGCCCGCTCGACGAACTCTGTACGTGTTTCGCGCGTTGGTCGGGATGAGCCGGTCGGTGCCGCTCGCGCGCGCCGTCCGGACTTGTCCCCTCTCGCGCCCCTCGGGAAGGCCGGCACCCGACGATGTCCAGTTCGCTGTCGTTCCTCGGTCGTGACATGGCCGTCGACCTCGGTACCGCCAACACGCTCGTCTACGTCCGTGGCAGGGGCATCGTTCTCAACGAGCCCAGTGTGGTCGCGATCAACACGACCACCTCCGGGATCCTCGCGGTCGGAACCGACGCGAAGAGGATGATCGGCCGCACCCCGGGCAATGTCGTGGCGGTCCGCCCGTTGAAGGACGGCGTCATCGCCGACTTCGAGACGACGGAGCGGATGCTGCGCTACTTCATCCAGAAGGTGCACCGCCRCAGGCACTTCGCCAAACCCCGGCTGGTGGTGTGYGTTCCGTCCGGCATCACCGGTGTGGAACAGCGGGCCGTCAAGGACGCCGGCTACCAGGCGGGGGCGCGCAAGGTCTACATCATCGAGGAGCCGATGGCGGCGGCGATCGGGGCGGGCCTGCCCGTGCACGAGCCGACCGGCAACATGGTCGTCGACATCGGTGGCGGCACGACGGAGGTCGCGGTCATCTCGCTCGGTGGCATCGTCACGAGCCAGTCGATCCGCACCGCCGGTGACGAGCTGGACACGGCGATCATCTCCTACGTCAAGAAGGAGTACTCGCTGATGCTCGGCGAGCGGACCGCCGAGGAGATCAAGATGGCGATCGGCTCGGCGCACAAGATTCCGGACGAGCCGAGCGCGGAGATCCGCGGACGCGACCTCGTCACGGGGCTGCCCAAGACGATCGTGGTGACCGCCGAGGAGATCCGCAAGGCAGTCGAGGAGCCGGTGAACGCGGTGATCGACGCGGTCAAGGTGACCCTCGACCGGTGCCCGCCGGAGCTGTCCGGCGACATCATGGACCGCGGCATCGTCCTGACCGGCGGCGGCGCGCTGCTGCGTGGGCTGGACGAGCGGCTGAGGCACGAGACCGGCATGCCGATCCACATCGCGGAGAACCCGCTGCACTCGGTGGCGATGGGGTCGGGCAAGTGCGTCGAGGAGTTCGAGGCCCTGCAGCAGGTTCTGATCTCCGAACCGAAGCGCTGACCCGCGTGCCCGGGTCGGTGGGCGTTCCGTGAACGGGGGTGCCCGCCGGCCCGCGGCAGCCCGGTGGCCGGCGGGCCGTGGCAACGCAAGGCCCGGCCGTCGGCCGGCCCGCGCGGCAGGAGGACGGCAGCGGTGATGGAGGGTCGACGTGGGACGTGACACCAGGCGCTCACGCCTTGTCATCGCCGCCCTGCTCGTCCTCGCCTTCACGCTGATCACACTCGACTACCGGACGGGCGATTCCGCCACCGGGGTGCGCGGCGCACTGCACTCGGTGGTCGGCGGCGTGGAGAACGCGGTGACCACGGTGACCCGGCCCATCGGGCGGACGGTCTCCTCGCTGACCCATCCCAACCGCTACCACGACCGCGCCGACCGGCTCGCCGAGGAGAACGCGACGCTGCGCCGGTCGATCGCGGACGACGCCGAGATCGACCGACTGGCCGGGGAGCTCTCCGCGCTGCGCCTGCTCGCGGACAAGGGGCAGTACACGATCGTTCCGGCCCGGGTCATCGCGGTCGGCGACGTCACCGGGATGGACTGGACGGTCACCATCAACGCGGGACGCCGGGACGGGCTCGCCGTCGACAAGGTCGTGGTGAACACCGCGGGCCTGGTGGGGACGGTGACCTCGGTGACCGACCAGACCGCCGTGATCAAGCTGATCTGTGACCCGACGAGCCGGATCGGCGCCCGGCTGGAAACCACGCAGCTCCTCGGCGCCGTCGCCGGGGGGCAGGGGCCGAGGAACCTGACCTTCACCCTTTATGACTCCTCGTACCAGGTAAAAAAGGGTGACCGATTGGTCACGTTTGGTAGTCTCGACTATGTGGCGGGCGTGCCGATCGGCGAGGTGACGCAGGTGGTCGACGTCGGCGGTCTCTCGCGTACCGCCGAGGTGCGCCCCTTCGTCTCGATCGGCACCCTCGACCTGGTGGGCGTCGTCGTCGGGGGCCCGCCGGGCGACCCGGGCGACCGTGTCCTCCCGCCGCGCGAGGTGCCGCCGGCCGGCGGCGCGCAGCCACCCGCCGGTGACGCCCCCGTGTCGACCCCATCGGCTGGCACCGCACCTGCAGGCACCGCGCCTGCCGGTCAGGGTGCGGCTGGCGGGCAGCCGCAGGCCGGCCAGCAGGAAGCCGGGCAGCCATCGCAGGGGCGGAACCAGGCCGGCACAGGTGCGGCGACCCAGGGCGCCGGGTGAGATCACATGTGGGACAGTGGGTTTTCTGAGGAACGGCTGCACCCGCGCGCGTTCGCGGCCGCAGYCGTCCTGCTGCTGGTCGCCGTGGTCCTGCAGGTGTCCGTGGTCGCCCGGCTGGGCGCCCCGCTCGGCCGGCCCGATCTGGTGCTTGTCCTGCTGGCGGTCGTCGCGCTGATCGAGGGGCCGCTGCTCGGTGCCGTCCTCGGGTTCGCGGTKGGTCTGCTGGCTGATCTGCTCTCCAGCCACGTGATCGGGCAGACGGCACTCGTTCTGTGCCTGGTCGGCTACCTCACGGGCCTGGTGATGAACGCGGCCGAGCGGTCGATCGCCGTGCCGCTGGCGGCGGTCGGCGCCGCGGCAGCCCTCGGCACCCTGGGTAACGCCGCGGCGACGGCCCTGCTCGGCGACGCCGCTCTCACCAGCGGCCAGGCCCTCATGCGGGCCCTCGCTGCCGGCATCTACGGGCTGTTGGTCACCCCGTTCCTGTTCCCGCTCGCACTCGCCGCCGCACGTAGGCTGCACCGGGAGCGGGGCCGGCTGTGAGCGACCGGATGCGGATCCGCCTGCTCATTCTGCGGGTCCTCGTGCTTTCCCTACTGGTCACGCTGGGTGCCAGGCTGTGGGTGCTGCAGATCCTCGACGGTGAGCGCTACCGCCAGGTCGCCGAGACGAACCGGGTCCGCGAGGTGGTGACTCCGGCGACCCGCGGCATGATCGTCGACGACGAGGGCCAGCCCCTCGTCCGCAACCGCACCTCGCTGGTCATCTCGGTGAACCGGTCGACCATCGACCGGCAGGACGACAAGGGCCGGGCCGTCCTCGACCGGCTGGCCACCGTGATCGGAGCTCCCCTGGCGGAGCTCGAACAGCGGGTTCGTTTCTGTTCGGCCACCGTGAAGGCCCCGTGCTGGAACGGCTCGCCCTACCAGCCGGTCCCCGTCGCCAAGGACGTGACCCCCGCCCAGGCGCTCGCGGTGATCGAGCATCCCGACCGCTTCCCCGGTGTGTCGRCCGACCTGCAGGCCGTCCGCGAGTACCCCAACAACGCGCTCGCCGCACACGAGCTGGGCTACCTCGCGCCCGTCTCCCAGGACCAGCTCGACGGCCAGGGCGACGAGAAGGGCTATCACCTCAACAGCCTGATCGGCGTCGCCGGCCTGGAGTACACCTACGACGACGCGCTGCGCGGTGCGGACGGGGTCGAGCGGCTCGAGGTCGACCGCTTCGGCCGGGTCGCCGGAACCGAGTCCACGACCCCGCCGGTCAGCGGCGACCACCTGGTGCTCAATCTCGACCTGGACGTCCAGCGCGCCGCCGAGGGGGCGCTGGCCCGGACTCTCGAGAAGCTCGGCGGGGGCGCGCGGACGGCGTCCGCCGTCGTTCTGGACGTGCGGACCGGCGGTGTCGTGGCGCTCGCCAGCCTGCCCTCGTACGACCCCTCGGTGTTCGTCGGCGGGATCTCGCAGGCCGACTACGCCGCGCTGTCCGACCCGGTGAACGGCACCCCGCTGCTGTCGCGGGCCTACCAGGGCTCCGCCGCCGCCGCCTCGACGTTCAAGGTCGTCTCCACCGCGGTCGCGATGGAGCACATGGGTGCGAAGGGCGATGACAGGTTCGACTGCGCGCCGACCCTGCAGGTCGGTGACCAGGTCTTCCACAACTTCGACGGGTCGTCCGCCGGGCCCATCACACTGCACCAGGCGCTGGTCATCTCCTGCGACGTCATCTTCGACAAGTTCGCCTACGACGCCTGGGTCGCCGACGGTGGGCTGCGCAACGGCCGTGGTCCCTACGCCGAGCCGGCGGAGCACTTCGTCCGCATGGCCGAGGGCATGGGCTTCGGCAAGCGCACCGGTATCGACCTCCCCGGCGAGACCTCGGGCGCCGTGGTCGACCGCGCGGACGCGCGCAGGATCTGGGAGGAACTGAAGGACTCCTACTGCCGGCGGGCGCAGAGCGGCTACCCGGAGGAGCCCGACCCGGTCAAGGCCGAGCGGTTCCGCAAGTACGCGGCCGAGGCCTGCGTGGACGGCTACCTGTACAACGCCGGCGCCGCCGTGCAGTTCTCCATCGGCCAGGGGCAGTACCTCTCGGTCAGCCCGCTGCAGCTCGCGTCCGCCTACGCAGCCATCGCCAACGGCGGAACCCTCTACAAGCCCACCCTCGCCCGGGCGACGATCTCGCCGGACGGGACGAAGCAGACGCCGATCCAGCCGACCGTCACCGGTCGCCTGCCCATCTCGCCGGAGAACCTCGCCTACATCCGCGGCGGCCTGACCGGGGTGACGACCGAAGCGGGCGGCACGGCGACGGGGACGTTCGCCGACTGGCCCAGCGACCTGGTGCCCGTCGCGGGCAAGACCGGCACTRCCGAGGTCGAGGGCAAGGACGACACCTCGTGGTTCGCGTCCTTCGCCCCGGCGAACGACCCACAGTTCGCGGTCGTCGTGAGCATCCCGGAATCCGGTACCGGAGCGGAGTACGCGGCGCCGGTGGCGAAGGAGATCTACCAGGCCATCTACGGGGTCGGCGTGCCCGGGGCCCTGCCCGGAGGCAAGCCGCCCGCCAGCCTGCCCGAGCTGGGGCGCGACGGAACGTTCGGCGGCGGCCCCGGCGGTCCCGCCACCTCCGACACCCCTGACACGTCGCCCCAGGCCGGAGCACCGGGAGTAAGCGGTGCCTCCGCCCCGGCGGAGCCCACGCCCGGGGCGACCACGGCGGGCACGACGACGGTCACCGGAGCGGTGCAGCCCACCGTGCTCACACCTGCGGCGCCCAGCACCGTGGCCACCGTCGCGGGCGGCGGGCACGGAGCGGCGCCGTTTCAGGATGCCGACGGGTCGCGCCCCGCCGCCCGGGAGCCCCCACCCGACGACCGCGGCCGGTCTCCGCCCTGAGACCACGAGACCACCGCCCTCCGGGGCGGCTCCGTTCCCTGAGCCGCTGAACTCTGCTCGCTGAACCGCTGAACCGCTGAACCGCTGAACCGCTGAACCGCTGAACCGCTGAACTCCAGGGCCCCAGGGCCCCACGCCGACTGTGTGACAGGGGAGGGACGATGACGCAGGACCCCGGTCCTACCGCGCTGCGGTCGTCCCCGGTTCTTGTCCGAGGGCGGATCGGCCAGCTTCGGGACCGAGCCTCCGGCCGGCACTCGCCGCTGCGCCGGCTTGACTGGGTCCTGCAGACCAGCGTGATCGCGCTGGCCCTGATCGGTGCCCTGCTCGTCTGGTCGGCCACCCGGCAGCGGCTGGAGGAGTCGGGAGGCGACCCGCAGACGTTCCTGAAGCGGCACCTGCTGAACCTCGTGATCGGCCTGCTGCTCGGTGCCGCCGCCACCCTGGTGGACTACCGGATCCTGCGGGCCTACGCACCCTTCGTCTACCTGGGTTCGCTGGTCGGGCTGGTGGCCGTGCTCCTCGTCGGCACCACCGTCAACGGCGCGCACTCCTGGATCGTCCTGCCCGCCGGGTTCCAGCTGCAGCCCTCGGAGTTCGCGAAGGTCGCGCTCGTCGTCGGCGCAGCCATGATCCTGGGGGAGAAGCACGAGGACCGCCATACCGGTATCCGGCGGGGTGCGCCGGGCCACGGCGATGTCCTGCTCGTGCTGGGTCTCGCCGTCGTCCCGATGGGGCTGATCATGCTCCAGCCCGACTTCGGCACGGTCATGGTGCTGGTCTTCGTCACCCTCGGGATGCTCGGGGTGAGCGGCGCTCCGCGCCGGTGGGTTCTCGGGCTGGTCCTGTGCGGGGTGCTGTTCGGCGGCGCGATTCTGCAGTTCCACCTGCTGAAGCCCTACCAGGAGGCCCGGCTCACCTCGTTCGTCTCGGAGAACAAGGAGTCCTCCTCGACCGGCTACAACGTCGACCAGGCGATGACCGCGATCRCCAACGGCGGCGTCACCGGCCGGGGCCTGTTCGAGGGCCAGCAGACCCAGGGCCAGTTCGTACCCGAGCAGCAGACCGACTTCGTCTTCAGCGTCGCGGGGGAGGAACTGGGCTATCTCGGCGCCGGTGGGGTGATCGTCCTGCTCGGCGTGGTGCTCTGGCGCGCGCTCACCATCGGCTTCAACTCCCAGGACTCCTTCGGCGCGCTGATCGCCACCGGCGTGGTCTGCTGGTTCACGTTCCAGATCTTCGTCAACATCGGGATGTGCCTGGGCGTCATGCCGGTGACCGGGCTGCCGCTGACCTTCCTGTCCTACGGCGGCTCCTCGATGTTCGCGAACATGATCGCGGTGGGGCTGCTGCAGAACGTCCGGCTGCGTTCGCGCTCCGATCCCTACGCGCTTTGACGGGAGGGTCGCGTGAGCAGGCAGGGTCGGTCACCTGCCGGGTGCCGTAGGCTCGCGGGCATGTCCGGACAGTCGCTGTTTCCTCTCCTGGAGCCACTGCTCCCACGGGTCCGGAAGCCGGTCCAGTACGTGGGCGGCGAGGGGAACTCGGTCGTCAAACCCTGGGACGGCGCCACGGTCCGCTGGTGCCTGATGTACCCCGACGCGTACGAGGTCGGYCTGCCGAACCAGGGCGTCCAGATCCTCTACGAGATCCTGAACGAGCAGCCRGACGTTCTCGCCGAGCGCGCCTACTCGATCTGGCCGGACCTCGAGGCGCTCATGCGCGAGCACGGCATCCCGCAGTTCACGGTGGATGCCCATCGCGCCGTCGGTGACTTCGACCTGTTCGGCATCAGCTTCTCCACCGAGCTCGGCTACACGAACCTGCTCTCGGCCCTGGACCTCGCCGGTCTTCCCCTGCACGCCGCCGACCGCACCGACGGACCGCTGGTCATCGCCGGGGGGCACGCCGCCTTCAATCCCGAGCCGATCGCCGACTTCGTCGACGCGGTCGTCCTCGGTGACGGCGAGCAGGCGGTCCTGCGCATCACCGAGATCACGCGCGTGTGGAAGGCAGCCGGTTCGCCCGGCGGGCGAACCGAGCTGCTGCACCGCCTCGCGCGCCTCGGGATCGTCTACGTGCCGGGCTTCTTCGACGTGAGCTACCGGCCGGACGGCCGGATCCAGGTCGTCACCCCGAACCGGGACGACATCCCCGCCCGCCCCGCCAAGCACACGCTGACCGACCTCGACTCGTGGCCGTACCCGAAGGCACCGCTGGTCCCGCTGGCGGAGACCGTGCACGAGCGGATGAGCGTGGAGATCTTCCGTGGCTGCACCCGTGGCTGCCGGTTCTGCCAGGCCGGAATGATCACCCGGCCGGTCCGGGAGCGCAGCATCGAGACGGTCGGCGCGATGGTCGACGCGGGCCTCACCGCCACGGGTTTCTCCGAGGTCGGGCTGCTCTCCCTCTCCAGCGCGGACCACAGCGAGATAGGCGAGATCGCCAAGGAGCTCGCCGACCGCTACGAGGGCACGAACACCTCGCTGAGCCTGCCCTCGACGCGGGTCGACGCCTTCAACGTCACCCTGGCCAACGAGTTCTCCCGCAACGGGCGGCGCAGCGGCCTCACCTTCGCGCCCGAGGGCGGTTCCGAGCGGCTGCGCAAGGTCATCAACAAGACGGTCAGTGCCGAGGATCTGGTGCGCACCGTCAGCACCGCCTACGGCAACGGCTGGCGGCAGGTGAAGCTGTACTTCATGTGTGGCCTGCCCACCGAGACCGACGAGGACGTTCTGGAGATCGCCGACCTCGCCCGTGAGGTCATCCGGGCCGGCCGGCGGGCCAGCGGGCACCGCGACATTCGCTGCACCGTGTCCATCGGCGGGTTCGTCCCCAAGGCACACACGCCGTTCCAGTGGGCCGGGCAGGCCTCCCACGAGGTGACCGACCACCGACTGAAGCTGCTCCGTGACACCGTGCGCGCTGACCGGGAGGTCGGCAGGGCGGTGGGGTTCCGGTACCACGACGGGCGTCCTGGCATCATCGAGGGCCTGCTGGCCCGCGGTGACCGCCGGGTCGGCCGGGTGATCGAGCGGGTGTGGCGCGACGGCGGTCGTTTCGACGGCTGGAGCGAGCACTTCTCGTTCGAGCGCTGGGAGTCGGCCTGCGCGGCGGAGCTGACCCCGCTCGGCGTCTCACTCGACTGGTTCACCACCCGTGAGCGGGACGAGCGCGAGGTCCTGCCCTGGGACCATCTCGACGCCGGGCTGGACCGTGACTGGCTGTGGGCCGACTGGCAGGAGGCGCTGCGCGGGACGGAGCTGGACGACTGCCGCTGGACCCCCTGCTACGACTGCGGTGTCTGCCCGACATTCGGCACCGAGAACCAGATCGGCCCCACGGGCCGCTCGCTGCTCCCCGTGATCTCCGTCGGCGTCACCCCGGCCCTGGGCGCCCCCTCCGGCCAGGGCCTGCCCGCAGACCCGGGCGCCGCCGCGGGTCCTGACGCCGCCGTCGGACATGACGCCGCCGTCGGCAGCGGTGTCGCCCCTGACCCGGACCTGGTGTCGGCACGTGCCTCGTCAACCTGAGGGGCCGCCCCCGCCGCCGGTCGTCGCCCGGATGCGCCTGCGGTTCGGCAAGCGGGGACGACTGCGCTTCCTCTCCCACCGGGACATCGCCCGGACCTTCGAACGCGGCCTGCGCCGGGCCCGCCTGCCCGTGGCCCTCTCCGCCGGTTTCAGTCCACACCCGCGGCTGTCCTGGGTCGGCGCGGCGCCCACGGGTGCCGCCAGCGAGGCCGAGTACGTCGAGATCGCCTTCTCCGCCCCGGTGGACCCGGGGCAGGTGCGCCAGGCGCTGGACGCCGCTCTCCCGCCCGGGCTCGACGTCCTCGACTGCGTGCCCGCCGGTGGCCGTTCGTTGCCCGACCGGATCGACGCGTCCCGCTGGCAGCTGCGCCTGCCAGGGGTGGTGACAGCGGATCTGGATGCCGCCATCGCAGTCCTGTTGGCCCGGGAATCCCTTGTGGTAGAGCGGGTCACGAAGGACGGCAAGCGTGGTGTTGATGTACGCGGGGCTGTGGTCTGGGCCGTTTGCCGTGCAGAGAACGACACCTGTGCGATACTGGACGTGGTCGTACGGCACACGACGCCCGCCGTTCGACCCGACGACGTGCTGACCGCCCTTTCCGCGGTCGCCGTCCTCAGTGTGCCGGTGCCGCCCGAGCCAACACGACTCGAACAGGGCCGGCTGCGCGAGGACGGAACGCTGGCGGACCCGCTGGCGCCGGACCGCGATGAGGCTGCCCGGCCGGTAGGTCGACTCGAAGCGTGACGAGGGCGTCGCAGGATTGCCGGCGGCRCAAACCGCCGGACCGAGACAGTGGCTTCTGAGCGGTCGCGACTGCTGACGCAGCGCGCCCGGGAGCCCGAGAGGCTTCATAACCCGTGCCCGACGAAGACCAGACCACCGAAGAGCAGCAGACCGCGCCGGAAACCTCGGCCGTGCGGTCCCCCCGTCGTCGCCGTGCCGCCGGAAGGCCGGCCGGGCCGCCCCCCGGGGCCTCCGGGCCGCCGCCCGATCCGGCGGAGACCGAGGCCGGCCCTCAGAGCGGAGCAGAGAAGGCGCCGAGTCCGGCGCCGGTAACGGCATCCACCGGCACACCGCCCTCCACCGACGCGCCCGCGGCGCCGGGCGCCGACGGTGCCGATCCGGCGACCGACAGCGCGTCGACACCCACTCGGCCGGCACGGCGTACCGCCGCCCGGCCGCGACGGGTGTCCCGAGCCGTCAGTGCGGCCGGGCCGGAGCCGGCTGCCGCGCCCGCTCCCTCCACACCCGATGCTCCACCGGCCGCTGATGCCGCTCCGCCCGCGGACGCGTCACCGATCGGCGAGACCTCGCCCGCGGCGGTGGTGGCGCCGGAGAAGCCGGCCGCTCCCCGGCGCCGGGCTACCCGGTCGGCGGCCAACGCCGCCCCGGCCCGTGCCGCGGCCCCGGCTTCCGCCGGCGACAACGGCGACGGCGGTGCCACCGCCGCTCCGGCCGATCCGGTCACGGCGGCGGAGGTCTCCGCAGCGCCCGCAGACACTACGGAGCAGAACGAGGCGGCCCCCGCCGCCACCCGGCCGCGTCGTACTCGTGCTCGTCGGTCGGCCACCAAGGCCGAGCCGGTGGAGTCGAGTGCGCCGACCGCTCCCGCCGCTGCAGGGCCGCAGGTGGACGGACCGTCCGCAGATCCCATGCCGGCCGACCAGGCCGGGAAGAGTCCTGCTGCCGAGACATCCGTCGCGGCTGAAGGTTCTGCCCCGACCGGGGCGCCAGCCCGGTCGGCAACCGCGGCCACTGCGGTTGCCGATGAGCCAGCGGTTGCCGACGAGATCGCGGTTGCTGACGAGACCCCGGCGGCGTCCGTGGCGAAGGTCGGCACCGCCAGCGGCGACGCGACTGTCGCGGCTGGTGAGGTGTCCGCGACCAGCGGTGCGGCGCCCGCCGTCGACGAGCAGAGCGAACGCCCGGCGCGGCGGCGCACCAGGGCGTTCACACCGACCTGGACGAGCGGCACCGAAGCAGGGGCGGCCGCTCCGGCGACCCGTCCGACGGCCCGCCGCCCGGTAGCCATGATCATGTTCCAGCAGCCGGAGCCGGCGGCACCTGAGCCGTGGGGGCCTCGTCGCCACGAGCCGGCGCCCGATTCCGCCGTCGATGAGCAGGTGGCGGATGCTGCTGTCGACGACCTGCAGGACTCGGCGGCGGACGAGAACGCGGAGTTCGACGCCGACGACGCCGGGCAGGAGGCCGCCGACGCCGGTGCCTTCGGCGCCGACGCCGACCTGGATGCGGACAGTGACGACACCGGTGCGGGTGGCACCCGCCGTCGGCGGCGCGGCCGTCGCGGCCGAGGCCGCGCCCGGGGCGAGGACGAGACCACCGACCTCACCGACGACGACGGCGAGGCCGAGGAGCCGATCCGGGAGCCTCGGGAGCCTGAGGCCGTCGCGGAGGAGCACGAGGCGGCAGAGGCCCGGCCGGCCCGACGGCGGTCCCGGCGCGTCGAGGTGCGGGAGGTGTTCGACGAGCCCGATGAGGACGACGGCGACGCCGACCTGGAGCCCGGGGCCGAGCACGACCAGGAGTCCGACGAGGACGGCGCCGACGGCGCCGACCTCGACGACGGCGCGGAGGACTCTGCCGACGACGGCACCGACGATGACCGGGCTGGTGGGTCCCGGCGCCGGCGGCGGCGTCGGCGGCGTTCCGGCACCGGCGAGAGCGTGCCGACGTCCGACGACCCGCCGAACACCGTCGTGCACGTGCGCGAGACCCGCCGGGACGACGACCTCGTCCGCGGTGTGAGTGGCTCGACCCGGCTGGAGGCCAAGCGGCAGCGTCGACGCGAGGGCCGGGACAGCGGCCGCCGTCGGGCTCCGATCGTCACCGAGGCCGAGTTCCTCGCCCGGCGCGAGTCGGTCGAGCGGCGGATGATCGTCAAGAACAACGGTGACCGGACCCAGATCGCCGTCCTGGAGGACGGCGTCCTGGTCGAGCACTTCGTCACCCGGGCGAGCTCGGCGTCCTACGCGGGCAACGTGTACCTGGGCCGGGTGCAGAACGTGCTGGCGAGCATGGAGGCCGCCTTCGTCGACATCGGCAAGGGCCGCAACGCGGTCCTCTACGCCGGCGAGGTGAACTACGACGCCTCGGGCCTCGACGGGCGTCCCCGCAAGATCGAGCAGGTGCTCAAGTCCGGCCAGTCGGTGCTCGTACAGGTCTCCAAGGACCCGATCGGGCACAAGGGCGCCCGGCTGACCAGCCAGGTCAGCCTGCCCGGCCGCTACCTGGTGTACGTGCCCGACGGGCAGAACGCCGGCATCAGCCGCAAGCTGCCGGACACCGAGCGGGCTCGACTCAAGAGCATCCTGAAGAAGATCACGCCGGAGAACGGCGGCGTGATCGTGCGCACCGCGGCCGAGGGCGCCAGCGAGGCCGAGCTGGAGCGCGACGTCGAGCGGCTCGTCGCCCAGTGGGAGGACATCCAGCACAAGGCCCAGAAGGCCAGCGCCCCCTCCCTGCTCTACGGCGAGCCCGACCTGGTCGTCCGGGTCATCCGGGACATCTTCAACGAGGACTTCACCGAGCTCGTGGTCCAGGGCGCGGGCGAGGCCGCGACCGTCGAGGGATACGTCGACACGGTGGCTCCCGACCTGCGGGACCGGGTCCGCCGCTACGTCGGCACCGGGGACGTCTTCGCCGAGTACCGGGTGGACGAGCAGCTCGCGAAGGCGCTCGACCGCAAGGTCTGGTTGCCGTCGGGCGGCTCGCTGGTGATCGACCGCACCGAGGCGATGACCGTCATCGACGTCAACACCGGCAAGTTCACCGGCAAGGGCGGCAACCTCGAGGAGACGGTCACCAAGAACAACCTGGAGGCGGCGGAGGAGATCGTCCGCCAGCTCCGGCTGCGCGACATCGGCGGCATCATCGTCATCGACTTCATCGACATGGTGCTGGAGAGCAACCGCGAGCTGGTCCTGCGCCGGCTCACCGAATGCCTCGGCCGGGACCGGACCCGGCACCAGGTCGCCGAGGTCACCAGCCTCGGCCTGGTCCAGATGACCCGTAAGCGGGTCGGGCAGGGGCTGCTCGAGGCCTACAGCGAGCCGTGCGCACACTGCAACGGCCGCGGGGTGACGATCCATCTGGACGGGGCGCACGCGAGCGCGCCGCCGCCCCCCGCGCCGCCCGCCCAGCAGGCCGGCCCGACCGGGCGCAGGGCTCGGCAGGCGGCGAAGAGCGCCGGTCCGTCCCTGGCCGCCGCGGCGTCGGTGCCGGAGGTGGCCGAGGAGGGCGACGTGCAGGCGGCGTCACCGGACGGGGAGTCCGCCGCAGGCGAGGACGGTGCCGCCGGCACCTCCGGCGGTGTCACTCCTGGTGCGGGTGGCGAAGCGGTCGCAGCCATCTCCGGTGTCCGGGGTGTGCGGGGCATCGAGGCGGCCCGGCAGGCCGGCAGCCTGAGTGACCCGGTGGCGACCGCCGCCCGGGAACTCGTCGCGGCCGGCCAGTCGGCAGCGCTTCCCGCGTCGGACAGCACGGAGAACGCGGTCTTCGCGAACACCGACGACCCGGACAGCGTCCTGCACGCGGGGACGAACGGGGCGGGCCCCGCGGCCGTCACCGAGAAGCCGGCCCGGACCCGCCGCCGGCGGGCATCCCGACCGGTGTCGAAGCCGGCCGAGACGCTCCAGCCGTCCGACGTGGCCGGGAGCTGAGGCCCTGACCAGGCGCTCGGGTGCGCAGCCGGTGATCGCCGGGCCTGCGCACCCGAGCGAACGGGCCGTGCCCCGCTGCACTGCCATTGCCCGCTGCACTGCCATTGGGCGACGCCCGGGCAGGACGGGCCGCAGACCCCGTCAGGACAGGCCGGAGACGTTCCTGCTGACCGACGAGGGAGCTGCCGGGGCTGCCCGGACGAACCCGTGGCCGCCGCGCTGGCGCATCAGCTCGTCGAGAGTGGCACGGGAACGCCGCAGCGCGCCGTCCAGTGCCTGGCGTGCGCGTGGCTCGTCGCCCATCTGCAGCGCGTAGGACGCGACCACCAGCGTCTGCACCAGATCATCCTGTTCGGAGAGCGGATCGGTCATCCGCCCGGAGCCCGGCTGTGGTGGCGGTCCCGACGCGGTTCCCGCCGGGGTGGCGACGACGTCGGGGCCGGTCGCCCTGGTCAGCTCGCGGCCGTGCGCGGCCAGCCAGATCGCCGCGGCGGCGGTCAGGAGCGCCCAGCCGGCCCGTGCCCAGGCAGGGGGACTGATCAGGTCGTCGAAGGTCAGCTCGGCGGTTACCAGGGCGACGAGAACGACCAGCACCCCGAGAACCCTGATCGCCGACGGTGCCGGGAGACGTGCCTGACGGCCTGGTGCGGACGCACCACGGCCGACCGCGGCGGATGTGCGGCCGACGGAGGTCGCGACCAGCGGGCGACAGGCGACCATCAGGGCGGCGACGGTGGCCGCGCCGGCCGCCCAGGTCACGTATTGCCAGTTCACCGGATCGTCCCCTTACGCGCCGTCTGGTTGGCCACGGCCACCGCTCGGGTGGTGCGGCCCCACCTGCGCCGACATCCCGCCGGGCCGAGGAGGACCCCACATGCTTGCCGGGCGCGTCGCGTCCGACCATGGCCCGTCCGGGTCATAGCCAGGATGACCCTGTCGGTGTCTGCCTATCGCCCGTGTCCCCATCCCGGTGGTTCTATCTGTGTCCTCCGGTCGTTGACTGGTTGAGAACTGTCGGGACTGGTTGAGAACTGCCGGCCATATCCGGCGTGAGAGCCGTGTCGGGAGAGCGGGCCGGTCGCTGGCGGCAGGCCTTTCTCACGCTTGCGCAGATGACCTGTAAGGTGGGACGGACACGGGACAGGCGCGCGCTCGATGCCGCAACCAGGCTTCTTTCGGAGGCTGCTTGCAGAGGTGCGGCGCGGTGTCATCAGGATGGTTCTCCATCGGATGGCCGGCGCGGGCGTCAACCACGTGGGCAGACGTGAAGGGCCGCCAGCGCGGCCCATGCAAGATCCAACAGCAGGGAGATCTGGTGTACGCGGTCGTTGCCAGCGGCGGCAAGCAGCACAGGGTCGCCGTCGGCGATGTCGTCGACGTCGAGCTCCTCTCCGGAGAGCCGGGCGCGGCCGTGAACCTTCCGGCGGTGCTCCTGGTCGACGGTGAGTCGGTCACGCACGACGCTGACGCACTTGCGTCCGTCGAGGTCACCGCCGAGGTCGTCGGGGTCGTCAAGGGTCCGAAGATCCGGATCCACAAGTTCAAGAACAAGACCGGTTACCACAAGCGCCAGGGGCATCGCCAGAAGTTCACGCGCCTCAAGGTGACCGGGATCGAGACGGGGAAGGCCTGACGACATGGCGCATAAGAAGGGCGCGAGTTCCTCGCGTAACGGGCGCGACTCGAACGCGCAGCGGCTCGGCGTCAAGCGGTTCGGCGGCCAGCTCGTCAAGGCCGGCGAGATCATCGTCCGCCAGCGCGGCACCCACTTCCACCCGGGCGACCTGGTCGGCCGCGGCGGTGACGACACTCTGTTCGCCCTGGCTCCCGGCCACGTCGAGTTCGGCCGCAAGCGGGGTCGCCGCGTCGTGAACATCGTCGCGGTGCAGAACGGGCAGGCCGAGTCTTCGGAGAAGGTCGCGGTCAGCGCCTGACGCTCGCCGTCAGGCGCCAGAGCGGGCCGCTGGTCCGTCTGGTAGTCGGATGTAGTTGGTAGTTCGTTCACTGGGCGCCGCGTGAGCCACCGCCGAATCCCGGCCGGTGGCATGCGCGGCGCTCTTGTGTGTCCCCTGCCGCCGCCGCGGACCGCGGCGGCGGCAGGGGAGCTGGGCTGGGTCCGGGCAGGTGCGTGCCAGGTAGGCGCGGCACGACACGAGCAGGAAAGAGGTGGCCGACCATGGCGACGTTCGTCGACAGGGTGGTTCTGCACGCCGCTGCAGGCGATGGCGGCCATGGCTGCTGCTCGATCCACCGGGAGAAGTTCAAGCCCCTCGGCGGCCCGGACGGCGGCAACGGCGGGCGTGGCGGCGATGTGCTGCTGCGCGTCGACAACGGGGTCACGACCCTGCTCGACTTCCACTTCCATCCCCATCAGAAGGCCGGCAGCGGCCGGCCTGGCCAGGGCTCCAACCGGCACGGCGCCGACGGCGACGACCTGGTCCTCGCCGTCCCGGACGGGACGGTCGTGATCTCGTCGGACGGCGAGGAGATCGTCGATCTGATCGGTCCGGGCAGTACCTACGTCCTCGCGCACGGCGGCCGTGGCGGGCGCGGCAACGCGTCGCTGGCCTCCACCCGCCGCAAGGCGCCCGGTTTTGCCGAGCTCGGCGAGCCGGGGGAGCAGCTGGACGCCGTCCTGGAGCTGAAGAGCGTCGCCGACGTCGCCCTCGTCGGCTTCCCCAGCGCGGGGAAGTCGTCGCTGGTCTCGGTGCTCAGCGCCGCCCGTCCCAAGATCGCCGACTACCCGTTCACGACGCTGGTGCCGAACCTGGGGGTCGTCCGGGCCGGCGATCATCCGCCCTACACGGTGGCGGATGTGCCAGGGCTGATCCCGGGGGCGAGCCAGGGGCGCGGGCTGGGCCTGGAGTTCCTGCGGCACATCGAGCGCTGCTCGCTGATCGTGCACGTGCTGGACTGCGCCACGCTCGAACCGGGCCGTGACCCGCTGACCGACCTCGACGTGATCGAGGCGGAGCTGGCGGCCTACACGACCGACCTGTCCGACCGGCCCCGCCTCGTCGTGCTGAACAAGGTCGACGTCCCGGACGCTGCCGAGCTCGCCGAGCTGGTCACCGCGGACCTGCTGGCCCGCGGGCTGGCCGTCCACGCGGTGAGCACGGCCAGCCACCAGGGGGTGCGCGCCCTGTCGCTCGCCCTCGCCGAGCTGGTCGCGAACCTGCGGGCCGCGGCACCGAGCCGGAGCATCCCGCGGGTGGTCCTGCGCCCGCGGGCGGTCAACGAACCTGACTTCACGGTGCGGCCGGAGGGCGAGGGGTTCGTCGTCGGCGGGCCGAAACCGCTGCGGTGGGTGCGCCAGACCGACTTCGCCAACGAGGAGGCGATCGGCTACCTGGCCGACCGGCTCGCCCGGCTCGGGGTGGAGAAGGAGCTGGCGCGCCAGGGCGCCGTCCCCGGGGTGGAGGTCACCATCGGCGACGTGACCTTCGACTGGGAGCCGACCCTGTCAGGCCGTGACGCCCTGATCCTCGAAGCGGCCCACGGCAGCGGGAACGGCAACGGTTCGGGCGGCAACGGAGCCGGCGGGGAGGGCGACGGGGACGGGGACGGCTACGGCGTGGTCCGTCCGGTGCCCCTACCGACGGTCGCGACCGTCGGCGGGTCCGGTGGGGTGCCGGGAGCCGGCCGGTCCGGCATCCGGGCCGGGGCCGTGGCGGACATCCCGATGGGTCCTCGGGGCACCGACCAGCGGTTCCGGACGTCCAGGCGACCGACCCGGGCGGAGCGGGCGGCGCGCCGCGACGGTGTGGGCGGCTTCGACGGCTTCGACGGACAGGACGAGACAGCTGTTGGCGGCGACGCCGCCGGTGGCAGCCCGGGTGAGCGTGGCTAGCCCGTGGCACGGTCCTTCGTCACCGAGGCGACCCGCGTCGTCGTCAAGGTCGGTTCCTCCTCGCTGACCAGCGCCGCCGGCGGGCTGGACACCGCGCGGGTCGAGGCACTCGTCGCCGCGGTGGTGAGCCGGGCAGGTGGGCTGGTGCTGGTGTCGTCCGGGGCGATCGCCGCCGGGCTCGCCCCGCTCGGCCTGGCCCGGCGGCCCCGCGACCTGGCCACGCTGCAGGCCGCGGCGAGCGTCGGGCAGAGTGAGCTCGTCCACCGCTACGCCGAGGCGTTCGGCCGGGCCGGGCACCGGGTCGGCCAGGTCCTGCTGACCGAGACCGATGTGATCCGCCGGACCCACTACCGCAACGCACGCACGACACTGGAGCGGCTGCTGGCCCTGGGTGTGGTGCCGGTCGTGAACGAGAACGACGCGGTCGCCACCCAGGAGATCCGGTTCGGTGACAACGACCGGCTCGCCGCGATCGTGGCCCATCTGGTGTCCGCGGACCTGCTCGTGCTGCTCTCGGACGTCGACGGTGTCTATGAGTCGAACCCGCGTCTCGGTCCGGCCCGGATGCTGCGGGACGTCCGGTCGGACGCCGACCTCGACGGGCTCACCGCCCGCGGCACCGGTGTGGCCGGTGTCGGCGTCGGCGGCATGGCGACGAAGATCGACGCGGCGCGGATCGCGGCGGCGGGTGGCGTCCCCACCGTCGTGACCTCGGCGTCGCTTGCGGCGGCGGCGCTCGCCGGTGACGAGGTCGGGACGGTGTTCCACCCGACCGGTCCGCGACGGGCGTCCCGCCTGCTGTGGCTCGCCTACGCGACCGCCCCCGAGGGGCGGCTGTACCTGGACGACGGCGCGGTCACCGCTGTCGTCGACCGCCGTGCCTCCCTGCTGCCCGCCGGCGTGACCCGGATCGAGGGGGAGTTCTCCGCCGGCGACCCGGTCGACCTGGTCGATCCGCGAGGCCGTCCGGTGGCCCGTGGCCTGGTCGAGTTCGACTCGGCCGAGCTTCCGGGCATGCTCGGCCGGTCGACGATGGACCTGGCGGCCGAGCGCGGCCCGTTCTACGAGCGTGAGATCGTCCATCGGGACGACCTCGTCCTGCTGCTCACCCGGCGCTGAACGGGGCGAGTTGCTCCGGTCGCGGGCCCGCGGGTACCGGACGCCGGTAGCCTCGAGAAGGTCGTGCGCGGCGCGACCGCGCCGGCGACGCCGGCCCGGGGCCCGCGCCGGAGGTCGTGGACAGTCGGAGGGATTGCGGTCATGAACACGTCGGCGGAGGACGTCCGAGCCAGCGCGGTGCGAGCCCGGCGGGCCGCCGGTGTGCTCGCGCCGCTGCCGCGGGCGGCGAAGGACACCGCCCTGCTCGGCATGGCCACGGCGCTCCTCGACCGGACGGCCGACATCCTCGCCGCGAACGCGGTCGACACCGCCGCCGCCCGGGTGGGCGGGATGTCCGACGCACTGGTCGACCGGCTGACGCTGACCCCGGCCCGGATCGAGGCGATGGCCGGTGGGCTGCGCCAGGTGGCGGCGCTCGAGGATCCGGTCGGCGAGGTCGTCCGCGGCCGGGTGCTCGCCAACGGGCTGGAACTGCGCCAGGTGCGGGTGCCGCTCGGCGTCGTCGGGATCATCTACGAGGCGCGGCCCAACGTCACGGTGGACGCGGCGGGCCTGTGCCTGAAGAGCGGAAACGCGGTGCTGCTGCGTGGCAGCGCCTCCGCGCTGCACTCCAATCGGGTGCTGGTTGACGTTCTGCGGGAGGCCGCCGAGGCGGCCGGGCTGCCGGCGGATGCCGTGCAGCTCGTGCCGGGGGCCGACCACGAGTCGGTGAAGCACCTCATGCGGCTGCGCGGGCTGGTCGACGTGCTCATCCCGCGCGGCGGCGCCGGCCTGATCCGCACGGTCGTCGAGGAGTCGACGGTGCCGGTGATCGAGACCGGGGTGGGCAACTGCCACGTGTACGTGGACGCCGACGCCGACCTGGACATCGCACTGGCCGTCACGGTGAACGCGAAGACCCAGAAGGTCTCGGTCTGCAACTCCGCGGAGACGCTGCTCGTCCACGCCGGTGTCGCCGCGGAGTTCCTGCCCCGGGTGCTGGCCGCGCTGCGGGACGCGGGCGTGACCATCCACGGCGACGAGACCGTGCGGGCCGTCGACCCGTCGGCGGTGCCGGTCACCGACGAGGACTGGGCCACCGAGTACCTGTCGCTGGACATGGCGGTCGGGGTCGTCAGCTCCCTGGACGAGGCGGCCGAGCACATCCGGCGCTGGAGCAGCGGCCACACGGAGGCGATCATCACCCGTTCGCTGGCGGCGAGCCGCCGGTTCACCGCGTCCTGCGACAGCGCCGCGGTGATGGTGAACGCCTCGACGCGCTTCACCGACGGCGAGCGTTTCGGGATGGGCGCCGAGATCGGGATTTCCACCCAGAAGCTGCACGCCCGTGGGCCGATGGGGCTTGCCGAGCTGACGTCGACGACCTGGCTCGGTATCGGGGACGGTCATCTGGTGTAGAACCGGAGCTGGTGCCTCGCGGATTGCGCGACGGCCGGTGACCTGGCTGTTTCCGCTGGTGACAATGCTGGTGGCGGTGGCGCAAAGGTGGCCCGTGGGTGCGGTGCGGAGCATTTCGCGAGGCCCTCATTCCTCGTCAATCCGTCATGTGCTGCCAACCACTGGCACTATGGACGGTGGAGTACTACCAGGCACCGGATCGGAAGGTGGCCATGTCGTCGCAGGGATACGCGTTCGCTGATGTCGCGGATGTGCGGGAGCGGCTCCGGGAGACGGGTTATCTCGCCGACGAGGCGATCGCCACCACGGTCTTCCTCGCGGACCGRCTCGGTAAGCCGCTGCTGGTCGAAGGGCCGGCCGGTGTCGGCAAGACCGAACTGGCCAAGGCACTGACCAGCGCGGTCGGTGCCGAGCTGATCCGGCTGCAGTGCTACGAGGGGYTGGACGAGGCCCGCGCCCTCTACGAGTGGAACTACAAGAAGCAGCTGCTGCGGATCCAGGCAGCYGGCGCG
This sequence comes from Parafrankia colletiae, assembly GCF_001854655.1. Taxonomy (GTDB): domain Bacteria; phylum Actinomycetota; class Actinomycetes; order Frankiales; family Frankiaceae; genus Parafrankia; species Parafrankia colletiae. The sequence goes on along the minus strand of NZ_MBLM01000114.1, from coordinate 10,957 downwards.
GCTCCCGAGGCCGCCACCGGTCCCAAGGGCGTGGCCGGGGGCGCGCCGGCGGGCGCGGGCACCTGGCAGCAGACCCACGACGACATCTTCAGCGAGGAGTTCCTCCTCTCCCGGCCGCTGCTCACCGCGATCCGGCGTGACGAGCCGACCGTCCTGCTCATCGACGAGACCGACAAGGCCGACGTCGAGGTCGAGGGCCTGCTCCTGGAGGTGCTGTCGGACTTCCAGGTGACGATTCCCGAGCTGGGCACGGTGAAGGCGACCCGCCGCCCGTTCGTCATCCTCACCTCGAACGCCACCCGGGAGCTGTCGGAGGCGCTCAAGCGCCGCTGCCTCTATCTCAATCTCGACTACCCCTCCGCGGCCCGGGAGAAGGAGATCGTCCTGTCCCGGGTGCCGGAGCTCCCCGAGAAGATGGCGGAGTCGCTGGTACGGATCGTCCGGGCGCTGCGGGCGATGGAGCTGAAGAAGGCGCCGTCGATCGCCGAGACCATCGACTGGGGCCAGACGGTCCTCGCGCTGGGCTTCGACACGATGGACGACGCGGCCGTCACCTCAACCCTCGGCGTGGTCCTCAAGCACGCCAGTGACCAGGCACGCGCGATCAGCCAGCTCAAGCTCGGCGCCAACTGACGGCACGAACCACCGGCGCCGGCTGCCGGCGCCACCCCACGGCGCTGGCGCGGAGCCGGCGGCTGCCGGGCCGAGAGCCAGCCGGGCCCGGCGGGCCCGCCCCGCCTCGGCCCGCCCGAGGCCAGGCGAAAGGCGAGCCCAGGCCCAGGCCCAGGACCGGAGGTCCCGATGAACCTGCTTGACCGCACCGTGGCGTTCACGGCCGCGCTGCGCCGTGCGAACGTCCCGGTGAGCAGCGCCGAGACGGTGGACGCCGTCCGCGCGGTCGGCGCCGTCGGGTGGGCCGACCGGAACGCTGTCCGGTCCGCGTTCGCCGCCACCATGTGCAAGCGACCGCTGTACCGGAACGCGTTCGACTCGCTGTTCGACCTCTACTTCCCGCCGCGCATCGGTGACGGTGTCGCGCTGGCGGACGCGGACGGCGTCGGTGGGCCGGCGCTCGCATCCGACGGGCCGGCCGGCGACGCCCCCGAGCTGACCCCGCAGGAGCTGGAGGAGCTGCGCCGCGCCATGCGCGACATCCTCCGCGACGCCCTGCTCGACGGTGACGACGAACGGCTCCGCGACCTGGCCCGCCGGTCGGTCAGCGCCTTCGGTGCCGCGCAGAACGGGCCGGGGCAGCGCAGCTACTTCATCTACCGGGTGCTGCGGGCCATGTCCCCGGAGACGCTCATCGCCGACCTGCTCGCGGCCATGCTCGGGGAGGACGAGCGCGGCGGCCTCGGTGAGCGGATCGCCCGCCAGACGATCGCCGACCGGATCAAGGCCTTCGAGGACATGGTGTCCTCCGAGGTGCGCCGCCGGATGGCGGAGGAGCGCGGCATCGAGGCCGTCGAGAAGTCCGCGGTCAAGCCGCTCGCGGACCAGGTCGACTTCCTCCGCGCCTCCCAGCGTGATCTCGTCGAGCTGCGTCGGCAGGTCTACCCGCTGGCCCGCCGGCTCGCGACCAGGCTGACCGCGCGGCGCCGCCTCGGCCGGTCCGGGCGGCTGGACTTCCGCCGCACGGTGCGGGCCTCGCTGGCCACCGGCGGCGTGCCGATGGAAACGAAGCACCGGCCGCACAAGCCGCACAAGCCCGAACTGGTCGTGCTGTGCGACGTGTCCGGATCGGTGTCCTCCTTCGCCCACTTCACCCTCATGCTCACCCACGCGCTGCGCGAGCAGTTCTCCAAGGTCCGCGCCTTCGCCTTCATCGACACGACGGACGAGGTCACCCGCTTCCTGCGCGGCCTCGACCTGGGCGACATGATGGCCCGCATCGCCACCGAGGCCGACCTGGTCTGGTTCGACGGCCACAGCGACTACGGCCACGCCATCGACGTCTTCGCCGAGAGGTACCCCGACGCCGTCGGCCCGCGGACCTCCCTGCTCGTGCTCGGCGACGCCCGGAACAACTACCGGGCGACCTCGGCCGCGGTGTTCCGCCGGCTGTGCGCGCAGGCCCGGCACTCCTACTGGCTGAACCCGGAGCCGCGCAGCTACTGGGGCTCCGGCGACTCCGCCACCGGCGCCTACGCCGACTTCGTCGACGAGATGGTCGAGTGCCGCAACGTCGAGCAGCTCCAGCACTTCATCGAGCGGCTGCTGCCCACCTGAGAAATCCGCTCTGTTCCAGAGTGAACCGTTTGCCGGGTGGCTGCGTCCAACCCTTCGACGGCTGACGCGCGGTGCGTCCGCCGTGTCATCCACCAGTGGCCCGGCGGGACGTCCGTGGGGTTCACCAGGGTGCTCGGACGGAGGGGTGCCGCATGGCGACCAGTACGACGACCCCCGGGGCGACCCGGGATACCGAGGAACCGACGTCCCCCGGGAGGACCACGCCGGATCGCCCGGACGCCGCCCGCCCGCGCGCCGACGCCGACGCCGCCCGGGACCGGACCACCGGTGACGAGGACCGGGCCGGCGGCGGCGAGGACCGGGCCGGCGGGTCGATCGAAACGGGCGGGGCGGGGGAGACGGATCCGGTGTTGGCGCCGGCGGCGCGCCGCCGCCGGCGGATCATCGTCGGCGCCCTCATCCTGGCCGCGGTGTTGCTCGGCGGGGTGGCTCTCGGTGCCGTCGTCGACGAGCTGGACGACGGGTCGATCGGCACATCGTCCTTCGGGGCGGCCGAGCCCGCTCCGATCACGGTCCAGGCGGACTCGGCCGGCCCATCCGGCGCGGGCCCTTCCCAGGGGAGAGGCCTGCGGGAGACGGATTCCGACCTGTCGTCCGGCGTGGGAGCGGCGGCGCCCAGCCCGGGTGTGGCCCGTGACGCCCCCGCGCAGAGCTCGACCGTTCCGGGGCAGCCGGGAGGCACCGGCGGTGAGCCGGCCCGGCCGGCGGGCGCCGAGCCACGCATCGTCCGCAACGGCGCGACCACCCTGCTCGTGCCGGTCGGGCAGGTGGACCGGACCGTCCAGGGGCTTTCGACGACGGTCACCGGGCTCGACGGCTACGTCGAGTCGAGCGAGGTCAGCGGCACCTCGTCCACGACCGATGACGACTACCAGTACGCCACCGTGAACCTCCGCGTGCCGACCGCCTCGTTCGAGCGGCTCCGTTCCGGGCTGGGCGAGCTGGGTGAGATCTCGTCTGCCACGACCTCCTCGCGGGATGTCACGGGTGAGTACGTCGACATCGAGGCCCGCAAGCGTGCGCTGGAGGCGTCCCGCGCCGCCTACCTGGGGCTGCTCGCCAAGGCGACGACGGTGGGGGAGACGCTCTCCGTCCAGCAGGCGATCGACGGGGTGCAGATCCAGATCGAGCAGCTCGAGGGCCAGCGGATGGTGCTCGCCGACGCCAGCGATCTGGCGACGCTCAGCGTGCGGATCATGGAGGCCGACGCCGGCTCCAGCCCCGCTCCCGACGACGAGTCATCCGGGTTGGATGACGCCGTCAGCCGCTCCTGGGACCGGTTCGTCCGCGGTATCGAGGTGATCATCGCGTTGATCGGTCCGCTGGTGCTCGTCGGCCTGCTCGCTGGCGTCGGCTACGGGGCCGTCCGCCTCGCCCGCCGGCTACGCCGCCCCGCGGCGCCGGCCGTCGACCCGCGGGAGACCGGATCGGGGGCACCGCCGGCTCCGTCGGGCGGGAACGGAGCCGACGGCCCGACACCGTGACCCCCCGCCGCGCGAGCCCGGCTACCCGCGGGCCAGCGCGGCGTCGACGATCGTCTGGGCCTCGCCGAGCACCTCGGTGAGATGGTCGGCGCCGAGGAAGCTCTCGGCGTAGATCTTGTAGACGTCCTCGGTGCCGGACGGGCGGGCGGCGAACCAGGCGTCCGCCGTCGCCACCTTGACGCCCCCGATCGGCGCGCCGTTGCCCGGTGCGGTCGTCATCGCCGCCGTGACAGGGCTTCCGGCGAGCGTGGTGGCGCCGAGCGCCGCCGGGGTCAGCGCGGCGAGAACTCTCTTCTGAGCCGGTGTCGCCGCGGCGTCCACCCGGCGGTAGGCGGGGGAGCCGTGGCGTTCGGTCAGCGCCGCGTAGAGCTGCCCGGGATCGCGTCCGGTGCTCGCCGTCATCTCGGCGGCGAGCAGGCAGGCGATGATGCCGTCCTTGTCGGTGGTCCAGACACCGCCGTCACGGCGCAGGAACGAGGCGCCCGCGCTCTCCTCGCCGCCGAAGCCGAGGGAGCCGTCGAGCAGCCCGTCGACGAACCACTTGAAACCGACGGGCACCTCGTGCAGCCGGCGTCCGACGCCGACGGCGACGCGGTCGATCATCGCCGAACTGACCAGTGTCTTGCCGATGGCGGCGTCGGCGGGCCAGCCCGGGCGGTGCGCGAACAGGTAGGAGATCGCGGCGGCGAGGAAGTGGTTCGGGTTGAGCAGCCCGGCGCCCGGGGTGACGACGCCGTGCCGGTCGGCGTCGGCGTCGTTCGCCAGCGCGACGTCGAACGAGGCTGCCAGCCGCAGCAGTGATGCCATCGCGTACGGCGAGGACGGGTCCATCCGGATCCGGCCGTCCCAGTCCAGGGTCATGAACCCGAACGTCGGGTCGACCGCGGGGTTGACCACCTCGATGTCGAGCTTGTGCCGCTCGGCGATCTCCTGCCAGTAGCGGACGCTTGCGCCGCCGAGCGGGTCGACGCCGATCCGGACGCCTGCCGCGCGGATCGCGTCGAGATCGACGACGTTCGGCAGGTCCGCCACGTAGGCGCCGACGAAGTCGTGCACGGTCGCCGCCGTCAGCGCCTGGTGGTAGGGGACGCGGGCGACGCCGGCGAGGCCCGCCCGGAGCAGGTCGTTCGCCCGGTTCTGGATCGCCGCCGTGGCGGCGGTGTCCGCCGGGCCGCCGTGCGGTGGGTTGTACTTGAAGCCACCGTCGGCCGGCGGGTTGTGCGACGGCGTCACGACGATCCCGTCGGCGACCCCGCCGGCCACCGCCGTCGGGGCCGGTGCCGCGCCCGCGCTCGCCCCCGCGCCGCGGCCGTTGTGGCCGAGGATGGCGTGCGAGATCACCGGGGTGGGCGTCGCCTCACCGGCGGGAGCCACCCGGACGTCCACCCCGTTCGCGACCAGCACCTCGAGCGCGCTCGCCAGGGCGGGCGCCGACAGTGCGTGGGTGTCCATCCCGATGAACAGGGGGCCGGTCGTGCCGGCGGCCGCGCGGTACTCGCAGATCGCCTGGGTTGTGGCCAGGATGTGGTCCTCGTTGAAGGAGGCGCGCAGCGCGCTGCCGCGGTGGCCGGACGTCCCGAACGTGACCAGCTGTGCCGGGTCGGCCGGGTCGGGATGAACGTCCTGGTAGGCGTCGAGCAGCGCGCCCACATCTACGAGCTCGTCGGGAGCGGCGGGCTGCCCCGCGCGCGGGCTGGTCGGCATGGGCTGATCCCCCTGGATGTCGTCCCACGGCGTGTCCCGGGATGCCGTCCGTGGTGTCGTCCGTGATGTCGTCCGGCTCCCCGGTCAGCCTAGTGCCGTGACCGACAGGGTTCGGCCCGGCCGGCACGCCCAGCCGGCCGCTGGCCGCCTTGCCGCCCGGTGACAGTCCGGCCCCGGGTCGTCCCCGTCCTCGGGTCGCGTGACGAAGGACATCCCGCGGGCGGTGCCGTGACGGGGGCGCGAGGCCTTTGCGGGGGGTTAGGGTCCCCACGTGCGACTGGGCGTGATGGGTGGGACGTTCGATCCCGTCCACAACGGGCACCTGGTCGCGGCCAGCGAGGTCGCGGCGCTGTTCGACCTGGACGAGGTCGTCTTCGTGCCCAGCGGGCGACCGTGGCAGAAGGTCGACCGCGAGGTCTCCGCCGCCGAGGACCGCTATCTGATGACCTTCCTCGCCACGGCCGAGAACCCCCGGTTCACCGTCAGCCGCATCGACATCGAACGCAGCGGCCCGACCTACACCATCGACACGCTGCGGCACCTGCGCCGGCTGCGGCCCGCCGACGAGCTGTTCTTCATCACCGGCGCCGACGCGCTCGCGCAGATCTTCACCTGGCGGGACCACACCGAGCTCTTCGGCCTGGCCCACTTCATCGGCGTGACCCGTCCGGGCTATCACCTGCGCCGCCACGCCAGCCTGCCCGACGAGGCGGTCAGCCTGCTCGAGGTGCCCGCATTGGCGATCTCCTCGTCCGACATCCGCCTGCGGGTCGCCAGGGCCGCGCCCATCTGGTATCTGACCCCGGACGGCGTCGTCCGCTACATCGTGAAGCGGGGGCTGTACGACCCGCTCCCGCCCGTCCCGCGGGAGCCGGGCGGACCCGGATAGTCCGGGCGGTACTGCCCCGGCGGGTCCGGCGCGGGGGAACATTCGACCCGATGGCGGAAAACATGGTCGCCGATCCGCACGTCGGTGTGTCACGCTGGATGTGGCCGCCCGATCCGCGGGTGGCCGGYGCGTCCTGCGGGATGCCCCGAGCGGGTGGTGCCGGCACCGACAGCGGCGCCAACGTGCGACGGGGCAGYCGACGGACGCGTGGCCCCGAACCTTCTGGAGACCCACGAGCGTGACCGCTTCGCCGCGAGCCACCGAGCTCGCCCTCGCCGCCGCCCAGGCCGCCGCAGACAAGATCGGCCAGGACATCCTCGTCCTCGACGTCAGCGAGCGGCTCACGATCACCGACTGCTTCGTCATCGCGTCGGCCGAGAACGAGCGCCAGGTGAAGGGCATCGTCGACGAGGTCGAGGAGAAGCTGCGGGCCATGGGCGCGAAGCCCCTGCGCCGCGAGGGCGAACGTGACGGCCGCTGGGTCCTCCTCGACTTCGCCGACATCGTCGTGCACGTGCAGCGCGCCGAGGAGCGCACCTACTACAGCCTCGAGCGGCTCTGGAAGGACTGCCCGGTCATCCCCTTCACCGACGCCGACGCAGCTGTCGGTGTCGGTGCGGCAGAAACCCGGTGAGGCTGCTCCTCTGGCGCCACGGCCAGACGTCCTGGAACGACGCCGGCCGCTTCCAGGGGCAGGCGGACGTGCCCCTGGACGAGACCGGCGCCCGGCAGGCCGACGCGGTCGGGCCGGTGATCAGGGCGCTGCGCCCCGAGCTCGTGGTCTCCTCGGATCTGCTGCGCTGTCAGCAGACCGCCGCCCGGATCGGGCTGCCCGTACGGACCGACCCCCGGCTGCGTGAGATCGACCTCGGTGCGTGGTCCGGCCTGACCGGGGCCGAGGCGGCGGTGCGGTTCCCCGCCGAGGACGCTGCCTGGCGCCGCGGTGAGGACATCCGCCGCGGCGGCGGTGAGACCTACGAGGAGGTCGCGGAGCGGGCGTACGCGCTCCTGCAGGAGATCCTGAGCGAGGGCAGACCGGCCGACCCCGCCGGCCTGACCGTCTTCGTGCTGCACGGCGGTACCGCGCGGGCGCTCATCGGGCGGGTGCTCGGCGTACCCCCGGAGAACTGGTGGGTGTTCGGGCCACTGCGCAACTGTCGGTGGTCCGTGCTCCGGCAGGAGCACGGCGGCTTCCGGCTTGCGGAGCACAACAGCGGCCCCCTCACCACGGCCGCCCCGGCGCCTGATAAGGTCGACAGCGTCGGGCCGGGGCACAGCGTCGGAACAAGGCGCCCAACCCCGAACCCACTGTCGGAGGCCCTGTTGCCGACGCAGGACGGGCCGACAACAGCTGATACGGAACCTGTATACTTGCAGACGCGGCCGACAAGCGGCTGAAGAGCAGGATCAGATTTCGTCCGGTAGAGTACGGGCAGCTGAATTTAATATGGGGCTGTGGCGCAGTCTGGTAGCGCATCACACTGGCAGTGTGAGGGTCAGGGGTTCGAATCCCCTCAGCTCCACCAAAGCAGCCATGTTCGAATCCAGATCGTGGTTCCTCTGTTTTCGGAACATTGAGACGCCGTCCGGGCCAGTACCGGGCGGCGTATCTGTTTGTCCGCCATGGGGTCTGGTGTCGCCGTAGGCGAGTGCGACGGTCGATCCGGTGGGGGAAGTCGTGGGTCGGGGGTCCCGGAGTTCTCTGGCGTTCTCTGGGTGTTGATCAGATTCTGGGTCTCGGTGGCGAGCCGCTGGTCAAGATCCTTTCCGAGGAGCTGGGTCAGCGGCGGGTGCAGATCCGCCGTGGCGATGCCACGGTCGACGATCCAGAACCGGTGAAACACCACCTGGTTGAGTTGCCGTTTCACCGTGGCGGGTGCCGTGCGGTAGAGGGTATGGCTGTCCTCGCGGAGCGCGAGAATCTGGTCCAGGACGCGATCGAGGTTGCGCCATTCTCCTTCACACAGGGCGAGGGTCTCGCGGGCGCGGGACAGGGCGCGGTGTTCGTCGAACTCGGTGAACTCTGGAGACCACAGGAACTCGCATCACCCGTCGGCCCTCACCCCGAAGGCGCGACAGGATAATCGTGAGGGCCCTGACACTCCTTCTCCGCGACCGGATCGCGGGCACGCGCTTGCAGGATGCTTGCCGAAGCTGGCGGCCAGAGATGCGGGTCGTGAGACGCGGAGGGCCCGCCGGGGACGTCCCCGGCGGGCCCTCCGCTGTACGGAGTTGAACGGCTACCGGGCACCACCGTGCGTGCGGGGTGCTTCGTATTCACGCGGGTAGCGGACGAGATCGGGGTTCAAGGTCCATCCCCTCAGCTCCACGAGCCGGCCCGTCATGGTCGCCAACCTTTGGTTGGCTTCCTGGCGGGCCGCAATTTTCTTCGGGGGGCGACCCCCGTGCCCCCGTCCGGCCGGCGTGGATTTGGCTTGGCGATCGTATCTGCGATACCAGTGACCGCGCCATACCTGCACTGACGTGCAGCCGTTGCGGGAGGTCTCGAGGGGAGATCGGACGCTGGTACTGAGGTCGCCGCCCTGCGTCGTCCGGAAGAGGCAATGCAAAATCGGCTATGAATGGTTCTGGTGAGCGCTGGAGGCACTGCTCGCAGCCATRCGTATCTACCCAGACGAACCTCTTGTCACTGGCAGGAAGGGTCTCCAACGACGCCGCCGGAGGCATCGATCGGTTCCGGCGTCGGTCACCAGYCAGACGTCCACGACCCGCCCTGATGAGTCGACGTAGAGGAACCGGCCACTGTTGCTCAATCAGCGAACAGCGAGGCGGGAACGACAGAGACGGTAATGCGGGGGAGATGGCGATGTGGGCTCCGATGACTCTTCACTGCCGCTACACCTCGATGTGTGAGCCCATGATGACGGTACGGTCGCGTGGGAGGCCGAAGTGTTCGGCGGCGTCAGCGGTGGTGTATGAGGTCGCGATGAACAGGCGTTTGCGCCAGCGTGCCATGGTCGGCGCCTTCCCGCTTCGAAGCTCGATTTTGGACAGGAAGTAGGACGCCTGGTCCAGGTTCAGCTGCCGTCCTTCGACGATGGCCGGGTCGATCGTTCTGAGGGCGCCGAGCACGTGTGGCGTCTCCATGTAGCCGTACCGTGCGGTGATGTGGCTGATGCCGTCGTCGGTGTAGCCCAGATCGTCCAGGGCGATCCGCTCGTTCGCCGGCACGCGAGGCACCGGCAGGGTCTCGACCGACACGATCAGGACCAGACGGGCCGCTGATGGTGTCCGGGTCGCCGAAGAACAGCGCCGCCCCGAAGATGCCCAACCCTGCCAGTACCGCGGCGGTCCGGCCACCCTGTTCCGTTCCCAACCGGCGCARCAGGGTGATCAGGGCCATGATGCCGCCCTCGCCGTCGTTGTCGGYGCGCATGGCCAGCAGAACGTAGGTGACCGTGACGATGATCGTGACGGACCAGAACGCCAGGGACACCACGCCGAACACGTTGTCCGTGYTGACCGGGACGGGATGCGGGTCGTTCGGGTTGAACACCGTCTGAAGGGTACGGAGGGCGTCACACCCGCTGGCCATCCCGTATCCGGGCTGAGCCGACGGCCGGTCGGATCGTGTGGAAGGAGGTCGGTGCCACTCGAAAACGATCTACTGCCCATCGTGACATGCGCGAGTGTCGCTGCGGCTGTTGAGGATATTGCCGGGCCACCATCAGGCCGTGCGCCAGCCTCGGAGACCAGGCGAGGCGCGGAACTTCCGGCTCCTCGGTGACGCGGGYCGATACCCGCGCTGATCAGCCGATCACGGATGCCGTCTCGCTCGGCGGGTGGAGGCGGCATCCGGTGTTGTGCATGCGCGGGCGCCGCGGCGAGGCACCTGGACGGGAGAGGCTGCATGGGTACGTTCGAACCGGGGCGTCGGACCTCGGCACGGAGACGTGCATGACAGGGCGCACCGCCCACGGGCGTGGCGCTGCCGGACCGCTCGCGGCGGTCACGCTGGCCGTGTCCGCGCTCGTTGTCGTGCCCGGAACGGCGCGGGCTGCCACGCTGTTCGCCCCTGCGGTCATCTACGTCGTCGGGTCAGGTCCCGCCGATGTGGCGGTGGGCGACCTGGCCGGGGACGGCAATGACAGCCTCGCCGTGGCGAACACCGGCGACGGAACCGTGTCGGTCCTGCTCGGCGACGGCGACGGCACCTTCCAGCCGGCGGTCCCCTACCTCGCCGGGCCCGGCCCGTCCGGGGTGCGGATCGGCGACCTGAGGGGGAACGGTGTCTTCGACCTGGTCGTCGCCAACCAGTACGACGCGACGGTATCGGTGCTGCTGGGCAACGGTGACGGCACCTTCCAACCCCCGCAGCCCTACCCCACGGGGTCGGGTCCGTCCACGGTGGCGGTGACCGACCTCACCGGCGACGACAACGCCGATGCGGYCGTCGTCGACCAGTACGACGCCACGGTGTCGGTGCTGCTCAGCAACGGTGACGGCATCCTGCGGCCCTCGCGGCCCTACCTCACCGGGCCGAGCCCGTCAGCGATGGACGTCGGTGACCTCGACGGTGACGGCACCACCGACCTGGCCGTCGCCAACACCGGGAACGCCACACTGTCGGTCCTGCTGGGCAACGGCGACGGCACCTTCCAACCCCCGC
>NZ_MBLM01000113.1 GCF_001854655.1 Parafrankia colletiae | reverse complement strand
TGTCGGTCCTGCTGGGCAACGGCGACGGCACCTTCCAACCCCCGCGGCCCTACCTCACCGGGCCAGGCCCGTCAGCCGTGACAGCGAGCGACTTCAACGGTGACGGCGCCGACGACCTGGCCGTCGCGAACCAGTACGACGGCACGGTGACGGTACTGCTCAGCACCGGCGACGGCACCGCCCAGACCGAGCCCGCCCATGCCGCCGGGCCAACGATGACCACACACCAGAACGGCTGCGCCCATTCATGATCTACGGAAGGTCCCGCCGTCCACAGGGATCCTGCCTCTGTATGCCGCCTTGGCGTCACAGGCCGACGTCACGGCTGAGGAAGTCTTCCTCCGGCTACGGCGCAGCTGCCTCCGGTGGCTGGCTGTCCAGCTTGACGTGCGTGTCGCTGCGTATCTGGGCGACCAGCTTCCGGGCTGTGGCGGCGCCGACGTGGAGCTGCTTGCGTAGGGTCTCGGCAGAGATCGGGCGTTGGTGGTGCTGCCAGTGGAGCACGTCTTCGGCGCGTGCCCGGTGGGTCGCGCCGGTGCCCGGGGCGATGACCTCGGCTCGCGAATAATCGCTGCCCGGATTGCCCGCGACCTCGTCCGGATCGGATTCCTCGTCGAACGTCGCTGGGCCCCGTACAGCAAATGGCTGATGACCGCGTTCGCGCGGTCGACCCTCGCGGGCCAGGTCGGTCGGCACCTCCGCCACGCGCTCGGCGCGACGCGGTGGCAGGAACGCGAAGCAGCGCTGTGCCGCGGCCAGTGATCTCGTCGCTGCCACGAACCGGCTTGGTCTGGCTGAGCCCGTCGACCCCGCGCCGCGCCGCTTTCATACCCGGGACATCCACGTACTCGGCGCTCAACGCCTGACTCGTGCGTTGACCGCCGCGATCCGCGACTACGCACCCGTCCTCGGCCTCCGGGCCTGAACGCTCGCGACGAGGAGCAGCCTGGACCCGTCATCCGGCGACGCCTGGGCCCGGATGGGACGGGCCAGATGCAGGTTGACAGTCCGCGCGGAAACTCCGGCGATCCCGTGCGTTCGGATCGTCTGCAACCAGGTCGCGACGAGTGTGCTTTCCGGGTCGGGAATGCTGGGGTAGGGAACGCCGAAACTCTGTGCGAAGTGCGGATAACCCGGACGATGCCGAATCGGGTTGTAAAAGCGCTGGTGAGGGGTCCGGAGGTGCGTTGTCGGCGCGGTTCCGGAGGGCTTTGGCGCCATCCCGTCGTGTCTGACGCGACGGGGAGGGACGACCATGCACAGGCTGACCTGTCTGTGGCGGTGGTGGTGCCCTCTCCCCGGAGGCGCCGGGTGCCACCGTGGCCGGTGCAGGTCGTCGGACCGCATTGTTGCCGACATCGCCGAGCGCTGCCGGCCACACGGCAGCGCCCTCCTCGAACAGGATGAAGCCCCCGATGACTGTTACCGGTTCTTACGACGCCCACGGCCACGCGGGCGCCGACAACCGGCCGGCGCCCGCCGGACACCGCCGTGACGCCCGACGCGGCGCTGACGCCCGACGCGGCGCTGACGCCCGACAAGGCGTTGACACCAGACAAGGCGTTGACACCAGACACGACACCGAGGACTTCAGTAGACCGGTCCGCACACGGTGGCCACTGGCAGGGCTCGCGGCGGCCGTGCTGGCGCCGGTCGGCTCCTTCATACTCGGCTGGGACCCGGACGATGTGACGGTCCGGGAAGGCACCGACGCGATCTACGAGGCGGCCGGTGACCACCGCGTCGACTTCTGGGTGGGCGGATCGATCGGTTTCGTCGCCGTGCTGCTCCTGCTCGGTTTCGCGGCCGGGCTGACCCGTCTTCTGGAGCGCCGGGCGCCGGACAGTCTCGCGGTACCCGCGGCGAAACTCGCCTTCGCGGCGGCGCTCGGCGGGCTGATGTTCAGCTTCGGCCTCAAGCACGTCCTGGCCGGTGGTGTCCCGGGCGGCATCGACAGCTCCTTCTACACGAAGACGGACGTCGAGGTCCTCGCCCTCGTGGTCAGCCAGATGCAGTACGCCGCCTGGTGGGGCGTGCTCGCGGCGGCTGCCTGCGTCGCGGTGGTGACGCTCCGGTACCGGGTTCTGCCGCTCTGGTTCGGAATCGTCAGCGCTGTTCTCGCCGGTGTTTCCATCACGGCGACGGTGGCCATCGGGCTGCCTTACTCCGCCGGCCTGCTCGCACCGGTCTGGCTGCTCGCCGCCGGCATCGTCACCCTGCGGCTCCGCGACCGAGAGATCTGACCCGCCGGATAGGCGTTACAGGGCGTCCCGGGGACGGCTGACTGAGCAGGTTCCCCGCGACGCCCTGCCCGCGTTCCGCGCACCCGGGGCCGGTGGCACCGGGTGCGCTGTCGGTCGACGAGGTCGGACGTGATGCGGTCAGACAGGCTGGGTGGTCCCTTCCGTGGCCATGGGCTCGACCGCGGTGTCCGCGGGGTCCGCCGTCGTCGTGGCCACGGCGGCAGCTGCCGCCGGCGTCGTGGCGGTCGCAACGGTCGCGTAGGTCGTCGTCACGTCAGGGGCGGCGCCATGGGCGTCCACGTGGGGCATGATCCGGTCGAGCCAGCCGGGGAGCCACCAGTTCGCCCGGCCGAGCAGGGCCATCGTGGCCGGCACCAGGACCATGCGGATGATCGTGGCGTCGACCAGGACCGCGACCGCCATGCCGACGCCGACCATCTTGACGGTGACGTCCGGGTCGAGGGCGAAGCCGGCGAACACCGCGATCATGATCAGGGCGGCGGAGCTGATGACTCGGCCGGTGGAGGCGAGCCCGCGCACGACGCTGCCGTGTGCGTCGCCGGTCGCCAGGTAGTCCTCCCGGATGCGGGAGAGGAGGAACACCTCGTAGTCCATGCTCAGGCCGAACAGGACGGTGAACATCAGCACGGGCAGCCAGCTCGACATCGGGATGCTGTGCGGCAGGCCGAGCAGGTCGGTGCCCCAGCCCCACTGGAAGACCGCGGTGACGACACCGTAGGCGGCCGCGATCGAGAGCATGTTCATCACCGCGGCCTTCAGCGCGACCACCGGCGAGCGGAACACCAGGGTCAGCAGCAGCAGCGACACACCGACGACGAACGCGACCACCCACCACAGCCGGTCGGACATCCAGCTGGCCAGGTCGGTGAAGACGGCGGTCAGGCCGGTGATCTCGACGCCCGCGGGCAGGACGTCCTCGCGCAGGTGGTGCACCAGTTCGGCGGCGCGTGCGTCGCTCGGGGCGACGGTGGGCGTGACGATGATGACCGCGGCGTTGCCGCTCGGCGCGACGATCGGCGGCTGGACGGCGGCGACGTCCGGGGTCGCCCTGATGCGGTTGACGATGCCCTCGAGGTCGGCGGAGGGGACCTTCTGCAGGTCAGCGGCGATGATCAGCGGGCCGTTGGCGCCAGGGCCGTATTCGGCGGCGATCAGGTCGTAGGCGCGCCGCTGGTAGGTGGAGTCCGGCTGGCTCCCCGCGTCCTGCGGCCAGGTGCGCATGCCGAGGACGGGCGCGGCGAGCAGCAGCAGGAGCAGCAGGGCGCCGATCGCCCACGGCAACGGCCGACGGCCGATGCGCCCGGCCCAGACGGCGGTCAGGGTCTGCCGAGGCTCCGGGCGCGCACTGGCCGCCACCGGCGCGTCGCCCGCGGTGGGCGCGCCTGTGGGGTCCCCGTCCGCGGTGCCCCCGCCCGCGGCCAGGGCGGCCCGGGCGCGGCGGCCGAGCAGCCGGGTGCCGGCCAGTCCGCACAGCGCCGGGACCAGCGTGAGCGCAGTGATCACGATGGTCACGACGACCGCCGCCGTGGTGAAACCGGTGGTGACGTAGGTGTTCAGGCCGACCAGCCGCAGGCCCATCAGCGACAGCACGACGGTCACGCCGGCGAACAACACGGACACACCGGCGGTGCTGTTGGCGCGGGCGGCGGCCTCCCGGACGGTCAGCCCGCTCCGCAGGCCCTCGACGTGCCGGGTGACGAGCAGGAGAGCGTAGTCGATGCCGACGCCGATGCCGACCATCGAGGCGAGGGTCGGCGCGATCGTGCTGACGTCGGTGCCGGCCGCGATGAGGGTGATGCCGGCGGTGCCGATCCCCAGGCCGACGAGGGCGACGGCCAGCGGCACACCGGCGGCCGTGATGGAGCCGAACGCGACGAGCAGGATGATCAGCGCGAACCCGATGCCGACTGCTTCGGCGCGGCCGTTGACCTCCTGGATGTTCTCGGCGACCTGGCCGCCGAACTCGGTGGTCAGGCCCGCCTGCTCCGCGGGGGAGACGGCCTCGACGAGATGGTCGATCGCCTCGGTGCCGCCGAGGTCGGTGACCGGCTGGTCGTAGTTCAGGGTGAACAGAGCGGTGTCGCCGTCGGTGGACAGCCGCGGCGGGCTGACGATGGCGACGGACGGGACCTCACCCAGCCGCCGGGCGACCTCGGTCGTGATGTCCGTCCCGACGCGGGTGCCGTCCGGGTCGTGCAGCACCACCCGGGCCTGGGCCTCGGCCAGCGCGGGGAACTCGGYGCGCAGCAGGTCGGTGCCGCGCTGGGAGGGCGTCCCCGGGGCGTCGTAGTTGTCGTGGGGCTCACCGCCCAGGGCCATGGCAAGCCCGGTCGCCACCACCAGCCCGGYGACCCAGGCGGCGATCACACGCCACGGCCGGCCCGCGGCCAGCCATCCCACCCGGTACAGGAACCCGGACATCACTCCTCCTCGATGAGTGGCCACGGCGGCCACCTTGTGCCGATCACCCGGCGGTGCGCTGCTGTCCTGCAGCGCTCGGCAGGCTGGCCGGACCACTGCGTTCGCGGCCTGTCCGACACTGACACCGATCTCCGTCGGGATCTGTCGGGCCGGCGACGGGCAGACCGGCACCCCGCGTCGCATCGCTGACTCCCTGGTCGCGCACTGGTCAGTCCGTCCGGGAAACAGTCGCGAGGCAGGGTGCGGATCCCCCCGGTCTGCCAGCTGCGGCCCGCTGCGTGTCGCCCGGCGGAAGCCGCTGCCTCGGCAGGTCCCGGCAACGCACGGTGATCCGGCATGCCCACATAATGATCGACCTGCCCGCTTCGCGGAGGCCGTGGCGCCCGGACCAGCGCTTTCTATATCCCGGACAGTGCTCGCCGTCACCTGGTGGTGTTGGGCGGGCCGAAAGCCCCGGACATGGGCGGGACGCAGGTAGTCGGGCGCTCAGACCTTTACTCCCAGGTTGCCCGAGATGGCTACCCTAAGATTTTGGGAGGACGCTCTCAGCGTCCATTTCTGGTTGCCCGACTGGGTATCTTGCCGGGTAGCTACATCGCGCCTACCACGGAGTAGTGGTCGAGGCGAGAGTTACCACTTCAAGTCACGTAACGTGTTCGAACCTGTACTACTCAACATCGAGATCTTGATGGCCTGACGCTGACGTTGYGCCCTCGCCGAGGAGACGATCGTGCACGCCGAGCACCACGAGCCAAGAAGCCGGCCGCCGTCGGTGACGCCCTCCCCGACCGCGCTGCCATATCCGTCCGAGACTGTCACCGGGGCCGGCATTGCCGCCCCCACCGAAACCGCGCCGCGCCGGGCACTTCCGCGTGCCCCGTGGCGCCGAGCCGGCCGCGGCGCGGACGCACCGGCTCCAACTCCCGACAGCGCAGGCCCCGCCGCGGGCCCGACCGGTGGCCCGACCGGCGATTCCGCCGGTGGGCCGACCGACGGTGCGCCCCGCGGGGTCTGGCGTCACGACCTCGAAGCGTCCGTCGTGGTCTTCCTCGTGGCGCTTCCGCTTTCGCTGGGTATCGCTGTCGCCTCCGGCGCACCGGTGGTCGCCGGCATCATCGCCGCGGTCGTCGGTGGTGTCGTGGCCGGTGCGCTCGGCGGGGTCCCGCTGCAGGTGTCCGGGCCCGCGGCGGGCCTCACCGCGGTCGTGGCGGAGATCGTCGTCACCCACGGCTGGCGGGTGGCCTGTTTCGTCACCGCCGCCGCGGGCGTGGTGCAGATCCTGTTCGGGCTGAGCCGGGTCGCCCGGGCAGCCCTCGCTATCTCACCCGCCGTCGTGCACGGCATGCTCGCCGGTATCGGGCTGACTATCGTCATCGGCCAGGTCCATGTCGTGCTGGGCGGTACCGCCGGTTCGGCCGCCTGGGACAACCTCGTGGTTCTGCCCGGTGAGCTGGCCTCGCCGGCGGTGCCCGCCGCCGCGCTGCTCGGCCTGATCACGATCGCGCTCACCGTGCTGTGGCCGCGGTTGCCGCGGCCGCTGTCCGCCGTCCCGGCGCCGCTGGCGGCGGTGTCCGCCGCGACCGTCGCCTCGCTGGCCTTCGACGTCCCGCGGGTTGCCCTGCCGGACGACCTGCTGGGCGCGATCGCGCTGCCGGCGGTGCCGGCGAGCGGGGAGTGGGGAGCCGTCGCGCTGGCGGTGCTGACTGTCGCCCTCGTCGCGAGCATCGAGTCGCTGCTGTCCGCCGTCGCCGTGGAGGCGATGCACTCCGGGCCGCGCGGGGACCTGGACCGCGAGCTGCTCGGGCAGGGCGCGGCCAACACCGTCTCCGGCCTGCTGGGCGGCCTGCCCATCACCGGTGTCATCGTGCGCAGCTCGACCAACGTCCGGGCGGGCGCGCGCAGCCGGCGGTCCGCGATCCTGCACGGCCTGTGGATGGCCGGCTTCGCGCTGCTGATGGCGCCACTGGTCGGGAAGATCCCGCTGGCGGTGCTCGCCGGGCTGCTTGTCGTCATAGGTCTCCGGCTGGTCGACCTGGCGCACATCCGCGCGATCGCCCGCCACGGCGAGCTCGCCATCTACCTGACGACCGTCATCGGCGTGGTGCTGCTCAACCTGCTGGAAGGCGTCCTGATCGGCATCGCGACGGCACTGCTGCTCGCGTTGCGCCGCACGCTGGTCGCGCCCGTCAACGTCCACCCCCCGACCGGGCCGGGCTCGCCGTGGCGGGTGGTCGTCGAGGGGGCGCTGACCTTCCTCTCGCTGCCTCGGCTCGCACGCCGGCTGGCCGAGGTGCCGCCGGGTGCGCCCGTCCGGCTCGACCTGGCGGTCGACTACCTCGACCACGGCGCGCACAAGATGCTGGACGACTGGATCGCCGAGCGGCTCCGGGCCGGCGTCACGGTGACCGTCGACCCGGTCGGTTACGTCCCGATGGCGTTGCCGTCCGCGCCGACCCGTCCGCGAAACCGGAGGGTCCTGGCGAACCTGCTCGGCGGTCGGTCCGGCCGCCACCACGCCCGCCCGCCGCGGACGCCGCGCTGGCTGGCGCCCTGGTCGTCCTGGCAGCACGATCAGCTCCACGACCAGCAGCGACTGCTCAACGGTGTGGACGAGTTCCACCGCCGGACCGCGCCGATGATCGAGCCCTACCTGACCGAGCTGCAGGCGGGTCAGCGCCCGTCCACCCTGTTCATCACCTGCAGCGACTCCCGGCTGGTGCCGAACGTCATCACCAGCAGCGGCCCGGGCGACCTGTTCACGGTGCGGACGCCGGGTGCGTTCGTCCCCGGCCCGCACGCGGTCGGCGACTCGACGCTGGCTGCGATCGAGTACGCGGTCGAGATCCTCGGCGTGCGCACGATCGCCGTCTGCGGGCACTCCGGATGCGGTGCCGTGAACGCGCTGTTCACCCGGAACGAGCACAGCCACGATCCGGACCACGGCAAGGGCCACGGTTCGGGGCGGGCCCCCGCCCCGCTGCGCCATCTGGAGGCATGGCTGCGCCACGGAGAGCCGGCCCTCGCCCGCGCCGAACGCGAGACGGGCGGCCTGCCGGCCGATGCCGACGAGCTGAGCCGGATCAGCGTCGCCCAGCAGCTGGTCGCCCTGCGCGGGCTCTCCGTGGTGCGCCGCGCCGAGGCCGCCGGTCAGCTGCACCTGGTCGGCATGTGGTTCGACATCGCGACGGCCCGCGCCATCGTCCTGGACGAGACCACCGACCGGTTCGAGATCCCGCCGGGCAGCCTGCTGCCCGCGCTGGAGAGCGGCCAGCGCCTGGCGGACGCCGTCGGGCACTGAGCGCGGACCGGAGCGGGCGACACCGTCCGCCCGCTCCGGTCATTGCGGAACGGACCTGTCCGCAATCGTGCCTACCGTGACGTCCACAGCGACCCGCCGAGCCCGCACCTCACGGGTGCGCGGCGGGCGGGTCCCGGACCTCGGAGGCGGCACCATGAGCAGCACGGTCGGCATCGCGGACAGCGTCGGGACGCAGACGGTCACCGAGCAGGAGGACCTGCTGGCGACCCTGGCGCAGCACCGGCACTTCCTGCGCTACACGACCCGCGACCTCACTGACGGGCAGGCGGCCGAGCGCACCACCGTCAGCGCCCTGTGCCTGGGCGGGCTGATCAAGCATGTGACGGCGGTCGAGCAGTCGTGGGTCGCCTTCGTCCTCGGCGAGCAGAAGGAGGCCTCGCCCGAACAGTGGGCCGGGCAGTTCAAGGTACTGCCCGGCGAGACCCTGGCCGGGCTGCTCGCCGCCTACGACCAGACCGCCGAGCGGACCACGGCGGTCTTCAAGGCGCTGCCGGAGCTCAGCGAGTCGCGGCCGCTGCCGGAAGCGCCGTGGTTCGAGCCCGGCGCGCGCTGGTCGTACCGCCGGGTCCTGCTCCACCTGATCGCCGAGACGTCGCAGCACGCCGGCCACGCCGACATCATCCGCGAGGCCCTGGACGGCAGCCGCACCATGGGCTGACACCGGCCGGACCACCGTGATGCCGGCACCGGCAGGGCGCTGTGCCGGCTCGCGGCGGTCGCGCGGGCGACAGCGGGCGCACCTCCCCGCACCCCCAATTTCGCGGTAACGTCCATACCGTGAAAGCGGACACGGTGCGCGGCTACCAGCAGCGTCAGCGGGCACAGGCCGCTGACGCGAACACCGAACGCATTCTCGAAGCCGGCGCCGAGATGTTCGCCGCGCGGTCGATCGACCAGATCACCCTCGCGGCGGTGGCGGAACGCGCCGGGGTCGGCGTGCAGACGGTCATCAGGAGGGTCGGTACGAAGGACGGCCTGATCCGCGCCGTCGGCGCCTGGCTGGCTCCGCAGATCGAGGCGACCCGCGGCGCGCCGACAACGTCGGACCCGGCCGCGGTCGCGGCGCGCATCGCCCAGCAGTACGAGCGGTGGGGGATGGTGACCGACCGCGCGATCCGCGAGCGCGACGCATCGCCGGCCCTGGCGGAGGTGGCGGACGCCGGCCGGCGGTCCCACCGCGACTGGACGGCCACGGCCTTCGCCGCCGCCCTCGACCGCCAGCCGCCGGCGCGCCGCCATGATCTCCTCGGCCGGCTCGCCGCGGTGTGTGGTGTCGAGCTGTGGCTGGTGCTGCGCCGCGACCAGGGGCTGTCCGTGGCGGCCGCGCAGGCCGCGGTCGCCGATCTCATTGCGGCGTGCCTTGCGGCCGCTGCCTCTCCCACTGCCTCGACCGATGGTGCGCCCGCGGCGACCTTCTGACCGCTGCCGGCGCCGTCCCGGCGCGTCTCGTCTCGTCTCTCGTCCGACTGTTCGGACCCGCTGTGCCCCGCCCGCGCCACCGGCGCCGGGTGGTGATCCGCCCTGCCCAAGGAGCGCACCCATGGCCCGCTATCTCGTCTACTGCACCACCGCGCCCGGTCACCTGTTCCCGCTCATCCCAGGTCTTCGCGCCCTGCGGGACCGCGGCCACGAGGTCCACGTACGGATCGGGGCCAGGCTGGTGGACGGCCCCTGGGCCGAAGGCCTGCGGACAGCGCCCACGGATCCGCGGATCGACGAGATCGAGGTCAAGGCGGACGCGACCGGGACGGGCCCCGCCCAGCTGCGGCGCGCACTGTCCGGGCTGATGGCGCGCGGCCCGCTGGAAGGGGCCGACCTCGAGCGGGCCGTCGCGGAGGTGGACCCGGACGTGATCCTCGTCGACACCAACGCGTACGGCGCCGCGGTCGCCGCACGGGCCTCAGGCCGGCCCTGGGGGATCCTCCTCCCGTCCCTTGTTCCGCTGCGAGGCAAGGGCATCCCGCCGTACGGGATCGGGCTCGCGCCGGCCCGCGGCCCCGTGGGCCGGCTGCGGGACCGAGTGCTGTGGCCGCTGGTCATCCGCCAGTTCGGCGCGGCGATGCTGCCCGGCCTGAACGCGATGCGGGCCGACGCCGGGCTCGCCCCGCTGACCAGCCCCCTCGACTACTTCCAGGAGGCCGACCGTCTCCTGGTGCTCACCGGTGCGCCGCTGGAGTACCCGCGTTCGGACGCGCCCCCGCAGGTGCGGTTCGTCGGCGCCCAGATCTACGACCCACCGGGGGAGACTCCGGCCTGGCTGACCGAGGACGGCGACCCCTGGGTGCTCGTCACGACATCGACGGACTACCAGGGCGACGAACGTCTCGCCCAGGCGGCGGTGGAGGCGCTGCGGGACGAACCGGTCCGCGTGGTGGTCACCCTGGCCGACGCCTACGGGCGGGTCGAGCTGCCGGCGGCGGCGAACGTCCGGGTGGAGCGGTTCGTCCCGCACGGGCCGGTCCTCGAACGCGCGGCTGCCGTCGTCTGCCACAGCGGGATGGGGATCGTGCAGAAGGCGGTCGCCGCCGGGGTGCCGATCGTCGCGGTGCCGTTCGGGAGGGACCAGCCGGAGGTCGCCCGGCGCGTGGTGGAGGCCGGCACAGGTGTGCTGCTGCCGGCGAAGCGGCTGACCGCCGACCGGCTCCGGGCCGCCGTCCGCACAGCGATGGACGGGCGTGCCGGGGCGTTGAGCGCCGCGCGCCGCATCCGTGAGCACGGCGGCGGGGAGAGCTTCGCGGCGGCGGCGGAGGAACTGGCCGCACAGCGGGCTTCCGGCGCGGCGGCCAGCCGCCACGCGGCCTGAGCCGGACAGCCGGACAGCCGGACAGCCGGACAGCCGGGTGACCAGGTGACCGGCGCGGCTGCCCGGTCAGCTCAGTGCTGCGGGTCCGCGGGCGCCGACGGATCGGGCGGGACGTCCTGAGGCGGCGGATCGCCGCCGCCACCGTCCTCCGGGGTCGTGGTCTGTGCCGGCAGCTCGGTCGGTTCCGCCGGGGCGGCGGACCGTGACGGTGTCGGATGCGATGACGCCGGAGGTGAAGGCTGTGGCGAGGCCGTCCCGGAGCCTTCCTCAGGCGTCGGTGAGACCTGGCCGGCGGTGGGCGCCGCGGTGGTGGGACGCGGGGCCGGATTCTCGGCCGGGTGGTCCGGACCGGGGTCCGGGCTCGGAACCTGGGGCCAGGGAAAGGCCGAGGGCTGGTCCTGATGGCTCGGCGGCGCGGTCTGGCGTCGGCCCTCCGGGGGAGGCCGGCGGTTTCCGTCAGCCGGGAGGCCGCCCCGGTCGTCCGCGTCCGTGTCCGTGTCCGCGTTCGGGGCCGGGCCGCCTGCGGCCGGATCGGGCGACGACGTGGGCGTTCCGGCGGTGGCGCCCTCGGCCGGCCGGGGGCCGGGGCCTGTGCCGGGGAGGTGCTCCGGCTCGGCCGTGCTGCCCGCTCCGGCAGGAGAGAACCGGGAGGGCGGGTCGGCCGGAGCCTCGCTTCCGTCGCCGCGTCCGGGCAGTAGCTCCCAGGGCCGGAGGATCGTGCGGGCCGGAGTCGCCGCGAGCGCACCTGCCAGCGTGCAGGCCGCCAGCACGCAGACAGCGGCGACGGCAGTCCGTGGTGGCCGCCGCGCAGGCGTCACGGCCGGTGCGGGGGGCGTTGCGAGCGCCGCCGGTGCAGGCCTCTCGGGTGTTCCGGGGCCCACAGGCGCCCTGGGGGCCGGGAGGGCGGGGGGCGCGACGAGGACATCCGGGTGCCTTTGTCGTTGGCTGATCTCTGCCAGCACGGGCACCGGCAGCCAGGTTGTCGTCTGCGCGACGGTGGGCGGCTCGGCCAGGCAGCGGGCGAGGACCTCGGCGGGCCGTGGCCGCTGGTCTGCAGCCTTGGTCAGGCAGGCCTCGATCAGCGCGCGCAGGTCGCCGCCGACCCCGGTGAGGACCGGTTCCTCGCGGACCACACGGTAGATGACATCGGCGGTGTTGCCCTCGCCGAAGGCGTTGCGCCCGGTGGCGGCGAAGGCGAGGACCGAGCCGAGGGCGAAGACGTCGGAGGCGGCATCCACCCGTTCGCCGCGGGCCTGCTCGGGCGACATGTAGGCGGGGGAGCCGATGATCCGTCCGGTCGTCGTGCTGCCGGAGTGGTCGGCCGCCCGCGCGATCCCGAAGTCGATCACCCGCGGGCCGTCGAGGGCCAGGAGGACGTTCGCCGGTTTCAGATCACGGTGGATGACGCCCGCGCCGTGGATGGCGAGCAACGCCTCCGCGACCCCGGCGGCCAGCATGAGCACACTCTCGGCCGGGAGCGGCCCGTTTCGCTCCACGCTCGCGCGCAGCGTCGGACCGTACACGTAGGCGGTGGCGAGCCAGGGCCGGGGCGCGCCGACGTCCGCGGTGATCAGGGGTGCGGTGAACCGGCTCTCGACCCGCCGCATCGCGGCCACCTCGCGTTCGAAGCGGCGGCGGAAGTCGGGGTCGGAGGCCATGTCCGCACGGATGACCTTGACCGCGACGGGTTGTTGGCCGTGCGCGTGGCCGAGGTACACCGTGCCCATGCCGCCGGCGCCAAGGCGCCCGCGCAGCAGAAACGGCCCGACCCGGCGGGGGTCGTCGGACCACAGCGGGGAGAGGAACTCCTCCGGGGCCGGCGCCCGGGCCGGCCGGGGCGTGACCGAGCCCGCCGAGCCCGCCGGACCCGGTGGACCCGGTGGACCCGGTGAGCCTGGTGGACCCGCGGAGTGGTCGTGTCCTCGCACGGTCTGTCGGTCCTCCTCCGGTGCGCGGGTGCGCGGGCGCGGTTGACCGGACGGCGCCGTCGGTGCTGGCCGGGATCCTGCCAGCAGGCGGGCAGCACGCCGCCGGATTGTTGCGCATCGGAGTTGGCAAGTTTCTGACAGTGACATCGGGCGGCGAATGCCTGCCCGAGCTGCCCTGCTATGGCAGGCGCGCGATCTCCGCTGCCTGATCGGTCGCTGCCTGATCGGTCGCCGCAGGAGCTTCCGGAGAGGACTGTGCGTTCCGGGTTGTCGCCGCCGCCGGGTCGCCGCCGCCCCTGGTGTCGTCGACGGTGGCCGGGCGCGCCGGGCCACGTGCGCCCGCGGCCGGCCGGCTGGAGGTGGACGGGGTGCGGACGGCCCGCAGGCCACGCCGGGTGCGTCCCCAGGGCTTCAGGGTTGACAGGAAGGTGGCGGTGATGAACAGCGCGTTCATCAGGCACGCGCCCGTGATGATGGCAGCCGCCGGGGCGCCGTAATGGACTTCTCCGTCCGCGGTGGCGTGGCCGGCGCGCACGATCAGCGTGCGCATGAAGGCGGCGGCGAAGATGACCGCGATGACGGTGATTGCCAGCTTCGCCACCACCCACCAGTGGCGTAACAGGCCCCACGGGGTGCGGACGGAGATCAGAACTCCGGTCGCGAGGGTGAGCAGGGCGAGCGGGATGTTGAGCGCCCGGTCGAAAACGTGCATGAGCTCGTAGGCCGGATGCCTGATCTCGCTCTCGAGGGCGGCGGTCACGGCGAGAGCCAGCTGGCCGAGTGCGACGCCGTTCCATCCGACGCTCACGAGTACGTGGGCGGTGAGCAGGAGCTGGCGGGTGACCCGCCGTCGTGGTTTCCTGACGGCTTTGGCGGATGCGATCGCGGTGGCGGTCATGCCTGCGGCTCCGGGGGTCGGTGGGACAGACCGAATGGTGTCGTCGCGCAGTGCCCGCATGGTCCCGTACCGCCCGGGTACCCCAGTTGGGCGGAAATCACAATACATAGCATTACCTGGTGGGATGGTAGCCCGTCGGCGTCAAGATCGTAATCTTTTCGACTTCTGCCCATTTCTTCTGTCCGATTCTTGCTGGCAGGCAAATTCCTGGCAGGGTGCGGAGAGAGTTGCGTCGGTGTTCCGGTCCGCGGTGTCCGCCGGGTGCGGACGCCCGTCGTGGCGGTCCGCCCGTTACACACTGTTATCGCTGTAATCGGTGGATACGTTCGTGTATGGTCGGATGACAGCACGTCGAGGCGGTTTCGGCAGGTAAGACGCTCAAGGTCCGACCCGGGTTGCTCACTGTGCGTGAGAATTGTGGCGCGGCTCTCGGGGCATCCGAGTCCTGGCCAGTCGCCCGGCGGCGCCGCGGCGTGTGGGGGCTGTGAGGGGCCGCGGCGATGCCGACGTACCGGGTCGGCTGCTCCGTCCACGGGTCGCCGCGCCAATGCGGGTGCGGCAGGCGCCGCGAGCCCGAGGCCCGCCGGGCAGGGCATCGGCGCCCTGATCCTTCCCTGGGCGTGCCCACGCCGGACGTCCGGACGTGCGGCTGCCGGCATGTACGGGGGCGCTCCGGCGTCCGGCGTGCTGGCGGAGCTCGGCCAGGCACAACGTGACACCTTGACAACTCGACACCTGGGGATGCGAACCGATGGCCAGATCGATGACACGGTCCGAGAGCCGGCATGAGCGGAGTGCTGTGTGTTCGTCGCCCTAGTCGCCCACATCGTCCTCGCCGCGATCCTGCCTGCGCTGGGCGCCCGACTGGGACGTGCCACCTACCTGATCGCCGCCGTGGCCCCGGCGGCCACCTTCGGATGGCTGGCCAGTCGCGTTCCCGCGGTCCTCGACGGCGCGGGCGCCGCCCACGCCGAAGGCGCCACAGCGGCGAACGCAGCCTCGGCGGCCCAGAACGGATTCTCCGAGGTCGTCACCTGGGCGAGCACGGTCGACCTGGAGCTGGCTCTCCGGCTGTCGCCGCTGGCGCTGCTGATGGCGCTGCTTGTCACCGGCGTCGGCGCCATGGTGATGCTCTATTCGTTCACCTACCACAACCACGAGGACGGGCCTGCCTCGCTGCACGGCGGGCCGAGTGCCGCCCTGCTGGCCTTCGCGGGGGCGATGCTCGGCCTCGTCCTGTCCGATGACCTGCTCACCCTTTATGTTTTCTGGGAACTCACGACCGTTCTGTCGTTTCTGCTGATCGGGCAGCGTGGGGCGGGTGCGGCCGACCGGCGTTCCGCGGTGCAGGCCCTGCTGATGACCTCGACCGGCGGACTGCCGATGCTCCTCGGGTTCGTGCTGCTCGGCCAGGCCGCCGACACCTACCGGATCTCGGCCATTCTGGCAGCGCCTCCCGAGGGCCCGGCCGTGGTGGTCGCTCTCGTTCTCGTTCTCGTCGGCGCGCTGGCGAAGTCGGCGCAGATTCCCTTCCATTCCTGGCTGCCGTCCGCGATGGTCGCGCCCACGCCGGTGAGCGCGTATCTGCATGCGGCGGCGATGGTGAAGGCCGGCGTCTTTCTCGTCGCCACCATCACCCCGGCGTTCGCCGAGATGGCGGGCTGGCGAGTGCCGGCGGTGCTCCTCGGGACGGCGACGATGCTTCTCGGCGGAATCCGCGCGCTGGTCCAGACCGATCTCAAACGCCTGCTGGCTTTCGGCACGATCAGCCAGCTCGGTTTTCTCACCGCGCTGGTGGGCTTCGGGTCGCGGACGGCGGCGATCGCCGGCGCCACGCTGATCCTCGCGCACGCGCTCTTCAAGTCGGCGCTGTTCATGGTGGTCGGCATCATCGACCACCAGGCCGGTACCCGGGACGTCCGCGAGCTGTCGGGCCTGTGGCGCGCCCTGCCCGGCACCTGCGTGGTCGCCGTGCTCGCGGCGGCGTCCATGATCGGCCTGCCGCCGTTCCTGGGATTCCTCGGAAAGGAGGCGGCCTTCGAGGCGCTCCTCGACGGCGGGGCCGCCGACCTGGTACTGCTCGCCGTCCTCGTGGTGGGGGCGGTGCTGACGACCGCGTACACCCTGAGGTTCCTGTGGGGTGGCTTCGGCACCCGGCGGGGGGCGTCACCGCGGGCGGTGACCAGGCCCGCGGCGGTGTTCGTGGCGCCGGCGGCGGTACCGGCGATCGCCGGGCTCGCGCTCGGCATCGCCTACCCGGCCGTCGACCGGCTCGTCGCCGCCTACGCCAACGGGTTCCCGGTACACGGCGAGGCCTACCACCTGGCGCTCTGGCACGGAGTGGGCTGGCCGCTCGCGGCCACCGGAATCGCGTTCGCCGGGGGAGCGCTGGTCTTCGCAGGGGGGCTCCGGCCCTGGCCGCCGGTGCCGCGGCTGCCCCGCGCCCTGGACGCCCAGCGGGCCTACGAACGCGGGGTCTGGGCGCTGGACCGGCTGGCGGTGGCCGTCACCGGCCGGCTGCAGACCGGCTCGCTGCCTGTCTATCTGGGCGTCATCCTGGTCACGGTGCTGGCCGTGCCGGGTGGCGCGCTGGTCACGGCGTCCTCGTGGCCCGAGCACCTGCCCTGGTGGGACTACCGGATCCAGCTCCCGCTCGCGGCCGGCGTCGTCCTGGCCTCGCTGGCGGTGGTACGGGCTTCGGGCCGGCTCACCGCGACCCTGCTGCTGGGCGCGGTCGGGTACGGCATCGGCGCGCTGTATGTCGTGGAGGGCGCCCCGGACCTCGCACTCGCCCAGTTCCTCGTCGAGACGCTCTCGCTGGTCGCGTTCGTGTTCGTGCTGCGCCGGATGCCCGCCCGCTTCTCGACGGCCGACCGCTCCGCGCCGCTGCGGCTGGCGCGGATCGCCGCCGCACTGTCGGTCGGCGCGTTCGTCGCGGGCCTGGCGATCGCGACGAGTGGCTCGCGGGCCGCCTCGGTGGAGGTCAGCCGCGAGTACATCGCGCGCTCGCCGGAGGAGACCGGGGCGACGAACGTGGTGAACGCGATCGTGGTGGACTTCCGGGCCTTCGACACCCTCGGTGAGATCGCGGTGCTCGCCGTCGCGGCGCTCGGCGTGGCCTCGCTGTTGCTGCTCGCCCGCCCGCCCGCGGGAGGCGCGGCCGACCCGCCCGGCGACAGCGTGCCCGGCGTCGACCCCGGCCCGATGCCCCCGCGGTCCGTGCTGCTGGAGGTCACCACCCGGGCCGTCTTCCCGGTCGTCCTGGTCT
>NZ_MBLM01000112.1 GCF_001854655.1 Parafrankia colletiae | reverse complement strand
ACCGGCACCGCCGAAGCGGCTCTCGATCTCGCAGCCGGTCTCTACCTACCCGACGCCACCGATCACCGACGAACTAACACCGAAGACCACTAGCATCCGGGTGAGCTCGTGAGACCGCTCGAGGGCGCGACTCATAGCATTGACGAGACGGCTTTCAGAGGCCGGGTTTTCCGGCGTGCTGACGAAATCCGCCAACCGTAAGGCGATCCTCGGCTCGGCTCGGAGAATCGACTCCACGGCGATCACCGAATGAGTGAGTCGGTACCGGAGATGATTGGTCTGGCGATTCCCATCCCCGATGACCACACCGCGGGATCCCCGGACCCGGACCCGGACCGCGCACGCGCGTACCCGCGCCCGTCCGGAAAGGGCCGTCCGGCTGTCGGCGAAGACGACCCGACCTCGCCGGTTTGCTGGGGGAGCGGCAACCGCCCGGCGAAACTGCTCCCGACGTAACCAGCTGGTCGGCTGCTCCAGCAGCGCCTCGAACCGGCGGGTGAAAGTGGCGCCGCGGACCGCCGGGTCGAATGACACGGTCGGATGATCAACGTGGTAGTAGCAATAATTCTTCTGGACGTTGCGCTCGCCGACCATGACGCCGTCGGCCTGTACCTCTACCGACAGGTCGACCTCATCGTGCCGCCCGGTCGTCAGGACGCGGAGGTCGTCAGCGGCTCCGCTGTGCGCGATCTTGATCAGTTCGTCGTCCCGGTCGGTATCCACCGTCGCCCCCGCCGTCCGCCTGGTTGCCACTATTTCATCTCAACGGCCTCGGCGCGGCGGATTGGCGTTGAGAATGAATGGAACGGGCCGCGCGCGGCGCGGGCAACTCTAGGACCCAGAGGGCGGGCAGATGATCGAGCGGCTCACGGACGGCGAGGTCCAGGCGTTGGCGGATGCCTTCACGACTCCCCTCTCGGCACGCCAGGTCCTGGATGCCGCGGGTCTTACCGTCGCGCGGCAGCCCAGTTGGGGCGACACGACACCTCTACAGTTCTGGCGCGAGATCAACTCGAAGCTCGGCGCCGGGATCCTGCTGGACGGCCGCCGCCGGGTGCTCGCCGCGGCGGCGGCCGAGCTCCCCGCGAATCCGGTCTTCGCCCGGCCGAATGCGGATGGTCCCGCTGATGCGTGTGCGCCAGGCGGCCAGGACCGGCCTCGTCGCCCGGCCGGCGAGACTCGGACCGGTGCGCCCGGTTCGCCGACGTACTCGGTCAGCGTCACAGACTCGACCGGCGTCATGGTTGGGACCGGTCACACCCAGACTCTGAACTTCGGTCTGATGCCGGACGATACGGACCGTCTCTGACGACGACGCGGGGCGGTCGTCAATCCCATGGATTCTCGTCGGTGCGGCGGCCGGCACTGTTGTGGATCAGCGTAGGGCTGCGGTGATGTCGCGGTGGGCCCGGGCCAGGGCCTCCTCCGGGGTGACCTCCCCGCCCAAGGCGAGGTTGACATGCGTGTAGACCGCGCGGCTGATCTGCTGGTATCGAGGGGTGCTGGCCGGGCGGGCGACGGATCGGGCGTCGCGGGTGACCGCCAGTACCGGACTGTCGTTGACGAGTGTCCGGTCGGCGAGCACCGAGCGGTTCGCTGGCATCTGGCCGTAGCGTGACAGCGTTCGCTGCGCCGGCACGCTGGTCATCCACTCGATGAAGGTGCGGACCGCGGCGATCTTGCTGGTGTGCGGATTGACGAACATGCTCCAGCCGCCGACCGCGGAGAACCCGGGCGCCGGCGCACCGGCGAAGGTCGGCAAGGATGTCGCCGCGTAGCCTTCCGGATTGGTGCCGATGGCCGTGTCGGCGGTGTTCCACCCCCGCATGAACGCCACCTTGCCGTCGTTGAAGAGCTTCGTGGCCAGCGGTTCCCGCAACATCGTCAGATCGGGGTGGGTGATTCCCCGCTCCACGAGCCCGCGCATGAGACGCAGCGCCCGCACACAGGCCGGACTGTCGATTGTCGACCGGGTGCCGGTCTCGTCGAGCGTCCGGCCGCCGGCGCTCGCGGCGAACTCCGTCCACACACAGGTCAGTCCCTCGTAGGCGGCACCCTGCCAGGCGAGCCGGTACTCCGTGCGGCCGACATCCCGCAGCATGGTGGCGGTCTCCTCGAGTTCCTCCCAGGTGGTGGGTGGCCTGCGGCCGACCTGCGCGAGCAGGTCCGGCCGGTAGTAGAGAACTCCGCGGTTGGCGAAGTAGGGCGCCGCGTAGATGCGTCCGCGGTAGGTGGACGCGGCGAGTGCCACCGGATCGAAACGGTCCCAGAAATTCTGGTCGAACTCGTCGTCGAGCGGCATGGCGAGTTGTTCCGCGGCGAACTCGGCGGGCCAGATCACGTCGCCGAGGTACACGTCCGGTTCTCCGGTGCCGGCACGTACCGCCTGGATCAGCGCCTGCCGTGTCGCGTCGGTGCTGAACGGCACCAGGCGCAGGTCCACGGTGATGTCGGGATGAGCCTTCTGAAAGGCGCTGATGAGCACCTGGCGTGAATCGGTCAGGTTCTGGTCGTTCGAGTTGGCCGCCCACCGGATACGGCGGCGGTCCGGATCATCCACGGGGTCGTCGCCGTCGCCGAGCACCTGGGAGAGTGCCAGGCCGCCCGGGATGCCGACCACGACGGCCACGGCCGCCGCTCGTATCGCCCGGCGACGGTTCAGCCCTGTCCGCTCGTCTCCACCGTCGCCCGCGCGATCCGTGGGATCCGTGGGATCCGTGGGATCCGCGCCGGGGGGCGGTACCGGGGAGGCGCTCATCGGCAGGTCCGCCGGTAGTCGTCGCCGGGCATGTACCGCGACCATTCCTCTTCGCTCAGGGCCGGGGCGACCGCGCAGATCTCGTTGGCGACCCGGTCCGGGTCGGTCAGCCAGGTCACCAGGTTCCCGTCGTGGTCCGTCGTGATCAGCGTCGAGCCGTCCGCGCTGAAGACGACCGCGCTGGCGTCCCGCCCGGTCAGCAGGGCGTACAGATCACCGGTGCGGGTGTCCCAGACCCGGACGGACCCGTCCGTGTACGCGCCGGCGAGCAGGGTGGCGTCGGGGCTGAAGGCGACGGAGACCACCGCCTGGTCCGTGCCTGTCAGCGTTCTGCCCGTGCCCTCCTGGCGGTAGGGCTGGCCCGGGGCCGGCCGGCTCACCGTCCACAGCCGGACCGTCCCGTCATCCGACCCGCCTGCCAGCATGGTTCCGTCGGTGCTGATCGCCAGCGACTTCATCGGGCCAGGGCCACGCAGGTCGACCCGCTCCGGATCCGACGTGCCGAGGTCCCACAGGCCGACCCAGCCGTCGTCGCTCGCGCTGGCGACGGTGCGCCCGTCGGGCATGAACCGGACCGCGTTGACCACGTTCTCGTGCCGGTACAGGGGTGGGCCCAGCTGCCCGGTGTCCGCGTTCCCGAGGCGAACCGTGTTGTCGGTTCCGCCAATGACGACGCGCTGCTCCTGCGGATGGAAGTCCACCGCGTTGACGACGGACACGTCCGCGTCGCGGTCGCTGCGCGGCATGTCGTCGGTCAGCTCCGTCGGCGGGGTCCGCCCAGTCGGATCGAAGATCCCCGTTGCTGCCCCCCGCGAAGCCGCGAGCCGTGACCCGTCGCTGTTGAAGGCCAGCGCGTTCGCGGCCCACGGGCCCTCCGCGGTGGTGACGTCGGCCGGGTCAGCGGGCGGCTCGATCGAGGAGAGGTACACCGGTGGGTCGGTCCCCCACAGTTCGATCGTGCGATCCGTCCCGGCGGTCGCGACGGTGGGAGAACCGGCGTCCACCGACCCCGTCCGGGGAGCTGCCATGCGGCGGGTCAGGGCGACCGATCCGACGGCCGGCGGCCGGTCCCGCGGTGCCGGCCGGGAGAGGTGCCACAGACCGGTCACCCCGTCGGCGCCGGAGCCGCTCAACGTGTGAGCGTCGGGACTGAAGGCCAGGCTCAGGACGGCCTCCGATGGCCCGGACAGGGCCGTCAGAACGGTCCGGGAAGCGACGTCCCAGATCCGGACCGAGCTGTCGTCGTCGCCGCTGGCCAGCACCTCCCCGCCCGGCGAGAACGCGACCGCGCCGACGGCGCCGGTGTGCCCGGGGAACGTCGCGAAGAGGGCCGGCCGCCCGGGATCGGACATCCGCCACACGCGCACCGTCCGGTCGTCGCTGCCGACCGCGAGCAGGTCCTCGACCGGTGAGAACGTCACCGCGCGGGCGGTGGCGGCGTGCCCCGGCAGCACGGAGAGCGGGGCCCGCGGCGAGCGTGTGCCCGGCGCGGTCGCCGGCCGCGCGGTCGCGGCGGGCCCAGGAGTCGCGGCGGTCCCCGGGGGCCCCGTGGGCCCAGCGGTGACGGCGGGGGGTCCGGCGGCGAGAAGAGTCCGCGTGTCGAAGATCGAGACTGTCGCGTCCGTGCCGGCTGCCGCGAGCAGTGCCCCGGTCCGGTTGAAGGCCACGGTGCCCACCGGGCCGGGACCGACCCTGGCCAGGCCCACCTCGTGCAGATCCGTCGTGGCCAGCAGGTACACGTTCCCGTTGGCGGACGCGACGGCCAGCACCTCCGCGTCCGGATGGAACGCGACCTCGTTCGCGGCCTCGCCGGTGGGGCGGTTCCGCTGGAGCAGCCGCTGGCTCTCGACGTCCCAGAGACTGACCGTGCCGTCCTGCTCTCCGGCAGCGAGCAGCCTGCCGTCGGCGCTGAACGTGATCGAGTAGACCGGCGATCCGTGCTCCAGGGTCATCAGCGGCGGACGCCGTGTCGACGTCGTGCTCCACACCCGCACCACACCGGTGTGCTCGGCGGTCGCCATCCGATGGGTGCGCAGGGGTGCGTAGGCGACCGCGTGCACAGGTCCGCCGGCGCGGGGGAGCGTGTCGGCGTAGTAGGACGCCTGAACGCTGAGCAGATTGCCGCGGGCCTGCACGGTCGGCGCGATCCGGTAGGCCTCGATGCTCAGCAGCAGAGACACCCGCGGATCACTCTGGCGCAGCGCGACCGCCTCCTGGATGAGCCCCCGGCTGACCGCCAGCCGCCGCTCACGCAGCGCCGAGCGGCTCATCGCCGTGGCGACCGTGGCGCCGATGAGGGCCGCGACCAGCAGCAGGGCCAGAACACTGATGGCGCGGGCCCGCAGGCGGCGGTCCCGGCGGACGCTCGCGCGCAGGAACTCGACTGCGTCCGCGCTCAGATCCGAGGTGGCCGCCACGGGCTGGTTCACCCGCCGCTGCCCACCGCCGTGGGACGGCCCCCGACCCCGCACGAGAATCCGCCTCCTCGCCGGCGTCCGGCCCGTCGGTTCGTCAGAGGCGCTGTCGGCGGGATCCGGCGGGGGACTGGCTGCCAGGAAGGCCCGCAGCTGCGGGCGGGTCCACAGCAGCGACGCGGGCCGCCCCGCCTCCCGCCAGTGCGTCGCGTCGCGTTCGATCTCGTGCCGTTGGCGCAGCGTCGCAGCCTCGGCAGCGATGCGCTCCGCCAGCGGAGGCCAGGCCGTCAGAAACGCCTCATGGGCGACACTGAGCACAGTCCGGTCGCCCACGACCTGGGTCGTCACCAGGCGCTGCACGACGAACGGCTCGAGATGGGTCCGCTGGACCGGGGTAAGCGTGGCCCGGTCGACCCCGACCCGGATCGACTGGCCGCGGTTGTCGATGCTCACCAGCCGCAGCAGGGTGGTGAGCACCTGCTCCTCGGTCGTGACCGCCGGCCGGGCGGCCTGGGCCAGCGCCAGGTCCGCCTGGTGGATGATCGTCCCGCGGACCCCGCCGAGCTGGTGGTACGCACCGGTGGTGATCCGGCCGCCGCGCTCCAGATCCGTGGCGAGCTTCCAGAGGGTGAAGGCCAGCAGCGGCAGCGCCGTGCCGATCGCGGTGTCGGTGACCATGCGGGCCAGCAGGTCGTTGTCGAAATGCAGGCCGGCCTCCCGCGCTGGCTCCTCGATCACCATCCGCAGCGCGTCGCGGGACAGCGGCTCCAAGAAATGCCAGGTCACCGGAACGTCCCGTAAGGCCGCGTCGGCTCGGAGCAGGCCCTCGTACTCGGACCGGAAGGTGCCGACGATCTGCAGGCGTCGGCTGGAGGCACCCCCCACCAGATCCGCAAACCGGGCCCGCCGCCCGGCCGAGGTCGTGACCAGCAGTTCCTCGAACTGGTCGATGACCAGGAGCAGATGCTCGCAGGGTGGCCGCGCGGCGAGAATCTCGTCGACCAGGCCGAGGAACGAACGCCGGTCGCCCAGCCGCGCGCCGATATCCTCCCGCCGCCACCCGAGGCCGAGCCGGTTCGACGCAAGGAGAAAAGCATTCGCCAACGCACCGACCGGGTCTTCCCCCGGAGTCAGCACGGGCAATGCCCGCCAACCCTGACGATCCAGGACCGTGGGCCGGATTCCGGCTTTGAGCAGGGACGACTTTCCCACTCCCGACGGCCCCGAGATGAGCAGAATCCCACCGTCCGGAACCTTGTCGTCCCCGTCGATCGCCGCGGTAATCCTGGCGAGTACCTGCTGCGTGTCCCCGTCGCGGCCGAAGAAGACCGACCGCCGGTCATCCGTGAACGCCTCCAGGCCCGGATACGGGTTCCGGCCCTCGGCCCAGCCACGGCCACTTCCCAGATCGACCCGGACCAGTTCGTCGAGCACCGCCTGCGCGGCCCGATCCGGATCCGCGACGTAGTCGAGATAGTGCAGAGAACTCAGCAGCGGGAGTGCGACGCCCTGTTCCGCGAGCAGCGGCAGCAGAACCGCGCTGCGCGAGCGGGCGACGGCGAGCTCCGCGAGGCACCAGCTTGACACCACATAGCGGGAAGTGACCACCGCCACGAGGGCGTCGGCCGCCCGCAGTTCCCGGTACAGGCGCTGTTCCCAGTCCTCACCGATCCGCACTCCCCGGTCCGGATCGGTGTCGAGGAACACGTGATGCCCGGCCTCGGTTATCCGTTCGCGTAACAGCCCGCCGACGGCTGCGTCCCCACGCGCGTAACTGATGAACACTCTCGCCATCAGGCCCCCTCGGCCGGGGCTGTGGCCCCCGGCCTCAGGGAACGGTAGCGCGATCACGGAGCAACCAGAACACCGGGAGGCGGTCCGGCCAGACCGGAAAGACAGGGAGAATCAGGATGACAACGCCGTGCTCATCCAGCCGCCTCGTCACGTGACCACCGACCGGGGCCGAGCAGCCCCGCTCACCGAAACCGCCCACCGACACAGCTGCGGAGTCGGTGGGCGGCGGGGTACGCCGGGGCGGGGCGGGCTCCGCACAGTGGCCCCAGGCCTCCGCGAGCACCCCGGCCGCGGATGACCCACTTCAGTCCGGACTTCGGTATCAGGCCGACGCAATGCGGTATCAGGCCGACGCAATGTCGCTCCGCCGCGCTCGCCATCTTGTGCGACGGCGCGATGCACCCCGTGATCCCAGATGTCAGAACTGGACGTCCGGGGCGTCGGGGAGGCCGAGGGCGGCCAGGAACGTGAAAAGCGCCTCTTCGGCGAAATCGGAGGCGGTGTCCAGGGCGGCGGCCACGGCCGCGGGGTCGGGGATGAGGCCGGCTTCGATCGCCCACGCGACGGCGGAGGGGGCGGATCGGGCCCCGGGCGGACCAGCGGTCGCGTAGAGGTGGTCGAGAGCGAGCCGCTCGCGTCGCCTGTAGTCAGCCGTGCTCTCGGTGTGCCGGATGCCGTTCTCGTCCCAGTGCTGGCGCGGCCCGTCCTCGGGCAGGAGACGCCAGGTGATGTTGTCTGCCATGATCCAGCCACCCCAGCGGCCGGTGCGGGGGCTGTGGCCGAGGAGCTGCGCGCCCTCGCTGTGTTTGATGACGGCGACCAGCACAGGGTGCCCGGACTGCTTGGTCAGCCCTTGGAGCAGGCCGTCCCAGGCGCGGGGGAGATCTGGCGAGTTCCAGCCGTCGGGGCCGTGCTCGATCTGGACGACCTGCCATCCGCCCGTCCCGTGCCAGTGCCAGCTCGCCTTCGCTGCCGACGGTCGCAGCGCGGGGAGCTCGGTCAGCGGCCGGCCCGCACGCCCCACGACGTAGGTGCCCCAGAAACCCACATTCCCTCCAGGTCGGCGCCGGTGCTTCAGACCGGCCTACCGCCACTGATCGTAGGCAGCGGAGATCATGAAACGGCCCCGGGACGTGTGGTCTCTTGCTGGGCGTCAAAAGGGGCTGTGGTGCTCGCGGTGATGCCGGCCAACCGGGTGCGGGGCCGGAAGAAGCGGGATGCGCCCGCCGCCGATGCCGAGCTGCGGCATGTCGCGACGGCTGGGTCACTCGACCGCCGAGGCACGGCGGAGCTACTCCACCCTGCGATGCGCCGGCCGCCCGCGGTCACACCCCGATGGTTCTGCCGGTGCCGCAGTACTCCGTCATGTCCTGCGAGGGGCATGCCCTGCGGGCGGATTCGATAGTCTGTTCAGGTTATGACGCACGCCCTTGTGGTAGACGCCACCTCGGTCGGGCGGCCCAGGATGGCGGCATACCCGGCCTGGCTGGCGGCTGATCGGTGAGTGTCGAGGTCGACTGTTGATGAGTGACGCTGCGCAGGCTCGACCAGAGGTCGCACCGAGTCCGCCGGAGGCGGGACGGGCCCGCCGCGCCGATGCCGCGCGCAACGAGCGGCGACTGCTCGAGGTGGCGGTCGCGACGTTCGAGAGCGAAGGCGTCGACGTGCCTCCGGAGAACATCGCCAAACTGGCCGGGGTCGGCGTCGGCACGTTGTATCGGCACTTCCCCACCCGTCGCGCCCTGCTGGCCGCCGTTGTCGCGGAACGGTTCGCCGAGCTCGCGGTACATGCCGACGAGCTGCTCGCGGAGCCGGGCGCGGAGCCCGGCGGCGCCGTGCGTGGCTGGCTGCTGGAGCTGGTCGCCGCAGTGGGCAGGTTCAGGGGCCTCGCCGCGCAGTCTGCCGGGATCATGGCCCACGAGGAGCGGGTGGCGGCTCCCTGTGCAGCCATGCACGAGTCCTTCGGCCGGCTGGTCTACCGCGCGAAGCGGGCGGGTGTCCTGCGGCACGACGTGTCGATCGAGGATCTGCTGTTGCTGTCGTGCTCCGTCGCGTGGGCGRCCGAGCAGGTCCAGGGCGGCGGTGCGTACGCCGAACGGTTGCTTGTCCTGGCTTTGGAAGGCGTTGAAAAGGCAAAGCGATAGCCTGTTCCGTATGCAGCTCGCCCCCCGTGCACTCTCCTCCACCGACGTCGAGGCCATCAGGCAGACGATCGCGCTCGCGAACCACATCGTCGACAACATGCGGGGCGACCTGTTCGGCAGGGTCTTCACGGCCGATCTGCAGTTCGTGATCACGACCGACGGTGGCGACCAGGTGCTCACGCTGGACGAGTTCCACCAGCAGCTGCGCCAGCTTCCCACCGATTATCCGCGTCCCGACCACCACACCCAGGACCTCGTCCTGTTCGAGAACGCGGACGGGTCGGTGCGGGCCCGTAGCCGCTACCTCGCGGTGCGGCCGGATGCGACGGTCACCTCCGGTGACTGCCTCGACATCCTGGTCTGCACGGAGGAGGGCTGGCGGCTGCGGTACCGCCGGCTGGTCAAGCGGATCCCGCAGCCTGAGGGCGGCCCCTACCCGGCGTCGCTGTCGGATGACTGGTGGCCCGCCACCATCTGACTGGGCCAGTACTGCCTGGATGGGCTCTGGGCTGGGTCTGGGAGGCTGCCGTCCCGCCGTCCCGGACCTGGTCCCTTTCCTGCTTGTGGTCCCGGCCGCTGCCCTGGGTGCTGTCCGGCCGACGTGACAGGAGTTGCCTGAAAGCGGTCCCCGCTGTTTGTTGGCCGGGCGGGTGGACGCTGCGGCTGTCGGCCCGGGACGGTGCCCGGGCGCGGGTGGTTCGCCCCCCGGACGCTGTGGGTGTGGGTGTGGGTGTGTGGTGGTGATGGCTGCCGGCGCGGGGCTCCATCGTCTCTTGCGGGCCTCGGGACGTCCTCAGGTCGCTGACCTGCGGTTCTCCTGTCCCCGTAGGAGGCGGAGAGTTCCGGAAGCCGCCTAAAGGGTCAGCAGTGTCAAGTCGGATCGCACACCACGCGGGTCGATGCGTTCCGTGGCAGCCGATTCCGTCGTTTCTTCGGTGGTCACAACCGGCCGGTACGCGCGATCACCTGGCTGGCGAAGTCGAGCATCTGGTCAAGGCTGGTGAACACCGCGAAGGCATCGAAGAACGCCTCATCAACACCGGACTCGGCGTACCGCTGCAACTTGTCCGCGAGCGAGCCGACGGACGTGCCCGGTTCGAGGTTGATCCGCATGGCCGTCTTCAGCGCGTCGGGATCGCGGCCGGCGTCCTGCGCCGCTCGGCGCGCGATCGACCACAGGCGGTCGGCGCCCTCGTCCCGACCGTTGATCGACGCGGCGGCCGGCAGCCCGTCGAACCCGAGCCAGCCGACCCCGCTGCGGCCGACCCGGCGCATCGCGGCCTCGCTGGCACCGCCGATCCAGATGGGTGGCCCGCCCGCCTGGACCGGACGCAGGTCGGCGTGGACCGGTGGCAAGGTGAGGAACTCGCTGTCCCAGGACACGGGATTGGTCGTCCACCACGCGTGCAGGAACGCCAGCATGTCATCGAGCATCCTGCCGCGCCGGTGCCAGTCCGCGTTGCGGGCGATGTCGTACTCCTGCTTCATCCACCCCAGCCCCACACCAACGCCAAGGCGGCCGTCGCTGAGCACGTCGAGCGTGGTCAGCAGCCGGGCCAGGTGCGGCGACTGGTAGTAGAACGTGCTGAGCGTGCTGGCGTTCAGGCGCATCCGGCTGGTCGCCGCCGCGGCGACGGTCCAACAGCAGCACCGGATCGAGGGAGCGGGTCATCTGCGGCCCGTGGGCCAGATAGCTGCTGTCCACATCAACCGGCGTGACCAGGYGATCGCCGACCCACAGGGTGTCGTAGCCAAGGTCCTCGAGTCCGCGGCAGAACGCGCTCAGGCCGGGGGCGCCGCTGACGGCGGGCCCGACAATGGGAATCACGAAACCGAGCTTCATCGCGAGATTCTCCTCGGGCAGGATCGTTCGCCAACATTGATATCCGACATCGGCGAGTCGGTGATCCGTCAACCATTGTCAGGGCGCACGGCGCCCTGTTCGCCGACTGCTCGGCCCCGACTGCTCGGCCCCGGGGGCTCAGCCGGTGAATTCGTTGACGCCGAGGGCGAAGTCCCAGTGGCCAACCCCGTTGCCGGCGAGGCCCACCGTGACCACGCCCACTCCTTCCAGCCAGTGCGCCATTTTCAGGCCGCCGACGTCCAGCGGGCGCAGCCCGAGGCTCTCGATGAATGCCGCCACGCCCGCCTTGGCCTGCGCATTGTCGCCAGCGATGAAGACGTTGGGCCGGCCCTTCTCCAGGACATTACGGAAGATGGTGTTGAATGCCTTCACCACGCTGGCGCTGGCCGGGGCCACCTTGGCGACTTCCTGCGCGATCGAGGTCTCCTCGCTGTGGGCCAGTCCGTCGAACGTGGCGTTGAAGGGGTTGCTGATGTCGACGATGACCTTGCCCGCGAGGGCGTCTCCGTACTCGGCGACGACCGGAACGACACCGTCGTACAACAGGGCCGTGATGATGATGTCCCCGGCCGGGACGGCGCCCCACCTGCCCGTCGTCGCGCCGCCGCCCAGAGCCTTGGCCAGGTCATCGGCCTTGGACTGATCGCGTCCCATGACCTCGACGGTGTTGCCGCCCGCCACCGCGAGCGTGCCGATGGTACGGGCCATGTTCCCCGTACCGATGAGGGTGATGCTGCTCATGAGGTGTGCTCTCTTCCTTTTCTCGAGGTGTCGCTCTGTCTCGTTCGCGCCGGGTCAGGGGCAGGGCGTCGGTCGCGACGTTTCTGGGCCGTGTATGAGACCCGGTCGGCGCGCCGACCCGCAGGTCCGGGTCGGCGTGCCAGATCATCAGGGCAATGAACTCCCGAACTGAGAACTGATCTCGTTCACGGCTTGTGGTCGGCCATCCCGACGATGCGGTCCAGCAGGGACGCGTCCGGCGGGACGGGCACCGCCGCACCCCAGGAGGCCCGGCGCTGGGGTCCTGCCACGCCGTGGCCAGCGCGCGCACGTGCTGGCCGATCAGCTCGCGGGACGAGTCGCCCGGCTCCTCGGCGGCCTCGCGGCGAGCCAGTGCGCCGAGCCGAATGGCCGAGGTTTTCACATGGCCGAGCAGATCGGCGACGGTGAAGTCGTCGCACGGGGTGGCGCCGGCCAGTCGGTCGGTAGACACCGACCGGTGTCCACGAATCATCGACAGCACGCGAATCCGGCGCCCGCGCAACACTTCGGCGTGTTGCGGATGTCCGCGTTCGAGATCAGTTCGTTGTGGCGACTGGGTTGTTGTGGGGTGTGCCCGCGGAATTCCTGGTGTGTGGTTCAGATGGCTGTGGTGCCGCCGTCGGTGACCAGTTCCAGGCCGTTGACGTAGCTGGAGTCGTCGGAGGCGAGGAACAGGGCGACGGTGGCGATTTCTTCGGGGCGGCCCATCTTTCCGCGGGGGATGAGGGACTCGAATGCGGCCTTGGTTGCCTCGTCGAACAGTTCTTCCTGTTTGGCGGTGGCGACCTGGCCGGGGGTCAGGACGTTGACCCGGATCTTGCGGTCGCGCAGTTCGTTGAGCCAGACGCGGGCCCAGGCCTGCTGGACGGCTTTGCTTCCCGCGTAGAGGCTCCAGCCGGGGAAGGCGCCGAGGGAGGCGTTGGATCCGGTCATGAAGATCGAGCCGTTGTCGTTGATCAGCGGCAGTGCCTTCTGTACGGTGAACAGGGTGCCGCGCGCGTTGAGCCAGAAGGCGCGGTGGAACTGTTCCTCGGTGATCTCGCCGAGGACGGCGGATTCGCCCATCCCGGCGCTGGCCCACAGCACGTCGATCGAGCCCTTTTCCCGCTTGACGGTGTCGTACAAGCGGTCCAGGTCGTCCAGTTCGGCCGCGTCACCCTGGACGGCGGTGACGTTGCGGCCGATCAGCTTGACGGCGTCGTCCAGTGCTTCCTGCCGCCGGGCCTGGATGAAGACGTGCGCTCCTTCCTCGACGAACAGCTTGGCGCCGGCCAGTGCCATGCCGGTGGATCCGCCGGTGATCACCGCTACCTTGCCGTCGAGCTTTCCCACGATCGCTCCGTTGAATTGATGGGTATCCGAAACAGCTCGGTTCTTATATACACCAGACTGTGTACGTAACGTACCCGATGGCTGGTCGGAGCGCAAGCTACATACACCGGTCGGTACCGACCTCGCCGTGGGACGCCCGGTGCGCCATGGCGCACCGACGATCATCGGGACCGCTCTCGCCGTGCGAAATCTCCGTCATCGCGATGGGCGCACGGTCCAGGAATATGTACACCGTACTGTATGCTTAACGTAACGGATGATCAGCCCGAACGCAAGCTATGTAGACCGGTCTGTACCGAACGGTCTATGCTGGAGGCATGACGGAGTTGGAGAAAGGCCCCCTGGGCCGGCGCCGCGGCAGGGGTGCACGCGAGCGCATCCTCAGCGCGTCACAGCAGCTGTTCCGCGATCAGGGCATCAACCGCACCGGCATGGACCAACTCTGCGCCGTGGCCCAGGTGTCCAAGCGCACGGCCTACCAGCACTTCACCAGCAAGGACGAACTCGTCGCCGAATACCTGCGCCGATTCGATCCCGACGTCATGCCCGGAGTGTTCGACCGCACCGACCTCACACCCCGCGAACGACTCCTCGCCGCCTTCGAGATACCCGCCTCCACGCCCCTGTGCCCCTACCTCGCGGCGGCCGTCGAACTCCACGACCCCCAACACCCCGCATCCCAGTACGCACGCGACTACAAGACCACCATCGCCGCGCGGCTCACCGAAACCGCCCGCGAAGCCGGCGCCACCAACCCCGAACAACTCGGCGAACAACTGGCACTGCTCATCGACGGCGCCTCGGCCCGCACCCGAGTCCTCAACAGCGAATCCTTCCCCACCGCCGCCGCCATCGCCGCCGTCCTCATCGACAACGCCATCCCCGCGTCATCTCCTCGGCAGCCCAGCGATGACCGCGGAACTACCGGGTCTGCTCCCGTTCCGGTGGGAGGCCAATGACGGCCCGATCACGCCTCGTCGGCCGGAAGACGACGTCGAGTTCGGCGCGGCCGGAGCGGTAGCTGCCGGGACTCGGGCTGGAGAGCGGGTCGCGAGATCTGGCCGCGGCCATCCGTACGTGTCGTCGAACTGTGTCAGATTGCGGAGGGCGGGCCGACCGTCGAACCCTGACGGCCGGGCTCCGGGTTGACGGCCACCGACCGTCTGACAGCGGGCCGGTCACCCCGAGGCTGGCCGGCGTCAGGGACCCGCCGGCGGGTCCCTGACGCCCGGAGTGCTGCTGACGTCAGGGAGCTGCCGCCAGCAGCGCCAGAGCTTCCTCGCGGGACGGGCCCATCGTGACCGCGCCCGCCTGGGTCTGCGCCCGCGCGGCCTCCGCCTTGGCCCGCACCACCGGGTCGTCGAACAGGGTCTCCACCGGTTCGAGCAGGGCCATCCTGCGCATGAGCGCACGGA
The DNA here is from genome assembly GCF_001854655.1 of Parafrankia colletiae. Taxonomy (GTDB): domain Bacteria; phylum Actinomycetota; class Actinomycetes; order Frankiales; family Frankiaceae; genus Parafrankia; species Parafrankia colletiae. The sequence goes on along the minus strand of NZ_MBLM01000112.1, from coordinate 87,807 downwards.
GCAGGTCGGGATCCTTCGTCGCCGCGGGGATCAGGCCGCGGGTGATGAGGTCCTCCTCCTCGGCCGCGTCGACGTCGGCGTCGGGCACGGTCTCGCCGCGCCACCGGTAGGACCGCAGCCGGTCCATCGTCGAGGCGGACCGGTACAGCGACGCCGCCTCGGCTTCGACGCTGTCGTAGTAGGCCGCGGTCAGGGCCGGGATGTCTTCGCCGCGGCGGGCGAGCGTGTCGGCGGCCGCGGCGGCGTGGGTCAGCGCGATCGACGCGCCCCAGCCGAAGAACGGGTTCGTCGTGCACAGGGCGTCGCCCAGGACGAGCAGCCCCGCCGTCAGCGGGACGCCGTCGACCACGAAGTGCCGGCGCTGGTTGGTGAGTCCGGCCATCACCTGGACGTCCTGGACGGGAACGCCTCCCGTGACGGGATCAACCCAGCCGGCGATGGCCGGCACGGCGCCCGCGAGCCGCTCCCAGGCCCAGTTGTGCCGAAGGACCTTGAACTCCTTGTCCCAGGGCGGGCCGCCGATCGCGACGCCGTAGGTGCCGTGGTCGCCCGGAAACGTCCAGCAGATCACGTAGCCGAGGTCGGCTCGGGGAAAGCCGCTCGTCACCGGCCCGTCGCCGGTCGCGCGCAGGTAGCGGGAGTAGTAGGTGAACTCGCACGCCTGGCGGTCCGCCGGCACGTCGACGCCGGCGCTCGCGAGCCACCCGGTGACCGGGGACCGGCGGCCACCGCAGTCCAGGACGATGTCGGCGGCCAGCGTCGCGCCACCGGTCAGCCGCACGCCTTCGACCCGCGGGCGGCCCTCGCTCGACAGCAGCAGTCCCTCGGCCCGCGCCGGAGTGACCAGCCGGATGCGGGAATCGGCCTCGACACTGCGGCGCAGCGCGAGTTCGAACGCCGGCCGCCGGGAGAGAACCGCGGTGAACGCGGCGTCCTCGGGACGTTGCGCCTCCGCGGGCAGGAACGACGTCAGCGCGTTGAACATCTCGATGCCGTCGGCCTTCAGGTGCGCGAGAACCTGGGGTGCGCGGGCTTCCAGAATTCCGCGCGAGCGCGCCGAGAAACTGTGCGCGAACCTCCACTGCGGGACGGAGCGTCGTTCCCAGGCGGTGAACGCCTCGTCGCCGTCACCGATCCCGGGCATCACGTCCTGCTCCACGACGGTGACCTCGTGCCCGCCGTCGGCGAGGAACAGTGCCGCACCCAGCCCGGCGACGCCGGCGCCGATCACGGCAACCCGGCGGCCGCTCACGTCCACACCCCTCCGGGGGTGAGCCGCTCGCGCAGGTGGTAGACGAGGTCGTCGGGATGGTTGCGGCTCTGGCTGTCCGGGTGGAACGAGGCGCTCGCCGGGGRGGGCGCGGCCGGCTCGTACCGTTCGAAACCGCTGTGCAGGATCACCCGGTGGGCGATCTTCCAGCTGCCCCGGCGCTCGAAGCGGTCGAGCCAGCGAATGCCGCGCCAGTGGGTGACCTCACCCTCCGGCGTGGCGAAGACGTTGAGGGCGAGAGCGTGCGACTCGGCGAACGCGACATCCCCCTCCAGCTCGATCAGGGTGCTGGGCGCGGTGAGGAACTTCGCCGTGAGCGGGGATTTCCGCGCGAGCTCGACGATCAGCTCCGCCAGCTCGCGTGCGTTGGAGTACGGCGGGGACGGTGCCCCGATGTGATGCTCGTAGATGACGTCGTCGTGAAAGACGGTCGCCAGGGTCTCGGCGTCGAGACGTTCGATGCCGCGTGCGTAGCGCAGGACGACCTCCCGGATGTCCTGCTTGTCGAGCAGCTCCCGCAGCCGGTCCTCCGTGGACGGTGCATGCGTCGACGGTGCCAGCGTTGACGGTGACTCGTTGCCCGTCGGTYCGGCGGCCGGCGATCCAACCGTCATGTTTCCTCCACTCCGAGGTGTTTCAGTAGATCTCGGCGCAGCGCCTCGTAGGGAGTGCTGCCGCGGTGGCTCCTGCCGGCCTCCGAGGTGTCGACCTCGTACGTGAACGCACCGCCGTCCATCACGAGGACGCGGTGCCCGAGCAGGATCGCCTCGTCGACGTCATGCGTCACCAGGACGGCGGCGGCACCGTGGCGCTCGGCCAGATCCCGGATCAGGCCCTGCATCGTGATGCGCGTGAGGGCGTCGAGCGACGCGAAGGGCTCGTCGAGCAGGAGCAGCTGCGGCTCGCGTACCAGCGCCCGCGCCAGCGCCACCCGTTGCGCCTGGCCACCGGAGAGGCTCTTGGGCCAGGCGTCGGCGTGTGTGTCGAGCCCGACCTCGGCCAGCGCCGCCTGCGCGCGGGCCGCCGACTCACGGTTGTTCGGCAGACCGTAGCGGACGTTGAAACCGACGCGTTTCCATGGCAGCAGACGTGGCTCCTGGAAGACCACGGCCACCCGGTCGGGGACGTCGACCACGCCGACGTCGGCCTTGTCCAGACCGGCCAGCGTGCGCAGCAGCGTGGTCTTTCCGCAGCCGCTGCGGCCCAGCAGACACACGAACTCGCCGTCGGCGACGGTGAGGTCGAGATTGTCGAGAACGACAGTGGAGCCGTAGGAACGCCGCAGCCCGGACACCCGGACCGCGGGCGCGGGCGCAGGCGCGGGCGTGGGTGCGACTGTCGTCTTGGACAGGGATGTCGGCTCGGACGTGGACGGCGGCGTGAGCTCGGGCGTGGTCATCGTGCCTCCACCCCCGAGCGCCAGCCGAGGAGTACCCGTTCGAGCACCCGCACGATGACGTCCGACACGACACCGAGCACGCCGTAGAGCAGCACGCAGGTGAAGATGATGTCGGTCTGCAGATACTGCTGGGCGCTGCTGAGCAGGTACCCGATGCCGTTCCGGGAGTTGATGGTCTCAGCGATCACCAGCGCCAGCACGGAATAGGCGAGCGCGAAGCGCAGCCCCACCAGTGCCGACGGCAGGGCACCCGGCAGYAGCACATGGCGCATCGCCGTCAGCGATCCCACTTCCATCGAGTCGGACATCTCGAGCAGCTTGCGGTCGACGCCCCGTACCCCGCTGTAGACATTGAGGTACATGGGAAAGAAGCAGGCGCTGGCGATGAGCACGATCCTGGGCGTCTCCCCGATACCGAACCAGACAATGAAGAGGCCCGTCAGTGCGAACACCGGGACAGTACGCACGATCTGGATCGTGAGGTCGACCGACTCCTCCGCGAGCCGCCACAACCCTGCCGCCAGGCCGACCAGCAGCCCCAGGCCGGCGCCCAGGGCCAACCCGGCGAGCGCACGCAGGAGCGAGACTCCGACATTGTCCTGCAGCGTCCCGTCGCGGGTCAGCTCGACGAAGGTGTCAGCGATCCGTTCCGGCGAGGAGTAGAGCCGTTCGTCGATCACGTCGGTGCTGGCCAGCACCTGCCAGAGCACCAGCAGCAGAACCGGGACGCAGGCCCGGCGCAGGGTTGTGGCAATTCTCATCGGGCCCGGCTCAGCCGTTGTCGATACGTGCGTTGTACCTGTCGGTGACGTAGGTCGAGAAATCCTTCTTGCTCGGCTTGATGTTGCCGAGCTCCACCTCGAGGTCGTAGGTCTGCGTGAGCCCGTCGATGACATCCTTGCTGATGGGAACACCCTTGATCTGCCCGACGGCGTAGAGCGCCTTGAGGATCGGGGCGGGAGCACCCACCAGCTTGGACTGGGCCTCGGCGAGCTGGTCGACGTTGTTCTGGCCCCACTCGTAGCCGGCCTCGGCCCGGTGGAGGAAGTCGACGATCGCGGCCTCCCGGGCCGGGTCGCCCAGCGCCGCGGTCGACCCCGCCCAGAGGTTGTTCCCGCGCCACGGACCGGAGCTGCCGTCGACGACGAAGCGCGCCGCGCCACTGCTGACGAAGGAGTACACCGGTGCGCTGCACCCAGCCCAGGCGTCGACCTGACCGCTGCGGTAGGCGGCCACCACGTCCCCGACGGTGGCGAAGTTCACGACCTCGGCGTCGTCGAAGTAGTTGAGCCCCTCCTTCTCGAAGGCGTTGATCGCCACGATCTCCGAGCCGGCGCTCTTGAGGTTGGCGATCTTCTTGCCGACCAGGTCGCGGACGGTGCGGATCGGGGAGTCCTTCGGGACGACGATGCCGCACCAGGCCCGCGGGATCTCGACCGCGCGGATGGCGGTGATCGGCAGGTCGGCGGCGGCGAAGGCCGAGAACCCCACGTCCCCGGCGAGGACGAGGTCGGCCTTGCCGGAGGCGAGCGTGGCCGACGTCTCCGCGGCACTCGCCACCGTGATGTAGTTGATCTTATACGGAGTGTCTGCCACGCCTGCCGGTTCGAGCTCTGCTTCCGAGAGGCGCAGAGGATCAATCACATTGAGCGTCACTTTGCTCAGATCCACCGCCCCTCCGGCTGCCGGTGCCGGTGCCGGCGAGGCGTCGGCGTCACTTCCCCCCGACCCACATGCGACTGTCAGCAGCGTCACCAGCCCCAGCCCGATCGCTGCCCGCGTCGCCCATTTCGTGCGTCCCATTTCCGACGTCCCCGCCCAACTGTTTCGGATTTCCTGGTATCTCGACCGACTAGGTGGACTCCAGACGGCATCGCGGACTATATGAGAGTCGATTCCGTTTCGGCAACACTGTGGCCAGGCGTCATGATTCCTGTGCGGACGGTTGGCGCCCGGTCGGGAAATGTCCCTGTTTCGCCCGCCCTTCAGTGCGCCGGCCACGGGCCACTCAGGAGACCAGGCCGCTCAGGACACCGGGCCGCTCAGGACACCGGGCCGCCGTCCCCGGCGCCGAACCAGGCGGCGAGCGCGGCGGACAGGCCCTTCACGTCCGTTGGCTCCCCGGGGCCGGCGGCGTCGACCCAGGCGACGTGCCCGTCCGGTCGCACCAGCACCGCCCGGGCGGCCGGCGCGGCGGCCGGCGCGGTGACGACGTCGACGCGGGCCTTCCAGTCGACTGCCACCGACAGGTCGGCCGCGCCGCCGGACCGGTCCAGCAGGGCGCCCCGGCCCGCCCGCAACGGCGCCGCGACGGCGGCCAGGTCGTCCACCCGGCCGCCGAGCAGGGCCGGATCCGCAGCCTCCCCGAACGCCTCCAGCCGGTAGCGGACGTCGGTGATGGGCCGGACGAGCCGGCGCACCACCTCCGGGATGTCGGTGAGCTCCCCGAACAGGGACCGCAGCGGGCGGACAGTCTCGTACGGGTGCAGAAGCGTGAGCTGCGCGAGCATGACCTCGGCCGCGCGCGCACCGACCGGGCGGCGCTCCTGGTCATAGCTGTCGAGGAGGTCCGGCGGCGCCCACCCGGACAGCTGGGCGGCCAGCTTCCAGCCGAGGTTCACCGCGTCGTTCAGACCGGTGTTGAGCCCGTGGCCGACCGCGTGGAAGTGGACGTGGGCGGCGTCGCCGGCGAGGAACACCCGGCCGTTGCGGTAGGCCGACGGGATCCGCGTGACGTTGCCGTAGCGGGCGAGCCAGCGCGGCCGGCCCTGCTCGATGTCCGCGCCGGTCACCCGGCGGACGCTCGCGCGCACCTCGTCGAAGGTGACCGGCTCGTCGTGCCCCGGCATCGGCCGGTCGAACTCGGTGGTCATCACGACGTGGAAAGCGGCGTCCGGGAGCGCGCCGAACATCCCGCCCGGCCCGGTCGTCCCGCTGGGCGGCCCCTGGAAGTCCTCGACGTGGGCGACGGTGCCGTACCAGGACGGGCCCACCGCGGGGGCCTCGAACCCGGAGAGCTCGCGGACGGTGCTGTTCTGGCCGTCGGCCCCGACCAGGTAGGCGCCGCGGATCTCGGTTCCGCCCCCGCCCCCGGCATCCTCGCCGGCCGGCGACCCGGACGCCGACGACCCGGGGGAGTACGGCCGGACGCTGACCGTAACCCCGTCCGCGTCCTGGGCGACCCCGACGACCTCGGTGCCGGTGCGCAGGTCGGCGCCGAGCGYGACCGCCCTGTCGGCGAGCAGCTGCTCGACCCGGCTCTGCGGCACGATCAGCCAGTACTCGCTCGGGTCGGCGAGGGTGAGGTCCAGCGGGAAGTGCGCGAAGTGCACGAAGGGCCAGCGGGGCAGCTCGCCGAGCTCGTCGAGCAGGCCGCGCTGGGCGAGCAGGTCGACCGAGCGGCCATGCAGCAGCCGGGAGAAGGACTCGGTGTCCCGCTCGGGCCGTCGCTCCAGCACGACCGTGGGCACGCCGGCCAGGCGCAGCTCGATGGCGAGCAGGAGACCGACCGGTCCGCCGCCGGCAATGATGACCGTCTGTGTCATGGTGGTTCTGGCTCCTCAGTACGTCGATTCCTCGGTGGCGCAACGGTCGTGTGGCGCAGTGCGCAGTGCTCAGGGCTCAGTGCTCAGCTGCCCCGCGCCGCGCACCCTCAGGCAGTGGCCGGGATGGTCGGGGCGGCCAGGAACCGGGCGAGCGAGGTCGGGGTCGGGTAGTCGAAGATCGCGGTCGGGGGTAGCGCGAGGCCGGCGAGATCCTGGAAGCGCTGGTTGAGCTCCAGCGCCGTCATCGAGGTGAAGCCGATCGCGAGGAACTCGGCGTCGGCTTCGACGTCCTCCGCGGCGGCGAACCCCAGCAGCGCCGCGGCCTGGTCGCGGACCAGGTCGAGCAGCACCCGCTCCCGCTCCGGGCCGGTGCTCGTCGCCAGCCGGGCCGTCCACTCCCGGGCCGGCGCCCTCCCGCCACCGCCACCGCCACCGCCGCCGTCGACGTCCTCGGACCAGGCGCCGCGGGCTGCCGGGATCTCGCGGAACAGTCCGACCGGCCGGGGCCGCGCGGCGTGCAGCGCGGCCCAGTCGACGTCGGCGAGGACCAGCCGCCCGCGGTCGGGCGCCGGTACCCCGGACCGGTCGTCGAGGACCTCCGCCAGCGCCTCACCCAGCACGTCGAGCGCGAGGTCGACGGGGACCGGCCGCAGCCCGCGCGTGCCGGCGGGGGCGGCCGGGGCCGCCGCGTCGCCGTCCCGCCAGGGCCCCCAGGCGACGGACGCCCACGGGAGCCCGTCGGCCCGAGCACCCGCGACGAACGCATCCGCCCACGCCTCGAACTCCGCGTGCTCGGGCGGCCCGTCGAGGTCGACCACGGCGGAGGTCGGCGTGAGCACCAGTACCGCCGGCGATGTCGCACCGACGGTGGCGCTGCCGGCGGTGGCCTCGCGCAGCGCGCGCAACGACGCGGTGGCCGCCTCGGCGGGCAGGTCGGGCAGTGCGTGCACGACCGCGACCAGCGGGTAACCGGCCGGGGTCGCGGCGACCAGCGCGGCGAGCGCCTTCGTGTCCCCGGGCTCCCAGTCGACCACCGCGGTGCGGGAGCCGGCAGCGGCGAGCTCCACGAGCAGCACGTCCTCCGGGCTGCCCGGGCTGACCGGGGCACCCGTCGGTTCCCGGGTGAGCACCAGCCGCTGGGCGCCGCCGCGGGCGAGCCGGCGCGCCGCGTGCGCGCCGAGGCCGGTTGTTCCACCGATCACCAGGACGGTGCCCGGCGGCAGCCCGTCATCGCGCCGCCGTCCGTTCGACGCGCCGGCCGGCCGCGCGACTGCGGGCGGCGCTGGCACCGGCCGCAGCCGGCGGGCGAACAGGCCCTCCGCCCGCAGGGCGACCTGCTCCTCGGCGCCGTCGGCCAGCGCCCGGACCAGCTGACGCACCCCTGCGATGCCACCGCTGGTGGCCCCGTCCACGCCGGTCCCGCCGGCGGCGGGCAGGTCGGCGGCGGGCAGGTCGGCGGCGGGCAGGTCGGCCAGACCACCCGGACGGGCCGGCCGGTCGGCCGTGAGCCGGGCCACCAGGCCCCAGACCCGGGCCTGGGACGGATCCGGCGGCGGGTCGGCCGCGGCCGCGGCGACGGCGCCCCGCGTCACCGTCCACACCGGGACGTCGGGCCAGGCCTCGCCGAGGGGATCGAGGATTGCGGCGGCGACGGGCGGATGCCCTGCCGCGCCGCCCGGCCCGGGCAGGGCGCGCAGGTCCAGCACGCCCGCCGGCGGGAGCGGGTCGCCCGTGCCGTCGTCGCCCGTGCCGTCGTCGACCGTCGCGCCGTGCCGGCGCAGTTCGGCGTCGATCGCGGCGAGCAGGGGCTCGCCGGCCTGGTCCGGGCGGGTCAGCAGCACCCAGCGGCCGTCGAGCCGGCCAGCGGCGGCGGTGTCACCCACCCGGTTCCACGCCAGCCGGTACCGCCACTGCGCGGAGCGGCGCCAGGCCGCCAGCGACGGCAGCACGGAACGCAGCGGGGCGTCCGGATCGACCCGCAGTGTCGCGGCGAGCGCGGCCGTGTCCGCTGCGTCGACGAGGTCCCAGAACCGGCGTTCGCCCGGCCGTGCCGGTTCGCCGGCCCGGCCTGTCTCACCTGGGTCGGCGGCCCGTCCGGTCAGGGGGACGTCCAGCCAGAAGCGGCGGCGGTCGAAGGCGTAGGTAGGCAGAGTCACCCGGCGCGGGGCGTGGCGGGCGTACAGCGGAGCGAAGTCCACCGCGTGGCCGTGCGCCTGCAGCGTTCCGAGCGCGAGCAGCAGCGCCTCGTCGTCGCCGCGGTCCGGGCGCGCGGTTGCCACGACGGTCCGCCTCGCGCCCCCGCGGCCCGACGACGCACCCCCGTCCGGCGCCGGGCCCGAGTCGGACGGCCCTGCGGCGAGGACACGTTCGGTCAGGGTGGTGAGGGTGGCGTCCGGGCCGATCTCGACGAACGTGTCGACGCCGAGGTCCGCGAGCGCCGCGACGCCGTCCGCGAACCGGACGGTGGCCCGCAGGTGACGGGTCCAGTACTCGGGTGTGGTGATCTCGTCCGGGCTGGCTGGCCGGCCGGTGACGTTGGAGATGATCCCGATGGTCGGTGGACGGAAGGTGACCGTCGCCGCCACCTCGCGGAAGGCGGGCAGCAGCGCGTCGGTGTGCGGGGAGTGGAACGCCCCGGAGACGGTGAGGCGGCGGACACGGCCGCCGCGGTCGCGCCAGCTCTCCTCCACCTCCGCCAGCGCCGCCGGATCGCCGGAGACCACCAGCGAGCGGGGAGCGTTGACGGCCGCGACCGAGAGCCGGTCGGCGCGGTCGACGAGCAGGTCGGCGATCTCCTCCTCGGTGGCGTCGAAGCCGCTCATCGCCCCCGGCGGCAGGTTGGCCATCAGCCGCGCCCGGGCGGCGACGAGCACCGCCGCGTCCGCCAGCGTGAGGACGCCGGCGACGTGCGCGGCGACCAGCTCGCCGACCGAGTGGCCCGCCACCTGGGCGGGATGGACACCGAAGCTCTCCACCAGCCGGAACAGCGCCACCTCGTGGGCGAACAGCGCCGGCTGGGTGTAGCGGGTCTGGTGGATCAGCGCGGCGGTCTCCGGATCGCTGCGCGGATCGGCGTGCACGACGTCGCGCAGAGGGCGGTCGAGATGCGGGTCGAGAGCGGCGAGGACCTCGTCGAAGGCGTCGGCGTAGACCGGGTGGCGCTCATACAGCGCCAGGCCCATACCCGGCCGCTGGCTGCCCTGGCCGGTGAACAGGAACGCCGTCGGCCCGGTGGGCCTGCGCCGCCCGCGGGCCACGGAGACGTCCGGGCTGCCGGTCTCCAGCGCCCGCAGGCCGCGCAGCAGCCCGGCCCGGTCGGCGGCGACCAGAACAGCGCGTTCGTCGAACCGCGTCCGCAAGGTGGCCAGAGAGTGGGCGACGTCGACGGCACGCAGGCCGGGGTCGTCGACAAGGTGGGCGCGCAGCCGGGCGGCCTGCCCGGCCAGCGCCGCCCCGGTCCGCGCGGACAGCGTCCACGGCAGCAGCCCGGAGGCCCACCCGTCGGCGTCGCCCGCGGGCCCGGTCGGCGAGCCGGGCGCGGCCTCACCGGGCGCGGCCTCGGGAGCGCCGGCTGCTGGCTCGCCGACCGTGGGGTCGACGGCCTGCTCCAGGATGACGTGGGCGTTGGTGCCGCTGATCCCGAACGACGAGACGGCGGCGCGGCGCGGGCGGTCGACGTCCGGCCAGGGCTGTGGGTCGGTGAGCAGGCTGACCGCGCCCGCCGACCAGTCCACGTGGGAGCTGGGCTGGTCGACGTGCAGCGTCGCCGGCAGCCGGCCCTGCCGGATGGCCTGGACCATCTTGATGATGCCGGCGACACCCGCCGCGGCCTGGGTGTGCCCGATGTTCGACTTGATCGACCCGATGTGCAGCGGGCGGTCGGCCGGGCGGTCCTGGCCGTAGGTGGCGAGCACGGCCTGCGCCTCGATCGGGTCGCCGAGTGTCGTGCCGGTGCCATGCGCCTCCAGGGCGTCCACCTCGGCGCCGGACAGCCGGGCGGCGGCCAGGGCGTCGCGGATGAGCCGTTCCTGCGACGGCCCGTTGGGCGCGGTGAGGCCGTTGCTCGCCCCGTCCGAGTTCACCGCCGTTCCCCGGACGACCGCGAGCACCGGGCGCCCGGCGCGTTGCGCGTCGGAGAGCCGTTCCAACAGCAGGAGCCCGGCGCCCTCGCCCCAGCCGGTGCCGTCGGCGGCGTCCGCGAAGGCCTTGCAGCGCCCGTCCGGCGCGAGCCCACGCTGCCGGCTGAACTCGATGAACACCGACGGGGTCGCCATCAGCGTCACCCCGCCGGCGAGCGCCAGCGAGCACTCACCGGCCCGCAGCGCCTGCGCGGCCAGGTGCACGGCGACCAGCGACGAGGAGCAGGCGGTGTCGATGGTGAGGGTCGGCCCCTCCAGGCCGAAGGTGTAGGCCACCCGCCCGGAGGCGACGCTGCCGGCGCTGCCGCTGCCGATCTGCCCCTCCAGCTCGGCCGGCGGGTGCCCGAACAGGCGGGCACCGTAGTCGGCGTACATGACACCGGCGAACACGCCGGTCCGGCTGCCGCGCAGCGACTCCGGTGCGATACCGGCGCGCTCGAACGCCTCCCACGCCGTCTCCAGGAGGAGCCGCTGCTGCGGGTCGACGGCGAGTGCGTCCCGCGGGGAGATGCCGAAGAAGGCGGGGTCGAAGTGGTCGGCGTCGGCGACGAACCCGCCGGCGCGGGTGTAGAAGGTGCCGACCCGGTCCGGGTCGGGGTCATAGAGCGAGGTGAGGTCCCAGCCACGGTCGGCGGGGATCTCACCGATCGCGTCGACGCCGTCGTCGACCAGCCGCCACAGCTGCTCCGGGGTGGTGACGCCGCCGGGGTAGCGGCAGGCCATGCCGACGATGGCGATCGGCTCGGTCGCCCGGGCCTCCAGGTCGCGGACCCGCCGGCGGGTCCGCTCCAGTTCGGCGGTCACCCGCTTCAGGTACTCGACGAGCTTGTCCTCGCTCACCATCGGAGATCTGCTCCCGGGGTCGGTACTGGCAGGGGTGGTCGGGCCCGCGCAGACACGGGCACTGCGGCGGTCAGAGGCGCTGCGGCGGTCAGAGGCGCTGCGGCGGTCAGAGGCGCTGCGGCAGTCAGGGTCGTCGGCGTCAAAGGACGCCCAGCTCGTTGTCGATCAGGTCGAGGATCTCGTCGGCGGTCGCCGTGCTGATCCGGTCGGCGTCGTCTGCCGGTGCACCGGCGTCGCCGGACGGATCAGCGGCCGGCAGGGAGCCCGGGCGCTCGCCGGCCTCCAGCGACCACAGCAGCGCCCGCAGCCGGCTGGTCGCCTTCGCCCGCACGTCCCCCTCGCCGGCGAGGGAGGCGAGGGTGGCGGAGAGTCGGTCGAGCTCGTCGAGCACCGACCCGCCGTCGCCGGCGCCCGCCGCGTCCGGGCGCAGGCGGTCCAGCAGGAAGGCGGCGAGCGCGCGGGCCGTCGGGTAGTCGAAGACCAGCGTGGCGGGCAGCCTGGCCCCGGTCGCCTGGCTCAGCCGGTTGCGCAGCTCCACCCCGGTGAGCGAGTCGAAGCCCAGCTCCTTGAAGGACGTCTCCTCGTCCACGGCGTCCGGGTCCGGGTGGCCGAGCACGGTCGCCACCGTCGCCCGCACCAGGGCGGTCACCGCGGCCGATGCCTCGGCCGCCGGCAGCCGGGCCAGCCGCTCGGCCCAGCCGCCATCGGTCGCGGCCCCGCCTGCAGCCGCCCCGGCCCCGCCGGCGGCCGGGGCGGCCCGCCGCGGCCGCAGCAGCGCCCGCAGCAGGGCGGGCACCTCGTTGCCGGCCCCCGCGGTACCGGCCGTGGCGGCACGCAGGGCCGCGGTGTCCAGCGGCGCGGCGACCAGCGACGGCCGGTCCACGGCCAGTGTGGTGTCCAGCAGGGCCAGGCCGTGCTCGTTGCTCAGCGGCCTGATCCCGGTGCGCCGGATCCGGGCCAGCTCGGCGTCGCCGAGGTGGCCGGTCATCCCGCTCGCCTCTCCCCACAGCCCCCAGGCCAGGGACGATGCCGGCCGGCCGGCGGCCCGGCGCTGGTGGGCGAGCGCGTCGACGAAGGTGTTCCCGGCGGCGTAGCTGGCCTGTCCGGGGGTGCCGATGGTGCCGCTGGTCGAGGAGAAAAGGACGAAGGCGGCGAGCTCCGGCGCCTCCAGCGTGGCGAGGTGCAGGTTCCAGGCCGCGTCGATCTTCGGCCGCAGCACCGCGTCCAGCCGCGCGGGTGTCAGCGCGCTGAGGATGCCGTCGTCGAGCACACCCGCGGTGTGCACGACGGCGGTCAGCGGCTCCTGCTCCGTCGTGGCGGCGGCGATCAGCGCCCGGGTGGTGGCCAGGTCGGTCAGGTCGTCGGCGACCACGTCGACGTGCGCACCGAGCCCGGTCAGCTCGGCCACCAGCTCCGCCGCACCCGGGGCCGCGGGGCCGCGCCGGCTGACGAGCACCAGCCGCCGAGCCCCGTGCGCGACCACCAGATGCCGGGCGACGAGCGCGCCCAGCGTGCCGGTGCCCCCCGAGATCAGCACCGTCCCGGCGGCAAGACGCCGTGGCGGGCTGCCTGCCGCCGGCTCCGCTGTTCCGGCACCGGTGGGCGAATCAGCCGGGGTGTGGACGAGACGTGGCGCCAGCGCGGTGCCGGCGCGCAGGGCGACCTGCGTCTCGCCGTCCGCCAGCGCCGCGGCGACGGCCGCCGCGAGCACGGATCCGTCCACACCGGCCCCGTCCGGCGCGGCGGGGTCGACGTCGAGGAGCAGGAACCGGTCCGGGTTCTCGGTCTGGGCGCTGCGCAGCAGGCCCCACAGCGGGGCGCCGACCAGGTCGGTGAGGGTGTGGTCGCCGGCCGCCGGCACCGCACCTGCTGTCACGACGACCAGGCGGCTGGCCGGCGCACCGTCGTCGCCGTCGCCGTCGCCGTCGCCGTCGTCGTCGTCGGTGGCGGCGTTGCAGGCGCCGACGCCCCCGGCGTCACGGGTCGGTTCGGAGCTGTCGGAGAGCCAGTCCTGTAGCAGCGCGAGTGTCCGCTCGGTGGCGGCCTTCGCCCGCACCGCCAGCTCGGCGCCCGCCTCCTGGCCGGCGGAGCCGGCATCGCCATCCCGGCTCGGCGGGGACACCGCCGGGGTGACGAGAACGATGTCGGGGGCTGGTGCGGCGGACGTCCGGAGCGCTCCGAGGTCGGCTGCGGCTTCGGCGGAAAGGCCGGCCCGGGTGAGCGCGCCGAGCAGGTCCAAGGGGTCGGGGCCGAGCACGGCCCACCGCCGCGGGACGGCGCCGGTGGCCGCGGGCACCGCCGGTCGCGGCGTCCATTCGACGTGGTGCAGCGCGTCGTGGAAGCGGCGGGCACCGAGGCGGGACGTCTCGATCGGGCGCAGGGCCAGTGAACCGACCGTGACCAGCGGGGCGCCGGTCGGGTCGGCGATCTCCACCCGTACCGCGTCCGGGCTGTCCGGGACGGGGGAGACGCGGACACGGGCCGCGGAGCCACCGGTCCGGTGCAGCGTCACCTCACTCCAGGCGAACGGCAGCCGCACAGCACCGTCACCGCCGCTGTCGCCGTGACCGTGGCCGCTGGCGGTGCCGTCCGCGGATCCGGCCGGGCCGCCGCCGGCCAGGGCGAGGGCGTGCAGCGCGGCGTCGAACGGCGCCGGGTGCAGGCCGTACCGGGAACCGTCCGCCGTGGCACCGTCCCCGTCCACCGCCTGCGGGACCAGCTCGGCCCACACGGCGTCGCCGTCGGTCCAGGCGGCACGCAGGCCCTGGAACGCGGGGCCGTAGTCATAGCCGCGGTCGGCCATGCCGTCGTAGAAGGCCGAGACCTCGATGGCCTCCGCGCCCGGCGGCGGCCACGCCCCGGCGAGGCCGGCGCCCGCCGCCCGTGCGGAGCCGTCGGCGGCCTGGTCGGTGAGCGTGGCGCTGGCGTGCAGCGCCCACTCCGTGTCGTCGTCCTCGGCGGTCGGCGCCGCCGGGCGGGAGTACACCGACAGTGTGCTGCCGCCCGTACCGCCGTCGGTGACCACGACCTGGATGTCGACGGCGCCGCCGTCAGGCAGCACGAGCGGTTCGCGCAGGGTCAGATCGTCGACCACCGGCCGGCCGACCTGTCCGCCGGCGTGCAGTGCGAGATCCACGAACGCGGTGCCCGGCAGCAGGACTGCGCCGGCGACCCGGTGGTCGGCGACCCACGGGTGCGACCGGGCCGAGATCCGTCCGGTGAACAGTGTCACCGTGCCGCCCGCCACCGGTGTGGCCGCGCCGAGCAGCGGGTGCCCGGCCTCGGCGAGGCCCGCCGCCTCGACCCCTGCCCGGGCGTCCGCGGACTCGAGCCAGTAGCGGTCGCGCTGGAACGGGTAGCTCGGCAGCCCGATGAGGCGGCCCGGGGCCTGGAGCGCCGCGTCCCAGCGCACCGGCCGGCCGGCCACGTGCAGCTCGGCGAGGCTGGCCAGGAAGCGGTCGAGATCGCCCTCGTCGCGGCGCAGGGTGCCGGTGACCAGCACCGGCCCGGTGCCGGGGGCCTGCCTCCGGGCCGGCTCGCCGCCGGCCGGCAGGTCTTCGCCCGGCAGGACGCCGGGAGCGCTGTCGGCCGGGAAAAGGTCGGCCGAGGGGATGTCGTCGGGGCGGGTGCTGTCGCCGAGAGCGGTGCCGTGGGCGTCGGCGGCGTGGGCGTCGGCGGTCTCGGAGATCGGCACGGTGAGCACCGGATGCGGGCTGACCTCGACGAAGGTGTCGTGGCCGGCGTCCAGCAGCGCCGTCACCGCGTCCGCGAGGCGGACGGTGCCGCGCAGGTTGGCGTACCAGTATTCGGCGTCCAGCCCGGTCGTGTCGTACCACCCGGCGGTGACGGTGGAGAAGAACGGCACGGCCGCGGCGCGGGGCGTGATCGGGCCGAGCAGGTCGAGCAGTCGGTCCCGCAGCGGTTCGATCTGCGCGGAGTGGGAGGCGTAGTCGACCGGGATCACCCGTGCCCGCACCCCCTCGTCCTGGTAGCGACGGACCAGCTCGTGCAGGGCCGCCGCGTCGCCCGCGACCACCGTCGACGCCGGCCCGTTCACCGCCGCCACCGACAGCGCACCGGCCCTGCCGTCGGTGCCGTCGAGGCGGGCCCGCACCGCGTCGGCCGGCAGCGGCACGCTGGCCATGCCGCCCTGCCCGGCGATGTCGCGGATCGCCTGGCTGCGCAGTGCGACCACCCGGGCGCCGTCATCGAGGCTCAGTGCGCCCGCCACACAGGCGGCCGCGATCTCGCCCTGGGAGTGGCCGATGACCGCGTCCGGCTCGACGCCGTGCGACCGCCACAGCGCGGCGAGCGAGACCATCACCGCCCACAGCGCCGGCTGGACGACGTCCACCCGGTCGAGGTCCGTCCGGTCGCGCAGGACCTGACGCAGCGACCAGTCGACGTGGGGGGCGAGGGCGTCCTCGCAGGCGGCGAGGTGCTCGGCGAAGACCGGGGACCGTTCGAGCAGCGGTACCGCCATGCCGGCCCACTGCGACCCCTGGCCGGGAAAGACGAAGACGGTCCGGCCCGGCTCCGCTGCCTGCCCGCGCACCAGCGTCGGATGCGGCTGGTCGGCGGCCAGCGCGGCGAGCCCGGCGAGCGGGCCGGCCGGGCTCGCCGCGCCGGAGTCGGAGCTGGAGCCGGAGTCGCCGCCGGGAGGGCCGATGACGACCGCCCGGTGCTCGAAGGAGGCCCGTCCGGTGGCGAGCGTGCGCGCGACGTCCGCCGCCGCGGGAGCGGTGCTGGTCAGGTGGGCATGGAGGCGGCGGGCGGCGGCCCGCAGCGCGTCCGGAGTGCGGGCCGAGAGCACCCACGGCAGAGGGTCCGGCGCCGGGTGTGACGCCGTGTCGGACGCTGTGTCGCCGGGCTCCGTGTCACCGGGTGCCGCGCTGGCGGGCGCTGGGCGGGCAGCGGGCGCGACGGCGGGTGCGGCTTCCAGGATGACGTGAGCGTTGGTGCCGCTCATCCCGAACGACGACACCGCGGCACGGCGCGCCCGGCCGGCGTCCGACCAGCCGACTGCCTCGGTGAGCAGCCGCACCGTGCCCGCCGACCAGTCGACGTGCGGGGTCGGGGCGTCCACGTGCAGCGTGGCGGGCAGCAGGCCGTGGCGCAGCGCCTGCACCATCTTGATGACGCCGCCGACGCCGGCGGCGGCCTGGGTGTGCCCGATGTTCGACTTGATGGACCCGAGGTACAGCGGCCGGTCGGCCGGTCGGTCCCGGCCGTAGGTCGCGACGATCGCCTGGGCCTCGATCGGGTCGCCGAGCGTCGTCCCGGTGCCGTGTGCCTCGACCGCGTCGACGTCGCCGGCGCGCAGGCCGGCGTCCGCGAGCGCGGCCTCGATGACGCGGCGCTGGGCCGGGCCGCTCGGCGCGGTCAGCCCGTTGCTCGCGCCGTCCTGGTTGACGGCGCTGCCGCTGATCACGGCGAGGACCGGGTAGCCGGAACGGCGCGCGTCGTCGAGCCGGGCCAGTGCCAGAACGCCGACGCCCTCGGCGAAGCCGGTGCCGTCCGCCGCCGCCGCGAACGCGCGGCACCGGCCGTCCGGGGACAGCCCACGCTGCCGGCTGAACTCGGTGAACAGGCTCGGCGTCGCCATCACGGTGGCCCCGCCGGACAGCGCCAGGTCGACCTCGCCGCGGCGCAGCGCCTGCACGGCGAGGTGCAGTGCCACCAGCGACGACGAGCAGGCGGTGTCGATGCTGACCGCCGGGCCCTGAAGGCCGAGCAGGTAGGAGATGYGGCCGGAGGCGACCGAGGGGGAGTTCCCGGAGGCCAGGTAGCCCTCGACGCCGGGTGGGGCGGTGCGCAGCCGGGAGGCGTACTCCTGCGCGAGCACACCGACGTACACGCCGGTGCGGCTGCCGTGCAGCGACGTCGGGTCGATGCCGGCCTGCTCGAACGCCTCCCAGGCGGTCTCCAGCAGCAGGCGCTGCTGCGGGTCGGCGGCCAGTGCCTCCCGCGGGTTGATCCCGAAGAACGCCGCGTCGAAGTCACCGGCCCGCTCCAGGAACCCGCCGTGCCGGGCGTAGGTGGTGCCGTCGCGGGTGAGGTCGGGGTCGTAGAGCGCGTCCAGGTCCCAGCCTCGGTCGGCGGGAAACTCGCTGATCGCGTCGGTGCCGGAGACGACGAGGCGCCACAGCTCGTCCGGGTCGCTCACCCCGCCCGGGTAGCGGCAGGCCATGCCGAGCACGGCGATCGGTTCGGAGTGGCCGTCGGGCCGGGCGCTCGCGCGGGCGCGGTCCACCCCCGCCAGGCCGGCGAGGCCGTCTGCGGCCGCGGTGTCGCCTGGCTGCCCGGCGACGAGGGCGAGGAGCTCGGCGCGCAGATGGGCGGCGAGGGCGGCCGGGGTGGGGTGGTCGAACACGAGGGTGGACGGCAGCTGCAGGCCGGTGGCCGTCGCGAGGCGGCCGCGCACCTCCACGGCGGTCAGCGAGTCCAGGCCGAGGTCGCGGAAGCTGCGCTCCGGCGGGACGGCCGCGACGTCGTCGTGCCCGAGCGCGGCGGCCACCTGCGAACGGACCAGGTCACGCAGCGTCCGCTCGCCCTCGGCGGCGGCCTGGCCGGCCAGCGCCGCGGCGAGAGCCGCCGCGGCGCCACCCGCTGCCGGGCCACCCGCCGCGGGATCGGTACCGTCGCTCCGGGCCGGCTCGCCCGCGCCCGGCGTGGCCCGCGTCTGCGGGATCTCGTCCAGCAGCGGGCTTGGCCGTCCCGACAGGTCGCTGGCGGCGAGCCGGGACCAGTCCACGTCCGCCACCAGCAGGTTCGTTTCGCCGTCGCCGACCGCCCGGCCCAGCGCCCGCAGGGCCAGGCGGGGGCGCATCGCACGGACCCCGTGGTACCGCAGGTTCTCCTCGACGCCGACCAGGTCGATCATCCCGCCGTCCGCCCAGGCACCCCAGGCGATGGACGTGGCCGTCCGCCCGGCTGTGCGGCGGCGGCGGGCCAGCGCGTCCAGATGGGCGTTGCCGGCGGCATAGGCGGCCTGGCCGGTGCTGCCCCGCACGGCCGCGGTGGACGAGAACAGGACGAAGGCGTCCAGGTCGGTGTCGGCCAGCAGATCGTCCAGGAGCTCCGCACCGGAGATCTTGCCGGTGACCACCCGGGCGTGCTCGGCGAGGGTGACCTCGGCGGCCGGCGCGTAGTCCTGGGCCAGGCCGGCGGTGTGCACGACGGCGGTCAGTGGTGCCGGGTCGGCCGCGAGTCCCTCCAGGAGGGTCGAGACCGCGCTGCGCTCGGCGATGTCGACGGCAGTGACGGTCACGCGGGCGCCGAGCGCCGTGAGTTCGGCGACGAGCTCGCGGGTGCCGGGTGCGTCCGGGCCACGCCGGCTGGCCAGGACGAGGTGCTCGGCGCCCTGTTCGGCGAGCCAGCGGGAGACGTGCCGCCCGATGCCGCCGGTGCCGCCGGTGACCAGCACGGTGCCGCGCGGCTGCCAGCTACCGCCCGGGCCCGGGCCCGGGGCCGGGGCTGTGGCTGTGGCTGCGCGGACCAGCCGACGCGCGAACAGTCCGCCCGCACGGAGTGCGACCTGATCCTCGTGCCGGACCTGATCCTCGTGCCCGATCTGGCCCTCGCGTGTGGTGGGCCCGGCGGCCGCGGTCTGTCCGCTGGCCGCGGATCCACCGGTGAGCAGCGCCGCGAGAGCCGCTGCGGCCGCCCCGCCACCGGCCCCGGCGTCCGGCCCGCTCGCGGGCAGGTCGACCAGGCCGCCCCACAGCCAGGGGCGCTCCAGGCCGATGACCTGACCGAGCCCCCACAGATGACCCGCGGCCGGCGACGGCGCGTCGTCGTCCGGCGCGCCGGTGTCCGCGGCCCCGCGGGTCACCGCCCACAGCCGGGGCGTGCCGGCCGGCCCGGCCCCGTTCCCGTCCCCGGCGGCTGGTACGGCGTCGACCAGGCCCTGGAACAGTGCGAGCGTGGCGGCGACCCCGACCGGCACCGCGGTCTCGACCGGGTGGGGGTCGGTGGCGAGCCCGAGCAGTGAGAGCACCCCGGACCGGCCCGCGCCGCCGCCGTCCGACGCCGGCCCGGAGACCTCCGGCGTGGCTGCCGGCAGATGGGCACGCAGCTGGTCGGCGAACCAGCCGCGGTCCGCCTGAACCGGGTCTGCGAGCACGGTGATGACGTCGTGACGACTGGCGAGGGCCGACCGGGCGAGGGTGACCGCCTCGTCGTCCGCGTGGCCTGTCGGCACCACCACCAGCCAGGTGCCGTCGCGCGTGCCGTCCGTGGGTGAGGCCTCCTCCGCCGGGGCCTCCTCCGCCGGCGGGAGCTCGACCCGACGCCAGACGACGCGGTAGCGCCAGCCGTCCACGGTGTCGTCGGCGCCCACGCTCCTGCCGTGCCCGGCGGCATGGTGCCCGCCCAGCCAGAAGGTCCGGCGCTGGAAGGGGTAGGTGGGCAGCTCGGCCAACAGTTCCGCCCGGGCCTCGGGGGGAAGCGGCGCCCACAGCCCGTCCCAGCCGACCGCGTGCCCATGGACGTGCAGCTGGGCGAGCGCGGCCAGCAACGCCTCCGTCTCGGCCCGGTCCCGGCGCAGGGCGGGGACGGCGATCGCCGCTCGTGTCGCACCGTCACTGTCAGCGACGGAGTCGGCATCGGTATCGGCGTCGGTATCGGCGTCGAGGGCGGCCAGCGTGGCGTGGGCGAGGGCGGCGAGGGTGGTGTCCGGCCCGATCTCCAGGAACGTGTCGACCCCGAGACTGCGCAGGGTCTGCACGCCCTGGTGGAAGCGGACGGTGCCGCGGATGTGCCGCACCCAGTACCCCGGGCTGGTGATGTCGTCGGGGTCGGCCGGGGCGCCGGTGAGGTTCGAGACGAGGGGGATRGTCGGCCGGGCGTAGMGCAGCGTGGCGGCGACGGCGGCGAAGTCGTCGAGGATGTCGTCCATCCGCGGGGAGTGGAAGGCGTGGCTGACGGTGAGCCGGCGGGTGCGTATCCCGCGTGCCGCGGCCTCCTGCTCGATCCGGTCGATCCGGGCGGCCGACCCGGACAGGACGGTGGCCTCCGGGGTGTTGGTCGCCGCGACGGAGACCTCGTCCTCGTGCCCGGTGAGCAGCTCGCGGGCCTGCTCCTCGGTGGTGCGCAGGGAGAGCATGGCGCCGTCGGTGGGGAGTTTCTGCATGAGGGTGGCGCGGGCGGTGACGAGTCGGGCGGCGTCGTCGAGGGTGAGGACGCCGGCGAGGTGGGCGGCGGTGAGTTCGCCGAGGGAGTGGCCGGTGAGGTGGTCGGGGTGGATGCCGAGGGAGGTGACGAGGCGGTACAGCGCCACTTCCAGGGCGAACAAGGCGGGCTGGGTGTAGCGGGTCTGGTGGACGAGGGCGGCGAGGTCGGGGTGGGTGTCGGGGTCGGCGGTGAGGACGTCGCGCAGGCTGGGCGGGCTGTCAGCGTCCTGGCGCGCGGAGGTGGGGCTCGCGGCGGTCACGGCGGTCGCGGCGGTCGCGGCGGTCGCGGGGGTGAGGTGGGTGTCGAGGGCGGTGATCGTCTCGTCGTAGGCGGTGGCGAAGGTGGGGAAGGCGGCGGCGAGTTCACGGCCCATGCCGGGGCGCTGGCTGCCCTGCCCGCTGAACAGGAAGGCCAGCCGGCCCGGGCGGCCCGCGGTGCCGGTCACCGTGCCCGCGCCGGGTGTGCCGCCGGCCAGGGCACGCAGCCGGTCGATGACCTCGCCGTGCCCGGCGCCGACGACGACCGCCCGGTGCTCGAGGCGCGCCCGTCCGGTCGCCAACGTCGCCGCCACGGCGTCCAGTTCCGCGTCGGGATGCTCGCTCAGGTAGGTCGCGAGGCCGGTGGCCTGCGCGGCCCGTGCCGCCGGTGACCGCGCGGACAACAGGAACGCGGGTGCCAGCGCGCCAGGGGCCGGCGCACCGGCCGTCTGCTCCGTCTGCTCCGCCGGACCGGTCTGCCCGGTCGGCTCGTCGGCGTCGGCGCGGCTCGGAGCCTCCTCCAGGATCACGTGGGCGTTCGTGCCGCTGATGCCGAAAGCGGAGACACCGGCCCGGCGCGGCCGGTCGAGCTCCGGCCAGGGGCGTGCCTCGGTCAGCAGCCGGACGGCGCCGGCGGTCCAGTCCACATGCGACGTGGGCGCGTCGACGTGCAGTGTTGCCGGCAGCTCGCCGTGCCGCAGGGCCTCGATCATCTTGATCACACCCGCGATGCCGGCGGCAGCCTGGGTGTGCCCGATGTTCGACTTGACCGCGCCCAGGTAGAGCGGCCGGTCCGCGGGGCGCGCCGCGCCGTAGGTGGCGAGCAGGGCGTCCGCCTCGATCGGGTCGCCGAGCCGGGTGCCGGTGCCGTGCGCCTCCACGACGTCCACGTCGGCGGCGGAGAGCCGGGCGTCGGCGAGCGCGGCTCGGATGACGCCCTGCTGGGCGACGCCGTTGGGAGCGGTGAGCCCGTTGCTCGCCCCGTCCGAGTTGATCGCCGACCCGCGCAGGACGGCCAGCACCGGATGGTCGTTCGCGAGCGCGTCGGAGAGCCGTTCCAGGACCACCAGCCCCACGCCCTCGGCGAAGTTGGTGCCGTCGGCCGCCGCCGCGAACGCCTTCGCCCGGCCGTCCGGGGCGAGCCCGCGCTGCCGGCTGAACTCGATCAGCGCGTCCGGGGTGGCCATCACCGTCACGCCGCCGGCCAGCGCGAGCGCGCACTCGCCGCGGCGCAGTGCGTTCGCGGCCAGGTGCAGCGCCACCAGTGACGACGAGCAGGCGGTGTCCAGCGTGATCGCCGGTCCCTGCAGACCGAGGCTGTAGGCGACCCGGCCGGAGGCGACGGACGTCGTCGTGCCGGTGAGCAGGTAGCCCTCGAGGCCGTCCGCGTCGGCGAACGACCGGGGGTGGTAGCCCTGCGAGATCACCCCGGCGAAGACTCCGGTGCTGCTGCCGCGCAGCGACGTCGGGTCGAGCCCGGCGCGTTCGAGCGCCTCCCACGCGGTCTCCAGCAGCAGCCGCTGCTGCGGGTCGGTCGCGAGCGCCTCACGCGGCGGGACGGAGAAGAAGTCGGCGTCGAAGTCGCCGGCGTCGTACAGGAACGCCCCCTGACGGGCGTAGCAGGTGCCGATCGTGTCCGGGTCGGGATCGTAGAGGCCTTCCAGGTCCCAGCCGCGGTCGGTCGGGAAGTCGGCGACCGCGTCGGTTCCGGTCCGGACCAGCTCCCACAGGTCGGCCGCCGACCGGACGTCACCCGGGTAGCGGCAGGCCGCCGAGACGATCGCGATCGGCTCCCGGACCCGCGCCTCGGCCTCCGACAGCCGGCGACGGGTGTGGCGCAGGTCGGTGGTCGCCCGGAGGAGATAGTCACGGAGCTTGTCCTCGTTGGACATCAGCTGCCCACCTCTGTCGCTCGTCGTCGGATGTCGCTCGTCGTCGGATGTGGCTCGGTTCACCGGCCGACCCCGTCCTCGTCCAGTTCTCGGTCGAGCACGGCGAACAGCTCGTCGTCGCTCGTCACGTCGAAGGCGTCGGCGGGTTCCGGACGCCCGTCCGGCCGGCCTCGCTGACCCTCGCGGCGTTCGGTCCAGCTCCACAGCAGGGCCTGCAGCCGGTCGACGGCCGCGTGCGCGGTGGGATCGTCGGTGGGCAGCGCGGCGAGCACCCGCTCCAGCTCGTCGACCCGCCGCTGCACCGGGACCGCGGCCAGGGCGCCGCCGCCGTCCGCGTCGCCGGGCCCACCGGCCTCCGCCCCGGTCGGGAAGGCGATCTCGGTGCGCAGGCGTTCCACCACGGCGAGCGGGGTCGGGTGGTCGAAGACGAGCACCGTCGGCAGGCGCAGGCCGGTCGCGGCGTTCAGCCGGTTGCGGACCTCCACCGCGGTGAGCGAGTCGAGCCCCAGGTCCTTGAACGGGACGTCCGCGTCGAGCTGGGCCGGGTCGGCATGCCCCAGGGACGCCGCGACCGCTGCCCGGACCACGTCGAGCAGAACCGAGTCGCGGTCGGCGGGTGTCGGGGCCGCTGCCAGCCGGGCCCGCAGTCGTGCCGGGGCGTCGTCGGCCGGCCCGCCGGTCCCGGTGCTGTCCGGGCTGTCCGCGGGGCCGGTCCCGCCCGGGCGATCGGCGCCGAGCGCGGCGCGGACGTCCTCGATCGCGCTGAGCAGTGGGCTCGGCCGGCGGGCGGTGAACGCCGGCGCGAACCGGCTCCAGTCCATGTCGGTGACGCTGAGCGTGGTCTCGTCCGCCGCGATCGCGGCGGCGAGGGCGCGCAGTGCCAACCGTGGTGCCATCAGCCGCAGCCCGCGTCGCTGGAGGTTGTCCGCCGCCTCCGGCCGGGCGAGCATGCCGCCGTCGGCCCAGGCCCCCCAGGCCACCGACAGCGCCGGGCGGCCCTGCCCACGCAGCCGGTGGGCAAGCAGGTCGAGGTGGGCGTTCCCGGCGGCATAGGCCCCCTGCCCGCCGGAACCCCACACACCGGCGTTCGACGAGAACAGGACGAACGCCTCGACGGGGTGGTCGGCGACGGCCGCGGCGATCAGTTCCGCGCCGGTGGTCTTCGCCGCGACGACCTCGGCGTAGTCGGCCACCGTCATCGTCGCCACCGGGGCGGCCTCCTGGGCCAGCCCGGCGGCGTGGAAGACGGCCGTCAGCGGCGGGCCGGCCGCGTCGAGCGCGGTGCGCAGGACGTCCACCGACGCCGGGTCGGCCGTGTCGGCGGCCAGCACCGTCACGGCCACTTTGGAGGCCGCGGCGGTGCTGGTGTCGACCGGCTCGCCGTCGGCAGCCTCGGTGGCCGCGGCCGTGACGTCCCGGGCGGTGAGCTCGGCGACCAGCTCGGCGGCGCCCGGGGCGGCGGCACCGCGGCGGCTCGTCAGGATCAGGTGCTCGGCGCCGTTGTCGGCGAGCCAGCGGGCCAGGTGGGCGCCGATGCCCCCGGTCCCGCCGGTGACGAGCACGGTGCCGTGCGGGCGCCAGCTACCGGCGGCGGCCGGCAGGTGACCGGCCCGCACCAGCCGGCGGGCGAACCCGCCCGCGGAGCGCAGCGCCACCTGGTCTTCGGCCTCCTCTCCGGCCTCGGCGAGGTCGTCGGCGTCGGCGGCACGCCTGGTGCTGCCGGCCAGCAGCCGGGCGAACAGCTCGGCCGGCTCGGAGGCAACGGGTCCGGCTCGCTCCAGGTCGTCCGCGGCGTCCCCGGCGGTCTCGGCGGTCTCGGCGGTCTCGGCGGCGAGACGGGGCAGGTCGATCAGACCGGCCCAGAGCTCCGGATGCTCCAGCGCGACGGTGCGGCCGAGCCCCCACAGCTGCGCCTGCTCCGGCGACGACGTCGGGTCGTCCGGCTGGCCGGTGCGCACCGCGCCGCTGGTGACCGCCCACAGCCGTGCACCGAGCGGGCGGTCCGCCAGCGCCCGGACAAGTTCGAGGGTGCCGGCGATGCCCGCGGGCACCGCCGGGTGCGCGGGGTGGTGGCCGGGTGCGAGACCCAGCAGCGAGATCACTCCGCGTGGGTCCTCTGCCTCGCCAGCTTCGAGCCGGTCGGCGAACCAGGCCGCGTCGCCGTCGCCGGCCGACAGGTCGACGGGCAGCAGGTGGGTCTGACCGCCGTGCACCGCGAGGGCCGCGGTGACGAACCGGGCGTGCGGTCCGTCCGCGAGCGCCGTCGGTGCGACCAACAGCCAGGAGCCGGTCAGGTCGACCGGTCGCGCCGCGGCCGGCGGCGCCGGTGGGCGGGGCGTCGGCCCGGCGAGCAGGCGCCACACCTCGCGGTAGCGCCACCGGTCGAGCGGGTCGCCGCCGGCGGTGACGGGTCGGTCGAGCCAGAAGCGCCGTCGTTCGAACGGGTAGGTGGGCAGCTCCACGGTCACGGGACGCGGTGCCGTGCCGGGACGCGCCGCCACCCAGGCGACCGCGACGCCGTGGGTGTGCAGCTCCGCCGCGCTGGCCAGGAACCGGGGCCACCCACCGTCGTCCCGACGCAGCGTCCCGACTGCCACCGCGCTGCCCGGCCCGGCGTCACCGCGTCCCGTGCCGGCGGCGGCCGGGCGGCCGGCTTCGGCTTCGGCCTCGATCGTCTCGGTGATGCCGACCRTCACCACCGGGTGCGGGCTGACCTCCAGGAACACCTGATGGCCGGCGCGCAGCAGCCCCTGCACGGTCCTGTGGAAGCGGACCGGCTCGCGGATGTTGCGGTACCAGTAGTCGGCGTCCAGCTCGGTGGTGTCGACCGGCCCGGCGGTGACGGTCGAGTGGAACGGCACCGACGCCGGCTGTGGGGTGGTGCCGCCGGCCGCTGCCCGCAACTCGTCCGCGATCGCCTCGACCTGCGGCGAGTGCGACGCGTAGTCGACCGGGACACGCCTGCTCCGGATGCCGTCCCGAGTGAGATCGGCGGCCAGCGCGTCGAGCGCCGCCGTGGTCCCCGAGACGACTGTGGACGTCGGGCTGTTGACCGCCGCCACGTGCGCCGCGTCGCCGTACGGTGCCAGGCGCTCGCCGGTCTGTTCGGCGGGCAGGGCGACCGAGAGCATCCCGCCCTGCCCGGCCAGGCTGGTGAGTGCCCGGGCCCGCAGGGCGCTCAGACGCGCGGCGTCGGCGAGGCTCAGCGCCCCCGCGACATGGGCCGCGGCGATCTCTCCCTGGCTGTGGCCGAGCACCGCGTCCGGTTCGACGCCGAGGTGCCGCCACAGCCCGGCAAGTGCGACCATGACCGCGAACAGCGCCGGCTGGACGACCTCCACCCGCTCCAACGTGGCCCCATCCGCCGTTCCCGCGGCCTCCCCGGAACCGGTGAGCAGGGCGAACAGGTCGACGTCAAGGTGTGGACGCAGCGCATCGGTGGCGGCGCGCAGGTGCTCGGCGAAGACCGGGCTGGTCGCGGCCAGCTCGCGGGCCATGCCCGGCCACTGCGCGCCCTGCCCGGGGAACACCAGGACGACTCGCGGGCGGGCGGTGCCGACCCCGCTCTGCGGCCCGCGGACCAGGCCTTCGGCGTCCTCGTCGGCGGCCAGCGCGCGCAGCGCCGCCAGCCGGGCGTCCGGCCCGGTAACGGTGGCCGCACCCGTGGCGGTGACCGCGGCCCGGTGGGCGAAGACGGCCCTGCCGGTGGCGAGAACCTGGCCGACGGCGTCCGGGTCGGTGGCGCCCGCGTCGAGCGCGGTGACGAGGCGGGCCGCCTGTGCGCGCAGCGCCGGCCGCGACCGGGCCGACAGCAGCCACGGCAGGCTCGGCGGCTTCGGCGTGCCGGGCCGGTCGGCGACAGCCTGTTCCCCGGGCAGCTCCGGTACGGCCGGCGCCAGCTCCTCGCCCGGCTGGTCGGGGGCCTGTTCGAGGATGACGTGGGCGTTGGTGCCGCTGATGCCGAAGGAGGAGATGGCGGCGCGGCGGGGGCGGTCGACGTCGGGCCAGGGTGTGGGTTCGGTGAGGAGTTGGACGTGGCCGGTGGTCCAGTCGACGTGGTGGCTGGGCTGGTCGACGTGCAGGGTGGCGGGCAGGATGCCGTGCTGGATGGCCTGGGCCATTTTGATGATGCCGGCGGCGCCGGCGGCGGCCTGGGTGTGGCCGATGTTCGATTTGACGGAGCCGAGGTAGAGGGGGCGGTCCTCGGGTCGGTTCTGGCCGTAGGTGGCGAGGAGTGCCTGGGCCTCGATGGGATCACCGAGTGTGGTGCCGGTGCCGTGCGCCTCCACCGCGTCGACGTCCACCACCGACAGTCGGGCGTCCGCCAGCGCGGCCCGGATGACCCGCTGCTGGGCCGGTCCGTTCGGCGCGGTGAGCTGGCTGGAGGCACCGTCCTGGTTGACCGCGGAGCCCCGTACCACGGCGAGCACCCGGTGGCCGTTCGCCTGGGCGTCGGAGAGTTTCTCCAGGAGCAGCAGGCCGGCGCCCTCACCCCAGCCGGTGCCGTCGGCGGCGTCGGCGAAGGCCTTGCAGCGGCCGTCGGGTGACAGCCCGCGCTGCCGGCTGAACTCCACGAAGGTGCCCGGCGTCGCCATCACCGTCACCCCGCCGGCCAGCGCCAGCGTGCACTCACCGCGGCGCAGGGCCTGGGCGGCGAGGTGCACGGCGACCAGCGACGACGAGCAGGCGGTGTCCACGGTGACGGCGGGGCCCTCGAGGCCGAACGTGTACGCCACCCGGCCCGAGGCGACACTGCCCGCGCTGCCGGCGCCCAGGTAGGGCTCGAACTCCGGCGGGATGCCGCCGAGCAGCCGTCCCGCGTAGTCGTCGTACATGACGCCGGCGAACACGCCGGTGCGGCTGCCGCGCAGCGACGTCGGGTCGAGCCCGGCCCGTTCGAAGGCCTCCCAGGCGATCTCCAGCAGGAGTCGCTGCTGCGGGTCGACGGCCAGCGCCTCCCGCGGGCTGATCCCGAAGAACGCCGGGTCGAACGCGGCGGCGTCGTAGAGGAAGCCGCCGTCGCGGGCGTAGGAGGTGCCCGCGTGCTCCGGGTCCGGGTGGTAGAGCGTGTCGACATCCCACCCGCGGTCGGCCGGGAACGGGCCGATGGCGTCCGTCCCTTCGGCTACCAGCCGCCACAGGTCGGCCGGGGACTCCGCCCCGCCCGGATACCGGCAGGCCATCCCGACGATGGCGATCGGTTCGAGCGCGGCGGACTCCACCTCGCGCAGCCGCGCGCGTGTCTGCGCCAGCTCGGCGACCACGCGGGTCAGGTAGTCCCGCAGCTTGTCCTCGTCCGCCATGACAGCGTTGCTCCCTTGGAAGGTGACCCGGGCTGGTCAGGCGATCCCGAGATCGTTGTCGATCAGGTTGAAGAGGTCGTCGTTGCTTGCCGCGCGCAGCTCCGCCACGCTCAGCGCGGCGTCGGCCCCGTCGCCGCCACGAGCCCGGTCCGACCCGGCGGCGTCGGCCGCGGTCACCGTGCCCAGCAGCACGGTGAGGCGTGCGGTGATGTCCCGGCGCCACTGGTCGTCGGGTGCGCGGCCGGCCAGCGTCGCCTCCAGCCGGTCCAGGTCGGCGAGCGAGGTGAGCCCGCCGCCGGAGCCGCCCGCGGCCGGCGCGGTCTGCGCCCACAGGTGCTCGACGAGCGCCCGTGGGGTCGGGTAGTCGAAGATCAGCGTTGCCGGTAGCCGTAGCCCGGTGCCGGCGTCGAGCCGGTTGCGCAGCTCGACGGCGGTGAGCGAGTCGAACCCGAGCTCGGAGAAACCCCGGTCGACCTCGACGGCGAGGTGCTCGGCGTGCCCGAGCACGCCCGCGACAGCCTGGCGCACCAGCACCTCCAGCCGGGCGCGACGCTCGTCGTCGGTCAGGCCGGCCAGCGGGGCGTCGGCGGTGGAACCGGCCGTGCCCGCCGCCGGGGCCGCACCCCGCCTGCGCGCCGGTACCCGGACGAGGCCGCGCAGCAGCGCGGGCAGCGCCGCCGTGCCCTCGGGCGCCTGCTGGTACAGCCCGCGCAGCGTGGCCAGGTCGAGCCGAGCCGGCACCACGGCCGGCGTGTCGAGCGTGAGCGCGACGTCCAGCAGGGCCAGCCCCTGCTCCGGGGCGAGGGCGGCGAGCCCGGTGCGGGCTATCCGGGACCGTTCGGCCGCGGTGAGAGTCGTGTCCATGCCGTCGCCGGTGGCCCACAGACCCCAGGCCAGGCTGGTGGCGGGACGTCCGGCCGCGCGGCGGTGGTGCGCCAGGGCGTCGAGGTAGGCGTTGGCGGCGGCGTAGTTCGCCTGACCGGCGGTGCCGACGGTGCCGGCCAGCGACGAGTACAGGACGAACGCGGCCAGTGGCTGCTCTCGGGTGGCCTGGTGCAGGTTCCAGGCGGTGTCGATCTTCGCCTTCAGGACGGTGTCGAGCTGGTCCGGGGTCAGGGCGGCCAGCGTGGCGTCCTGCAGCACACCCGCCGTGTGGACGACGGCGGTCAGCGGACGCTCGGCCGGAACGGCGTCGACGAGGGCTCGGGTGGCGACGGGGTCGGTCAGATCAGTGGCGGCGACGTGTGGCTCGGCGCCGAGGCCGGTGAGCTCGGCGATGAGCTCGGCGGCCCCGGGGGCGGCGGCCCCGCGTCGGCTGACCAGCAGCACATGGCGGACGCCGTGGTGGGTGACGAGGTGGCGGGCGGCCAGGGCGCCGAGGGTGCCGGTGCCGCCGGTGACGAGCACCGTCCCCGCGGGGTCCACCGTGCCGGTCGGGTCGGCTGGGCATGTCCCGGCGAGATCACCGGTCGCGCTGGTGGGAGCCGGACCGTCCGCCACGGGCACCCGGGCCAGCCTCGGCACGAGAACCGCGCCATCACGGACAGCGAGCGCGGGCTCGTCGGCGGCCAGAGCCCACCTGACGGCGGCGGCGACGGCGCGCCGTGAGGCGTCCTCGCCGTCGACATCCACCAGCAGGAACCTGCCGGGGTACTCCGCCTGCGCCGAGCGGACCAGCCCCCACAGCGCAGCGTGCGTGAGGTCGACGCCCCCGCCCGCCGGAGCGCCGGCCGGGACGTCCACCGGGACGCCGGTCGAGGCGTCCGCCGGGGCCTCGGTGGCGACCGCGCCGCGGGTGAGCAGGACCAGCCGCGTGGAGGCGAGGCGCTCGTCCTCCAGCCACGCGGTAAGCAGAACCAGAGCGCGGGCGGTCGCCTGCCGTGCGTCCGCCGGGCCGGGGTCGGCCGGCTGGCCGGTGAACGCGGTCAGCACCACCCCGGGTGCCTGCCCGGCGGCACCGAGCGCGGGCAGGTCGGCGTACCGGACGACCTCGGCGCCGGCGGCGCGCACCGCGGCGATCTCGCCCGGCGCGTCCTCGAACGGGGCGTCGCCCGGCCCGACCCAGCCCCATCGCCCGTCGGCCGGGCCTGCCGCGGGGCTGGTCGCCGCGGCCGGCGCCGGCTCCCAGCGCACCTGGTAGAGGTCCTCGTGATGGCGGCGCGCGGCGCCGCCGACCTGCTCGGGGCTGATCGGGCGCAGCCGCAGCGCCTCGACCGCGGCGACGGGCACACCCGCGCCGTCGTACAGCCGGAGCGCCACCGTGACCGTGCCCCCGTCGGCGCCGTCCGCGGCCGCGGCCGCGGCGGTGTCCGGCCGCGGGGTCACCCGGACGCGCAGGACGCCCGATGCCGCCCCGCCCGTCCCGAGCCCCGACACCCCGCCCGTGGCGAGGATCCGCACGCCCTCCCAGGCGAACGGCAGGAAGATCCCGCCGGCACCGGCACCGGCACCTGGCAGCAGGCTGATCGCGTGCAGCGCCGCGTCGAGCAGCGCCGGGTGCAGGACGTGCCCCGAAGCGCCCGGGGCCGTTGCGTCTGTGGTGTACCCGGCCTGCTCGGCTGCCTCGGGAGCCACCTCGGCGACGATGTCGTCGCCGTCCCGCCAGGCGGCCCGCAGGCCCTGGAAGGCCGGGCCGTACTCGTACCCGGCCTCGGCCAGCCGGTCGTAGTGACCGCTGACGTCGATCGCCTCGGCACCGGCCGGCGGCCACGGCCCATGAGCCGGGTCCACGCCGTCCACGCCGTCCACGCCGTCCACGCCGTCGGCGCCGTCTGGACCGGCGGTGATGACGGTGCCGGTGGCGTGCCGGACCCAGCCCGGGTCCTCGCCGGGCTCCGCACCGTCCGGCGCCGTGTGGACGGTGAGCGGCCGGCGGCCGGCCTCGTCCTGTCCGCCCAGGGTCACCTGGATCGTCCGTGTGCCCGGGTGGTGGATGGTGACCGGGGCCGCGAGGGTCAGCTCCGCCAGGACGGAGCCACCCACGTGCGCCGCGGCGTGCAGCGCGAGGTCGACGAGCGCGGCACCGGGCAGCAGGATCGTGCCGGCGATCGCGTGGTCGGCCAGCCACGGTGTCTCGTCGACGGACAGGCGGCCGGTGAAGACGCTCGCGCCGGTCTCGGCGACGTCCACCGTCGCCGCCAGCAGGGGGTGCGCCCCCGGGAGCAGCCCGAGGCCGGTGGCGTCCGTGTCCGCGGCCGGCGGCCCGATCCAGAAGCGCCGGCGCTGGAAGGGGTAGGTCGGCAGGTCGACCGGCCGGTCCGCCGCCTCGGCCACCGGTGGCGTCAGCGCCCGCCAGTCGACCGGATGGCCCTCGACGTGGACCTCGGCGAGCGCGGTGAGCAGGGCAAGCTGCTCGCTGCGGCCCCGGCGCAGCGCCGCGGCCACCCGGGACCGGCGCTCGGCGCCGTCGAGGATCTCCTCGGTGAGGGTCGCGAGTGTCGCGTCCGGCCCGATTTCCAGGAACGTGTCGACGCCGAGGGTGTGGAGGGTCTGGATGCCCTGGTGGAAGCGGACGGTGCCGCGCAGGTGTCGGACCCAGTAGTCGGGGGTGGTGATGTCTGTGGGGTCGGCGAGGGCGCCGGTGAGGTTGGAGACGACGGGGATTTTCGGGGTCTCGTACTGGATGGTCCTGGCGATGGTGGCGAAGTCGTCGAGGAGTGCGTCGGTGTGGGGGGAGTGGAAGGCGCCGGAGACGGTGAGCCGGCGGGTGCGGATGCCCGCCTCGCGGGCGGCCTGCTCGATCTGGTCGATGGCGGCGGCGGAGCCGGACAGGACGGTTGCCCGTGAGCTGTTGGTCGCGGCGACGGAGACCTCGTCCTCGTGCCCGGCGAGGAGCTCCCGGGCCTGTTCCTCGGTGGTGCGCAGGGAGAGCATGGCGCCGTCGGTGGGGAGTTTCTGCATGAGGCTGGCGCGGGCGGTGACGAGTCGGGCGGCGTCGTCGAGGGTGAGGACGCCGGCGAGGTGGGCGGCGGTGAGTTCGCCGAGGGAGTGGCCGGTGAGGTGGTGGGGGTGGACGCCGAGGGAGGTGAGGAGGTGGTGGAGGGCGACTTCGAAGGCGAAGAGGGCGGGTTGGGTGTAGCGGGTCTGGTGGATGAGGGTGGCGAGGTCGGGGTGGGTGTCGGGGCTGGCGGTGAGGACGTCGCGCAGGCTGGGTGGGGTGTCGGTGGCCTGGGGGGTTGTGGTGGGGGTGAGGTGGGTGTCGAGGGCGGTGATCGTCTCGTCGTAGGCGGTGGCGAAGGTGGGGAAGGCGGCGGCGAGTTCACGGCCCATGCCGGGGCGCTGGCTGCCCTGACCGCTGAACAGGAACGCCACCTTTCCCGGAACCGCCCCGGCGGCGTCGGCTCGTTCGCCGACGAGACCGGGCGCCGGCGCGCCCGCGGCGAGCGCCGCCAGGCCGCCGACCAGCTCGTCCCGGTCAGCGCCGACCACCACCGCCCGGTGGTCGAACAGGGCGCGGGCGTGGGTGAGGGCATGAGCGACAGCCGCCGCGGGCGGCCCGTCCACGCCGGCGAGCCGCTGGTGCAGCCGGGCGGCCAGCGCCCGCAGTGCTGCCGGGGTGCGCGCGGAGAGGATCCACGGCGGCGGCACCTCGACCTGCGGCGCGGGGCCAGGAACCTCCGCGCCCGCCGAGGCCGTACCCGCCGCGTCGGCACCTGACGGGTCGGCGCCCGGCTCGGCGTCCGTGCGCGCGGCCGGTGTCGTCCTCGGCTGGTCGGGGGCTTGTTCGAGGATGACGTGGGCGTTGGTGCCGCTGATGCCGAAGGAGGAGATGGCGGCGCGGCGGGGGCGGTCGACGTCGGGCCAGGGTGTGGGTTCGGTGAGGAGTTGGACGTGGCCGGTGGTCCAGTCGACGTGGTGGCTGGGCTGGTCGATGTGCAGGGTGGCGGGCAGGATGCCGTGCTGGATGGCCTGGGCCATTTTGATGATGCCGGCGGCGCCGGCGGCGGCCTGGGTGTGGCCGATGTTCGATTTGACGGAGCCGAGGTAGAGGGGGCGGTCTTCGGGTCGGTTCTGGCCGTAGGTGGCGAGGAGTGCCTGGGCCTCGATGGGATCACCGAGGGTGGTGCCGGTGCCGTGGGCCTCGACGGCGTCGACGTCGGCGGGGTTCAGCCGGGCGTTGGTGAGGGCGGTGCGGATGACGCGTTGCTGGGAGGGCCCGTTGGGGGCGGTGAGGCCGTTGGAGGCACCGTCCTGGTTGACGGCGGAACCGCGGATCACGGCGAGGATCTGGTGGCCGTTGGTGCGGGCGTCGGAGAGTTTCTCCAGGAGCAGCAGGCCGGCGCCTTCGCCCCAGCCGGTGCCGTCGGCGGCGTCGGCGAAGGCCTTGCAGCGGCCGTCGGGCGACAGGCCCCGCTGCCGGCTGAACTCGACGAACACGGCGGGGCTGGCCATGACGGTCACGCCGCCGGCGAGGGCGAGGGTGCACTCGCCGCTGCGCAGGGCCTGGGCGGCGAGGTGCACGGCGACCAGCGACGACGAGCAGGCGGTGTCCACGGTGACGGCGGGGCCCTCGAGGCCGAACGTGTACGCCACCCGGCCCGAGGCGACACTGCCCGCGCTGCCGTTGCCGAGGTACGGCTCGAACTCGGCGGGCACCCGGTTGATCAGCCGAGCGGCGTAGTCGCTGTACATGACGCCGGCGAACACCCCGGTGCGGCTGCCGCGCAGCGATGTCGGGTCGAGCCCGGCCCGTTCGAAGGCCTCCCAGGCGACCTCCAGCAGCAGCCGCTGCTGCGGGTCGGTGGCGGCCGCCTCGCGCGGCGAGATCCCGAAGAACTCGGCGTCGAAGTCGGGCGCGTGGTGCAGGAACCCGCCGTGGCGGGCGTACGACTTCCCGGCAGCCTCCGGGTCCGGGTCGTACAGCCGGTCGACGTTCCAGCCGCGGTCGGTGGGGAAGTCGCTGACGGCGTCGACGCCGCCGGCGACCAGCTGCCACAGCTCCTCCGGGGTGGTGACGTCGCCGGGGTAGCGGCAGGCCATCGCCACGATCGCGATCGGCTCGTCGACGTCGCCGGCCGGCCGGGTGGACGCCGGCGGCGCGTCGGCGTCCTGACCGGGCGCCCCGGCCGGCCCGGCGAGCCGGAGCAGCTCGTCGCGCAGGAACGCGGCCAGCGCCGCGGGGGTGGGGTGGTCGAAGACGAGGGTGGCCGGCAGCCGCAGGCCGGTGCGGGCGCCGAGCTGGTTGCGCAGCTCCACGGAGGCCAGTGAGTCGAACCCGCTCGCCGAGAAGGCCCGGTCAGCCTGCACCGCGCTCGGATCCGGGTGGCCGAGCACCGTGGCGACCGTCGTCCGGACCAGGTCGAGGACGGGTGCCGTGCGCTCCTGCGCCGGCAGCGCGAGCAGCCGCCGGACGAGCTCGTTCGCCGGTCCGTCATCCACCGCGGCCCGCCGGCGCCGCACCGGCGCGGGCGCGATACCCCGCAGCACCGGAACCGGCACCGGCGGCGCCGCTGTGCCGGTCGTCGCCCCGCCGCGCAGCGCGGCCAGGTCGAAGCGGGCGGGTACGAGGAGCGGTTCCGCCCGGGTGAGCGCGGCGTCGAGCAGTGCCAGCCCCAGCGGCGCCGTCAGCGGGAGCAGCCCCGCGCGGCGGATGCGGGTGCGGTCGGTGGCCGTCAGCTCGGCGGTGATGGTGCTGGTGGCCTCCCACAGTCCCCAGGCGAGGCTGGTCGCGGGGCGGCCGAGGGCGTGGCGGTGGTGGGCGAGGGCGTCCAGGTAGGTGTTGGCGGCGGCGTAGTTGGCCTGACCGGGTGTGCCGACGGTGCCGGCCAGGGACGAGTAGAGGACGAAGGCGGCGAGCGGCTGGTCGAGGGTGGCCTGGTGCAGGTTCCAGCTGGTGTCGATCTTGGATGTCAGGACGGTGTCGAGCTGGTCCGCGGTGAGGTTGGCCAGGGTGGCGTCGTGCAGGACGCCGGCGGTGTGCAGGACGGCTGTGAGCGGCCGGTGGGTCGGAATGGTGTCGATGAGTGCCGCGGCCGCGGCCGCGTCGGTCAGGTCGGCCGCCACGATCTGGACGTCGGCGCCGAGCGCGGTGAGGTCGGTGGCGAGGCCGCCCGCGCCGGGGGCGTCGGGGCCGCGGCGGCTGACCAGGAGCAGGTGGCGGATGCCGTGGTGGGTGACGAGGTGGCGGGCGGCGAGGGCGCCGAGGGTGCCGGTGYCGCCGGTGACGAGCACCGTCCCCGCCGGGTCCAGGTGGCGTCCGGGCCGCTCGCCGGCGGGCGCCCGGACCAGTCGGGGCACCAGGACGGCGCCGTCGCGGACCGCGAACTGGTTCTCGCCAGCGGTGACGGCAGCGCCGGTGATCCGCCGCAGCGCGTCGCCCAGCTCCGGGTGGTCCCGCTCCGCGTCATCTTCCGGGGCGGCCTCATCCGAGGTGTTCACCAGGGCCGCGCGCGCTGGCAGGTCGAGCAGCACGAACCGGCCCGGGTACTCGCTCTGGGCGGTGCGCACCAGCCCCCAGCTCGGTGCCTGTGCCGGATCGGCGAGGTCCCCCGCGGCCGCCGCGAGAGCGCCCTCGGTGACGACCAGGACGCGTGTCCCGTCCGGGTCGTCCTCGGCGGCGAGAACGTCCTGGAGCGCCGCCAGCGTCTCCGCGACGCCCGCGCGCACGGCAGCCGGTTCGAGACCGGCGGTCGCCCGCCCGGCGGGCGTCTCGGGATCGGCACCGAACGCCGGGGACGGGCCGATCCCGCCGTGGGCACCTGCGTCGAGGCCGATACCGGCCAGCAGCCCGGCGAGGCGCGTGCTCTGCCGGCCGATGACCAGCCAGCGTCCGGTGCCTGCGTCACTGCCAGCCGCACCGACCCCGGCAGCGGTGGGGCCGTCGGCGGTGAGCTCGTCCCATCGCAGGGTGAACAGCGTCTCCGCGGTGGACGTCGACGAGTCGGCCGCCGCGAGGGCGTCCGGGTGGACCGTCCGTACGGCCAGCGCCCGGACGGAGACGACCGGTGCGCCGGTGCCGTCCGCGACGAGCAGGCTCACCGCGCCACGGCCGGCGTCCGCCGGCGCGGGCGAGAGCCGCACGCGCAGCGCCCGCGGCCCGGGCCCGTGCAGCGTGACCCCGCTCCAGGAGAACGGCAGCCGGAGGCCGTCCGCGGCCTGGGAGGGTTGTCCGGCGCCCGCCGGGCGGTCGACGTCCGGCCGGGATGCCAGCGGGTGCAGCGCCGCGTCGAGCAGCGCGGGATGGACACCGAACGACCCGGCGTCGGCCGGCTCCCCGTCCGGCAGGACGACCTCGGTGAACGTCTCGGCTCCGCGGCGCCAGGCGGCCCGCAGGCCCTGGAAGGCCGGGCCGTAGTCGAGCCCCGTGCCGGCCAGCGCGTCGTACAGGCCGTCCAGGTCCACCGGCTCGGCGGCGGCCGGCGGCCAGCTGCCCGCGAGCTCCGCGAAGCCCGGGTCGAGGGCACCCGCGCCGCCGTCCGTCACCTGGTCGTGCCCCCCGGACTCGGCCGCGGTGAGGACGGCGGTGGCGTGCAGGCGCCACCCCGGCCGGTCGGTCCCGTCCCCGCCGGCGGCACCGGCACCGGCACCGGCACCGGCCGCCGGGCGGCTGTGCACGGTGAGCGCCCGCGCCCCCGCCGGGTCGGCGCCGCCGATCTCGATCTGGACGTCCAGGGTGCCCTCGCCGTGCAGCGCCAGCGGCTCGCGCAGCGTCAGCTCCTCCACCCGAGGGGTGTCCGTATGGCCGGCGGCGTGCAGGACGAGGTCGAGCAGGCCGGTGCCCGGCATCAGCACCCTGCCGGCGACGACGTGGTCGGCCAGCCAGGGGTGGGCGGCCGTGGACAGCCGGCCGGTGAGGACCACCCGGTCGCCGTCCGCGAGCGGTACCACCGCGCCGAGCAGCGGGTGCGCCACCGGCGTGAGCCCGAGCTCGGACGCCCCCGCCGCGGCGCCGGCACCGGCGGGCAGCCAGTAGGTCCGGCGCTGGAACGGGTAGGTCGGCAGGGCGGCGGCGACCCTGGCGGCCTCGCGAGCGGTGGGTCCGGTGCGTCCGGTGCCCGGGTCGGGCAGTACGGCGCGCCAGTCCACGGCGTGGCCGTGCACGTGGAGCGCGGCCAGCGCGGCCAGCAGTGTCTCGGCACCGTCGCGGCCGCGGCGCAGCGCCGGCACGGCGAGGGGCGCGGYGGCCGCGACAGGCTCCGTGTCCCCGCCCCCGGCACCATCCGGGCGACCCTGCGCGCTCGCCGCGTCGTCGGCGAGGCTGGCCTGGGCGAGTCCGGTGAGGGTGCTGTCCGGCCCCAGCTCCAGCCAGGTCGTGACACCGAGGTCGCGCAGCGCGCGGACGCCCTGGTGGAAGCGGACGGCGTCGCGGACATGCCGGACCCAGTACCCGGGTGTGCTGATCTCGGCCGGGTCGGCCGGAGCGCCGGTCAGGTTCGAGATGACCGGGATGGCCGGCTCGGCGTAGCTCAGGGTGGCGGCGAACGCGGCGAAGTCGTCGAGCATGCCGTCCATGTGCGGTGAGTGGAAGGCGTGGCTGACCGTCAGCTCGCGGGTGCGCCGCCCCTGCTCGGCGAGCCGGGCGGCGACCCGCCGGGTGGCCTCCGCGTCCCCGGAGATCACGGTGGCGGACGGGCCGTTGACCGCCGCGACGCCCACGTCCGCGCCGGGGGCGAGGTCGGCGAGAACCGCCAGCACCTCGGGCTCCGGTGCGGCTACGGAGATCATCGCTCCGCCGGCCGGGAGGTCCTGCATCAGGCGGGCGCGGGCGGCGACCAGCCGGGCCGCGTCGTCGAGGGTGAGCACTCCGGCGACATGCGCCGCGGTCAGCTCGCCGATCGAGTGGCCGATCAGATGGTCCGCGACGATCCCGGCGGAGCGCACCAGCTCGTGCAGCGCCACCTCGAAGGCGAACAGGCCGGTCTGCGCGAAGACGGTCTGGTGGATCAGGGCGGCCGTCTCCGGCTCGGCCTGCGGGTCGGCATGCAGGACGTCCCGCAGCGCCGGCCAGACCGCGCCGGCCGCCGCGCCGGTCCCGCCTGGCGGGGCTGACGGGGTGCCTGGCGGAGTACTCCGTGCGGGGATGGCCGCGAGCGCGTCGTCGAGACGCGCGGTGACCGTGTCCAGCGCCGTCGCGAACCGGGGATACGCCGCGTACAGCTCGCGGATCATCCCCGGCCGCTGGCTGCCCTGGCCGGTGAACAGGAACGCCGTCCGGCCGGTGCCGGCGGCGGGGACGGTTCCGCGTGCCAGCGCTGTGTCCGTGTCTCCCCGGGCCAGCGCGTCCAGCGCGCGCCGCAGGGTGGTCTCGTCCGAGCCGAGGAGCACCGCCCGCTCCTCGAGGGTGGCCCGGGCGGTCGCCAGCGCAGATCCGATGGCCGTCAGGTCGACGCCGCCACGGCCGTCGAGGAAGGCCTGGAGGCGACGCGCCTGCTCTGCGAGCGCCTGCGCCGAGCGTGCCGACAGCAGCCACGCGAGCGGCCCGCCGGTCACGCCGGCTGCCGGCGGTGCCGCGGGGTCGGATCGCTCCGCGGCGCGGGGCTCGACGGCGGCCGGCATCGGCGCCCCGGCCGCCGCCGGCTCCTCGCCCGGCTGGTCGGGGGCCTGTTCGAGGATGACGTGGGCGTTGGTGCCGCTGATGCCGAAGGAGGAGACGGCAGCGCGGCGGGCTCGGTGGACGTCGGGCCAGGGTGTGGTTCCGGTGAGGAGCTGGACGTGGCCGCTGGTCCAGTCGACGTGGTGGCTGGGCTGGTCGACGTGCAGGGTTGCCGGCAGGACGCCGTGGTGCAGCGCGCCGATCATCTTGATGAGGCCGGCGGCGCCGGCGGCGGCCTGGGTGTGGCCGATGTTCGACTTGACGGAGCCCAGGTAGAGCGGCCGGTCGTCCGGTCGGTTCTGGCCGTAGGTCCGCAGCAGTGCCTGGGCCTCGATGGGGTCGCCGAGGGTGGTGCCGGTGCCGTGGGCCTCCACGGCATCCACGTCGGACGGGCTCAGCCCGGCGTTGGTGAGGGCGGTGCGGATCAGGCGCTGCTGGGAGGGGCCGTTGGGCGCGGTGAGGCCGTTGGAGGCGCCGTCCTGGTTGACGGCGGAGCCGCGCACCACCGCGAGGATCTGGTGGCCGTTCGCGCGGGCGTCGGAGAGTTTCTCCAGGAGCAGCAGGCCGGCGCCCTCACCCCAGCCGGTGCCGTCGGCGGCGTCGGCGAAGGCCTTGCAGCGGCCGTCGGGCGACAGACCCCGCTGCCGGCTGAACTCCGTGAAGATCCCCGGACTGCCGATCACGGTGACGCCGCCGGCCAGCGCCAGTGTGCACTCGCCGTTGCGCAGGG
The DNA here is from genome assembly GCF_001854655.1 of Parafrankia colletiae. Lineage (GTDB taxonomy): Bacteria > Actinomycetota > Actinomycetes > Frankiales > Frankiaceae > Parafrankia > Parafrankia colletiae. The sequence continues at coordinate 48,724 of NZ_MBLM01000112.1, read as the reverse complement.
YCTGGGCGGCGAGGTGCACGGCGACCAGCGACGACGAGCAGGCGGTGTCGATCGTGACCGCCGGGCCCTCCAGCCCGAACGTGTAGGAGACCCGGCCCGAGGCGACGCTCGTCGTGCTGCCGGCGAGGAAGTAGCCCTCGTAGCCGGCGGGCATGGCGAGAGCGCGCGGGCCGTAGTCCTGCGAGATGACGCCGGCGAACACGCCGGTGCGGCTGCCGCGCAGCGACGTCGGGTCGATCCCGGCGCGTTCGAAGGTCTCCCAGGCGACCTCCAGCAGCAGCCGCTGCTGCGGGTCGGTGGCGGCCGCCTCGCGCGGCGAGATGCCGAAGAACTCGGCGTCGAAGTCACCGGCGTCGTGCAGGAACCCGCCCTCCCGGGCGTAGGTCCGCAGCGGCAGGCCGGGCTCCGGGTCGTACAGGCCGTCGAGGTCCCAGCCGCGGTTGGTCGGGAACCCGGTGATCGCGTCCCGGCCGGAGACCAGCAGGTCCCACAGGTCCTCGGGCGAAGCCACCCCGCCCGGGAACCGGCAGCCGATGGCGACGACGGCGATCGGCTCGTCCGCGTCGCCGGCGGCACGGGACGTCGTCCGTGCCCCGGCGGCCGCTCCCGGCTCCGACCCGGCCCGGCTGGCCAGTCCGTCCAGCTCGGACCGCAGGAAACCGGCGAGGGCGGCGGGAGTCGGGTAGTCGAAGACCAGGGTCGCCGGCAGTGCCAGCGAGGTCTGCGCACCGAGCCGGTTGCGCAGCTCCACCGCGGCGAGCGAGTCGAACCCGAGACTGCTGAACGCCCGGTCCGGCGCGACCGCGTCCCCGCTCGCGTGGTTGAGGATCGCCGCGACCGCGACCCGGACCAGATCGAGCAGGATGCGGTCGCGCTCCGCGTCGTTCGCCGCGGCGAGCCGGCGGGCCAGTGCGCCGTCCCGGCGGCGGGAGCCGCGGCGCGCGGCGGCGGCCGGGACGAGGGAGCGCAGGATCGCCGGGAACGGCTCGCCCGACGCCTCGCCGCCGCGGGCCCGGGCGGCCAGCGCCGGCAGGTCGAGCCCGGCCGGGACAAGTGTGGCGTGGCCGCTGGCGAGCGCGGCGTCGAGGAGCGCCAGGCCCTCGTCGACACTGATCGGCACCACGCCGTAGCGGCTGATCCTCGACCGGTCCACCGTGCTCAGCGCGGCGTCCATCCCGTCGCCGGTGTCCCACAGGCCCCAGGCGAGGCTGGTGGCGGGGCGGCCGAGGGCGTGGCGGTGGTGGGCGAGCGCGTCGAGGTAGGTGTTGGCGGCGGCGTAGTTGGCCTGGCCGGCGGTGCCGAGCGTCCCGGCGAGGGACGAGTACAGGACGAACGCGGCCAGCGGCTGGTCGAGGGTGGCCTGGTGCAGGTTCCAGGCCGCGTCGATCTTCGGCTGGAGGACGGTGTGCAGCTGGGCCGGTGTCAGGGCCACCAGCGTGGCGTCGTCCAGCACGCCCGCGGTGTGGACGACCGCGGTGAGCGGGTGCGCGGCGGGAACGTCCGCGACCAGCTGCCGGGCGGCGTCCTGGTCGGTGAGGTCCGCGGCGATGATCCGGACGTCGGCGCCCAGCGCGGTGAGCTCTGCGGCGAGGTCGTCCGCACCGGGCGCGGCCGGGCCGCGGCGGCTGACGAGCACGAGGCGGCGGGCCCCGTGGTGGGTGACGAGGTGGCGGGCCGTGAGGGCGCCGAGGGTGCCGGTGCCGCCGGTGATCAGCACCGTCCCCGCCGGGTCCAGCCCGGCTCCGGCCGGATCGCTCGGCACCGGGCCGGCCGCGGCCGTGACCGTGACCAGCCGGGGCACGAGCACGCCGCCGCCGCGGATCGCGAGCTGCGGCTCGCCCGCGCCGAGCCCGTGTGCCAGGGCTGCGTACACGGAGTCGTCGGAGATGGCGGCTTCCGCTGCGGCGTCGTCCGCGGCCGTCGGTGAGCCGTCCAGGTCCAGCAGGACGAACCGGCCGGGATGTTCCGCCTGCGCCGAGCGGACCAGCCCCCACAGCGGCGCGTGTGTCAGATCGGCCCCGGCAGCCGGAACGGCGCCAGGCGCGGCCTGGCGGGTGACGACGACCAGCCGAGCGGCGGTGAGCCGCTCGTCGGCCAGCCACTCCTGCACCAGCTCCAGCGCGCGCTCGGCCGCCAGGCGCGCCGCCTGCGGGCCGTCGTCGGCCGCGTCGTCGGCAGGGCCGTCGACGAAGCCGGCGACCACCTGGCCGGGTGCCGCCGCGCCATCCGTGAGCGCCTCCCGCAGCGCGGCGAGGTCCCGGTAGCCGGTGACGGGGTGGCGCCAGGCACCCGCGCCGGCGGTCAGCCCCAGCACGTCGGCGCCGAGCACCGCCCACGGCCCGGTCTCGGTGGACGTCCGCTCCGCCTCGCCCGGGGTGGGCAGGGAGACCCAGTCCGTCCGGAACAGCGGGCGGCTGCCGGCCGCGGGGGCCCGCAGCGCGTCCGCGGCGAACGGCGCGACCGTCAGCCTGTCGGCTGCGGCGACCGGCGAGCCGGCGGCGTCCTGGATCGTCAGCGCGTAGCTCCGCGCGCCGATGGCAGACGCAGGGGTCGTCGTGGTGGTCGTCGTGGTGGACGTCGTGGAGCCGGTGGGCGCCGCGTCCGCCGGGGTCCCGGCCTCGTCGGAGTCCTCAAGGCGGCGCAGCCGGACCCGCAGGGTGTCCGCTCCGGACGCGACCAGGCGCACGCCGGTCAGCGCCACGAGATCACCCGCCCGGTCGAGGCCGGTCAGCAGTGGGTGGAGCACGGTGTCCAGCAGCGTGGGGTGCAGGCCGTACCCGGCCGTCGGATCACCGTCGGGAGCATCGGTCTCCGTCTCCTGGACGGTGCCGATCTCCGCGTACCAGGTGTCCGCGTTCGCCCACGCCGCCCGCAGGCCGCCGAACGAGGCCCCCAGGCCGTAGCCGAGGGCGGCGAGCCGCTCGTACAGCTCGTCCACGTCGACGGCGGCAGCGTCGGACGGCGGCCAGACCAGCGCGTCGCCGGCCTCCCCGGTGGTGTCGCCGGCCGCGGAGACGGTGACCGCCGTCGCGTGGGTCCGCCAGCCCGGCGTGGCGATGTCCTCGCTCCCCTCCGGGGTCGCCGGGCGGCTGTGCAGGCGGACCACGCGCCGGCCGGACTCGTCCGGATGGGCGAGGCTCACCTGAAGGTCCACCGACCCGTCGGGCGGCAGCACGAGCGGCGCCTCGGCGGCGAACGACTCCAGCCGGGCCGCGGCGGCGGTGCCGGCGCCCGTGACGTGCAGGGCCAGGTCGACCAGGGCCGCCGCCGGCACCGTGACGACCCCGCCCACCACGTGGTCGGCGAGCCAGGGCTGCTCGCCGGCGGAGAGCCGGCCGGTGAACAGGACACCGTCGGTGTCGGCGAGCGTCGTGGTCGCGCCGAGCAGCGGATGGCCGGCGGCCCGCAGGCCGAGCCGGGCCACGTCGCCGCCGTCCGCCGGAGCGTCCAGCCAGTAGCGGCGGTGCTGGAAGGCGTAGGTCGGCAGCTCGAACTCGGCCCCGGCGCGGCCGGCGAACAACGGTGTCAGATCCACCCGGTCGCCACGGACGTGCAACTGCGCCAGCGCGGTGACCACGCCCGTCGCCTCGTCCCGGCCGCGGCGTGCGGTCGCGACAAGGTGCGGATCGGCACCGATGCTGCCTGCCGGTGCGGTGCTGCCTGCCGGTGCGACGCCGCCGCCCGCTGCCGTGCTCTCTGCCGGGGTGGCGGTGCGCCCCAGGACGCCGCGGTGCTCCAGGGTGGCGCGGGTCAGGCTCGTGAGCGTGGCGTCCGGCCCGAGCTCGAGGAAGGTCGTGACGCCGAGGCCGTGGAGTGTCTCGATGCCCTGGTGGAACCGCACGGCCTGGCGGATGTGGCGCACCCAGTACGCCGGGGTCGCGATCTCCGCCGGCACCGCGAGCACACCCGTCAGGTTGGAGACGACGGGAGTGGTCGGCGCCGTGTAGTCGACCGTCGCCGCGATGGCCGCGAAGGCGTCCAGGACGGCATCGGTGTGCGGGGAGTGGAACGCGCCGGAGACCGTCAGCCGGCGGGTCCGCCCGCCGCGGTCCCGCCACGCCTGCTCGACGGCGGCCAGGGCGTCGGCGTCACCGGAGACGACGGTGGACGTCGGTGTGTTCGTCGCGGCGATCGCGAGCCGGTCGGCGTGGCCGGTCAGCAACGCGGCGACGTCGGGCTCGGCGCCGTCGAACGAGGCCATCGCGCCGCCGGCGGGCAGCGTCTGCATGAGCCGGGCGCGGGCGGCGACCAGGCGCGCGGCGTCGTCGAGGGTGAACACGCCGGCCAGATGGGCGGCGGTGATCTCTCCCAGGGAGTGGCCGGCGAGGTAGTCGGCCCGCACGCCGTGCGCGGTCACCAGCCGGTACAGGGCCACCTCGAACGCGAACAGCGCCGGTTGCGTGTAGAGCGTCTGGTGGACGAGCGCGGCGGTGTCGCCGTCAGGGGCGGCGGTCAGCACCTCGCTCAGCGAGGGCTGGGCCGCGTCGGCCCGGCCCGGCCCCTGCCCCAGGTGTGCGTCGAGGGCGGCGATCGCGGCGCCGAACGCCTCGGCGAAGACGGGGAACGCGGCGGCCAGCTGGCGGCCCATCCCCGGGCGCTGGCTGCCCTGGCCGGTGAACAGCAGCGCTGTCTTTCCCGGCCGGCGGACGGTTCCCGCCACAGCGCCGGGGCCGCCCACAGCGCCGGGGCCACCCACCGCGGCGGCCTGTGCACCGTCGGCGGGTTGGTCCGCATCGCCGGCGAAGGCGCGCAGCCGGTCGAGAGCCGCGCCGAGGTCGTCCGCGACGATCACGGCCCGGTGGTCCAGCTGGGCACGTGAGGTGGCCAGCGCGAACCCCACATCCCGGGCATCCACCACGTCCCCGGCCGCTCCGAGGTCGGCGAGGCGGGTGGCCAGCGCGGCGGCCTGCGCGCCGAGCGCCTGCGGGGTGCGGGCGGACAGCGGCCACACCACGGGGCCGGCGCTGCCGGCGCCGCCGTGCACGCTGTGCGCGCCGGCGCCTCCGCTCACGTCGGTGGCGCCGTCCTCCTCCACCGGCGCGGGGGCCTGCTCGACGATGACATGGGCGTTGGTGCCGCTGATGCCGAAGGCGGAGACGGCGGCGCGGCGGGGCCGGTCGACGTCGGGCCAGGGCCGGGCGTCGGTGAGCAGGCGGACGTGGCCGGCGGTCCAGTCGACGTGGCTGCTGGGCTGGTCGACGTGCAGGGTGGCGGGCAGGACTCCGTGCTCGAGGGCCTGGACCATCTTGATGATGCCCGCGACGCCCGCCGCCGCCTGCGAGTGGCCGATGTTCGACTTGACCGAGCCGAGGTAGAGCGGCCGGTCGTCCGGTCGCTCCTGCCCGTAGGCGGCGAGCAGGGCATGCGCCTCGATCGGGTCGCCGAGGGTGGTGCCGGTGCCGTGCGCCTCCACCGCGTCGACGTCCGCCGGGCCGAGCCGGGCGGAGGCGAGCGCGGCCCGGATGACCCGCTGCTGGGACGGGCCGTTCGGGGCGGTGAGCTGGCTGGAGGCGCCGTCCTGGTTGACCGCGGAGCCGCGCAGGACGCCGAGGATGCGGTGGCCGTTCGCACGGGCGTCGGAGAGCTTCTCCAGGAGCAGCAGGCCGGCGCCCTCACCCCAGCCGGTGCCGTCGGCGGAGTCCGCGAAGGCCTTGCAGCGGCCGTCGGGGGACAGGCCGCGCTGGCGGCTGAACTCGACGAACACGGCCGGGCTCGCGAGAACCGTCACCCCGCCGGCGAGCGCCAGCGAGCACTCCCCGGCCCGCAGTGCCTGCATGGCCAGGTGGACGGCGACCAGCGACGACGAGCACGCGGTGTCGACGGTGACCGCGGGTCCTTCCAGGCCGAGGCTGTAGGAGACCCGGCCGGAGGCGACGCTGCCCGCGCTCCCGCTGCCGATGTACCCCTCGAACCCGCTGGGAGCGCGGTGCAGCAGCCGGCCGCCGTAGTCGCCGTACATGACTCCGGCGAACACCCCGGTGCGGCTGCCGCGTAGCGCGACCGGGTCGATGCCGGCGCGTTCGAGGGTCTCCCAGGCGATCTCCAGCAGCAGCCGCTGCTGCGGGTCGGTGGCGGCGGCCTCGCGCGGCGACATTCCGAAGAACTCGGCGTCGAAGTCCGCCGCACTCTCCAGGAAGCCACCGGTCCGCGCGTAGGACGTCCCGGTGTGGTCGGGGTCCGGGTGGTAAAGCGTGTCGACGTCCCAGCCACGGTCGGTCGGGAACGGGCTGATCGCATCGGTTCCGGTCGTCACCAGCCGCCACAGGTCCTCGGGTGAGCGCACCCCGCCCGGGTAGCGGCAGGCCATCCCGACGATCGCCACGGGCTCGACCTGCCCGGCCTCGACCTCCTGAAGGCGCTGCCGGGTGCGGGCGAGGTCCGCGGTGACCTTCTTCAGGAAGTCCCGCAGTTTCGCTTCGTTCGCCACGTCAACAGATCCCTTCAGGAGATGCCGAGATCGGACTCGATGAAGTCGAAGATCTCGTCATCGGTCGCCTCGTCGAGCCGGTCGGTGAAGGACGCCGGGTCGGCGGCGGAGGAGTGGTCGGTCGTGAGGTGGTCGTCGGCGCCGCCGACCCGGGCGAGCAGCGCCTGCAGCCGGCCCGCCAGTCGGGCCCGGGCCTCGGGATCGGCCGAGATCACCGGGATCACGGCCTCCAGCCGGGTCAGTTCGGCCGCGTAGAGACCGTCGCCGGGGGATCCGACGTCCGCCGCCAGCGCCTCGTACAGATGGGTGGCGAGGGACAGCGGGGTCGGGTGGTCGAAGATCACGGTGGTGGGCAGCCGCAGACCGGTGCGCTGGCCGAGCTGGTTGCGCAGCTCGAGAGCGGTGAGCGAGTCCAGGCCGAGGATGGAGAAGCCCCGGTCGACCGGGACGGCATCCACGCCGGGGTGCCCGAGCACCGCGGCGGTCAGCTCCCGCACCACGGTGAGCACCCGCTCCTCGCGGTCGTCGACCGCCAGCGCGGCGAGTTCGTCCACCAGCCTCGCCGACGGTCGCAGGCCCGCGTCATCCCCGGCCGCCGCGCGGCTCCGCGGCACGGCCGGCACGAGGCCGCGCAGGACGGCCGGCAGCGCTCCGGAGGTCGTGCCGCCGGGGGCCATGCCGCCGGCGGCACGCGCTCTGAGCGCGGCGAGGTCGAAACGCGCCGGGACGAGCACCGGTTGCGGCGACCGTAGCGCCGCGTCGAGCAGTGCGAGCCCTTCGTCGACGCCGATGGGGTGCACTCCGAGCCGCGAGATGCGGGACCGGTCGGCGGCGCTCAGGGCTGCGTCCATGCCGTCGTCGGTGGCCCAGAGTCCCCAGGCGAGGCTGGTGGCGGGGCGGCCGAGGGTGTGGCGGTGGTGGGCGAGGGTGTCGAGGTAGGTGTTGGCGGCGGCGTAGTTGGCCTGGCCGGCGGTGCCGAGGGTGCCGGCGAGGGAGGAGTAGAGGACGAAGGCGGCGAGGGGCTGGTCGAGGGTTGCCTGGTGCAGGTTCCAGGCGGCGTCGATCTTCGGCCGGAGGACGGCGTCGAGCTGGTCGGCGGTGAGGCCGGTCAGAGTGGCGTCCCGCAGGACGCCGGCCGTGTGGATGACGGCGGTGAGGGGCCGCTCGGCGGGGATCGCGCCGACGAGCGCCCGGGTCGCCGCCGGGTCGGTCAGGTCCGCCGCGACGATCTGGGCGTGCGCGCCGAGTGCGGTCAGGTCGGCGGCGAGCTCGGCGGCGCCGGGGGCGTCGGGTCCGCGCCGGCTGACCAGCAGCAGATTGCGGACACCATGCCCGGTCACGAGGTGGCGGGCGGTCAGCGCGCCGAGGGTGCCGGTGCCGCCGGTGACGAGCACCGTCCCCGCCGGGTCCAACGCCCGGAGCTGTGGCGCCCCGGGCACCACGGCGTCCGAGGGGAACCCTGCGCCGGCAGCCGGCGCGGAGCCGGCAGACAGTGCGGAGCCGGCAGACAGTGCGGTGCCGGCGGGCAGTGCGGTGCCGGCGGGCAGTGTGGAGCCGGCGGGCAGTGTGGAGCCGGCGGGGGTGACGCGGACCAACCGGGGGAGGTAGCCCCGGCCGTGGCGCAGCACGACCTGGGGCTCGTCCGTCTRCAGCGCGCGCAGCACCACGGCGGGCACGGCCAGGTGCGATGCCAGCGGCCGGTCGCAGTCCACCAACAGGAAGCGGCCCGGGTACTCGGCCTGCGCCGACCGCACCAGCCCCCACACACCGGACCGGTTCAGGTCGTCGGGGCCGGCGTCGCCGGGCAGGTCCGTCCCGACCGCACCCTGGGTGATCAGCACCAGCGAGGAGGAGGCCAGCCGCTCGTCGGCGAGCCAGCCGCGCAGCAGCTCCAGTGTCTCCCGCACGGCCGTGTGCGCCGCCGCGGCGGCGTCGGGCTCCTCCGCGCCCTCGGCCGCGATCACCGGTACCAGGGCGATGTCGGGTACACCGTCACCGTCACCCAGCCCGCCCTGCAGCGCGGCGAGATCCGGGTACAGCCGCACGTCGGCCCGGGACGCGCCGGCCGGTGTCCGGCCCGCGGCGTCGGACGTCACGTCGGCACCGGTGTCGTGGGCGGCGGCCGGGTCCGTCGCCGGGGCCGTGTCGGCGGGTGCGTCGACCCGCAGCGGCTCGGTGCCGACGAAGACCCACGACCGGGCCTCGGGCGGCCCGCCGTCAGGCAGTTCCTGCCAGGTTGTCCGGAACAGGGACCGGCTCACGTCCCCGGCGGTCCCGACCAGGGCGTGCGGGTCGACCGAACGGACGGTGAGGGCCTCGACGGTCGCCACCGGCCGGCCCGCCTCGTCGAGGATGTCGACGGCGACCGTGCGCGGGTCGGCGTCGGTGGTCGTGAGGACCACCCGCAGCGGCCCGGCCGGCACGGGGGCGTGCGAGGTCACCCCGCTCCAGCCGACCGGCACGGTGACCGTGCTGTCGCCGCTCGCGTCGAGCGCGATGGTGTGCAGCGCCGCGTCCAGCAGCGCCGGATGCAGCAGGAAGCCGGCCGGGGCGGTGGCCAGCTGCTCGGGCGGAGCGATCTCGGCGAAGACGGTGTCGCCGGCCTGCCACGCGGCCTGTAGGCCGCCGAACGCCGGGCCGTAGCCGTAACCGGCGTCCGCGAGCCGGGCGTAGAGGTCGTCCAGGTCGATCGGCTCGGCGCCGGCCGGCCGCCAGCCCGGCAGGCCGGCGGACGGCTCCGCGTCCGGGCCCGTGGCGGGTGTGCTGGTGGACGTCACCGTGCCCGAGGCATGGCGCCGCCAGCCGCCGTCCGCGCTGCCCGCGCCCGCGGTGTCGCCGTCGGCGTCGTCGCGCCGGGTGTGGATCGTCAGTGTGCGGCGGTCGGACTCCTCCTCGCCGGTCAGCGCGACCTGCACCCGCACCGTCCCGGTCGGGGGCACGACAATCGGCGCCTCCAGAGTCAGGTGCTCGACCTGTGGGTAGCCGGTGATCGCGCCGGCGCCGCGGGCCAGCTCCAGCAGTGCCGTCCCGGGCACCAGCACCGTCCCGGCGATCGCGTGGTCGGCCAGCCACGGCTGCGCCCGTAGGGAGAGGCTCCCGGTGAACAGCGTGGAGACGCCGTCCGGCAGCGACACCGCGGCGGCCAGCAGCGGATGCCCGGTGGCTGTGAGGCCCGCCGCGGCCAGGTCGCCGGCGCCAGCAGGGACGTCCAGCCAGTACCGCCGGCGCTGGAACGGGTAGGTCGGCAGGGTGAGGCGCGGAGCCGTCGGCAGGACCTCCGTCCAGCGCACCACCTGGCCGGACACGTGCAGCTGGGCGAGGGCGGCGAGCAGGGCGGCGGCTTCGTCCCGGCCGCGGCGCTGCGTCCCGACGGCCCTGCCCGTCCCGACGGCCCTGCCCGTCCCGACGGCCCTGCCCGTCCCGACGGCCCTGCCCGTCCCGGTGGCCGCGCCCGTACTCGTGCCTGCCGCGTGCTCGAGGGTGGCGACGGCGAGGGCGGTGAGGGTGCTGTCGGGCCCGATCTCGAGGAAGGTGTCGACGCCGAGGGTGTGGAGCGTGTGGATGCCCTGGTGGAAGCGGACGGTGCCGCGCAGGTGTCGGACCCAGTAGTCGGGGGTGGTGATGTCTGTGGGGTCGGCGAGGGCGCCGGTGAGGTTGGAGACGATCGGGATGGTGGGTGGGGTGTAGGTGATGGTGGTGGCGATGGTGGCGAAGTCGTCGAGGAGTGCGTCGGTGTGGGGGGAGTGGAAGGCGCCGGAGACGGTGAGCCGGCGGGTGCGGATCCCCGCCTCGCGGGCGGCCTGCTCGACGGTTTCCACGGTGTCCGTCGAGCCCGAGATGACGGTCGCGGCCGGCGCGTTCGTCGCGGCGATCGACACGGTTGCCTCGTGCCCCGCGATCAGCGCGGCGGCCGTCGCCTCGTCGGTGGCGAGGGAGAGCATGGCGCCATCGGTGGGGAGTTTCTGCATGAGGGTGGCGCGGGCGGTGACGAGTCGGGCGGCGTCGTCGAGGGTGAGGACGCCGGCGAGGTGGGCGGCGGTGAGTTCGCCGAGGGAGTGGCCGGTGAGGTGGTCGGGGTGGATGCCGAGGGAGGTGACGAGGCGGTACAGCGCCACTTCCAGGGCGAACAAGGCGGGCTGGGTGTAGCGGGTCTGGTGGACGAGGGCGGCGAGGTCGGGGTGGGTGTCGGGGTCGGCGGTGAGGACGTCGCGCAGGCTGGGCGGGTTGTCGGTGTCGTGGTCCGCGGGGGTGGGGCCGCCGGCGGTCGCGGGGGTGAGGTGGGTGTCGAGGGCGGTGATCGTCTCGTCGTAGGCGGTGGCGAAGGTGGGGAAGGCGGCGGCGAGTTCACGGCCCATGCCGGGGCGCTGGCTGCCCTGCCCGGTGAACAGGAAGGCCACGCGGCCGGGATGTTCCACGGTGCCCGTGACCGGATCCGACAGGCCGGCCCGCAGTGTGTCGAGGTCGTGCCCGAGGACCACCCGCCGGTGGTCGAGGTGCGCGCGGCCGGTCGCCAGGGTCACCGCGACCGCGGCCGGGTCGATGTCGGGGTTGGCCGTCAGGAAGTCCCACAGCTGTTCGGTCTGCGCGTCGAGCGCTGAGGCCGAGCGAGCCGACAGCAGCCAGGCGAGTGGCCGGTGGGTTTCGGTGGGCGGTGCGCTGGCGTCGGACGGCTCCGCGGTGCCGCGCTCGGCCGGGTGCGGCACCGGCGGCACCGGCTGCTGGCCGCTGTCGTCCGCGGCCCGGCCGGTGCCGCCGGTCCCGTCCTCTGCCGGCCCCGGGTGCGCCTGGATGTCGTCCGTGGGGGGTTGTTCGAGGATGACGTGGGCGTTGGTGCCGCTGATGCCGAAGGAGGAGACGGCGGCACGGCGGGGCCGGTCGACGTCGGGCCAGGGCCGGGCGCCGGTGAGGAGCTGCACGTCACCGCTGGTCCAGTCGACGTGGCGGCTGGGTTGGTCGACGTGCAGGGTGGCGGGCAGGACGCCGTGGTGCAGCGCGCTGATCATTTTGATGATGCCGGCGGCGCCGGCGGCGGCCTGGGTGTGGCCGATGTTGGACTTGACGGAGCCGAGGTAGAGGGGGCGGTCCTCGGGTCGGTTCTGGCCGTAGGTGGCGAGGAGTGCCTGGGCTTCGATGGGGTCGCCGAGGGTGGTGCCGGTGCCGTGCGCCTCGACCGCGTCGACGTCCACCACCGACAGCCCGGCGTTGGTGAGGGCGGTGCGGATGACGCGCTGCTGGGAGGGGCCGTTGGGGGCGGTGAGGCCGTTGGAGGCRCCGTCCTGGTTGACGGCGGAGCCGCGTACCACGGCGAGGATCTGGTGCCCGTTCGCGCGGGCGTCGGAGAGGCGTTCGAGCAGGAGCAGGCCGGCGCCCTCGCCCCAGCCGGTGCCGTCGGCGGCGTCGGCGAAGGCCTTGCACCGGCCGTCGGGGGACAGGCCGCGCTGCCGGCTGAACTCGATGAAGGTGTTCGGCGTGGCCATGACCGTGACCCCGCCGGCGAGGGCGAGGGTGCACTCGCCGCTGCGCAGGGCCTGGGCGGCGAGGTGCACGGCGACCAGCGACGACGAGCAGGCGGTGTCGATCGTGACCGCGGGGCCTTCGAGGCCGAAGGTGTAGGAGACCCGACCGGAGGCGACGCTCGTCGTGCTGCCGATCAGCACGTAGCCCTCGACGTCCGTCGACACCTGGCCCACCCGGGTGCCGTAGTCGTCGTACATGACGCCGGCGAACACGCCGGTGCGGCTGCCGCGCAGTGATGTCGGGTCGATCCCGGCCCGCTCGAAGGCCTCCCACGCCAGCTCCAGCAGCAGCCGCTGCTGCGGGTCGGTGGCGGTGGCCTCGCGCGGCGGGACCCCGAAGAACTCGGCGTCGAAGTCGCCCGCGTCGTGCAGGAAGCCGCCGTGGCGGGCATAGGACCGGCCCGAGGCGTCCGGGTCCGGGTCGTAGAGCCGCTCGACGTCCCAGCCTCGGTCGGCCGGGAACGCACTGACCGCGTCGGCACCCCCGGCGACCAGGTCCCACAGCTGCTCGGGGCTCGTGACCCCGCCCGGGTACCGGCAGCTCGCCGCGACGATGACGATCGGGTCGTCGTCGGCACCGCTGCCAACCGGCGCGGCCGGTGCGCCGGTGGGGACGTCGGACCGGCCGACGAGCTCGGCCCGCAGCTGCCCGGCGACCTCGGCCGGGGTCGGGTAGTCGAACAGCAGCGTCGCCGGCAGGACGAGCCCCGTCCGCCGTCCGAGGTGGTTGCGCAGCTCGACGGCCGCCAGCGAGTCGAACCCGAGATCCCGGAAGGCCCGGCTGACGTCCACCGACTCCGGTGCCTCATACCCGACGACCGCGGCGACCTCCTCGCGGACCAGGTCGAGCAGGAGCCGGTCCTGCTCCTCCGCTGACAGGGAGGCCAGCACCTCGGCCAGGCCGCCGTCGCCGGCCCGGGCGCCGGCCGGCCCGCGGGTGGCGGCTGCCCGCCGCCGGGCCGGCACGGCGGACCGGTCACCCGGCCCGCCGTTGACGACACCCAGGTCGATGCGCCCGGCCACGAGCACCACGTCACCGGCCTCGGACCCGGCCTCGGACCCGGCCTCGGACCCGGCCTCGGACCCGGCGTCGGGTCCGGAGTCCACGCCGGCGTGGGGGAGGGACGCCGTCCTGGCGAGGGCGGCATCGAGCAGCGCGAGCCCGTCCGCCACGCCGAACGGTGTCACTCCGGCCCGGGCCCACCGCGCGCGGTCGGCCGCGCCGAGCCCGGCCTCCATGCCCGAGCCGGTGTCCCACAGGCCCCAGGCGAGGCTGGTGGCGGGGCGGCCGAGGGCGTGGCGGTGGTGGGCGAGGGCGTCGAGGTAGGTGTTGGCGGCGGCGTAGTTGGCCTGGCCGGCGGTGCCCAGGGTGCCGGCGACGGAGGAGTACAGGACGAAGGCCGCGAGCGGCTGGTCGAGGGTGGCCTGGTGCAGGTTCCAGCTGGTGTCGATCTTGGATGTCAGGACGGTGTCGAGCTGGTCCGCGGTGAGGTTGGCCAGGGTGGCGTCGTGCAGGACGCCGGCGGTGTGCAGGACGGCTGTGAGCGGCCGGTGGGTCGGAATGGTGTCGATGAGTGCCGCGGCCGCGGCCGCGTCGGTCAGGTCGGCCGCCACGATCTGGACGTCGGCGCCGAGCGCGGTGAGGTCGGTGGCGAGGCCGCCCGCGCCGGGGGCGTCGGGGCCGCGGCGGCTGACCAGGAGCAGGTGGCGGATGCCGTGGTGGGTGACGAGGTGGCGGGCGGCGAGGGCGCCGAGGGTGCCGGTGCCGCCGGTGACGAGCACCGTCCCCGCCGGATCCAGCCGGTCCCCCGCGCCCGTGCCCGCCGCGAGCGGGTGGACCGGCTCGAGGCGCCGCACGCCGACCACACCGCCACGCAGCTCCACGGCCCCGGCGCCGGCCGACGAGGCGGCGGCGACGGCCGCGCGCACGGTGGCCTCGTCGGGCGTCTCACCGTCGGGTAGGTCGTGCTCCACCAGCACGAACCGGCCCGGGTACTCGGCCTGGGCGGATCGGACCAGGCCGAGTACCGGCGCGCTGGCGAGGTCGCTCGCCGGCACGACGAGCACCAGGCGGGCGCCGCCGGCCTGGTCCGACCGCAGGAACTCCCGCAGCCTCTCCAGGACGTCGGCGGCACGTCGGCCCGCTGCCGCCGGGCCAGTCTCGGACTCGGTCGGCAGGGTCAGCAGGGTGAGGTCGCCGGAGGCCGCCCCCGCCCGGCCGCCTGCTCCGGGTGCGGCAGCCGTCGTCGCCGCGGATGGGATTCCCGCGGCCGGCAGCGGCCCCCAGACAGGGCGGTAGAGGCCCAGGGCCGGGCCGGCGGTTCCGGCCGTTCCCGCCGTCAGCGCGGTGAGCCGGGCGCGGGCCGCCGGCCGCAGCGTGACCGACTCGATCGTCGCCACCGGCTGCCCGGCGCCGTCCGCGACGGCGAGCGCAACCCGGGCGCCGTCGTCGTCGTGGCGGCCGGCGTCGAGTGCGGTGATCCGGACGCGCAGCACGCGGGCACCGGTCGCGACGAGGCTTACGCCGCTGAACGAGAACGGAAGCAGCATCGACCCCGCGCCCGGGTCACCCGCGCCGTCGGCGTCGGGGGCCGCCCCGGCGCCCCGGGCGAACACCGCGAGCCCGCCGACCACTGGGTGCAGCGCCGCGTCGAGCAGCGCCGGGTGCAGCTCCAGACCGTCGTCCTGGCCCGGCACGGTCGACTCCGCCGAGTCCGGCAGGGCGATCTCGGCGTGCAGGGTCCGCCCGTCCGGGCCGCCGGTCCACAACGCCCGCAGCGGCTGAAAGGCGGGCCCGTAGTCGTAGCCGGACAGGGCGAGCCGCTCGTACAGGCCGTCGAGTGGCACCGGGACGGCCCCGGCAGGCGGCCACCCGACCGGTGTTCCGTCCGATCCGGACGTGCCCGGCTCGGCCGTCAGCACGCCGGACGCATGCCGGGTCCAGGGCACGCCGGCGGCATCCCGCCGCGCGTACACCCGTACGTCCCGGCGTCCCGCGTCATCGACGGCCCCGACGGTGACCTGCACCAGGACCGCACCGTCCGCTGGCAGCGGCAGCGGGCCCTCCAGCGTCAGCTCGGCCAGGTGCTGCTGGGCGGTGTACCCCGCGGCGTGCAGCGCCAGCTCGACGAGTCCGGTGCCGGGCAGCAGCACCGTCCCGGCGATCGTGTGGTCCGCCAGCCACGGCTGGGTGGCGGTGGACAGGCGGCCGGTCAGCACCAGCCCGTCGCGCCGTCCGGCAGGCTGGCCCACCGGGCGGTCGACCGCGTCCGCCAGGTCCGTGATGTCGGCGATCTCGACCGCCGCGCCGAGCAGCGGATGGCCGGTGCCGCGCAGTCCGGCATCCGCCAGGCCGCTCCCGGTCCCGGTCCCGGCGGCGGACAGCCAGAAGGTCCGGTGCTGGAACGGGTAGGTCGGGAGGTCGACCCGCACCGGCCGCGGGCCGGGGAAGGCCGCGTTCCAGTGGACGGTGTGCCCCGTGGTGTGCAGCCGGGCGAGGGTCTCCAGCACGGTCTCCGTGTCGTCCCGCTCGCGACGCAGCAGCGGCAGGACCAGTTCCCGGTCCCGGTCGTTGCCAGCCTCGCCGTCCGAACGGTCCCTGCCGCCGGCCGCGCCGGCGCCCGCAGCGGCCGTACCGGCGGGGTCGGCCCCACCGGTAGAGCTGGCCGGGCCGGCAGAGCTGGCCGGGTGCTCGAGCGTGCCGCGGGTGAGGGCGGCGAGCGTGCCGTCGGGCCCGAGCTCCAGATAGGTCGTGACGCCGAGCCGGCGCAGCGCCTGAATGCCCTGGTGGAAGCGGACGGTTCCGCGGACGTGCCGGACCCAGTAGCCGGCCGTGGTGATCTCCGTCGGGTCGGCGAGGTCGCCGGTGAGGTTCGAGACGAGGGGGATCCGCGGCGGTGCGTAACGGACGGCGGCGGCCACCGCGGCGAACTCGTCGAGGACACGGTCGGTGTGCGGGGAGTGGAACGCGCCGGAGACCGTGAGCCGGCGCACACGGATGCCCCGGGCGCGGGCGTCCTCCGCCACGGACTCCAGGACGTCCCCCGACCCGGAGACGACGGTCGCCGTCGGATGGTTGGTCGCGGCTACCGACGCCGCGGCCTCATGCCCGGCGAGCAGCGCGGCGGCGGTCGACTCGTCGGCGTCGAGGGCGAGCATCGCGCCGTCGGCGGGCAGGTCCTGCATCAGCGCGGCGCGGGCGACGACGAGGCGGGCGGCGTCCTCGAGGCCGAACACCCCGGCGAGGTGGGCGGCGGTCAGCTCGCCCAGCGAGTGGCCGGTCAGGTAGTCCGGCTCGATGCCGTGCGTGGTGACCAGCCGGTACAGGGCGACCTCGAAGGCGAAGAGCGCGGGCTGGGTGAAACGGGTCTGATGGACGAGCGCCGCGGCGTCGCTGTCGGGTTCGGCGTGCAGGACGCTCAGCAGGGGGCGGTCGAGGTGCCGGTCGAGGGCCGCGCAGACCTCGTCCAGGGCGTCGGCGAAGACCGGCTGGGCTGTGTACAGCGCCTGGCCCATCCCCGGCCGCTGGCTGCCCTGCCCGGAGAACAGGAACGCCACGGTCCGCCGGCTGCCGGCGACGCCGCGGGTCAGCCCGCGCGCCTGTGCTCCCGCCGCGAGCGCGTCGAGCAGGGCGGCGAAGTCCGCCGTGCTCCGCCCGACGAGTACCGCCCGGTGCGGGAGCGCGGCGCGCGTGGTCGCCAGCGCGTAACCCACGGCACGGGGATCGTCCAGTCGGCCAGCCCCCGGCTCCTCGGACGCCTGGTCGGTCTGGTCGGCTCGGTTCGTCTGCGCGGCCTGGTCGGTCGTCCCCTGGCCGGTCGGGGCGGTGAGCGTGTCCCGCAACCGGGCGGCCTGCGCGCGCAGGGCCGCCTCGCCCCGCGCCGACAGCGTCCACGGCACCACCGCCGGCGCGGTGGGCACCGCCGGCAGGGCAGGAACCGCTGAGGCGGCCACACCGGCCACACCGGCCACGCCGGCCGCACGGGTGGCGGTGCCGACGAGACCGGCCGGTTGCTCGGCCGCCGGCTGCTCCAGAATGACGTGCGCGTTGGTGCCGCTGATCCCGAAGGACGAGACGGCGGCCCGGCGAGGGCGCTCCAACGGCGGCCACGGCGTCGGCTCGGTGAGCAGGGCTGCCGCGCCGGCCGTCCAGTCGACGTGCGGGGACGGCGCGTCGACGTGCAGCGACGCGGGCAGCACCCCGTGCTCGAGCGCCTGCACCATCTTGATCACGCCGGCGACGCCGGCCGCCGCCTGGGTGTGCCCGATGTTCGACTTGACCGACCCCAGGTACACGGGACGGTCCGCGGGCCGGTCCTGGCCATAGGTGGCCAGCAGTGCCTCGGCCTCGATCGGGTCGCCGAGCCGGGTGCCGGTGCCGTGCGCCTCCACCGCGTCGACGTCCGCCGGTTCCAGCCCGGCGCCGCGCAGCGCCGTCCGGATAAGCCGCTGCTGGGACGGGCCGTTCGGCGCGGTCAGCCCGTTGCTCGCGCCGTCCGAGTTGACCGCTGAGCCACGGATCACCGCGAGTACGCGGTGGCCGCGGGCCCGTGCCTCCGAGAGCCGTTCCACGATCAGTATTCCGACGCCCTCGGCCCAGCCCGTGCCGTCGGCGGCGGCGGCGAACGGCTTGCACCGGCCGTCCGGAGCCAGCCCGCGCTGGCGGCTGAACTCGACGAAGATGCCCGGGCTGGTGAGCACCGTGACGCCGCCGACCAGGGCCAGCGAGCACTCGCCGCCGCGCAGCGCGCTCGCGGCCAGGTGCAGCGCCACCAGCGAGGACGAGCAGGCGGTGTCGACGGTGACCGCCGGCCCCTCCAGCCCGAGGGTGTAGGCCAGGCGCCCGGAGGCGACGCTGGTCGTGCTGCCGGTGAGCAGGTAGCCGTCCAGGCCGCCGGCCGGCTCGTGCAGGCGCGGGCCGTAGTCCTGCGGCATGACGCCGACGAACACGCCGGTGCGACTGCCGCGCAGCGCTGTCGGGTCGAGCCCGGCCCGCTCGATCGCCTCCCAGCCGACCTCCAGCAGGAGCCGTTGCTGGGGGTCCATCGCGAGTGCCTCCCGCGGCGAGACGCCGAAGAAGTCCGCGTCGAACCCGCCCGCGGCGGTGAGGAACCCGCCGGTCCGCACGTAGCTGGCGCCGGGGGTGGCCGGGTCGGGGTCGTACAGGCGGGTCAGGTCCCAGCCGCGGTCGGTCGGGAAGTCGGTGACGACGTCCGCGCCGGTGACCGCCACCCGCCAGAGGTCCTCCGGCGACCCGATCCCGCCGGGGAAGCGGCAGGCCATCCCGACGATCGCGATCGGGTCGTCGTCGGTCGCCGCGATGTCCGCGGCGGGGCTGTCCGCCTGCCGGCCGGTGCCCGCCCGCTGGAGCGCCACCTCGTCCAGATGCCGGACCAGCGCGGCGATCGTCGGGTGGTTGAACAGCAGGCTCGGTGCCAGCGGGAGGCCGGTCGCCCCCGCGAGGCGGTCGCGCAGTTCGACGGCGGACACCGACTCGAAGCCGAGGTCCTTGAACGCCCGGTCCGGGTCGATCGCGTCCGGGGTGACATGGCCGAGGACGATCGCCACGTGCGTCCGGACCAGCTCGACCAGTGTCCGTCCCCGCTCGGGCGCGTCGAGCGCCGCGATCCGGCGTGCCCAGGACGAGCCGAGCGAGGCCGCGCCCCTGGACCCCGCGCCGTTGGACGTCGCGCCGGCGGCCGGGATGGCCGGCCGGGCGGCGGGGATGTCACCGAGGGCGGCCGGCACCTGGTGGGAGTCGCCCAGCCAGTGGCGTTCGCGCTGGAACGGGTACGTCGGCAGCGGGACCCGACGGACGGCGGCGACGGCGGGCTGGCCGCGCAGGGCCGCGGCCCAGTCGACGCCGGCGCCCCGCGTGAACGCCTGCGCGGCCGAGGCGAGCAGCCGCGCCCAGCCACCCTCGTCGCGCCGCAGGGTCCCGACCACGGCCGCCGTGTCGCCGAACGGAGCCGACGCCGCCGGCAGCCCGGATTCCGCGAGTGCCGCCGAAGTCGCGAATTCCTCCGGGGCCGCCTCGGTGAACGTCTCCTGCAGGCTGCCGGTCAGCACCGGGTGCGGGCTGACTTCGATGAACAGTCGGTGCCCGGCAGCGAGCGCGGCTTCGGTGGCCGGCTGCAGCTGCACGGTGTGGCGCAGGTTGCGGTACCAGTAGTCGGCGTCCAGCCCGGCGGTGTCGAGCGCGCCGCCGGTCACCGTGGAGTAGAAGGTCACCGTGGACGACGTCGGGCGGATGTCGGCCAGCGCCGCACGCAGGCCGGCACCGACCGTCTCCACCTGCGGCGAGTGCGAGGCGTAGTCCACCGGGATCAGCCGGGCCCGCACACCGCGCTGGTCGTGCTCGGCGACCAGCGCGGCGACGGCCGCCGGGTCGCCCGAGACGACGGTGGACGCCGGCCCGTTCACGGCGGCGACCGAGACGCGCGCCGGGTCGGCGAGCGGATGGGCGCGCACCTGTTCGGCGGGGACGGCGATCTGGGCCATCGCGCCGCGGCCGGCGAGCGCGACGAGCGCTCTGCTGCGCAGCGCCACGATCCGGGCCGCGTCGGAAAGGGTCAGCGCGCCGGCGACATGCGCGGCGGCGATCTCGCCCTGCGAGTGGCCGATCACCGCGTCCGCCCGCACGCCGAGCGACTCCCACAGCCGGGCGAGCGAGACCATCACAGCGAACAGGGCCGGCTGGACGACGTCGACGCGGTCCAGGGAGGCGGCACCGGGGGCACCGCCGAGCACGTCATGCAGGGACCAGTCGATGTGCGGGGCCAGTGCCCGCGCGCAGTCGTCCACCGCCGCGGCGAACACCGGTGACTGCCCGAGCAGCGCGCCGGCCATGCCGACCCACTGCGAGCCCTGCCCGGGAAAGACGAAGACGACCCGGCCCGCCTGGGCCGCGCGTCCGTCGTGCAGCCCGGCCGCCGGGAGCCCCGCGGCGAGCGCCCCGAGCCCGGCCCGCAGTTCCGCCTCGGTGGACCCCAGGACGACGGCCCGGTTCTCGAACGTCGCCCGGGTGGTGGCCAGGGACCAGGCGACGTCGGCGGGCCGCGCCCCGTGGCCGGTCTCGTGCGCGTCGAGGTGGGCGAGCAGCCGGGTGGCCATTGCCGCCAGCGCCGCGTCACCGCGCGCAGAGAGCACCCACGGCAGCACCGCGGTGCCGGCGCCCGCCCCGGTCCCGCCCGGCCCGCCTGGCCCGCCCGGCCCGGCCGACCCGTCGTCCGTGCGTCCGTCGGATCGCTCGCCGCCTACCGCAGCTGCGGCCGGCGCCGCGGCGACGACCAGGTGGCAGTTGGTGCCACCCATGCCGAACGAGCTGACACCCGCGACAGGCGTGCCGGCACCGGCAGGCCACGCTCCGAGCCGGTCCTGGACGGCGAGGCCCAGGTCGGCCAGCGGGATCGCCGGATTCGGGCTGGTGTGGTTCAGGGTCGCCGGAAGCTGGCGGTGGTGCAGGGCGAGCACGACCTTGAGCAGCCCGACGATGCCGGCCGCTCCCTCCAGGTGCCCGACGTTCGTCTTCACCGAGCCGACCCGCAGCAGGCGGTCACCGGAGCGGCCGGTGCCGAGCACCGTGCCCAGCGCCGCCGCCTCGACCGGGTCACCGACCTTCGTGCCCGTCCCGTGCAGCTCGACGTAGCGGACGTCGGCAGGGTCCACACCTGCGTCCGCGTAGGCCGCCCGCAGGACGGCGGCCTGCGCGGCCCCGTCGGGAACGGTGAGACCGGCGCCGCCGCCGTCGTTGTTCACCGCGCCGCCCAGGATCACCCCGTAGGCGTGCCGGCCCTCGGCGACCGCCCGCGACAGCGGCATGAGCAGGACGGTCGCCCCACCCTCCCCGCGCACGTAGCCGTTGGCGCGGGCGTCGAAGGTGTAGCTGCGGCCGTCCGGGGACAGCCCGCCGAACCGTGCCGCCGCGACGCTGGTCTCGGTGAGCAGGTTCAGGTTGACGCCGCCGGCGATCGCCAGCGTCGTCTCGCCCCRCCACAGGCTTTCGCAGGCCAGGTGGACCGCGACCAGACCGGAGGACTGGGCGGCGTCGACGGCGAGGCTCGGCCCGCGCAGCCCGAGCAGGTAGGAGACCCGGTTGGCGATCAGGCCGCGGGCCTGGCCGGTCAGGGTGTGCCGGTCGATCGCCGCCGGCCCGTACCGCCCGGCGAGGCTCGCGTACTCCGAGCCGATCGCCCCGACGAACACGCCGGTCCGGCTGCCGCGCAGTGCTTCCGGGATGACACCGGCGTCCTCCAGCACCTCCCAGGCCAGCTCCAGCACGAGACGCTGCTGCGGGTCCATGGCAGCGGCCTCGCGCGGGGAGATCCCGAAGAAGGCCGGGTCGAAACGGTCGACGGCGTCGAGGAACCCGCCCCGGGCGTACCCGGACAGCCCGAGCTCGGCGAGCAGCCCGGAGTCCCAGCGGTCGGCCGGCGCGTCGGTCACCGCGTCCACGCCGTCGCGCAGCAGCCGCCAGAACTCGGCGGGGCCCGCGGCCTGGGGCAGCCGGCAGGACAGGCCGACCACCGCGATCGGCTCGCGGGCGCCGCCGCCGTGGGGCGTCACCTGAATGGTCGCGTCGGTGGTCGCGCGGTGTTCCTCGGATCCCATTGCGGGGTCAGTGCTCCTTAGTACGGGCCGCCTCGAGCGCGGCGGTCAGCCCGTCGACGACGGGACCGGTGACGCCCCGGAACCGCAGCAGGGTGAGAACCGTCCAGAGACGGACCTCGTCCACATGCCGCGGGGATCCGTGCACGTCGTCCTTCTCCAGCACCTCCAGCCGCCGCAGCAGGCGGCGGAGCCGGGCGACGTCACCGGGCGGGATGATCTCGTCGCGCAGGCTCGCGGCGTAGGCGACGGGGATACCGAGGCCGGCCAGCAGTTCGTCCGTGATGGCCCAGCCGCGCAGGTGGTGGGGCAGGTCGGCGACCTTGGCCCCGGTCAGGTGGGCGAGGGTGTCCAGGGTGATCCGCGGGACCTGGGCCAGCCAGTCGGCGTCGGTGAAGAAGTCGTGCACGGGCGCGCCCGTCGTCACCACGCCGCGGATGCGAGGGTCGGCGGCGGCCGCGCGCAGGGCCAGGTGGCCGCTGAAGCTCAGCGTCAGCGCGTAGGTGTCGGTCACGTCGGCCCGGTCCGCGACGGCGTCCAGCAGATCGGGCAGCATCCGCCAGCTCTCCGGGCCGTAGGCCAGGCCGTTCTCGCCGATCCCGGGGATCTCGGTCGCGATCGCGGCCACCCCGAGCACGTCCGCGTCGGTGAGCGCCGGCGCGTGGCTCTCCTTGGTGCTGACGATGCCGCCCATCAGGATCACCAGTGGCCGGCGCTCGGTGGCGGACAGCCCGGCGCTCCACGCCCGGATGCGTCCGCCGGGCAGGTCCAGCTCCAGGGACTGGATGTCGGTGGTGGCCTGGCGCCAGGCGTCGAACGCCGCGACCGCCCGGGCGTGCGCCTCCTGGCGCACCGGGCCGTCCACATAGGGGAACCGGGCCAGGTTGTAGAGCCGGACGGCGTCGAGCAGCTCGCCGCGGCGCTCGGCGTCGGCGGCGACCCGGCTCCACGCGAGCGCCCACGAGCCCTCGGCGCCGTCCACGTCGTTGTCGATGCTGTCGAGCACCGGTCCGTAGACGTCCGCGCCGATCCCCTGGCTCCGGGCGTGGACCAGCGCGTACTCCCGCAGCTGCGCCACGTCGCTCATCGGGGCAGTCCTTCCAGCGCGTCGTCCGGCACGCCGTTGCTCGCGCCGGTCGCGTCCGTGTCGCCGTCCTCCGCCGCGCCGAAGGTCTCCAGGGCTGTGCGCAGGTCGGCCAGCACGTCGGCGGCCTCCGCGCCGTCGATCACCCGATGGTCGAAGGTCAGGCTGAGGCGCAGCAGCGGGGCGGTCGTCACCGCGCCACCGCGAACCACCGGGCGCTCGGCGATCTGACCGACGCCGAGGGTGATCGTGGTGCCGCCGACGGAGTGGAACCCGTCCACCGGGCGGTGCCCGAGCGAGGTCACGGAGAAGGTCCCGCGCACCGCCGCGCGCCGGGCCAGCGGGCTGGATGCACGCCGGTAGGCGGCACGGGCCACGGGTGCGGGCAGCCGGTGCAGGGCCCGGGTGCCGGCGAACTGCGGCATCGTCTCCGGGTCACCGTCCCGGTACTGGTCGACCACCGCCTGGATCTCGTCGAGCGTCGCCTGCTCCAGGCCCGGGAGCACGGCGGCCAGCACGACCCGCTGCCCGGACAGGGTCCGGTCCAGGGTCAGCTTTCCGCTGACCGAGGTGAATCTCGCGATCTTCTGTCGAAGCCGGCCACCGATCGCCGCGTTCGCCTCCGGGTGTGCCGCCAGCGTCCGGCCGCCGGCGTGCAGGACGTAGCTGACGACCGAGTACCGCCGGCCCGCGTGTGCCGCGGTCGCCCGGTGTCGCAGCACCGCGCCCATGTCCACCTCGGTGTCGAGGTGGACGGCGGAGAACCGGCGCAGGTCGCCGAGGAAGTACAGGGTGTGCCGGCGTTCCCGGCGGATGAGGCGGACGTCCACAGCGGCTGCGGGGGACGTGGTGGCCGGCGCCCGACCGCGCGGGCTCATCGGCTCGCCGCGAGCTGGTACAGCTCCGCCAGGCTGGTGGTCTCCAGTACCTCGGGCAGCGACAGCCGCCGGCCGGTCTCCCGTTCCAGTGCGGTGGCCAGGGCAAGCAGGTGGACGGAGTCCCAGCCGGCGAGGTCGTCGAAGGCCGTGCCCGCCTCCGGCGTCGCCACCGGGATACCCAGCTCGTCACGGACGAGGTCCAGGAAGTCCTCGATGCTGTCCATACGTCGTCCTCCGTCGGGGTCGGTCGACCGCATGCTGCGTGCACCCGCTAAAGCGCGGCTAATTGCCTGGCCGCTGAACCGGTGACTGGCGTCACATTGCGGTCGGGCTCGGCGGCGACATGGCGGATGCCGGACGGCAGAAGTACGTAGTTTCTCGGATGTGGTGTGTTGGCCCATGTGTGACGATGGGCTCGCCTGCTTCGCGCGTCGGTCCGGCCACCGGACATCTTCACCTGCATYCCGGGATGTGCTGCCTGCCGTCCCGGGCGGTTCGTTTGCCTGTTTCATCGGTCGAAAGAGAGCCGGATCGTGAGATACGAGGTACTAGGACCCCTGCGGGTTCTCGGGAAGCCCGGAAGCCCGACGATCGGCGCTCGCAAGGTGAAGATCCTGCTGTCAGTCCTGCTCATCCGGGCTGACCAGCTCGTCACCGTCGACCGGCTGATGGAGGAGATCTGGGACTGCGAGCCGCCTCGGCGCGCCACGGCGGCAGTGCACGTGTACGTGTCGCAGCTGCGAAAATTTCTGCTCAGACCGAACGTGTCGGGCAACCCGATCGGTACCCGCCCCGGTGGCTACCAGCTGATGCGGGGGGACGACGAAATCGATCTCCACGATTTCCAGAGGTTCATGCAGCGTGGTCGCACCGACGCCCGTGCCGGTCGGCATGCCGAAGCCGTCGAGAACTTCGACGCCGCTCTGCGGATCGGCCGCGGGCCGGTGCTCGCGGATCTCCGGGACAGCGCAATGATCTCCGCGTTCGTCACCTGGATCGAGGAAATGCGCCTCGAATGCGTGGAGGCCCGAATCGATTCGGCGCTGTTGCTCGGGCGGCATCGCGAACTGGTCGGCCAACTTTATTCCCTGACGGCCGAGCATCCGCAGCGTGAATCATTTCACCGTCAGCTCATGCTAGCTCTCTACCGTTCCGAACGGCAGGCGGACGCCCTGCGCGCCTATGGTCGCGTGCGCGACATCCTGCGCGGTGACCTGGGCCTGGACCCGGGGCTGCCGCTGCGCGAGCTGCACGACGCCATCCTCGCCGCCGACGGTCGGCTGGACCTGCGGAGGGCTGGCTGAGCGTCAGGGTGCCGCCATGCTACGTGATTACCACCACGTCGATCGGGAAAGAGGTAAAATTCCAGCACATCACGCCGGGGGAAGGTAGCGTCACTGCCCATGGGCCGGTTCCGGATCCTGACCAAGCGTCATGACTGCTACGGAGTGCATGGCGCGTCTTCGCTCTGTTGTCAGATCGCCGCGTAGTTCGCGCGCACAGTCTGCTCCGCGCCGCACAGTCTGCTCGGTAGGCGATCGTACCGCCCGCTGYCGTGGTTCGTGCGCGGCCACATCTCGTCGTGGGGGACCAGCCACCACCGCACTGGCCCGCGAGCGCCGAGACGGACGACCAGCCGGGCGGTAACTTCGGCGAAGGGAGCGTTGTTCCGCTGTGAGCCGCGTCGACACGATCAGCCGAGCACCGTCCGACCGCTCACCCGGCGGCCGGGCGGCGAACCCCCACGCGACCGCGAGTCTCACCCGCGCTCGCGCCGGCAACGAGGAGGCGAGCCCGGCGGACCGGCCGGACCGTCCCGACCGGCCGGGCCCGGTGGCCGCCGGCGCGGTCACCGGGCGAGCGGCTGACCGGGAGCGGGTCGTGCGGGAGGTCGACCGGCTTCGCCGGCCCGTCCCCGGCGCGGCCGGCCGGATCCTGGAGATCTCCGGTGAGCCGGGCATCGGCAAGACGTTCCTGCTCGCCGAGATCGAGCGGCACGCACGCGGCCAGGGTGTCACCGTGCTCTCCGAGCAGTGCACCGAGTTCGAGCGCGACGTCCCGTTCGGCGCGTTCGCGGGCATGCTCGCGGAACGACTCACCCCCGAGATGCTCGCCGCGCTGCCGCCGCTGACCGCCGACGTGCTGGCCCGCAACCTCGGCCCGCAGGGCGCGCCGGGCGTCGCCGAGGTCCCGCTGATCACCGCGGACTCGGCCAGGTTCTCCCTGTACCGGGCCGCTCGGACGATGCTGGAGCGGATGGCCGCCGGCGGGCTGCTGCTCGTCCTCGACGACGTCCACTGCGCCGACGAGAGCTCGGTGGAGTTCCTCGACTACCTGATCCGGCGCCCGGTCGAGGCGCCGTTGCTGGTGGTCGTCGCGCACCGCAGCCGACAGGCATCCGCCCGGCTGCGCAGCAGCCTGGCCCGCGGCGTGGCGCTCGGCACGGTCGAACGCCTGGAACTGCGGGGCCTCTCGCTGGCCGAGGCGGCCGCGGTCGCCGGGCTGCCGGCGCGCAGCCAGCGGCTGCGTGACCTGCACCGCGACAGCAGCGGCAACCCGCTCTACCTGCTCGCGCTGGCACGGGCCGGTGCGCACACCGGGTCGGCGTTGCGGCTGCCGGTCGGTGACGCCGTCTTCGACCGGTACATGGCGCTGGTCCTCGGCGACCCGCCCCTTCAGGGCGGTGTCCAGGGCGGAGTCATCGACGCCGCGGCCGTGCTCGGAGACCGGTTCGACCTGCCGGGCCTCGCCGCCGTCGCGGATCTCGACGTCGACACCACCTGCGCGGCGCTCACCGAGCTCGTCCGGCGGGATGCTCTGCGCCCGGTCGAGGGCACCCCGCTGTACTGCTTCCGCCATGCGTTCCTGCGGATGGTCGTCTACGCGAACATCGACCCGTGCTGGCGGGTGCTGGCGCACCGGCGGGCCCGGACGCTGCTGGTCGGACAGGGCGCGCCGGCCGGTGAGGTCGCGGTGCACATCGAGCGGTCGCTCGCCGGCCCCGACGCCGACGACCTCGCCGTGCTCACCCGGGCGGCGCAGGACGCGGTGAAGTCCGACCCGCGGCTGGCGGCGCGGTGGCTGCGGGTCGCGCTGCGGGTGCTGCCGCGGAACGCCCGGGGCAACGTCGCCGACCCCGGGCGTGAGCTGGAGCTGCGGCTGCTGCTCGCGCAGGCGCTCGGCGTGTCGGGACGGCTGGCGGAGAGCCGGGAGATCCTGCACGAGGTCCTGCGGGCGTCCCCGGCGGAGTCACCGGGGACGCGGGTCGCGGCGGTGACCTTCTGCGCCCTGATGGAATGCCTGCTCGGCCGGTACGAGGAGGCTCGCGCGCTGGTCGCCGCGGAGCTCGATCTCGGCGCGCGCGACCGCCCGGCGCACGCACTGCGGCTCATCACCGCCCAGGGGATCGTCGGAGTCTTCGACGGCAGGCTGACCTGCGAGGCCGACGTCGCCTCCGCCGTCGCCACGGCGCGGGCCCTGGGCGACCGGACCGCGCTGGTCGGCGCGCTGGCGCTGGCGGGCCTCAACGCGAGCCTGAGTGGCGACAAGGCGGGCGCGCTGCGCACCGTGACGTCCTGCGCGCCACTGGTGGACGGGCTGCCCGACACGGAACTCGCGCGTCACCCCGAGTACATCGCCGCCCTGGCCTGGACGGAGACCTACCTGGGCCGCACCGTCGGCGCCGAACGGCACTTCCGGCGTGGGATGGCGCTGTCCGTGCGCGGCGGCCAGCGGCACATCCGGCCGTTGCTGCTGGTCGGGCTCAGCGTGACGTGCTACCGGGTGGGACGGCTCACCGAGGCGCAGCAGGCCGCGGGAGAGGCCCGGGACGTCGCCCGGGAGATCGACGCACACCACATTCGCGGGCTGGCGCTGGCGCTGGCCTCCCTGTGCAGCTCCTGGACGGAGCCGCGGGCCGCCCGCGCGGTGTCGCTCGCCGAGCAGGCGGTCGACACTCTGYGGGGCAGCGGCTCCTGGTGGAGCTACATCGCCACGATCTCGCTGGCGAACGCGGCCACCATCGCCGGGGACCCGGAGCGCTGCGTCGGGCTGCTGGTCACCGCCGGCGGCGGGCCGGACCTTCCGTCAGTGCCCCCGTTCCTGCGCTCGGCCTTCCAGGAACTGCTGATGACCGGCCTGGAACACATCCAGAGCAGCCGGCCGGCGCCGGGCTGGGTCGAGCAGCTCGACGAGCGGCCGGACGCCGACGCCCTGGGGGTGTCCTGCGAGCACGGCTACGCGCGCACGGTGCACGCGCATGTCGTGCGCGCCCAGCTGGGGCCAGCGGCCGCAGCCGAGCTGTACGAGGCAGCGGCGTCGTCGTTCGCCGCCGCCGGGATGATCTACCTCGAGGCGTGGGCGCTCACCCTGGCGGCCCGGTGCGCCGCCGCGACCGGCCGGGGCGAGGACGCGGCCATGATGCTCCAGCGGGCCCGCGAGCTGGCCCGGCAGTGCGGGGCGACGAGCATCTACGAGGAGGCCGACAAGGAGCAGCGCCGCCTCGCGCAGGTCGCCGCCGACCAGGCCGGCGCCGAGCGCGGGACCGGCACCCGCGCCGGGCGGGCCGCCGAGTCCCCGCTGTCCGTCCTCACCGAGCGGGAGCGGGAGATCGCCGGGATCGCGGGGACGGGTAAGAAGACCCGGGACATCGCGGCGGAGCTCCACCTCAGCCCGCGCACCGTTGACGTGCACCTGACCCGGATCTACCGGAAGCTGAACGTTCCGTCCCGCGCCGCGCTGGCCCGGCTGATGAGCGAACTCGGCTGAGCCGGGCCGGCCGGGCCCCTCAACCGCGGCAGGGGACCGCCGCGGGGGCCCGGGAGAGATCCTGGTGCCGCGCCGTCCGGCGCGATCCAGCCGTCGGGGCAGGGACGGGTGACCTCGCCGCGGTGGGGCCGGTGCCACGATCTCCCCCGGACCGGGTCAGCCGGCGCCGAGTGCGGCGGCCGGCTGGCTCGACACGGCGGCGGGCCCGCCCGCGAGCGCCTGCGCGAGCAGCTCGTAGGAGCGGACCCGGGCGGTGTGGTCGTGCACGATCGTCAGGGCCATCAGCTCGTCCGCGCCGGAGGCCGCGAGCAACTCCAGCGCACGGCGGCGGACGGTCTCGGGACCACCGATGAGCTGCGGTGCGAACGACTCCCGGGCGATCTGGCGCTGCTGGGGGGAGTACGGCGCCCGGTCGGCCTCCTCGGGGCTCAGGTAGGGGCCGAGATTGCCGGTGAACAGCTCCAGATGGGCGATCTCCACCGAGCTGGCGAGCCGGAGCGCCTGCGCGTCGTCCTCTCCGACGATCACGACGGCGGCGACGACCGCGTACGGCGCGGCGAGGTTGCCGGTCGACCGGAACGAGCGGCGATAGGCGGTCACCGCGTTCACGGTGTTCTGCGGGCTGAAATGGTGCGCGGTGGCGAACGGCAGGCCGAGCTCGGCGGCGAGCCGCGCGCCGTTCGGGCTGGACCCCAGCACCCACACCGGTGGCGGGGTCTCCGCCTGTGGGTAGGCGGCCACCGGCCCCCGCCTGCCGCCGCCAGGGGCGCCGAGGAAGCCCAGCACCTCGCTGATCTGCGCGCCGAAGGTGTCCCCGCGCGGCTGCCCGCCGCCACGCTGGAGAGCCTGGGCGGTCAGCGGGTCGGTGCCCGCCGCCCGGCCGAGGCCGAGATCGATCCGGCCGGGGTGGAACGCGGCCAACGTGCCGAACTGCTCGGCGACGACGAGGGGCTGGTGGTTGGGCAGCATGACCCCGCCGGCACCGACCCGCAGCGTCGACGTCGCGGCGGCGATCTGGCCGATGAGGACGGCGGGCGACGAGCTCGCGATACTCGGCGTGTTGTGGTGCTCGGCGAGCCAGTAGCGGTGGTAGCCGAGGGCCTCTGTCCGCCGGGCCAGGTCGAGCGTGTTGCTCAGCGTCGTGGACGGAGACGTGCCGCTCATCACCGGCGCGATGTCCAGCACGGACAACGTCGGTCGGCGGGCAGGGGACGGTGCGTCGGGCAAGGTCGTGGTTCCCTTCAGATCGTCGGTCGCGCGTTCCCGGCCGGGCGGCAGGCGGGCCCGCGAGGGGCGGGCCGGAGAGGCTGGCCCGGCCGCCGGCCGGCTAGGCGCTCGGTGTCGCGGCGTCCGTCGCCGCGGTGCGCGCAACACCGCTGGTCGCTCCGGTGCCGCTGGTCGCGCCGGCGGGGGTGGCCCCCGGGCCCGGCACGGCCTGCTCCGGCAGGTTCGTGTCCGGCAGGTCCGTGTCCGGCGTGGTCGCGTCGGCCGCTCCGACGGCGAGTGCGTGCGGGTCCGCCGAGCTGAGCTCGGACGCCTTCGCGTTGATCACGACGATCGCCACCACCGTCGCGACCACCAGGAAGATCGCGGCGAGCCGGAACGCGCCGACGATGCCCTCGGACAGCACGTAGTGGGCCTGGTCGGTAGGCGTGTCGCCGACCGGGGACCGCGCCGCGTCACGGCTCGCGGTCCCGAACGCCGTGACCAGGATCGCGAGGCCCAGGGTGCCGCCGACCTGGGTGGTGACGTTGAGCAGGCTGGAACCGGCGCCGGCCTGCTCCGGGCGGATGCCGTAGACGGCCACCGCCGTCAGCGGCACCATCATCAGCCCGATGCCCAGGCCGATGAGCAGCAGCGGGCCGAGAATGGTGTCGACGTAACCGCTGTCCGGTGAGATGCCCTGGACCAGCCAGATCGCGGCCCCGGCGGCGACCAGGGCACCGGCGGACACCACGGGGCGTGGGCCGACCCGCATCATCAGCTGTGCCGCGAGCTGGGTCGCCGGCAGCATCACCAGCGTCATCGGGAGGAAGGCCAGGCCGGTGCGCAGCGGGCTGAACCCGAGCACCTCCTGGAAGAACTGGGTCTGGAAGAACAGCATCCCGAGCATGCTGGCGATCATCAGCAGGTTCACGGCGTAGGCGCCGGAGCGGTTGCGGTTCAGGAACAGGTACAGCGGGGTCAGGGCTTCCCGCGTGCGGGGCTCGATGATGAGGAAGGCCGCCAGCAGCACGACGGCGACGGCGAAGGCGATCAGCRCCTGGCCGTCGCTCCAGCCGTCCGAGGCGGCCCGGACGAGCCCGTACACCAGGGCACCGACGCCGAGCGTCGAGGTGAAGGCCCCCGGCAGGTCGAGGCGGTGCGGGGTGCGCGCGGCCTCGCTGAGGAACCGCGGTGCGAGCACCAGCACCAGGATGCCGATGGGCACGTTGATGAAGAAGACCCACGGCCAGGACGCCCAGGTGCTGATCATGCCGCCGCCGATCATGCCGATCACGGCGCCGGAACCGGTCACCGCCGCGTACACGCCGACTGCGCGGTCGCGCTCCGGCCCCGCCCGGAAGTTCGTGGCGATCAGCGCGAGCGCGTTCGGTGCGGTGAGCGCGGCGCCGGCCCCCTGCAGCGCCCGCGCGGCCAGCAGCCAGCCCGCGTCGGGAGCGAGGCCGGCCAGGACCGAGGTGAGGGTGAACACGGCGACGCCGGTGAGGAAGACCCGGCGGCGGCCGTAGATGTCGCCGATCCGGCCGCCGAGGAGCAGCAGACCGCCGGCCGCGAGCGTGTAGGCGTTCGGCACCCAGGACAGATCGGTGGCGGAGAAGCCCATGTCCTTCTGGATGTTCGGCAGCGAGACGTTCACGATCGTCGCGTCCAGGGCGACCATCAGCTCGGAGATGGCGATCACGACCAGTGCGATCCCCGGTCGGCGGGTGAACCCGCCGCCAGGCGCGCGTACCTCCGCGCCCGGTGTCGTTGACGTGGACACTGGTACCTCCAAGCAGCGGCCACCCTCGGGTAGCGCGTTTAAGGAACGATCACGTCTACTATAGAGGCAGTGGATCGCCGACGGCAACGACCTGGTGACCAGGTAGGGGGAGGTGTGTGGTGTGACGGCCGCTCCGTCGCCTGCGGCGACCAACGGGGCACTGTCGCCACGGGCGACCAACGGGGCACTGTCGCCTTCGGCGACCAGCGGAGCGCCGGTGCCGACCCGCCGCCGTGGCTCGGCGCTCGAGGCGGCGATCTTCGAGGCGGTGCTCGACCAGCTCGCCTCGGTCGGCTACGCCCGCCTGACAATGGACGGCGTCGCGGCCGCGGCGCACACCGGCAAGGCGGCTCTCTACCGCCGGTGGCCGAGCAAGGAGGACCTGGTGCTCGCCACCGTCCGCCATGTGCTGCCGACGCCCGACGCCATCGTGCTCACCGGTGACCTGCGGCTGGACCTGCTGGCCGTGCTCGGCTGCGTGCAGCGGACGGTCAACTCGACCCACGGTTCGGTGCTGCAGATGGCGGCTGTGGACTCTGGTGCCGACTGCCAGTCACTGATCGGCGATCTGGTGATGGGGCCGTGCGAGCGCCGCATCCTCGAGGTCCTGGAGGCGGGTGCCGCACACGGTGAGGTCCGGCCGGCGGCCGTGTCGCCGCTGGTGGCGGAGATAGGCCCGGCCATGGTGCTGCGCCGGTCGATGGTGGACGGCTCACCTGTCCCCGACCCGTACCTGGTCTCGGTCGTGGACGACGTCCTGCTCGCCCTGTGCAGGGTCGGGCGGTAGGCCAAGGTCACCCGGGGCGGGGTGGCCCGGGGCGGCAGCCGCCGCCTGCGTGGTCGCGCCGGGCAGGGTGACGGTGTCGTGCAGGGTGAGGTGGTCCGGCACGGCCGGCAGCCGGGCGAGGTCGTGCGTGAAGGTCTGCTCGCCGCCGGGCCCGCCCGGGCCGGCGAAGCCGTGCCGCGGGTAGAGGTCGGCGACGATGACGTTCTTCGCGGTCGCCCGGTAGCGGGCGAGGAGCGTCGCGGCGCCGGCCTCGCGGGCGTGGCGCAGCACGGCGGCCAGCACCGCCTGTTCGATGCCGCGGGAGAACACCCGGCAGCTCAGCAGGAAGTTCTCCAGCACGACGGTGTCGGCCTCGGTCGCCGTGCCGGCCTGCCGGCGCAGGAAGACGGCTCCCACCAGCCCGTTCTCCCCGAACCGGTCCCGTGACCGGACGGCGAGCACGGCGTTGCCGGGGGTGTCGGCGTACGCGCGCAGCTCGGCCTGCTGCAGCCGGCGCGTCGCGGTGTGGAACTGGTTCGTGCGCAGCGTCAGCTGGCTGACCCGCGGCACCTCGTCGTCGCGCACCGGCCCGAGCCACACCTCGACGGCGAGCCCGCGCAGGTAGTCCTCCAGCGAGGAGGCCGACGCGGTGAACTCCCGCCGGGCCGCCTCCGCCCGGTAGGAGCCGGGCCGGGCCCGGTCCTCCGCGGTCAGCTCGCGGGTGTCGAACCAGCCGTCGCGCAGCAGCGCGTCCACGTGGCCGGCCGGGTCCTCGTCCACCGCCACCACGGCGACACCGGGCAGCGTCTCGCGGACCAGCCCACGCTCGTAGGCGCTGTCGTCCACGAACACGAAGCTGTCCACCCCGAGGTTCAGGCCGGCGGCCAGTTCCCGCAGGTTGTCGTGCTTCGGCTCCCAGTTCGCGATGACCCGCACGAAGTCGTCCGCGCGCAGGGTCATGCCCGCATGGTCGGCGAGCGCGGCGCGCACGTTCGCCGCCTCGTTCTTGCTGACCGCGGCGACCAGCACCCCCTGCGAGCCGATCTGGCGGACGACGCGCTGGAACGCCCGGAACGCCTCGCCGCGGAAGCTGTCGGCCACCTCGATGCCCTCGATGCCGTCGTCGCCGAGGATGCCGCCCCACACCGTGCCGTCCAGGTCGAGGACGAGGCACTTGCTGGTCCGTCCGGCCACACCGCGGRCCAGGTGGCCGACCTCCCGGGCGTAGCCGGCCAGCAGCTCGCCGGAGAGGTAGGCCTTCGCGTAGGTGGCGAGCCGCGGGTCGACGGCCCGGACGCCCTCGGCCAGCAGCGGGTCGAGGTCCAGCACGACCACGGCGGGCTCACGCTCGGCGAGGCCGAGCAGCCGGGCGTTGGCCGCCCGCCACACGGCTCCGAGCCGGGCCCGCGACCGGTGGTCGACCAGCTGGGCGGCGTACCGGCGCGGCAGCGGGAGGGTGTTGAGTACCAGCGTGCCGCGGCCGGCCGCGGCGAAGCCCGCAACCAGCCGCTCGATCAGCTCGAGCTTCTCCTCGATCACCCGCGCGACGTCGTCCGGCCCCCACGGCAGCCCGACCTCGTCGAACACGACCGCCGGGTCGAGCACGGCGAGGGTCAGGTCCGGCTTGTGCTGGTACAGGGCGCTCCCGGGATCGCTCAGCTCGAAGACCCAGGAGTCGAAGTCGCCGAGCCGGGGGATCGCCAGCAGGCCGTGCCGGGCCAGCTCCCCGGTGAGCGCCGGTACCAGCGGGGCGAGCGTGCCGTGCCCGGTGACGGCGATGCGGACGGTGGGCGTCGCCGGATGCGCGGCCAGCACGTCGGCCGGGTCGAGCCGGGCCAGCAGCCGACCGGCGCGGGCCAACTCGTTCTCGGTCGCGTCCGCCAGCAGCCCGGCGAGCCGCGGGAACGCGGGTGCCAGCTCGCCCGCCCGCGCCAGCGCGGTCAGTTCGTCGGCAGTCGTGCGCCCGGCGGGCACGGCGGGCGCGGGGGTCACGGCGCCGCCGCCTTCTCCAGCGCGAACGCGGACCTGATCCACTTGCTCGACTCGATCGCCACCGCCACCGCCCGCTCGCCGGCGGCGAGCCGCGGCAGCAGCCGCTCGAGCTGGAAGAACGGCAGCGCGTTGCCGGTGTTGGCGGTGTCGGGCACCACGGTGACCTCCTCCGCCCCCTCGACTGCCAACTGCTCGACGATCTTCGCGGTCATCCGCCCGGACAGCTGCGGCGGCAGCAGGTAGTCGATCTCGGAGCGCTTCCAGCCGACGTCGTCGAGCAGCTCGCCGAGCACCTGCTCGGCCAGGCCCGGAACGAGCTCCTCGATAGCCTTGTAGTCCTCGGCGACACCGCCGTGCAGCCGGTCCCGGTCGGCGATGCCGAACCACTCGACGACATGCCCGGACGGCCGGCCCAGACCGCCGAGGCGCACCCGCACCTCCCGCAGCACCACCGCACCGGGCGTGGCCTCGGCACCGACACCCAGCACGGCCGCGCCGATGCCGTCCCCGAACATCGCGGCGCTGACGAGATCGCCCTGCGACACCGAGCGCGGGTCGATCGTGAGGTCCCACTGCTTGGCCGACACGTCGCCGCCGAGCACCAGCGCCGTCCGGTGCCGGCCGCCCAGCAGCAGCTGGCGGGCGAGGTCGAGCGCCTGCAGCGCCCCCGAGCAGCCGGACTGGAGCTGGAAGGTCGGGATTCCGTCGATGCCCAGCCGGTCGGCGATGACGTTCACCGTGGCAGGCATCAGCTGGTCGGGGGAGGAGGTGGCGAGCACGAGCAGGTCGACGTCGCCGGCGGCGACCCCCGCCGCGGCCAGCGCCCGCTGCCCCGCCAGCGTGCCGAGGTCGGCCAGCCACCCGTCGACCTCGCCGGTGTTGAGGTCGACGGAGAGGTGACGGGTGCGCGTGCCGAGGAACGTCTCGACCCACTGCTCCCACACGTCGCCGAGCCCGAAGCGCCGCGCGAGCGCGGCGTTGTCGATCGCGGGCCCGGGCAGCGCGGTGCCGACCGAGCGCAGGTGAACCTCAAGGCCGGTCATCGGGTCAGACCTCGGGGAAGAACACGAACCGCACGTCGACGTAGAGCTTGGGGTTGAGCACGCGCGCCTCGCGGACACCCAGCAGGCCCTCGTACCGGCCGCCGGTACCGATGATCGGGAACCGCAGCAGGACGGAGGACTGCGCCGCGGTGACGTCGAGCGGCCCCTCGTACGTGGCTGTGCCGTCGGGCAGCGTGATGTCCTCGACGTACCAGCTGAAGAGGTGACCGTCGGACGGACGCTGGTACACGCCCTCGGCGCGCCCGAACACCTCGCCGATCTTCTTGTCGTCCGCGTCGATGAGATCGTCCTG
The DNA here is from genome assembly GCF_001854655.1 of Parafrankia colletiae. Classification (GTDB taxonomy): domain Bacteria; phylum Actinomycetota; class Actinomycetes; order Frankiales; family Frankiaceae; genus Parafrankia; species Parafrankia colletiae. The sequence continues at coordinate 13,346 of NZ_MBLM01000112.1, read as the reverse complement.
GTAGGTGCCGTAGTCACCGACCTTCGGCGCGCCGAGGACCCCGTCGCCAAGCTTGAGCTCGGTGGTCACCTCGGTGAGGGGGCCGATGATGATGAGACCGCTGGGCTGCTGTGACATGGCCCCAGGATGGAAGGCGCCGCTAAAGGCGAGCTAAGCGCACGATGCCAGCCGGCCGTAGGTCTGCCGGATGATGGCCAGCCACAGATCCAACCCCGCGAGGAGGTYGGCGGGCAGGGTCACCCCGGTCGGGATCAGGTGGCGTTCCCCGCAGAGTGCGTGGCGCAGCTTTCGGGCGTCGACGTCGTGGCCGGTGGCGTCGAGACGCACCCCGCCGGCGAGGATCGCTGCGGTGCGCCGGGCGCCTCGCGGTCCCATGTGGATGGGGCGGATCGACTGCGAGATCAGCCGACCGTGGTCACAGACGAAGCTGACCGTGCGGTCCAGGCCGCGTAGCCGCAGCGGGATGACAATCCGCCCACCCTCGGAGACTTCATCGATCAACGCCGGTCGCAGGTTCACCCCGGCATGGGCGAGGACCCGGCTGAAGGGTGCATGTGGCCGGGCCTGTAGATCGGCGGCCACCACGATGGAGCGGTCGCCGCAGTACCCGCGCAACGACACCGGCTCGACATCCGTGGACACGACCACGCCCGACGGGCCGGTCAGCTCGGCTATCAGGGCCGTGCTGTACCCGTCCGCGGCACCGACCTCCAGAACCCGGTCGCCGGGCAGGACACCCAGCTGATCCAGCATCGTCGCGAGCGTGGACGGCGACGGTGCCCACCGGCCGGCGCCCCGCCCGGCCGTGGCCCGGTCCGCGTACGCCTCCTCAACGGGGAGGTCGGGGAGGAACCGGTGCCGTGGTACCGCGCGCAGCGCTGCCTCAACCGGCGCGGACACCGGCCCAGCGGCGAGGATCTCCTCGACCATCGCCGCGCGCAGCGCTGCGGTTGACGTGCGTGGCGCGCCGCCGGACATCACGGCGCCGTAGGCAGCAGGTTGTCGTACTCGCAGGTCTTCGCCGCACGCATGCGGTCCGCGCACGCGTCGGGTGAGGTGCGCACCGCGGGACTGACCTGAGAGGGGCGCCGCCATTCCAACGCGGAAAGGACGGATGTGGTGGTGGGGGGTTTGTACGTCGGCGATCGGCTCGACAATGACATCCGCCCCGCGCAGGCCGTCGGCCTGGCGACTGCCTTTATTCGCCGGGGTCCGTGGGGCCACATCCTCGAGGACACCACGGTCGCCGATCGCTGCCTGTTTCACCTCGACTCGTTGACCGAGCTACCGGCGTCACGGCCGCCGCGATGTCGCTGGGTTCGAGCACCACCGGGCGCGCCGTGCGGCCGGCGTGCCCGGTGTCCCGGACCGCTTCCCGGCTCGATCCTGTTTCGTACCAGTCAAAAGCGCAGCGAGGAGGCGTGGCGGAGGCACCCGCGCACAGGCTCGCCACCGTGGTGCTCGTTCTCACCGACATCGACTCGCCGGATCTTGGCCTGATGCTCATCGCTGGCAGCAGTTGGTGCTCGTTGTGACCGACATAGCCCCGGCGGACGAGTTCGGGTCGTGGCCGTACCGAACCGACAGCGTTCTCGATGTCGATCAGTRGGACGCGGTCATCCGCCTGCACCCGCTCATGATCGCTRCCCCGCCGGCTCTCCGTGCGGAACTGGGCGTCGGCCTGCTGCCGAGCCGCGCTGCGCTGGCCAATTCCGCCGGCCGGCACCATCGCGGGCGCCACCCCCTCAGGGTCACCGGGGCCTGATGAGCGCGGACGGACAAGGTCCCGGACACGCCGATGCCTGCGCTGCGAGAGGGGATCGACGGTGACCTATGCTGATGTCTCGGTTCGACCGCAATATCTGGTAGTTACTGTAGTGTCGCGACGCTACCTGTTGTGGTCGCATGGTGTGTGGGTGCGCGGGTCGACGTGATGGGGAGGAACGTGTCGTGGTTGACGCAGCACCGGCGAGGGAGACCCGAGCATCGAGTGGCGTGGCGTGGCGCCGCGGCGTCGCGAGTCCGTGACGAGGTCGTTCACGGTCGGCGGTGCCTACGGCTTCCTCATCGCGTCCCTGCACGCGGACGGGTCGCTCGCGGACGTTAATCTGATCATGGCGAGCAGGGGTCGACTCTGCGTGGGATGACCGAGACCGTCTCGTTGGCGATCTCGACGGGACTGGCCTACGGAGTGTCGCTGGTGACGTTCGTTCGGCAGTTCGCCGACCTGCGGTTCGAACCGGCGGGATTGACCGATGACCCGGAGATCCCACGGGCCGCATCGATCATCGATTATGTGGTGCGACGCTTGGCCTTGGATTTCCTGCCGTTGCAGGATCGCGTGACGTTGGGTGTGCTCACCCCGGTGGAACGCGCCACGACGGTAACCGGCTCGACACCGATGGTGCCGGCGTGGTCGGACACACCAGGGATCCCGCTGTTCGCGCCGCTCGCAGTCCCGGTCCAGACCGCGTACTGAGGGGCCGGCGCTGCCGGAGGCGGGCGCACGTGGCGGTGTGGCGAGGGCGTGACCCGCCCCGGTGGGTGCTGGCGATGCGGTCACTGATCGATACCTCGGGGGTGCGGATAGGGGCCGTTCCCACGTTGGGGCGTGTTAGGCACGGTAGAGCGCCCAGGCGCCTGCGGCTGACGCCACGCGGGACGTCCACTCATCCGGGCTGGCCTGCGCGATCTTGGCCCACAAGCGTGCGTTGGCCCTGGCGAATGCGGCGATGGCGCCGGCGGGTGCGGCCTGCACGACGGATCTGTTCCGCCCAGCGGACCCGCGCCGCCGGTACCGCTGGGAGTTCTGGGACCGGCCGACCAGGCGTGCGCCGTCGGCAGCACCCTGGCCGGCCGGGTGGAACAGGTGGACGGGCGCGCCGGCTCAGGCCAGCGGGTGCCAGCCGCCGTTGTCAGGATAGAACAGGTTGCTCGACCGGTTGAAGTTYCCCCAACGCCCCTGCGAGCCAGAGTATTGGACGCCATAGACGACCTGGCCGTACGGGCTGCTCAAGATGACATATCCGCAGAACACCGCGTTGACCCCGTCACTGGAGGCCACCGACCAGTTCTGCCCCCAGGAAGCGTTGACGACGGCGAGGTTGCTCCCGGTCGGGTTGAATCCGCCTGTGAGGGGACTGTACAAGCCCGGCCGCGCGGCGCCCCACGCGCCCGAGCTGGCTTGGACCCCATGCGCGATCGGGCCGTACGCGGTACTGAGGTAGGGCGTTGCGGCGACGACGTCGCCTGCTGTGACGGGGCCACAACTGGCGGCGTAGGCAGCGGGGGTGGGGGCGACGAAGAACGCCGCGAGAGCAAACGGAACGAGGGAGGCGACGGACCTGATCCTGAGGCGAGAGCCTAACCTGAAACGCACTGCAGTCCTTCCAGATGACTGAGAAACGCATGGGCAAGTCGCGGTCGATGGTGAAGAACTGGACTGAGCCGCCGTCCCGCGCTCGTGTCGCGCGCCGTGCGCGCGGACAACCAGCGACCTCGGGGCATGTCGGTCACCGGCGCGGGAAGCGGCGAGCGATCTCCCTACTCGTCCGCCGTTCCGCTCCGCTGGATGCCTGGGTGGTTATTCGCATCGCGGCGCCAGGGAAGTAAATTGCTCTACAGAACGGGGCCCGTACGGCCAAGGTAACGATGCTGATTTCGGCCGGCGCCTTCCTCGCCGGATCAGGCCGTATCCGCCAGTCGCGGAACGCGTATCGGTGATGGAACCTGATGCCGTTGGAGCGGACCGAAGCGATCCCGAGAAGTCGCCGGAAAATACCACAATACATGGGCCACCCGCCCACGTGGAATCACCCGCGTCATAGTGCGGCAGAATACGGAAGTCAGGAGCGCGCTATGCTGATGAGATTAACACCGGATCATCGACGTTCGCAACCGCATGGCCGATTCCGGCACCCGGTTTACGTCGTCGTTGTTGGTCTGGCCGGCCAGCGGGAGTCCCGTGGCCTCGGCTAAGTTGTCGCTTAGCAAGTCGTCATCCCAGGTGGGGTCGTCGTAGCCCTCGTTCTTGTCCCCCCGCGTCTCGTGCCCGTCCGTCCCAGCCACTTTGCGCGGTAGGGGAGTTTGGGTTGTTCCAGGCTGCCCGGCTGATCCGGTCAGCGGCCTCGCCGTCCATCGGAGTCGGCTTACCCATGGCAGAACTCCCTGCGATCGTGAATCGGGGCCCCGGTATCGCCACGAGGCAGGCGAGCCGGGCCCTTTCGGTCAACTGTGTCGGATGTGGGCCTGCGATCAACGGTAGGCGGGGACTCTCTGCCTGAATCAGCAGCTCCAGCAGGTCGGTGACCCGCCAAGGTTTCCTGATGCGGGCTACGACAGTTGGCTGACGGCGTCGGCGGCGTCAAGGTATTTGGCCCTGACCGTGACTGCCATCAGCGTGCGCACCTCGGGGCATCTCCCATGAGGCGATCTTCGCTGTCACCGTCCTGCTGGTAGCCGCTCGGCCGGTCTCGGACTGCGGTCTAACACGAGGGAGGACAGCGGGCCGGTCGGCAGGGCTATCCACCCTTCCCGTTCCGCGGCAAAGGCGTCGTCCGGTCCGGGCAGGGCGGTGTGGCCCAGCGCCACGGCACGGGCGGTCAGTGCCGCGATCATGGCGTCGAACGCGTCGTCGGATCGGCGGCAGAGATCCGCGTGGGCGCCGAGGTCAAGCCACGACGCCGCATCGAGGAGAGTGTCGACCAGCGTTGCGAGGACGGCGATGTTGTCCTTGCTCTTGTAGCCGAGGTGCGGCAGCCCCCATCCGGCGAGGGAGGCGGCCGGGTATACCTCGACGACCACGCCACCACCGGTGCGGTCCACGGGTATGTCATCGTCTGCGAGTGTTGCCAGGAGTCCCGCGCAGCGCATCGCCGTGTGCGCGATCCGGTCGGCAGCGACGCTGAGTGGCCGTAGCCCTGTCTCTGCYTGGACCCGCTGGTCGGTGACCCGGTACGCCAGGGCACGTCGCCACTGCAGACCCGTGACCCCCTGCGGGACGGCCACGTTCCCGCTCTGGTGGGCCGTGATGAAGGCGACGAAGGCTTCGGGCCAGCCGAACGGGCAGTCGATACCGACCTTGTCCGTGTTCTTGACCGCCTCGACGATCGTGCTGTCGGTCGTATCGAGTCGGACATCCCGTACCGTCGCTGAACCCGACGACCAGTCGATCCGGGCGAGTGCGGTCTTCTTCGGCTCCGCCGCCAGGTCCACGCCGATCGTCATCATCCGATCAGGGTACGCAGCAGGGCGTTGAGGTCCATCCGAGGAATGAATGACTCGTCCACGAAAAACCAGCCTGTGAGTCCCGAGGCCGGCCCGCGTTCATGCTGCGCCGGCCCACAGCAGGGAGGCACTGTTGCGTCGGCGAGGTCCGCCATGGCGGCTACGGATCATTCCGTGGAAAGCCCCCTGACACTGACGTACTGAGGCGCTGAACGGCCCCGTACCGCCCGCCTGGACCGGTACGGGGGAGACGCCTGACCGCCGAGTAGATCGGACAGCCGATGACCGGCGGCCCCTGGCAGGACGCCGCATTCGTTGGCCGGGCAACGAGAACCGCGGGCACTCACGGAGCGCCCTTTTTGATCGTGCCATGCTCGCCCGGTGGATCAAGCGAAGGTCGCGGTGTCCAGACGCGGGACGGCGGCGAGCAGCGCCCGGGTGTAGTCGTGCTCCGGTGCCCGCAGCACCTGCTCGACGTCGCCCTGTTCCACCAGCTCGCCGTCCCGCATCACCAGGACCCGGTCACAGGCGTGGTAGATGACCCCCAGGTCGTGCGAGATGAACAGCATCGCCACGCCGAGGGCGTCCTGGACGTCGGCGAACACGTCGAGGATCTGTGCCTGGATGGAGACGTCCAGCGCGGATACCGGTTCGTCGCAGACCAGCACCTCCGGCTCGGGGGCCAGTGCCCGGGCGATGGCGACCCGCTGCCGCTGACCGCCGGAGAGCTGGGCGGCGCGCCGCGGGAGCACCCCGGCGTCGAGCCCGACGAGGCCGAGCAGCTCGGCGATCCGGTCCCGTCGGCGCTTCGCCGCGCGGCGGCCCGGTGCGCCCAACGCCTCCCCGACGATCCGTTCGACGGTGTAGCGGGGGTCGAAGGCACCGAGCGGGTCCTGCGGGACGAGCTGGATGCGGTGCCGGTCCGGCCGCCGGGCCGACTCCGACAGCCGCGACCAGGGCCTTCCGTGCAGTTTCACCGTGCCGTCGTCCGGCTCCATCAGACCTAGGACGATCTCCGCCGTGGTGCTCTTGCCGGAGCCGGACTCGCCGAGCAGCCCGACCGTCTCGCCGACGCGCAGCGCGAACGAGACGCCGCGCACGGCCGGYCGGCGCGAGCCGTCCGGCCCGCGAAAGCTCTTCCAGACCTCGTCGACCTCGATCACCGTGTCGTCGGCGTGCCGCACCCGGCCGCGGGCCGGGCCCGCCTGTGGGGCCGGCCACGGCTCGTCCGTCCGCCAGCACCAGGCGCGGTGCGCGGCCCCGACGGCGACCGCCGGCGGATCCGCTGACCGGCAGCGTGCCTCGGCCAGTGGGCAGCGGGCGGCGTACCGGCAGCCGACCGCGTCCGGCGCGGCGACGGCCGGCCCCGTCGTCGCGTCCCGGCGGATCGCGAGTCGGGTGCCGCGGGCATGCGCGGACGGGACGGCGGCGAGCAGCTCCCGGGTATAGGGGTGACGCGGAGAGCGGAGCAGGTCCTCGACGCTGCCCTCCTCGACGAGCGCACCCGCGTACATCACCGCGACCCGGTCGGCCAGCCGGCTGACGACGGCGAGGTCGTGACTGATCAGCAGCACGCCGACCCCGTCCGCCTTGCGGGCCGCGAGCAGGTCGAGGATCTGGGCCTGCACGGAGACGTCCAGCGCGGTGGTCGGCTCGTCCGCAAGTAGCACGGTGGGCTGCCCGGCGAGCGCCGAGGCGATCAGTGCCCGCTGGCGCAGCCCGCCGGACAGCTCGAACGGACGCTGCCGGGCGCGTACCTCGGGCTCCGGCACGCTGGCCTCCGCCAGCAGCTCCACCGCCCGGGCGGCGCGGGCGGCCCGGGGGACCAGTCGGTGGTTGCCCAGGGTCTCGGCGATCTCGGCGCCGACCGTCCGCACCGGGTCGAGGGAGGACAGGGCGTCCTGGAGCACCAGCCCGACCCGCCGGCCGCGGATCCGGCGCCAGTCCCGTTCGCGCAGGTCACGCAGGTCCTGTCCGGCGAGTTCGAGCCGGTCCGCCGACACCGACCCGCCGGCGCCCACCAGACCGACCAGCGCCCGGGCGGTGACGCTCTTGCCCGAGCCCGACTCGCCGACGATCGCCAGGCATTCGCCCGGCGACAGCGTGAAGCTCACCCCGCGGACAGCCGCGAGCGGGCCCCCTCGGGTGGCGAACGTGACCCGCAGATCCTCCACGGCGATCAGCGGCCCCGCGCCGGCCGTGGGCTGCGTGCCACCGGTCGTGGGTTCCACGCCGCTGGCCGTGGGCAGCGGGCTCGCCGTGGCGGTCCCTTCAGAACGTGCCACTGGGATGTCTCCCCTCGGAGCGCCGCTGCAGATCACGGCCGACGATGTTGATGGCGATCACGGTCACGGTGATCGCGAGCCCGGGGAAGACCGCCATCGCCCAGGAGATGGTCAGGAAGTCCTTGCCCTGGGCGAGCATCGAGCCCCACTCGGCGGTGGGCACCCGCGGGCCGAGCCCGAGGAAGCTCAGCGACGAACCCGCGATGATGGCCGCGCCGACGCTCAGCAGCGCCAGGACCAGCAGCGGCGCGAACGCGTTGGGCAGCACATGGCGCAGGTGGACGCGGGCGCGCCCGGCGCCGAACGTCACCGCGGTGCGCACATAGCCGGCCTGGCGGATCACCAGCGCCTCGGCCCGCACCAGCCGTGCGAACCCGGGCGCGCCGGACAGGCCGATGGCAATGGCCGCGTTGGTGCTGCTCGGGCCCAGGACGGCGACGACGAGCAGGGACAGCAGCAGACCGGGAAACGACATCAGGACGTCGGTGATCCGCATCAGGATCTCGTCGACCAGCCGGCCGCAGGTGGCGGCCAGCATCCCGACCAGGCAGCCGAGGAACAACGCGATGCCGGTCGCACCGACACCGATGAACAGCGACACCCGGGCACCGTGCACCACCCGGCTGTAGACGTCCCGGCCGAGCTGGTCGGTGCCGAACCAGTGCGCACCGCTCGGCCCGAGCAGGGCGTCCACCGGCTCCACCGCGTTCGGGTCGGCCCGGGCGAGCAGGCCCGGCCAGATCGCGGCGAGGCATACCAGGGCCACCACGAGGGCGCTGATCGCCACGCCGGGACCGATCCGCCGGTTGTCGCGCCCGGAACGGCCCGCCCGGCGCCACGGCAGCCGGCGCGGCCGGCCCGGTGGACGGGACAGCCAGCGCCGAGCCGAGCCCGGCGGACGGCGCGTGGCCGGGCTCGGCTCGGCGTCGGCGGCCTCCGGGCGCGGGATGGCCAGCTTCGGCGTGGTCACCGGATGACCTCCTTCATCCGCGGGTCGATGACCCGGTAGAGCAGGTCCACCGCGATGTTGAGCAGCGTGAAGATCGTCGCCGCCACCACCGCGACGCCGGTGACGAGCGGGAGGTCGCGCCCGGCGATGGCCGTCGCGGTGATCCGCCCCAGCCCCTCCCGGCTGAAGATCGTCTCTACCAGCACGGCCCCGCCGAGCAGCGTGCCGACGATCCAGCCGGCGAGTGTGACCATCGGGATCAGCGCGTGCCGCAGCGCGTGCCGCAGCCGCACCGCAGTCTCACCGGAACCGCGCGCCCGGGCGCTGAGCACGAACGGCTGCTCCAGCGCCCGCTCCAGGCCCTCCCGCATGACCTGCGCGAACACGCCGATCAGGCCGAGGGCCAGCGTGACGGCGGGCAGCACGAGCCCGTCCAGGCTGTCGCCGCCCGCCACCGGGAACAGCTGCAGGCGGAACGAGAACGCCGTCAGCAGCAGCACGCCGACCCAGAAACCGGGCGTCGAGATCATCACCAGTTCGGCCGCGGACGACAGCCGCCGCCACCCGGACCGGCGCCCGGCCGTGGCGACGGCGAGCGCCGCCGCCACCACGAACGCGAGCCCGAACCCGGCCAGTGCGAGCTGGACCGTCGGCCACAGCTGGCTTCCGATCACCTCCGCCACCGGCCGGTGCAGCTGGTAGGACCGACCGAGATCACCGCGCAGCAGCTGGCCGAGGAACCTGCCGTAACGGACGGGCAGCGGCCGGTCGTACCCGAGCTCGTGGCGGGTCTGCTGGTAGACCTCCGGGCTGGGGGCCGCGCCGCCCATCATCACGTGCACCGGGTCACCGGGCACGACCTGCAGGGCACCGAAGGCCACCGTCGCCGCTCCGACGACGACGAGGACCGACAGCGCCAGCCGGCGGGCCAGCCACCGCGCGGTGGACGTCACTTCGTCGGGTCCAGCCAGGTGTCGAAGAACGCCAGGTTCGAGGACTGCTCGAAGCGCAGGCCGTGCACCTTCTCCGACGCACCGACCAGGTTCGCCCCGACGGTGAGCGGCACCGCCAGCGCGTTGTCGATGATGTACTGCTGGGCCTCGGCCCAGTTCTTCGTCCGCACCGCCGTGTCGGTGGTCGTCGACGCCTCGTTCAGCAGCCGGTCCAGAGTGGCGTCGTTCAGCCCGTACAGGTTGCCGCCGCCCTTGGTGATCCCCTGGTCCGACGCGAACGCGAAGCGCAGGATGTCGCCGTCCGGCCGCTGGTAGCTGCCGCCCCAGATGTCGAGGTCGGCGGCGAAGATGTGCTGGCTGAAGGTACCGACGTCCTCACTGATGTACTGCAGGTCGATGCCGACCTTCTTGGCGTCCGCCTGCACGCCCTGCGCCACCACGCCGCGGCTGTCGCGGTCCAGCTGCGCGCCGGTCCGCCAGACGACCGTGAGCCGCTTCCCGTCCTTCGTGCGGAAGCCGTCACCGTCCCGCTCCGTCCAGCCGGCCTCGTCGAGCAGCCGGTTCGCCAGCGCCTGGTCGACCTTCCAGGTCCCCTCCAGGGACTTGTCGTAGCCGATCGTGGTCGGGCTCAGCAGACTCCAGGCCCGCCGGTACTCGCCGAAGTACACCGAGGTGACCAGCTCGTCGAGGTTCACCGCCCGCAGCAGCGCCCGGCGGACCCGCACGTCCGACAGCGGCTCGCGGGTGGGGTTGAGGAGCAGCGAGAAGGTCAGACCGGGCGAGTCCGCGCGCAGGTACTGCAGCGAGTTGTTGGCCTTCAGCGTGCGGATGTTCGCCGCCGGCACGTTGTTGACGACCTGCACCTGGCCGGAGGTCAGCGCACCGAACCGGGCCGTGTCGTCGGAGATGAACTGGAAGGTGATCCCGTCCAGGTAGGCCGGGCCGTCGTGGCTCGCGGCGTCCGGCGCCCACTGGTAGGCGGTGTTCTTCGCCAGTACCAGGTCGCGGTTCTTCGTCCAGCTCACGAAGGTGAAGGCACCGGAGCCGACCGGCTTGGTGCACAGCTCCTCCGCGGAGCGCCGCAGCGACGCGGGCGACTGGATGCCGAGGGACGGCGTCCCGACGCTCTGCAGGAACGTCGCGTCCGGCCGCTCGAGCACCACCTCGGCCGTCCGCGGGTCGATCACCCGGGTCTCCTGGTAGGCGCTCAGCAGCGCACCGGCGTACAGCGACTTCGTCGCCGGGTCGACGGCATGGTCGAAGGTCGCCTTCACCGCGGTGGCGTCGAACGCCGACCCGTCGTGGAACCGCACGCCGTCACGCAGCGAGAACCGGTAGGTCTTCCCGTCCGGGGAGACCGTCCAGCTGGTCGCCAGCCACGGCTTCGTCTCGCCCGTGGCGGTCTGTGAGACCAGAGAATCGAAGATGTTGCGGTTGATGACGCCGGTGACCGTGCTCGGGTCGTAGCCCGGGTCGAGGCAGCCCGGCTCCTGAATGGTCGCGTAGGTGAGCTTCCCGCCGGCGACCGGCGTGGCGTCGGCGGCCGGGGTGCCGGAGGCGTCGTCCGAGCCGCCGCACGCGGCGGCGGTGACGCCTGCCAACGCCAGCACGGCGACGAGGCTGGTCGTTCGCCGGACGGCGCGCGTACGCCGCCCGCCCCCCTGGATCCTGGTATTCATGACGTCCTTATCAGTCGGTGCGGCGGTGCCGCTGATGCGGTGCCGCCGCGCGGGGCGGGCGGCCACGGCGCGCCACACCGCACTGCGTCGGCCCTCGGTGTCGGCGTGCCGGGCGCGGCGTGCTCGTGCAGGTCCGGGCCTGGACCTGGACCCGGCGAACCGCCACCCGGCCCGCGGAGGCAGGTGAGGGTGGTCCGGCCGTGCGCCGCGGACAAAGATTCGCAGACTGATCGGCTGCTCCACATCAGAAGAACTACGTACCTGAGAACTACGTACCGGTGACGAGAGCGCGGCTGGCGTGCACACTCGCCGGGCCGGACGACCGCGACGGCACGGATCCGCTCCGCGCGTGGGACACATCCGCTCCGCTCGCGGGACACCGTCGCCGCGGGCAACCCTCGGGGCGTACCGGCGCTCCGCTCCGCGCTGGTGAGGATCACGTTGTACGGTCAACCCGCACGAGCCGCGCCTGGACGGCGGCGATCCTGTCGGCTCTCGTCATGGTCGCTCTGCTGATTTTTCATTCCGGAGAACGGTCTGGCAGTGATCCCGCGTACCGGTTACGTTGTGGGCGCGGGGGCGCACTATTCCCCCATCAGGTTCCGGGGGGGATCTCATGTCACATACGATGCGATCGTCAGCCTGCAGGATTGTGCTGTCGATGCTCTTCGTTGTCATTCTGTTGGCGGGTGTCCTTGGCGGATGCGGCGCCGAGGATTCGGAAGACCCGGTCCGCGCGTCGGCGTCGACCGGCACCACGCGGACCTCGCCCGCCGCGTCAGCGGAATCCGAGGCGGCCCGGGAGTCCCGGGAGTCCCGGACATCCGCGAGCCCGGCCGGTGTCTCCGTCCCGCCGACGCGTTCGTCGTTGCCTCTGAGTCCGTCCGCGCTGGCGCGGTCATCGTCCTCGCGGTCGCCCTCGCCCGCCCGTTCCTCCGCGACGCCCCCGGCCGGCTCCGCGGTCCTTGGAACCTACGACGGCATCTCCACCATCACGCTGACGACCTATGATTTCTGCGGTCCGGGCTCCGCGCGCCGCCGGGCGGCTTCACAGACCTATCAACTGAGCTCCCAGCTGGTCATCGGCAGGCGGCAGACCGACGGCACGTCCTCCGAGCCCAGTCCGTTCTCGTTCACTCTCGCGGCCGGGAACCCAGGCGCGACGGGAGCGGTGTCGCTCGCCTCGGCCCGGGTCGCCGCCACCTCGGGGAGTGACCTGGCGGGAAATCCCCGCAGTCCCCGCCTGCTCCTGACCTACTGGCAGCTGGCCTGGTCCGACGGCAACCTCACCGGCCGGCTGGTGGATGACCACCGGGCCGAAGGGGCGGCGTACAACCTTTTCAACGGTGAGCAGCCCCTGATTCCCTGCCGAGCCAACAGCGGTGGTTCCATCCCGCAGGTCGCCCCGCTCAGCCCCGGGGCGACCCTGCGGGGTCGTCTTGGGGACGGGGGAGCGGATCTCACGCTGTCCGCCTCCACCTACAGTGGAATGTACGATCTCCAGCTTCGGTTCGTGTCATGAAACGGCTTCTCCTGGCCACCCGGCGCGGGCCCGCCGCCGGATCCCGGAACGGGGCGCCTTAGGTGAACGCAGGACCATCTCCGGTGCGGGAACGACCGGAGCGGGCCGGTGCCAGATTCCTCATCTCCTATGCCGCCGAGGACAAGGCATGGGCGGAATGGCTCGGATGGACGCTGGAAGAAGACGGCTTCCTGGTGTTCGTCGCCTGTTGGGACGACCTTCCGGGCACACGTTCCATCGGCCGTCTGGACAGCTATCTGCGCAGCGCGGACCGGACGATAGTGCTGTTGTCCGAGGCCTATCTGCGGGATGGCCGGCCGGCTGAATGGCAGACCGCCTGGGCGGCCGATCCCGACGGCCGGGAGCGGTCGCTCCTGGTGGTCCGGATCGACGGCTGTGAGGATGCCGGCCTGCTCGGGCAGATCGTGCCGGTCGATCTGTTCGATATCGATCGGGACGAGGCGCGACGCCGCCTCCGGGCCGCCGTCCACGGGCGACGGGGCAGGCCGGACCGGTCTCCGCCCTTTCCCGGCCGGGCCGCGCGGGTGGCAGCCGGCAACGGCGACCCGCTTCCGCCACCGGGAGGAGAGCCGATGTTTCCGGGGTCGCGCCACCGGGTGTGGAACGCCCCGCCGCGGGTCGCGCGGTTCGTCGGACGGGACGATCTCCTGACAGCTGTCGCGGCGACGTTCGGCGCTCCGGTGACCGGCGCTCCGGTGACCGGCGCTCCGG